>NZ_JANSKB010000001.1:0-1543738 GCF_024741215.1 Gabonibacter chumensis | reverse complement strand
TCTCGAAATTGATATCCCGCACAGCCCACTGGATCGTGTAACGATGGGATAAATTCTCAACTTTTACGATTGATTCTTCCATACAATAGATTTACTTTATAATAGTGATTAAAACGTATCCGCTCCATAATAGAAACCGGTTTCGTTAATACCCGCAACCCTTCCTCCGACATTCGCTTTCGATACCAATCTATAAGTAAGCAACTCATTATCGACAGCATAAACCATAACATCTCCATTCTCACATCCGACAACCATATATTTATAACTATTATAAACAACAGTATATAGTAGTACCGTAACTTTAGAATCGACAGAGATCCATAGTTTATCCGAATAATTCTCCCCGAAATTAATACAATGTATTTCATTGCCTTTAGCATAAACCATTTTATTCGCGGGACCGGAATAACACCCGAAGGTCATAAGTATGTCCTCCGACGTCAAATATACCGGTAAAGCAACGGGAGCCGACTCCGTGTTCTCCAACACCTTCATATCGGAAGAGTTAAACCTGAAATCATACTTGTAGGTTTTACCTCCCTGATTGTAATAAATGGCATTCCCGGACACATAAGTTTTGCGATCGTAAGTCGGACACAAGTGTACTACATCCACATCAGCCGGAATCTCCCAAAGAGGAAAAGGATAATAATTTCCGTCACCCTTAACCAAGGGACGTATTGTGGCATTCATACCATTACTTTCGGATTGGATAATCAATACCCTTCTGTTTTTCTCGTCAAAACAAAGAGGCTCACGATCCCGGGACACGTAAGTACTAAATTTAGTTACTTTATATCCCTTGCTATCAATAAAATAAGGATCGGATAAGTATTTTCCGGTCAGATAATTCTCTGACATTTGTCTTTTGAAAATACGTCCGTCTTGCGTAGCGATACAGGAAAGACGCAAGTTGTCAAACGCATCAGCCGGCTTAAAATTATCCGGAGTTCCATTCAAAAACTCGTCTTTCATATCGGTATACATCGTAAACGTCTCATTATTTAACTGATATACTCCTTCTGTTGTCGTAATAAGAGAAGCTCCCGAAGTAGACGAAATATGCGGTGCCAAACAATTCCGTATCTTAAGCGGTTTACCCGGAATATCCTTCCCATTCATTTGATAGTAAAGATCATCTTCCATAAAATACTCGTAAACCAAATTAGGACCGTCGTATCTTGTTTTCAAACGGAAATAAGAACATTTGGTCGCATCCGTATTTTTATCAGACACCACGACAAAACTTCCGATATAAAATTTCGGCCGGAACCCAAGATAAGCTCTTCCTATATAGGTAATACCATTTTGCTTATTGATAATACGTAATATTCCGGTTATGCCTGTTTCGGCTTTATTTAAATTTGCTCTTGCCATCACGGTATCCGTTTTCATCTCGAAATTGGACTCTTCCGAGATAATTGTACCGTTGATCTCCCATTCATACCGGAAAATATCCAATGCTGCCACAGAATCCTCTCCAAAAGTAAAATCCTTGCCTTGAGGCATGAATTTCATCATTTCACCTTGCGTTCCGTTAATTCGTATCGGTTCGGTATTCGGGTCTATGATCCATTTCGGAGCGAGTCCCAAATCTTTATATGTATAATTACCTTCGTCTTTAAAACACCCAGTTAAAAGAGATGCTAAAAGAAGACAACCTAATAAAACTATATTTTTCATAGAATTCATTATTAATCAGATTAAATTGCAACTTCGATTATACTACCATCAATGTCGGTAATGTCCTCTATCGGCTGTTCAGACAACCACTCCTTAAATTCCATTACCAATTTGATCGCCTCATCCGGATGTTTTTCTATCAACTCTTTTCCCATTCGAGCCTCTTTATCAACATTATTCAAGAAAAGCTGGTATTTTTTTTGCGAATACTTTCCTAACAATCCGTCCACGACCTCCTGTGTCCACCACTCCGGTTGCATCGCAACTGAAGTCATAATAATTTTCGCCCGTCTGCGTTCTACCTGTCCCAAACCCACGCCATCAGGCGGAACCAACTCTACTACAAGGCGTACACCTTCCGGTAGATCATCTAAACGATCCGATTTAATCAACTTGATATATATCGTATCTTTTATCACCTTAGCATCTTCTCCTATGGTATTCGTATGGAAAACATAAAAATCATCCAAATCGTATTCATTCGGATTAGCCGTTGTCTCCTCCTCTATGACCTTCAATCCGAACTTAATCTCAGAAGTCAAAGGAGTTCCTGAAAGCTGAACTTCGACAGGAACCGTTATATCCGTCGTTCCTTCCGGATAAAAGAAAAAAGAGGTTACCGTGGAATCTGCTTCTTCCGTTCCGGGAGAAAAGGCATTCATATAAAACTTATCGAAAAATATTTCGTGCCCATCATGGAATGTCAAAACCTTATCTTCATCACAAGAAAAGAAGAACAGGGTTATTAAGATGGAAAGTGGAAATAAATACTTTTTCATAATTTCTATTTTTACAATCAATAATTATAAACTCTGGTTACTTGGAATCGGTACCAAATACTCGCTCCGACTCATCGGACGAACAACATTTTTTCCAAAATCGATATTAGCATCCAAACGCTTGTACAGATAGAAAAGCTGTCCTTCGGAAATCCATTCCCGACGAGCATCTCTGATCAATTCATCTACAAAATCGTTCCAACTACCAACCGTTATTTTTTCCGTACATCCCCTCTTTTCCCGAATATCGTTCAATATATTCTGAGCTTCACCGAAGTTTCCGTTACGTGCATGATATTCGGCCATGATATAACGCATTTCCGTAGCCCGGATAACGGGAAGAACGCATAGATTTTCGTCCCGGGTTTCCTCATTCTCACTGATAAACCATTTTCCAGAAATCGGATACTGCCCATTGCTGTTGGTCGCGTAGAAAATCATATTGAGAGAGCGATAGTCGGTTTTAGACTCATCAACTCCTCCTCGCGTATAAAATGTCTTTTGCACATCTTGATTGATAACCAACCACGTCGGATAGGAACCGCTATAAAATTCCCGTTTAAAGAAATACTCCAGGCCTAAGTCGTTATACGCCTTTTCATTGTACACGGCAAAAATCAAATTAGAGATAACCTTCAAATCCGTCTTGGAATCCCAATCGCCTTTACGAATTCCATTGTAATCATCCTTTCCAAAAGCAGATTGCATTCCGTAGTAATCTTTCACTTGGAAATCCATAATCTCCTTGGCACAATTAAAAGCCTCCAGATGCTTTCCGGCATATTGATATACACGGGCCAACAATGCCGTAATGGCATAATAATTCAAACGATAGCCTCTTCCTTTAAAGAAAGCATCTATTTTTGAACCGTTCGAATAATCATCATAGATAACGGTCCCAAAAGAAAATTGATTATTAAAACGAGCTTTACCCGTAATCTGCAAACCGACACCGATCTCCGAAGTATCCCACTCTTTTACCAGATCCCGTCCTTTTTCCAGATCGGTAATTACTTTCTCCAAAAAAGGCGTAACGGTTATACCGCTCGCTTGAATATTCGGGTAACGGTCGACATAAGGAACATATATCTGGTTATCATCATGTACCGGCGCCGGTGCAAACAGACGCAACATATCAAAATGCATCAAAGCCCGACAGGCATAAGCTTCACCCAAGATCATATCTTTCTCCATCTTTCCCTCCTTAAACAAATCCTCAGATGCGTTTTCCACATTTTGTATCAGATTATTGGCATTGGCAATCACATTAAAAGCTGCCAACCACACGGCTTCAATCGTCGGTGTTAAATAACTGCTGGTATAATTGAAATCTCCCGCATCGATATACAGTTGTCTACTGGTCACGTTGTTGGCAATTTTCAAAGAATATTGCTGAGACATACAATCCACCATTCCAAATGCCAATTCAACCCCGTACAAATTAGAGGATCCCATAGATTTATATAACCCGTTCAATACGGAGTGATATCCGGCCGACGTTGAGAAAACTTGTTCTTCGGTCGCCTGAGTATCCGGTTTCAAATCCAGCCACTCCTCACAAGACGTGAGAGCCAAAGCAGACAATACTACTATTATATTTATAATTTTCATATGATTAATCTTAAAAATTAGAAACCTACACTAATGGTAAAACTATAATTCTTAGCATACGGATAACTGGTTCCCCGCTCTTCTTTTATTGTTGACCACCTACATAAATCATTTGCATTGAACCGGATTCCAAGAGAGGTCAAGCTAATTTTTTGCAACAATTCTCTTTTGAAATCATACCCGACAGATAAACTGCTAAACGTCAGATAATCATCATCCTGAACCAAACGTGAAGTCGGTTTGGTTGTCGTATTATTAGTCAAATCGATATAAGGCGCAATATCCCCCGGTTTCTTCCACCTCTGTGAAAGAACCCGTTTATCCACGTTATTATTCTTAATATTAGCATTCTCCACTTTTGCCCGTAAAGTTTCGTTATAAGACTGAGAGCCCCATTGGTAAGAGAAATAAGCATTCACGTAAAATCCGCGATAATTCACATTGATTCCAAAAGTTCCGTTAGCGGTAGGACTTTGATCTCCCACGACGACCTGATCGTCCGCACACCAAGTATAAGAACTGGTCCCGTTTTTCTTGATAAATTTCTCTTTACCGTTTGCCGGGTCAATGCCCGCTGACCGTACGGCATAAATAGCCGTAGTCGAAGCTCCTACATAATACTGGGTAAAAGGTGTAGCCATGAATTCTCTTCCATAAGAAGGCCAACTGGAATCGTACTCTTCATTCAATTTTCTATTATACTCTTCCGTCGATTTACCGAGAGAGGTAATCTCATTCTTATTACCCGCCATATTACCGGTCAAAGTAACTACCCATTTATCATTCTGAAACACGGTAGCGCTTAGATTCACCTCGAATCCCTTATTTACCACACTACCGGAATTGGTATAATATTGATCGAAACCGGATGAGGAACGAATGGTCACCTGATCGATCAAATCATTCGTTTTCTTGTGGTAATAGTTAGCCTCTATAGTATAACGATCATTAAAAAATCCCAAGTTGATACCGAAATCCAACGTATTTGTCTTTTCCCAGGTCAAATCCGTATTTCCCAAATAAACCAATTTAGTCGCCGGACCGGTATAATACCAGCTATCGGCATCCGTTTCATAAGTAGTAACGGCCGTATAAGGTTGGAAATTCACCTTACCCGTACTTCCGTAAGATCCGCGAATCCTCAATGTACTGACAAGCCAGTGATCTTGCAGCCATTTATAGTTATGGAAATTTACTCCGAGCCCGACAGACCAGAAAGGAGCAAAGCGCTTATCCGACCCGAATTGAGAAGAACCGTCGAAACGAACAGAAGCGTCCAATAAATAGATATTATCCAACGAATAATTCACCGAAGCCAAAAAGGCAAATAACCGGTCTTGGTTTCTGGAAACGTCCGTTTTATCCGGTTGTGTAGCCGCAAAAGCAGGAGTATTCATCGTTCCTAATTGGAATCCTTTAAAAAGCATATTATAACCTTCCGTTTTGGATTCCTTAATGTTCAACCCCATCGTCGCATTAATGAAATGTTTACCAAAAGCACGATTATAATAAAACATAGCGTTTATATTCCAATTATATCCTGTCGACAAAGAACGGGATAATTGCCCCTTCTCTTTAATTGCCGTATACTGGTAGGAGGGATCGTCCGGATCCGTAAAAGATTCGGTTTTGGAATCATTTTTCGTAACACTAAACTGCCCCTTAAACTGAAGTCCTTCCAAAATATACCAGTTAATATCCAGATTATCGGTTAAATCATAAATATGTCCTTTTCCGGAATAACTTTCCAACGTGGTCTTCCACAAGGGATTCGTAGTTCCGTCCGTCAATTGGGACAACAATTTACCGTCATCACCTTTATAAGCAAGATAAGGTTGTTTATTGGCGTATTCATTGAATGTTCCGTACGGTGAATCCTCCGAGCGAGTCATCGTGTAAGAGACATAATTACGAATCTGAAGTTTGTCCTTGTAACGGAAATCCACCGTTAAGCCGGCTCCCGCACGACTACGATACGATCCTCTCATCGCTCCGTCATTACTATCATAATTGAAGTCTAAACCATACCGTACACTTTCGACACCACCCTCCAAATAGAAACTATGCTTATGATTAAATACATTACGTAAAGGAAGAGCCAACCAATCCGTATCTACCCCCCGCAACACCTCCGTCAATTTCTTATTATATTCCATCTCCCCGTACACATCATCGGAAAAAACTCCGGACAACCTCTCCACTTCCAGCTTTTCAGCAGCATTACACAAATTGTAATCGGACAAATCCGGTAATACCACTTCACCCGTGAAACTATAAGTAATTCTCATCTCCCCGGGTTGAGGAGCGACAGTCGTAATAACAATCACACCGTTTGCAGCTCTTGAACCGTACATAGCCGTAGCAGCAGCATCTTTCAAAATTGTCACGCTCTCGATACGGTTCATATCCATATCGTATATTTTTTGAGCGGACGCCTCGAATCCATCCAAAATAAAAACCGGAAGATTCGGGTTATCCTGCACGTTGGTCCGTTGTGTTTTTTTGGTATATTCCACATCCAAACCTTTGGCCATAGCAATACTGGACTCACCCCGAATATTGAATTCGGGTAAAGCATTAGGGTCAGATCCCCAAATCGAGTTGTCTTTCAAACGAACAGAAGGATCAAATATTTGAAGAGCCCCGATCAAACTCTTATTATTGGTCTTCATTAATTGTTCCTTGGTTACCTTTGTCACGTTTCCGGTAAAACTCTCCTTTCGTATCGTGTTGTATCCCGTTACAACCACATCTTTCAATCTCTGCTTTTCCTCCTTCATGGTTACGTTAATCGTATCCTGTCCGGTATATTTAATTTCCTGAGTTTCCATCCCCAAAAATTTAAATATCAATGTAATATCTTTCACTTCCGGCAATCTCAACGAATACTTTCCGTCTACACCTGTAGTAGTTCCTAAATGTGTACCTTTAATCACAATTGCAACACCGGGAAGCGGTATCTTCTTATCATCCACGACTTTACCGGCAATTCGAACTTCTTTCTTTTCATCTTTCGCAACTGCTTCTTTGATAATGATCATATCATTTTCTATTTCAGCCTTAAAGCCAGTCCCCTTCAACGCCGCATCCAACACCTCCTTTAACAAAGCATTCTGCATATCAACGGTAATGGAATTAACCCGTTTCACCTTATTATAGTCATACAAAAAACCGACCTCACATTGACTCTTAATCGCTGAAATCAACTCTTCGATACCGGCATCTTTCAATTTTACACTTACTCTTTGATCTTGGGAATGTACCGCTGCATTCAATCCCAAGTTGAACACTAACAAAAATAAACAAAGGGGTTTCATACATAATAGCACCTTACGACACCACCTTTTTTGCAAAGGTCTGTACAGTTTTCTTCTTTTTTTCATAAATTTGTATAGTTAAATTAGACACCTAAGGAGCAAGTCGGCAAACTTATCTCCTTTGAAGACAGGAGAATTGTATTCTCCTGTCTTATCGTTTTCGTACTTTCACTACATTTTTATCCACCGCAAATCTCACATCACCTACCTCCTCCAACAAATGAAGGATATAATTGAAATTATCAAAACGCTTCAACTCCCCAGAAAACAGAGCTTCCTTCGCGTCGGCATTTTGATAAAAGACCGTAAAGTTATACCACCGGGATAAAATCGTTAATATATCCTCCAAGCGCTTTTTCTTAAAGATGTATTTCCCATCATGCCAAGCTACATACTCCTGAACATCCACCTGCTTTTTCACCACTAAATCGTATTTCTTATCGTACCGGAGCTGCATCCCCGGTTCTAAAATATAAAGATGGCCCGACTTGCTCTTAAAATTCACCTCAACTTTTCCCTGCACTAAAGTTGTATGCTCTTCCTCCTCGTCTCTGTAGCAAGTCACACCAAAGCTCGTCCCCAAAACGGTAATCACCATGTCTCCGGCATGTACGATAAAAGGACGAAGGGTATCTTTTTGTATCTCGAAGTAGGCCTCACCTTCCAAATAAATTTCACGGCTCGTTCCGACAAAAGCAACCGGATAAGTCAAACAAGATTCCGAATTTATATATACCTTGCTTCCATCTTCCAAATCTACCGTATACTCCCCACCTCTTGGAACATCCAACTTGTGAAAGATCAATTTTCGCATAGAGTCCGTCTTTTGTACCCGAGCGGAATACACCAAACGAGTACTATCTACCTTTACTTCAATACCTGATTTCTCTTGGAAAGAATTATTTTGTTTACCTAAACGGTGTTGACTACCATCCGATAAATACAATATGGCATCCCTATGTCCTGGCGTAATCCGATGTACAGCAGGAACAGCTCTTAAAGATTTGTCTTCTTTAACATTCAACAAAATAAAGATAAACAACCCTATACATATCACGGCCACGGCACTCCAATAGGCAAACATTGGTCGATGAAAATAGCTCAATCGTTGCTTTTTCTTCAGCTTACGAGCAAATACGATCCAAGCTGCCTCAATCTCTTCTTCTGAAAGCCGCTGGGCTTTTGGCATCTCATTCATTTTCTTCATCTTTTCGAAGTATCGCCGATGCAACTTACTCTCGTTTAGCCACGTTTCAAACCTCCGATTCTCTTCTTCCGACAAGGTTCCTTCTATTTTCCTATAAATTAGAATCGTTGAAATCTCCATTTATACACAATACTTTTATCTTTTTATACTCTAAAACGGAGACCCTTTTGTTTTGTGCGACAAAAATTTTCAATATTTTTTTTGAAAAAATATTTTCATTATACCCCTTTGCCATACAACAAATTAGCGGCAACAAGCTATTGGCGCATGCTGGACATACATAAAAGTCCCCCTTAACGGGTCTATCAATAAAAAGATTCGTACGCTCCGGCAACCTTATACTTTATCTATATTTCGTTTTATTTCAATATTATTAATATTACAAAATAAACTCTAATCATTCTATTGCGTTATCAAAAAAAAGATAATATGAAATCGACAGATCTCCATGCAGGCATCCTGAATATGGGAAAAATGATTGAATACGCCGATCAGGGTATCATCAGCAAACAAATCATTAAGAATGAAGCAGGTAATATCACTCTATTCTCTTTCGATAAAGGACAGGACTTAAGTGAACACACGGCTCCGTTCGATGCTTTGGTGCAAATCCTCGACGGGAAAGCCAAAATTTACATCGATAAAAAATCATTTATCTTAGAAACCGGCGAAGCGATTATCATGCCGGCAAACACTCCTCACGCCCTAAATGCTGTCGAACGGTTTAAGATGTTACTTACAATGATCAAAGGATAACCGGAAAAAAACCTGATAAATAAATCTATCGGTAGTGATCTAATGGCAATTCAACCTGCAAACGAACTTCATTACAGGCCAAATATCTCTATTTTACAGCCGTTTCATAACGAGTACCGAAATCATTTTCTTTCTCCACCCGTCAATCCCCATCGACGGATTCTTTTATATAGATCGGTGTATACTTGGATATGCTATGTGATGACGAATAATAAACACGGACAACAATATAGTTCTCCCCCCAGTCTACTTCTTCCCGCTTCGGCGTCCATTCCAAACTTCCTTTAGGAGATTCTATTTTCCCTATATAAGTTTGAATTTTATCCTTCTTTTCCACGTAAACGGACATAGATAAAGGTTGATTTATTTCTGCTAAAACCGTTACAGACTGCCCCAACACGATCGTATCTTCGGATAAACCGACAGCATACTCCACATTTTTCGAATTATAAGGAGAATCCTCCCCTTTACTGCAAGAGAGTACCATCCCTAAAAAAATAACTAACCCGACAAAACCGATATTTTTCATTATTCTTTAATTAAATGACTTTCAAAGTTAATCTTGACTTTTCTTTTATGCAAATTCAACGACTCCTATTTCGAAGTATCCGTTAATTTTGCCGACCTATTTCCCTCTTTTTCGCAATCGCAAACAACCCCATTAGCAAGAAAACAGCCATGTTATCATCACTCAACTGTTCTCTCAACTTTTTATACCCGCGAGCAATCTGGGTACGGACGGTATTCATCGTAATCCCCAATTCATTAGAAATCTCCCAATATTTTTTCCCTTCGACAACGCTCATTAAAACGATTCGCTTACATTGATCCGGTAATGTCTCGATTGCACTTTGTATCTTAGCGTACAATTTCTCATCCACACATTTATCTATATCGGCCGCATAGAGCATCGCTTCCGCCATCAAAAACTTATTACGATCCATTACTTTCAAATGTCGTAAATAATCGATGGCTGCATTCCGTGCCAGACAATACAGCCAAGATTTCAAATTAAAATCATTCGGAAAAGAAGAACTATTTTCATACAATTTTAAGAAAATATCCTGAACCAAATCCTTGGCCGTATTCCGATCTCCAATATGTCTCTCCACAAACAAGACAAGCACCTTATAGTACATTTTAAATACTATTTCGTACGCTTCGGGATCTCTTTTTTTCAATCCCTCAATATAAATGTTGTCCTCCTTTGATTTAACTATCAACTTCTTATATCTTTAATCCCGGTTTTTATTTTAGCTTACAACATCCATTTATTGGAATTTTCAAAAATATTAAAATTATTTCAACTCATCAACTACAAATTATCAAATATTATTACAATTATATCCAATACCAACAACTACACAACTTGGTTTAAAGTTGATTAAATTTAATCTTTATAATCGTTCTATTTTAGAAAAAAATCCAAAAGTTTGTCACCCGTTTTCAGGGGGTCGTTGTGTTATTGATAAAATAACATAAAAAGGATGAATTACAACGATCAAGACATAGAATTTGCCTATCGTATCTTAAATCACAGAAAGGAGTTACATGAAGAAGAAATTACCGCCTGGTTGAAAAATCCGGAACACCTGAAACTATTGGATGAAATAGCGGCAATCCGACAATCCTTCTCTTCTCAAAACTTCGAAATCATAAAAGGAGAGGTACATTCCCGTCTTTTGCAATCCATACAAAAACAACAAAGCCGCCGCCATACGATTCGATGGTCGGTAGCCGCTTCAATCCTGATCGCGATCGGCCTATTGGCTAATCAAGTCATAAATCGTTCGATAGAAAAAGAGTGCGTCACGCAGAAAACTCCGATTGCTGCCATCACACCCGGAAAAGTAAAAGCCCAATTGATCCTGCCCGACGGGAAAGTGACCAAGCTAAAATCGACCAATCAACGAGTAGAGGTTCCTTTTGTACAAGGGATCAAAAATGATTCCTTATTAGGACTTAGCTACAAACAAGTTCATATCAACGATATAAATCTGGCCGAATCGGAGATTTACAGTACGTTAGTCGTACCCACGGGCGGATTCTACCCGCTGGAATTATCGGACGGAACGCGGGTATGGTTGAATTCCGAATCGGAATTACGTTTCCCGGTCAAATTTCTGTCGGACAAACGGCAAGTTACCTTAAAAGGAGAGGCTTATTTCACGGTGAAAAAAGACAGTACCAAACCGTTTATCGTGCACATAGAAAATGCATCTGTCGAAGTATTAGGAACCACGTTCAATATAAACACATACGGCGATGATGAAAACATATATACGACACTCGTAAACGGTTCCGTACGATTCGTCTCTGAAAAAAACAAACAGGAGGTCATTCTGAAACCCGGAATGCAAAGCGTAATGAACACACGTACTGGAAATACGGATATAAGACAGGTAGATGTACAAGATTATATCTCTTGGAAAGAGGGACGTTTCGTATTTCATTCCATGACGTTGGAATCCATCATGCAACAACTCCGACGCTGGTACGATATCCAAGTTTTTTATCAAAATCCGGAAATAAAGCAATATGAATTCAAAGGAGTGATCAACAGAGACATGAATTTGGATAAAGTTTTAAATATTATATCAGAAACAACGAATATAGCATTTAACATAAATGGTCGGATAATAACCATATCAAAACGATAAAGAAAGATTACTTATTTATTACTAAAGGAAGAAAAACGAGGATTGCCGTGAACAACCCTCGCCCATCCTCCTGAGAGAATCTTAGTATTAATTTTCAACTACAAAGTTATGAAAAAAAAACGAAGTTGGTGCTTTTTATGCACGCGTGAAAAAATCTTTAACTTATTACGAGTAATGAAAATCGTGATTTTTATAATGCTGGTAAGCTTGGCCCACGTATCGGCCGAAGTTAAAAGCCAGAATTCTTTAATTAATCTCAAATTAAAGAATGTTTCTATCGAAAAAGCCGTTATAGAACTGGAGAAACAACTAAAACAAGATTTCTTTTTCAGCAAGCAAGAGATAGATGTAAACAAGAAAATCACGATCAATTTAACACAAGCGACTCTGGAAGAGGCCGTACGAATTGTTTTCGGAAAACAATTCAAGTACAGAATAGTCGATAACGTCATCGTTATATCCCCGCTAAAAAATATACCGGATGAGATTAAGAAGATGGTTATTAAAGGAAAAGTTTTGGATAAAGACTCTGTTGCCATTCCCGGCGTAACGATTCGTCTTAAAGGTTCGGCCATCGGTGTGGCAACCGACCGGGAAGGTAAATTCTCTTTTTCCATACCGGAAACAAAAGATCCCGTGTTAATCTTCTCGTTTATCGGGATGAAACCCCAGGAGATTAAATACACGAAAGAAGAATTTTTAACTATTATTCTGGTAGAAGAGACGACCTCTTTAAATGATGTTGTTGTAACCGGATACGCTAACATTAAAAAAGAAAGTTTCACCGGGGCTTCCACCAAAGTCAATAAAGAGGATCTCCTGAAAGTATCCAGCCAGAACGTAATGAAAGCCTTACAGGTTTTCGATCCCTCTTTCAAATTAATTCAGAACAACGCCATGGGTTCCGACCCGAATACGATGCCCGAGTATTATATCCGGGGACGCTCCGGCACATCAGAATTGAAAGAGCTGGACAAACTAACTGCCGACGACGTCTCCCAATTCGCTTTAACGAACAACCCGAGTGCTCCCATTTTTATTTTGGATGGATTCGAAGTGGATATGGCTAAAGTATACGATATGGATATCAATCGGATCGAGAGCGTTACCATCCTAAAAGATGCAGCTGCAACCGCCGTTTATGGTTCACGGGCCGCCAACGGTGTTATCGTTATCGAAACTTCGGCGCCGGAACCTGGAGAAATCCGGATCAGCTATGCCGGAACATTAGCCGTCTCGGCGCCGGATCTAAGCAGTTATCACCTGTTAAACGCGGTCGAAGCGCTGGAAGCGGAATATCAGGCCGGATTATATACCGGCACGAACGCCAATTCCATCGCGGCAGGAATCATCAATTACGACAACCAATACAACAACATCCTCCGCGGCATCGATACGGATTGGATTTCCAAACCTTTGCAAACGGAAGTAAATCATAAACATTTCCTTTATATAGACGGAGGTTCTCAGGAACTTCGCTGGGGCTTGGAATTAAACTATCAACACAACGGAGGTGTAATGAAAAAGTCATTTCGGGATGTATATGGAGCTGCTATTACCGTCGATTACAGATGGAAATCCTTACAGATTAAAAATCAGGCTTCATTAAGTATTATGTCTTCCGAAGATTCTCCTTACGGTTCATTCAGCGATTACGTAAGAATGAAACCCTATCTCTCTCCTTATGATCCGGAGACAGGAAATCCTTATAAAAAATTTGAGATCTATCGCACTTCCGTTCCGCCTAACGGAGCGACACGGATCAACAATCCCTTGTATGAGGCCTCTTTACAAAGTTTCGATAAAACCAAATACAAAGAGTTTACCGACAACTTAAGTATCAGCTGGTATATCAACAACTACTGGTTGTTAAAAGGGACGTTCAGCGCTTCTTTCAAATTACAGGATGAAGATGAATACAAGGATCCGGCCTCAGGAGATTTTTATCAAAGTGAAAACGATTTAAAAGGAAAATACACAGACCGGGAAATCCGTACAAGCAAATGGAATGCCAACGGTTTGCTTTCTTACAACCAACAATTAGGAAAACATAATTTGAATTTCTCTTTAGGCCTGGAAGCATCAGAAACCAAACAGGAAGCTACTTATGCTTATTATCAAGGATTCCCGTTCGGGAGTGTTCCTTCCCCCAGCAGTGCCGTTGACGTGAGTTCCAAACCGACCTATAAAGACAGTTATAGCCGTCGTTTCGGCACTTACCTGCAATTCAATTACAGTTTCAATGATATTTATTTGTTCGACGTTTCCGGTCGTCTGGATGGATCTTCCGCCTTCGGTAGTAAAAAGAAAACAGGTACTTTCTGGTCGTTCGGTACCGGGATGAACATTCACAATTATGCGTTCATGAAAAACATCAGTTTCCTGAACCAATTCAAGATCAGAGCGACTTACGGACAAACCGGAAAAGCCAATTTCAACCCTTATCAGGCCAGGACAACGTACGAAGTTCTATACGATGTAGATTATGCCAATATCCGGGGTATGAAATTAAAAGCCCTCGGTAATGAAAACCTAAAATGGGAAAAAGTAAGAACCTGGAATGCCGGTACGGAAATCTCCGTATTGAATAACGCTTTAACTCTGAAAGTGGATTACTATCACGCTAAAACGCTTGATCAGGTCGAAGATGTAAGTATTCCCTCTTCTTCCGGTTTTACCTCTTACAAAAGTAATGTAGGCGAAATCTTAAACGAAGGGGTCGATATCGATATCAACATAAGGGCATTTGAAAACAGAGACTGGAGTATCTATCTTTTCGGCAATGCCAACCACAACAAAAATACCATTACCAAAATCGGAAAGGCTTTGGAAAACTACAACAAACGAATCGATGAACACTTCAGTAGTTACGGTTCTACAAGCACGAGTTCGAATATTGCCACTCCCTTTATGAAGTATGAGGTAGGAAACTCCCTCTCCGCCATCTACGGTATGAAATCTTTGGGCATCGACCCGGCCCGGGGGGATGAATTATACGTGAAACGGGACGGGACTACCACGCATGTGTGGAAATCCGAAGAGCAACAAAATTTGGGTGATTCCGATCCCAAAATATCGGGATCTTTCGGTCTTAACGTTCGCTGGAAAAACTTCACTCTTTACACTACCTTCATGTATCGTTGGGGAGGACAGGCTTACAATCAAACCTTACAAGCCATCGAAAATGTTGATTTGAAATCATATAGCGGAGACCGGCGTATTTTAACCGATCGCTGGAAAGAGATCGGAGACGTAACCCCGTTAAAGGATATCAAAGACCAGACTTACGTTACCCGTCCAACCTCCCGGTTCGTTCAGGATGATAACACGTTAACATTCAACTCCCTGACAGTAGGTTACGATTTCAACAAGGCATTAGTGAACCGTTGGGGACTCAGTACGTTAAGATTACAGTTCAACATGGAAGATATCGCAACCATCTCCTCCATCAAGCAGGAAAGAGGTACGAGCTATCCTTTCGCGCGTTCGTTTAATTTCAGTATGAATGTCAGTTTCTAATATTTAACCACATCGATTATGAAAAAAATAAAAATCATAGCACTATTTCTCACGCTATCGACCTGCATCCTGGTCAGTTCATGTGATAAATGGTTAGATGTCCTTTCGAACGAAGAGATTCTCGAAGAAGATGCTTTTGCCACAACGAAAGGATTCCGGACTGCTTTAATCGGAGCTTATCAGATTGCGGCCTCCGATCCTTTATGGGGACAGGAATTAACCTGGGGAATGATGAGCGTTTTAAGCAGAAATTATACCGCAAGCTCTCTTCCTACCAAATACAAATACGCGATGGACAATACAAACTTTGAAAGTTCCTATACCAAAGATGCCATTGCCAGTATTTGGGAAACCGGTTATAACGTTATCGCGAACTGCAATAACATCATCAAAAAAGTCGAAACGACGGACAAACCTTTCGAATACACGTGGGAGAAAGGTATGGTATTGGCAGAAGCCAAAGCCTTGCGCGCATTGATGCACTTCGAACTTTTACGTTTATTCGCTCCGGCACCTATTTTAGGAAACAAGGATAAAGCCATTCCTTACGTGACGAATTATCCTAACATATCCCCCGAATACAAATCGACCTCTGAAATTATTAAAAATATAATCGAAGATTTGAAATACGCCCGGGATATACTGAAACCCATCGACGTGGATATACTTTGGGGTGAAAGTATCATGTCATATTTCAGCACGATGTTGTTTTACGGTATTCAAAACTTACAGGACGACGGTCAACGATCCAACGGAAACGCGGCCGGATTTTTCGCTTACCGGGGATACCGGTTAAATTACTGGGGAGTCACCGGTTTATTGGCCCGGGTATATTCCTACAACAGGGAAAATGACAAAGCCATACCTTATGTAAATGAAATCATCGAGGAGTGGATCGATTCAGGTGTCGGATTCGAATTTGCCTGGGATCAAAAACCTAACAACAATCCTAATTTAATCGACGGCAAAAGATGTCCGGAGGGATTGATATGCCTGTGGAATACAAAAGTTGCGGAAAACTACAGCAAGGCCGCGGGAACAAGCTATTTCAAAATGACAAAACTAAACGATCTGTTCGGGGCGGACGATATCAAAGAAGATTACCGCTACACGGCTTTCTACAACGCATCGACTTCCCGCTATCGCGTATGGGATCCTTCCAACTCTTCCTATTCTACGGATAATTATATCGAACAGGTCCGGGTTATCTTACCGGTATTGGAAATCCCTGAAATCTATTACATCAAAGCAGAATATTTAGCCGAACAGGGAAAAATCGGGGAGGCCATCAATACGCTGAAAGTGGTAAAAGACAACCGCAATATCACCACCCCCATTCCCAGCACGGTAAACGATTACAACTCTTTCATGGAAATTCTGATCAATGATTTGAGCCGGGATTTCCTGACGCGGGGACAAACCTGGTTCTATTTGAAAAAATTAAACTGGAAAAAGATGTATAACGGAACAAACGTTCCGTGGGATGTACCCGACTCCTGGTTCGTGTTACCTCTTCCGGATAGTGAAACATCTTATTATTAATACTATAAAGTAAATCATATGAAACATATATATTTATTGGTAATAAGCATCGTAGGTCTATTGACCAGTTGCGAACGGGAAGATATTCCCACATACAACGATTTGACCTCCAATAGATACCTTTATCTATACAAGGCCGAAACGGACTCTACCGAAACCTCTTTCTTCTTTTACCCCGGAGAGACAACGATCGAGTTCCCGATCAGCGTAAGATGTACCGGCAGGGGAGATCAAGACCAGACTTATAAAATTTCCGTGGTGGATGAATATACCACGGCCCCGGCAGAAACCTACGAAATCCCTGAGAATCCGATTATGAGAGCCGGAAGAGCTATCGATACCTGTTACATCAAATTAAAATACAACCCTGTTTTAGACACGAAAAAAGTCCGTTTAGTGGTCGAAATAAAGGATTCTGAAAATTTCTTAGCCGGAAGAACAGAGTACAGAGTGGCTATCATCTGGTTCCATAACATCATCGCAAAGCCCAAATGGTGGAATTCCAACGTGGTAAGTTATTATTTGGGTAAATATTCCGATGAAAAATACCAATTATTCTTGGATAAGATAAAAGTAGACCTGACAAATGCAACGGACAGTGAACTCCGGAATTATTCGCTTCTATTCAAAAAATACCTGACAGATGAAAAAGCGGCAGGAAGAACCGTGTATGAAAAAGACGGTTCTGAAATGGAAGTAGCGGTTCTCGGGAATTTGATCTAACACTAAAAAACGATGTATATGAAAAAAATAATATATTATTTAGGTGCGTTTTTAGTCTTATGGGGACTATTTACAGGATGCTATGACGATAAATCGAAAACAGCCCGGATTCCGATGCCCAAAATCACGATCCTGGGAGACGAGGCTCTATCCGGAGACCGTAGTAACAGAATTGCTTACGTCGGAGAAGAGTGCGAATTGGATTGTAAAGTAAACTGGGGAACGGAAGACTCGACCCAATACGATTTTAAATGGACTTATAACGGAGAAGAGATCTCGCAAGAAAGAGTATGTCGTTATACATTCAACGAATCGGGAAGTACCTATGTCACCTTCCAGGTAATACAAAAATCTACCGGTCTTAGCTGGGGAGCTTCCCTTTCCGTAACGGTCAGCGCCAAATATCTTTTAGGATGGTTGATTCTCTCCGACAAAGAAGGACGCTCCGCTTTGGACTTCATCCATATCGACACGTATGAACTCTACCCCGATATTTACAAAACCTTGCATCCCGATAAACCTCTCGGCTCCCAACCGTTCCGACTGGAACAGCATTTCACTTCGGCTTACGACGAAATATTAGTCATGCAGAGAGGAGAACCCGGATTAGTGGAATTGGACGGAAGAAATTTCAGTCAGGTAATTCAAACGAAAGATGAGTTTATCGGCGAAAAATATCCGTACGAAGGTTTTGATCCCGTTCAAGTATGTTATGCCAACGGAACGATCAGCGGTGTCGAATTGTTATTGACGGCCAAAGGAGAAGTGTATGCCCGTATGAACAAAACCGTAACGAGCCAATTCCAAACGGCCCAATACCCCACGATTCCTCTTGAATACCCCGGTGGAATGGAGATCACCATGTTTACCTTCCCCAAACCGACCTATTATCAACTTATGTTCGATAATAAAAACAAAAGATGGTTAGCCATATACAAATCTTCCAGCAACGACAAAATGTTACCCTTGTTGGTCAAAAACTACGACGAAGAAGAGTTCCCGGATTATTTCGACTTCTGTAACGGGATGGATCAAAAAATGGAATTAGTATATGCCCAAACCTGCGACGAATGGGGAGGCGACTGTTACCTGATAAACATTTTAAAAGATACGGAAACCGGGAAATATTATTTCCAAAAGTGTTATCTGACTTGGGATTCCTCAACAAATACCATAAAGGTATCACAACCCGTCCAAAAAGAATTTGCTGCAGGTTACGATCTCACCGAAGATTCGCAATTTTGGATGTTACGGGGACAAAATACCTACTTCCAGGATAGTCCTCACGTATTCTTTACGGTAGACAAAAAAGTCTATTTCTACCGGGAACAAAATGATAAGTATTATTTATACAAAGACTGCAATTTAGGAGAAAATCCTCCGACCGGAAAAATTGTTTCCATTCACACGAATGCCGTTGTTTCTGAAATGGGAATCGCTTTCAGCGACGGTCATTTCTATATCTGTAATTTGGACCCGGAAGAGGTTGTCAATGCTATCGCCCGGGGTAATATAGATCCTTCCACACCTGCCGTAAACGCGGAACTGGAGATTAAACACTATTCCGGATTGGGAAATATCGTTCACTCTATTTTCAAATACGGTAGATTCTCCAACTGGTCGTCAGCAGAAGATAGATACAGATAAAAATAGACCAAAATCATTCATGAGGTCGTGATTAAACGACCTCATGAACACCTAAATTACTTGTTATAAAATTGTATATCATATATTTCTTGTATGATTAGGGATGTGTTATGTAATCAAATAAAACTATGGAAGAAACAATTGTAAAAGTGGAAAATCTATCCCACCGTTATAGTGTTCAGTGGGCCATTCGGGATATCAATTTCGAAATTTCCCGTAACGGCATATACGGCCTTTTGGGATCTAACGGGGCGGGTAAATCGACCACGATGAATATCATGTGCGGGGTACTGAAGCCCACGCAAGGAAGTGTTTACATCAAGGGAATCGACTTGAGAAAATATCCGGTGGAAGCCAAAAGACATATCGGTTTCCTGCCGCAAAAACCTCCCCTGCACATGGACCTGACGGTAGAAGAGTACCTGGTACATTGTGCCAATCTACGATGGCTCAGGGGTAAAGAGGTGGAGCGTGCCGTGAAAGAGGTGATGGGCAAATGCGGGATTACCCACTTCAAAAAGCGACTGATCCGGAATCTATCGGGTGGATACCAGCAACGGGTGGGAATAGCCCAGGCGATCGTGCACGACCCCGATTTCGTGGTGTTAGACGAGCCTACCAACGGGTTGGACCCTAACCAGATCGTGGAGATACGACACCTGATCAAGGAGATCGCCGAGGAACGTACCGTGGTACTATCCACCCATATCCTCCCGGAAGTACAGGCCACCTGCGATTACATCCGCATGATCGAGCAAGGAAATCTGGTCTTCGCCGGGACGGTCGATGAATTCGATAATTATATCATTCCGAATACTTTACTGATCAACATGGCGGCGGCTCCACCTGTCGACGAGTTACGCGCCATACAGGGCGTATTGGCCGTGGAAGAATTGGGCGGAACGAAATTCCGGGTGCAATTCGGGGATGCCCAAGACGTTTGCGAGCGTATCGTGGAGACCAGCGTGGCCAGGGGATGGAGACTCACGGAGATCAATATAGAGAAGAGCTCGCTCGATGCCGTCTTTGCAGAACTATCCAAGAAATAATAACCCTTAAAATTGATGTTATGAGAATGATATATAAAATAGCCCGAACCGAATTGCAAACCCTTTTCTATTCACCCGTGGCCTGGTTGATTATCGTGATTTTCACCTTCCAGGCCGCCATGGCGTTCTCTGACGTTTTCAGCAATTTCGTCAGGAACCAGGAATTAGGATATACCCTACGGGATGTTACCATGAGAACCTACGCCGGGATGTGGGGACTTTTCACTAACGTGCAACAATACCTCTACTTCTACATACCCCTGTTAACCATGGGACTCATGAGCCGGGAATTAGGGAGCGGATCCATTAAACTACTGTACTCGTCTCCCGTTACCAACACCCAGATCATACTGGGGAAATTTTTATCCATGATGATTTACGGGATCGTGCTCGTGTTCATCCTTTTCGTTTTTGTCATCTACGGGGCTGCCGCTATCAAATCGTTTGATTTCGTGGCCACTTTATCGGGTTTGCTCGGGCTCTATCTTTTGATCTGCGCCTATGCGGCCATCGGGTTGTTCATGTCAAGCCTAACCTCTTACCAGGTCGTGGCCGCCATGGGAACGCTGGCCGTGCTGGCCGTGTTGAATTTCATCGGGGGCACGTGGCAGGATATCGCTTTCGTGAGGGATATCACCTACTGGCTATCCATAAGGGGACGCGCCTCCGAGTTTATTAACGGCCTGATTTGTAGCGACGACGTGTTATACTTCATCATCGTGATCGCTCTTTTCCTGGCTCTTTCCATCATCCGGTTGCAGGGGGTCAGGCAAAAGAGCGCATGGACTGTCTCGTGCGGGAAATACATCGGGGTGGTCTTTATCGCCATCTTCCTCGGCTTCCTCAGTTCACGTCCGCATTTGATGGTTTTTTACGATGCCACGCGTACCAAAGCCAGAACATTGACCCCCAACAGCCAGGAAATCGTGAAAAAAATGGAAGGCGGGTTGACCATCACGACCTATACCAATATCCTCGACAACTACTACACGTTAGCCTTACCACGTAACGTTAACCGGGATATGGAACGGTTTAAACAATATACAAGGTTCAAACCCGAGATCAAGATGAAGTACGTCTATTACTACGACAAGGCTGAAAACCCGCAACTGGACAAGCGATACCCGGGGCTTTCAGACAGGGAACGCATGGTGAAAATATGCAATTCGTGGAATTTGGACACCAACATGTTCATCACGCCGGAAGACGTCAGGAAAATGGAAAATCTATCGCCAGAGAAAAACAGGTTCGTGAGGGTGTTGGAGAGAGAGAACGGGCAGAAAACATTCTTGCGCGTCTTCGATGACATGTACGTGCATCCTTTCGAGTCCGAGATATCCGCCGCCTTCAAGCGACTGGTGATGGAACTACCGAAAGTCGCTTTCCTGAAGGGACACGGCGAGAGGGACTGTATCAAGGAGGGAGACCGTGATTACAACCGGTTCGCACAAGACAGGCCGTTCCGTTACTCGCTGATCAACAACGGGTTCGACTTCATCGAGGTGACGCTGGACAGGGAGATACCGGAAAACATCGATATCCTGGTCATTGCCGACACGCGGGAACCCCTCTCCCCGGAAGAGAACCGGCGCTTGAACGCTTATATCGAGCGGGGTGGCAACCTGATGATCGCCGGGGAGCCCAGGCGGCAAGAGGTCATGAACCCGCTCGTGGAACGATTCGGCGTACGATTCATGCCAGGACGCCTGGTTCGACCGACTGAAAATTTCCAGGCCGATTTTATCATCGCCACGCCAACGAGAGAGGCCGGGGAGTTCTCCTATCATTTCGACAACATGATCAAGAGGGAATACGTGGTCACGATGCCAAGCTGCACAGGTTTAGAATATACGGAAAACAAAGGCTTCACGGTTATTCCCCTCTTTAGAAGCGACACGATCAATTGCTGGAACGAGGTGGAAACGACCGATTTCGTGGATGACACGGTGAAATTGAACCCCGAAGCGGGAGAGATTGAAAAAATCTATACCACGGCTTTAGCCTTAACCCGGAAGGTGGGAGAGAAAGAACAGAAAATCATTATCCTGGGAGATGCCGATTGCCTGAGTAACGGGGAGATCAGCATCAGCAGAAAAGGAGTGAGAGCTTCCAACTACTCGCTTATTACCGGCTCCTTCTTCTGGATGTCGGACGAGGAGGTGCCCATAGACGTGCGTCGCCCCAATCCGCCCGACAACGCCGTGCGCGTGAGTGAAACGGGTATGTATATTTCAAAACTCAGTCTCATGGGACTCTTCCCGATCTTGTTAGCGATCGCGGCTATCATCATCTGGATCCGGAGACGGGGAAGATAAAAACATTCTTTTCAAGTACCAAGAAAGGGGTATTCATATCCCTTTCCACGTACTTACAAAAACATTTGAAACCAATTACCTAAACATAAAACAAACAACCCGCCGTAGTGTGCTGCCGGAGAAAACAATACGATTTCTCCGGCACTTTTAATTAATCCTCCGGAATAGAAATTAAAATCTTCCCATACCCATCTTTCTATACTGGAAGAACAATAAAACCACTTCGTCATGCATCTCCTCCCGCAAAAATTTCAACGCCCGGGACAGATGGGTTTTTACCGTGTTCAAACTGATTCCAAATTCTTCAGCCACATCTTTATACCCCTTCCCTTCTATAAAACACTTTTTCAATATTTCTTGCTGTTTTTGAGGCAATAGAAGCAGCTTTTCATGTAAACGAAACAACCTCTTCTCACGTTGCTCCAATTCATCATTCGTACTCTCTATGAAAGCCGTCATCTCCCGTTCATTCGACGCAACGACGCGCAAGTGCTTCAAGTAATTCAAGGCATAATTCCGGGATAACGTAAATAAATAAGATTTCATCGAATAGGAAAAGTCTAATCGCTTTCTATTATTCCAGAGCACCAGAAAAACATCATGAACAATATCTTTAGCTACTTCCTCATCCTTTACATAGCTATTAACAAAGCCCATCAAATCTACAAAATGAAGATGAAATAATTTTTCGAACATTTTACTATCAAAAACAGACTTTACCATGCTTTTGCTTATTTTAGTCACCACCCATACACTTGTCAAAAATAACTTTTTTTATCATCAATACAAATATTTTCTTACTATTAACCCTCATTTTTAAGTTAAAAAATAGCCGTATTTCAATATAATCCAATATACAAATACTATAATAATCTGTGAATTACAACATATAACCTATAAAACTATTATTCACAAAATAACAACTTATTTATAAAAACAATGTCAATTCCAATATTCAATCTCCCCGAACGATAACGTACGTGTATCTCCGACAATAAAAACGTGGATTCTCCGCATGACGGAAAATCCACGTTTATTCAACCATCCATTTTCGTTTATCTATTCCCAATAAGGGAAAAACACGAAACCTATTCTTTCGTTAACATAAAACTACCGGGCGCCCCGATCACGTTCACGGTAATGCAATGGGGAACGATAGAAACATGATCCTCATTCTCGACTTTCATCGATAACATGAAAATCCCTTCCGGCAAAACATTGGCAGGTAATTCCAATGTCCCATCTCCCCTCATTTTCACTAAACTTTTAAACAAAACCGCATCACCTCCCGTCGGAGAGGTTACCTCATGAATGCATACCACGTAAAAAATTATTACTCTTTCACGAGAAAAGTAAAGACATCTTTGATTACTTTCGAATAACCCTCGTTCCGTACCCTTAAAGAAACGACATAACTCCCGGCCGGAATCGTATGATGGAAGGGTATATCGAAGGTGCCGTCTCCCCTCACCTTGATCTCTTTCAAAAACTCCACCTCATCCCCGTCCTCCGTTTTTACCGCCTCTATCGTATAACAGATGGGTTGGGTCCCTTCTACTCCCTGAATCGGAGGAGAAATCCAATGAGGGCCGGTCTCTGTTTTATCCGTAATAATCTTTATCTCCATTGTATCAGGATCGTAGAGAGCACCCTCTGTCTCCAAGTATCCGACCTTCACTTCATGACAGGCCGCCGTAATTAGAATAAAAATGATATATAATCCTATTCTCATGATCTTTTCGTTTTAAAGTTTTTGAATCTCTTTCAAATCATCTTCCGTGACCATATCGCCCAACGTGTAATTACCGTTCAACGAATGAACAACGCCATTGATGGTTTCAATATTCGGCGAAGCCAAAGGAATTTTACTATCGGAATTTTCCGAATGCAAATACAAAATAACGGCTCCGGCATTGGCCACCCCGGCCCATACGCCTCTCTCCTTGTAAGCAAGTAACTTTACCCCTCCTTCCGTAAGTAGTTCCGTAGCCCCGATCAATTTACCGGAAGGATCCGGTATTCTGAAATTAATCTCCTCTTTCATCATTCGTTTTTCTACGACATGCATCAAAAGCATCTTTTCACAAAATGCTTTACTCATACCTTCAATACCTCCCTCTATCTCCCAATCCAGGATATACCGGCGAATAGAATAATTCGTGGGCCCCCAAAAAGTTATCTGCGGAAATTCCGGATCTTCTCCTTCAAACAAAGAAACCAGCTCCGCTTTTTGAATCATTTGTACCAAAAAACTCCAGTTATCCGGATCGCTCTTAAAATATTCGTACATGGAACAATCATGTTTTCCATCGGAGATTCCCGTGTCGATATAATTGTTTTGCGGATCACATCCGGACAAGAATACCATCCATACGATCAATAATATATATTTCATATTTATCTGTTATTTAAATTTACATTAATAACGCTTCAACCAATACTTATTTTGAGTCATCAAAGAGTTGTTTTCAAAAGCAGGCCATCCCACAGGCAAATACAAAGCTCCGTCATCCACATCCTGTTGCGTCATTTTCGTGGCATGAAAATCGGACAGTTCCGTTTTCCAGTAACCGTTTCGTACAATATCATACCAACGTTTACCCTCCCACAACAACTCTTTTTCCCGCTCTTTAAAAATGGCGTAACGCAAATCACCCTCGTCAGCCGAATAATCGGCACTATTATCCCCGTAAGCCCGCTGTCTAATCCGGTTCAAATCCTTAATAGCCAAATCGTTTTTTCCCATTCGCACCAAGCATTCGGCCCGCAAGAGGATAATATCCGCCAATCGATAGATCACATGATCACAGGCAAAACTCTCGAATTTTCCCTCACCCCAACCAGATGTTCCCAACTGTACTTTTCTGAATTTATAAGGATAAGCATACCCTCCAGCCAATTTTCGCCACTCCTCATTTCGGGCAATCGTATCTAAATCATAAAAATAGGCTAACCGACGCCTGTCCCCGGTATATTTTCCATCGGCAATGGCTCCGTCAAAACGACCGGGGTATATTTTTTCAACCGTTTTCTGAAATAATCGGGCATCCGCGTTTTTTATCTCACCCCGTCCCTGTTCCGGACGAATGGGAAAAGAAACAAAATATATCATCGTCGTCCACGGATTACGGGTTGATTCCAGATAATTGTATTTTATCTCAAAAATTCCCTCGTTACTTCCCCCGGTAATCACTTTTTCACACACCTCTTCCGGATCAGCAGCCAAAGCATACTCACACGAATCGATTACAAAGTTAGCCGCGGAAAGAGCCTCTTTCAATAATTCAGGCTCATGGTTGACAACCGCTTTCCACAAACAAATATCCAGTTTCAATGCCTGGGCAATCTCTTTGGAAGCCGTCGATTTCCCCGTAATCTTAGAACCGCCGGCATCTATCAACTCCTCCCGGCATGGCAAAAGACGTACGGCCGTATTAATCTCATTCAAAGCATATTGCAATATCTCACCGACAGAAGATTTTTCTTTCTTCCCGATATCCCGACTATCTGTCTGCATCGGGGCCTCTCCCCATTTCTGAGCGATTCGAAAATAAGTAAAAGCTCTGTAAAAATGAACCTGTCCTTCATAATAGGCCTCTCTCTCTTTAGGCAACTTGGCCCTCCAAAGATTTTCAGACAAGATATTCGCTAAACAAATGACAGTATACTGGCTATTCCAAAACATATCGACCATCTGAGGAGTAAATTGCGTCTCATCCCAATTTAAAAGGTTATAGGTTCCTTTCGACACCGTATCGTAAAGATATCCCAGCTCGACAGGCCTCTTGTAAGCATCAAAGGCACAAGCACCCCGAAACGCATCCCGAATAGCATCCACCGATGTTTCGAGATCCTTTTCCGTCTTAAAATAATTCTCGAAAGTCACGGAATTCTCAGGCACGACCTCCAAGCCGTCCATGCAGGAATACAGTCCTCCCAAAAGCATCAGAAAAAATAAAATATGTGTTGTTCTCATCGTCATTACAGTTTTATAGTTATACCTACGGTTAGTTTCCGGGCTAAAGGATAATTTTTCCCCTCGTCCAAGCCCGTGTTGATATCCACCGTCTCCGGGTCCATGCCCGAATAGTTCGTCAGCGTCAATAAATTTTCACCACTGAAAAACAAACGGACATCCTTGATAAAGCATTTACGCAGAATCATTTTAGGCAACGTATAACCGACAGTTAACGTCTTTAATTTCAAATAATTTACACGTTCCACGTAACGATCCATAATAGGCGACCAGTGGTCATTGTAATTGTTTAATTTCACCATCGGATACGTTGAATTATCCCCCTCTTTTTCCCAAAAGGTTACCCCGTTCAAATCGGCAAATATCGGATACAAGTCGTTCTCTTTACTGATCGAAACGACAGGTAACATATTAATCATATCCCGGCCTAACGAATAAGACCACAACATATTCAAATCGAAATTTTTCCATTTCACCTCGTTCACGATTCCACCGTACAGTTTGGGTAAACTACTACCGATATATACCCCGTCCTCCGGACCGATATAGCAATCTCCGTTTACATCGGCAATCTGCAATTCTCCGGGAGAATAAAACACATCAGAAAAATATTTCTTTTCTAAAGCCCGATAAGTCCCGTCCTGACGGTAAAAATACTTTATATCCCTATCCGACTGAATATAGCCGTTCGTCTTATACCCGACAATATTCCCCACCGGTTTACCGATAATATAGCTCCTTCTCTCTTTCATCATATCGGTCATCTCCATATCTTTCCCGTTATAAGTCTCCAACAATTTATTCCAGTTTTTCGCAAAATTGACCGAGATATTCCAAAAGATCTCATTCTCACGAAGCAAATCATATTTTACCTCTACCTCCATTCCCTCGTTAGACAAAGCTCCGGCGTTACGCCATACACTCCCGAAACCGGCATGACTCCCGGGTATCGGAGTACGACTTAACATTTTATCCGTACGACGATAATAGTAATCGGCAACAACAGACAAACGATAATCAAAAAAATCCATATCCATCCCGAAATCGTATTGAGTCGTTTCTTCCCATCCCAACTTGGGGTTATAATACCCCTCCTGAAGGTCGGGAGTGATGATGGGCTGTCCCTCGTAAGATCCTTGTCCTCCTACCAATAAACCATAGGCCAGATAGGGTTGATTGAATTGATTACCCGATACCCCGTAACTGAAACGAATCTTGGCAAAACTCAACGCACCGAACCACTTCATAAACCGCTCTTCCGAAAAATTCCAAGCTACTGCTACCGAAGGAAAAGTAGCCCAGCGTAAGTCCCGACCGAAAACAGAACTACCGTCCCGACGAAGCGTACCCGTCAACATGTATTTTTCATCCAAAATATAATTGATACGACCGAAATAACTCATCATTTTCTTTTCCGTCAAATCGGACTGGTAATCCTTCATCGGTTCGACATAATATCCCCGATCCGTAGTTCCGGGCCACCCGTGTTGCGTGGCATAATGCACGTAATCGCTCGGACCGTTTTTGGCCGATCCGCCCACGTAATTGTATTGATCATACTGATAGGAATATCCTAACATCATTTCCAACTTGTGCCGTCCGGCAAATTCCCGTTGAAAATTCAATAAGGCCTCATCCAAAACCGTGTATTCGCGAGCCACCTCCCCGTTCGTCATGGATTCTTTCGGATCATTCAACCAGGAAGGAGAAAAAAAGTTCCGGTTGTTTTGCGAATAATCGATAGAGATCGTGTTCGAAATGTTCAATCCCTTCATTACATCCAACTTCAATCCGAATGTCGAACGCAAACGGTAGGTATTATTCTTCTCCTCTTTGCCCTTCAACCCTTTCAAAGCCTCCTCCGTCACCGCACTATTCCCCGGCAAAAGAGTGGATTGCTCCAACGGATCTCCCGGAATCACTTCTACTTCGTTTCCTCCGGAAAAACCGGATTTTCTCACCCCTCTACTCCGGTCCGAATAGGCAAGATAAGCCCGAAAATCGACCGTCAACACCTCTATCGGATTCAAAATAAAATTACCCATTAAATTGACGCGAGAATAACCCGTACCCTTTAAAATCCCTTTTTCATCGTAATATCCCAAACCGACGGAATAAGTCATACGCTCGCTTCCCCCGGTAGTCTGTATATTAGCATTCAACGTTTTAGTCGCTTGAAAATAATACTTATAAAAATTGGTCGAATTATTATAAAACGGATTCAAACTATCCTGCAATTCGCTACCGTTAGCCCCCTTATCGGAAACATAACCGTCCCCCCAAAAACCGTCATACGCCCCTCCTTTATGATAAGCCTCTTCATAGGATGTCGGATAAACCCACATGTTCTTATCGTAATCTTTATAAGCTTTACGCACATTCAACCGTTGTTGTAAACGGAAATAACGTTCCGCTTTACCTCCCGTCTGTTTCGGATACGCGGGCAATACATTGTAGGAGTAAGAAAAATTGACGTCGAAAGTAGCATCCTGATTTTTCCGTCCCTTTTTCGTTGTCACGATGATGACCCCGTTTGCCGCACGAGAACCGTACAAAGAGGTGGCAGAAGCATCTTTCAACACCTGAATAGACTCGATAACCTCCGGATTCAAATCGGCCAATCCGTTTGTTCCGGTCACCGGGGAGGTAAACGAAGGCATCGGTACCCCGTCGACTACCCACAAAGGATTGGAAAACCGGCGGCCGCTTTCCACACTCAACGAATTATACCCCCGAATAGTAATCTGAGTACCACCTCCACCGGGAGCCCCCGTAATATTCGTTACATCCATACCAGCGACTCGTCCCTGCAATAAATTAGCTATACTCGGAGAAGGTATTCCCTTAATATCATCGGCTTTCACAACCGAAATAGACCCCGTAGCGGTCCTTTTCGTGGTCTCCCCGTAAGCCACCACCTGCACCTCGTCCAAAGCAGAAATGTCTTCTTCCAACTTTACGACGATCTGCTTATCTTTTTCGTATTTAAAGGGAACCCGTTTTATTTTAAAACCGATAAACGAAAACACCAAAGTCCCCTTATCAAGGTTTAAAGTCAAGCTGAAACTTCCATCAGCAGCCGTCGCCGTCCCCAACCGGGTGCTATCCAAGACTACAGTTACTCCCGGTAAAGGCTCCCCCTTATCATCAACGACCTTCCCCACAATCTTATAACTTTTTACTTTTACACTATCCTGAGCCGTCCGAAGAAGAGGAGTAGGTCTAATCACCACCATATCATCCAACAAATCAAAAGAGTACGGTAAACCAAACAATATTTTTTCCAAAGCAGTCTTTAAAGTAATATTCTCCTCTTTCAAACTTACCTTGGCCCGACGATCCAATTCTTCTTCATTGTAAATAAAGAGAAAACCGGTTTGTTGTTTCAAGTCTTTAAATACCTGCCTCAAAGTAGCGTTCTCAAAATTCAGCTTCACGTTTTGGGAAGAAACCGAACCAAAAACATTGCAACTTAGTACAATCGTTAAAAATAATGTAATTCTCATGACTAAAAGAGTTTTACTATCCCCTATTCGTCGAAGGAGATAGCGATACTTTCGCTTTTTTTCCATATCTTTGTAAATGGTTCTAATTTTATTCCAAATAAACGGCTTCACTTGTTCATTTGGAACGGGTTAAACATAAGGTGGGAGAATGGTGCACAACATTTCCCACTTTTTTATAGTCAATACTTAATGTGATTTTATAACTATATTTTTACCTGCATATTCAAATTTCACATTCGTCGTTTGTTCTATTATCTCAAGGAAATTAACCAAAGGGGCATACCTTTTCACCCCCCCCGTAAACCGTCGCCCGGCACAATCCTCATCTTCAAACACGAACTGTATGTCATACCAACGGGACAATTGCAAGGTAATCTCGGCCAAAGAGAGATCTTCAAATTCGAACACGCCTTTTGTCCAGGATATATAGCGAGAAGCATCTACCTCCCGAACGGAGATACGGTCTTCTTTCCTATTCCATATAGCCTGTTTACCCGGATCCAGTTCCGCTGACCGCTCTCCCACCCCCACGCTTACCTTCCCGCTCAATAAAGTAGTCACCACCTCTCCCTCATCCGCGTAAGCTTTTACATTGAAAGAAGTCCCCAATACCCGGACCTCCGTCTCTCCAGCATACACGATAAAAGGACGCTTTTCATCTCTTCTCACCTCCAAATATACCTCCCCTTCCATATATACTTCTCTCTTCTCGCCGTTAAATCGGGTCGGGAACCGCAACTCCGACTGGGAATTTAACCATACCCGGGTTCCGTCTGCCAAAGTCAGATGAAATTCTCCGCCCAAAGGAACTCTAATGGTATTGAATGGGGCAGTATTCTCTGCTCCGGACATCCCGTGACTGGCATCCGCAATGCCCTCGTATACCAATGCCGTCGACGAATCCTGATAAATTTCCGTACCGTCTTTCTCTACTACATTTAAGAAACGATCTCTGTTCAACGCGATCTCCTCCCCGCTTGCCATGATCAATGTCGCTTTTAGGTCCCCAGGCTGAATATTAACCGAAAAATTTTCAGGTATCCGCGTAGGGGAAGAAGAAATAAAATAATACATTCCTATTCCCAAAACCCAAAGAACGGAAGCCACGACCGCCATTCTCCGATAAAAAGAAAATGATAAATAACGGGATTTCTGAAGTCTTCCGGAAATCTGCTTCCATGCTTTTTCCTTGTCCAAACGGACTAAAAAAGCAACCTCGCGACTCTCTTTATGAACACGCAAATAACTTTCAAAAACCTTCTGATTTTTGTCATTTTCTCGCATCCATAATTGCAATCGTTCGAAATTTTCCCGGGTAATTTCTCCAAGACAGTAATCCGTTATCCATTTTTGTATTATTCCATCCATTTTATGTTGCTTCTTTCCCTTACATTCCGCATTTAACAAAAACGGGTGAAAGAAAAAAACACTATATTTTCAAAAAAATACATTTCAGGCAAAAAAGGCGAAAATTATACCCATCAATGCCTTAACAACAAAAGGACGATAGCATCCAACTCTTCACGCAATTGTTTCAAAGCTCTTGAATAATGAGTCTTTACCGTATTCATCGAAACAGATAATTTTTGAGCGACCTCTTTATAAGACATATCTTCCAAAACAATAGAGACGAATACCTCTCGACACTTTTCCGGTAATCGGTCAATCTCTTTTTGCAGTCTATGCTGACGTAAACGAATCTCCTCCTCCGATAAATTTTCTAAGCGTTCGGGAAGTGAATTCAAATGATTCTCGATCTCTTCAAAAATAAAACGTCCCGAACGTTCCAAGAACTTCAGTGCAGCCTTTTTTACGGACCCGAACAAATATCCTCGAACGGACCCGACGAAACGGGTGCCTTTTTTATTTTCCCAAAAGGAGATAAAAACATCCTGAACAAGGTCTTCAGCATCCTGAAACGAATCAATATAGCGCAAAACATAAACGGATAAAGCCTGATAATAATTATCAAACATCATCTTTACACACAAGGGATCGCCCTGTTTGAGACTCTTTATTATATCCGTTTCTGCATACACGATTTACGCTCAAAAAGTATACAAAAATATAAAAAAGTTCAAACAAACAATCAATTTTAGAATATACTACTTTTCTTGTTTTTTCGCCTTATAGGTCACTTTGGTTTCCATGGATTGCATGATGGTAGCCTTCACTTCAGAATCGAGCTGACCGTCAATCACTTTTCCTGAAGCTTTTACCTCCATCGGCATTCCGTTGTAGGTATAGGAAAAAGATATATAAAGATTATAAATCGTTTTCCCTTGCTTTATTTCCGATTTCACGGAAACACCTTGAGAACGGTAATTGAATTTTTGACCGTTAGGCAGTACGAAATTCGTCACCTTCACGATAACGCTATCCTTATGAATTCGTATCAGTTCCAGTTTCAATTCCATCTCTTGTTGCATGATCTCCACGAAGGCCGTTCCCTCGTATACTCCTGCAACCGAAGCCGCGTTGTCTTTTTTTTCCTTATCACCCGCGAACAGGCAATTTTCAACCCCAAAAATACTTATTACAATAAAAAGGAATACGCGTACGAATTTCATTATTCAAGCTGTTTAATTCTTAAAAAGGTTTTCTTATTTTAGCCGTTCGAAAATACAAAAAATAATATCAAAAACAATGAAGCGGATACTACTCTTTTGCGGGATTCTTTTTTTACTATCATCAACGGTACATCTCATGACTTCCTGTACGGGGTGCAGCCGAAAAAAAGCAAATGATGTCACCTCCTTGCCGGGAGTGTACAAAGGAGAAGCTACCATCGAATTACCGGACCATATTAAAAGTATGATCAAACCGGCTCCCGACGGGAAAAAATTAATACCGGACGAACCGGTTCCCTGCAAATTAGAAATAACCCGAAACGCGGAAGAGGAAATTTTCATCCAATTAATTGATTTCAAAATGCCCGTAGAAGGAATCAAAATAGAACCGGCAAAATGCCAAATAACCCAAACGGCAGACACGTTCTATTTGGCTGGAAACGGAAACGTCGTTTACGGCAAACAAACCATCGGTTATTCTCCTAACGGAACGATCAAGGAAAACGAAATGGACTTGAAGATAACGGTAAGTATCATTCCTATGATATTGGAAGTTCAAATCCTTTTTAAAGGAAAAAAATAATCTACCGGAAAAGCGGAAAAAATCTTATTTTTGTACCCGCAATTTGAAGTATAAATTAAACTGACTTTTATAAATGAAAAAAATAACTTTTATGGCTGCAATTATTCTCGTTATGGCCTCTTGCGGTAAAAGCGATCAAAATCCCTTATTAATGGCTTTCGATACCCCGCACCAGACCCCTCCGTTCGATAAAATAAAAGCGGAACACTACGAACCGGCTTTTGACATAGCTATTGAAGAGGCCCAAAAGGAGGTTACCCTGATTGCCACCTCCAAGGAGCCCCCCACATTCGAAAATACCGTTGTGGCCCTCGATAACAGCGGCGAGCGTTTAGAGTATATTTCAAATATTTTTTTCAACTTGAATTCTGCCATGACCGACAGCCTGATGCAAGATATAGCACAAAAGGTTTCTCCCAAGTTAACGGCACACGGTCACGAAATATACATGAATCAAGAACTTTTCAACCGGATCAAACAAGTTTACGAGCAAAAAGAAAAACTGAATCTGAACCAGGAACAGAATGCATTACTGGAGAAGACATGGAGAGCCTTTATCAAAGGAGGTGCCAATTTGGAAGGTCCTGACAAAGAACGATTCAAAGAGGTTTCCATAGAACTCTCCAAATTAAGTCTGACCTTCGATAAAAACGAACTGGCGGAAACCAATGCCTTCGAGTTACACGTGACCACAGAAGAAGAACTGTCCGGATTGCCGGAAGGAGTAAAAGAGATGGCCGCAATGACAGCCAAACAAAAGGGCAAGGAAGGCTGGGTTTTCACGCTCCATTATCCCAGTTTCGCTCCTTTCATGAAATACGCCGATAACCGGAAATTAAGAGAACAAATGTATCGGGCAAACTCTTCCAGAGGAAACCGCGAAAACGAATACAATAATGAAGAAATTATAAAAAAGATCACCGCCCTGAGATTGGAACTGGCTCAAATCATGGGATATAAAAATTATGCAGAATACGCTCTCACGGATCGCATGGCCAATACACCGGAGATCGTGAACAGTTTTATTGAAGAATTACATAAAGCATCCCATCCTGCCTCTTTAAAAGATAAAGAAGAGGTAGAGGAGTATGCTCGCAAATCTGGTCTAAAAGGAGAACTACAACGCTGGGACTGGGCCTATTATTCTAATAAGCTCATGCAAGAAAGATATGCCCTTGATGATGAAATGTTGAAACCTTACTTCAAACTGGAAAACGTACAATCCGGCATATTCGATTTAGCCAACCAATTATATGGAATTTCCTTCAAAGAGGTTCACGATATTCCGTTGTATCATGAAGAGGTGAAAACATTCGAGGTTTACGATGCAGACAGTACCTATTTAGGTGTACTTTATTTGGATTTCTTTCCGAGAGAAAGTAAAGGCGGCGGTGCATGGATGACCGAATTCAGAGGACAAAAAATAAAAGACGGCAAGGATTCCCGCCCGTTGATTTCCATGGTAATGAATTTTACCAAACCGACAGAGACGAAACCTTCACTCCTGTCTTTTAATGAAGTAACCACATTCTTACACGAATTCGGACACGCGATGCACGGCATGTTATCCCGATGTACTTACGGCTCAACCTCCGGGACAAATGTATATCGAGATTTCGTGGAGTTGCCTTCCCAGATCATGGAGAACTGGGCATTGGAAAAAGAGTGGCTGGATACCTGGGCCGTACATTACCAAACCGGAGAAAAACTGCCTCAAGAATACATAGACAAAATCAAGAAGTCAGCTAACTTCCAAAGCGGATATGCCAGCGACCGGCAATTAAGTTTCGCTATGGTGGATATGGCGTGGCATACCATTACCCAACCGGTGACGGAACCTTTGATCGAGTTCGAGAATAGGGCTATGGGTAGAACGGAGATCATGCCAGCAGTAAAAGGAAGTGCCTTTTCAACAGCCTTCGGGCATATCTTCGCAGGAGGATATGCTGCCGGATATTACGGTTACAAATGGGCGGAAGTCCTGGATGCTGACGCTTTTTCCGTTTTCAAGAAAAACGGAATCTTCGATAAGGAAACGGCAACTTCTTTCCGCAAAAACATTTTAGAAAAAGGAAGCTCGGAAAATCCCATGATTCTCTACAAACGTTTCCGCGGTCAGGAACCTACGGTCGATGCTCTTCTTGAACGAAGCGGCTTGAAATAACATTCGGCCCTATTCCAAAAACAAAAAATAGTTAACATCTTCATTAAATTCCGGATGTTAATTATTTTTTTGTAAAATCATTTCAACGTAGAAAAATTCCCCAACACCGTGGAAAAACGCCTCAAGATTTTGGCCGGACATTAAACAATTTCCATCCGGGGCACGTAAAACACATCGCTGATAACCAATCGAATACAATTAATATTATCGAATTATCCAAAAATAGCATGCCATTTTCATAGGAATGGACATCGTGTACGAAATTAAAACAAAAAAGTATGAATAGATTATGTGAAGTCCTTATTATTTTTTTGCTTGTATCTTTAGTCGGATGTAAAAAAAATCAGGAACCGGAAAGACAAGTTGTAACCGTGGAAAAAGTCGGTGTTGATGATGTTGAGATATATGGTGAATACGTGGGAAGAATTCGAGCCAAACGTTTCGTGGAAGTTAGGGCCAGAGTAGAAGGTTATCTCGAACAAATGTTATTCGAAGAAGGAAAAAGAGTACATAAAAACCAACCTCTGTTCCGGATCAACAGCGATTTATATAAAGCAAGAGTGGATAAAGCAAAAGCTCAACTAAAAAAAGACAACGCCCAAAAAGCCAAATCGGACCGGGATGTCGAACGTCTTCAACCTTTATACGCTCAAAAAGCCGCCAGTCAATTGGATTTGGATAACGCAAAAGCCGCTTCGGAAAGCGCAGAAGCCAACGTTGCCATGAGCAAGGCCGATCTGGCTCAAGCCGAATTGGAATTAAGCTACACGACCGTGAAGTCCCCTATCGACGGCTACATTAGCGAACGCTATGTGGATATAGGGACATTGGTAGGTCCGGGTTCCAAATCGCTTTTAGCCACGATCGTGGAGAGTGACGAGGTGCTTGTTGACTTCAGTTTGACCGCGTTGGACTACTTACGTAGCCAGCAGCGTAATGTCCGCTTAGGAGAAAAAGACGCTAACCGCTCCTGGCAGCCTAACGTCACGATAACCCTGGCGGATAACTCCGTTTATCCCATAAAGGGAGTCGTTGACTTCGCGGAACCGCAGGTTGATCCTCAAACCGGAACGTTCGGGGTACGGGCCGAACTTCCGAATCCGAATCGTATCCTGTTACCCGGACAATTTACCAAAGTAAAACTGTTGCTCGATGTACGGGAGCATGCCATCGTCGTTCCCACGAAAGCCGTCGTAACTGAAAAAGGAGGTGCTTATATCTATGTCGTACGACGAGACAGTACGGCAGAAAAACGTTTCATCGAATTAGGTCCGGAATTTGAAAATCAGGTCGTCGTAGAACGGGGATTGGGAGAAGGAGAACTTATCGTGGTGGAAGGTTTCCATAAATTAACCCCGGGAAGTCTCGTGCTTCCAGTCGTTGCCACTAAAGAAGAGGAGGAAAAAAGCTTATGAAATTAACCTTTTTTATCGATAGGCCGATCTTCTCGGCCGTTCTCTCTATCGTAATCGTGATCATAGGTTTTATCGGTTTATTCCTTCTTCCTGTCGATCAATACCCGCAAATCACCCCTCCGGTAGTAAAAATATCGGCTTCCTATCCGGGAGCCAGTGCCCTTACGGTTTCTCAGGCCGTGGCCACACCCATTGAACAAGAGTTAAACGGAACCCCGGGAATGCTTTACATGGAATCGAGTAGTTCCAACTCCGGTGGTCTCTCTATCGACGTAACTTTCGACATCTCGGCCGATGCAGAACTCGCTGCCGTGGATATTCAGAATCGGGTTAAATTAGCGGAATCGCGTCTTCCGGCCGAAGTAATACAAAACGGCATTAAAGTAGAGAAACAGTCATCCAGTCAGTTGATGACCTTGTGCCTCACCTCATCCGACACTCGTTTTGATGAAATTTATCTGAGTAATTTCGCCACGATCAACGTATTGGATATCCTTCGACGGATACCGGGAGTGGGACGGGTTTCCAATATCGGAAGCCGATACTACGCCATGTGTATCTGGGTACTTCCCGACCGAATGGCAAACTTCGGACTAACGGTCAAAGACCTCCAAAATGTACTGAAAGATCAAAACCGGGAATCCGCCGCCGGAGTTTTAGGTCAACAACCGATCTCCGGATCGGATCTGACCATCCCTATTTCCGCCCCGGGACGTCTCTCCAGCATTAATGAATTTGAAGAAATTGTCGTTCGCGCCAATCCGGACGGTTCCATAATCCGCTTACGCGACGTGGCCAGGGTTTCGTTGGAAGCGGGATCCTATTCCACGGAAAGCGGTATAAACGGGGAGAATGCCGCCGTATTGGGCATATACATGCTTCCGGGAGCCAATGCCATAGAAGTAGCCGATAACGTGAAAGAAGCCATGGAAGAGATCAGCAAAAACTTCCCGGAAGGATTAAGTTACTCTATTCCTTTCGACATCACCACTTACATATCGGAATCAATACATGAAGTTTACAAAACACTTTTCGAGGCCCTCTTTTTAGTTATCATGGTGGTTTTTCTTTCTTTGCAAAACTGGAGAGCCTCCGTCATCCCGTTACTTGCGGTTCCCGTCTCTTTAATAGGTACTTTCGGTGTTATGCTCATGATGGGATTCTCCCTGAACATGTTGACATTACTCGGATTAGTACTGGCTATCGGCATTGTTGTGGATGATGCCATTGTCGTCGTAGAAGGTGTCGAACGCCTTATGGAAGAAGGACTCTCCCCCTACCAAGCCACCTGCAAGGCAATGAAAGAATTAACCGGCGCTTTGATCGCGACCTCATTGGTTTTGGCAGCCGTTTTCATTCCGGTCAGTTTTCTTCCGGGGATCACGGGAATGCTTTACCGCCAATTTGCCATAACAATAGTCGTCTCCGTATTGATCTCTACATTGGTAGCCCTGACTCTGAGTCCGGCCATGTGTGCCATCATGCTTCGACCGAATAAACATGAGAAAAATTTTATTTTCCGCAAAATCAACGAATGGTTGGCAAGAGGCAACAATTTTTACATTCGGACTTTATATAAAGCCGTAAATTGCCCCCGCCGAATCATTGCCGGATTCGGCATGATCCTTATACTCATATTCGTGTTGAACCGGTTTATTCCGAGCAGTTTCTTACCCGAAGAGGATCAGGGATATTTTAAAGTCGAATTGGCTCTACCAGAAGGGGCAAGTCTTGAACGTACCCGTATCGTAACGGAAAGAGCCGTAGAATTTCTGAAAAAACATCCGGCTGTCGAGTATGTACAAAATGTGACGGGAACCAGTCCGAGGATCGGAACGGCACAATCCAGAGCAGAATTGACCGTCATACTTAAATCATGGAAGGAAAGAAAAAGAGGTGACTTATCATTGGAGAAAGTCATGGAGGAGGTACGTTCCGAATTTTCCAATTACCCGGAAGCACAGGTATTTTTATCCACACCTCCCGTGATCCCAGGATTAGGAGCCTCCGGAGGTTTTGAAATGCAAATAGAGGCACGCAACGGAGCCACATTCGAAAATCTCGTGGAAGCCGTCGACACGTTAATGAAATACGCTTCCCGTTCCCGGGCCATTACAGGAATATCCTCCTCATTACAAGCCGAGATTCCACAATTGTATTTCGATGTAGACCGTGATAAAGCCCAATTATTGGGCATTCCGCTGGCCGACATATTTTCAACGATGAAAGCTTACACGGGATCGGTTTACGTGAACGACTTCAATATGTTCAACCGGGTATATAAAGTCTACATTCAAGCAGAATCCCCGTACCGTAAATACAAAGATAACCTGAATCTGTTTTTTGTTAAAACGGCCAAAGGAAACATGGTTCCCCTGACGGCATTGGGGTCAGCCGAATACACGACCGGACCGGGAAGCATCAAAAGATTCAATATGTTCTCTACCGCCGTGATTCGGGGCTCTGCCGCACCGGGATACAGTTCCGGACAAGCCATGAACACCATAGAAAAAATAGCCCGGACCCGTTTACCCGAAAATATGGGTATCGAATGGAGCGGTCTTTCCTTCCAGGAGAAAAAAGCAGAAGGACAAACCGGACTCGTCATGATTCTGGTATTTACCTTCGTATTTTTGTTCTTAGCCGCTCTATACGAAAGCTGGCTCGTGCCTGTCTCCGTGTTACTATCCCTTCCGGTTGCCGCTTTCGGAGCTTATTTAGGGATATGGGTTTTCGGATTGGAAAACGATATTTATTTCCAAATCGGATTAGTTACCCTTATTGGTCTGGCCGCCAAAAACGCCATTTTAATCGTGGAGTTTGCCAAAATAGAAGTCGACCGGGGTATCGATGCCGTACAAGCGGCTGTTACAGCCGCAAGGGCCCGGTTCCGTCCTATTTTAATGACCTCACTGGCTTTTGTTTTAGGTATGCTTCCTCTCGTAATAGCAAGCGGTCCGGGATCTGCCAGCCGTCATTCTATCGGCACGGGAGTATTTTTCGGTATGATCGTCGCAATCACGCTCGGAATTATTCTGGTCCCCTTCTTCTTCATCATGATCTATAAACTGAAGCAGAAAAAACATCGCAGGGTGCCAAACGAAATTTCAAACTGAAATAAATTCGACACCCACTTTAAAGTTATGTAAGACTATGAAACACTATAAGCTCATAAGCATCGGACTACTGACAGGAGTTCTTCTTACCTCCTGTAAATTAGGACAAAAATATACCCGTCCCGAATTAAATCTCCCGCAAGCGATTCTTGCCGGAGGCAAAGACACCCTTTCCGTCCAACATATCAAATGGTGGGAACTGTATAGGGATACCGTATTGCAGGGATTGATAAAAACGACGTTGGAACACAACAAAGATATGTTGATTGCCGCTGCCCGGATCAAGGAAAGCAAAGCTTACCAACGGATCAGCAAGGCCGATTTATTTCCACAAATCGAAGGACAAATCGGTGGAGAGAGAGAGTATGACGCAACCCCGGAGAATACCTTCGAGGCTAAATTAAACCTCACCTGGGAAGTTGATCTATGGGGTAAACTGCGCTGGGCCACACAAGAAAGCTTAGCCGCTTATCTGCAAACGGTAGAAGGCAAACGAGCCTTGCAAATGACACTGATCGCACAAGTCGCACAAGCTTATTTTGAACTCAGAGCACTGGATCAAGAACTAAGTATTGTACGACAAACATTCAAGGCACGGGAAGAAAGCGTATATTTAGCTAAACTCCGTTTCGAAGGAGGGTTGACATCCGAGACCTCTTACAGACAAGCACAGGTGGAATTGGCTAAAACCAAAACCTTGATTCCGGATTTGGAACGCAAAATAAAATTAAAAGAAAACGAAATCTCTTTACTTACCGGACACTACCCGGGACAAATCCCTCGCGGACAAGATATCGTAAATCAAGCTCTACCCCCGTCATTACCCGTTGGTTTACCCTCCACATTATTGGAACGCCGCCCGGATCTCCGGCAAGCTGAACTAAAGCTAAAGGCAGCAAATGCCAAAGTCGGCATTGCCTACACGAACTTATTCCCTAATTTCAAACTAACCGGGGTATACGGCCTGGAGAATAATGAACTCAGTCATTTTTTGAAAGCACCCTATTGGTATATAGGAGGCGAATTACTCGAACCTTTATTCGCCATGGGTAAACACAGGGCCAAACTGAAAGCGGCAAAGGCTGCCTACGAACAGGAAGTATACGCCTATCAAAAAAGCGTGTTGACCGCTTTTAAAGAGGTTGACAACGCCCTGACTTCCTACCAGAAAATAAAAGAGATACGAGAATCACGTTTACATTTGGAAGAAGCTGCTCACTCCTATATGGATTTGGCAACCCTTCAATACATTAACGGTGTAATCAGTTACTTAGACGTATTGGACGCACAACGTGGCTATTTTGACGCTCAAATCAGCCTGAATAACGCCATCCGGGACGAATTACTTTCGGTAGTCTATTTATACCTTGCCCTCGGCGGCGGATGGTAAAACTAAAAAAGCCGGATAAAAAATCCGGCTTTTTTTATATGAAAAAACTTTTATCGTTGCAATGGATAAGTCAATACAGGCGCTTTCTCGGCCTTAACAGGCAATTTACCGATCTCGACATCTTCAATTAAAATTGCAGAAGGATAAATCAAAGAAGATAAAACATCATTGTTCAAAATGTAATTGGAGACATTTTCTTTGTTTGAGATCTCCAATACACGCTTAATCTTAGGTAAAGTAATCGCAGAAATATCAGCCGTACGGGTCAATGTTTCGCTACCATCTTTTACATTCACCCGATAAAGCAAAGATCCGATACCACTTATACGACGAACGATGTAAGCATAATCCAACCCTTCTTCCTTCGCGGCTTTAATTAAGGCTTTTTTCATCTTCTCCGGCTTAATCCCTTTATCCACTTGGATATGAATCGTACCGGGAGCAGTCACGTAAGCAATTCCGCTATACACGAACCGGGAACTACCGGTAGAGTGCGGAGCCTTCGATGTAGGTACACAACCGTTCAACATTCCCCGAAGAATACCATGCTCTACTAAAGTCATCTCTTTTTCCGGAACAACTCCCTCTGCATCGATCTCATAAGCACCGATCAAAGAAACTCCGTTGTATTTATCCAATGTGCTGTAATTTTTTACAGTCAAACGAGAATCTATGATCTTCTTCCCCATTCGGTCGTCTAATGTCTTTACTTGTTGAACACGGTCTGAATTAGGCTTTCGATAAGCAAACAGACCTTGTTTATTCAACAGATTACGAGTGAAGATCGAAGAAGCGGCACCGTCCTCAAATAATACCGGACCGGAATAATACTCTTCAACTTTAGGAGCATCTTTCAATTTAACCAGATTCTCCGCAAATTTCGTTACATTTTTCTTCAATTCCTCAATGGAAGGTAAATCCTCCGGGGTTTTTACCAAAACAGAATAAGTATCCGTAATCTTCTCGCCTTCCGGAGTCGTTACGGTTCCCTGTGCAAAAAGATTCACAAAACGAGAAGGTTGCTTCACGGAAACCCCATCCGTCGTTTGGCGATACAACTCCATATCTATACCACTTACCACAACCCGTGTATTGTATATCTCCTTGTAATTTTTAAAAATAACGGACAATTCTTTTACAATCTCTTCCAACTTAGAACGATCGATCGTATAAGGCTCCTTGGGTTCCACGATCCTTACGATAGGTTCTACTTTTTCCAAATCAGCCAATTGAGCTTCTTCAGTAGATTGTGGATTAGCTTTCAAATAAGCATCCTTGGCAGATGCCGATTGCAGGGCAAACTTATACATGACATCGGTTGCCAACCAAAAACCTCTCCGGACACCCAAATAATCCATCTCTTCGGGGATAGACGCCTCTGCATATTGTCCCACGTACATGGCATCACTCGTGTGATTATAATCACCCAACATCAACTGGACTCCCCCTGTCGTATTCCCATTCGACACGTAGGAGTTTACTACCCCTCCCAATACCCCCACTATTTCAAACTGACGATAATGTCCCAACGCGTAAGACAGGAAAAAAGGTCTTTGCATATTCGGCAAAACAATTTCTTCTTTATTCCGCTCGATCTCATCTTGCATAGCTTTGAAAACTACCTTATCGGAATCACTTTGTGCCGATACCGGAGCAACCAGCAAAAAAAGCAAAAATACAGCTAATATATATCTCATCTTATTTTAGATTTACGATTTTAGACTTTAAACCAAAGTATAATGACTTTTATTTCTTGTTTTCACTCGGAGCCTGCAGAATGGGAGGCAATTGCCGAGACTTTTCTCTCCGTTGCGTTTCAATCTTATTAACGAAAATCATGGGAGAACTCGCCGTTACGGGTACCCATCCGGACTCAGCGCCACACATTCCCGTGAAAACGCTCGGCTGATCTCCACCGGCTACGATATTGGAAAACATAGACAAGGGTGTACCGATCAGGTCTACCCCCCGAACCAACTCGTCCGGGCGACCGTCCACGTAAACACGGTATACCTCCAACGGAGTTACATTAAAGGAGTTCAAACTTCCCCCCTCTCCCGTATAAGTAAAACCACTCGTTACCTCTTTGAAATAATATCCGTATTCTTTTCCTTGTTTCTTAGCTTCCTCTATCAACATCTGGCGTAATTGAGCCTCAGTCCGGGGATTCGTCGTTTCCACAACCAAATTGGCCTGACGGGATACGGGATCCCCTCCTCCGGCAGTACGTCCGTGAGCATTGCTATGAGGGAATCCCTCCAAAGGAACCCGACTCATCAAAAACTCTTTCAATACTCCGTTCGTAACGACATCCACCCGACGGGCTTTAACTCCCTCGTCATCATACAGATAAAAACCGTTCATATAATCTCCTGCATATTGTCTCAGCGTGGGATCCGAATACACCTGGAAATCAACCGGCAAAACTTGCTCGCCTACCATTTTCTTAAAAGTTTGTCCGCCGCTCTTCATCCGATGACCTTCCAAACGATGTCCAAAGATTTCGTGAAAAAATACACCGCTGGCAGGCCCTGAAAGGATGGCCGGTCCCGTATAAGGATCAACAACCGGAGCCGTCCGCAAAATACTCAATCTTTTTACCATATCTTTCGCATCCGCAATCAAACGCTCGTTGGAAGGAAGATCTTTCAGCTCATAAGCAAAATAAGAAAGATTCAACGGTAAATCCATCCCGTCTTCGGCTTTCATGGAAGCAGAAATGATAATACGAGCGTACGTACGGTTCTGCACGACTTCCGTACCCTCTGTATTCACAAAATAAGTACGCAATACCCGGAAACTCAAGCTGGCCTGTCCCTCCTGCAATAAAGAAGACTCTTTAAATATAGAAGAAACCTCGTTCAAACGCTTTTCCCAGGCTTTTACATCAATAGCTTGCTTTTCTGCCGGAATCGGCGCTTCATAATATTTTTCCACTGGAGTGGAAGAAAAGCAAGGGGCTTTATCCTCGTTATCCACACTTACCGTACTTTGTGTTTTTGCCTTCTCGTACATATCAAGGGCAAAATTGTAACGCTTTATAACCTCCGACCAAATAGCCTGCCTTATACCGTCCTCTCCGTTTTCATCTTCCAAAGGAAGTAACGACCCCCGGTAATTTCTTCTTTGATCCGGTGCCGTTCCCATGTAATTATATTTAAAATTATCCAGTAACGTATCACCTAAACGGATCTGAGGTACCAACATACGGGTACGATAGTCTTGAACCGACATGGTCGCCCCGAAAGAGCTGGATATATTCACATTTCTATCATCCAAAACACGGAAATTCATGTGATAAGGAGGAAATTCCTGTTTCTGCAACTCTTTCATATCATACGCTAACTCTTGCTTCAAAAGTTGCAGTAACTTATCCTGTTCCTGCCCGAAAGCACCCGGCAAAAACAACAGAAAAAGAAATAAGCTTAAAATAACCAATCTACATTTTCTCATTTGTGTAAATTTAAGTGAATAAATAAATTTATAAGGTTACGCACAAACCTCGTAACAAATATAGCAAGATAAATCTAAGAATAAATAAATTGATATTTTAAAATTATGTTATAATAAACCTAAAATACCGGGGGAGATACCCTCCTCGAAGTGATAATCAATACCTATAAACGCATTATATATAAAAACAATTTTAAACATTTACTCGCTATATTTCATGTAGTTATGATTATATTTTATTCAAATCACATAGATTTTACTCCATTTATACTATCCATATCATTTTTATTTTATAATATTACGCTTTAAACGAAGGTTTTATAAACACGATTCGTATTCTATTATTACATCATATTTACATTCCAATACTGAAACCATCTAATTGTCAATCAGAGTTATAATTATATATTACTTTGTATCTAATTTCTAAAAAATATACCTATTACCATTCTCATAAAACGTTCGTTTTATGAGTTACGTCATTAGGTTTAAAATACTGATATACTATCACCTATCAATCCTTAATATTCATATATATGTTAAAAAAGAAAGCCATGGCAAAAGAGAAAGAAACAGAAAACATTTTCAACTTATTAAACGAAGGGCTTACACTGGAAGGTGATTTACAAACGGATAAAGACATTCGTATCAACGGGACTCTAAAGGGAAACATGACAACGAACGGAAAAATAATTATTGGCCCGGTAGCAAATATCACAGGACAAACAAAAGCCCCTTACATTGAAATATTCGGCAAATTAACCGGAAATATTATTTCGGAAGGAAGCGTGATCTTGAAATCGAAATCCATCATAGAAGGAACGATTGTCACACACACTTTAATTGTAGAACCGGGAGCTCAATTTAACGGAGAATGTAAAATGATCGAAGAAAAGAAAGCGGAACCCCAACTGCCTCACACTCCCCCTAAAAAATAAATAGGCTTCGATTGTACAAAAATAACCGTTGTAAAATAAAGAGAAATCTGTTTTACAACGGTTATAAACTTTATCTTGTATACCTCTTTGAGATTATACCTTGTCTACTCGAATTCTTCAAGGGTCTTTTTAATGATGTCGACCGCTTCGAGTAATTGTTTCTTCTTAATTACCAAAGGCGGTGCAAAACGAATTATATGTTCGTGGGTAGGCTTAGCCAACAAACCGTTATCCCGCAATTTCAAACATACATCCCAAGCCGTCTTTCCATTCTTCGGCCTAATTACCACGGCATTCAATAAGCCCTTACCGCGAACCGACTCGATCATATCGGATTTTATCTCTCCTATCTTCTTCCGGAAAATTTTACCTAATTTTTCGGCATTTTCTACTAATTCCTCATCTTTCACGACCTGTAAAGCCGCCATAGACACTTTTGCCGCAATCGGATTACCTCCGTAGGTAGAACCATGCTCTCCCGGCTTAATAGTCAACATAATCTCATCATCGGCCAACACGCAGGAAACAGGCATTGCGCCTCCGGATATGGCTTTTCCTAAAATCAAAACATCCGGCCGGACTCCTTCATGATCACATGCCAACATTCGCCCCGTACGAGCCACTCCGGTTTGTACCTCATCAGCCATAAATAACACATTATGGGCCTTACACAAATCATAAGCCTTTTTCAGGTAGCCATCCTCAGGCACGAACACGCCGGCCTCCCCCTGTATCGGCTCCAATAAAAATCCCGCCACGTTAGGATCTTTCAACTCTTTTTCCAAGGCCGGAATATCATTATAAGGTATACGTACGAACCCAGGAGTAAAAGGTCCGAAACCCGCGTAAGAAGAAGGATCGTTAGAAAGAGTCACAATCGTAATCGTACGACCGTGGAAATTATTATCGCAGACGATGATTTTCGCCTGATCGGCAGGAATACCCTTCACGTCGTATCCCCAACGACGACAAAGCTTTAAAGCCGTTTCATCCGCTTCTGCCCCGCTATTCATCGGCAACACCTTATCATATCCAAAATACTCGGTGATGTATTCTTCCCACTCGCCTAAAACATTATTATAAAATGCCCTGGAAGTCAACATCAGCGTTTTGGCCTGATCGGTCATAGCTTTCACGATCTTCGGATGACAATGCCCCTGATTCACGGCAGAATAGGCGGAAAGAAAATCGAAATAACGTTTCCCGTTCACATCCCATACAAAAATTCCTTTTCCTCTCTCTAACACCACGGGTAGCGGATGATAATTATGAGCACCATATTTGGCCTCACGATCCATGTAATCTTTTTCTGTCATTTTTTTAATATTAGTTGGTTATACGTATTCATGTAACGTTCCCAATTTCATTAAAAAAAAGGAAAAAAACAATGACATCTGAATCGAAAATAAAAAAGAGCATACAGGATATTAATCTTGTACTTTATTATCAACCGCTTGCATATCTTCCGGTAAAGATTTTTTCCGTTTGAAAAAACCAAAATATTTTCGTAACAACTCTTTGAATGTATCGAAAGTCTCTTGATAAGAGATACCGACCCCTTGAACCGTCTCCGTGGCATTGTACGTGATCTTCTCATCCGTATGAGAATAAGCCTTCAATTTTAAAGTACCTTGCTTATTGATTTTTACATCCACGTCAAAATCTCCCGTGATCGGACTATTAGAAGTCGTTTTAGCCTTTTCGACCACATTACCGTTAGCAGAAATAGTCACCCGGTTGTTCCAAATTTGAGTGGAAAGAGCCAGTTCGAATTCATTGGTAGTCACCTCATCCCCGGGACGGTAAGAGAACCCTATATCAAAATTATTACTGATTTGCGAGAACCAACGAGACAACTGGTTAGAAAGCAACTCACTCGCGGTAGTCACTCCTACCTGATAACCGGCATTTCTCTCCTCCTTACCCTCCAATTTATCCACGTAATCCGGAGTGTAAAATTTATTCAATATCAAAAGAGAAAACATCTGCTTATTGATATCATCCTGACTGGCGAAAAGACTTTGTATCAAACTTTTCATCTGGGCGTCCAAAGAAGGGAAATTAATACTGAAGTTCACGGAAGGATTCATCAAATTTTCTTTCAAGTTCAGCACGCACTCCACGGGAACCTTGGTTGTCCCCTTCTCCACGCCGGACAATAAATCATTCAACGACGTTTTTAAATGATAAACAGCACTCATATCAATGATAGCGTCATCCAAAGAGCCATTCCATTTTATACTTCCCCCCGGAGTCAAAATAAATTTTTTGTTGACCAAATTACTCAACGTGAAAAGATAATCCCCTTTTTCGATTTTATATTCACCAAAAACATTTAATTGACGGTCTTTATCCAAAGAAACTCTGATATTCCCACTTCCCACCGTCTTCAATATATCCCCGATCGTAGGATCAAATATAATCTGTACCTCCAGATTATTATTAATCTCCAGGTTAGCATTCAAATCGACCCAATCTGCCAAGGAATGCTGAAACTCAAAAGGACGCCTCAGGGTATCCGAGCGCTCGTTACCCATGAAATGCAAAAATTGTCCGCTATTTTCCGAAGTGGCAGATGTCAAGGGAACGTATATTTTAGAATGAGGTTCCGTCTTTATATTTACAGCAAAATTAGTCGGCCCGTTCAAATTGTGCATACGAGTCAGCCCGCTAATATACAATTGACCATAGAAAGATTCGCCTTGTTCCATCCGCGTATTCAACACCATGAAATTCTTTAATTGTACATTCACATCATACAAACTGCTTCCTATATCGTAATATCCGGAACAAGTTGCCTCGTTGGCAGCGGCATCCCGAATAGCAAAACGATCCAACAAAATTCTGTTGTCTCTTATCTGTATCCGGTCGTCAATAGAAAAATCCGTATTCAACCCGGTCAAAGCGAAGGAAACAGTATCCATGCCTAAAAATCCGTTGACCTTAGCGTCCTCCATCGTTCCGGCCAAAGATAAATCACCGAAAACCGAACCCGAACCCTTTTTGATAAGATCCGGAAAGTAATTAGATACATATTTCATATCAATACCGGAGAGAGACATATTTATGTTTATACTGTCCGAAGAGGGTTTATAATATCCGGATATAAACAACGGCACCTGATCACCGATCTGGTCCGAGACCTGCATTTGCAATGCACTCCCCGGAGCATCCCAAAAAGAACGGATCTTCATTGTTCCCAACGTATCCCGATTTATACCCCACCGATTCACGTCTACGTTAGCATAAACCAAACGATCTTTATAAAAATCGGACACGTTCACCCGCCCGACTACTTTTCCAAAAAGTTTCACCTTATTATCGAAAATAATCCTATTAAACTCCGCCAGATCAAAATTATCAAAAGAAACAGTAAGCGTATCCCTCGGACTGCTACCGATTTTTCCCTGCAAGCTAAAACGTTGATCGCCACGATAGATAACAAAATTATTCACGAAGATATTTTTATCCTCTTTTAACAGAAGAGCCCTTTCGACCTGCCACACGCTATCCGCCATAACGATCGTACCGGGATTTACAAAAACTTGTGTAATATACCGGTCGTGATATTTCATCAATCGTAAGTTAGCCGACAAGGAACCGGAATAAGTTTCCTTTTCCCAATTTCCCCATGAAAGGGCATTGTCCACGTCATTGGTCTTTATATTCGTCACATTGCGAATATTATACAATTGTCCTATACGTTTGTATTTCAATTCATCCGCGGTATATATACATTGTAAAGTCAAAGAATCGCCGGTCGCCCGGATTTTCGAATGATACAAATGCATATCTCCCCAACGCAACGTGTCCGCTTCCAATCTCACTCGCAAACTCCCTTGATAATCATTGAAATCACAGGAGAAGCTCGTCCCGTCTGAAACCGTTAACTCGGGATAGATAACTTTCAACACGGGACTTATTTCTTTGAGTGCCGCTTCACAAATAAAATTCGTCCCCGGTCCCAATGCTTTATCTACAGCATAGCGATAAGCCGGGATATAACGACAGATCAGATTATCCACAAAATCTTCGAAAGTAAGCCCCGCGTAAAAGCCTTCCACGCGTACATCCGCCATGGAGGAGCGTAAATCTGTCAATCCATAGTCCTCTATCTTTTTATGATCCAAACGTATCGAATCGACGGTGAACTTTCCCCGAATATTTTCATACGAGAGATCTGAAACGGATAACTTCACTTCCGCATCTTCGTTTCTTTGTTCGTAATTACCGAAAAAACGGAAACCGAAGGATTCTCGTTCTCCAAAAACAGGCGTATTCCACGAATCCCAATGCCGGACATGCAACTCTCCCGACACATCCGCCAGCCGAATCGTATCCCCCCCGTACGTATAGTCTAACGCTACTTTGGCCTGTATACTGTCATTTTCCACGAACGAAGAAAGTTTCATATAGTCGTTATCTCCATGAACATCCAAAGCGATATTTCGCACCCAACCGTGATACAGGTTTACATGGCCAATTCGGCTATTCAAGGTAAAAGCAGACGATGAATCTCTCAAATACCCCGTATATTTCCCGAAATAAGAACCATTCCCCAAATAAGATTGTCCGGTAAGAAACCCATAATCCACATGATAAAAACGGAAACTTCCATGGTACCGATGCCCGGCTACCGTATCCGGTTTATAGGTTAATCCTATACTCCCCAGAAGCCCGGGAGTCTCACTTTTTGCCGTTAATATGAAATCTTCTATTCTACCCTTAAAATTCCCTTCCAAATCAAAAGTCCTGTATTTATGCAACAAGTCCGGCAACTTTACATAATGACTTTCCAACCAAGGCATGTAAATACCTTCCAATTCCTCAGGAGCAATTCTACTATCCCGGAACGCAATATCAAAATCCGTCTCCCAGAAACGGGGTAATCCTTCGGATTTAAATTCCCCTTTAATAACACTTTTCTCCCCAAGGTAAATTTCCAACCGACGCCCCTCCAGTCGATTTACCGTACTCGAAACCTCCCCACTCGCGACAACGATATTATTCATACCCAACAACTCCCCGTTAAAATAAGCCAAATCGTCAAAGTGTAAAGTGGAAGGAGAAAAAACATACCGCTGTTTCATCTTTTGAGTGAAGAAATGCCAATACCTTTCGTTCGGAACCCAATTGTATTGCAACGTATCCAGGTAAAGTTCGCTTCTTTCTGTCTGTATCAAACCTTTGGTAATCAACAATTGATCGTCTTCTGCCAGGATTCTTGCGGATAAATTCAATAAACGAAACCCGGATTTTTCTTCCAATGTCAATCCCGAAACATACGCCCCGTACCTACCTCCTGAAAAATCGATATCGGAAATCACTACATTCAACTTCCGACAGTCCACGTCTGTCCAATTGATCCCGTACTCCTCCGGCTCATATTCATCCTCCGCGTATTTGAAACGACAATCCTTCAAATATACCTTGGACAAATTTACATTCCATTCCAACGGAGATGCCGAGGTAACGGAAGAGGACAAGGTATCCCTTGCATTGGAAAGAACATCCAACCACAACTCTATATTCGTGACACCTCCCTCTTTACCTCGCGTGACCCACAGATTAAAAAGGGCTTTCTCAAATCCCATTTCCGTCACAGTAAAACGCCGTTTCACGAAACTAACGGAATCCACCTTCGTTACCAAACGTTTACAAAACAAAAGCGTATCTTTCCGGGCATCTTTTATCAACACATCCTCGAGAACCAACGATTCGATCGGACGGAAGTTTACTCTCCCTATGGAAATTTCCGTCCCCGTTTGCCTCTCAATCTGACGGGTAAAAAACTCCACAACCCTCGTTTGTACCCAAGGAGTCATAAATGCCAGATAAAGGATTGCGACCAGTAGTCCCAACCCGACCAAGCACGTAGATAGTATACTTATTATTTTTTTTATAACACAGCCGTTTTAGTTGAACGCAAATTTATTAATATTGCAGAACATTTTATGACCAGAAAAGGAAAATAATTTGAAAAATTGAAAATGAATAGATTTAGCAGTAATGCAATTATAAATTCATGTTCTACTGTTCATTACAAACACAAAACAATTTTATCGCATTTGCCTCGTCCGGTCATGTTAATTCTAAATTAAAAAACAATGAGTATTATCATATTAGGGATCGAATCTTCCTGCGACGACACCTCTGCCGCAATTCTGAAAGACGGTGTGGTATTATCCAACGTCATTGCCAGTCAGAAAGTACACGAGGCTTATGGCGGGGTAGTTCCGGAATTAGCATCCCGAGCCCATCAACAAAACATCATACCCGTGGTTGCTCAAGCCTTAAAACTTGCCGGAACCTGTGCCGACGAGGTTACCGCCATAGCTTTCACCCGGGGTCCGGGATTACTGGGTTCACTGCTCGTGGGGACCTCTTTTGCCAAAGGCTTTGCCATTGCCAAACAAATACCTATGATCGAGGTTAATCATTTACAGGCACATATCTTGGCTAATTTCATCAAAGAACCGGGTATTGAAGCCCGTCATCCTCAGTTTCCTTTTCTCACGTTATTAGTATCCGGAGGCAACTCCCAACTCATTGTCGTTCGGGATTACCTCGATATGGAAGTAATCGGACAAACCATCGACGATGCGGCCGGGGAAGCCTACGACAAATGTGCCAAGGTCATGGGACTCGGCTACCCCGGCGGACCGCTCATCGATCGCTTAGCCAAAGAAGGGAATCCGGAACGTTTCCCTTTCAACAAACCACAAATACCGGGTCTGGATTACAGCTTCAGCGGATTAAAAACATCCTTCTTATATTCCATCCGGGACGAAATAAAAAACGATCCTGATTTTATACAGCACAATTTGAACGACCTTTGCGCTTCATTGCAAAAAGCAATCATTGATATACTTATGTCTAAACTAAAAAAAGCAGCCAAACAGACCGGGATCAAGCAAATTGCCATAGGAGGCGGTGTTTCTGCAAACACTGGATTACAAAAAGCCGTACACGCGGAAGCGGACAGACTCGGATGGGAGGTATATATCCCCCGCCTCGGTTTCTCGCTCGATAATGCAGGTATGGTAGCGGTCACGGGATATTACAAGTACCTAAAATCCCAGTTCATCGGTTTAGAAGCTCCTGCCGATGCCAGAATGAGTTTAAAAATTTGACCACAATATAAAAATTCATTTATTAAATTACAATCACATGAAAATATTAGTTACGTATAATATCCCTCGTGAATCTTTTACAGCCTTGGGTAAAGAACAGACGGTAACTTTGCCGGAGGGAGAATTCTTCTCTAAAGAAGAGTTAATAAAAATGGTTCCTGAATACGATGCTTTATTAGGCATATTCACTCGTCCGATCGATAATGAGGTCATTGAAGCCGGCAAGAACCTGAAATTAATCAGCAATTTCGGCGTCGGATTCAATAACATCGATATCAAATTCGCCCGCTCGAAAGGTATTGCCGTCTGTAATACGCCCAAAGCCGTCTGTTTCCCGACCGCAGAAATGGCCATGGGACTTATGCTAAGCCTGGCCCGCAGAATTGCAGAATGCGACCGTCGTTTAAGAGTAGAAAAAGAGAGCATGTGGGGAACCATGAAGAATTTGGGCTACACACTCGAAGGAAGGACTCTCGGTATCATCGGCATGGGTAACATCGGGAAAACAGTAGCCCAGATGGCATCCGTTTTTCGAATGAAAGTGATCTATCATAATCGTCGTACTACCGTTGAAGGATATGAAAAAGTGGATCTGGACACGCTTTTACAAAGATCCGACTTCATTTCCATCCATACGCCTCTTACCGATGATACTCGGCATATGATCGGAAAACGGGAATTAAGTTTAATGAAACCGAGTGCTTTTTTGATTAACACGGCCCGAGGGGCTGTAATTGACGAACAAGCTTTGGCTGAATGCCTCCTGAACAAAAAAATTGCCGGAGCAGCCTTGGATGTTTTCGAAAACGAACCGCATATCAACGAAATCCTTTATAGCCTGGATAACGTGATACTGGCTCCGCACAACGGTACCGGAACCATCGATACCCGCATCGCTACCGGACGGGAAGCGGTCGACAACATATTGAACTTTTTCAAAGGAACCCCGACCAACGTGGTCAACTAAATACATGAAGGAGGAACAATTCGAATTGTTCCTCCTTCATTTTATGCTTCGGGGTATGGAATCGTAATTTTCAAATAAAGAAATAAATAGCTTCATTTACTTAAATACCTCTCGATTTTCACTCAAAAAATCGATTACAACTATTGCAATATATACAAAAAGCCCTATATTTGCACCCGCTAACGACAAGCAAACGTTCTTTGAACAAGGGCAGTTACCAGAGTGGCCAAATGGGGCTGACTGTAACTCAGCTGGCTTAGCCTTCGGTGGTTCGAATCCATCACTGCCCACGGATTTTTAATAGCGGATGCTGAAAGTATCCGTGATTGAAAAAAGTTTACCGTCAAAAGTCCACCTTTATAAGGTTAAATATTTTTCAATCAACAAGAAAGACTTCGTCTTTCGCTATCAAAAATCAGTAAGGTCTCCCCCTGAAGGATCGCCGAACAAAGCGAGGCCATCCACACGGGACAGGAACTTATATTTGCGGAAATAGCTCAGTCGATAGAGCACTAGCCTTCCAAGCTGGGGGTCGCGGGTTTGAGTCCCGTTTTCCGCTCTCATTTTAAAGGGACTGTCTAACAAGTTTTAGCCAGTCCCTTTTTGTATCTACCATCATAAAATTCTATCCCCGGAAATCTCCCGGCAAGTTTTAAAAACACGCATAATATATCCTCCGCTCTGTTTTATAGCTTTATTCAAGTAGACGTTCTCCTGCTCCTTTACCTGTTTTACCTGATCGAGATCTCCTGTCTTTTCCAACAAGCTTGCCTTCACATGTAACAAATTAGCTTGATACAGGTAATTGTCTGCCACTCTAAACTCCTCGTCAATCCACGCAATCCCCTTCCGGATAACAGAGGTATCCGGACACAAGACTAAAGTTCCTAAATTATCAATTACAAACTGACGACTCTCCCCGTTCATAAACCATTTCGCCTCTATTACTTCTCGCATATACTTTAACATTCCGTCAAAATCTCTTTTTTGACGATATTCCGCTGTATGTATACGAATCAAGGCTCCCGGCACGACAGGATAATCCAAAGATTTTAGATAATTCACGACCTCCTCCGTTCCCGGTCCTTTGCTGTTATTCATTTGTCCTCCCAACATATTTCCGGTTATATCATCTACCGTAGCATTAATTACTGTTGCTAAAAAAGCATCGACTACCTCAGAATCAATAATATCATAGAATTTTTTCCGTTCGTTCATCACGCGTTTAAAAGCCTTATCCAAAGGATCACGAATATTACTCTTGATTATTTCCCAAGTTTTACTATTCACGAACTCTTCCTCGGTCAAATCATTTAAATAATCAGAAATAACCGATTTCCGCCAATCATCCAAATTTCCGGCTGCAAGCATCCCCAAATATTTATAAAGAAACACATCGTCTCGCTCTCCATTCTTAAAACGTCTTGCCATTCCCCCTAAACTGTTTTGCGGATCTTGAGCAAGTTTAGCTTGCTCCATCAACCAATCCTTGTCTTTAGCTCCTGCGACTAAATGGACTAATTCTCCTGTACCCGGAGCAAAAAATCCGAGAGTCGGTACCACCTGCATACCGTATTTTTGAAACAAAACTTTACCATCCTCATCTTTTTCTATATCAAAACGAGCACATACAAAAGTATTATTAAAATAATCCGCAATGCTATCCCTTGAAAAAACATTCTCTACCAACTGTTTACACGGGCCACACCAAGAGGCGTAAAAATCCACGAACACCAATTTATTCTCTTTAGCCGCTTTTTGTAAAATATTTTGCCAAACACGACTTTTCTCAAAACGAATTTGACGATTTTGTGCCTGTATCTCCCACAGGGTCAACATAAATAATACAATTACCAAATATATTTTTCTCATATACATTTTGTTTACAACTATTTAACGAAGAAATTCCTTTCCGATTCTTTTTTATTCACTACCTAATTCTTCTGTATGTCTAACCAATTGTTGCCTTAATTTTTCCCATTCTCTCTTTTGTTCTTCCGAAATCCGAATCAATATATCTTCATCGATCAAACAAATTCCCTCCTTTACCCATTTTACATCCTGACAATCCTTCAATGCCGTCAAAAAATTACGAAAATAGGCATTACCGGACGACACGGGCAACACGTTGTATTGTAAAACCTGTCGCATATTCTCGAACAACCCCTCGTAATCTTTCTGCACAACACACTTTAAGGCGGTAAGTTGAATATAACACTCCGATGCTATCGGAGTATCGAAACGTTTTAAATAACTCATGAAGGATTCAAACGCTTGCTTATTCCAGCTGAATTTCGGATCATGTAACCAACGCAGGTAATAAAACATCTCTTGTCTCAGAGTTCTGTCAATAAGCTGATTTAACGGCCCGACTCCCCCCGCAATCCGGACAAAAACCTCCGGATGATCGGCAACCTTACGCATAGCCGTCGTAAAACGCAATATGCAGTAGCACCTCAGCCATTGCCAGTTTCTCCTCTCTGCCATCCGTTCAACAGGCAAAGCGGACAAATACTCCGGAACGAATACACGTAAATCTTCGTCATCTTTCGCAATCTCCAGTACGTCAGCATACTCATCCATAAAAGGAAATCCCCTCTCTCCCGCTTCGAATCGTTTTTTCAACCCGGTTGCGCCAACGTACAACTTGACCACGCCTTTACAATCCGGACTATTCGCCTTTCTCAACACAGTCACGTAATCAGACAAAAACTCCGGAGATCGATCTCCTCTTTCAAACCGTTTCGTCATCCCTTTCAAGCAACGTTTGGTATCCATGGCTCTTTTTCCTTCCGCTATAAACTCTTCCGACGGACAATAGCCGATGACCCGATGCACAACTTTCCCTTTCGCATCCAAAAACAATAAAGCGGGAAAAGCACGTAAGTTATATTTTCCGGCTAATGTCCTCCCCTCGCCCTCACTCATATCCACGGATACATTTATAAAGTTCGATTGAAAAAAACGAACCACCGAAGTATCGGTAAATACCTCTTTCTCCATTCTCCGGCACCCGTCACACCATCTCGTGTGACTATCCATAAATACCAATTTCTTCTCTTTTTTTGCTTTTCGAAAAGCCTCCGCCAATTCCGTATCAAACGACAATGTTTCTATCTTCATCTGAGCAAAACATACCTCGCTCAATATGCATAATACCGATAACCAAATAAATTTCATATAGTTCATTTTATATAAGAATACAAACAAACACTTACCCCAAAAGATTCAGTGATTCCCGGATTCTGTGATTATACGATTCAGTGATTGAATCATGATATCACCCAATCACTGAATCATTAAATCACACAATTTTTTAATCTACAATCGTCAATTTCGTTATTTAAATTCCCGATCCATATAATTACGTAACCACTGATATTTTTCAAGAACCTTCGGATAATTCTTATATTTTTCCAAAAAATCAGATTCTTTCCAACTGTAATACGCCATGATATAGTCATTCAAATCTTTTTCTCTTTTGGGAAGAGTGAATCCGTAAGACCCCGTGGGTACAGAAGAAAGACAGCCAAAATCTTCATGAGAAGGCTCTGGTTCGCCCATCGTATAAATAAACATCCCATAATTGGCAAAGGTGGGGTCGGGAGGCTCATTCCCACTCGGTATGCTTCTGATTACCGCATAAAACTCGTCCAACTCATTGCCCGTGTTATTGATCATGTAAGCAGCTACTGACGTGCTCAATATTTCGGCAGCCCAAATGTCTTTATCCTGATCCGTCATTTTATCAATACAAATAATTTTACCTACCAAAGTAGTCATCATACTACGGTAAACGTTCAATTCGATCTTCTTTCTGTTATCATTTAAATAGATTGTATCGACCAATAAAAAGCTATTTACGCGCACCCGTTTGGGCAAACGTCGAATCACCTGATCTCTCAATAATTCTAATCCTAATTTGATCTTATTTCTATTCGGAGATATCTTATACGTCAAATTCGCCGTCCCCGAAAGAGTATACCTTCCGTCCAGGATTTCGTAATAATAGTAAGGAGTTCCGTCTGCATTGACACCCCGTTGTTCACAACCGATCGTATCATTATAAAAAATCGGGATTCCCGTATCTTTATAAATAAGATAAGCCAAATGCTGTAACTCATCATTCGGATTGTCTTGTATCTCAAACCAATTGGTTAACTCGTGCATGGTGCCGGAGTCATCGTCCGAACAACTCCAAAATAGAATCAACACACAACACCAAAATAGTAATCTTATCTTCATAATTCATCCATTTTATATTATAACGCATTTCGATCTTCTCGTTCATTATCTTTTATCAGTCCGTTATTAAACGTAATCACGTAATCGGGTATCGGTAAAACCCATCCCCCGTCTTCACTGTATTTCTTTAACAGATAATATTCCGTTGACTGTCCTCCCGGAACGAAGTATTTATGTCTAATCTCTTTTTCCATCGGATATTTAGGGCTAACGGCATAGCGTCGTAAATCAAACCAACGATGTCCTTCCAGACACAACTCCCTTCTTCGTTCATCCCGGATAAATTGTACCAATCGTTCTCCGGAAAGAGAGTTTACCGCTACCCTTTCTCCATTCAAATACGTATTCACTTCTTCTCCGGGCACAAAGCGTTTCGCTCTTAATTCCTGTATCACACGAATTGCCTCGGCATCCCGATCCAACATAGCTAATGCTTCCGCTTTATTCAAGTATACCTCGGCATAGCGTATCAAACAATTATCAGAAATTTTAGGCTTGTCATAGGGCTTATTCCATTTTCTGATCACTAAAATAGCCGGTTCATAGTACCCCGATACAATTTTAAAGAAGTTCTTTCTTCTCAAATCACCTTCACTATACAGCCCGTACAAATCATCGGAAACCTGAAAACAATGTTTCCACATATCGAGGTTTTTCATCAAAGCCCCCATAGTATATGAGCCTTGAGTAAAGACTGTTTCCGGAGAGGCCTCGTAAGTGAAATCGAGATTCACATCCCTATCGACCAAATCCAGTAACCCATACTCTTTTCCAACCGAATCACATTGTTGCAATGCTTTTTCCCACTCTCCCATATAAAGATATACCCTGCTTAATAGGATACGAGCCGCAGATTGATTGGCTTGGAATACCGATTCCGTGGATAAGCCGGACAAACACTTTACCGCATGCCCCAAATCCGTCACAATTTGCTTATACGTTTCCGCCACAGAATTACGGGAATAATATTTGTCGACTACCTCATCCGTTATCTTCACGGGTACTCCCGGCTCCTGAACCGCCGAACGTTCAGCATAGGGTTTCGCGTAAAAATTAACCAATAAAAAATAGAAGTTCGCTCTCAAAAATAGAGCCTCTCCCTTTATCCGGTTTCGTAATTCCACGGGATCCTCCGTGAACTCATCTACTTTGCCCAGAATAACGTTCATCACACCTATTCGCTCGTACATACGTTCCCAGGTAATATCCCTATAGCTTTCTCCAAATTTGGAAAAAGGATTTTTTTGCCAACAATAGAAAGCAGCCAAAAGATCTCCCACGTTATCTTCATGCGGACTATTCGTATTCAAATAATCCGTCACGTCGTCGTCCATCACGTGAATCCACGGGAAATCAGGAGCCCCCTCGCCGACCACCGAAAAAACATAATACTCCGTATCGGTCCTAAAAGGCAAATAGCCTCCCCCGACCAACAACTCTTCCAAATCGCTACTCGACGTAGCGTAGTTCAGCTGAGTCGAATACTCCTCCAGAAAATCCCCGCATGATGTCATACAAAACATCACTAAAATCATAAAACTATATATTCTATTCATCATTACTCGTTTAAAAGGTTATGTTCAAACTAAAAGAATAATTCGGACGTACGGAAAGATTGATATTATTGGAACTTCCCGATTGAGTAGGCTCTTGTCCCTTTAATTTTTTGGAACATATCGTGAACATATTGGTTCCCGTGAAACTCAGGTAAAACGATTTTAAAGCTAATTTCTGACAAAGTTCATCGGATACGATATAGCGTAAAGAAAACGACTGTAATTTTAAATAATTCCCACTAACGACCCGAATATTAGAATTATCGTACATTTGCCATATACTCTCCGCAAATTTATAAGGTTCACTCCTCCACCAAGGAGACAACGTTTTTTGATAATCCGCATTTGCAATCAAAGCAGGTATATTGGTTATCTTTTCATCACCCGATTTTTTCCACCGATGCACAAATTCTTTCCTGACATTTTGTATCGGCTGTGGAGCAAGCGTACCTCTTCCCATCTGGTCATATAACTTCAATAACCGGACTTTGGAACCCAGGCTATAGGTCAAGTTAAAACTAAGTACAAACCCTTTATAGGAAAAAGTATTTACCAATCCGCCCTGAATAAACGGAACTCGCGTACCGGAACGCTCCATAACCGTCCGAAACACTTCGTCTTTCGTCATTTTACTGTATTTCTCCCGAATACTTACCTTATCTTCTCCCTCTCCCTCAAATTCATCCACGTTACAAAACATGGGACGTCCGTCATTAGGGTCCAATCCGGCAAATTTATACGAATAAAAAGTATTCAAGGGACGCCCGGCAATCTCTACACTACCATTCAGATAATCACTATAAGTAACCTCGTCATGCAATGACCTATCTTTGTTGCCGATTGCCTTACTGATCAATTGATTTAAAACTTGTCCGATCTGCGGATCGAACCTCCAGGTAAAATCGTTTCGGGAAAAACCGGTTTGAATCGGAATAAAATTTAAGGTCAATTCGTACCCCTGATTCCGTAAAACTCCTTTATTCACGATATAGGACGAAATACCATTGATTTCTGATATTGTTTTATTCAAAAAAGCATCATTTGTTTGCTTGTAATAATAGGAAACCGTACCCCGAAGTTTACCTTTGAAAAATGAAAAATCCAACCCGAAATTATAGGAGTTGGTTTTCTCCCATTTCAAATCCCGATTAGGGAAATATTTTATTTTCGATTCATATTTATTAAACGAACTGTTTATCCCTCCCTTCTCAAGTACCAACTGGGAAGAGACCGTTTTGATCATATTCCCCTGAATCCCCATAGAAGCACGTAAAGCCAAATCATCTATCCATGCAATGTTCTTCAACATATCCCGGCTGACATTCCAGCGTCCAGAAAAAGACCAAATCGGCAATAATTTATCATTGGCACGACTACCGAATTCATTGGATCCGTCGATCCGGGCGTTCACATTAAAAATATACCGATCGGCATAACTATAAGTAAACGTTGCAAAAGCAGATGCCAGATTTTGTAAGTCTTCCTTCAAAACACCTAAAGCCTCACGATTAGTTGCCAGCCATTCTGCATACTTCGGATATTTTTCAATATCGACTGCATTAAAGATATTTCCCCGCTCGGGCAGGTAACAACGATGCGTTTGAGCCAATCCCGTATATTTCGTTGAAGAAATTTCACCTCCCACGGAAGCCATGATCTGATGATTTTCTTCCTGATCAAGAAATGTATTAAAATCCAACTGTCCACGAACCATATAGGAATTTTTTCGGGTATCGTCTTTCTTCAACTCCCCGCCATAAGGCAACATAGAATCGTAATCTTCTGCTATTTGGCGTAACCCGGAGACATAAAAACTGTTTTCTCCATGATAGATGTCTCGATAAGAATTATCTGTAGAATAAGACAGCGTCACCCCCGCTTTTAACCACGAACAAGCCCTGTAATCAATAACGGAAGTAAGTGTTATTCCGTTCCCTCGTAAACGATCATATGTATTAGCCCGATCATTCAGAATATTAAAATCAAATGTACCCCGACTCATCGTTCTTTTATAGAAATCCAGCCCTCCATCTTCATTGTATACCGGAACGGCCCGACTCGTATTGTAGGCATAATCCAATAAACCGACATCGCCCGGAGTATACCGTCGGTCACTCACATTCCCTTGCAAAGAGAGAGAGATTTGAAAACCTTTGTAATTGGTAGTAACATTTACATTCGCCGTATAACGCTTACCCTTCTCTTGCTGCAAAACTCCTTGCTCATCCATATACCCGAGTGAAGCGTAATACCGCACCCTATCCGTTCCGCCCGAAACACTCAACGTGTGATTGTGAGAAAAAGAGTTTTGAGTTAAGACCCCGAACCAATCCGTGTTCGCATCTTCAAAACGCTTGATGGTTTTACGAAAAGTCGCAAAATCTATTTTCCCGTCAAAATAATCTTGTATAACGACTTCATAACCGACTAAAGAGGTCATACTGGGATAATTCAATCTTTTTTCAATAATTTCACGAGAAAAATCGATTCGTTCCGAAGCATTCATCATGTTGACGCCCCGATCCCGGTAATGCGGTCTTTGTGCAAAACTACCGGAAAAAGAGTAAGAGACCGAAGGAGCCCCGATCCTTCCTTTTCTTGTCGTGATCACAATCACGCCATTGGCCGCCCGGGCTCCGTATAATGCCGTAGCTGCCGCATCCTTCAATACGTCGATCTGTTCGATATCCGCAGGGTTTATTCCCGCTATCGCGTTACCGAGCAAATTCACGAAATCCAAGTCATTGATCTCGGATGGGTCGATATCTACGGGGTCGGACAAGATGATTCCGTCTAAAACCCATAACGGCTCCTGATTCCCTAATACCGTAGAGGTTCCGCGAATTCTTAACCGAGGAGTAGCTCCTACTTGCCCCGAATTTTGCATAAATACCATACCTGGTACATGACCTTCCAGCATCCGGTCTATAGAGTTCAATCCTACCGTCATAATATCATCCGCTTTGATCGTCGTCACAGCACTCGTCAAATGTCTCTTTTCAATTTTTTGATAGCCGGAATTGACAACGACTTCATCGATTTGATTTATATCCTCTTTTAACACGACATCTATCGTATCTTTTCCTACATATTTTACCTCCCGAGTTTCCATCCCCACGAAGGAAAACAATAAAACAATCTTATCCACATGAGGCAAGGTTAAAGAATACCGCCCGTCTTTATTGGTCGAAGTTCCGATTTTGTACCCCTTTACAATCACCGTCGCCCCGAACAACGGTGATTTATTCACATCCGTTACCCTTCCCGTAATCCTAATCTCCTTTTTCTGATCCGTCCGTTGCACCAACATCACCACGTCTTTCTCGAATAAAAACGTAAACGGAGTATTAGCAAAAACATCCCGCAAGACCTCACTCACGCTCTTCTCTTTTACATGCACATTGATCTTCGACATCTTTTCCAATTGATTCGTGTTGTAAATAAAACGTAATCCTGTCTGCTCGTGGATCTCGTTAAACAAACGGTAGTAGCTCACATTTCTCAAATCCAAACTCACCACCTGATCTTGTCCCACGCTATTCGCAAACGTCACGAACTGCAGAAAAACCACAAAAATGAAACACAATCTCATGATCATCCTAATTTTTTTATGCCTCTTACCGAAGACATAATACATGATTTCCTTTTTTTTCATACATTTGTAATTGAAATAGAATTAATACTGGACAGGTTCAGGCTCAATCGAACCCGTCTATTAGTTAACAGTAAGTGATGAAGAGGCTCAATTCTTCATCACTTATTTTTTGCTCACCACAACCGTTCTCCCGTTCAATGTAAACCGGGCTCCGGAAGTCTTCTCCATAAAAAAGAATAAATCGTTTATATCCGCGTATCGCCGCATGTTACAATCAAAGCGCAATTCCTTCAAACTCTCGTTCCGGAAAAACACGGCCACATCGTACCAACGCGCTAATTTCTCCATGATGGTCTCCAATCGCTCGTCTGCAAACACGATCTCCTGATTTTTCCAAGCAATATAAGGATAGATATCTGTCTGACGAATCTCGCTCTGCCCTGTTCCCGGATTCGATAGCGCTAAATCGTTCGGTTTCATTATCTGCTCGGAAGTAAAAGCATTCGCTTTTAAACCGATCGAACCCTCAACCAATACCGTCTCGATTTGTCGCGGGTTGTAAGCATTCACGTTGAATTCGGTACCGTAAACCCGTAAGGAAAAACTCCCTACCTGTACGACAAAAGGTTTATCGGTATCTTTCGTCACGCTGAAATAGGCATTTCCTTTCAATCGTACCTCCCGGTTATTTCCGGTAAAAAATACCGGATACTCAAGCTCTGACTCGGCATCCAGCCAGATCTTCGTTCCCTCGCTCAAGGTCACGAAATATTCTCCTCCACGCGGTACGATAATTTTATTATAAATCAATTCCGATTGTTTCATCTCTCCACAGGAATCATAGCATATACCCCGATCACTATCCACCTTTACCGTGGAGCCATCCCGCTCTTGTATGATTTTCCAACTTTCTTCCGTTAAATCGACTTTCACTCCTGTCGATAAAACCAAAACGGCTTGCGGATGAACAGGCCTTATTTTAGCGATTGCAATCTCGACTCGAGGCTCCCTTTGCTCTCTATTAACGAACAACACGGCTGTGACAGCAAGCAAAATGGCAACCGATGCCGCAACGCTATAATATATCCATGGATTCCTTTTTTTTCGTAAAGAAGAAAATATTTTCTCTCTCGCATGTTTTTCTCGTATATGAAGATGTTCCAAAGACCAACGTACATGCAAATAATCTTGCATCAATGCCTCGTAGGCCTCCTGATTTTCCTGTTCTTTTTCCAGCCACACCCCAACCTCCGACTCCTCATCGGCATTCAACTCCCCGTTAAAAAAGGCAATCAACCAATCCTCCGTCTCACAGTCTAATTTCGTTTTTTTCATAAATCATCGATTTTTCATTCTCTGTACAAAAAAGAGAATAAAAAAGTCTATTGATTTTTGAAAAAAATTATCCTCGGGAACAATTTTAACACTTCAAACGTCGTTTATTATCGGCCCTTTTCAGACCGAACAAGTATCTAAACAGGTGTTTTACAAGGCCATTTACAATAGATTAACAAAAAATCATGAAATCCGTCTCGTCCCATCCGCTCCCGAAGTCTACGCACGGAAGTCCCTAACAAGGTTTTCACTGTCGAAACAGATATTCCGTAACGTTCTGCCACTTCCCGGTATTTCATTCCCTCGACAAAGACACTACTCAATATCTCTTGACTACGAGGAGGTAAAAGGGCAATTTCGTCCATTACCTTAGCTATCATCATATCTTTCGAATCGTCATACTCCTCGAACATATACTGAACACGTTCCACACTTACAAAACGAGTGAAAACATCCCGTTTAATCAATCGGTTATAACAACGATTGCGTACCGCCACACGCAAAAAAGAAGGAAGAGTTTCCGGCTTTAACTTCCGACACATCTCCTCATTCCATAACATAACAAAAAATTCCTGTACTATATCCTCCGCGATTCCCAAATCATTTAAAAAGATATTAGCCCAAGATACCAAAGATTTATAGTAAGTTTCAAACAAAAGTTTTATCCCTCGCTGATCATGAAAATGCAGCAAATCACATATAATTTGATCTTTTGTTTTTTTGGGGGGGCTCACTTCTCTATCTAATTTTCAACAAAAATAGCTTTTTTTATCATACAACGCCCGTTTACATCCATTTTTGTATTAATCCATCTTGTAAATATCATATCCACATGATACATATCATTACATTATACACAAAAATCCCCCCCCAAAAAAACGATCTACCACAACAAAACAAATGCATTCAACTTTGAATGCATCACAACTAATATACAAAAGGGCTGTCTAACAATACAAAGTTATCCAGCCTTTTTTTGTATCCTGGTGCTTATATATTTTCTTTTCAATAAATTTATGCGTCCCGACCCTTTCTACAACAAGTAATTTGTAATGTTGTTCGCCAATAATGTATCGTTTTCTGGATTTTCCGTCAAAAAAGTTACATTCAGTTACGCGGGCCGCAATTTTTTGATATTACGTGCAATGGCTTTTAGGACGTGCTTCTCCCGATAACCACTTGTGATCTCACGAGAGAAGTAAATATAGTTCAGATAAGCATAAATCAATACTTTTAACATCATCCGCAGATGAAAACAGCTATCACCGCCTTCCTTTATTTATAAACTTAAATATATACCAACCCCAAAATACTATTCGTCATCCAAAAGAATCAATTCATACTCTTGACTACCGAGTCCTATTTTTTCCGCATACTCCAAGGTATGAATTCCATGTCGCGATTCCATACGTTCTATCAGATGAACGCGTCCGTGATCAGAAGAGGCATAAACCAGGTCGATGCAAGCCTTATCCAGAGCCACCGGATCGAGTGAAGCCAAAATACCGATATCGCCCATTTGAGGATCGGCAGGACTGGAATCGCAATCACAATCCACCGAAAGATTATTCATCACGTTGATATAAATAATTTTGTCCCCGCAATGATCGGCAACAGCTTTGGCCGCCTCAGCCATCGTCTCTAAAAAATCATCCTGAAGCGGATGTTCCCAATTAGTAGTACTCTTTCCTGCCGAATGAATAAGAAGTTTACCAGAAGAAGAAGCTATACCGATAGATATATTTTTAACGGCTCCGCCAAAACCGGCCATAGCATGACCTTTGAAATGTGAAAGAACCAAAGTGAAATCGTAATTCTTAAAATGCGAACCGACAATATCCTCGGTAATGTGCTTACCTCCTTTGACCGGTAAACGAATTTCACCTTCGGCATCCATAATATCAACCGGTGCGATTGCCGTAAAGCCATGATCCTCTGCTGCCTTCAAATGAGCTTCCGTCGTTGCCCGTCCTCCCCCGTAGGCCGTATTGCACTCGACAATCGTCCCGTTCACGGCTTTTATCAAATCACCAACCAATGCTGGTTTCAGATAGTTATTGCCGCCCGGTTCTCCCGTACTCAATTTAACGGCCACTTTTCCGGTTGCGGGACGATTCAACGCTTCGTAAATACGTTTAAGACTCTGCGGGGTAATCTCTTTCGTCATATATACTTTCGCCGTCTTTTTCGTTACCGCCCCCCGTCCGTCAGAATTTTCTTCTCGTAACGTCTGTCTATCCCCATTTTCCCGGGAAGAACCAAACACGGAAAAAGGCAATATAACCGCAACCATTAATGTAAATACACTTTTCTTCATATCGATCTTTTTTATTATGTTCTAAGATATTATTCTCCCTCTTTCCACCATTCGGTAAACACCTGTGTCGTATCTTTAAAATAAACTTTTTCGCCTATCATCGGCGTAAGCAAATCAATACCCTCTTGGGTAGCCGCCCGAGAGATGTTATTCAAAGGCTCATCCCACGTATGTCTACTTAGAACGAACTTGGAATGATGTACCGTAAATACCCGTCTGGCATTCAACTCTTGAATAGCTTTCACCAAATCCTCAGGCAATAGATGAATGTATCGCCAGTCGTTGTTGTATTGTCCGTTTTCCATAATAGCAAGATCTATCGGATGAAATCTCTCACCGATTTCTGCAAAATGAGTATCATATCCTCCGTCTCCGGCAATAAAAATTCGCTGTGTCGGAGTTTCTAACATAAAAGAAGCCCATAAAGTGCCATTAGGCGAAAGCCCGCGACCCGAAAAGTGGCGAGCAGGCAAACAATGCACTTGCATCCCCTCCATCGGTCTGATACTCTCTTCCCAATCCAATTCGATAATACAATCTTTATCGTATCCCCAATACTCAAAATGCTCTCCCACTCCCAATCCGCAAATCACCTTCCCCACCCGCTGTTTCATACGCTTTACCGTCTCGTAATCCAAATGATCCCAGTGATCGTGCGAAATAATGAGATAGTCCACATCAGGAATATCGTCCGGGGTATAAAGATCAGAACCCTTGAAAGGTTGAAACATAAACGATGCTGGAAAAACATGGGTTAAAACCGGATCTACTAAAAAACGGATACCGTCCGCCTGAATGAAATAGGAAGAGTGACCGAACCATATCAATACGTCTTCTTTACGATCCAATCGATGTAAATCTTGCTTCTGTACGGGAAGTGATTTTTGAGGTTTCAGCCGTTCCCGCCTATCGAAGAGGAAATTCCACATCGCAGCCAACTTTCCCCTATCCGAAGTCATCTGTTGTGTTGGGGTAAGATTCTGAAACTGTCCGTTACGATAGTTAGGTGACAGCTCTATACGCTCCAAGCGTTTCCCGTTTGGAGCCTTACCGAAACTGGGATGATTCAGTATTATCATGGTTATAATACCAAGTACTATAACAACCGATACAATAATGGTCAGCGTCATACGTATTATCCTCATCTATTATTTTATTGATCCGATACAAATATAAACGCAAAACAAAAGACAATGAGTATACCAATTACAGATATTCCTACCATTATTACAGATCAAAAATAAAAACCGAACAAAAATTTATAACGTTATTACCTATTAACTTTTTGCTTCATACCCGTCCTCTCCTTTATATAACCTTTATCAATTCGGTGATCGGTAATATTGGTATAACAATCCGTAATCCATATATCCGCGTTTCGATTTATCCGACCTAATTTTGTCATACAAAATAGCGTACGAATACAATGACAAAACAACAATACCATATTAAAGTCATCTATTTACCTATAAAATAAATTTAAACATATGAATAAAAAAATATTGGTATTATCATCAAGTCCGCGAAAAGGCGGAAATTCCGACTCGTTATGCGATGAATTAATAAAAGGAGCAAAAGAAGCAGGTCACCAGACAGAGAAGATATTTCTAACGGATAAAGTTATTCATTACTGTACGGGATGCGGTATTTGTAGCATGTACGGAAAGCCCTGTCCGCAGAAGGACGATGCAGCCGAGATTGTAGAGAAGATGATTACTGCCGACGTGATTGTCATGGCCACTCCTGTCTATTTCTATACGATGAGTGCTCAAATGAAAACAATGATTGACCGTACCTGTACTCGTTACACGGAAATCAACAACAAAGAATTCTACTTCATTGTCACGGCAGCAGACACGAATAAACAGGCAATGGAGCGTACTCTGGAAGGATTTCGAGGCTTTTTGGATTGCCTGAACGGAGCCGTCGAGAAAGGGGCTATTTACGGTACGGGAGTATGGAAAATCGGCGAAATAGAGCACAAACCTGTCTTAAAAGAAGCCTACGAAACAGGTAAAAATATTTAATGACAAATATCTCCTCAAACTAATAAATAGGACAAAAATTTTTATCAAAAGAATATAAACCTAAAATTAAAAAAATGGTCACAAAAAGTTTAATATCAATCATGATGGTTATGGCAATGTTCAGCACAAATTCAGAGGCCCAAAAAGCTTCGACAGGGAAAAAAGTATTAGTCGTCTATTTCTCTCGCGGTGGAAATACCCGGGCAATAGCGAACCATATCAAGGAGATTACGGGTGGAGACCTGTTTGAGATTCAAGTGGCAAAACCCTATCCGGCAGAATACCGCGCATGTACGGACGTCGCTAAAAAAGAAAAAGAGACCAATGCCCGCCCGGCCCTCAAAACCAAAGTCGAAAATATTGCACAGTACGACACCATTTTTATCGGTTATCCGAATTGGTGGGGAACAATGCCTATGCCTATACTGACATTTATCGAAAGCTATGATTTTTCCGGTAAGACTCTTATCCCTTTCTGCACTCACGGAGGCGGAGGCGAACAGAATTGCTTTACAGATTTCGTAAAGCATACAGACAAACACGAACGCAAAAAAGGTTTTTTAACGAACGGCGAGAAAGCAGAGGCCTCACGCAAAGAGGTAGAGAAATGGTTGCGTGAAATCGGAGTTGTAAAATAAAGTTGAAAGGACAACCCCAAAGGGGGTCGGTAGATACCTTATGCAGGCGGCAAGAGAATTTCAAAATTCATCTTCCCGCCTATTCTTATACATAAATCTGTTTCACATAAAAATCGAATCCGTAAAATTGGTATAACTCTCTGTAATCTATATACAAAACATACCCCTTCAACTCGTTAATTTTGCATTAACATCAACACGACCAATTACTTAATGAATAAAACACTAAACACGATCCAATCCCCGAATGCATGGGAATCGGGAAAAAAGAATATAAAAACAATAATCTACGGGAAAATCGGGTAAATCTATTTTCCGGTATACGAATATTTACCTTAAAAAATAAATATCATGTTACGTACTATCAGACTAACAATCGCCATCGTGAGTTTTACCCTCATATCCATGCTATTCCTCGACTTCACGGGAACAATACACACGTGGTTCGGATGGTTGGCCAAAATACAACTTCTACCCGCTTTACTGGCATGGAATGTTGGTGTGGTGGCATTTCTTATCATACTAACGTTAGTATTCGGACGCATCTATTGTTCTGTCACTTGTCCCCTCGGTATATTTCAAGATATCATCTCCTGGCTGGCCGGAAAACAAAAAAAGAATCGCTTTCACTATTCGCCCGCTTTATCCTGGCTACGATACGGCATATTATCCGTGTTTATCATGGCTTTATTCGCAAGCGTCGGCTCGTTAGTCGCCTTACTCGATCCTTACAGCGCTTACGGCCGTATCGTTTCGAATCTGTTTACACCTCTTTGGCTATGGGGAAATAACCTATTGGCTTATGGAGCCGAAAGGATAAACAGCTATACGTTTTATTCCGTTGAGGTATGGATGAAAAGCGCAATGACTTTAGGGATCGCTATCACGACTTTTGTCGTCCTCACGCTATTGGCACGGCAGAACGGTCGCAGCTATTGTAACACGATTTGTCCTATCGGCACTCTTCTCGGATTTTTCTCCCGTTACTCTATTTACAAACCTGTAATCGACACCTCCAACTGCAATCATTGCAATCTATGTGCCCGCAATTGCAAAGCATCCTGTATTAACTCCGAAAAACACGAAATAGATTACAGCCGTTGCGTAACCTGCATGGATTGCATAGGGACATGCAAACGGAATGCCATCAAATACACAAGGCCCGACACGCTTAAAACCGAAAACGGAGAGCAACGGATCAACAAAACCCGTCGTAATTTCCTTGCGGTAACGGCCCTGTTCGCTACAACCACGGCGTTAAAGGCCCAAGAGAAAAAAGTAGACGGCGGTTTAGCTGTCATTGAAGATAAAAAAATTCCCGAACGCATCACCTCCCTTACCCCTCCCGGTTCACTGAGTATACGCAATTTCAATAAACATTGTACCGCTTGTCAATTATGTGTATCGGTTTGTCCCAATCATGTATTACGTCCCTCCCATACCCTCTCTACCTTCATGCAACCCGAAATGTCCTACGAGAGAGGCTATTGTCGGCCGGAATGTGTAAAATGTTCAGAGGTCTGTCCTACCGGTGCCATTCATCCGATTACTCCCGCGGATAAATCGGCGATACAAATCGGTCATGCCGTATGGGTAAAAGAAAATTGCATTCCTCTGACTGACGGAGTTAGCTGTGGCAATTGCGCTCGCCATTGTCCGACAGAGGCGATACATATGGTCACCTCCGATCCGAACGTATCGACTTCGCCCCGGATTCCGGTAGTAAACACAGAGCACTGTATCGGCTGCGGAGCTTGCGAAAATTTATGTCCGGCCCGCCCTTTTAGTGCCATTTACGTGGAAGGACACCAGTCGCACCGAATCGTATAACCTATTAAAAATAACCTCATTTATCTAACAATTGAAACAAGTAACACGATGATCGAAAACTTAATTCACTTGCTGCATTCAGACCAATACTCCTGCGTAATCGCCAACAACGAGTCTATCCGTACTTTCAAACAACCCGGAATAGCCGATCTATACGGGCTGCTTCGTCAGGACGCTCCCTTCCTACAGGGAGCCGTCATTGCAGACAAGGTCGTAGGCAAAGCGGCAGCCACGTTGATGATATTGGGAAATACACGACGGATATACGCGGACGTTATCAGTCAACCGGCCTTAGAACTATTACAAGACACTAACATCCGGGTTGACTTCGGACAGCTTGTTCCTTTTATTAAAAACCGGACTAAAACCGGATGGTGTCCGTTGGAATCCGCCTGCTTTAAGGTAAAATCGACGCAAGACATCTTCTCCACGATACAAAACTTCATACGAAACAATAGGAAATGAACAAGAAAATAACCTATATTCTAATAGTCAACTTTTTACTATTTTTAGAATTAGATGCATACTCCCAAGAAGACAGTACCCGTTCGACTAAAAACTACACGATAGATGAAGTTGTCGTTACGGGGACGCGCAATGAAACGGATATCCGTCATCTCCCCATGAGTATATCAATAATCAAACGAAACCAGATCGAACACAGGTACGAACAATCTTTATTACCCATACTGACAGAACAAATACCGGGATTTTTCACTACAAGCCGGAGTATTATGGGATACGGCATATCCACGGGAGCCGCCGGGAGTATGAGTTTACGCGGCATCGGAGGCAACCCGACAACCGGCTTGCTGATATTAATAGACGGTCACCCGCAATACATGGGACTAATGGGTCATCCGTTAGCTGATGCCTATCAATCCATGTTAGCGGAGAAAGTGGAGGTCGTACGAGGTCCAGCATCCGTTTTGTACGGTTCAAACGCTATGGGCGGCGTCATTAACATTGTCACACGTAAACAAAAGGATAATGGTATAAAGAATCACGCAAGAGTAAGTTACGGCTCTTACAATACCCTGACAACCGAACTCTCCAATCAAATCCGGCAGGGACGTTTCAACAGCATCGTGACCGGTTCTTACAACCGGACCGACGGCCACCGTTCAGATATGGAATTTGAGCAATACGGAGGTTATGCCAAATTGGGATATGAATTAAATCGGGGTTGGAATTTATTGGCAGATATAAACCTAACCCATTATAACACGTCCAATCCCGGCACGATGACCTCTCCCGTTTTCGATAACGATTCACGGATTACCCGTGGCGTAACCTCTTTCTCTCTCGAAAATAACTACAACCATACATCGGGAGCCTTGAAATTCTATTATAATTGGGGACGCCATAGAATTAACGATGGCTATTCCCGCGAAGAAGAACCGTTGAATTACCGGTTTCATTCCACCGATAAAATGTTAGGACTCACCTGGTACCAAAGTACAACGCTATTTACCGGTAACCGAATAACCGTCGGCGCGGATTATCAACACATCGGAGGTGAAGCTTGGAATAAATTTCTGAATGGCAATCACACGGATATAGTCAACAAATCGGAAAATGAAATAGCCGGATACATGGATTTCCGTCAGTCTATCGGAAGAATCTTTACCTTCAACGCGGGGATTCGGATAGATCACCATTCCCAAAGCGGAACAGAATGGATTCCTCAAGTCGGAATAAGTATGCAATTTCAACCGAACGCCGAATTGAAAGCCTTGATGAGCAAAGGATTTCGAAATCCGACACTTCGAGAACTATACATGTTCGGTTCGAAAAATCCGGATCTCAAACCAGAACGGATCATAAGTTACGAACTTTCCTGGTCCCAACGTTTAATGAAAAATACCTTGTCGTATGGAATAAACCTTTTCCATATCAACGGCGACAATACCATTCAAACCGTAGTTATGGAAGATAAACGTCATAAAAATATCAACACCGGAAAGATTGAGAATTGGGGAATTGAAACTAATATGTCTTACCGACCGAATCGGTCCTGGAATATATCAGCCAATTACAGTTGGTTACGAATGGTACATCCTGTTATTGCAGCCCCCGAACATAAACTTTATGCCGGAGCCGACTTTACCCGGGGAAGATGGAATATATCAACGGGAATAATGTATGTCCGAGGGCTTTATACAGAAGTCAAACCTTCTAAGGCAAAAGAAAATTTTATATTGTGGAATACGCGGGGAAGTTACCGGGTCTCCCGTTTTGCAGACCTTTTCGTACGTGGAGAAAACTTGCTTGCACAAAGTTACGAGATCAACATCGGTTATCCGATGCCCGAAGCCACGTTTACGGGTGGGGTGAATATCAATTTTTAACATGACCGAATATGAAAACTACAAGCGTAAAACTTTACTCGTTACCGTACAATGAAGCAAAAACCTATTGGGTAACCATCTTATTTATAATGGGTAACGTGATTTTTCCCCGGCTATGCCATCTGTTTCCTCAAGGAGGTATCACCTGGCTTCCCATTTACTTTTTCACCCTTGTCGGGGCTTATAAATACGGTTGGAAAGTCGGATTACTTACTGCTGTTTTCTCTCCGACAATCAATTCGTTGTTCTTCGGGATGCCTCTTCCGGCAGCACTACCCGTCGTTCTGATGAAATCGGTAGGGTTAGCCGCAATTGCCGGGTGGTGTGCTCATCGTTTCAAACACATTTCGTTACCCATTCTAATCTTTGTCGTATTTTCTTACCAGTTCATCGGCATATGGGGAGAATGGCTTCTCATGAAAGACTTTTTCCGGGCAGTACAGGACTTTCGCATCGGACTACCCGGTATTGGCTTACAGGTATTCGGTGGATACCTATTTATTAAACATTTAATCAACAAATAAATAATTAACGCCATGATTACACCATTATTTATCGGAATCGGAACACAGGAAATCCTGTTTATTATCCTTGTCGTGTTACTATTTTTCGGGGGAAAGAAGATTCCCGAACTGATGAAAGGAATCGGTAAAGGAGTACGCAGTTTCAAAGAAGGAATGAACGGTATGGGTACCACAAATGAAAAAACGAAACCGGAAAAAGAAGAGGCATTGAAACCATGAACGAAACTGACGGCAATAAAAAACAGACTTTCTGGGAACATCTGGATGAACTAAGAGTTTACCTGTTGAAGATAGCGGCTGTAACCATCGGGTGCGGAATCGTAGCCTTCCTGTTTAAAGAGGAACTGTTCACCGTTATCCTGGCGCCCAAACAAGATGATTTCATCACCTACAGGATCTTTCATCTCGTTGGGAGCCGGCTGTCCCGTCCAGAGGCAAATTCAGGAATTTTTTCCGTCAAATTGATAAATACGGGATTAGCAGAGCAATTTATCATTCACGTAAAAACAGCCCTATATGTAGGCCTATTCTGCGCTTCTCCCTATATCCTGTATTCACTATTCCGTTTTGTCTCTCCCGCTTTATACACCAAAGAAAAAAAATACGCCTTACGAATGATCGGCGGTGGTTACGCTATGTTTATAACAGGCGCAGCACTAAACTACCTGCTAATCTTTCCGCTGACCTTCCGTTTCCTCGGCACCTATCAAGTGAGCACCGAGATCGAAAATATGATTTCGTTACAATCGTACATGGATACCTTATTAATGATGAACCTGATGATGGGAATTGTTTTTGAAATTCCTATTTTATGTTGGCTGCTCGCCCTGTTCGGATTTATCTCCGCTCCGTTTATGCGACACTACCGCCGGCATGCGATCGTAACTATTCTCGTCATTGCCGCTATCATCACCCCGACATCGGATGTATTCACACTCTCCCTGGTTGCCATGCCCATGTATTTACTCTATGAAATAAGCATTCTGTTTGTTAAACGCACTGTTTCAAAGAAAATTAGAACAAACAATAGCAATTGAACGACCTGCTTCTCTCCATGCATTCGTCGCAGTTAATCAATAAAAACGGCATTTAATAACTAAAAAATTAGTTGATTTGATTTTTTTTCATATATTTGCTCAAAGTACTAATAAAAAAATAGAACCTGCTAAGACCTCTGCTATGAAAATATTACTCGCTTCAATAGGAATTTTTTGTGCTCTTACGCTTACAGCCCAACATTCGGACAACAGGATCAAAAACCTGATCATAACCGGTAAATACGCAGAGGCAGCCGTTTATATTGATTCGTTATTCGACACGGGAACAGAGTCTCCCTCCCTCCTTTTTTACGCGGGCAAAACTAACGAAGGACTAATGCGTTATAGTAAAGCTTATCAATATTACAAAAAATGGTATTCCCTCGACACCGCCAATCAAGACGCCAAACTGGCCATGGCTCGATCTGCCAATCTGGCCGGACACCAAACGATCGCATTGAAGTATTATGAACAATTATCACGAGAAGATTCAATACATTTTGTCATCAATTTTTCTTTAGGACGCCTCTATCAGCAGATTTCGGATTATCCTAAAGCCATACAGGTTTACACGAAATTATTAACCGTAGATTCTGCCAACATTTCATTACTTTCCAGCCTGGGAGATTGTACGAACGGACTGAACCTTATTGCAGATGCTCTATCTTTTTACATCCGCGCCTTCGAACAAGATAAAAGTAACGGGAGAATCGCTTTGAAAGCGATCAATACGATACGCAAAGACAAAAAAGTTTGGCCCGAATGGATGGATACAATCATCGCTTTAGCAGATACGGCAGTTCGGTATAATCCGAATTACCCGCTCCTGGCACAAAGTAGGGGAATATTAAAATACTTCGATAAACGCTACAAAGAGTGTGACACGATATTTGCCAAATTAACCGAAGAAGAAAGAGTTTCTCGCGTAACTATCAAGTATTACGGATTAACTCTATTCCAACTAAAACGCTTTTCACAGGCAGAAAAATGGCTTGCCGAAGCAGATTCATTATTTCTGGATGAAGAGGGCAACCACACGGATATCGATGTTGCCCTGAGATACGGAGAAACATTAATTCAAACCGGGAATCCTTACAAAGCGCTCCAGATTTTTCGGGAAGTTGAAACGCAGCTACAACCGGACAACATGTTACTTTCCCGAATTTCAGTAATGAATGGTAATGCTTACAGCACATCCGAAGAGAATAACAGAGCCATACTCGCCTATTGGCAGGCTTATAAACTATACCCGGTAAATAAACAGGCTATCGCCAATCTGACCTATCTTTGTCAACCGAAAGATTCCAACGAGAGTATCCTTATGTCACAAGGTATACGCAGAGAAAAAATGTTGTTCACCTGTATTCTGTTCCTGAAAAATTACAATGTTAAAAGTCGGTACTCGGAAATCATGCAGGAGTACTGCAGGGAAGTTTTAAATCATGCCTTGAAAGAAGCATTTCTGAAAAACACGAAAAAACTCACGGCAAGAGATCCAGAAGGCAAAAAATACACCTATTCTTACCGTGAACTTCATCGTCTTGCCAATCCTCCCGAATCTCCGGTACCCTCGGCACCTCCGGTACCGTTAACACCAAAAGCCATGTAATATGTTTCAAATACCCACTTTTTTCCCCTTTCCGGAAATTGTCTCTATATCCAAACGTAACACATTGGTACGATGGAAAGAAGCAGCAATGTATTTCTCGGCCATCTCCACATAATCCGGGGAATACTTCTTTACGATCAAACGCAACGCATGTAAACGTTCACATTCCGGAAGCCCTTCCGAGATCATTCCGAACACTAAAGTACTTTCGTATTCCGTGGTAAACTTTTCCGGAATAACGCGTGTCTTTCCTACCACACAAAAACTTACCCGATTGTCCTTCTTCAAATTGTTTAACTTCATTCCTTCCGGAGCACAATGGAAATAGATATGTTTATCCTCCAGCACATAACTTAAAGGAAGTCCGTACCCGTAACCGTTCTCTCCGACCATAGACAAAATGCCGTATTCTCCCTTCTCCAAAAGCCGGATCGCAGTCTCCCGGTCCAATACCCGGTCTTTTCTTCGGATTGTATCGAATTTTTCTTCCATGATCCTTCCGTTTTAAACAGATTAACAAATCTAATATTTTACAATCTTTTATATGTGATTTACCGTATAAATGTTACCGAAATAAACGAAACCTTTAATATAAACTATAATAAATCTACGATGGAAAAAATGTTTTGTTTTCAATGCCAAGAAACAGCCAAAGGAAGTGGTTGTACCGTCCGCGGCGTATGCGGAAAAACGCCTGATGTCGCCAATCTCCAGGATCTCTTACTTTTTTTGTTAAAAGGAATCGCCCATTACAGGGTACAGCTACGAGCGCTGAAAGCCGTAGACCATTCCGCCGATCAATTTATCCTCGACGGACTTTTTATGACTATCACCAACGCCAATTTCGACAGGAACCGATTTATAGATAAAATAAAACGGGCACTTCTTTTGCGGGAACAATTAAAGCAAACCTTTTTGGACAAAAAAGGGAATATCCGAAACATCACGTTCGAAGGGGCTTACTGGCAGTGTAATTCCACAGAAGAAATGGAACAAAAAGCAACAACCATCGGAGTCCTATCCACCTTGAACGAAGATGTACGTGCTTTACGGGAACTTCTTATTTACGGGATGAAAGGAATCGCCGCTTACACGGAACACGCTTATAACCTGGGACAAGAAAATCAGAATATATACGAATTCATAGACCGGGGATTGGTGGCCACCACTTTGAATCTATCCACGGAACAACTTATTCAAATGGTGCTCGAATGCGGTAGAAACGGAGTAGATGCGATGGCCCTGTTGGACAAAGCAAACACGACCGCCTATGGAAACCCGGAGATTACAAAAGTCGATATCGGCGTAAGAAATAACCCCGGAATATTAATTAGCGGCCATGACTTTCGAGACTTAGAAGAGCTGCTAAAACAAACGGAAGGTTCGGGTGTCGATATCTATACCCATAGTGAAATGCTTCCAGCACACTACTATCCGGCATTCAAAAAATACAAACACTTTGCAGGTAATTACGGGAATGCCTGGTGGCGACAAGTATACGAATTCCAACATTTTAACGGTCCCATCCTGTTTACCACGAACTGCCTGGTTCCGCCGCATCCCGATGCTCGCTACACGGATCGAGTGTATACCACGGGGTCCGTGGGATTCCCCGGCTTCAAATACATTCCCCGAAACGGGAATCGACCCAAAGATTTCAGTGACATAATCGCTCATGCAAAAAAATGTTTACCGCCGGAAGCGATTGAAACAGGTTCCATCACCGGCGGATTTGCCCATCATCAGGTTATCGCTTTGGCGGACAAGATCGTAGAGGCGGTAAAGAGCGGCAAGATCCGTAAATTTGTTGTGATGTCCGGATGCGACGGCCGTATGAAAAGCAGGGAGTATTACACGGAATTCGCCCAGAAATTACCACAAGACACGGTCATACTTACTTCCGGATGCGCTAAATACCGTTACAATAAACTTCCTTTAGGAGAGATCGATGGCATCCCCCGAATTTTAGATGCCGGACAATGCAACGATAGCTATTCATGGATAAAAGTGGCCAGTAAATTAAAAGAAATATTCGGCGCAAAAAGCATCAATGACTTGCCCATCGTTTTCAACATCGCCTGGTACGAACAAAAAGCCGTCATCGTGTTGTTGGCATTGCTCTATCTCGGAATTAAAAACATACATGCAGGGCCAAGCTTACCGGCATTCTTCAGTCCCAATGTTTTAAAAGTTCTGGTAGAAAAATTCGGATTGTCGACCATATCGAACGTAGACGATGATTTAAAACAACTAATCAACCATTAAAACCAAAATAAAAGATCATCTCGTGGTCAAGGTGAGATCTGGGGCCATTCATTCCGGATTCAGACTCGCCTGACCATAATGGCTGCCTATTTTTCATATCACGAGAAAAAATTATTCCGGGACTACCAGAGCACGTAAACTTTTGACGAATCCTTCATCTTTACTCCAGAATCCTTATTTTTGCAGTATGAAAACGAAGAGTGCAACGGATTATATTCACGATCGGATCGAGGAAAGGGAAAACAATTTTACCCACGACCTCTCAACGCCTTTAAATCCCGGATCATCATGCGGGCAAAACGTTCGGAGGCGCCTGAATCTCCCAGACGACGATTCACCTCATCGTATTCCCGTAACATTTGTTTCCTCGCCAGATCATCCGGCAATATCGCCGACAAAGCTTTCAATAAGTTCTTTTCGTTCAATTTCTGCATCAACAACTCTCGAACAACCTCTTTTCCGGCAATCAGGTTAACCAAAGAGATATACTTTACCTTTACGAAAGTTTTAAAAAGAAAATAACTGAGGGCACCCCCTTCTCCGCTATAACAAACGACCTGAGGAGTCTTCAATATAGCCGTCTCTAACGTCGCCGTTCCGGAAGTTACCAAGGCACATCGTGCCTGCTTTAACAATCTGTACGTCTGGCCATACACGATCCTGATATCCATGCCCTTTATATAAGGAGCATAATCCGTATCACTCATGGAAGGAGCACCGGCTATCACAAACTGATAACCGGGAAAATGTTTTACCATCGATAACATTTTAGGTAAGACATGCTTCAATTCTTGAGAGCGACTCCCCGCCAATAAAGCAATGATCGGTTTATCGGGAAGTCGATTACCCCGGATAAAATCCGCGTAACTTTCATCTTTGAAATCCCTATCATGAATAGCATCTACCAAGGGATTTCCGGCATATTGAACCGTATAATCAAATTGCCTGTAAAAATCAACCTCAAACGGGAATATGACATACATCCGGTCTACCAGGCATTTGATTTTTTTTACTCTCCCGGTATTCCATGCCCATATTTTAGGTGAAATATAATAAAAAACAGGGATACCGGCAGCTTTTATAAATTTGGCCACCCGCAAATTAACCCCCCCATAATCGACCAATATAACCACATCCGGTTTCCACGCCAATATATCCTGGTGGCAGGCTTCGATATTTTCTTTAATCTTACCCAGATTTTTCAATACCGTGAGAAATCCCATAATAGCCGTATCTTTGTAATGGCGTACGATCTCGCAACCAGCATTTCTCATTAAATCTCCCCCCCATCCCCGTATAACGGCTTCCGGATCTTCCCGTCTCAATCCTTTGATTAAATTGGAAGCATGTAAGTCTCCCGATGCTTCTCCCGCAATAATGTAATATTTCATATTATAACTTTATCATCAATACCGAAGCATAAGCGGTCACCCCCTCTTCCCGCCCCTCGTATCCCAAATGCTCCGTGGTTGTTGCCTTAATGGTCAGGTCTTCCGTTTCCATTCCTAAAATCTCTGACAGACACTCCCGCATTTCCAATACCCGCAATTTAATTTTAGGCCGCTGCAAGCAAATGACACAATCGATATTACCGACAGTATATCCTTTCGCGTTCACCATATCGATCGTCCGTTTTAATAAAACCTTACTGTCAATTCCCTTATAGGCCGGATCCGTATCCGGAAAGTAAGAACCGATATCATCCAATCCGGCCGCACCCAACAAGGCATCACAAATAGCATGAATCAAAACATCACCGTCCGAATGAGCCACACATCCCTTTTCATGTTCCAACTTAATTCCTCCCAACCAAAACTCTTCCCCCTCGGCCAAACGATGCACATCTATTCCAAAACCCGTCTTTATCTTCATAACAATCAAATTATTAATTACATATTTCGATAATATCCCCTCATTTATCCTCAGCATACAGAGAAGGATACAAATATGGAAAGACAAAATAACTAATATTTCATTTCAATTCCTACGACTAAGCACAAATGCCTCTGTTTTTAACCATAAAATCATTACTTTTGTCGCGTAGCAGACGGAAGATTTACAATTAAATAATAAAGATTACAATGCTTATCGAAGGGAAGAGAGTAGCCTATATCACCTTGGGCTGTAAACTGAATTTTTCGGAAACATCAACGATAAAACATAGCCTGGAACAGGTAGGGACAATAACGGTAGGAGAAAAAGAAGGAGCTGATATCTTCGTGATAAACACGTGTAGCGTTACTGACATTGCAGAAAAAAAAGGACGTCAGATGATCCGGAAAATCATCCACCGTAACCCGGGAGCCTATATTGTCGTCGTCGGATGTTATGCCCAACTTCGAGCCCAGGAAATCATAAACATCAAGGGAGTAAGCATGGTACTCGGTGCCCGGGACAAATTCAATGTCGCACACTATTTACAACATCTCGAAACCCAGGAATCCATCCCACCTCACGCTTGTGATATCTTCCGGATCGAACAGTTCGATTTGGCATATTCTTACGGAGATCGTACCCGTTGCTTTCTGAAAATTCAAGACGGTTGCGACTACTTCTGCAGCTATTGTACCATCCCTTACGCCCGGGGAAAAAGCAGGAGCGCCCAAATAAAAGAGGTATTGAAAGCCGCACAAAGCGCCGCAGATAAAGGTATAAAAGAGATTATACTAACAGGTGTCAACACGGGGGATTTTGGCCGGGATACCGGTATGTCGTTTTTTGAATTACTCCGGACATTAGATCAATTGGACGAAATACCCCGGTTCAGGATTTCTTCCATAGAACCCAATTTATTAACGGATGAAATCATCGAGTTCGTTGCTGCATCCAGACATTTTATGCCACATTTTCATATACCGTTACAATCCGGAAATAACGAGGTCCTGAAACTCATGAGGCGGCGTTACAACCGCGAACTTTTTGCTGAAAAAATAGGAACAATCAAATCTCTTTTACCCGACGCTTTTATCGGGGTAGACGTTATCGCCGGCATGCGGGGTGAAACCGAAACATTTTTTGAAGACGCCCGAAATTTTATTTCTGAATTACCCATCTCTCAACTTCATGTATTCCCTTATTCAGAACGTTCCGGAACAAAGGCTTTGGATATTCCGTTAATTGTTACCACACCAGAAAAGCACCGACGAGTAAATCTCTTATTAGATATTTCAGAACAAAAACTCCAATCTTTTTATCAATCTTTTCAGGGAGAGATTCGCCCGGTACTTTTCGAAGAGAGTGAAATAAACGGCTCGATGGGCGGGTTCACAGATAATTACATTCGAGTCGAAATCCCCTACGATCGTACATTGACAAACCAGATCGTTCCCGTTAAATTAGGAGAAGTCAACGAAAACGGAAATCTTACGGGAAAAATCCAACTCATTCATTATTGACATCTACAAGCATCCCGTTTTTTCGCTCCAAATACCTCTTCCCGAATAAAACAGGTGGATTTAAACCATCCATGATAAGTTATTTCTGTTTTATTTTATAATTTTGTCGGACAATTTAGAACCTGAAACAAGAAAACATGAATATATTAATTTCGGGAACAGCCGGCTTCATCGGTTTTTACCTTGTCAAAAGACTTTTAAACGACAATCATACCATTTACGGCATTGACTCCGTTAATAATTACTATGATATCACCTTAAAAGAAGAGAGACTGCGGGCATGCGGAATTGAAAATTATGAATACGGCAAAGAAATCAAATCCGAAATAGATTCGCGTTATACCTTTTGTCAAATGGATTTATGTGACACGGAAAGATTAACAAAACTATTCGCCACACACCGATTTGATTGCGTTGTAAACCTGGCTGCGCAAGCCGGCGTCCGTTACAGCCTTACTCACCCCGAATCCTATGTCCAAAGTAATATTGTCGGTTTTCTAAATTTATTGGAAGCCTGCCGAAAATTTCAATGCCTCAAATTGGTATACGCCTCTTCTTCCTCCGTTTACGGAAACAATCATTCCGTTCCTTTCCGAGAAGACGATCAGGTGGATCACCCGATATCCATTTACGCCGCTTCCAAAAAAAGTAATGAATTAATGGCCAATACCTATTCGTATTTATACAAGTTGCAAACCATAGGACTTCGTTTTTTTACGGTATACGGTCCATACGGTCGGCCGGATATGGCTCCTATCCTATTTGCCAATGCCATTACAAACGATAAGGAGATCAAAATCTTTAATAACGGTCATCTATCCAGAGATTTTACCTATATCGACGATATCATCACCGGAATGGAAAAAATAATTACGACCCCCGGAATGAAAAGAGAAGATTTTCCCGGTACACCAGCGACCATATATAATATAGGAAGAGGTGAACCGGTGAAATTAATGGATTTTATCCATGTACTGGAAAAAAATTTGGGGAAAGAAGCCAAAAAGGTTTTCATGGAGATGCAACCCGGAGACGTTTATCAAACATGGGCAGACACGACCAGGCTACAAAAAGACTATAACTACACTCCTGCCATCTCTCTTGAAACAGGTATACAACGGTTTGCCGAGTGGTTTTCCCAATCCCATTTTATAAATCAGAAAAAGTAGCAAACATTCGAAAGAATAACAAGAATCATTAATTTTACCTTATTTCTAATATAAAACGAAGGATATGTTGAAGGATACGTTGAAGTTTTCTACACGTAGATTGATTCAGGCCAAAATCAACGGTGGGGCAATTCTTCTGTTCGTGGCACTATTAGCCATGATAATAGCCAACTCCCCATTAAAAGAATATTACAACCATTTCTTTTCGCAAGAGGTCAGTTTCAATATAGGAAGTTTCAATCTTTTTCAGCAGCACGGCGGAGGTTCCATGACCCTATTAGCCTTTATCAATGATGCTTTAATGGCCATTTTTTTCTTTTCGGTAGGATTAGAGATCAAACGGGAACTCCTGGTCGGTGAGTTATCCTCTCCCAGAAAAGCTTTATTACCGGTTATTGCCGCTTGCGGCGGAATGATCGTTCCCGTTCTTCTATTCATGTTGATCGGAGAATCCGGACCGGCAGCCAGAGGAGCTGCGATCCCCATGGCTACCGATATCGCCTTCTCTTTAGGCGTACTCTCTTTACTGGGAAAAAAAGTACCCCTAAGTCTCAAAATCTTTTTAACGGCTTTTGCCGTGGTCGACGATATCGGAGGGATTATCGTCATCGCCGTTTTCTACAGTCAGCAATTGATAACGGAATTTCTTATCGCCGCGGCAGGCGTTATACTATTGTTATATATCGGAGGTAGATCAGGAATCCATAATAAACTGTTCTATATATTTTTGGGTATTGTGGTATGGTACCTGTTTGTCCAATCGGGTATCCATCCGACGATAGCCGGGGTAATCGTGGCCTTCACGGTTCCCGCCCGACCGAAATTACGCATTTACAAATACGTGAATAACATTCGGGAAAGTTTAAAAAGATTACCGGAAGGAGAAAACTCCAGCGATCTTATACTCAGCAACTCGGAATTGTCTATTCTAAAAAGCATAGAATCGGCTTCTGACAAAGTAATCAGCCCTTTACAGGCGATGGATGACGATCTGCATTCCCTTATCAACTATGTCGTTATGCCATTATTTGCCTTTGCCAATGCCAGTATTTCCTTTGAAGGTTTTTCTTTTGCCTCGTTACAAGGGATCTCCATCACCATTTTCATTTCATTGGTTTTAGGCAAGTTGATCGGCATTTTTTCATTCACTTACCTCTCTGTCAAAACCGGTTGGCTTTCCATGCCGGATCGTATGCATGAAGGTTCTTTATTCGGAATATCTATGATCGGCGGTATCGGTTTTACGGTCTCTTTATTTATAGCGAATCTGTCTTACGCGGAAATTCCGGAGATCGGGGCGACTCTTCTTAACCAGGCAAAAATCGGAATCATCGGAGGATCTTTATTTGCAGGGCTTTGCGGTTACCTTATCTTAAAATATGCTCTGGAAAAAAAAGAGAAGAATAATTTTTAAAATAAATGAAAATCTCTATATTTGCACCCGCATCCGGAGAGATGGCAGAGTGGTCGATTGCGGCGGTCTTGAAAACCGTTGTGCCGCGAGGCACCCGGGGTTCGAATCCCTGTCTCTCCGCTTATAAAGAGCTAACAATAAGAAAGTTAGCTCTTTTTTATATATAAGATACTATCGGGATTCGAACGAAGCGATAGACGGGGTTCGTAACGCGTTCACGAGGAACTATGTTCCGAGTCATCCCTCTCTCTCCGCTTATATAGGAAATAAAGAGAATCGCTTACCATGCTGATTCTCTTTTATAATTTACAAGGGAGTCGAACGAAAAACAATAACCAACCTACCTACAAAATCCTAATACGACAGCAACAGAAGTATGGTAACATCCGGACCGTAGACAGATTACGGATGTTTGTACCAAAATTACCGTTTTAAAAAGATAAAGAAACAAGTATAGGAGAAAGCAGTTAATTTTGTCCCGAACAAATGCTCGATAATGAAAAAAGAGATAGTGAAGATAGATACTATACATCAATGCAATACTTATTTTGGGAAAAAAACACTACATCCCTTAGCGAGTGTTATCGATTTTTCGAAAGCGAACGAAAAGCGACAGGTATTATTACAATTCAGTTTCTATTCCGTCTGGTTGAAGGAATATAAATGCAACTACTCTGGCTACGGACGGAAGTTTTGCGACTATTCGGACGGAACTCTACTTTTCCTCTCTCCCGGAGTTCTCGTTGATACCGAAAAAAATCACGAGATGCCTTGTTCAAACGGATATTTATTGACCTTTCACCCGGATCTGATAAAAGGGACATTTCTCGAAGAACATATGAAAGATTACACGTTCTTTTTTTATCAGCAGGACGAGGCCCTTCACCTTTCATCCCGTGAAAAAAGAATCATCCACACTTGCTTGGAAAGAATCAACGAAGAAATTCATCATTCGATAGACAACTATAGCAATGTATTGATAACTACTAAAATAGAACTGCTATTAAATCATTGTGTACGTTTTTACGATCGACAATTTATTACGCGACATAAAGCGAACGAAAATCTCATAAAAAAAACAAAGCAAATATTAAATCATTATTTTACGAGCGGTCAAATAGGTTCCAGAGGTATGATTTCATCCAGCTATTGCGCCGTTTTACTTCATCTATCCACGGCCTATTTTGAAGATCTGTTGAAGCATGAATCCGGTAAAACCATACACGAATATATTCAACTCAAACGTATAGAGATGGCCAAAAAACAATTGTCAAAAACCAATAAAACAATCGTACAAATCTCCGAAGAGTTAGGTTTCTCTTCTTCTCTATGTTTTAACCGATTATTCAAAAAGTTAACAGGTCATGGCCCCAACGAGTACAGATCGAAATATTAAATCGTAATCTTATTTTTATTTGCAACAAGACCAAGTTTATATTTATTTTCCAAGCCGACACTAAAACGCTTATATACAATACATGAACATACATTACGGAATTACTAACCAAAATTACAGGTTACAAAAAGCAGCTATATTTTTTTCATATAAAATCCTTATTTTTGTTATAACCAAAAGCAATAAATATGAGTGAAATTATTAAATTAGAGACCGTTCAGGATTACAACAACAGGTTGGGCGTGGAGACCTTGCATCCATTGGTGAGCGTGGTCGATTTTTCAACACTCGAGGTGCTCGAACACAGTCGCAAAAACTTCGGTTTTTACTGCATCTTTCTTAAGGAACTCGATTGCGGTACTCTCTTGTACGGTCGTAACAAATACGACTATCAGGAAGGTACACTCGTATTCCTGGCTCCGGGACAAGTTGCAGGTGTCGATGACGGAGGAGAGACCCGTAACCCCAAAGGCTGGGCTCTATTTTTCCATCCTGATTTACTTTACGGAACCTCTCTGGCTCGACGAATAAAGGAGTATACTTTTTTCTCTTACGAGTCAAACGAGGCCTTACACATGTCAGAACGGGAACGCCAGATCATACTTAACTGTTTTCGAGAAATCCAAGAAGAATTGGAGCACTCTATCGATAAACACAGCAAACAGATTATTGCCGCTAACATCGAAGTATTGCTGAACCATTGCGTACGTTTCTACGATCGTCAGTTTATTATACGGAAGGCGGTAAACCGCGGTCTACTGGAAAATTTCGAGGAACTACTCTCTGCCTACTTCGAATCGGATAAACCGCAAACCATCGGGTTGCCCTCGGTACAGTATTGCGCCGCTCAATTACACCTATCACCTAACTATTTCGGGGATTTGATAAAAAAAGAGACAGGCAAATCGGCACAAGAACATATACAACTGACCGTTATCGGCAAAGTCAAAGAGCTGTTGATAGAAAGTAACAAATCTGTTAGTGAAATCGCTTATTCGTTGGGATTTAAATATCCTCACCATTTGAGTCGCATGTTCAAAAACATCGTGGGGTCCACGCCTAATGAATATCGAACGGTATGCTAAAAAACAGTCGGTAAGTTGGTCGGGGATGCTACTCTATCGGGAAACATAAAAAAAGGCAAGCCCTTTTTATCGCCTGCCTTTATCCTTTTACGGTCATAGACTTTTTTTGATCTGTGCACCCGATTGAAATGGATCGGGCGGGTGTGAGTTTCAATCTCGGCCTCTCGGCTTGCCTTGCGATTAGCCTTGATATAATCACGTCGGGTAAACTTTCCTATATTCATAATAGCTATCTTTTGTCCTGCAAAGATAGCTATTATTTTATATACTCGGAAATCCATGGATTTCCGAGTATATATATTAAGCATCCTTTTTAGCGTATTCCGATAGCTCGCATCCGTATGTATCCACCAAAAAATTATCCAAATCGTCAGCTTTAAAAGCCAAATTCGTAATATTTTTTTGGATCTCGTCCGCGTACTCGGAAAATATATCCGAAATATGAATACGATAAGAGAGATAAATCTGATTGCCGTCCAATCCCAATTGATAAGGCTTCATATCCGCATTCAGCAGATAGGTCAACACGGGTTCCAGATTTTTCTTGGGAAGGATATTAATAGGCGACGTACAGAAAAGATAGGAACGTTGATAAACGAACATACGAATCTCCGAGCTTCCTTTATGAAACGTCCAACACTCGTATCCGACCCGGGCCAAAACCGGATTTATCCCCATGCTTTCGATCGCCTTCTCACAAAAAACAGCCAAATCTGTCAGTCCCTGTTCCTTAAAAATATTTTCCGGCAATTTCTCACCACAGGAAGGACAATACTCGTCCTCTTCCGCAATCAACTCGTCGCAACTCCCGCATTGTACGTTAAACGCGGTTCTATCCATATCGGCAACCTGTTTCAACACTTGCCTCAGAGAACTTATCGGAATACCGAAACCCATGTTGTCGGCCTCGGTTATTTTACTGGCCGTAATAGCAACGACCTCGTTTTGGTCATTAAACATAGGTCCTCCGCTATTACCGGGATTAACGGCAGCATCCGTTTGGATATAGTACTTCTCATTAATCAGCTGACGGGGAGAAGACACGGTTCCTTCCGTTACGGTAAAAGGCATCCCGAAAGGATAACCGGCAACATTGATCTTTTGTCCGATTGGTATCGTATCCGTCTCCGCAAAAACGATTTCCGGCAAATGCGAAAAGTCACCTTCCACGCTCAGTAAGGCAATATCCAAAGCCGGATTCACCAAAACCACTTTAGCCAAAAAACGATTTTTATCATTGTCTTGTATCGCCACTTGATGAAATCCATCGACAACATGATAATTCGTCACAAACAAATCATACTCTTTTAGATAAAAACAACTACCGGCACCTCCGGCATGATTTACTTTATAAACCGCGTTAAATATATTCTGTTCCATGTCCTCTTTCTTATTTGTCATTATTGTCGTTATTGTTACCTCCAAACATAGAAGCCATCATATTCTGAACATTCTTCATGTACTCTTCCATGTTTATCCCTTGCATCGCCTGCATCGCTTGTTGCTGCATCTTCTGTATCTCTTCCGTATTCACTCCTTGCATAGCTTGCATGGCCTGCTGTTGCATTTGCTGAACATTTTGCATGTATCGGGACATATCCATCTCTTCCTCCGGCTCCAAATTACCTTCCATGATATCATCCATCGCCTCATGCAGGACAGGTGCCGCCTCTTCCCATGATTTGGCAGAGGTCTCTTGTAAAGCTCTTACGACAACAGCATTCACATCATCCTGTACGTTATTATAAAAATACATTTCGTAGAATTTATAAATAATCATCAGGCAACAAGTCATATAATCCTCTGCCTCTAAGGCATTGGAAGCCCGATCGTAAGTATTTTCAAAATTCTCCTGTATATTTTTCAAATTGGAACGACGTTTACCGGGAATAAAGGTCTCCACAAAATACAGATTTTCCGCCAATTGCTCCTTCGTCATGGATTGAACATGCAGTACGATCTCTTTACCGTGAGTTACTACCTCCGGCAAAGGAATATCCTCTCGGTCCATATCGATAACCGCCTTATTCAAATCATTAAGCAATTGTCCTTGAGGATGAGCGTAATACAGAATCTTCAGTAACGTAGTATCAACAACATTCCACGCGTACCCGTATTTGCGTCCTCCCTCGAAATAATTAACGGCATCCATACACTCCTTACAGCTTAATTGCACGACATCGTATACGGCGTCTACGGTCTGGGCATCATAAGGAGTAACTTTCGGTTCATAAATCCGTTTCGCCCCGAATTTCGCTTCGAATTCATCATCGTATTTATCACCGACCCGACAAATCTCTTCCAATACATAATAAATCTTATAGGGATTGACCAAGGCAATAGGACAACTATACTCAAAAAACAATCGATCATTCTGAAGGGAAATCCGTGCCAAATCCATATGATTGAAATTTAATCCGGCTATCTGACGCAACAGAGGAATACGTCCTTTTTCGGGAACGGAAAGGAAAGGAGCGGTGATTTTCAATTCATCATCTTCCAACTTTAAGTTAACCACTATGGATCCATGAGGAATATTGAATTCTGTACCCTGCACATTCCCGTATTTCGTGCGAAATTCAGCATCGATATAATCCAGTAAAGCATAAAAAGAACGTAAATATTCTTTACTTTCAAAAGCCTCTACACTCGTGTCGAACGAATCGACATTCAACTTACTTTCCGTCGAGGCTATGGTGGAAAGATTAAAAGTCAAGGTTTGCTTCATAATTGCAGCCATTTAATTTTTATTACATTGTTTTTATAAATCTCTATCTAACAAGATTTATTAAATACCTTCATACTTCTTAATAACAAAATCACACAGACGTCATAAAATTATGAAATAATTGATAACTCCCCGATCTGGAAATATATTTTATTAATATTTTAGACCATGCACTTTATTGCCATCCAATCCTACCATTCTTCCATTAAACTTAAAAGTATTCAAATAAAAATTATTTTACCTATCTTGCGACAATAAGAAACGATAGCTTAATATTTATGAATTGATTGGTATATAACTTTACCTAATACAATTCGTAATACATGCAAAAAACCCTTTATATGATCTGATAATATGAATACACCATCTTTCAACATACCCGACGAAGGAACTCCGTTAAACCCGCTTTTGTCAAAACGAACTTACATATACGCGGAAAAAGATAATCAAAGACTAAAAATGGATATTATCTCCCGGTCCGATCTGTCTAATGATGCCCCGGTGATCCTATTCCTTTTCGGTGGAGGATTTACCCATGGAGAAAGAAATCGGGCAGTATATAATTTCTACTTTAATCGAATGGCGGAAGAGGGATTTATAATAGCATCCATAGATTACCGACTGGGACTAAAAGACCATCCGGATGTATCGGCTCAAAACATAACTCCTTTGGCAAAGGCCATCGACATAGCCCGGGAAGACCTATTCGATGCCACGTCCTACATTCTAAAAAATGCCATGACCTTACACATCGATACTAAAACAATTATCCTTTCAGGATCGAGTGCCGGAGCATTGGTTGTTCTATCGGCGGATTGGCACAAAAGAAATCCGAACAAATATCCAACGATCTTACCGCAGGAGTTTCAATACGCCGGGGTCATCAGCTTTTCCGGAGCACTTTTCAGCATGACAGGACTGCCTAAATACGAAATAGATCCCGCTCCAACAATGATGTTCCACGGTACAGAAGATCATGTCGTCATCTACAAAGGGATGCGTTTAAGCACCTATTTACTTTTAGGCTCCAGCCACTTGGCAGACCTGTTCACCTTAGAAAATTACCCTTTTTATTTAAAACGCTACGAAGGCATGGGGCACGAAATCTCTAAGCTTGCCATGCGGGAGGATCTGGACGCCATCGTATGGTTTATTCGAAATTGCATTATAAATAAAAAAAATTACAAAATAGACATTACATTCAACGACTTGAACAGAGCAAAACGACAATTACTCTCTGTAGAAGAACACCTGTAAAATTTCCACCCGAAACGACAAACGATATCCATGCTGTTTACGTATAAAATATATTATAAATATTTAATCTGTAAATCATGGAAATTATACACAACACACACGATCACAAATTTGAGATTCGGGACGGTAGACATACGGCAGTCGTTGAATACAGACCCTTCAAAGAAGGAATCGACATCATACATACCTATGTTCCGGGAGAGATGGAAAACAAAGGATATGCCTCCGCTTTAGTAAAACATGCGTTAGAGTATGCCCGGGAAAATCATTTAAAAGTGATTACCACTTGTCCTTTTTCCAGAAGTTATGTTGCCCGGCATCCGGAATACCAGAATTTGATATTCTCGTAACAGAAACACGGTGTCTGAAAAAACCGGGAGCTTTAGATCCCGGTTTTTTATTTATGATCGTACAGAGCCAAACGTCATCGAAACGATTCGTTCCGCCGACGAATCAGGTGTAACCTCTATTAATACGTCACCTATTTTCGACCAGAGAGATAGATAAGGTATTCAAATTGACGGAGACCGCTCAAGCGGAGACCGGTATAGAAAGCGCAAAGACAGCCCCGCCCATCGCGAGACGAGATACCGTCCGTTCATTTGACTGTCCGGCAATTTATTGTGTTTACCCGTCATCTTCATTTTTCTTTCCCCCTCACTTATCCGGCAATTAACAAACATTTAATTATTGATCCTTTTTTCATCAGCTAAAATGTCTGCAAAAATTCAACTCTTTTTCATTGGCATAAGAATTTTTTTTGCAATCTTTGTATATTATCGACTTTTAGATTTTGAATTCAATGGCATATCATATTTTTATCATCCTATTATGTGGTGTAGTTGTTTTATTAATATACAGAATGTTGTATTTAAAAAAACAACTTCAACATAAGATTCGAGAAATAAAAGACACCACTTCTTTTTCTGAAAGTATTTTCGAAAATATTCAAGCATACGTTTTACTGATAAATCCCGATTTCATCGTCTTAAAAACAAATTTTTATGCCCTTACCTCCACTCAAGAGTCCTCACCCAAAAGAGTGGGGGAACTATTCAACTGTATAAATGCGATTGAAGCCGGAGAATGTGGAAAAGGTGAATTATGCAAAACCTGTATAATCCGACAAACAATCACTAATTCCTTACGGCATAAATCCAACTTCTCAAAATTAGAGGCCACTTTGCAAATACAAATATCAGATAAAAAGATACACAATTGTCACGTCTTAATCTACGGCTCCTATATGTATACGCAACCTTCCGGGGGAATGCTGTTGACCATATGCGACATTACAGACCAAAAACAAAATGAACTCAGATTAGAGGATATAAAAGAAAAATTCAAACGTGTCGAAAGATCCAAGTCCCTATTTCTATCAAACTTGGGACATAAGATCAGAAATCAATTAAACGGTATTTTGGGATGGACAAGCCTTGTCATTGCAGACCAGAAACTCACGTCCACTCAACAACAGGAATACATCAATCTGATTTATCAAAATACGGATAATCTACTACATCTTTCCGACAATATCATTCAATTCTCTCAAGTCGACAATGTTGATATCGATATTACTCCTTCTGTCTTTAACGTAAAAGAACTTTGTCAGAATCTAATCAATATCCGTCTCAGCTATTCACACCCGGATGTAATGCTTTACCTGGACAAAACGGTAGAAGACATTATCGTATACTCCGATCAGATGAAACTCCATCAAATTCTCTTGAATATAATTTCCAACGCTCAAAGATTTACGAACAAAGGGTTTATTCGAATTGCTTGCCAAATTAATAACAGACAACATAGCGTAGACTTTGTCGTGGAAGATACCGGATGCGGAATGTCGGCAGAACAACAGATACATCTGTTTGAACGGTTTTATAGGGGAAACGATTTTTCTGATAGCCCCGGCTTAGGACTCTCCATTTGCCAAGCTTATATCAAAGCATTAGGAGGCGATATCCGAATTCAATCGAAAAAAGACAGAGGTACGTCTGTATTTTTTTCTATAAAGAAAAATGATATTCCTAAAGAGGAATTAATACTCTGATCGTTTTTTCAGTATCGAAAAAATCAAAAAACGGAACTTTAACTTCATTTTTTCGTTTATCTCCGAAAAAGAATTATGGAGATATCTCAAAAACCAGAAGCCTACAAAGGACACCTTATGGCGTTGGCCACCATATTGATATATAGTTTTAATACCAACTTCATGAAAATCGTGATGCCCGAATGGATAGGAGCCCATGGACTGGTATTAATCCGTTGTATCGCCAGCACGGTAGGATTCTGGCTTATCTCGTTTTTCCTTCACGCGACAAGACAAAACCGCCCTTCGGGAAAAGAGATCGGCATCATCATGTTGGGAGGAGCTTTAGGAATGGGTGCGAACCTGCTACTTTATATCAACGGTTTGGCTCTCACGGGACCCGTTGATGCTTTTGTTATCCGCACGGTACAACCCATCGTGGTAATTGCATTAGCCGTTTTCATCCTGCACGCAAAATTTACCATAAACAAAGCCATCGGCATCTTACTTGGTTTGGCCGGTACACTCTACATTTCAATCGTACCTCATGTAAACGGAGCAAAAGATTCGTTTACAGGAGATATACTGATTTTCTCCGCCTCCGTCTGTTCGGCGTTATTCCTGATCCTGATCAAACCCTACACACAAAAATACAACCCGATCGTCGTCATGAAATGGATGAGCCTGGCCGCTTTTATCGTTACACTGCCTTTCGGTATTTTTCAACTACTCCATGCTCCTGTATTTACCGGAAAAGCTCCCGTCCATATCTGGTTAGAACTGGGATTCACGTTGATTTTCGCTACAATGATTGCTTATTTTCTAAACGTAAAAGCATTACAATACATCTCTCCTTTTGTCGAGAGTATTTACATATACCTTCTACCCATCACGGGAGCTATCATCTCTATCGCTTTAGGGCTACAAGAATTTTCTTGGCACGACCCGATCGCACTCGTGTTGATCGTCATCGGGTTCATCCTTATCAACAAAAAAGCAAGGACGAAAATCCCCAGCAAGCAAAGTGTATAGAGACGCATTTTATTTTCTATATTTCCAGACTTTCTGACAATCAAAACATTTATACGAAGATCTGAAAATAGGAAACAACACCGATAAAATCAGCAAGATATAAACCATGACTTTATCCGGGTCCTTTTTTTTACCGACATCGGTCGAACCACAAAAAGGACAACGGGTTTTATCCATACCTTTTTCCCATTTCACGATCTTAATCTCTTCCTCCCGATAAAGATCTGCCGGACCGATATATCCCCCTTCCTTCAATATCTCTATCCCTTGTTCCCATTTATCAGTAGGAATCAATAGCTTAACACCGCCTATGGCATTAGCGTACATACCGCTTTGGGCCGTTAATTCATCCTGTATAAATGTCTCTATTCCCTCGGATTCTAAATAATTTTTAGCCATATAAGCCTCCTGGGGATAAGTAAACGTAAGAACTACACTCCAATCCATATTTTGCTCATTTAGATTTCCTAATTTAATACTTCTAAACGACTATTCCATCTATTTCCCCCAAAATTTTATCCGTTCACCGGAAGACTCGTTTTTACCGGTATTCGGTAAAAAGTTATAACAGCTAATAACGAGACGCGGGATATTCACGGTATTCCCCGTGTATTCCTACAAAATAAACCACGGTAAATAAACAGATTATATTCGATATTTCATTTCATCCTTTCTCTTTTTCCACAACTGCCAACTGTTGATAATGTTCTGCCATAACACATAAGCAGCGGGCCCTATCGACGAAAGAGGAGATAAATAAACTTGCGCCATCCAAATCGCCAATATCGTGTTCTTTTGTCCTAACCCTTGTCCCCCGGCTATCACCTCCCCATAGCGCTTTCCGAAATAACGCCCGAGAATAAACTGTAAGCAACAAAGAATAAATGTTGCTAATCCAATCCTTATCTCTTCCCATAAATTTACATCGCTTTGTTCCACGATAAAAGAGACTGTTTTACCTGTCACAACGGTCAACCCCAAGGTCCACAGATAGAAGGATACACTTTGATATCTCTTCAGTTTACGATGAACCAACGGAATAAATCTTTCCAAAACCCATGCCCCGACCAAGGGTAATATCAACAAAGGAATAACCTGTCTACAAATGGTAGAAAAAGAATCCCCAAAAGGGACATCCTGATGAGTACCGATAAATGAAAAAACAAAAGGTGAAATACAGGCAACACAAAGATTACTTACCAATGTATATGCCGCCAAACAAGCCACATTTCCTCCTAACATCCCGGTTATCACCGTGGCGGCAACAGCCGTCGGCGCCAAAACACATATCATCATTCCTTCCGCCAACAAAGGGTCGAAAGGAACGAACAAAACGTAGACGACAAAACTCCCGACCACTTGAACACCCAACAGCCAAAAATGTAAACGAGAAAACGTCATATCCCTGAAAGCCAATCGACAATAGGTAATCAGCAACATGCAAAATATCAGGCAAGGAGTTACGGCGGCTAATTTACTGAAAAAGGGATAAAACAACCCTCCACTCAACATAGCCAACGGCATCATCCAAATTTTTAAACGTTGTAACACGGCAGTAAATTCCATATTGCAAAGGAAATGATTATAATTGAAATCTTAAAATAAGATACGACTCTATCTCGATAATAATACATCCGCAATTTTACAATACAAACGTTCATACAAAGAAGATTTACGTCGGGCATAAGCTTCATCTATCTCCTTGGCAATCCTCTTTTCTGCAGAATCTGCCCATGCCCTGAAGATCGGATTGACCCGGTAAGAAGGGAGAAATTGCAATAACCGATCCATATCGAACTCGGAAGCTTCCACCCCCGCTCCTACCCGTACAGCGTCGTAAGCATTACATTTCTGCTCGACATGCACCGGAACCATTAAAACGGGTTTATGCAGGTAAAGGGCCTCGCACAGGGACTCAAAGCCGGCTGTCGTGGCATAAGCTTTACAACCGTTCATACAGTTTAAAAATTGTATATCGTTAATTCGGTGAAGAGTAAATCCCGGTATGACTTCCCAAGTCTCCGGAGCTGATTTTTCATCCCAGAAGAAATGAAGTGCAATCTCCGGGTGTATTCGATGCCAAGCTATAATATCTAAAACATAACCACTATTAAGCATATAACCATGAATATACTCTCCTTTTACCGGCTTATATTGAAGTACCTCTCTCCTCAATAGAGGCGGGACAACGGTTACACGAGATCCCGGTGCAGGGGGAAAGGAGTAAAAAGAGAGTGCTAATTTACGAACCGCTCTAACCGATGTCAACCGGGTAAAAAAACGTAAAGAAGCCAATTCCAAGCGGGAAATACGCGGAAAGACATAATCATCATGCAAAAACATATACTGATGCCCTATGCAAATCAAAGGAATATCCGGTGGCGTAAATAAATAAACCAACCCCGTCAACAACTCGTAAAAATTCAGTACCATATCAGGCTGTAACTCCGCCAATCTACTACGGATCAATCGCATACTTTTGACGAAAACCGGTAACCTACCTATATTAAAATAAATGCTTTTGGATAAAGAAGGACGTTTATTTTGCACGGAAGGTAAAAAATTCGGACTTTCAAACGTCAACACGGGTACATCGATCTTTTGGAGAAAAAAATCCGGGACCTGCCGTGCTTCGCTTTTCCCGATCAAAACTTCAACAACTTCATCTCCCCGCCTCGTCAACATCTCCCGCATAACAAGAGCTTGAGTGAAATGTCCCCGTCCTTCTCCCTGAATGATAAAAACAAAATGCATACGAATCCTATTAAGCCGTAATCTTGAATGTTTCTCTTTTCATTTGCATGCCGGTACTCGCCTCGTAACTGTAAATTTCCCAACGCCCGTCAGGATACTCCAACAAAGCACTCAACGATTCGACCCAATCTCCGGAGTTCAAATAATGAATATTCCCGTAATACCTGTCCGCAGGTTGGTGAATGTGTCCGCAAATAATACCGTCAAAACGGCGACTCTCCGCGATAGATGACAGCTCTTTCTCAAAATCGGAAATATAAGAAACAGCAGATTTTACCCTGTGTTTAATCGATTGGGAAAAAGAATAATAAGGTTTACCCCGTTTCCGTCTGTACTGATTAAGGATACGATTCATCCACAACAAAAAAGTGTATCCGTAATCTCCCAATTTCGCCAACCAAATCATATGGGTCGTAATATGATCGAAAATATCACCGTGAGTCACATAGTATCGCCTCCCGCAAGAAACGTGAATATAATCCTTTACTACCGAAATATTAGACAAAGTCAACGGGGTCAATTTGTCTAAAAAGTCATCATGATTTCCACGTACATAAATCACTTCGGTTCCGTAATTCTCCATCATTTTCATGATGACCTTGATTAGGTTCGTATAGGATTGCTTCCAACGACCGAACGGATTCCGATGCAATTTCCAACCGTCGATGATATCACCGTTCAAAATCAATTTATCACAATTCACACTTTTAAGGAAATTGGTCAGTTCTTCCACTTTCGAATGTTCCGATCCCAAATGTACATCTGACAGGATCACCGTTGCAAATTTTAATCTGTTTGTCATAATTTCTTTTTATCTCCTCCAACAAAATAACAACCATTTTGTTACGAATAGATGTAGAAACAATGACTATACCGTGAAGTTCACCCCTCAAACACCATCACGAACTCATCGCATCCCGTCATCTCATCGACTTGTCGTCTTAACACCTTAAAACCATGTCGTTCATAAAATGCAACCGCCGAAATATTTTTCGTGTATACATTCAACTCCAGTCGTTCATATTTTCTATTTACCCATTGCATCAGAGCGCCTCCTATTCCCATCTTTTGCCGGTCGGGTCTCACGAATAAAGCCGCCATATAATTTCCGACTAAAGATACGAAGCCATCGATCTCCCCGTTTTCTCCCTCATGTATCCAAGTCTCACTCGAAGGCAAATAATGACTCTTCATTTTCTCGACCTGTTCCGACCAAAAAGATTCCGGAACAAAATCGTGAGCAAGAGATGAGGCTTCCAACCATATTTTCACAAGGACGTCTTCGTCCGAAACCGTATATTTACGAATCATATTACTTCTTTTATCAGATAAAGATAATAATTTTTCGTATGTTTGAAAATCAAATCCCAATTCATTTTATGTATGATCCTAACCCATTCTATCATTGATTTTATAAAACTCCACGAAAACGATAACACGGATAAATTATTACTTTCGGCCTCCAAATACCCGGAAATCAACATGCCTGTAATCGTGGACCAAATCATAGCCAGACGGCAAATAAAAGAAAAATTACCCTCTTGGTACGCTTGCCGGGAATTATTTTATCCTTCCCGTCTGGCCACGGAACAATGCTCTTCCGAGGTTACGGCAGAATACAAACAAAAATTGACTCGAGGAAAGACATTATGCGATCTTACCGGCGGTTTAGGGGTAGACTCTTTCTATTTTTCAAAACAAGTAAAAAAAGTGATTTACGTGGAACGATCTCCCCATTACTGTGAAGCGGCAAAACACAATTTCAGCCTATTACAGGCGAACAATATCCAAGTCTTAAATCAGGAGGCGGGAGAAATTGCCGAATCCGTTAAGGTAGACACCTTTTACATCGATCCGGCTCGTAGAACGAAAGGCAACAAACGGGTATTCGCTTTATCCGAATGCGAACCGGACGTACTACAATTAAAACCCCTTTTGTTAGATAATGCCAAACGGGTTATTATCAAGATCTCACCTATGGCTGATATTATGGAGACGCTAAGGCTTTTGCCAGAGACCGCAGAAATCCACGTGCTTTCAGTCAAAAACGAAAGTAAAGAACTTTTATATGTGTTGGAAAACGGAAAAAAAAATGTTGACCCCATCGTCTCCACATTAAATATCACTTCTACTGGAGAGAAACAACTTTTCGACTTTCAACTTTCTGCAGAAAAAGAAACAACAATAACCTTCACTCCGAATATTAAGAAATTTTTATATGAACCCAACAGTTCCATATTAAAGGCCGGAGCTTTTAAATTACCCGCGAAACGCTTTAATGTAGAGAAGCTGCATCCACACAGTCATCTCTATACTTCCGATCTGTGGATTGAAGAGTTTCCCGGGAGAAAATTCGTCGTTGACAAAGTCTTCGATTTTTCCGGAAAAGGATTAAAACAGCTCTGTCGAACTATTCCACAAGCCAACATAACAACAAGAAATTTCAATTTATCGGTAAAAGATTTACGTCAAAAAAGTAGAATCACGGAAGGTGGCCATATATACTTATTCGCAACTACCTTACACCCGAATACCCCCATTCTTATTCAATGCCGTAAATAAATTCCGAAACCATCGCCATCTTCAACTTTTTATCCTAATACTCGTATCATCGAAAAGAACGATAATTAGAAAAAAGATGAAAATAAAAACGGGACAAGGAACCATTTCCCTATTTACACTACTGGCCATCTATTCCATATCCATGGTAACTTCTTTACCGGGCTTGGCCATTTCTCCTATACTCGGATCCCTCGAAACCATTTTTAAAGGTGCAAGCGATCTGCAATTACAAATGTTGGAATCACTTCCCTCCTTTATCATCGTCCCCTTTATCCTTTTAGCCGGCAGGCTATCCATGCATACGAATCAAAAAAAGGTCTTAATCATCGGATTAAGCATATTCTTCGGATGCAGCATCATCTATCCATTTGTAAAAACCTTAATTCTTCTACTGATAATCAGCGCATTATTAGGCATCGGTGCCGGAATGGTTATTCCTTTTTCAACCGGTTTGATCGCAAATTATTTTACAGGTAAATATCGAACCAAACAATTAGGTATAGCCTCTTCCATAACAAACATCACGTTAGTCTTGGCTACCTTGTTATCCGGCATTCTGGCCAATATTAATTGGCATTATTCCTTTTTGGTCTATTGCTTATCGGGGATATCCCTTTTATTTGCCTTCAAGCTGAAAAACGATCCGGCACCCGTTTCCAAACACCCGTCGACACCACACCGATCTTTTACTCTTCATTGGCCGGTCGGTTTAATGCTATTCTATTACCTCATCACGATCTTAGCCTTAACGATTCCCTTCAATTTAGCTCTTTACATGGAAAACTTACACATCGGAAAATCCGATATGTCTGGAAGCCTCATTTCAGTATTCTTCTTATCCATGACACTTCCCGGTTTTTTTATCAATAAAATCATATCCTGGTTTAAAAACTACACGAATTTTATAGCAATGGCTGCCATCACATCAGGATTAATTCTATTTGCATTCAAAGGTGATGTATTTACCCTCGTCTTAGGCGTGACTTTAATCGGTTTGGGATACGGTTGCATGCAACCCGTCATCTACGATAAAACAGCCAACAGTTCTACCCATCCGACTTACGCCCTCGCCCTGGTCATGTCGATGAATTATATTGCCATTATCACCTATCCATTCATAATTAGGGCATTGGAAAACTTATTCTCGACAGATTCATCCTATTTCCCTTTTTGGTTAAATACGTTTATCAGTGCTGCTTTCACCCTGTTTGTCTACTTCCGCCGAAAAACAAAAACGGTAGGAATTTCCCCAGACGAATGATAAAACTTCGTCAAAGTTAAATATTGTGAGGAATTAAACCTTCATCCCTGTTTCCCGTACTTACATTGAAATACAAATAAAGCTTAGTAAACTATAAAACAATATTCTAAATTAATTAACCAAACTTCAATTTAAATTATGGCAACAAATTCAAACAAAAAGAGTTCCGTAGCAAAGCTCAGCGTCATGACTTTAGCAATCATGAACGTAGCAGCCGTAGTAAGCCTTCGGGGACTACCTGCAGAAGCAGAATACGGATTAAGCTCCGCATTTTATTATTTGTTTGCAGCTATCGTATTTCTTGTTCCAACGGCCTTAGTCGCTGCCGAATTAGCTGCAATGTTTTCACAAAAGCAAGGTGGAGTTTTCCGTTGGGTCGGCGAAGCTTATGGAAAACGATTCGGTTTTTTGGCAATTTTTCTCCAGTGGATCGAGAGCACCATCTGGTATCCGACGGTGTTGACTTTCGGAGCCGTATCCATTGCTTACATAGGAATGAACCCTACAGGAGACGCACTATTAGCTTCTAATAAAGTTTTCACCCTGGTTACCGTGTTAATTATCTATTGGGTCGCCACTTTTATCTCGCTAAAAGGATTAGGATGGGTCGGTAAAGTTTCCAAAATAGGCGCCATGGTCGGAACAATCATTCCTGCCGCCCTATTGATTATTTTCGGAATCATCTACCTCTCAACAGGGGGGCATAATTACATGGATATGAGTCAAGGCTTTTTTCCGGATTTGGCAAATTTCGACAATTTGGTATTAGCCTCGGGCATTTTCCTTTTTTACGCCGGTATGGAGATGATGGGTATTCACGTCATGGACGTCACTCCTCCTGCTGCCAAGAATTATCCGAAAGCCATCTTCATCGGTGCCGGTATTACCGTTTTAATCTTCGTTTTAGGAACCTTCTCTTTGGGTCTAATCATTCCAGCAAAAGATATTAACCTGACACAAAGTTTATTGGTGGGATTTGATAATTACTTGAGATACCTTCATTTGAGCTGGGCTTCTCCCATTATCGCCATTGCCTTAATGTTCGGTGTGTTAGCAGGAGTATTAACTTGGGTTGCCGGTCCGTCAAAAGGTATTTTTACCGTGGGTAAAGCCGGATACCTACCTCCTTTCTTTCAAAAAACAAACAAAATAGGCGTACAGAAAAACATCCTATTCGTACAGGGAGGAGTTGTAACCATCTTGGCCCTACTATTCGTCGTTATGCCATCCGTTCAATCCTTTTATCAGATCCTTTCCCAATTAACGGTACTTTTATATCTAATCATGTACCTGTTAATGTTTTCGGGAGCCATTGTACTGCGCTACAAAATGAAAAAAGCAGAACGTCCTTTTGCTATCGGTAGAAAAAGCAACGGTTTGATATGGATTATCGCCGGACTCGGATTCTGTGGAGCTTTACTTGCATTTATATTAAGCTTTATTCCGCCTTCCCAGATCAATACCGGTAGTAACACCGTTTGGTTCTCCGTTCTAATCATCGGGTGTATTGTTGTGGTTGCGACCCCGTTCATTATTTACGCGGCACGAAAACCGTCATGGAAAGATCCGAATGCAGACATCGAACCTTTCCATTGGGAAGAAGCTCCTGCCGTAGCGGCGACTTCACCCCAACCGACCACAAGCCAAAGTACACAAACAAATAGTACGACACCAAGCACAGACAAAAATTAAATCAAACTAAAAACAAGCACATGAAACAGACTATCAAATTGTCAGACCTTAAGGCGGTTGTCGCCGAGGCTCATGAAAAACTAAAGGGAATGAAGGGAGGAGCCAACGCAGACTACATCCCGTTCTTGGCAAAAATCGATCCTAATCTGTTCGGAATAGCCATATCTCTCCCCTCCGGAGAAATCATTGAAGCCGGAGATACCAATTATGTTTTCGGTATCGAATCCATTTCGAAAGTGCACACGGCCATTCTGGTATTACGCCAATACGGAGCTGAAGCCCTATTGGAAAAAATCGGAGCCGATGCCACCGGACTACCTTTTAATTCAATCATGGCAATCCTACTCGAAAAAGATCATCCGAGCACTCCCCTGGTAAACTCCGGGGCCATTGCTGCCGATAGCATGGTTAAACCCGTAGGAGACAGTAATTCCAAATGGTCTGCCATCATCGATAACATGACTGATCTTTGCGGCAGCGAACCCATTCTGCAGGATGAACTATACAAATCGGAAACAGCCACCAATTTCAACAACCGCTCCATTGCCTGGTTACTCAAAAATTACGATAGAATATATGACGATCCGGATATGGCTCTTGATCTCTATACCCGTCAGTGCTCTATGGGCGTAACGGCCAAACAATTGGCTATTTCGGGATGCACCATTGCCAATAAAGGCAAAAATCCGGTAACGGGCAAACAGGTATTCGATGAGAATCTGGCCCCGCAAATTATCTCCCTAATCGCAACAGTCGGCTTCTACGAGCATACGGGAGACTGGCTATACACCAGCGGAATCCCAGCCAAGACCGGTGTAGGCGGAGGGGTTATGGGAGTTCTTCCCGGTGCATTCGGTATTGCCGCTTTTGCCCCGCCATTGGACGAAGCCGGAAATTCAGTAAAAGCTCAGGCTGCCATTAAATACATCGCTCAAAAACTAAAAGTAAATGTATTCAATGGAAACAGTATAGAAATTACGGAATAATTAATTTACCAGCTTTGCGGTAAGAATTCATTTTCTTGTCGCAAAGCTGATCCATAAATCTTATCTTATACATGATACCTAAAAGCAAAGCATTAGAGAAGTTTCTAAATGCACTTGTCCTAATCGGAAGCATCGCTATTATTGTAGTGATTTCGATCGAATTGCTATCTACTCAAAACGTATTAAGTGAACGATTTATACTTCATTTTCATCTATTGGTCTGTTCCATATTCTTAGCAGACTTCTTTGTTCGCTGGTATACAGACGGATGGAGCCAACGTTTCTTTTTCAACAACCTGTTTTTCTTATTGGTTTCCATCCCTTATCTAAACATTGTCCATTCCCTGACGACAACGATCTCTCACGGCTTGTGGTTAACACTAAGACTGATACCGTTGGCCAGAGGGATATATGGAGTATCGCTTATCGTGGGATGGATGAGCCGCAGTAAGGTCACCAATTTATTCGCAACCTACCTGACGATCCTATTTACGACGATCTATTTCAGCAGCATTCTTTTTTTCTTCATGGAACACGGAGTCAATCCTATGGTTAAAAACTATTGGGATGCATTCAACTGGGCGCTTATGAATGTCACTACCGTAGGCTCCAACATTTTCGGTGTCACGAAAATAGGACAATCTCTCGCCGTCATTTTAGCCGCTGCCGGCATGATTTTCTTCCCCATCTTTACCGCTTACGTCACTACTAAGTTTCAAGCTAAACGAAAAGGAGTGGAAAATAATTAACCAACTAAACAGAAACGGTTCTCCAGGTACATTTTCAAACCTCGAGAACCGTCTCCCCTACCGATTAACAAATCACTTCGCAAGGAGTGATTTTTTCATTCTGACAATATCGGTCAGGTAATCTTGAAGATCCTGTTCGTGCTCTTCCTCTTCGGCCAGAATTTTTTTCACGATATCGCAGGTTGTAAAATCTTTACCGTCCGTAAACTCGGCAATTTCCTGATACCTCAAAATTGCGCAACGCTCGGAAGCGACATTGTCTTTTAACAGACTGACAGAATCAAAGTCTTTTGGAGTAACATATTTACATTTTGCCAGTTTAAACCAATTTTCAGGATTTAAAACAGGCTCTCCTTCCAACTCCATGATGCGTTTAGCTATCATTTGAGCGTGTTTACGTTCTTCCTCAGCGTGCTCTTCAAACTCCCCCTGCACATTGGCACGCATAGTACCTTCTACAACTAACGCACCTACCCAATACTGGTAGTATGCCAACCACTCTTCAGACAATGCCGCGTTCAATTGAGCAATCAAGCATTCTACATCCAGCTTTCCTTGAAGGATTTTTACACTTTCTTTAGCCATAATCTTCGTATTTAGTTTTTTATATATATAACGGACAAGCAAACATTTTGTTCGAGCAACCTGTAGTTTTAACAAATAACCCATAGGGACGGTTCTCGGTGTTTATTCTGACTCCCAAGAACCGTTCCCGGGGTATAAAAAGTAAAAACCCCATCGAAGAGAAAGATTCTTGATGGGGCATTTTCAGAGCAGAATAATTATTTGGTCTTATCTACTATGGTTAAAGCCTCTTGGTTTTTGGGGCATCTTCTTATTCCAGAGAATAGCACTGTTCGTGGGTTCTTCCAGTTTATTCAACTGATCCACGCAACGTTTCATATCTTCCATCAACAAATCCGCCAAATCGAAACCTGTTCCCTGACGAACAACAACGCGCATGATAACGACATCCTCCATATCCTTAGGCATAGTATAGGCCGGAACCTGCCAACCTTCCACATGCAGGGCATCGGACAAATCATACAAGGTCCATTTTCGTTTGGGATCATCTTTCAACCTCCAAATAAACAGAGGATTCGGCATTTCATTGCTGAAGAATTCGAATATCCCCATATCTTGCAATCGTTTTTTCAAATAAAAGCATACATCCAAACAATTCTGTTGTATTTGTCGATAACCTTCCCATCCCAAACGCAAGAATTGATAATATTGAGCCAATACTTGATTTCCGGGACGAGAGAAGTTGATTGAAATACTCGGGATATCAGCACCCAAATAATTCACTGCAAAATTCATCTCCTGAGGCAGATATTGCTTATCCTTCCAAACAACCCAACCTACACCCGGATATACCAGACCAAATTTATGACCTGACACACTAATAGAAAGTACCCATTTCAATCTGAAATCCCAAACCGTTTCCGGGTCGATAAAAGGATGTATAAACCCACCGGTCGCCGCATCCACATGGATACAAATCTCCCAACCTTTTTCTGCATTCAATTTATCAAGTGCATCGTTGATTTCCTTCACGTTATCGTTCAAGCCCGTAATCGTAACTCCTTGTATGGGAACCACACAGATGGTATTCTCATCACACATTTTCACTACCTCCTGCGGGTCAAGCGTGATCTTATCCATCGTAACCGGTACCATACGCATTTCAACATCCCAATAGATAGCAAATTTCTCCCATACGACCTGCATACAAGTTGAGATAATGAAATTCGGTTTATCGATAGGAAGCCCTTTCGCTTTCCGACGTTTTTGCCAACGCTTCAAAGCCGCGATACCTCCCAACATACATGCCTCAGATGACCCGACGGTACTGGTTCCCGTGCAATATGGTTTTTCCGGTGAATTCCACAATTTGGCAATAATATTCACGCAGCGACGCTCAATCTCTGCCGTTTGAGGATATTCCGTTTTATCGATCATATTTTTATCCATGTTCTCGGTCATAACCCTACGAGCATAATCATCCATCCAAGTAGAAACGAAGGTTGCCAGATTCAAACGGGAATTCCCGTCTAACATGGCTTCATCGTGAACGATTTGATAAGCGACCTCTCCGGGCATAGAAGTTTTAGGCATCTCGTATTTCGGAGCAACACGAGCTTCTTCCGATGTTCCAAAAATAGGCGTGTTTGGATTTTCTGTTTTCATAACTAATTGTTTTTAATATAATGTAACATAATGAATTAACGAGTGGCATTTCTTGACGCTCGTTAATAGTTACGGGTTATCCTATCGAAAGTTTCGGCTCCTCACAATATTTAACTACACTTGCACTTTGCTTTGTTACCTCATGCTTTTTTAATAAAAAATGGCTTAAAGAAACCTTGCCTTACTTTTGGAGAAAAGGAACCTGAATTCTGGGAACGGATCACTTTTGTATTTTCGGAACCTTCCCACCTGATTTTCAGTATAAACATAGAAATCGTCTAAATGAAATAAAAAACATTTTTATGGAAGAAAGTTTTTTAAAGCTCATCGAATACAGTATAAAAGAACATTGGAATTTACCCTCTCTTTCCGATTACCAGGGGGCAAACCACACGTATAAAGATGTTGCCAGAAGAGTGGAGAAATTACATATCTTGTTTAAAGAAAGCGATATCCATCCGGGAGACAGAATTGCTCTATGCAGTCGGAATACAGCCAATTGGGGTATTGCTTTCTTAGCCGCATTAACTTATGGAGCTGTTGCCGTCCCCATTTTAAACGAATTCAAACCGGATACCATCCATCACATCATCAACCATTCCGGAGCACGTCTACTTTTTGTCGGGAAATCGGTATGGGACGAAATAGATCACGAAGATATGCCTGACCTGGACGGTATATTAGCCATGTCCGATTATTCGGTAATTTTTTCCAGAAATAATAAACTGGAAGAGACCAATACTCGTTTAAACGAACTATTCGGACAAAAATATCCGGAACGTTTTACAGCCGAGGACGTCTTGTATCGCGTAGACGCTCCGGAAGAGTTAGCCATGATCAATTACACGTCAGGAACAACCAGCTCCCCGAAAGGAGTCATGCTCCCGTATCGAAGCATGTGGTCGAATTTAAGGTATGCTTTGGATCAGATGGGATATAATCCGGGTGAGAAATTGGTATCTATCCTAACCATGGCTCATATGTACGGACTGGCGTTCGAGTTCATCTATCCGTTTACCAGTGGCACGCACATCTATTTTTTGCAGAAAATGCCATCCCCTAAAATACTCAACGAAGTGTTTACCGAAATACGTCCTCACCTTATCGTGGCCGTTCCTCTTATCATTGAAAAGATAATCAAAAAAAGAGTCCTATCGCAATTGGATAAATTTCATATTAAACTCATGCTAAAAATTCCGGTTCTAAACGGAAAGATACGTCACAAAATCAAACAAAAAATATTAGATGCCTTCGGAGGTCGATTCAAACTACTTGCTATCGGAGGAGCCGCCCTAAACAAAGAAGTGGAAGCCTTTTTGCATTCTGTCAAATTCCCCTACACGGTAGGCTACGGCATGACCGAATGCGGACCGGCCATCGCTTTCGACCATTGGGATACCTTCCGTCCTACCTCTTGCGGGAAGGTCGTAGATCGAATGGAATTGAAAATCGCCTCTTCCGATCCTGAACACGTCGTGGGAGAGATTCTTACCCGCGGAATGAACGTAATGGACGGTTACTACGAGAACCCTGAAGCCACAAATGCCGTATTGGACTCGGACAAGTGGCTGCATACGGGCGATCTCGGCATCATAGATAAAGACGGTTATCTCTATATCAAAGGACGTAGCAAAAACATGATCCTGGGACCGAGCGGCCAAAATATTTATCCGGAAGAGATTGAAGATTACCTGAACGTCATGCCTTATATCGCAGAATCTTTAGTGATCGAAAGAGAAGGAAAACTAATCGGATTAATATACCCGGATTTCGAGGCTATGAAACAAAATAAAATATCGGAGGAGAACCTATCCCGGATTTTGGAGGAAAGCCGGAAACAAGTGAATCAACAGCTTCCGTCATATAGTCAGATAGTCCGTATCATGATTCATAACGAAGAATTCGAAAAAACACCGAAAAGAAGTATCAAGCGTTACCTGTATCAGTAAAAAGTCCGTCTGCAAAATTTATACATTTCAAAGATACGGAGAATTACCTATTTTTTATTATCTTGCCGTAATGACAGGTTCTTTTCATTTCGGTATAGAATTTGTCTGTTATAAAAACGGGAAAAACAACTAAAATTAAAAACTATGAAAACAAGAAAAAGCATTTTAATTATCGGGATACTTATTTTTTCCTCTTTTGTAGTAACGGCAAGAGAGAAAAAAGCCAAAGTGGATACAGCCGCTTTTAACCGCATCGTGGAACTCGTGAAAAGTAAAATTTTTTACATCACTCTTGACGATGCGTTCCCGAGTGGAAACAGCAGTATCGTAATAGATTCCAAATACGGGAAAAAAACAATCGGCGGAGATGGTCATGTTTCTTTAGCAATGAATCAAGGAGAGATCTTTTTAATGGACACGATCGCTACCGGAAAGCTTCCGTTCTTTGGCAGAGCCTACTCTGTCCCATACGGTGAGGGGGGTGGCATCGAATTCGAAGAGGCAAAGTTGCTAAACGAATCATTAAAGGTTATTCAAAAACGGAAAAAACAATTTATAATGTACTCTTTTCAGGTTAGAAACCGAAACGATATCTTCTCCTTTTACGTGGAGATTTATTCCAACGGGCGTTGTAGCGTAAAAGTCAATAGTAACAAGCGAGCTTCGATCTCTTATAGCGGGAAAGTATCTTCTATTCCAGAAGATAAAAAGGCTATTTATATGAAATAAGAATAGGGCTTAAAGGCCCTCTTCTCAATTCTTAAAAAAACTCATCTCTTGCGTTATCTGAAAATAATTTCCTAAATTTGAATTTTATATCATCATATAATGCAATGGAAGAAAGTTTTTTATTCTATATAGAACAAAGTATCAAAGAAAATTGGGATCGCCCGGCTTTAACAGACTACAAAGGGATAAATTGCAGTTACAAAGACGTAGCTCGAAAAATCGAAAAACTACATATTCTTTTTGAAAATGCCGACATCAAAAGAGGAGATAAAATTGCCTTATGCGGTCGTAATTCGACCAATTGGGGAATAGCTTTTTTGGCCACTCTGTCTTATGGAGCGGTAGCAGTCCCCATTTTAAATGAGTTCAAAACGGATAACATTCACAATATCGTGAACCATTCCGAAGCTAAGTTATTGTTCGTGGGAAGTGTCGTTTGGGAAGGATTAAATGAAAATTCCATGGAGCTTTTAGAAGGGATTATCAGCATGGAAGATTACTCTTTACTTATTTCTCGCAGTCGTTCTCTTACGGAGGCCCGCAATCGACTGAACGAATTTTTCGGAAAAAAGTATCCGGAACGCTTTAAACCGGAGAACGTTAATTATCAATACGACAACTTGAAAGATCTGGCTGTCATCAATTATACCTCTGGGACAACCAGTTTCTCGAAGGGAGTGATGCTTCCGTATCGAAGCCTATGGTCGAACTTGAAATTTGCTTTCGGTGTTTTCGGCAAACTTCCGGAAGAACGGGTCATCTCCATGTTACCTATGGCTCATATGTACGGTTTGGCTTTCGAATTCATTTACGAATTCGCCAGCGGTGCGCATGTTTTCTTTTTAACTCGAACTCCCTCACCGAAAATCATCGCGGAAGCTTTCGCCACGATAAAGCCGAATTTAATTATTTCAGTACCGCTTATTATTGAAAAGATCATTCGCAAAAAGGTTTTTCCTACATTGGAGAAGCCGATTATGAAGTTATTATTAAATCTTCCTCTTATAGATAAAAAGGTAAAACAATCCATCCGACAAAAAGTTATTGACGCTTTTGGGGGCAATTTTAAGGAACTTATTATCGGAGGAGCAGCTCTAAATAAAGAAGTCGAAGAATTTTTACGTTCTATCGACTTCCCTTATACAGTCGGATACGGAATGACAGAATGCGGTCCTATTCTTTCTTACGACGGGTGGGAAACGTTCAAAAAAGGCTCTTGCGGAAAAGCGGTCCCGCGCATGCAGTTAAAAATCGACTCTCCCGATCCGGCCCACATCGTAGGTGAAATATTAGCCAAAGGGGATAACCTGATGTACGGCTATTATAAAAACGAAGCGGCAACCAAAGCGGCTTTTACACCCGACGGATGGTTGCACACGGGAGATTTAGGCCTGATAGACTCCGACGGTTACCTCTATATCAAGGGACGCAGCAAAAATATGATCTTGGGCCCGAATGGTCAAAACATATACCCCGAAGAGATAGAAGATCAAATCAATAACCTACCATACGTTGCAGAATCCATCGTAATAGAAAAAGAAGGCAAACTAATCGCTTTGATTTATCCGGATTTTGAAGCCGCAACCGCAGACCATAAGGAATCAGAAGAGAGTCTTACCACAATCATGGAAGAAAATCGTCTGGAGGTCAATAAAACACTTCCGGCTTACAGCCAAATAACGAAAATGAAAATCTACAATGAAGAGTTTGAAAAAACCCCAAAACGTAGTATCAAACGTTATTTGTACCAATAAAAATATCTCCCGGATTAGAGTAACCGGGAGATATTTTTATAGAAAAACGTAAAACTCATTTATATCGCAAACAATTTACCGTCGATTCTATCGCATTAGAAAATCTACACCTTCAAATTTCACTATCCCGCGAATTATCTATCGCTCTTCTTTCAAAAACAAGGCCGTATCATCCGACCACTCAACGATCAATTTTGTATCTACTCTCTAAAAAGCAGCCCGTTATTAAAAATCATCTCCTGTATTCCGATTCATATCTTCGAACGAAACAATACAATATTATACCCATAATAAGACAAAATAGAACTTTATTGTATTGTCAATATATTTATTATTTCTATATTTGCAACACATACTCCAATTCAAATAGTTCATTAGATGAATCGATATACCATCAACTCAACACTCTATCTCTTAATCACCATCCTATTCCTCTCATGTATCAAAAAAACCGATTTTTCCAAAAAGAAAGAAGAAGAACAGGAAGAAAAAGAAGAAGTTGCTTATACATACCCTTTCAAAGATGAAGCTTGCGACATCATTATCGAACTCGTGTTTAAAACAAACGGTCAAATCGATTTAAAAACCGTCCAAGCAGAAATTCCTCCTTTGAAATATAACAAATCCTGGCTATTCCTTTTAACTCAAGACGACTGCAGTCAAACAGCCTATTGCAATACATGGGCTGCCATTCACGGCAAACCGTTATCCTCGAAATATTATTACGATGCGGCCCATTTAAAAGCCGGAGACTTACCCCCGGACAATTACAATCTCGGTAAAACATTAGGCTGCACAGACGGGAGCGGCAACGAGGTACGTTTCTCTTTCACGACAACACTTGCTCCCGAATGGGAGTGGATGAACGCCAAACCTTCCGTACAAGTCGGTTTCACTAAAAACTACTATCGTTTTTATATGAAATCCGGTCTTATTTGGAATAATGTTATCGAGATGGTCAATTACGGCGTGGGCATAGCCTTCCATGATGTAAAAACGTCCATGATCCATAACCGGGATAGCATAAAAGTACATTATACTTTATCCCAAAGGATTATTACAGACAAACTATCGGGACGGGTATGCAAGGTTTTAACGGAGCCCAACGGCAATAAAACTTACGTGGAAGCGGCATTGGCGTATGACCCGATCCAGATCATGGCGGCACAAAGCGAAGCCTCCACCTTGTACCCGTTTAAAACAACAAATGACTTACATAAACAACTACTGAACAGATACTTTTACACTCCCGAACAAGCCAAAGAAAATATCCGGTCCGAATTACAAAAAAGCAAAGAGGAGAGAGCCGCCGTCCAGATCGGGGTTCACAAAACCGATCCCGCCTGGGCACAATTTCTTCTTTGGCTTAACAATACTTACGGAAAAGACGGAGACGATTCCGTATGGTCTCCCAGCCTGGAAGAGTACTACGAGTATAATTACAACCGCATCCATAGCATCATTCGAAAACAAATCATCGGCAACACGTTGAAATTAACCGTTGTGCTACCCTCCAAAGCCCATTTTTACTACCCCTCCATTACCGTTAAGCTGGATCACTTGCAAAAGCAGCATATCACATCAATCATCTCGGGAAATACCGTTAGCGGACTATCCTACGCGGATGATAACAACGGACTCATGCTAAACATCGATTGCCGAAAATTTTTACTGCATCACGCCACCCATTATGTCAGGAAATACGAATCCGACAAAACAGTATCCAACCGAAACGATGCCCTTTATTTCGTAAATCAATTGAAAGATTCAGATAAAAAAAGCGAATTATTAAAAAGGATAAAATAGACCGAACCTCGTTATAGCGTTTGTTTTATCACTCCTTTATATTCACCCATTTCACCGCATCCGCCACGAGGTAACAAAGTCCGAGAAAATAAACCGCTGTCGGCAAAATCAACGTGATTCAGTAAAAGAGATAAACCGACATATCAAAAGAGCGAGAAAAAACGAACATTGAGCAAAATAGAAACGGAAAACACGATAAAATTCACTAACATGAAAAAAAAGAACCTTCCCAAGAAACTCACGATCACGATCTCCACGTTACCCAAGGGGCGTACATGCAGAGATTCTATTACTCTCAACCGGTTTATATTTGAACCGACAACAACGAAGCCGACAATAAAAAACAATTAAAAAAAATAAACCGTTTTATAAGTGAGGGAGGAAGGAAACACTTGCGAAATCCGATCCATTGAAAAATGAAACAGGTCATGTACCGAGTTTGCCTCTGTCGGGGTAAATTGATAAATAACAAGTCCGACAAGAGATAAAATCGTAAATATAGCAAAAAAGATATTTCTACAAATACATCTAAACTCGTACTTCACAAGCTTCAAGACTGAAGGATTACGATACCACACCCACCCGTTCTCACTCTTTACACATCTCCTTGTTCCGCCATAACCGAGAGAAGCAGAATCGTCAGGTCAGGAAAATAAAATTACAACTAAAAAAAGTTCCGGAAACGGTCAAAACCCTTTCTCGGAACAATCATTCCCAATAAGGTTATAAATTTATCTTCACTGATCAGCCAATATCGTCACATCAAATGATACATCGGTCGTTCCTGCCGTATTTCTAAGTACTATTTTATATTTGCCAGAATCACTCGTCTTTGCCTCTTTTATAGTAACAGTTACTTTTTTCTTTTGCACTTCGATATCCCCATTATACAGATTACCATCCTTATACACCTCGCAGGTAGCCTCTGGTTGCGAGGTATATACAATATAAAACGAAATAATCTGGCCTTCAAAACCCTTAACAACAAGAGTTTTAGGAACTTTCTCGGTTATTACGGGTTGAATCGCCGTACCCCGAAGGATTCCCTTCGTCATATATAAACCCTCCGATACCTTTACCTCTCCGTTTTTAAACCCGGTAAAACTCATAAATAATACCAAAACAAATAACAATTTCTTCTTCATGGTTATGTGATTTAATTAATATATTTTACTAAAATAGATAAAATAATTGCACACGCCAACAATAATAACAATTAAATTATTGATCGTATTCGATCTTTACAACACGATGAGCACTCGTACCGCATTATAAAACAGTAGATTATCGATAGATTATATTTTATAAGAATAATCTCAAATTAAATACACGTAACATTCATATGCGAAAACGTTTATCATTACTCTTTGACTTTTACCCATTTCACCGCATCGGCCACGAGTACTCGTGATGATACCATCCTGTCAATCAAGGTCACTTTGGCGCTTTAGAAATCCGAAGGCACTGAAAATTATATCAATAAATAGAGCGTATAAACCAAATAAATAATAAATAGTACTATTCCTTCCCAACGTTCAATTCGAAATCCCGTACGCATAAAAGGAAGTACAATGATAGCCGCCCCCAGCATGACAGCCATATCCAATACATTAATCTGATCTGTCCGGATGGGAGCAATGGTTGCCGTAGCTCCCAGCACGGCAAATAAATTAAATATGTTGGAACCTATTACATTCCCGATAGCTATGTCCGTCCGTTTTTTTAAGGCGGCAACGACGGAAGTCGCTAATTCCGGCATACTCGTTCCGGCAGCAACGATGGTCAATCCGATTACGGCTTCACTCCATCCCAAAGCTTTGGCAATGATCACGGCATATTTCACCAACATATCCGATCCCCAAACCAATAACAACAATCCGCCTATCACCAGAATTACATCCAACAACCAACTTTTCGTCGGCTTTATCTCCTGTTCCCCTTCGATAGCCTCTCCTTTTTTAGCCTTATATACGCAAAATAACATATATCCCGCAATCCCCACCAAAAACAGAATTCCAGAGAGTCGTCCGAAATGCCCATCGCTAAACAACAGCACAAAAAGAAGAGAAGCTATAAGCATGATCGGGGCATCGATTCGAATCAACCGTCTATCGACCTGCAAAGGACAGATCATGGCGGAAATCCCTAAAATCACACAAATATTAAAAATATTGGAACCGATCACGTTTCCCACAGCGATACTACCGATACCCTCCAAGGCCGATTTTATACTAACCACCAATTCGGGAGCACTCGTACCCAGGGCAACAACCGTCAGGCCGACCACCAAAGGGGAGATTCCCGCCCGAACAGCCATGGATGAACTTCCTTTTACTAAAAAATCCGCCCCGAAATAAAGAATCGCCAGGGATAATACAACTAAAACTACACTCAGTACCATATTCATCTATTATATAAACTCTTTTCCTCTTACAATCGTAAAGAATATATTTGAAGTTTCAAAATTATAAACTAATTTAGTCTATACACTCAAAAATAAATCTATTTTTACAAAAGAACTTATGCTTAAACATTTAAAGCAATCATTCAGTACAGCAAAACATCATCCGAATTTCGGCGGGCTTGAAATATTGAAATACATCGGTCCCGGTTTACTGGTAACGGTCGGTTTTATAGATCCGGGAAATTGGGCCTCCAATTTGGCGGCTGGTGCCGAATACGGCTACACCCTCCTCTGGATGGTTACCCTGTCTACCCTCATGTTAATTATTCTACAACATAACGTGGCTCACTTGGGTATAGCCACCGGTCTTTGTTTGTCGGAGGCAGCGGCAACCCACCTCAAACCTAAACAGGCCAACTTAATCCTCGGATCCGCGGTATTAGCTTCCGTTTCGACCTCACTGGCCGAGATCTTAGGCGGAGCTATCGCCCTGGAAATGCTTTTTCATATTCCGATAAAGGCCGGTTCCTTGTTGGTTCTACTCTTCGTTACGATTATGCTTTTCACCAATACCTACCGGATCATTGAAAAATGGATTATCGCTTTCGTGTCCATTATCGGCTTATCTTTCATTTACGAATTATCCTTAGTCGATATCGATTGGAACACCGCTACCGTAGCCTGGATAACTCCCTCATTTCCTCAGGGCTCCATGGTCATTATCATGAGCGTATTGGGAGCTGTCGTCATGCCGCACAATCTGTTTTTACACTCGGAAATCATTCAAAGCAGGCAATGGAATATTCAAGACGATAAAGTGATCAAAAAACAATTACGTTACGAATACGCGGACACCATCCTCTCGATGTTCATCGGTTGGGCGATCAACAGCGCCATGATTCTTTTAGCCGCGGCCAGCTTTTTTAAACACGGAACTCCCGTTACGGAATTAGAACAAGCCAATACCCTGCTCCAGCCTCTTTTGGGAAACAATGCAGCTATCATCTTCGCTGTCGCTCTACTCTTCGCGGGGGTAGCCTCTACCATTACCTCAGGCATGGCTGCAGGCTCCATTTTCGCCGGTATGTTCAAGGAACCTTACGACATCAAAGACAACCATTCCCGGTGGGGCGTACTCATCTCTTTGATCGTGGCTTTCGGACTGATTTTAATTGTTTCCAACCCATTTCAAGGACTTATCTACTCTCAAATGGCACTTAGCATACAACTTCCCATCACTATTTTTCTACAAGTACATCTCACCTCTTCCGAAAAGGTCATGGGAAAATATAAAAATTCCACCTATACGAAATATTTACTTTACGCAATCGGCGGAATTGTTACCCTGTTAAATATTATGCTGTTAATCAGTTTCTTTTAATTTTCAATAACCGAATCATGCCGGGCGACTCTCATCACGCCCTGAATCCGTTTCAATCGGGAAATCAATTGGGAAAGATGTTCCGTATTTCCTACCAATACCGTAATTTTTCCATCGAATAATCCCTCGCTGGAATTAATGGATAACCCTTTCAAGGTAACACGCGGGTCTTTCGAAATCACCTCTGTGATTTTATTCACCATCCCCGCATCTTCCCGTCCGACAATGTTTAAGATCGTCTGATAAGAAGTAGCACCCCCGTTCGTCCATTGCGCCTTTACGATCCGATAAGGATAACGCTTTTCCAAATCCATGGCATTTTTACACTGCTTCCTGTGAATTTTAATTCCCTCTCCGATCGAAACGAACCCCAAAATCTCATCTCCGAAAACAGGATTACAACACTGGGCAAACTTATAAACGACATTGTCCACATTCCGGTCAATCAACAAAACATCTTCATCCACCTTTTTAGGATGAATGATCTGTACCTCTTTCGCTGGCACAACAAGTTTTTCTTCCTCTTTCGGTTTCGTGACCCACTCCTTAATTTCGGTCATCGTGTGTTTCCCTTCCGCAATTCCCTGATACAGATCAATGGCAAATTTATACTTATAATGCTGTTGCAAACGTCTTATCACCTCATCCGTCAATTCCAACTTCCAGTTTTTAAAACGGCGCATCAGCATCTCTTTACCTAACTCCGCTTGCGCTCTCGATTGCTCGGTCAGGTATTGCCGGATCTTATTCCGGGCCTTAGAAGTTACCGCGATATTCAACCAGTCGGCACTCGGTTGCTGATTATTAGATGTTAAGATAGAAACCTGATCCCCGTTCTTTAAAACATAGCGCAGGGTTTCATTCCTTTGATTCACCTTTCCTCCCACGCACTTTGATCCGACATCCGTATGAATGGCATAAGCAAAATCCAACAAAGTAGCACCTGCCGATAAGGTTTTCAAATCTCCGGCCGGAGTAAACACATGTACCTCCTTATCCTGCAAATTAATTTTTATATCCCCCAACAAGTCGACAGCCCCGACCTCCGGACTTTCCAAAATATCCCTCAACTCGGCTAACCAGTTTTCAATCGCCTTATCTGCCGTTCCTCCTTTATATTTCCAATGGGCTGCAAATCCTCGCTCGGCTATTTCGTCCATTCGTTCGGTCCGGATCTGCACCTCTACCCAACGATTGTTCGGACCCAAAACAGTTGTCTGCAATGACTCGTATCCGTTCGATTTTGGCACAGAGAGCCAGTCTCGTAAACGTTGCGGGTTAGGAGTATATTTATCGGCCACGATAGAGTATACCCGCCAGCAATCGGCTTTCTCTTCCGCTCCCCGGCTATCCAAAATAAAGCGAACGGCAAAAATATCGTATATCTCCTCGAACTCTACCTGTTTCTTGCGCATCTTATTCAAAATGGAAGCAATCGTTTTCGTACGATACTTTACCTTATACTTTATACCTCGTCGATCCAATTCTTCCACGACGGGAGCTATAAATTCCGCGATATATTTCTCACGGGTATCTTTCGAATCCTCCAATTTACGAGAGATATCCTCGTATATCTCAGGCTCCTCGTAACGTAAAGCCCGATCCTCCATTTCCGACTTTACGTTATACAATCCCAAACGATGCGCAAACGGTATATAAATAAACCTCGTTTCCCGAGCCAACCTCAATTGTTCTTCACGGGGAAACGAATCCGCCCGACGCAAATCATAAATTTTTTCGGCCAAAAAAATCAACTGCACGCGTACATCCTCCGCAAAGCTAAGCAATAGCTTACGAAAATTATCCGAATCCACAATCGCATGCGTTGCATAGATACGACTGATATCGCGTAAACCGGACAGAATTTGGGCTACCTTCTCACCGAACAACTCCCGAATCTCCAGCTCTGACAAACCGTCACTCTCCGCTACCTTATGTAACATGGCACAAATAATCGAGGTCCTTCCCAATCCTATTTCGGAAGTAATGATAAGCCCCACTTCCAACATACGAAACATCTCTTCTCTATCTGCCCCGGGCATATTTTTACTCCCTCTCGTAGCCATATTAAATGCCTTACGGACCAAACGAATATCCTCTTTAGAGATCAAATTCTTACATGATTTCAAAAGTAACCTGTACTTTTTTAAAATAATCTCCTTGGCTATATCTTCTGCCATACTGCGAAATTTTAGTGATTTATACGAACTGATTAATCGCTGCAAAAAGAGTGCCGTCCATTTTCAATTAACATGATTTAGGGGAAGCCAATTGACGAACGACAATAATCACGACGACCGTGTCATCGATACATAACTATTTTTCTACGGCAAGCACAGAAAAATAATAACATGCTCTTAAAGAAACTTTTAATTCACCGGTGTTATTTTTATCTCGTAATTAGAACGGAAATGGACCAAATACAATCCACAATTCTCCATCCCGCCTCCAGGTAACATTTTGAACTTAAACCTCGTGAATAAAGCCTCCTCATCCTCCGTTCCCAGATGACCTAATACCTGCCTGCCGTAATCAGCGACCTGTTTCATAAAAAACAATCCGATATCAAAAGCTCGATTCGCAATCGGGGTAGGTTCCGAGTAAAAATATTTCCGGTGTTGTTCTGCAAACTTCCGGGCTGCTTCCGACTGATAATCGACATAACTATTCATAAACAACTTCACATTCAGTTTAAAGAACACGTCATCTCCCAATGTCGTAAATTTCAACCAATCCGGAAAACCCACAACCGTTATCTTATAGCTATCGGGCAAAGCCGATAATACCGGTAATACCCGGCTCGCCGCAGCTTCATTAACCGTAGGAAACAAAATAATATTCTCCGTATGCGGTTTCAAAAGCATTTTCAACGAATCTACCGTTATACTCGAACTCCAATTTATCGTTTTCATCTCCATATCCGGTTGCAGCCGATATCTTACCAAATACGGCAATTGACTCTCCTCCGAATTGGCGGAAACCCCGGACGGACGAATAACCACAAGATTAGCCCCGATACTATTTTTCACGACCCAATCAGCCATATTTTCGAGCAATGTCGTTGCAGAGGTATTCACCTGAATAAAATTCGGGAAGCGCCCCAATTCCTCCGTACGGGCAGATAAAGGATATACCATGGGTATGGTCTTATCATACAACTGATCCGCCACGACTTGAAAAGTATTGGCATACACAGGCCCTAATATCAATTGGGGATTGAACCGATTCAACTCGTTAGCTATCATCCGTGCCCTACCCGGATCCCGTTCCGTATCGAACACCTGAAGATCAACCGAATATCCCGCTTTTTTTAAACTATCGACAGCCATTAATATCCCTTCATAAAACTGTACAAAAGGTTCCGACTTCGAATATAAATTCCATTTCTCTTCTTGCTGGTCGACCGTCAGAGAGTCCAATACAACAGGTTTCTCTTCAGGATATTGATTATTATTCAAATAGAAAGGCAAAAGCAAAGCCACTCTTACCCGATAGGAAAAGACCGGACGTTCCGCATAAGTCGATATCGGGTGCTGTACCTCCTCTTCTATCCTCTTTATCTCCCGATCGACCTCATCTTTCACGGTTTGAGCAGCAACCCGTAAGGCTTCCACCTCCGCTTCCTCCCTGACCTGCCTGTCCTCCCATGCCAATTCAGCATTCAAAACATCCTTATCTATCTGTTTTAAAGTCAAACGAACGACTGAACCCGTCGGGATAGGATCTTTTTCGTTATATTCCGGATTATCTTTCAGTATACGTTTCAAACGGATCCCAAATTTCCGGGACAAAGAGTACAGGGTCTCTTTGGGTTTGATCTTATGATAATAAAATTGGTTATCCAAACGTTTAAAAGGCTCCACGTAAGGAATCTTTAATATTTCATGAATAGTCAAATTATTGTCTTTTTTCTCATTCAGCACCATTACTTCTTCCACGCTAACCCCATAAGCCTTGCAAATGGAAAACAAAGTCTGGCCGGGTTCCACCGTATGCAGGTAATATGTTTTTCCTTTCCATACGACCATCTCTTTAGAGCGCTCAATCTTTACGTCTTGCGCTTTTATACCTCCTATCCACCCAAGAAAAACAAGCAACAATACAATTCTGATCATATTATTTTTCATTTACAATAAACAATCCATTTCATAAAGGGAATCCTCGTTTTACAAAATACCAAAATCCCTTTTCATAGCAAAAATAGTAAAATAGTAATAGATAATTGAAAAATCTCTGCTATTTTTGCCAGGGAAAGAGATCAATCCATCATTCTGAATAAAAAAAATCGGAAAGATGAAATATTCAAACACGTAAAATTTTATGAGTGTATTCAATACAAAAAAAATCATATTCTGGGGCATCAACCTGCTGGTAGCCGTGTTACTTCTTTTTCTCATCGGTTACGTTGTTCTCCAACGTTTAGATAGCTATACTCTGCACGGTCAATACATTTCCGTACCTGATCTACGAGGACTCACGCCTTCGGAGGCTACTCCGTTTCTTCAAGAAAAAAATTTATTCGCCGTCGTTATCGACTCTATCTACGACGATCACGCGAAAGCGGGAACTGTCGTCGAGCAATTTCCGTCTCCCGAATCCAAGGTAAAAAACAGCCGGACCATTCAACTCACCATCAATGCCAACGCTCCGGAAAAGTTGATTTTTCCGAATCTAAAAAACACGGCATTCAGACAGACCATACAAAAGTTAAAAAATATCGGTTTTAATATCGGCCGACTAAAATATACCTCCTCCAATTTTAAGAATCTGGTATTGGGTTTCATGTACAAGGAGGAACCTATCGAACCCGGAGATATTATCCAAAAAGGAGAGAGTATCGATATCGTATTAGGGGATGGGAATACAAGTAATAACCAGATTTTCATCCCGAATTTACGGGGCAAAACCTTAGAAGAGGCCAAAACTCTTATCCTGTTCTCTTTCTTAAATTTAGGAGAGGTTATTACAGATGAAACCATCCGTACTCCACAAGATCGACTTGAAGCTTTTATCTACCAACAAACGCCGGATATCGAAGAACATCCTAAGACTACATTAGGAAGTTACCTAACGGTTTATTTGACAAAAGATCAGGAAAAATTAGCTGTACAGGATTCTCTTTCCATTGAAACACAAGAAGAATGATCGAAGAAATAGAAGATATAGACGAACTGAACGAAGAGGAAGAACAAGCACAAGGGTTATTCGAACATTTTCGTCTGGAAGCGGATTCCGGACAGGCTCTTTTACGAATCGACAAATTCTTGGTAGACCGGATTCCCAACGCCTCACGTACTAAAATACAAGATGCCGCCGAAGCGGGTAATATATTGGTAAACGGGAAACCTGTAAAACCCAACTACAAGATAAAACCCAAAGAGGTGGTTTCGGTGATGATGTCTCATCCGAAAAGAGAGATCACGATCATTCCCGAAAACATTCCACTCCATATTGTTTACGAGGACGATGACCTGCTAATCATAAATAAAGCGCCCGGTATGGTGGTACACCCCTCTTTCGGCCACTACACGGGTACGTTGGTCAATGCCTTAGCCTGGCATTTAAAAGACAATCCTCTTTTTAAAGAAAATGACCCCCGACCGGGACTTGTTCATCGGATAGACAAAGATACTTCCGGACTATTGGTCATTGCCAAGACAGAAGAAGCCAAAACAAAACTTGCTTTACAGTTTTTCAATAAAACTTCCGACCGGAAATACGTTGCCGTCTGTTGGGGCAATTTAGAAGAAGATAACGGTACGATCATCGGCAATATCGGCAGGAATCTTTCCAACCGGAAAGTCATGGGCGTTTTTCCCGAAGGCAGTGAATACGGCAAACATGCCGTCACCCACTACCGTGTACTGGAACGTCTCGGATATGTAAATGTCATTGAATGCGTACTTGAAACCGGAAGGACCCATCAAATCCGGGCTCATTTCAAACATATCAGACATCCGTTATTCAACGATCCGGAATACGGCGGCAATGAAATACTGAAAGGAACGACTTTCAGCAAATACAAACAATTCGTACAAAACTGTTTTGCCATTTGCCCTCGTCAGGCTTTACATGCCAAAACCTTGGGGTTCATTCACCCGACGACGGAAAAATACATGGCCTTTGATTCGGAAATTCCGGACGACATGCAACAACTCATCTCCAAATGGAGAAACTACGTTATAAACAGAGAGCCGGAAGAGTAGTATTCCTTCTCTCAAGCGCTGTTAAACAAATATATATTTCAATATAAACAATAAGGATAAAACATACATGACCGGATTCAGGTCACGATACCTTCCGCTCAACACTTTCAAAAAAGTATAAGACAACATTCCCAGAACGATCCCCTCGGCAATGGAATAAGTCAAAGGCATCATAAGTATCGTTACAAAAGCAGGAAGTACTTCTGTCATATCTTCGAAATTAATCTTTCCCACGGCATCGAACATAAATACGCCTACTATTACCAAAACTCCGGCCGTCGCCACACTGGGAACCAACAAAAAAAGAGGTGCAAAAAAGAGAGAGGCTAAAAAAAGCAAGGTGACCGTAAAAGCCACAAGTCCGGAACGTCCTCCTTCCGCAATTCCTGCCGTACTCTCGGCATAGGTTGTCGTCGTAGATGTCCCTAAAACGGCTCCGGCCGTCGTTCCTATCGCATCAGCCAACAACGCTTTTTTTATCCGGGGAATTTTTCCGTCGGGTTCCACCATTCCGACCTTGTTAGCCGTCCCTACAAGAGTTCCCAATGTATCAAATATATCCATAAAAATCAAAGAGAATATGGCAATCAACATATCGGGATCCCACAATGCATGAAAATCAAACTTAAGAAACACGGGCTCAAGAGAATGCGGTAAAGAAACCGGCGAAAAGCTTTCCGGGATCTGAGTAATACCTAAAGGAATTCCGATCAAAGTACAGACCAATATCACGTAAAAGAGAGCACCTTTCACACGCCTGGCCAACAATACACCTCCCAAAACGATACCCGTCATGGCCAATACGACCGACGGGGTAAACCTCCCCAACGCAAGAAAAGTAACCGGATCAGAGACTACAATTCCTGCATTTTTTAACCCGATAAAAGCAATAAACAAACCTATGCCCACGGAAATGGCCTGACGCAAACAGGCAGGGATAGCATTCACTATCCATTCACGCACATTAAAAAGAGTCAACAAAATAAAGACTATCCCCTCGATAAATACAGCAGTTAACGCTTGTTCCCAAGAAAATCCCATGGCCTGTACCAGAGTATAAGCAAAAAAAGCATTCAGCCCCATTCCGGGAGCCAAAGCAAAGGGCAACTTGGCCAATACGGCCATTAACAAAGTAGCGACAGCCGCGGCTAATGCCGTTGCCGTAAAAACCCCACCTTTATCCATGGCAGCAGCAGACAGCATATCTGGATTCACTGCTAAAATATACGACATCGTCAAAAAAGTGGTCACTCCGGCCATTACCTCTGTCTTTACACGCATCGTACGCGGGTCAAAACCGAATAATCGAGTCAACGTCTTCATAAGCACAATTAAAAAACGGTTATGCCTTATAAAAAGCAAAACCGTTTTGATTATCGTTCTTCCACCTATTATACATTAAACCGGAAATTCATCATATCGCCATCCTGCACGACATAATCTTTTCCCTCCACGGACATTTTTCCCGCCTCCTTGCATTTAGCCTCCGACCCGAAAGCAATAAAATCCTCGTATTTAATAACTTCCGCCCGAATAAATCCTTTTTCAAAATCAGTATGAATAATGCCGGCGGTTTGGGGTGCTTTCATTCCATTCTTAAACGTCCACGCCCTAACTTCCTTCGGTCCTGCCGTAAAATAAGTTCTCAGATTCAACAGCTTATAAGCCGTCCGGATCAATTTATTGACTCCTGCCTCTTCCAACCCCAAATCTTCAAGGAACATCTGTTTCTCCTCGTACGTTTCCAATTCGGCTATATCCGCTTCAATGGCCGCTCCAATCACCAAAACCTCTGCACCCTCGTTCTTCACGGCCTCTCGAACCGCATCCACGTATTTATTACCCTTTACAACAGATACTTCATCCACGTTGCAAACGTATAAAATCGGTTTATTCGTCAATAACATCAGCTCCTTAGCAACCTCCTGCTGTAAGTCGGTCAACTTAACAGACCGGGCGGACTCCCCTCTCTCCAGTGCCTCTTTATAAAGATACAATACTTCCACGAGTCTTTTCGCGTAGGCATCTCCTCCGGTTTTCGCCCTTTTCTCCTCTTTCAACAATCGATTTTCAACCGTCTCCAAATCCTTCAACTGCAACTCCGTATCTATAATCTCTTTATCTCTTACCGGATCAACACTTCCATCCACATGGACAATATTATCGTCATCAAAACAACGCAATACATGAATTATAGCATCCGTTTCCCGAATATTAGACAAAAACTTATTACCCAAACCTTCTCCCTTGCTGGCCCCTTTTACTAATCCGGCAATATCCACGATCTCGACCACAGCTGGTACTACATTTTGAGGTTGTACCAATTCCACCAATTTATTCAATCGCTTATCCGGCACAGTTATTACCCCTACATTCGGTTCTATCGTACAGAAAGGGAAATTAGCAGACTGGGCTTTCGCATTACTTAAACAATTGAACAAGGTCGATTTTCCCACGTTCGGTAAACCGACGATTCCACATTGTAGACTCATAATATATTATTATCAATTAATTATACATCAAATTAAAGCTATCGAGCAATAACAAGATCCTTCTCTCCTTCTGCTCGCGCGAGTCCGCAAAGATAATCAATTTTTAAGCTAATGCAGCATCTTACCATACTTTCTGTCTTGTCTGTACACGGGTATGAATTGCTGAATTTACAATTAAAACCTTTACCGTACCGTTATATGAAAGCAGCCCTGTTTATACTCGTAACGGACGTAACATCTTTTTTGCTTACGTAAATCCCGGAGTACTTCGGCCAATACGGTTTTCAACTTATCCCTGGTCTCCGATTTCGACCCTTTTCGCTTGTAACGAGCATAAGCAATATCAAAGGTAGTCCCGTATATATGAGCCGAATTAGAACTGGCATTCAGATTCTTCTTCTTCAATCGGTTAACGCTTGTTCCTGTCCTCAATACACTCGTAACAATAAGTTTATGTCCCGGAAGCTCTTTGGCACGAAGCGAATCTTTAAAATTCTCTGCAATTTTTTCCAGCAAATCATAAGCCTCCGGAACCAAATAAGGAATCGAATGGGTCAACTCATCCACATGATACAATCCGCAGGAAGAGATCTTTTTCAACTTTCTACTTGCTCTTTTAAATTCACCAGAAGAAGCAAGAGGCTCTATTCCCAAGCGCTTAGCAGCATCGATATGCCTATTATTCAAATCATTGAATGTACGGGAATAATTTCTAAAATATACAAAAGGCCTTTTCGCTTTTTTCTCTCCGCACGAAACGAGCACGCACGAAACGAAACACATTAAAATAAACAACCTGTATACCTGCATCACACCACGTTATTTTTCCGGTTCTACATGCACCGCAACATGCGTGCGGGGACCGTATTTCTTTCGCAGACGCTCTTCGATTCCCGTTGCAATCATATGAGCCACCCTCACCGTCAATTCACCGTTGACACGTACATGAATCTCTATGGCGAAATCATTTCCTATACGACGCGTTCGCAAATTATGAGGGTCCTTTATCTGCACATCTTCACTTATAACGGTCAAAATTTCTTTTTCCACTTCTTCCGGGAGAGAGCGTTCCAATAAATCGTTCAAAGCGGGAGTCATCAACTGAATTGAAACTTTTATTATAAAAATACTCACGACAACCGCTGCAACCGGGTCTAAAACATGCCACTCTTTTCCTAAAAAAATAGCTCCGCCAATGCCCAAAGCCGTTCCGACAGAGGAAAATGCATCCGAACGATGATGCCAGGCATTAGCGACGACAGCCTGACTATTTACTTTTTTCCCCACCGAAAGAGTATAACGATATAAAATCTCCTTTAAAACAATCGAAACAATAGCCGCTATTAAAGCGATCCTATCCGGACTGCCAATCTCCTCTCCCCTCGTCACGGCTAAAATACGATTCAACCCGTTCCAAAAGATACCGGTCCCGACCAATAACAATATCAACCCGATAATCGTTGTCGCCAACGTTTCGTATTTCCCATGTCCGTAATCATGTCCCTCATCTTTCGGTTTTGCGGAGACCTTCACGAAAAAGAGAACAACCACATCCGTCGCAAAATCAGATAAAGAGTGTACGGCATCCGCTATCATAGCACTACTCTTCCCCCATATTCCGGCAATAAATTTAAAAGCCAATAATAAAAGATTTACAACAGAACCTATGATTGTTACCCGATAGATCTCTTTTTCCCGATTTTTCTCATCCATCTCCTGTCAAATAATTTTGAACAAAGATAAAAATAATACCTCATTTACTTAAAAACGATTCCCTGTTTTTCCTCTCTTTATCATCCTGCTTCAATTCTCGTAATCCAAAGAATAAGGGTGCTACTTTCGAGACGAAAGCAGCTTACAATGCACTTTTAAGTTGCATTTTATAAACAACATCGACGATTCGTCCAAAAGAAGTAGCTGAAGTATATAACGGGACAAGACCTGTCATAATAGAACCGGAAGAGGCGTCCAGAACAATGAAGGTCCCATTTTCCAGTCCTACTCCGATCCGGGTATTCGTCCGGTCTGTCACGTCCGAATTATAAGCTATCGAACATACCGGACTATCGAATAGATATACTTGCCTGATATCATTAGAAACAGGATCATAACAATACAACCCCCGCCGATCCATACCACCCGAAAAAAGTAAATACCCACGCTTAGGCAAAAGGGCCATTACGTTTCTCCCATCCAAAAGATCCGGACGTTTGAATTTTACCGCATAGGGATTTATAATTTCCCGATCAAGGGTAACAGAAAAAGTTTGGACAATCACTTCATCATTCCGTCGCAACAGCACTAAAAATCCACAACTCTTGTACTCCTCGCTCAAATACCCTATATACAACAAGTTTACACCGGAAGGTAATCCCGTGATATCCATAAATGCGGTCGGTCTTTCCTCCCTATAATATAATTTTTCAATACGAGTCGCATCTTTTTCAGCATCAGAAATCCACAAAAATCTTCTATGCCGTTCATCGTACAACAAAAAGAAAGGGACCTTTTGATAATCGGTAAGCACCAATCGTTCGACCTGAAGCTCTTCTCCCCCGTAAGCCGCTTTAAATTGCATAAAAGCTCCACTATGCAATATTTCATTTGTCAAATACTTCCGAAAATACAAACCGCCATCTTCACTAAGCAAATAACCCGACCAAATCCCGTGAAGCGCATCCTTAATGACAAAACCCGGCGGATAATTTTTTTCAAGAAACTCATCCCGCGTATGCATCACCTTCCGGAAAGAGACGTCGTTTAATTCCACACACCCCTGTCCGCCTTTCTGCATGACCATCACTTCCCCGGCGGCCTCCGAATAATCACTCCCCGGCCAATGTTCTCGTAATTTTACCGGGGAACTTCCCAACACCTCTCCGTTTTCGACCTCATACACATCCGGATAGGCCGTATACTCCGTCTCTTTTCCCCGACACCTCTCCTGAATAAACGAAAGATGGGAAATCTGATCCTTTTCGGATAATATCATCCATCCTTTATTGTAACGGGACGTCACCCGCAACATAAACTCCTTAACATACTCAATACCATTGACGCTGTCCTTAACGCTAAAATAGCATTCAAACTCTCCGATCGTATCAGCCAGATAACGCAAATCCTGCTGATTACCTATTATTTTACCCCTTTGGATCTTCCATCGATAAGCCCAATGTTTCGGAGCCATCGTATCGTAACTATAATAAACTTCCGGTTTTATCTCCAATATTTCCCCCGCATTCTTTTGATAAAGGGCCGAGATTCCCCGAATGACAATTTCGTTGACGGGAACATAGTCATCATTTCCTTTATCCCTGTAACAACCATACAAGAGACAACATATCCCTATTCCTAAAACAATTTTTCTCATTACACGCTTACACTTACCGTTTTATACATGGGACCGTTTTCATCTTGAATAATATTTCCCTTTTCTGCCTCTTCAATAAGTTTATACTTGAACTGAACCGCCAGAGAACGTATTCTGTTTTCATCCAGTCCTGTCAAATCGCCTACCCCGGTAATTTCCATGAAAACATCCAATTTTTTCTCCGTATAAGGTCCCAAATATTCGTCCGTAATCTTATCATTCCACCACAACGGCCTGGATTTTAAAGCAGAAAATCGAATGATCTTTTTCCGGTAAGGCATATCCCCCGGTAAAAAGTTTTCATTCTCCACGACTTTCAAAACCAAACGGACAACTCGGGTCTCCAATTTGGGCGAATAGTGCAAAATCACCTGAAAAGAAGAATCTTCAACTTTCCCCGCCTTCCATTTCCACTCCGGCAAAGTATAATCGGAAATTTCCGCCGTCGAAGACTCGTCCGCTTCAATCACGAATGTTTTATCCTCAGTCAGCAAATCTCCGGAGACCTTCAAATGAACCGGGATACTCAACACTTTCGTATTCGGATGAAAATAAAAGGATACCTCGACGCTATCCCGATCGTAACGTCCGGCAAAATAGACATAATTCTTTCCGCCGAACATTTTCATTTCGGACTTACCACAAGAACAAGAAACAAGAATCCACAAAACGATCCATCCTATTTTCCGCATTTTCATCATATATTAGTCTCTACTTCCGGAAGAGGAAATACAAAATTCTTCGACATTCCATAGGTCTCACCATCAACCGTAATATTCCGATTCAGTCTTTTATACATATAGAACAACTGTCCTTCAGCCGTATACTCCTTGCGGGCATCCCGCAATAGTTCACGATAGAGCCGCTCCTTACTCCCCAAGGAGAGTTCCCGTCGGGATCCCCGGCAAAAGCGTAAATAGGCGAACACCGCCTTCGCTCTCTCTTCTCCGACCAAATCATATACACATTCGATATAGATATGATACAATTCACTCAGACGCAATACGGGTATCAATTTATTGTTTAAGCGATAAGCCGGAGGAGCCACGTAAAAATACTTACCACATACGTCCCTATCCTTTCGTTTAACCACCAAACTTTCGTCCACCCTCACGTCATTCGGATCCTTATCCCGGAGCTCTTCTCGATCTTTCAAAAAAAGATAGGAGTAAGAGGTACGCCCTTCAGCATTCAAAGCTCCGTATATATCAACCAATTTATTATTATACAGTCCGAAAATAACATCATCATATAGTTTTAAATTCCCCTTTTTAGCTTCCGACGGTTCTGTAAAATAAAAGAGAGAAGAGTAAATTATTTTCTCCGCTTCTCTCATCGCCGACTCCTTATCCCCCCGATAGAGATACACCCGGGCCAATAAACCGCATATAGCATAATAATTTAACCGATATCCCCTAAAAGACAAGAAATCGCTTACCCCGGCCAATTTCGAATCTCCTAAACGACAATCCACCAACATAATTTGAGTTTGGTAAAGGGTATCAAACGGTGCTGTCAACCTTTTGGCTTTTTTCAAATCCCGGATGACCTTCTCCAACACCTCCTCCGTTGTTAAGCGAGGGAAATTAACAGAGGGGGCCTGATCACAATAAGGCACCCGCTTCTCTCCACTATGAACGAGAGGAGCCGGAGCAAAAAGCCGTAATATATCGAAATGAAGAAAAGCCCGAATAGCCAATGCTTCTCCCTCTATCAATCGCCTCTCCAGCTCCCCGCGTCCATCCCTGAACAAAGATGAATCTGCCCTTTCTACCCGTTTTAGGAGGGTATTGCAATTGGCTATCAAATGAAAGGCATTTATCCATAGCGTATCCAATCTCGGCCGAACGGTCGCGTGAGAATAATTGTAATCATCCGCATCAATAACTACCCGATAACCGATATCATCGCAATTTCTCACGTCATAATACTGTGCCAACACATCGATGAAACCCCAGGACAACTCCTGGCCGTAAAGTGAAGCCCTGCTCATACCCTGATATATTCCGTTCAGAGAGTTCCGAAATCCTTCTGCATTCCGAAACAGATCATCCTCCGCCACCTCTCCGGCCGGAGTTACCTCGAACCATTTTTCACAAGAGGTAAACGCAAATACGCTCAAAACAGCTATTATCCTCAACATCGATTTCATTAAAAAGACATTTTTAAAGTAAGACTCATATTCCGGGCAAAAGGATAAGAGATACCTCTCTCTTCTTTTATGGAGGAGAAACGAAACACACCATTCATACTCCATTCCAGTCTCATGGTTTCTATCCCCAAACGTTCCGTCCCTATTCGATCCAAATCATATCCCAACGACACCGCATCCCAAGAGAGTACATTATAATCCTGACAGAAACGGGAAGTCGGCCGGGTTAACTCCCTATTCCGAATATCTTTTAAAAACGTTTTATCCCCCGGTTTACGCCATCTTTCCAACAAAACCCTACGATCTGCATTCTCTTCGGCAATATCTACATTTTCCACCTTTCGAACCAAGGTCTCGTTGTATCGCTGTCCTCCGAACTCATAAAGAAAAGAGGCGAATAATGCCCATCCCTTGTATTTCACATTAAATCCGAAAGCTCCGCGAACATCCGGTTCGTAATCTCCAATGACAACTTGTTCTCCGGACTTCCACTCTTGTGTCATCGTTCCTCGTCGACCAAGAAACAGCTCCTTCCCCGTGGAAGGATCGATTCCCAAAGAGCGCATTCCCCAAATGGCAGTTAAAGATCCCCCCTCCACGTATTTCAACAAAGGACGGGTATATTTTAAATCACTCAGTCCCTCGTGATAGTCTCCATAGTACCCGTCAACTTTTCGATTATACTCTCTTAAGGCATCGGAAATCTTCATTATTCGATTCCGATTATGCGACAAATTACCATACACATTCAAATAAATATCGGATTTATTTATCAAGTTTCCTCTCAATGACAATTCGATTCCCCGATTCCGTACCTCTCCCAAATTATCTTTGTAAGAGGGGAAACCGGAAGAGGCAGCAATCGTCACATCCGTAATCAAATCGCACGTGCGACTATCGTAATAACTCAAATTACAAGCCAACACCCCCTTAAACAGTTCCAGTTCCATCCCGATATCCATCGTATTGGTCCGTTCCCATTTCAAATTAGGGTTTCCCAAAGTCTTCATCAAAACCCCGGAACCCGTTTTATACAGGTCATCCAAAGTCACCTCGTAAGTGGAGATGGCACAATAGGCAGGAAAATCCACTTTACCCGTCTGCCCGTAACTCATCCTTACCTTCAGACGATCCACAGCAGACCATTTTTTCATAAAAGAGCAATGATGCAGATTGATTCCCGCACCCAACGACCAAAAAGGGGCGAACCGCCTATTTTTTCCGAATTCGGAAGAACCGTCCACACGCCCGGCAACATCAAACAAATAGATCGAGCGATAAGCATAATTCAAACTCCCGAATACACCCAAAAGTCTTTTGGTCACCTCTCCCAACGTCGGTTTTACAACGACTTCCATGGCATAATTGGGAGAATGTAAATCCCCTGAAGCAAATCCCCGGTAAGCAGAAGATATATACTCAGTCCGGGAAGAACGAACATTTATTCCTACCGTCATATGAATATAATGTACTCCCACCGACCTGTCGTAGGTTACCAAAGCATTCGTATTCCATTCCGGAGCTTTTCCCTTTTTTATGTCCAGATAGCCTTTCAATGTATTCTCCAGATTTACCGGTTTCAAGGAACGCGGATCCGTGAACTCCTCCCGCTCCGAGGTCCGGAGACTCACACTGATTCCTCCTTTAAAAGAGAGGTAATCATTCACATACCAGTTTATATCGAAATTATTGATCCATTGATCGTAATTCGAATAAGTAAAACTCTTTAAACCGGCTTCATAAAGAGGATTCAGTTTCAAGGGGCCGGAATGCCAATTCTGTAAATAAGGCAGTTCGTCTCCTTTATCATCCCGATATTCGTCGTAAGGCAGCTGTTTCGTATAATCGCTAAATACCCCATAAGGGGAATCCTCCGATCGGACAGCATAATAAGATATCCTGTTTCGAAGTTGTAAAGAACGATAACGAAAATCGAAGTTTAAACCTCCACCGGTCCGGTTTCGGAAAGAACCTTTCATAACACCGTTCTGACGGTAATAAAGAAAGTCCACCCCCACTCGCAGGTTTCCGGTCTCTCCCTCCACAACCAGCGAGTGTTTATGATTGAAAACCGCACGTACCGGTTTCGACAGCCAATAGGTATCGACTCCTTTAGCCAATTGTTTCAACTTATTATTGTACTCTGCAAGTCCCGCTACCTCAGAAGAGGCATTATTCGGTTCGAACAAACCTGCCAACCGTTCGGTTTCAATTTTTTCTGTCGCATGCATCAGATTATAATCCGACAAATCAGGAAACGCAACCTCCCCATTCATACGATAGCCGACATGCAATTTCCCCGGCTGTATTCCCCGAGTGGTAATAACGATAACGCCATTGGCAGCCCTGGAACCATACATTGCCGTTGCCGCCGCATCTTTCAAAATCGTGATACTCTCCACCCGATCCATATCCATATCGTACACTTTCTGAATATCAATCTGAAAACCGTCCAGAATAAATGTCGGCAAATTGGAATTATTTTCTAAGGCAGACTTCGTCAAATCTTCCTTGCTTAACTCCGTCACTCCTATACCCGACCGCCCCCTCACGTAAAGCTCCGGCAAGGTATTCGGGTCAGATCCCCATTCATTATTCCCATGGATTCGGAAAGAAGGTTCAAACGTCTGAATGGCACTCAAAAGATTGGTTTTTGAAACCCTCAGCAATTTATCTCCGGAAATAGTTGTCGAGTTTCCGGTAAAACTACCTTTCGCGTAATTAGAATAACCGGTAATCACCACTTCATCTATCAATTCCGGATCATCTTCCAGAAAGACACTTATACCCGTTGTCTGCCCCTGAATGATCGGAATCCTTTGCGATTTCATCCCGACAAAAGAAAAAAGAAGAACTCCCGCTTCACGAGGGTAAATATCCAACCGAAATCGCCCCTCCCGGTCCGTGGAGACCCCGACAACAGTTCCATCCAACTTCACGGTCACCCCGGGCAAAGGAAGTCCGGAGATATCATATACCCGACCGGAAATCTCCGTTTTATTTATCATTCCAGGCTCTTGGGGAGTAATAATAATAACACGATTGACAAACTGAAAATCAAGTCCGGAATCTTTCAAGCAAAATTTCAATATATTTTCTATCGTCTCCGACCGGAAACGTTTGGTAACGGGAGGGAGTTCCCGAACTTGCTCGTGATTACATAAAAAACTGATTCCGCTCTTTTGCTTTATCTCTTCCAATACCTTTAAAATGGGGGTATCTTTAAAATCTGCACTTATCCTTATATTAGCGGGATGCCGAGCTTGAGCAAAAGTAAAACACGAAACAAATTGCAATAACAAGATCAGATACAAGACTTTATTCATACAGCAAAAATAGAGCAATCTGTTCCATTTTAAAAACAAAACATGTTAAAAACAATAGAAAACATAAAGAAACTGCCGGAAAAAAATTTCCGGCAGTTTCTTCTATTTTGGAAAAAAAATTACTTTTCAAACAATTTTCCGAATTCATCCATCGTTACCGACTGCTCCTCTAATTTTACACCTTCTTTCACCGTAGCAAAGATTTTATTCTCCAAAGCTCTCTCGTACATATTGGCACGTTGCTTTTGATCTTCCAACAAACGAACGGCAAAACCGTCCAACTGTTCATTGGTCAGACCGTACAATCCGTATTGTTGCAATTGAGCTGCTGCAATCTCACGAGCCATTCCTTTCATATCCTCATCCTCTACCTTTATTTCGTACTCCTTAACCATAGCAGTCTTAATCAACTGCCACTTGAACTCCTCCCGATAAGAATCGAAATCCTTCTCTACCGATTCGGGCGTCATCTCCCTGTTCGTAGCTACCATCCAACGTTTCAAAAAAGCTTCCGGCAAAACAACATCCTCATTCTTTTTCAGCATTTTATCGCGAGCATCCACAGAGAAACGATATTCACTATGTCCCTTAAACTGGTTTTCTAAATCTTCTTTTACTTTAGCACGAAACTCCTCCACACTCTTTACCGCACCCTCTCCATATAACTTATCAAACAAAGCCTGATTAACTTCCGCATCGATATATCTTTTTATCTCACTGACAATCAAACAGAAATCAGACTTAACCTTCTCAGCCTCCTCCTTACTTACTCCCAACATGGCGGCAAAATCAGTCTTATTCGGATAAGCTTTTGCCGGATTGAAAATAACTTCACTTCCCGCTTTTGCCCCGATAAAAGCTTTACGAGCCTCTTCGTCCTTCATATGATACACGGAAACAGAAGCATCCTCATTGCGAATTCCTCCCTCTTTCGGTTTCCCGTTTTCGTCCAATTCGATCAGCTCACCTTTCAAATACTCTGTCCCTTCAACAACATCAACGACCTCAAGACTTCCGCTATTTTTACAGATACTCTCGACCTGCTTGTCTATCATTTCATCATCAATCTTTATCGTATAATAAGGTACTTTCTCACGCTTGCTCAACTTCACATTCATCACGGGAGCCAATGCAATATCATAAGTAAATTCGAAATTCTCCTGATCCAAATTCAAATCCTGTCCTTCCGTTTCGTTAGGAAGCGGTTCCCCAAGCAAATTCAGTGTATTGTCTTGAATATATTTGGTCAGCCCTTCTCCTATCAATTTATTGATCTCCTCTATCAACACGGCCTTACCGTACATTTTCCTTATGATCCCAAAGGGAGTCTTGCCCTTACGAAAACCGTCAATTACTGCTTTCTTCTGATACTCCTTCAATGCATCGTTCACGCGGGTAGCGTAGTCATCCTTATCTAATTGAACCTTAAGAGTTGCGTTAAGGTCATCGATCTGGGTTTGTGTTATATTCATACTTCTCTATGATAAATGATAATAATGATAAAACAAACAAAAAAGCCACCTAAATGAAGGCGGCCAGCTCTTTCTCAAGTGCGGGCGAAGGGACTCGAACCCCCACGCCTTGCGGCACTAGATCCTAAGTCTAGTGCGTCTACCAATTTCGCCACGCCCGCTTGCTAATTTGCGGTGCAAATATAGTGCTTTTTTATCAGTTCCAAAATTTTTAAACCTTTTTTTATTTTTTCCTTCTAAGTTCAAAATTCTTTCCCAAGTAGACGCGCCTCACCTCCGGATCTTCCGCCAATTGTTCCGCCGAACCCGATTGCAATATACGTCCGTCATATAACAGGTAAGCCCGGTCGGTAATACACAAGGTCTCCTGTACATTATGGTCCGTAATCAAAATACCGATATTCTTCTCTTTCAATTTCTGTACTATACTCTGAATGTCTTCCACGGCAATGGGATCGACACCGGCAAACGGTTCATCCAACAAAATAAATTTCGGAGAAATGGATAAAGCCCGCGCAATTTCCGTACGCCGACGTTCTCCCCCCGACAGCTGGATACCTTTGCTTTTTCGAATATGTTGCAACCCGAACTCATCCAACATCTCTTCCAAACGTTGCTTTTGATAATCTTTCGGGAACTTACTCATCTCCAGCACGGCTTTGATATTATCTTCCACGCTCAGTTGTCTGAATACGGAGGCTTCCTGCGCCAGATAACCGACCCCCAATTGAGCTCTCCGGTATACCGGCTCCGTCGTAATTTCCGTATCGTCCAAAAAAATACGTCCGCCATTCGGTTTGATCAAACCTACGATCATGTAAAAAGAGGTCGTCTTTCCTGCCCCGTTCGGCCCTAACAATCCCACGATCTCCCCTTGCTCCACGTTAACCGAAACTCCTTTTACGACGGTTCTGCTTTTGTATTTTTTCACCAGATCCTCAGCCCTTAATTTCATATTATTCAGTTTTATCGCGCTAAGATAATTCTTTTCGACGTAAAAGTAAAAGCCGTTACCCAAAAATGATCAAAAGAGACAATTTGCCTATACGATAACACTCCGTCAGAAATTCAAATGCAAGGAAAAATTAATGGCAAAATTATCCACGTCCTGCCTATCTTTATCCTTCCGATGAGTTATTCTCCACATGGCATCGATACGAATAAATCGAAATATATTCTCGACACCGAACCCAGCCTCTATATAAGGTTTCGAAACCGAAGACATTCCTTGGGGAAAGAGCAACAAAGCTTCCGTGTCGGGTCGGCTTCCGTTATTTTTATCGGACAAAGATCCCCACAACGCTTTTATCGTCGCCACCTCGCGCCACTTTAACCGCTTCATCAACGGAATTTTACTCAAGAAAAATCCCCGGAAATGATGTTCCCAAAAAACAGCTCCCCATAAATCCGAGGCAAACTCATAGAAATTCATACAAGAAAAAGCATAAGGATCATAGAAATAGGTTGCATTTCCTTCATGCAATTTCAACAAAGGATAGGGAACTTTTCCGAATATTTTTCCTCCGGACAACATAACGTCACTGTAACCTATCGGAGCAATCGTAAAATCATGTTTAACGGAGAGCTCCAAACGTTGATAATTGTATTGGCTGTTAAAAACACCTTTTACACCGCCAATCAAATCTATACCGACAATAGGGTATTTAGACCCCATAGACATCTTGTCGAAAGTCTTGCGTACCACGACCTCATTTTTAGAAAAACGCAATCCCAAGCGGAATTGTGAGGTACGGATCTGGCTTACCTCCATACTATCCGGACGGAAAAAATCCACATAAGGGGTAGGAAACATCTGTCTGTATTCATAGGCAAAAGTATTGGTAAACCACGACCACCACTCTTTTTCATACCGTAAATCAAATTGATTGACAAGCGTCAATTTTTCATTATTACCCCGGGAGAAAATAGAACTTAAAATATTTCCGGTAGTGAAAGCATTTTCGCTCGCACCCAATTGAAGCACATCATGTTTACCCCCGATCGTCATTTTGGAAGTCGGCAACGTATTGAATACGATCTCCACACTCCCCCCTCCTTTAAATTCATTGTCTTTCGTACTGTAAGCACCGTAACCGCTCAGGCGTATTTTCTTGCTGAATTCACTCGTGGTACGGGCTCCCAGTTGGAATCTCGCACCTTCCAGTTTATTAAAACTGAATAACTTATAATAAGGTCCCAACTCCAATTTTTTCACCGGATAATAACCGAACAGCACCGTATTGATCAAATCATATATGTTTTGATACAAGGGCACATTCTTTATCGAGTCTACCATATTATAGATGTTCCGTTCCCGTTCGCTCAACTGATAAGGACGCACCGACTGCCAATAACTTTCATCATTCTTCAACACATCCTCACTCAATATCATATCATTATCCAACCTGGCAATTTCCGGCGGAATATCCTCGTTAATCCTTACATCAGAATAGTCGATTTGCCGGTGTCCCATAAAAGATATCAACTTAGAGGAATCTTTCATTTGCACGGTAAAATCCGCCATGATTTTGTCCTGTTTCAAAAACCAGGTCGAATCATTCACCAGCTCGTTGGTATTTTCAATCACCAAATCTCGAATCCAATTTACATTTAACCCCTTTACCATACGCAAGGTAGCAGACTCCAAAGCCCAGGTCAAAGAATCGATATTGATCTCTCCGTCGAACACCGGAATCGATTTTCCCTTGGGATGGAAACGAATCTTATATATTTTTCTCCCTTCCTTCTGGATGCTATCCACCAAAAAATATTTATAATACATCAATCCGTGTTCACTTAAAGGACTGGCAAAATTTACTTCAAAAATATTAATATAATTATCATACAGGTTCACATTCACGTGCAGATGCCCCGTGAATTGGGCCAGGGTATAATCTTCTTCTATGCCCGATATACGGCTGGCTTTTACAATTTCCCTGCTTAAGCGGGGATTTTTCCGATAATAATAGTCAGCTGAAGCTTCCGAAATCATAACGGGCAGATAAGCTTTACCCGTTACAACAGAGGTATCGATATACTGAAATATAAAGCCGAAATTCTTTTGTAGTTTTTTATTTTTAAATTCCGGTTTTATATTGGCCACGTCCAGTTCCATTTTGGTATAAGTGGAACAATGATAAGAATCCTTCTCGGCCGGGTTGTTTCGTCTCTTATTTTTAGAGATATTACGCAAAATAGCATGAGCAGGATTCTCCCCTGGAGTCACCATCACTTCTTCTAAATCCGTAACAACCGGTACCAATTTAAAGTCCACCGTATTGAATGCCCCAGGCTTTATCTTTACCACCTGCCGCTCGTAAGAAAGATAAGCCGCCATAATCTCCGACACTTCAGCGCGGGTTTCGATTGTATAATACCCGTCAAAATCCGTGGTAATTCCGATCGTAGTTCCGACAAAAGAGATACTTACCAAAGGTAAAGGCTCTCCCGTTTTGGCATCGGTCACCCGTCCGCGTACTTTAGTTGTTTGTGCCGATAATTCGGTAATCCATAAAGACAAAAATAAAAATAGAATGAATTTTGCGCGTTTCATCATATTCAAAATCTCCCACTTTTAAATTTTTCATTGCCACCTTTAAAATCATGATCCCATCAAACCACCCCTTCGCGCAATATGTCATGTAAATGAACGATTCCCTTATAACGCAACTTCTCGTCAACAACGACCAGTTGAGTAATACTATTTTTTTCCATCAACCGATAGGCGTTATAAGCCAACTCCTCTTCAAAAACAGTCTTCGGAAACTTCGACATAATATCGTTTGCCGTCAATCCGTCGACATCTTCATATTTCTCCATCATTCTCCGTAAATCACCGTCTGTAATAATCCCTATTAGTTTCTCGTTCTCGTCCACAATAGCAACAGCTCCCAATCTTCCTTTCGACATCGCCAAAATCACCGGACGAATCCCCGCTTCCTTCTTGATACAAGGACGATTATTTTTATCAAAAACATCTGCGACCCTTAAATACAAACGTTTCCCCAAAGAACCTCCCGGATGATATTTAGCAAAATCCCGACTAGAAAAACTTCTACAACCGATCAGACACATTGCTAATGCATCTCCTAACACTAATTGTGCCGTAGTTGAATTTGTCGGGGCTAAATTTAAAGGACCGGCCTCTTTTTCCACCTTTGCCTTCAAAACATACATAGCGTTTTGCGCCAAAAAAGAATCGGTATTAGAGACCATGGCTATGATATTATGATTACCTATATTCCGTATCAACGGGACGAGTACTTTTATCTCCGGAGTATTTCCACTTTTTGAAACGCAGATAACCACATCCTCCTCCCGGATCATTCCCAAATCACCGTGAATAGCATCAGCGGCATGCATAAATATAGCCTGAGTTCCCGTTGAGTTTAGGGTCGCTACAATTTTCGTCGCTATGATGGCACTTTTACCGATACCGGTAACAATGACGCGTCCTTTGCTCTCGTAAATCAATTTCACGACAGCCTCAAAGTCTTTATCTATGTATCGGGACAGATTCTGAATAGCTTCGGCCTCATCCCGAATCACATTCAAGGCGATTGATTTTATGTCTACCATGCTCCTTTTCGTTTATTAATTTCAAAAAAGCGAGTTTCAGCAAAAAAAAAAAATCAAAATTTATTGCACACTCGGTTTTTGTCTATAACTTTACTAAGGGCAAAAGTATTATTTTTTTACGATTGCCCCAAAAATGTGTAGGAATAGATTTATTATCGCCTATTTTGTTTGTACAAAAAAATTAAGTTATAAATTTGCACTCCCTCCTATGGAGGTGTGTAGAAATTTTTAATAAAATCATGGGATTGCAAATTGATTTACATGCTAAATTAAAAGAGTATTTCGGTTTTGATAATTTTAAAGGGAATCAGGAGCAGATTATTAAGAATGTACTGGCAGGGAACAATACTTTTGTTTTAATGCCCACGGGAGGGGGAAAATCTTTATGTTATCAACTGCCCGCTCTCATTCTGGAAGGGACAGCGATTGTAATCTCTCCGCTGATTGCTTTAATGAAAAACCAGGTGGATGCAATGCGCTCCTTTAGCGAATCTGAAGGCGTAGCTCATTTCATGAACTCTTCTCTCAGTAAGAACGACATATTAAGCGTAAAAGAAGACGTACTCAACGGCAAAACAAAATTATTGTATGTAGCTCCGGAGTCATTAACCAAAGAAAGCAATATCGAATTTCTTCGTAAGATCAATATCTCTTTCTTTGCCGTGGACGAAGCGCATTGTATCTCCGAATGGGGGCATGACTTCCGTACGGAATACCGGAAAATCCGTCCTATCGTGGAACAAATAGGGAAAGCTCCTATAATCGCCTTAACGGCAACGGCAACACCGAAGGTACAACACGATATTCAGAAAAACTTAGATATGCTGGATGCCCAAGTATTCAAATCTTCTTTTAACCGTCCTAATCTATATTACGAAGTACGACCGAAGATCGATCCGACAAAAGACATCATCAAATTTATTAAAAACAACGAGGGCAAATCAGGCATTATTTATTGTCTGAGTCGAAAAAAAGTAGAAGAACTGACAGAAGTCTTATGTGTGAACGGCATCAAAGCAGCCGCTTATCACGCGGGGATGGATGCGGCGACTCGAAGTATGAATCAGGACAAATTCTTAATGGAAGAGGTAAACGTCATTGTCGCAACGATCGCTTTCGGCATGGGCATTGACAAACCGGATGTCAGATTCGTTATCCACTACGATATACCCAAAAGTCTGGAAGGATACTACCAGGAAACCGGACGCGCGGGAAGAGACGGAGGGGAAGGTTATTGCCTGACTTTTTACAGTTACAAAGATATTCAGAAATTAGAAAAATTCATGCAAGGGAAACCCATTGCGGAGCAGGAGATAGGTAAACAGCTCTTGTTGGAAACCGTCTCTTACGCGGAATCTTCCCTTTGCAGACGAAAAGTCCTGTTACACTATTTCGGTGAAACCTACGAAGAAGAAAATTGTGGTTCCTGCGATAATTGCCTGTTCCCCAAAAAAGAATTCGAAGGGAAAGAATATTTGATCGACGCTTTAAATACGATTTTGGAAGTTAAAGAGAAATTCAAGGTCGAGCATCTGGTAAATATTCTGATGGGAGAAACCGATTCTACTATAAAATCGTATCATCACGACGAACTGGAATCTTTCGGTATCGGTTCTGAAAAAACTCCCCAATTCTGGAATATGGTTTTCAGAAGAGCCTTAGTTAGCTGTTATATAGAAAAAGATATTGAACAATACGGTGTCATTAAATTAACTCAAAAAGGACACGAATTTTTAAAAGAACCTAAAGATTTTATGCTGATGGAAGATCATAATTTTGAAGAATCTGAAGAGAAACTTCAGGAAAAGGGGGGTGTTTCAGCGTTAGACAGCACATTATTTGCCATACTGAAAGATTTAAGAAAAAAGATAGCCAAGAAAAACAATCTGCCCCCTTATGTTATTTTCCAGGACCCGTCACTGGAAGACATGTGTATCAACTATCCGATCACCCTCGAAGAGTTAGCTAACATACAAGGAGTTGGAACAGGAAAGGCTCAAAAATATGGTAAGGAGTTCGTCGAGGTGATCAAACAATACGTGGACGACAACGAAATCGAACGGGCTCAAGATATGGTAGTAAAAACGGTCGCCAATAAATCCAAATTTAAGGTATACATCATACAAAATATCGACCGCCAAATCGATCTGGAAGACATCGCATCCGCAGAAGGATTATCTTTTGAAGAATTAATCAAAGAGATGGAGGCTATCGTATTTTCAGGTACCAAATTGAACATCGACTACTATATTAACAAAATCCTCGATGAAGAGCAGCAACAGGAAATATTCGACTATTTCATGGAAGCCAAGAGCGACAATATCGGAGATGCTTACGATGAATTCGACGGGGACTACGCGGAAGAAGACCTGAGGTTGATGCGTTTGAAATTCCATTCCAAACATGGAAATTAAACCAATAGAAAAAACTGCCCTGTAAGGCAGTTTTTTTCATTCCATACGGTCTATCATCATATCCGGAAGATGTTGCATATATTGAAATAACAAACTTTCATCCCCTGCCCTTCTCGTTTTTATAATTAAAGTCACCCGGTAAGTCGAAGAATCACCTAATTGTCCGGTTTCTGTCGAATAACTCGCGATAGTATGTCCTTTGCGTTCGATCTCGTCCGTGACCAATTTAATATTTTCACGTACGCTTGTCGTGAACACCAACAATACACTCCGTAACCCTATCCTCTTAAACAAATACCCCAACCCTTCAAGTCCCAGTAAAGTCAAAGCCATAGCCCCGACACCCAGCCAATACATTCCGCCCCCCACGGCAAGTCCGATAGCCGCTGTTGCCCACACCCCTGCCGCCGTCGTCAAGCCGCGTACAAACTGTTTTTGAATAATAATAGTACCGGCCCCCAGAAAACCAATCCCGCTCACCACCTGTGCAGCTATACGACTGGGATCCAACCCTATACCCTTATCTACCAAAACATCTTCAAAACCATATTTTGAAACAATCATAAACAAAGCGCTACCGCAAGCGACCAAGAAATGTGTTCTAAAACCAGCCTCTTTGGCCCGGTATTCCCGATCCAAACCGATAATCGCACCTAAAACACCCGCGACGAATAATCTAAAAATAAAATCCCAAATCATATCCTCTCTTTTCTATTTATGAATACCAACAAATTTACGCAAAATAACGTATGATGTTTATCAGAAACAAAAGAATATGATCACAATTGCTATCTTACTATTCATCATAGGTTATACGCTTATTGCCCTCGAACACTCCATTGGGGTTAATAAAACCGCTACGGCCTTAGTGTTAGGAATGCTACTTTGGACTCTTTGTATCTTCGCAGGCCCGGATATCATTATCTCGGCCAACAACACTTCTTTTCATGAATTCATAACGGCAAATCCCTCTTTGCATTCTCTCTCTCCCCGGGAACAAGCCATTCAGTATCTTATTAACCTGCAAATAATAGACCACTTAGGGAATATTGCCGAAATTTTATTTTATTTACTCGGGGCCATGACAATCGTCGAGATCATAGATACGCATCATGGCTTCGACATCATTACCCAACAGATAAAAACAAAAAGTAAAAGAAAGTTATTATGGCTTATCGCCTTTCTTACTTTTTTCATGTCGGCCGTATTAGACAATTTGACGACAGCCATGGTGATGGTCATGTTGTTACGTCGCCTGATTACGGATCGAACGGAACGATGGATATTCGGAAGCATCGTCATCCTCGCCGCTAACGCGGGCGGAACCTGGACTCCCATAGGAGACGTCACCACTATTATGCTCTGGATACACGACAACATAACCGCCGCTCGCATTATGAAACAACTTCTACTTCCCAGCCTGATCTCTATCGTGATACCCCTGATCATCGTCTCTTTTCAAATCAAAGGAGATACGGCTACCGTTTCCAATGCTCCATCGACTACCGGCAACAATTTACCCGTCTCCCATCGCGAGCAATCTATTATTCTTTTACTGGGAATCGTCGGTTTGCTGTTTGTCCCCGTTTTCAAATCCATAACCCATTTACCGCCTTTTGTCGGCATCCTATTAGCTTTAGGCATGTTATGGATATACCTTGAGACTCTTTACAACCGCAAAAAAACACCCGCTACGACTTTCCCTTACCGAGTCTCGGCCATACTCCCCAAAGTAGATTACTCGACCCTACTCTTTTTCCTTGGCATCCTTTTGGCCGTTGCCGCTATAGAAACAGTAGGAATATTAAATCATATGGCCACCTTCCTGAACGAAAAACTGGACAATGTCTACCTTATCGACGGTATCATCGGATTACTGTCTTCCATCATCGATAACGTTCCTTTAGTGGCTGCCGCCATGGGCATGTATCCTCTCGTTACCCCGGAAACGCAACCCCTCACGCCCTATTTAATGAATTTCGTCACGAACGGTACCTTTTGGGAACTCCTGGCTTATTGTGCGGGAGTCGGGGGCAGCATCCTCATCATCGGCTCCGCCGCCGGAGTTGTTATCATGGGACTGGAGCGCATCAACTTCGTATGGTACCTCAAACACATCACTTGGATTGCCCTTCTCGGCTATCTCGGAGGTATCGCCGTTTATATCTTACAGAAAATATAAATGGAGAGTCTTCCGACACTCCATTTATATTACTCCTGATAACGGATAATCGTTTGTTCCCGATCCGGCCCGACGGAGACGATCTTGACGGGCACACCCGTCTCTTCTTCGAGAAAAGTCAAATAGTTATTAAACTCTTCCGGAAATTCATCTTCCGAACTCACCCGGGTCATATCGGTTTTCCAACCGGGAAGTTCCACATAAACCGGTTTGATCCTATCATTGATTTCGAAAGGGAAATCTTCTACCTCTTTTCCGTCAATCTCGTAAGCCACACAAGCTTTGACGGTATCGAAAGAATCCAGCACATCACTTTTCATCATAATGAGTTGCGTGACACCATTTATCATAATGGCATATTTTAACGCGACCAAATCAATCCAACCGCAACGACGACGTCTCCCAGTAACGGATCCGAACTCATGTCCCAAGTCGCACAACCGATCCCCCACCTCGTCTTTCAGCTCCGTGGGGAAAGGACCGCTTCCGACACGGGTACAATAGGCTTTAAAAATACCGTAAACCTCTCCTATACGGCTCGGGGCCACCCCCAACCCGGTACAAGCGCCGGCACAAACGGTATTGGACGAGGTCACAAAAGGATAGGAACCGAAATCGATATCCAACATCGTTCCCTGTGCTCCTTCCGCCAAAACAGACTTTCCGGCTTTCAACGAATGATTGACCTCCTGTTCGCTATCTACCAATTGAAATTGTTTCAAATATTCGATTCCCTCAAACCACTCTTTTTCTACGGCAGATAAATCGTATGAAAAATTCAAACTCTTCAATATCTGTTCGTGACGAACCTTTGCTTTCGCGTATTTAGTATCGAAGTCATGTAAAATATCCCCTACGCGAACGCCATTACGACTGATCTTATCCGTATAGGTCGGTCCGATTCCCTTCCCTGTCGTCCCCACTTTGGCATCTCCTTTAGCCGCCTCATAGGCAGCATCCAAAAAACGATGTGTAGGAAGGATCAAATGGGCTTTCTTAGATATATGCAACCTCTTCTTCAAATCATGACCGGACGCCTCGAGTGCCTCTGCTTCCGCTTTAAATAAAGCAGGATCCAACACGACACCATTCCCGATAATATTTATTTTATCTCCCTGAAAAATTCCGGAAGGGATAGAACGAAGAATATATTTTTCACCGTTAAATTCCAGCGTATGTCCCGCGTTAGGACCTCCTTGGAAACGAGCAATCACATCGTAATGAGGCGTCAAAACATCAACGACCTTTCCTTTTCCCTCATCTCCCCACTGTAACCCCAGCAATACATCTACTTTCATTTGATACTATTTTAATTATAATTGCCACGTAAGCGCAACAATTTTGGATTATAAAACAATTACTAAAAAAACAAACGTACAAAGGTAATATTTATTTCGAAGCAGCCAACTTGCAGTCGTGACAGACACCATATATATAAAGCATATGATGATGAACCGAAAAATCATATTTATCCTCCACGTGCTCAACGATCTCCTCCAATCGAGGATCTGCAAACTCTTCCACCTTTCCGCATACTTTACATACAATATGCTCGTGTTTCCTGTTGTTGTAAGCTTTTTCAAACTGGGCAATATTATTTCCGAACTGATGTTTTATCACCAGTTTGCACTCCAACAGCAAATCGATCGTATTATACAAAGTTGCCCGACTTACCCTGTAATTTTTATTCTTCATAAAAACATACAAAGATTCGATATCGAAATGTCCCGTATGAGAATAGATCTCATCTAAAATAGCATATCGTTCCGGTGTTTTACGATGTCCTTTTTGCTGCAGGTAAGTAGTAAAAATCTCTTTTACCGTCTCCTTTATTTTTTCCATTGAATCCAAAGCACTTGATTTATGACTTTGCTAAATTACAACAAATCTCGAAAACATGCTCACCTAATTTAGAAGAATTTTAATTAAAGATCGATATTCTCCACTCGAGACACGTTTTCCACTCCTTTTAACGAAGCTATTTTCATCATCAGATTGTTCAAATCCGCCGTATTATGTACGTATAAATGAATCATTCCTTCGAATATCCCGTCTTTTGTCTCAAAATGCACCGTGCGCATATTCACGTTATTCTCCTTAGAAATAATCATTGTAATGTCACTCACGATCCCCATACTATCAATACCGTTCAATTTAATCACGGCTAAAAAAGACATAATCTTATGACTAACCCACTTAACAGGCACAATACGATCCCCGTAACGGGACATTAAACGAATGGCTTCGGGACATTTACGTTTATGCACGGTAATCTTATCGTCGATCTTCATTCCGACGACATCATCGCCCGGAATAGGACTACAGCAAGGGGCAATAATAAAATCGGAAGCATCCTCCACGACATCATTAAAGACCTTTTCATCCTTTTTCTTTTTATCTCCCGCTCCCCCCTCTTTCACTGCATCTGATTTATCGTTTTTGAAAAACTGTAATTTCCAGTATTTTACAAATTTATTTTCCGATTTTCTTTTCAACGCCCTCTTCACCTCTTCCACATCCAGATGCCCTTTAGCCAAGCTAATAAACAAATCCTCTTTTGCATTCAATTTCAAATGGTTGAGTGCTTTTCTCATCGTCTCAGGCGAATCGGGTAGACGCATATCATCCAGCAATTTCTCAAAAATCGTTCCGCCATTCCGGATCTGTTCCTTCTTTTCCTTCCTGCAAGCCGCACTTATATTCGTTTTCGCCTTGGCCGTAACCACGAAATCAAGCCAGTCGCTCTGAGGCTTTTGCCTATCACTCGTCAAAACCTCCACCTGATCTCCGCTTTGTAAAACATGACTCATGGGAACCAACTTATGATTGACCTTTGCCCCGATGCAAGAATTTCCGATTTCTGTATGGATATCATAAGCAAAATCCAAAGCCGTTGCTCCCTTGGGGAGAGTTTTCATATCTCCCTTAGGAGTAAATACCCGGATCTCTTTCGCGTATAAGTTCATTTTGAATTCATCCAGAAACTCTAAAGCATCCGTCCCCGGTTGCTCCAGCATCTCTTTGATCCCAGCCAGCCATTTATCCAATTCGGAATTAGCATCCGTATCGCCCTTATATTTCCAATGAGCGGCTAATCCTCGTTCCGCAATCTCGTCCATACGTTCCGAACGAATCTGAACCTCAATCCATCGTCCTCCCGGCCCCATTACTGTCAAATGCAATGCCTCATATCCATTCGCTTTCGGAACACTGACCCAATCTCGTATACGCTCGGGTTTGGGACTGTACAAATCCGTAATCAGGGAGTATATGTTCCAGCACTGCCATTTCTCAGGCTGATTACTTTTGGGAACGAAAACAATACGTACCGCCAGCAAATCGTATATCTCCTCAAACGAGATATGCCGACGTTGCATCTTAGACCAAACAGAATAGACGCTCTTGGTACGTGCCGTAATCTCAAACTGATAACCATTCTCCGCCAAACGCTCCCGTATAGGAATAATAAACTGCTGAAAAAGATTCGTATTTTCGGTTTTATAAGCTTGAATCCGTTTTTCTAAAGCTTTATACTCTTCCGGATTCTCATATTTCAAACTCAAATCCTCCAACTCGGTTTTTATCGCATGCAGTCCCATACGATGAGCCAAAGGAGCATAAATATACAACGTCTCTCCCGCTATTTTCACCTGCTTATGTTCGGGCATGGAGTCTAACGTGCGCATATTATGCAAACGATCGGCGATCTTAATCAGAATCACACGAACATCATCAGCCAAAGTAAGGATCATTTTTCGAAAACTCTCGGCCTGCTTCGTGGTATTCGACCCCATCACCTCACTGATTTTCGTCAATCCATCCACGAGAGAAGCGATTTTAGGCCCAAACAGATTGGATATATCTTCTACCGTGTAATCCGTATCTTCCACGACATCATGCAGCAAAGCGGCGATCACCGACTTCGTTCCCAAACCGATCTCTTTCGTCGCGATTTTGGCCACAGCAATCGGATGAAGAATATAAGGTTCTCCGGATTTTCTCCGAACCCCCTGATGCGCCTCGTTGGCAAACTCAAACGCCACCCGAATTAACTTCTTATTCTCTTCAGTGGTCCCTTTCCGCATGGAATTCAATAAATCCTCGAAAGCTGCCTCTATTATTTCCTGCTCTGTCATATCCATCATGATTTAGGTCACAGTTATATCTCTATATGCCTGGAAGTCACGTCCGCTTGCAGGAATAAAGCCGCCATCCGGTCAAACATACCCCCTTTTTCAGTCGTATAATATATGATTTTCCCCTCTTTGGAAAGTCGCCCGTCAATTTCAGGATGACGCCTCAAATAATCTTTTAAACTCCGGGCCACCAAGCCTCCCTGCTCAACAACAGTCACGCCCTCGGGTACAATCTCATCTATTTTCTCTCTTAACAGCGGATAATGGGTACAGGCCAATATAATCGTATCTATCATCGGGTCTTTTCCCATCAGCTCCTGAACATATTTTCTTACAAAATAATTCGTCCCCGGCGTATCTATTTCGTCATTCTCTACCAGAGGAACCCACATGGGACACGCCTGTTGCGTAACCCGGAGTCCTTTTTCCGAATGTATCTTGGCAATTTCCATAAGGTAGGAACCGGAAGCCACGGTTCCTTTGGTTCCCAATACCCCGATATGTCCGTTCGTCGTAAAACGGGAAACAGCCTCCACACTGGGACGAATAACCCCCAGCACTCTTCTTTCCGGGTCAATCAAAGGTAGATCTACCTGCTGAATCGTACGCAGAGCCTTGGCCGATGCGGTATTACAGGCAAGTATGACCAATCGGCAATTCATTTCGAATAATTTAAGAACCGCCTGACGGGTATATTCATAAACGACATCAAAGGAACGGGTTCCGTACGGTGTCCGAGCATTATCGCCCAAATAAATATAATCGTATCCAGGCATCTCTTTCACAATATCTTTCAATATCGTAAGCCCTCCATAACCAGAATCAAAAACCCCTATTGGACAACTCATACTTCTTTCCTATATATAGGTGCTAATATAATCTTTTTCGAGATATTAAACAAAAAAAAAGCCGCCATCGGCGGCTTTTTATATCGGATCGATGTTATAGAATCCCGAGTTTCTTCTTAATCAAAGGCAATACATCATCGCTATTATCAGCTGCAAACAGCAATGCACCGGCAGCAAAGATATAGGTATACCCGTTCTCTTTTCCCACTTCGGTAATCGCTTTTTTAATCTTTTCAAGAAGCGGAGCCATCAACTCGTTTCTCTCTCTATCCAATCTTTCGCCTGCATTCGTATCAAAATCCCGTATTCTTTGATCCATTTGTTGCAATTCCTGCTCTTTCGTTTCTCTGATAATATCAGTCCACGTTTTCGCATTTTGCTGATACTCTTGATACTTTTTGGCAAATTCCGCACGCATATCCTCAGACTCTTTCCTTGCCGCCTCAAATTTTTGTTGTATTTTCGTCTGTACATCCTTAAATTCCGGCATTATACTTAACAGCTTATCCGTATCTAAATGTCCTAACTTTATAGGACTCGTTTGAGCTGAAGCTGTAAATGCAGCAAAAATAAATGCTACAAAAACAAAAAATTTCATTGTATTCCTCATAATGTTTGTCTATTTGATGATTTACAAAAGTAATAAATTAATTGCTTTTTTACTCTTTTATCTTATTAATCTAACCTAACAAATTACAAAAAAAAGATTATGTCAACTAAAATTCCTGACCGAGTACAAAGTGTATTTGCGATCCGGCAGCTCCCGATCGACCGGGCACTTCATCAAATCCATACCCCCAGTCTATGCCCAACAAACCGAACATAGGCAAAAATACGCGTAAACCGACCCCGGCAGAACGATACAAGTTAAAAGGCTCAAAATCCTTTAATTTATACCACGAGTTTCCCGCTTCCAAAAATCCTAACGCGTAAATAGTAGCCGATTGCGCTAACGAAATAGGATAACGGATCTCCATGGTAATCTTGGAATAAAGACTCGCGTCCGCGGCGTTCGGTGCAATGAAGCTCGACCCCGCATTCGTCAACGAACCGTTCTCGTATCCTCTCAACCCGATATATTCACGACCGTACAAGCTATATCCCGACATTCCGTCTCCACCCATTTCGAATCCTTCGAACGGGGATTTTTTATCACTATCGTAATGCCCCAGGTAACCGTATTGAACCGATGCATAAAGGACCAAAGGACGAGGTTTGTTCACATCCGTCAACGGGACATAAACTTTCCCGCTAAACTTCCATTTATGATATTCGATCCATTTATACCTTATCCGGTCCTTCTCCGTCGCGTAATCACGATTATCGAACCAAGAGTAAGGAGGAGTAAAAGCCAAGGACAAGGTAAATTCACTCCCCTGTTTCGTGTACAAAGGGTTATCTATAGAACTCCGCTTCAACACGGTTGCAAAAGATAGATTATTGGAATTTCCGTCACTAAAAATATAATAGGGCCAATTCTTCAATTCGTAACGTTGATAAGAGATCTCGTTATACATTGTAAACCAGTCGTCCGGCCAGGTAATTCTCCGTCCCAGTCCGACACTAATACCGTAAGTCAACATCAGCTCGCTCGAATTATAAAAATCCTTGGATTTATTGGAGTTCACGTAATAAGAATTATAATAATTACGGGAATAACCTGTCTGACGGGAAAAATAGGCCGAAACACTCAGCGAATTCGGACGCTTCCCTCCTAACCACGGTTCCCGGAACGAGATACTGAACGAGGTATAATACTTACCGTTCGTCTGAGCTTTCAAACTGAATGTTTGTCCATCTCCTTGCGGCAAAGGACGATAGGAATCCCAATTAAAAATATTCCGGATAGAGAAGTTGTTGAATGTCAATCCCAACGAACCGATGATCATTCCGGCCCCCCAACCTCCGGACAATTCGATCTTATCATTGGGTTTTTCTGATACATTGTAAATAATATCCGTTGTTCCGGCTTCCGGATGCGGTTCGAATTTAGGATCGATCTTTTCCGGGTCGAAGTGTCCCATGTTGGCCAATTCCCGAATACTCCGAATAACATCTTGACGACTGTATAGCTCACCCGGATACGTGTATAATTCCCGTCGAATCACATGTTCATGCGTACGGGTATTACCCCTTATCATTAACTTGTTAATAGTGGCCTGAGGTCCTTCAATCACACGAATTTCCAAGTTAATCGAATCATTGCCGACAATCGTTTCAATAGGATCCAGCCTCGAAAAAAGATAACCGTTATTCTGGTATATATTACTTACAGCATCTTCATCCATATACAACCGTTCTTGGAGGTACTTGCTATTGTATACATCTCCCTTCTTGATATTCAAGAGTGAAGATAAACGCCACGATTCGTATTTGGTATTGCCCACCCAAGTAATATCGTTAAAATAATATTTATTCCCTTCTTCCAGATTAATATAAATCTTTACCCGGTTCGGCGAAACCGGAACGATCGAGTCCGACAGGATAACGGCATCTCGATACCCTTTTTCATTGTATCTGCTCAGAAGATTAAATTTATCTTCGTCATAATTTTTCTCTATAAAATTAGCAGATTTAAAGAAATTAACAAAAGATTTTTCTTTTGTTTTTTTCATCGCCGCTTTCAATTTCCCGGCTTTAATCTCTTTATTCCCCGTAATAATAATATCGGAAATTTTAATTTTGCTATTCTTCTCGACAATAACATCCAATATCACACTCCCTTCCACGGCAGGATCATCTCTTTGAATAATCTTGATCGAGGAATTGTAATACCCTTTCTCTTTTAAATATTTCTCAATACCTCTTTTTATATTGACTTTCGTGTTCTCTGTTACCTGAATACCCGGCATAAGAGCTAATTTTTCCCGTACTTTTGTCTCTTCCGATTTTTTTAAACCGACATACAGTACTTTTGAAAGCCTATAACTTCCTTGAATATATAAATTCAGATACACTTTATCTCCTTCGATCCGATCCACGGAGACAGAGATATCAGAAAAAATTCCCTGATCATATAATCTCCGTATAGCTTTTGTTATTGCATCTCCGGGTATGGTAATTCTATGTCCGACAGTCAATCCGGACATCTGTAATAAAATATCCTTATCATAACCTCCGCCGGTACCGGTTATCTCTACCCCAGCCAACTCGTACGATTTAGGATCAGAATAATAAATCTCGATTTCTTTTTTTGTAGAATCCGCAACTTGGGCCTCGACCCAATTAAAACAAAATATAAATATCAGTACAAACGCTGTTTTTCCTATCATCTGACTCACTTTTTTAGTTGTTCTCCGGTTTTTCCGAAGCGTCTCTCTCGTTTTTGAAAATTACGAATGGCCAAATATAAATCTTCTTTTTCAAAATCAGGCCAAAATTTGTCAATAAAATATAGTTCCGTGTACGCCAATTGCCACAAAAGGAAATTACTTAACCGACATTCACCGCTTGTCCGAATTAACAAATCCGGATCCGGAATCCCGGTCGTTGTCAAATAAGACGCGAAGTCATCATCATTAACACTCTCTAAATCAGATATCTTTCCGCTCTTGTAATCCTTAGCCAACTGTTTCGCCGCCTCCAAAAGCTCCCATCGGGCTCCGTAACTCAATGCCAATACCAGAGTCACCCCTGTATTTTCCGACGTCAGGGCGATCAAATTTTTCAATTTCCGATATACCGCTTCAGGCAAATCCGACAGGTTACCGATAGCCATTACCCGTACTTGTTGCTTCATCAGGTTATCCGTCTCGGCAAGAATGGCATCAACCATCAATCCCATCAACATACTTATCTCGTCCTTAGGCCGATTCCAATTTTCTATCGAAAAGGTATAAAGAGTCAAGTATTTCAGTCCGATTTCCCCACTTGCCTCCACAACTCTTTTTACCGTATCCACCCCCTCTTTATGTCCTTGCCATCGTTCCAACCCCCGACTCTTGGCCCATCTTCCGTTACCATCCATGATAATGGCCACATGATCCGGCATGTTCCTTTTGTGTTTGATTTCTTCTATCATAATTTTTCACCAGATGAGATTGCAAATTTACAAGAGTTCTCCATATCCTCTCACACTTTTTACTATTTTTCACTTTTCGTTTCGCAAATCCTCACCCCACCGTAATTTATTCCTCAGTGTTTCATAATAACTGTGATCCGGCATTTTAACCACATTCAATTTAAAATTCCCTGAAGATATATACAATTCACGAATATTCGATATCTTATGCATTCTGGAATCCAAACTCAGCATGAAGTCAGCAGACCTGCTTTCCACTTGTAACTTGACCCTCACGTTTCCCGGTAAAATCAACGGACGGATGCTCAGATTATGAGGACTTACCGGAGTCAGAATTAAATTGTCGCAGGCAGGAGACACGATGGGACCTCCACCACTCAAAGAGTAAGCGGTAGAACCGGTCGGAGTCGCCACGATCAGACCATCGGCCCAGTAAGTGGTCAAATATTCACCTTCAATATAAGCGTGTACTTTCAACAGAGAAGAACGTTCCGTTTTCAACACGCTAACCTCGTTCAACGCATAATCGAAATCTGAAAACGGATTCTCTTCTACATCCAAGTGGATCAGATCCCGCCGCTCGATTTCAAAATCTCCAGCGCAAAGCATCGCCACGGCCCGAGAAATCTCCTCCTGAGCGATATTGGCCAAAAAACCCAATCGCCCGCTGTTAATGCCTAAAATAGGTATACCGCTATCCCTTACATAAATAACGGAGTTCAGGAAAGTTCCGTCTCCTCCCACGCTAAATAACACATCGACCTCCCCTTTAGACAAAACCCCGTCGAAAGAGGAGTCGAAATACTTCACCATATCCCCGTTCCGCTGCTCCAAAAAAGAATAAAAAGGACGGTAACAACTCAACACGGCTCCTCTCCTTCTTAAATCTTTCAACATGCTCTCCAAAAAAGGGAAAAAATGAGTTTCCACCACCCTCCCAAATATTGCTATTTTCATATCACTTACAAAATTTAATCAGATGCTTCTTCACATCTCCATGTATCTCATCAATTGACCATAACGCTCCCTCAACTCTTCGCCGTATTCCTCGCCGTTTACAAAAGTAATTTTTATCGAATACTGGTATCGGTTGAAAGTCTCCAGTATAGGTTCCAAATTAGAAGTATTCACTTTTAAAACGACATACACTTTGTTGGTATCCCCACCTCCCGTTACACAGCAACTGACGACTTTCGCTTCATTATACTCGACAATTTGAGCGATCTCCGCTAAAGAATAATCAATATTATTTACCTCCAAAACAATAATCCCACCGGGCAAATTAGCACCTAACAAGCGATCAACCTGATACAAGATATCAGCAGGCAAAATAACTCCTCTGTATTTTCCACTCCGGCTCAGTACGGGGATAACGGACAACATTCCGGCAGAAGCCACTCCGACAATATCATAAATATAAGTATCCTCATATACAAACGTCGACTCCCTACGAATCTCCAAAGATGCGATAGGGTCTTCCAAATTTCCATGAGCATATATTGTCTCATCCTCTAATAACCCCAGATATTCATCTCCCTCAACAACAGGCAAATGAGAAACTCTAAAAATTTCCATCCACCCCAATGCTTGAGAACAACGATCTTCCCGGTTCAATACAGGAATAACCTGTGATAATATTTTTAATGCAATCATTGTTAACTCCTTGAATATATGACGTTACCCCAAAAGAGCATCCGTTCCTCTCTTCTTGAACTTTAAATTCTATCTCTTTTTATGCCCTAAAGATACGCTTTTTTCTCTACTTCCTGTTCACCCGAAAATAATTTTCGGGTTTCAATTTTCAATTTTCAATTATTCTTTATATTTGCCTTTGAATTTTTAAAACAATAAACATTATGTTACCGAAGTTTCTCATCGCAGACAATTCACAGGAAGCATCTGATCTATTGTATGTTGTACACACAGAAAAACCTCGTTGTATCATACAATGCGATATGGACGGCTTCTACAGTAATCAACGTATTTACTGGATTGACGAAGAGCCTCTTTGCATCGATGATGTAGAAAGTCTATTGGAAGAAGCAGAAGATTTCTTTGAAAAAGAGCTGGACAACCAAGAAGACCTATACGATGAAGATGAAAATTAAATAAAAGCGCGGCCCCGCCGTGCTTTTTGTTTAATTTAACAATTAATCGCATACTATTTCACAATTCATTCGTACATTACGGAACTATTACTAACCTTTCAAATTTGAAATTTATGTATACAAAGAACGATATTAAACAATTTAGACACCGGGGCATCAAACTCGTACAAATTGATAAACAAATCGAAAATTTCAAGAAAGGTTTCGGATTTGTCAAACTGCAAGATGCGGCCACTCTTCGGAACGGGATAAAAAGTTTAACAGAAGAAGAGGAGAACAATTATATTTCAATCTTCGAAAATAAAAAAGACGCTCTCGATATGGTTAAAATGGTTCCGGCTTCGGGTTCCGCTTCGCGAATGTTCAAAACCTTAAACACATTCTATAATACCTACACGGGAAGCGACGAAGATTACCTGAATTTCCGACAAAACAAAGAGCCGGGAACCATATTCTCCTTCTTCGAGAAACTAAAAGAATTCCCCTTCTATCCTCATCTGAAGGAAGCCCTTTATAGAGACATGTTAGATGTCGATAAGCTTTTGTGGAAAAATCAATTCTCTGAAATCTTAGAGTATCTGTTGACAGAAAAAGGGTTAAATTACAATTCGACTCCCAAGGGCCTTATTGATTTTCATATTTATCAGGATCATATCCGAACCGCATTGGAAGAGCATCTCGTGGAAGCTGCATTGTATTGTAACAACGGGAAAACAGCCAATCTGCACTTTACAGTTTCCGAAGAGCACCTCGGTAAATTCAAACTACTGTTAAAAAACATTCTAAAGGATTACCAAAAAGAGTACAACATAAAATACAAAATCTCTTTTTCCATTCAAAAGCCCTCAACAGATACGATTAGTCTGGATGCCGATGGAAATATTTTACGCGATACCCGAGGAAACATCGTTTTCCGGCCGGGAGGACACGGAGCCTTAATCCACAACCTGAACGATTTGAAAGAAGAGTTAATCTTTATCAAGAATATCGACAACGTAACCCCGGACAGAAACAAAGCCGACACGATCAAATACAAAAAGATCTTAGCCGGACTATTGCTCGATATCCAGGAAAAAGTATTCGGTTACCTGAAGATTCTGACTAAAAACAGGAATAATCTAACGGAAGAAAAATTGAACGAGATCGAAAACTTCACAAGCGAGAATTTAGGGTATAAACTAAAGGAAGGATTTACATTCCCCTCTGCCAAAGAGCGAATCAAATACCTGAAACACTTGCTGGATCGCCCCATTCGCGTATGTGGTATGGTTAAAAATGAAGGAGAACCCGGAGGAGGACCTTTCTGGGTCGGCGACGATACGGGAAGCCGCCTAATGATCTTGGAAAGTGCCCAAATCGATCTAAAAGATAAGGAACAGAAAAAAATATTTTCCAAAGCGACTCATTTCAACCCGGTAGATATCGTATGCAGTACTTATAATTATCGCGGAAAAAAATTCGATTTAAAGGAGTTTATCGATGCGACACAAGGTTTCATCTCCAAAAAATCTTATGAAGGCCAGGAAATCGAAGTTCAGGAATTACCCGGACTTTGGAATGGAGCCATGGCAAACTGGAACACGCTCTTCGTCGAAGTTCCCTTGTCAACTTTTACCCCGGTAAAAACCGTATTTGACTTGCTGCGCTTTGAACATCGCAACGTGTTCAGCGCATAAGCGAAAAAACTTTTTAATTTAAATATATGCAAAAAAGAAACTATCTATTACTTGTCTTGAGGGGATGTGCAATGGGTGCGGCCGATGTCATACCGGGAGTATCCGGAGGCACCATTGCTTTTATTACCGGAATATATGAAGAATTAATCAATTCCATTCGCTCCATTAATTTACAAGCTTTACGACTTCTGTTTACTTTCAGATGGCAAGAATTATGGAAACACATAAACGGTAATTTCTTATTTTCCGTGGTTGCCGGAATAGCGATATCCATATTCTCCTTAGCCAAACTAATGAAATTCCTGTTAGAAACATATCCTATTCACGTCTGGTCTTTTTTCTTCGGACTAATCATAGCCTCCGCCTTTTTAGTTTTTAAAGAAGTTAAAAACTGGAATACCTTTACCGTACTTTCGTTATTAGCAGGAGGTGTAATAGCCTATACGATCACGGTACTTACCCCAACCACGACACCAGAGACCTGGTGGTTTATCTTACTCTCGGGAGCTATCGCCATTTGTGCCATGATCCTACCCGGAATATCCGGAGCTTTTATTCTCCTTTTACTCGGGAAATACGAATATATCATCACCGCCGTTAGTAATTTCAATATCGGTATACTACTTATTTTTTTAGTAGGAGCCGTTTCCGGATTAATCGCATTTTCTCATTTACTTTCTTGGTTATTAAAAAATTATCACGGACTGACGGTTGCGTTATTGATCGGGTTTATGATCGGATCTTTGAATAAAATATGGCCCTGGAAAATCGACAATCCGGAATTCATCAACGGAGAGATATTCGAAACGGAAAAAAATGTTCTGCCCCATACCTTCGAACAAATGCAGGTAAGCGATCCTTATACATGGCAAGCCATACTCATGTGCGTCCTCGGGTTCTTACTGATTTGGGGGATCGAAAGAATGGCCGTAGCGTTAAAAAAATGACATGGAACAGACGACCTTATTCATGCACGAACAAGGTCGTCTATTTTTCTGTTTCCGGGTAAAAAGATATACTTAACAAGGTCTGGTCGTCAGATTGTAGGGCTCCCGAAACAAACTCATTGACATCGATCAGAATGGCTTCGATCATTCCTTTCGAAGAGGAAGAAGCATGGTTTCGAATCGTTTCCAACAGTCGTTCCCGCGAATAAAGCTTATGTCCGACATTCTCCGCTTCCGTAATTCCGTCCGTATAGAGCAACATCTTTGCTCCCGGCTCCCATGAACAATTGTACTCCTTATACTCGTACTCCTTCAATATGCCTAAAGGAAGACTCGGTTCCATCTCCATAATCCGAACCGAACGGTCCGGTTGGATCATAACGGGTAAAGAGTGACCTGCATTGCAAAATTTAAACTTCCCGCTCTTCAAATGAAGCATTCCGACGAAAAAAGTGACAAACCGATCCGGCTGTCCCGAACGCAATAACCCCTGATTGATAAAATTCGTCACATATTGAGGTTCGAAATTCGAAAAAGAGATGGAACGCATCAAACTCAATGTCGTAGCCATCAATAAAGAAGCCGGAACTCCTTTTCCCGACACATCCCCTATCGCAAAACAAAGTTCGTCTCCAATTACAAAGTAATCATAAAAATCACCCCCGACCTGTCGCGCGGGGTTCAGAACGGCATAAAGTTCCACCCCTTCCCATTTGGGACAGGCAACAGCCGGCTTAGGAAGTAACCCCATCTGAATATCGTGAGCAATACGCAATTCACTCTCTATCTTTTCTTTTGCCGAAGTGGTCTGCTGTAAGCGCTCGATAAACATCGTCAATTGTTGCTGCATGTATTCAAACGAATCCCGCAACTCTGCCATCTCATCCCTCGAATGGATGACGGGCAAAGGCGTATCAAACCTTCCTAAGGCTATCGTCCGGGCCGATTGAGCGAAATCTTTCAACGGAGCAGTCAGACGCCTAATCGTTCCGGAACTTATGATGTAAAGCATCAATATAATAATCAAAAAAGCCACCCATAAGATAACATTAAACTGAAAAAATTCACGATAGATCTCCTGGTAGGGACAAACGATTGCCATATACCATTCGGTCGCATTCAAAGGCATATAATATACATAGGCATCTTCATCGTTATCCAACATCCGCATCTTCCCTTTTTTACCCGCCGCAAGCCGCTTGGCAACCAACATTGCCGTCGTATCGGACATCGCCTCGGCCACGTCGAAAATGGTCCGTTCCACCATATTTTTCTCCCTCTTATGAACAATATAATTCCCCAAGCTATCAATAACAATAGCATAACTACTCGGGTACGGCTTAATAGAATCCACCAGATCGGTCAACCAATTAGTCGACAAATCGACAGAGAAAATACCGATAAAACGTCTCTTCTTATCGTACATCGGAACGGAATACGTGGATGTAATTATATCATGATCCCCAAACTCCCTATAAGGCTGACTCCATCGAGATATACCGAATTTCTTGGAACGGGCATACCATCTCTTTTCAAAATAGTTATAGGCGACATCTCCCAACTGAACGGTTATCACCGAATCCCGGCTCATGTAAGAATAAGGAGCAAAATAATATCCTTTAGACTTGAAATAATTCGGCTCAAAAGCAATGGCACAACCAAAAACTTCATCGTTGTTTTCCACCACCCGGCGAGTTACACTGAAGATAGAATCCGCATCCAAGAACCCGTTGGATATCATCCAAGCCATATTTTTCGGAATTTTCTCCACCCCGCGCAAAAGAGTGGTCAATCGCAAATCTGATTTTTCAGCAATATTCCATATACGCTCGTCTACATCCCGCTCCAACTTCAATACGGCATAGTGATAAAAAACACTAAACATAACAATCGCCCAAACGGTCATAGAGGCTATCAAATAAAAACTCAACTTAGCCGAAAATGACCTCTCTATACGTTTAAACATAATCTCAGTGATTAATTGGTCGAAATTAACGAATTCCCTCAAGAAAAACAGGTATTTGACTCTATTTTTTTATTTTTCAGACTCGTTGGATGCTTAAAATAGAGTTATCAGGTAAAACGATATAAAAATTTGCTCTTGTTAAATAATAATGCTACATTAGCACCGAAATGAGTATTGAAAACGTCTTAAATAACGCGTGATGTATCGTCCGTCAGAGTATTATTTCGTATTAGCTTACATTGTAGGCGTTCTTAAACTGTTCGGAGGACTATAAACCGAACGTCCCGTTGTCTCACGGTTGTAGATCGTGAAACCGTTTTTCCATTATAAAAATCAACAAAAACTTAATATCATAATCTTATCACTATGCAAAAACAACTATTATTAGGTGTTGAAGCTATTGCACAAGGTGCTATAGACGGAGGAATCTCCGGAGTATATGCTTACCCCGGAACCCCATCAACAGAGATCACTGAGTACATTCAAGAATCCAAACAGGCTATCGCCCGTAACGTTCACAGAATGTGGTCCGCTAACGAAAAAACAGCAATGGAGGCTGCTTTGGGTATGTCTTATGCCGGTAAAAGAGTATTGGTTTGTATGAAACACGTGGGAATGAACGTCGCTGCCGATTGTTTCATGAACTCGGCTATTACCGGGGCAAACGGCGGAATGGTGGTCACGGCTGCCGACGATCCGTCCATGCACTCTTCTCAAAACGAGCAAGACTCCCGCGCTTACGGAAAGTTCGCTCTCATTCCCATGTTAGAACCCTCCAACCAACAAGAAGCTTACGAAATGACCCGCTACGGTTTTGAACTCTCCGAAAAAATGGGAACCCCCGTAATGATGCGTATCACCACTCGCCTGGCTCACTCCCGTGCCGGAGTCGAAATCCGAGAGGCCGTCAAGGAAAACGACTTGCGCCTGCCGGAAGACAAACGCCAATTCGTATTATTACCTGCCATCGCAAAAAAAAGATACAAGATATTATTAGAAAAACAAACTGCTTTTGAAGAAGAATCCGACCGTTCTGCGTTCAATCGCTACATCGACGGGGCCGACAAATCCATGGGGATTATTGCCTGTGGTATCGGTTACAATTACCTGATGGAAGTATTCAAAGGGAAATGCCCTTATCCGGTAGTTAAGGTCAGTCAGTATCCCCTCCCCAGAAAAATGATTACCCGATTGGCAGAAAGCTGTGAAAAACTTCTGGTCATCGAAGAGGGATATCCCATCATGGAAGAATTGTTAAAAGGATACCTGGAAAAAGAAGAAGTACACGGACGCTTGGACGGTACACTTCCCCGCGACGGAGAATTGAATCCGGATTGGATCGCCAAAGCTTTCGGAATATCCGTAACGGAAGGAGCTCCCGTACCGGAAATAGTAGCCCCCCGCCCTCCCGCTTTATGCGTAGGTTGCAGCCATCGGGATGTATATAACGCGTTAAATGCCGTCGTGGCCGAATATCCCAACGCACGGGTATTCTCGGACATCGGATGTTATACCTTAGGTGCCCTTCCTCCTTTCCAAGCCATTAACTCCTGCGTAGATATGGGAGCCTCTATCACTATGGCCAAAGGTGCAGCGGATGCCGGATTATATCCTGCCGTATCTGTTATCGGAGACTCTACTTTTACCCACTCCGGGATGACGGGTCTTTTGGACGCCGTAAATGAAAAATCCAACATTACCATCATTATTTCGGATAACGAATCCATCTCTATGACAGGAGGACAGGAATCTTCCGCCTTAGGACATCTTGAAGCCATCTGTCGCGGTATTGGAGTGGAGCCGGAACATATCCGGGTTTTGCTTCCTGTTCCGAAAAACCACGATGAACTTTGTAAAATTATCCGCGACGAGATAGAATACAAGGGCGTATCCGTGATCATTCCGAGAAGAGTTTGTATCCAGAAAGCTTCCCGCGACGCCAAGAAAAAGAAAAAATAAAAGATAACGGATCAATTGGAAATCCACTTTAAAATTAAAAATTATGAAGACAGATATCATATTAGCCGGTGTAGGAGGACAAGGTATATTGTCTATCGCTGCCGCTTTAGGTTCAGCAGCCCTCACCAACAACTTATACATGAAACAGGCCGAAACCCATGGGATGAGCCAACGAGGCGGGGATGTTCAATCCTATATGAGGATATCGGATCAACCGATCTTCTCCGATCTGATTGCCAAAGGTTCAGCCGACATCATTCTTTCGGTTGAACCCATGGAAGCTCTACGTTATTTGCCTTACCTGAAACAAGGCGGATACGTGGTAACCAACTCCACGCCATTCATCAATATTCCGAACTACCCGGATACCGAAGAGCTGATGAAAACATTAAAGGCATTACCTCACCAGGTAATCATCGATGCCGATACCATCGCAAAAGAAGCAGCCGGAAATGTCAGAGCCAGTAATTTTGTCATGTTAGGAGCCGCATCACCTTTTATCGAGATTCCTTTCGAATACCTCGAAAAAGGAATTGCAGCAATCTTCGAACGGAAAGGAGCCGACATCGTGGAAATGAATCTAAAAGCCTTACGTGCCGGACGCCAATTCGCACAAAACTACATCAAGTAAATAACAATACCCCGGGTACGCTTGAGAACCGTGCCCGGGATTCACTTTTTGCGTCTAATCAAATAACAGACCAGAAAAACGACTAAAAAGCAGAGGACAATAGCAGCCCCGGAAGGGATCTCCAAAAAAGCGGAAAGAAAAAGTCCCACGACAGATCCTAAACAACTAATTAAGGTAGAGAGTATCAATTGTTGTTGGAAATTTTTATAAAACATACCTCCGATAGCCTGAGGCATGGTCAGGTAAGAGATAACAAGAATGATTCCCGCCAACTTCATGCAGAGAACGATACAAAGAGCAATTAAGGCCGTAATTCCGATCTCTATCGAAGAAAGAGCGATATAATGGGTCCGACTGTACTCTTTATCGAAAGCGATATAAAAAAGCGGACGATAAAACTTCATAAAAAAAAGAAAAATCATTACACAGAGCAACAATGCCATCATAAGTTGATCCCTGGTAATAGTCAATATATTACCGAAAAGATAAGAAAGGAGATTCGGAGCATAGCCCGGTGTCAAGTAGATAAACAGTACCCCGATAGCCATCCCGGCCGACCAAAATATGCCGATTAAAGAGTCTTCTTTGAAACGCTTGTTATCGGATAAATACAAAATGCAGAAAGCGGCAATTAAAGCAAACACAGCAGCGCCGAAAAGGGGTGAGATACCCAAAAAATAAGCTAATCCCAAACCTCCGAACGAAGCATGAGTGATTCCCCCACTAATAAAAACCATTCGCTTAGCCACGATATAAGTTCCTATCAAACCGCAGCTTATCCCGATTAATATCGTTCCGACTAAGGCATTCTGAAAAAATCCGTACTCCAATAAATCGAACATATTTAATTTAAGATTTATGATTGCAGCTCGTTGATTTAAAATTCAGTGTTTTTGTTATTATCACCGTTTTCATCATCACTCGATCTTTCATATTAACTTCCAACTCCTTTACATTTCACCCTTATCGTGTTTCAATAACACCCGATGAGGCACCGTCCCGTGAGAGATCAACTCTATCGGGCAATTATACATCTTCAACTGTTCCTGAGAAATCAGATTCGACTCATGATAATGTAAGCCCCCATTCACACAGGCAATCGTTTTCACGTAAGAACATATCATCCCCAAATCATGGGAAACCATCACGATACTCATCTTTTTATTCAACTTCTCCAATAATCCGTAAAACTCCTTTTCGAAATTCGTATCGACATAGGTTGAAGGTTCATCCAATATCAGGATTTTAGGTGACGAAATAATGGCCCGGCATAAAAAAACACGTTGCATCTGTCCGCCCGACAAATCGCCGATGGGAGTTTTCCGGTAAGCCGACATACCGTAGGTCTCCAATAATGCATCCACTTTCAAACGGTCCTCTTTCGAATAAGATTTCCATATTCCTTTTTCCGACATAAGCCCCGACAAAACCACCTCCTCCACATGAATGGGAAAACGGGCGTCAAAACGACTGTTTTGCGGCAGATAACCAAATAACGATTGCTTGGAGGTATAATAAATAATCTCCCCGGAAAACGGCTTTATCAAACCCAAAATAATTTTTAACAAAGTGGTTTTACCCCCTCCGTTAGGACCGATAATACCGATAAAATCGTTTTTACGAACGGCTAAATTCACTCCTTGCAAAACCACACGCCCTTCGTAGCCGGCACTTATTCCTCTCAATTCTATAATATCGTCCATATCAATCCATTTTCAGATCAATAATCTTCAATAAAGCATTCATCTCTTCCTTCCAATCCGGATTCAAAGGATCTATAGAGATTACCTCTCCCCCGATCTCCGTGGCGATAGCATGCGCATTAGCCTCATCGAACTGACTCTGAATAAAAACGACCCGCACTCCCTTTTCCCGGCTACGATCAATAATCGTCCTCACATGAACCGGATTAGGCTCTTTACCCTCGTCTTCTATCGCTATTTGTTCCATTCCGTAATCCCGGGCAAAGTAAGTTAAAGCCGGATGATAGATCAAAAACAATTTATGCCGTTTGGATAAAACAATCCGACGGGCTTCCCGATCCACACTATCTATCTCCTGCATAAAACGATCGCAATTTTCCGAAAAAAGATTCTTTTTTTCCGGAAACTTATCACTCAAAACGTCCCGTATGGTTCGAGCCATCTGTTTGGCGTAAGTTGGCGACATCCAAATATGCAGGTCCAGACTTTCCACGTCTCCATGTTTATGCGCCGGGAACTCCTTTTCCGGAAGCTCGATAGCGTCAGTATGTTTTATCAGTTGAATATCCCTCCTGTTTTTCAACAAGGAGTAAATATGAGTAAGCTCGAACGGCAAATACCCGATTGCAAAATAGAGAGAACTATTATTCAGCATTTTCAGCTGCTCGGATGTCAAATCGCTTATAGCAGGATTGGCGCCGGGCGGAATCATCACGTTCACTCGTGCGAAATCCCCCGCGATACGCTCTACAAAATATTTTTGCGGCAATATGCTCACACTGATATTTTTGGATTTATCCTGCTTTGTACCGCAAGCGACAATACATAACACCAGCACTATTCCCCAAATCCATTTCATACTATTCCGGATATACCATATTTTTTTCTTCAATCACATCCAAGACTTCCGTCAGGTATTTAGCCGCTTCATATTTGGCCATAGGTAAATTATGTAACAAATAATTTCCGCAATCCTTAGGGGCCGCTCCCGGAACCTCTCCCTCAAAATCCCGGATGAACCGGAAAGTCTCACGCATCAATTCCACAATATCCCGAGGCTCCAAATCCCCTTTCACCAAAAAATAGTTTCCGGTACAACAACCCATCGGACCCCAGAAAATAATTTTATCTCTCCATTGCGGGTCATTTCTCAAATAAGTGGCTGCCAAATGTTCGATGGTATGCAACTCTCCTTGCCCCAATACCGGTTCCCGGTTCGGCTCTTTCATTCGGATATCGAAGGTCGTAACCAGCTCGTTTCCGACTGCATCCTTCCGAGAAACATATATTCCTCTTAACAGGCGAATATGATCTATAGTAAAACTCGGTATCTTTTCCATTATTCTTCCATTTTATATCCTTGCTTTCATTTTTCCGACACGCGCAATCAACTCTTTCAGTATCAAAAAAGAGCGCTTGGGAGCTTCTTCCCAAAAATTCCGATATTGTCCGGAATGATTCTCTACTCCCGGGGTATCGCTAATGATACGGTAACTTAAAAAAGGAATATCCATCAAATAACAGACCTGAGCGATGGAACTGGATTCCATATCCACGGCCAAACCCTCCGGAAATCTCTTTTTTATTTTAGCTAAAGCCGCCTGATCCGTAATAAACTGATCCCCGCTACAAATCAACCCGCCATATACCTGTCCTTCATGAGGAATATCCAACGCAACCCGATAAAGCTCCTCATCCGAAACAAACCGGGACGGTAATCCTTGTACTTGCCCGTATTCATTTCCTTCTCCGCACCAAACATCGTGATATACCATCTGCTTTCCGACCACAATATCCATCACCCGAGTAAGCGGATCGATTCCCCCGGCCACCCCGGTATTGATAATGACATCCGGAACATAATCCCGAATTAACAGAACCGTTCCCACGGCCGAGCATACTTTACCGATCCCCGACTTCACCAAAACAACCCGACACCCCTCTACCTGTCCTTCCAAAAAACATATCCCATGATGCTCTTTCTCTTGCTTTCCCGTTAAAAGCGACCTGACCAGCTCGTATTCCGAACTCATGGCCACAATGACTCCTATCGTCTTCATATTACACCTGAAAAAAAGGGTTATATCTCTTTTCCGCTCCGATCGTTGTCTCCCTTCCATGTCCCGGAATAACCCGTACATCATCGGGTAAAACAAACAATTTAGCACGTATCCCATCCAAAAGTTCCGCCATATTGCCACCCGGTAAATCCGCCCGTCCGACACTTCCCTCAAACAATACATCTCCGGCAATCAACAATTTATCCTGTTCACTATAAAAGCAAACACCACCGGGGGAATGGCCCGGCACATGAATTACACGCAACGCCGAATGACCGAAACGAACGATCTGGCCGTCTTCCAAAAAATCACCCAAAGCCGGTGGCGGAGTAATCCCCCGTACCCCCAACATAGCCGCATACTTTTCTGCATCCTCTACCCAAAAAGCATCCGCGGGATGAGCTCGAGCCGACAAACCGTATTCATTAAACATAAAATCGTTCCCGAAAATATGATCTATATGCAAGTGGGTATCCAGCAACGCAACCGGTTTCAAATGATGATCCGCTAAAAAATCCTTCACCCGCAGACGTTCTTCTTCCGAAAAACATCCGCAATCTATTACCACGGCCTCACCCGTCTCATCATACAATACGACCGTGTTCTCTTGCCACGGATTATTTACAAATACCTTTATTTCCATCTCTCTCCATTTTATATCTCTTACAAAGATAATACGATTTACGATTTATAACGGAGGATGACTTGAGGAAAATCAAAAAATCATAAAACAAAAATCTTCCCGCATCGCTTAAGCACAACTAAGGACGATCCAAAGAAAAAATAAATTATCTAATTAAATTTAAATTCTTCCTCCATGATGACATCATCCGTAGGTTCTTCTGCCGAAAAATCAAATCGGCGCAAAACAATCGAGTCTCGTCCTAAGCTGGTTGTATCAATCACATAAATCCGATTCCTCCAATTATCTAAAATATCGACTTTGGGGGAAGACAACAACCATTTTTCATCATAATAAGAGATACTATCCAAAAAAGAACGGGATTTGATTAATGTATCATTTAAATAATCTTCCCGCATATTGGTATGCCTAATAAAAATACATTCCAAATCAGATACATCTCTAAAAGTAAAACTATAAACTATGTAGCCATAATTTTCCCTACATTCTTTCATGTATTGTATTTTTTCAGAATCTTTTCCTATTAAAACATACACCGGAATACTTCCTTCCTCTTTACTTTGCAGCAAAAGCAAAGGGAAAAAGAAAATAACCATTACAAGTAATTTCATCACACTGTTTTTACTTTAATCTTTACATCTAATAGCCACTTCCGCACACATAAACAGTCATAAAAATCCTCCCCGATCTGTTATTGCAAACCGGGGAGGATTTTTTAAATAATCTTCAGTGTCAAGGTCTTAATGTATCGAATCCCTTACCGTAAACCCCCATTACCGTGTTCATGGTTAAAAATGCCTCCGGATCGACCAGTTTGGTCACCCGCATGATATTTTGCATCTCGCTTTTACGGACCACCACTACCAACATTTTCCGAGCCGATCCCGTGTACCAGCCCAAACAATCCAAAACAGTCACCCCCCGCTTCAGATCATGGGTAATGGAATTAGCCACCTCCTCGTATTTATCCGAAAAAATAAGGAATTGCACGGATTGCATCTGCCCGGTAAATACCATATCGATGGTATAAGAAACCACTCCCATGACCACGTAACCGTACATAATATCCTGAAAACTCCCTTCGATAAAATAACTGCAACCGATGATTACCACATCGATATACATGATAATCTTACCCGGACTGATATTCCGGTATTTATTTATGATCATGGCTATGATATCCGTTCCTGCCGTACTTCCCCCGTTTACCAAAGAAATTCCGATTCCGGCACCGCACATAATACCGGCGATAATGGCACACATGAAACGGTCTTCCAACAGAGGTTCCCGGATATAACTCTGCAGTATTCCCAATAGAAAAGAACTCATGAATATCGCATAAATCGTCTTAATTCCGAACTTGGGACCCAATATCTTCATGGCGATAGCCACCAACAAGAAATTGATGACGAAATAGCTGACACCGATAGGAATCAACTCATTCGATAAAAAATAAATAATCGTAGCTATACCCGTCACCCCGCCTCCTACAATCTTTTGAGGAGCCAAAAAGGCGGTCACGGCAAAAGCATACATCATCAGACCTATCGTAATCAATACATATGCCCTGACTTCTGATACAACTTTCTTTTTCGACAACATTTAGTTTAAATTTAAAGTACAAATTACGATTTACAATCGCCGGAAAAAGCCGGCATTGCAAATCGTACATTTCATTAATATCAAGTAATTAACTATTCTGTTTTGCCCAAGTATCCTTCAATCCCACGGTACGGTTAAACACCAATTTCCCCGGCCGCGAATCCTTGTCCACACAAAAATATCCCAGTCGCTGGAATTGGAAACGATCTCCCTCCTTCACCTCTTTCAAACTCGGTTCCAGCTTGCAACGAGTAAGCACCTTCAAAGAGTTTTCATTCAAAAATTCCTTAAAATCAATATCTTTATGCCCGGCAGGATCCGGATCTTTGAACAGACGATCGTACAATCGCACCTCCGCATCGATAGCGTCCGCCGCGGAAACCCAATGCAAAGTCCCCTTTACTTTCCGGTTGCTATTGATCCCGCTACCACTCCGCGTATCCGGGTCATACGTACAATGGATTGTCGTCACGTTTCCCTCCTCATCTTTTTCCACGCTTTCGCATTTTACGATATAAGCCCCCTTTAAACGGACCTCATTTCCGATCGTCATACGGAAAAACTTCTTCGGAGCATTCTCCATGAAATCATCCCGCTCGATATAGAGTTCTCCGGAGAAAGGGACTGCCCGTGTTCCGGCACTCTCGTCTTCCGGGTTATTTTCGATCTCCACGTATTCAGTCTGTCCTTGCGGATAATTATCGATAACTACCTTCACGGGGTCCAACACGGCCATTACCCGGGGGGCCACCTTATTCAAATGCTCCCGTATACAAAACTCCAACAAGGCCATATCCACGACTATTTCCCGGCGGGCGACCCCCACTTTTTCGGCAAAATTACGAATGGATTCGGGAGTATACCCGGCCCGACGCAAACCGGAGATAGTCGGCATGCGGGGATCGTCCCATCCGGCCACGATTCCCTTCTGTACCAGCTCCAACAAACGACGTTTACTCATCACCGTATAACTCAGATTGCGACGAGCGAATTCGATCTGCCGGGGACGATATTCGGTTTCGATCAACTGATCCAAAAACCAATTGTATAACGGTCGATGCACTTCAAATTCCAAAGTACATATGGAATGAGTGATCCCTTCCAGGTAATCGCTTTGTCCGTGAGTAAAATCATACATGGGATAAATGCACCATTGATTACCGGTACGATGGTGAGCCACGTGCATAATACGATACATGATCGGGTCGCGCATCAACATATTAGAAGAGGCCATATCTATTTTGGCCCGCAACACTTTCTCTCCGGCCTGAAACTCTCCGCTTTTCATTCTCCGGAACAAATCCAAATTTTCTTCCGGAGTCCGGTCCCGGTAAGGACTGTTTACTCCCGGTTCGGTAGGCGTCATCCGTTGGGCGCTGATTAGTTCTGCCGGTTGATCGTCCACGTAAGCCTTTCCCCCCATAATCATCTTTTCCGCCCAATCATACAATTGTTGGAAATAATCAGAAGCGTAATGAGGTTCTCCTTCCCATTGAAATCCCAGCCACCGGATATCCCCCAATATCGAATCAATATACTCCACATCCTCCTTCGACGGGTTGGTATCATCGAAACGCAAATTGCATTTCCCGTTGTATTTGGCCGCCAAACCGAAGTTCAGACAAATCGACGTCGCGTGGCCGATATGTAAATAACCGTTAGGTTCCGGCGGAAAACGCGTGTGCACCCGTCCTCCGTTCTTGCCCTCTGCCAGCTCCTCTTCTATGATCTGTTCTATGAAATTCAATGATTTCACTTCATTCTCTTCTTCCGATACGAGATGATTCTTATCCATACTAAAATTATTTAACATACGAGTCGCAAAGGTAATTAATTTATGAGAGTTTTAAAAGTTTCTGTATATTTGCAGGCCATGAAAAAATTATTTTACATCATCATATTTTGCCTGAGTTCTATCATATCGCTGGCGCAGAGCGATTATGACTATGACAACGAGGAGGAAAGAGATCCCCGGGACAGAAGAATGGAACAAGATTCCGTAGAAAAACCCGATGTCAAACATTATCGTATGACTTGGAGATGGATGCATAACGGTGTTTATAAAAAATTCATTCCTTTGGACACTCTTACGGATGGAATCCAAAACTTCAATCCCATATTTAAACAAAGCGTCTCCAATACCTACTTGGGCAATTTACCTTCGGCCTATGAATCCAATATCTTTATCAATCGGATCGAAAGCGAAGATTTTTTCCCTTTGAACCGGGTAAGAGCTTATATCTTCAAACCGGAAGACGCCTTGGAATACAACACGACAACCCCTTTCACCCAACTCAACTACTTCAACGGAGGAGGCCGTACCAAATCGGAAGACCTGTTAGACGTATGGCACGTCCAAAATATCCGTCCTTATTGGAGTGCCGGATTCCGCTACAATATCATATCGGGACTCGGGGCTTACTCTTACCAAAAGTCCAAAACCTATAATCTCTCGTTCTTTTCTTCTTACGAGCTAAAACGGGTAGCCATATCTTTTTTCATCAACCAAAATGTCGGCCACTATACTGAAAACGGAGGAATTCAGGATCTCTACTTTTTACGGGATACGACCTTGGATTCGCAATTAATCCCGACAAATCTCGTCAGTGAACCTCGAAACAATTTTTATAATTTCAATCTTTATGCTTTAGGCCAATACAATATCGGCAAGGGAAAAGAGATCATTACTCAACGGGACTCCGCCCGTACGGACACGACCATCGTCTATCCGATGAAAGCGGTATTATCCTTTAATGTTCAAGATAACCAGTACAAATTCAAGGAGAAATCCGTAGAGACATCTTTTTTCCCGAACACTTATATCGACAGCATGTCCAATGCGGATATCGTCAACAACAAACGGTTCGAGATCACGACCAAACTCATCGTGAATGAACATCCCAAATACAAATACTTACCGGGTATATACGCCGGACTAAATTTCAAGTACCTGAATTATCACCAACGAATCAATATAGATCAGGATACGACAACGAACGATTTCGGAAGCAGTAAATACACGGGGACTTATTTGACAGCCGGAACCTTTAACGTAGACACCAACTCCCTGTTTAATTTCGACATATGGGCCGCCTACTGTTTATTCGGCGACTACAATACGGATTACAACTTACAGGGAGAGATCACACAATACCTGAACCGGGGAAAAAATTCGTCGGTAACGATCAATGCATCATTGGAAAATAAAACCCCCAACCCATTTTATGAGCTTTACATGGGAAATCATAACATCTGGAAAAATAACTTCGGAAAAATTCATTCCTACCAACTACAAGGAAAATACCGGAATATTCGTCGCCGTACAGAAGTCGGCATCGCCTTAAACAATACCAAAGGATACATCTATCTGGATACGATTGCCATGCCCCGGCAATACGACGGGAACTTAATGGTATTCACGGCTTGGGTAAAACAAAATTTCAGGTTAGGCAATTTTTATTTCGATCAAAAAGTCTACTATCAGGTCAGCAACAAGGAGGATATACTTGCACTTCCCCAGATTGCCCTATATTCCCACAACTATTATCAAAATCGTCTATTCAAAAGGGTGTTAGGCCTGCAATTCGGTATCGATGTCTTCTACACGACCAAGTTCTATGCAGACGCCTATATGCCCTCCATTATGCAATTCTATAACCAAAGGAAAGAGAAAATCGGCAATTATCCCAAGATGGACGTATTCCTCACGTTAAATATAAAACGGGCGGATATCTTTGTCAAATACGATCATTTCAATGAATTCTTCGGCAACCGGAATTACCTTTCGGCCACCAATTACGCCATCGGCCCGGCAACCGTAAAATTTGGCTTACGATGGAATTTCTTTGACTAATTTGATAATTTACAGATCATTTCCTATATTTGTTGTATGTACGTTGTAAAAAAGATTACATACATCTTGTTTTTCTTATGTTGCTTAAACGCCTGCAAAGCAAAACAAGAGGAGCCTTTTGTATTTCCCCGGTCGGGTCTATTGGAAGAAATCACGAAACGAGGCGTATTGAATGTCTGTACTTACTATAACACGACCGATTACTATGTTTACAAAGGCGTCACAAAAGGCTTTCATTACGAACTTGTCAAAGATTTTGCCGAATACCTCGGAGTAAAGCTACATGTCGAGGTAAACTCGGACATGGAAGAGTGCATTCAAGAATTAAACGAAGGGAAATACGATCTGATTGCCATGAGTCTCTCCGTCACCGAAAACCGGAAGAAAAGAATCCTTTTCACGAATCCCCTATTCAAAACCCATAGTGTACTTGTACAAAATAAAAAACGAAAGGAACATGTCGATTCGCTATCGCAACTGTCGGGTAAAGACATTTACATTCAAAAAGGTACTTTCTATGAAGAATTTTTACAACAGTTGAAAGACTCGTTACATTCGGAATTCAATATCTCTCCTTTAACGGAGGCGACCTATGAAGACATTCTGGTCATGATAGAAAACATGGAAGCGGAATTCACCGTTACAGACCATAATATTGCCAAAATAGCCGCACATTACATGCCTTATCTGGATTACAGCCTGTGCTTATCTGACGAATTTCCCATTGCCTGGGGGACTGCATTAAACGGCATTCTCCTCACCGACGAACTAAACGCATGGTTAAACAACATTAAAAAAAGCGGCAAATTCAATGTCCTATACAACCGATATTTCAATAGTAGCTACGTGACCTCCCTGCACAATTCCAAATACTACAAATTAAAAAACGGTAAGATATCCAGTTTTGATCCCATCATAAAAAAAGCAGCCCAAACGATGGGATGGGATTGGCGATTATTGGCCGCTATTATTTTCCAAGAATCCGGATTTAATCCGGAAGCCGTCTCATGGTTAGGAGCTGTAGGACTAATGCAGGTCATGCCGGAAACAGCCCTCACTCTCGGTATCGAAGATTATACCAATCCGAAGGATAATGTCCGCGCAGGAACAACTTATCTCAAACGCTTGGAAAAAATATTTTCCAAATACCCGTTGAAAAAAGAAGACCTGATCAAATTCACGTTAGCAGCCTACAATGCCGGTCCCGGACATGTCATAGATGCGATGAAATTAGCCGAAGCGTACAATAAGGATCCCTATGTATGGAATAACAATGTCGATTACTTTCTACTCCACAAGTCTAATCCCGAGTTCTACCGGGACACATTAATCCGGCATGGGTATTGTGACGGCAAACAAGCTTATGATTTTGTAAATAATATCCTCGAAAATTATTCCCATTACAAAAACACAATTCCGGAATAAAATTGAAACTCAGTCAAATTTAACAAAACTCATTGTACGAATTATTGATTCGCACATCTTTTTTTCATACCTTCGCATTTAGAACTTGTCATACTTTTTATAATTATAGGAATAACATGCCTTACAGAAGATTACCCAATACGGATGCAGCCAGGATACGCGCTTTGGAAACAGCATTGAAGAACGAGGCATCCTCGGATTTCAACGATTTGCCTTTTTCCCTTTCGTTGAAACAAAAAATAGAGTTCTTTTTACCCAAATTCAAAACGGCCATTACCAATTCACAGGTCGCGAGAGACAAACAAAACGTTAACAGCCGAAAATACGCTGAATATACCAGAAAAGCAAAATTATACATATCCCATTTTTTACAGGTATTGAATTTCACTATTGCCCGCGGAGAATTGAAATCCTCGGCCAGAACCTTTTACGGGTTAGATGAAAACAATTCGAAACTCCCTCCCCTGATCAGCGAACAGGATTTATTGGAATGGGGAGCCAAGATTATCAACGGAGAACAGGAACGGACCCGTAACGGAGGAGGTAATCCTGTCTATAGCCCTTCCATCGCTTTAGTAAAAGTCAATTATGAAAACTTTAAACAGGGATATGCTTCTCAAAAACAATTCCAACAGAACTCGGCTCGTTGCTGCGCAGAAGTAGCTCAATTCCGTAGTGAAGCGGACGAATATATTCTAACTTTATGGAATGAAATAGAAAACTATTACATGGAAATAGAGGACGAGGAGGAACGTCGTAAGAAATGTGAATATTACGGTTTAGTATATGTTTTCCGGCGAGGAGAAAAAGAGAAGATTAAAAGACAAAAAGAAGCCGAACGCATTACATTGAAATTGCCTTTTTGAATGAATCAAAAAGGCAATTTCAATAGTAAAGAGTCCTTTACTACATGTATAAGTCACGTTCCCCTTTAGCTATACGATCGTAATAGGATTTGAACGTGGGCAATAACTTCTTGTCCGTAAAGAAAGAGGTGTGCTCTATCTCCTGCAATTCCCTTTCAATCAATTGTTCTCCGACCGCTTTGGTTTCAGGAGAAGCATAATCATTCAGATATTCCCGGAACGTCAAGACGGCATTCAGCTTACAAAATTTTCCCTCCACACCTTTTTCCAACAAATTCATAATCTTGTCTCCCGTACGTCCGCAACGATAACCTGCCGTGCAGAAAGAGGTAATCATCCCATCCTGAGCCAATTCCCGAATCACCTCATCCAAGCTTCGCTGGTCTCCCAGCATAAACTGGACTTTATCCGAATTCTCCTCTTGACGCAATTTCTTCGAATAGGCTCCAATACCTATTTTAGATGAAGCATCAGTCTGCGTACATCCCATATGAATCAACTCTCTCCTGAACTCGGGATTCTCCCTGGCCGTCACGATCAATCCCGTGTAAGGAATAGCCAAACGTATAACAGTTACCAATCGCTTTGTAGCCTCATCCGTTACCAAATAAGGTGAATGCTCACTGATAAAAGATCCAGGAGCAGGCTGCATTCGAGGGAAGGAAACCGTATGAGGTCCTATACCGAATTGCCGTTCCAGATCCAAAGCATGATACAATAACCCCATCACTTCAAAACGCCAATCGTACAAACCGAACAAGGCTCCAATAGCAACGTCATCGATACCGGCCTCCATAGCCCGGTGCATCGCGTAAAGCCTCCACCCGTAATTTCCTTTAATCGTATGAGCCGGATGTAGTTCGGCATAACGTCCCCGGTGGTAAGTTTCTTGAAATACCTGATAGGTACCGATACCGGCACGCCACAACTTCTTTAAATCCGCTATCTCCATGGGCGCTGCATTCACATTCACCCGACGAATATTATTAAACCCGTTCCCGGTAGGAGTCGTCCGTTTAGTTGCATAGATCGTTGAAATAGAATCAGCCATATAATCGGCACTATTTTTCGGGTGTTCTCCGTAAACGGCTATCATCCTCTTATGTCCCTCGTCAATAACGGCTGCCGTCTCCTCGCGTACCTCATCCATAGTCAAAACATGCCGTTTCTCCTCCTTATTCTCTGCACGGAAACCACAATACACGCAACTATTTACACACAGATTCGACAGATACAGGGGAGCGAAAAAAACGATACGATTATCGTATACCCGTCTTTTAACTTCCAAGGCCGCTTCCTGCATCTCCAGCAATAACTCCGGATCCTCCACGTTCAACAAAGTAGCCGTTTCGGCAGGAGTCAGAATCTTAATCTCCAACGACTTTTTTATAATATCACGCACCTTTTGCCTGTCGGGATTTTTTTGGCGTTCCAGCTCCTCAAATATCTCGACTTCATCGATAAAATCTTTTCCATTGACCAAGTATTTATCGATTTCAGCCTGTTTAATCACATTTTTTGTCCAATCTTTTACGTCCATCTCTATATTTTTATATTACGATTCACACGAGTATAAATCGCAGATTCTTTTTCTGTTGACAAAGATCAGCATTAATTTTATATTATTACAGTATTATCCTATTCTTATTTTCGATGGAGAGATAGAGAAAATCAATGCCTTTTTACTCGTAAGCGATCAACCCAACAACTCTTTGACTTTTGCCGAAATAACTTTTCCCTCGGCCACGCCAGCCAACTCTTTGGTAGCAATTCCCATTACTTTGCCCATATCTTTAGCCGATGTGGCTCCCGTCTTCTCTATAATCCCTTTCAGTGCAGCTATCAACTCTTCCTCCGTCAACGGTTGGGGCAAAAACTCATTCAGTACTTCAACCTGCGCCATTTCATGGGAAAACAGATCCTCCCTACCCTGCTGCTTATAAATATCTGCGGCGTCCCTACCTTGCTTGGCCAATTTCTGTATAATCTTCACACTTTCGCTGTCGGGAATCGAATCTCCCGCCCCCGGAACGGCTTTAGCTTCAATAAACACTTTCTTTATATTTCTCAATACTTCCAAACGTACCGTGTTCTTAGCTTTCATGGCTTCCATGATGCCCTTGCTAACTCTTTCTTCTATTGTCATCTGATATTTTTTAATTTTGAATTTACGAAGTTACTATTAAATTCTCGCATTTTCAATCTCCCGCTTTCAATTTTCGTAAACAAGGTGTAATTTCGTATCTCAAATAAAACATGAATGAAGACAAGCATAAGCAACAAAATCATATGGAACATCGCCTATCCTATCATATTGGGAAGTTTGGCACAAACTTTAATTACACTTACTGATACCGCCTTCCTGGGGAGAGTCAGCGAGATAGCTCTCGGAGCTTCAGCCATAGCCGGAATCTACTATTACGTCTTTTCGACTTTAGCCTGGGGATTTTCTATCGGTATCCAAATTATCGTGGCAAGACGTCTCGGAGAAGGAAGACTTAATCGAATCGGAGTCGTATTCGAACACGGGTTATTTTTCGTCGCTTTTTTAGGTACGTCCCTTTTTCTTGTACAGCATTATTTTACCAAAGAGCTGTTGGAAACAGCAATCCACTCACCCAATATATATGCTGCCGCCATGGAATATATGTCATTCCGGCATTACGGTATAATTTTCGTTTGTTTTAATTTCCTGTACCGGGCCCTATATATCGGATTATCCAATACCAAGATCATCGGGTATTCGACAGCCGTTATGGCTACCGTAAACGTAATATTCAATTACCTTCTGATCTTCGGAAAATTAGGTTTTCCAAACTTGGGAGTCGGTGGAGCAGCCCTCGCTTCCGTTATGGCAGAAATTTCCGCCTTTCTTTTTTTCACCCTGTATACCCTACTTAAACTCCCTCTCAAACAATATGCCTTATTCAGTTTTCACAAAATAGAAGGATGGCTTATGGGAACTATTTTAAAGACAGCTCTTCCCACCATGCTACAAAAACTTCTCTCTTTCGGGACCTGGTTTATTTTTTTCATCCTGGTGGAGCATATGGGCGAACGGCCCATCGCCATTACCATCGTAGTCCGAAGCGTCTATATGCTCATCGTTATTCCGGTATTTGGTTTCGGAGCCACAGCCAATACATTGACAAGCAGACTGATCGGAGAACAAAGACAAAAAGAGGTTATGCCCATGCTTACAAAGGTTATTCGCCTCTCCATGCTAAGTGTTCTCCCGGTATTAGTCATCTGTTATCTATTTCCACAACAAATATTATCTATCTATTCAGATAGCAGCGAACTGATACGAGCATCCGTTAACTCCCTGTATGTCGTTGGATTGGCCGCACTCGCCCTTTGTTTCGGCATCACCTTTTTCGAAGCCATCTCCGGGACGGGAAATACCTCTCACGCTCTCATCCTCGAGACCTTCGTACTTATCCTGTATACTGCCCAGATTTGGTTTTTGGCAAGCGTACTGCAAACGTCAGTCGAATCTGTATGGACGGTGGAAGTCACTTACGGCTTGTGTATCGGCTTTATCTCGTTACTCTATATGAAACATTTCCGCTGGCAAAAGCACAAATTATAATTAAGGGAATTTATATTAACCTAAAAAGTACCTGTCAATGACTACATCTGCAAGGAAAATAGGTATAAATATATTATATTCGAGAATTTAAAATAGAAAAGAAGTGAAGAAAGAAACCATCATAAAAATCCTGTTCCTTATCGTACTACTCGATACGGCTGCTGTCATTTACCTTATTTACCGTCCTGTCACGTTAGAGATACAACACGTATCCAAGGTTGTTCCTATGTTAAAGCCATCGGATATTTATTGTCCGGAAACATTCGATTTAGCAGGCGAGTACGTACCTTTAAAAAGAACCGACATTGCAGAAGCATTCCGCAAGGAACTAATCGTCAACACCTATTTACACTCCCATACGATTCAGATATTAAAGAATGTCTCCCGGTATTTTCCCATCATAGAACCCATATTGGAAGAGGAGGGAATACCGGATGACTTCAAATACCTCGCCGTCATCGAAAGTAGCCTGAATCCCTTGGCCGTCTCTCCCGCCGGAGCCGTCGGCTTATGGCAATTCATGAGCGGTACGGCCAAAGAACTGGGAATGGAAGTGAACAAAATTGTAGATGAACGGTATCATATTGAAAAATCAACGCGGGCAGCGTGCGCGTACCTGAAAAAAGCAAAAGAGAAATTCGGTTCTTGGGTAATGGCCGCTGCTTCCTACAATGCCGGAATGAACATGTTAACAAGACAAATCAATCTTCAAAAAGAGAATAATTATTATGACCTTCTTTTAGGAGAAGAGACGGGAAGATATGTCTTCCGGATCATGGCGATGAAGCAAATCATAGAGAACCCCCATCTATACGATTTTCACGTATCGGAGAAATATGAAGTAGAAAAATGCGAAGAGGTCAAAGTCAATAAAAACATCAAAGATCTGGCTCACTTTGCCAACACTCGCGGAATATCTTACAAAACTTTAAAACGTTTTAATCCTTGGCTCAGGGCAAACACGTTACATGCTTCCGGAAAGAAAAGTTATTATATCGCGATTCCCCGTCACCCTGAAAAATACAGATAATCGAAGCGGCACACAATTTGCATTACTGTTTTCGTAAGTATGAGTTTCCTAAAAAATAAAATATTCAATGCTATGGAAAAAAATAAAATAACGATCTATTGTGAAAATAACAAACAAGAATATATAATACCCACAGGATGCAGTTTGAAAGAACTCAAACAAACCGTATTCCCCCAGAACCATCAAAATATACTCGGAGCGTTAGTCAATAACGAATTACAGGATTTACATTACGAGATTTACAATCCCAAATGGATAAACTTTATAGACGTTACCTCTCTCGACGGTTATAGTATCTATATCCGTTCTCTTATTTTCGTTCTCTATAAAGCCGTAAAAACGCTTTTCCCGAAAAAGACGTTGATTGTCGAATACTCGATCTCCAACGGTCTGTTTTGCCGGATCGCAAATAAGGACCTGGTTCTTACGCCCGAAACGATCCTGAGTCTGAAAGAAGAAATGACCAGAATCATTGAACAAAACACGGAGATAATACGCCGGGAGACCCCCACGGAAGAAGCTATAAAACTTTTTCAACGGGAAGGATTGAAAGACAAAAAACTCCTGCTTTCCACCCGCGGCAAGATGTATACTTCGGTATATTCCATTAACGGAACCTCGGATTATTTCTACGGAACTCTTGCTCCAACCACAGGTTGTCTGAAAGTATTCGATCTGATCTCCTATAAAGACGGTATGTTGTTGATGTTACCCGACAGAAACAATCCGACGGAAATCTCTCCTTTTATCCCACAAGAGAAATTGTTCAACATTTTCAGTGAATACAAGCGATGGGGAAAAATCCTGGAAGTTTCTCAAATCGGAGATCTGAACCAAATTATAGAAAAAAAACAAGTGGGAGCCATGATCAAAATAAGTGAAGCTCTTCATGAGAAAAAAATCTCCCAAATAGCGGATTTAGTCAAAAAGAAACATAAAAAGGTGAAGGTAATCCTGATCGCCGGTCCTTCATCTTCCGGTAAAACAACGTTCGGCAAACGATTGGCCGTGCAACTTATGGTCAATGGAATCAAGCCCGTAAATTTATCCTTAGACAACTATTTCGTCGACCGGGAAAATACCCCCAGAGACGAAAAAGGAGAATATGATTTCGAAACCATTGACGCTCTTGATATCGACACGTTCAACGATAATATCCTGCAGTTACTACAAGGAAATGAGGTGGAGATACCAAAATTCTCCTTTGAAACGGGACAACGTTTTTACGATGGAGAAAAACTTAGGATCTCAAAGAATAACGTGATTATAGTGGAAGGCATACATGGTCTGAATCCTCGTTTGACGGAGTTTCTGCCCCAAGAGAATCTTTTCAAAATCTTTATTTCGGCATTAACTTCAATATCCATTGACAACCACAATATCATAAACCCTAAGGACAATCGTTTGATCCGACGAATGGTTCGCGATCATAAATACCGGGGATACTCGGCTTGGGACACCCTTAAACGATGGGAAAGCGTACTATCTGGAGAACAAAAACACATCGAACCTTATCAAGAAGAAGCAGATATTATTTTCAATTCGGCATTGGTATACGAATTAGGAGCTCTCAAACAACAAGCCGTTCCTTTACTGGAAGAGGTACTGACCAAATACCCGGAACACTCCAAAGCTTTACGTCTTTTAAAGTTCTTCTCCTATGTACAATCCGTCCCTACCAGAGAAATTCCCCCGACTTCCATTATCCGCGAATTCCTCGGAGGCAGCTCATTCAAATATTGACGATTAAGAGATTCTGTGATTAGAAAGCGATTTTATTTGACCCTATGGACCCAACGAGACAGGGGGCCGGGGGTTTTGTCTCATTGTTTAATTGCAAATTGCAGATTGACGATTTTAGATTAAAGGATTCCGTAATTAAGTGATTCATTTTCAATTCACTTTTTTCTTATGGACATTCGTTTTCTAATTTGCGATCTACAATGTCCACGGATAGCATCACGCTATCACAGAATTTATTATGTTTTTTTGCTATTGCAGCAATTTCAACATATCCGAAGGATGATCGACAATATGAACCGCTCCGTTATCCTCTAGTTCTTTTGCCGAACGAAAACCCCATGTTACCCCGATAGAGACGACTCCGCTATTCAATGCCGTCTGCATATCCACACCGGAATCGCCCACGTAAAGCGTCTCTTCCCGACTGACGCCTGCCTCCTTTAGTATATCAAAAACAACCGTAGGATCCGGTTTTATTGGAACACCTTCCCGTTGTCCGTAAACATAATGAAAAGTGTCTTCCCCGAAATAATGCGGAATCAAAGCTTGTGTAGCTGCATGATACTTGTTGGATGCAACAGCTAACAGAATACCTCTCCTTTTTAATTCGTTCAATAAATCCATTATCCCCGGATAAGGAGCCGTAAAATCTGCTTTATGCACGGCATAATAATCCATAAAGTCTTCCCGAATCTTCAATACATTTTCCGGCGTTCGCTCTCCTTCCGGTAAAGCCCGTTCTAACAACTTATTAATACCGTTCCCCACGAATTCTTTGTATTTACGCAACTCGTGCACGGGATAATTGTGTTTTTGCAAAGCATAGTTCGCACTAATAGCCAAATCATCCAACGAATTCAATAACGTTCCGTCCAAATCGAATATGATTAATCGGTTCATGTTGCAAGTGAAGATTTAATGTTAACGATCACAGGTTAGAAAATGATATCACAACTGTATTGATCGAGACGATGAATATTTTGCACGGGAGGAGAGGTTCGAACTCCCGACCCTCGGTTTTGGAGACCGATGCTCTACCAACTGAGCCACTCCCGTGTTTAGCGTTGCAAAATAAAGGATTTTTATCGAGAAAAACAAGCCGAATCGGATACTTTTCCAGTAATTCCACCTGTATACAATGAGTCTACAAAGTCTATAAAGTAAATTAGAGACTGTATGGCTTTGAGATAATAAAAATATAACAACTTTTCTTGGCCATGCCTATCGTATTTTCTGCTATAACGTTATAAGTTCCTGCATCACTTCTCTTTACACCTAATATCGTTAATGTATGCCTCTGCCCGTTGACATTTATAGAAGTTCTCTCGTCTTCGTAAATTCTACGGTCGCCTTTATACCAACGAACTTCAGGTGTTGGGGTTCCTACAACGACTACATCAATTTGAAGTGTTGCGCTTTCTTCTACATCTTGAGAACTTGGATCTGAGGTAAATTTCGGCATTTCGTCTCTTGCATTTGCCGCATTAGTTATGCTAATATAGCTCCCCGTGGTAGCTATAATAAGCATTATGATGAATACAATCTTCTTTTTCATAGTTAAGTGATTTTGAGCTACAAAACTCCAATAAAGTAAATAAAATAATCCTATAATGAAAGAATATTGTCTAATTTGTTATTAAAAATATAAATATATAGTGTATTATATATATTATCATTATCTTGTCGCATAGTTTAAAATACTAGTTTTCACGCAAATGATAAAAAGTAGGATTACCCAAGTCCGAGTACTGAAAGTAGCATAATGGAGTTTAATTGTTAATTATCATACACAATATGAATTTTAAGGATATAAATCTAGTGGTTCGATACGAGCGAAAGATAATCACGAGAAATTTCGTTTTCATTCTCTTGGCTTTTCTGTTAGTTGCTGGTATTTTGGGTTTTCACGTTTTTGCTCATAGTGATTGGCGTATTACCTCTTATGCTTTCAGGTCGGATATCCCCTCGGCTATTCCTTACACGAACGCTTACTTGTTTTGCGTGTTTCAGTTTTTTATCGCTATTTTCCTGGCGGGAGATTTTATACGACGCGAACCACTAAAAAACACGAACGAGGCCTTGCTGACCCGTCCCGTGGGGAATAGGGAATATGTGCTGGGGAAAGGTTTAGCCATGGCTATAAGCCTAGTAATGCTGGATGTAGTATTAATCATATTAACCGGTATGCTTCATTACTTAGCGACGGATGCAGTATTCTCTCCTTTATTGTATCTTTTTTATTTCTTTACCTTGACGTTACCGGCGATCCTTTTCACCACGGCCTTGATCATTTGCGTGAAAATGTTCGTTCGTTCACAGGTTTTAGCTTTGTTACTGTTGTTGTTCTACTGGTGGGCCTCTTTAACGTTGATTCCTTTTTTCGCTCACGGCATCGCGGACTTCACGGCATCGCGGGTACCGAATATCTTTTCGCCGCTGGCAGGACATCCCGGGATGGGAAGTTACCTATTACAGCGTCTGGTATTTTTTTGTATCGCATGGGGCTTATTCGCATTTTCGGTTCTCGGTTTCAGGCGATTTTCAGCGAGGTGGAAATATGCCGGTTTGGTTATAGCCGCTTGTTTCGGGGTGGGTGTACTGACCGGTTTGATTTATCTTTTTCCCTTTGAACGTCAAAGCGAGTTGAGGGAACACTATCGGTCTGTCTACCGGAATCACGATAATGCCGCTAAGGTAAACACAGTCGAACATGAGATCACCTTTCATCAGGCAGGGGAATGTTTGTCGTCGAGTAGTAGGCTCTTAATAGAGAATCGTAACGTGACGGCGATAGACACGGTATTGTTTTACCTGAACCCGGGTTTGGAGCTTTCCAGTTTGATAATAGACGGTAAAGCACTTTCTTTCGATAGAGAGGACCAGGTAATCATTGTACCCTTTAGGATGGAGCCGGGTAGAAGTTCGCTGGTGACAATGCGTTATTCCGGGAAACTATATGCGAATATTTGTTACCCGGAAATCGGGGACAAGGAATTTAATACCATGGATTTTAATAATATGTTGTGTTTGGGGCATCGTTTTTTCTTTTTGACGGATGATTTTAGTTTATTGACCCCCGAGTCGATGTGGTATCCCACGACCATTCCGGTTGTTAACATTGGTTTCCCCTGGATCTCCCGTCGGGATTACACGTCATACAAGTTAAAGATGGTAAATCCGACTCATAAAACGATACTTTCACAGGGAGAGATGTCCGTGAAAGGGGACACGACTTGTTTCGATAACGAGCAGAAACTTTTTGGAATAACTTTAGTCGCTGGAGATATGGATAAAGAACAGTTTCGGGATTCTGAATTTTTAAGCGAATATTATTACCCGGAAGGGGAAGTTCCCTGCCAAGGAGCATTTCTGGCATCAGAGGAAGGGAAAAGGCAATCGGTCGAAAAAATTAAGTTTGGTTTTATCACTTATTACGGTTATCCCTACAAGAAGGTCGCTCTCGTGGAAGTACCTGTCTCTTTTCACACGTTTATTCGTCCATGGAAAGAAGGGACTGATTATATTCACCCGGAAGTATTTTTGGTGCCGGAACGGCGAACAAGTAGATTGACGGATTTTAAGGATCTTTTGGAGAAAATGATACAGAGCAATATAGCTAAACTGTCTGGAAAAGATGAACGGATTGCTATGATAAAAAGTACTCCATTGGCTGATGTCGAAGCCAATATAATTGAAGCCAATTTTAACATGCGTTATGTGGGTCCGGTGCGTGAATTTTTCTCGTGGTTGCCCTTCGTGAAAAAAGATAAGAAGCGTAATTCTTCCACGGAGGATTCATGGAACAAATATGAATATTCTTTCCTGGGAAAGGAAGGGACCCTATTGTTGAGCTCCTCTCGATACCCGATGATCAACTCGATCTTTAAAGTGATGAAGCCGGATAAATTATCGACGGGTACAGGTAGTATCTGGTATAAAATGGAAAAAGAGTTAGAAGCTATCGAGTATCTTTCGGTGAATAGCTTGGAGCAAGCTTTTCAACCGGGAAAGGAAATTCCTGAAATGAAAAATATCGTGGCGGTGAAAGGGAGAGATTTGTGGAAGCGTCTGCAGCATCTGACAGGGGACTCCTTGCTTCGGGTTGTCGATGATTTCAGAGAACGCTATGCTTATCAAGAAGTTGATTTCGACGTGTTTTGTGACGAGTTGAATCGTCGTTTTGCTATTAACGTCTACCCGGTATTGAACGCGTGGTACACGAGTAAGGGAGTACCGGCGTTCGTTGTTCGGGATGTCGAGATAAACGAGGATCGGGAAAAAAAACAAGCAACGATTTACTTTAAAGTTTGGAATAAAAGTAACCTGGAGGGTATCGTTTCCGTGAATTACATACATTCACCGCTGTTTGGGCCAGAGGAAGAGGGCACTTTAAAGTCCATCACGATAGCTCCTCAAGCATGCCTGGAGGTTGCTCTGGTATCTCCGCTGAAAGGGTCTTTGAGTCGTTTTTGGGTCAGTACCGGTTTTTCGAGAAATGTACCGGAGCAATTTGTTGTTCGGAACCCGGGCAAGGTTTGGGTGGATCGGGATACGATTCGGGAGATCGACACGACGTATTTTACTCCTCCTGCTAATGAGATTATCGTGGATAACGAGGACGAGGGCTTCGTGATTCATGAAGAGCGGTCCTCTTATTTTGAAAGATCAAGTAAGGATAAAAAATACAGTCTTTATCCCCGGAATAAATCCGAGTGGCGTTGGACGCTTTTTGTTTCGAATCACGCTTACGGTGACGTGATGAGAAGTTTTTACAGTAAGTGTAGCGGCAGTGGTAAATCTCGGGTAGAGTGGAATGCCACGATCAAAGAAGCGGGTACGTATGAATTGTTTATCAAGTGTGTCACTACAGGAGGAACGTCATTTGTATTGGATGGAGGTCCGACGGTCGAATACTCTTTTTTTCACGATAGCGTGGAAGATAAGATATTTTTTACTCCACCCAAAAACGGAACTGCATTCACGGTCAAATTACATCGGGCAGGTGAGGGAGAAGAAGAAATTAAATTCGATTTGGGAAAGGGGGATGTGGATGCTGAATTTACAAAAGGATGGGTTTTTTCGGGGAAGTACGGACTTTCCCCGGGCGATGTAAAAGTAGTGCTTCAGGACAAAGGGCTTCAGCTCGGCGAGGTGTTAAATGCCGATGCAGTAAAGTGGGTTAAAGTGAAGTAGGTTTATAATTTCCTTAAGATCAAAAAATAATCACTCAATCACGGAATCGTTATATCATCGAATCTGTTAATTTACAATCATCAATCTGCAATCAAATAGCATATTGCACCTGTCCCTGTGGGTTATTGTAATTTACGATTCAATTATCGATCTGATCATCTTTAAATCATAAATCTAAAATCCGAAATCGTAAATCTCTTTAATCACAGAATCGTTATATCACCGAATCACTAAATCTCTTAATCTAAAATTTACAATCGTCATTCTATAATCAAACAATTCCTCCTCCGATCAGGCGTTCGCCACGATACAAGACTACCGGTTGCCCGGGAGCTACCGCCCAGGCCGGATGGGACAAATGCAACATCAACCGATTCCCGGGTAACTTCTCCACCTGAACATACCCCGACGGATTTAACCCCAATCCCCTGACTTTTACCTCTATATCTGCAGCATTCACCTCTTCGGGATCAATAAGATGAACGGATTCTATCTCTATGCGCTTCCGGAACAACGCAGATTTATCACTCACGATAATCCGGTTACTACCCACCTCTATCCGGGAAACATATTGAGGATTCCCGTCCTTTAAAGGAATATCCCGCTTTTGTCCGATCGTGTAATTCAAAACTCCATGATGGCTTCCCAATACATTACCCTGCTCATCCCATATCTCACCCGTTGAGGAGACAAAAGACGACCCGGTATGTTGACAGATAAACGTACGATAATCCGTTCCTTGCAAAAAACAGATTCCGGAGCTCTCCTTTTGCTTGGCAAGCAGCGGGAAACCATTCATTCGGGCTATCTCTTTTACCTCCTCTTTTCTGTATATTCCTAACGGAGTCAAGGCCCTGCTCAAAATCATCTCGTTCACTCCCCACAAAAAATAAGATTGATCTTTATTGGAATCCACCCCTTTGTACAAGTAATAGTGTCCGTTCTCTTTACCGATACGCACATAATGTCCTGTTGCTATATGTTGAACTCCTTGCCGATCCGCAAACTCTTTCAACAATTCCCATTTGACAAAACGGTTACACACGGCACACGGATTCGGTGTAATACCCGCCAAATACCCCTGAAGAAAAGGACGAACCACGTCACGTCCAAAACGTTCCCTCCCTTCAATACGATACAAGGGAATTTCTATTTGTTTACAAAATTCCTCCAAATCACGATTGTGTACCTGCCCATTCGCCGGCCATAAATCCAAATTTACCCCTATAACTTCATACCCCTGTTGTCGTAACAACAAGGCTGTCACAAAACTATCTACCCCTCCGCTAAGACCGACGACTATTTTTCGCATTCTTCGAATCAGATACAATTAACAAAATCATCTTTCCCTCATGCTACAAACAAAATTAAAAGCTGTGCTGTCAATACGCGCAGGAACATGGTTAACGGATAAACCGTTGCATAACTTACCGAAGGCATATCGTTTCCGACCACTCCATTCGAATAAGCTAAAGCGGGCGGGTCTGTCGTGCTGCCGGCGATCAATCCCATCATAGTAAAGTAATTGATTTTATAGAAAAGCCGGGCAATGATCCCCACGATCAATAAGGGTAAAACGGTAATTACGACACCGTATCCGATCCAATTCAATCCGCCACCTTCGATCACCGTCTCTACGAATCCTTCTCCGGCTCCCAACCCGACACCGGCCAGGAACAGAGAAATTCCTACCTCCCGCAACATTAGATTCGCACTCATCGTGGTATAGGTCACCAATTTATAATGAGGACCAAAACGACTGATCAATATGGAAACGATTAAAGGACCTCCTGCCAATCCTAATTTCACCGGTTGAGGAATGCCCGGAAATGTAAAAGGAATACTTCCTAAAAAAACGCCCAAAAATATACCTAAGAATATAGGAACCAGATTGGGTTCTCTCAACCTACGCAACGAATTACCCAACACCTTCGCCACATTATCAACAGCAGCCTCCGGCCCCACGACAGTCAAACGGTCTCCCATCTGCAGTTGCAAATTCGGCTTAGCGACCAAATCGAAACCGGCGCGATTTACCCGCGTCACGTTTACGCCGAAACAGTTCCGCAACTTCATATCTCCCAATAACTTTCCGTTTATATCGGATTTGGTAATGACAACCCGTCTTGAAACCAGCTGTTTATCCAATTGTTCCCAGGCAACATCCACCTGTTCTCCCAAAAAGGCTGTAATAGCCTCTATATCTTTCGATGCAGCCACAACCAATAGTTTATCCCCCGCCTTCAATCGGGTATCGGAAGAACCGATTTCAATCCGGTCATCTCCGTGACAAACCCTGGAAAAAACAAACTTACGGTTGATAAGACGGGTTACCTCCATCACGTCCTTGCCAAACAGAGCCGGATTAGTGACTTTCACGGAAAATTGTTGTGCACTCGTGGCCTTATCTTCATCCTGCTTTTCCAACACCTCATGCTCGCGTTCAAATTTAATCCTGAAAATCACACGTATCAATAAAATAGACCCGATGATTCCGATAACCCCCAAAGGATAGGCAACCGCATATCCTAAAGGAATCGTAGGATCACCTACCCCGGTCATATCCGTATAGGCTTGCTGGGCAGCTCCCAATCCCGGGGTATTGGTTACGGCTCCCGAAAGGATTCCTACCATAGTCGTTATCGGCAATCCGGTTATCAAGTGAATCACGTAGGCTGTAATCACACCCAAAAAGACAATCATTGAGGCCAACACGTTCAAGGTCAATCCCCCTTTCTTAAAGGAGGAAAAAAAACCGGGCCCGACCTGCATTCCCACGGAATACACGAAAAGGATCAACCCGAACTCTTTTACAAAATGCAACGTATGTTCATCCACCCTCATCCCGAAATGACTACAGATAATACCCACGAAAAGTATCCAGGTAATACCCAGGGAAATCCCTTTTATCTTTACTTTGCCCAAAACAATTCCGATAGCGATAACGATAGCGAACACCAAAACGGAGTGCGCTATACCTTGCCCGAAAAATAAGGAGTCTAACCAAGCCATACAATATCTGTTATTTAATAATTACGAATTCGTTTCCGAACGTTCTTTCATTTTATCTATCGAACGGCAGAAGCGGATACCCTCCCGAAACAATTTACGATATGTAATATGCGTCTTGGATATCTTTGCCCCTATATACTCCATCAAATGAATCATCTGCGGATTAAAATCACCTATCCAGTTCATCTCCAACCAATCATATTTCTTACGCCTTTCGATTATATTACTACAAAATACCCGGATCAAAGCGGCTTCAACACCCTTTCCCTGAAACTCGGACACCACTCCAAAAATCTGTCCCAACGCCACATTTCCCTTCTTGATATGACGGTAATATAAAAATTTTAAAAGTCCTATTCCGTTCAATTTCCCATTGAGGTGTTTGATAATATAATTCAATTCCGGAAACATGATAAAAAAACCAATCGGTCGTCCCTTATAATAGGCAAAATACAAGAGATTCGGATCTAAAATCGGCTTAATAGTCTTAAACAGAGCTTCTACCTGCTCCATTTGCATTTTTCCCACACCGTGTACATTCTCGTTCCAAGCATGATTATATACCTCTAAAAAGGCTTTTTTCGCCTCCCGGGCATCTATTTGAGAGTAACATACAATCGAATAATCCGGATTTTTCAATAAACGATCCGACTTCCATACCACTACTTTCGAAAGACTTTCCATAACCAACCGGGTCCGATAGGTATATTGCTTAAAATAATCCAGGAAACCGTACTCCTCGAAAAATTTTATATAATATTTATGCGTGTAAGGCATTCCATAGTTTGGTTGCACAAAACCGTCTACCAAGAGTCCCCACCATTCATTGCGTTCGCCAAAATTCACGGGTCCCTCCATCGCCTCCATTCCCCTGGCCTCCAACCACTCCCGGCAACGATCAAAAAGCATAAAAGCCGCTTTTCGATCATCGATACATTCAAAGAACCCCATTCCCCCCACAGCATAAGAATCCATACGACAAGTATGTTCATCGATAAAAGAAGCTACCCTTCCCACGCAAACCCCGTTTTCATCCCTCAGTAACCAACGGGTACATTCTCCGTGTTTAAAATAAGGATTTTTATCAGGATCAAATACATTATTGATATCATTGTCTAAAGGACGTACCCAATTTTTATCATTTTTATAAAGGGTCACAGGCAACAATAAAAACTCTCTTGCCTGCTGTTGATTCTTAACTTCTTCTATTGTATATTCCATAACACTAATTTAAAGAATTGGATACCTGAGATTTGGCAAACCACTTTTCATGATCATGACGAGAGCGCATAAAATACTCCCCTCTTTTTATCCACACGACGATCAAAGCCAACACCATTCTCGGTAACATCAACCACCAAAAAGGTAAACCCATAACCCAAAACAGAAGAGGATCTTCCAATTGAGAATGGGAGATCGCCAAATGATGGTTCAGTAAATTCGCTTCCCGGTGGTTCAACTTACCCGATTTCGCACAATCCAACATGATGGCCGAACCATATGCCAATCCCACGGTATTACCTACCAACCAAAGAAAAGCGACCTCGGGAGATAACCCGAAAATACGCATCAGGGGCGATAATAAACCGGACAATACTTTTAATATACCAAACTCCTCCAAGACCCGTTGCAGAATCATTAACCCCGAAATCACCCCCACGATTTTCAAAGAGAGAAATAGGGCATTAACCAGCCAATGTTGCATCGTTGCCCAAAACGGTAAAACCGTTAAAGTCTCCTTCATCATTTTTTCTCCCATCTCCGGCAATAAAATATTCAATCCGAACGCAGCAACAAAACTCATAACGATCCTTAAAACGATCATACCTATAAAAGAAGAACCCGTTTTCTGCAACACCAAAGTCTCCACGATAAAATTATGAGAAATCAGGCACATGGTCGCCATAATCACACACTCCCGTACGGTAAAATCCAGCGTCGAAAGCAAAGCGATCACCGTGTATATATTCGTAAAAATACTCGTGACAAAAACCAATGCCGCATCGCCCGGCAAACCGACCCATTTAAATAAAGGAGCGGCAAAAGAGGAGATATAAGGCAGAATATCGAAATAAGAAAGCAACGTGACGAACAAAGAGACGGGTAACATGATTTTCAAAAACCACAACGACGTCCGCAAGGCAACCGGCAACGCCTTACTTACACAATGTCCCATCCTTTTCCCTATCTTTTTCACCACACTCTTAATTTACAATTCCAAATTAAAATCATTTTTTCGGCACCATCACCCTTAAACATGTTACCTTAACTCATCCGTTAAAAGCCGTATCTCCATCGTCGGACTTATTCTCTCGTATAAAATATTATAAACCGCATTGGTAATAGGCATATGTACGTTATAATGTTCATTGATCTCATGAATTCCCTTCACACCAAAATACCCTTCCGCGATCATCAACATCTCTAATTGAGCCGACTTCACGGAATATCCTTTCCCGATCATGGTTCCAAAAGTCCGATTCCGACTAAATTGTGAATAAGCCGTTACCAACAGGTCTCCCAGATAAGCCGAATTTTTAATATCACGTTCTATCGGATGTACCGCATCCACGAAACGCTTCATCTCCTGAATCGCATTGGATATCAAAACAGCCTGAAAATTATCTCCGTATCTTAATCCATGACAAATTCCGGCCGCAATGGCAAAGACGTTTTTCAATACGGCTCCGTATTCCGTCCCGTAAATATCATCCGATATCGCCGTTTTCACGTAATGGCACTCAAACAATTGCGCTATCGCCCGGGCCAATTTCAAATCTTCACATGAAAAAGTAAGATAAGAGAGACGCTCCAAAGCAATCTCTTCGGCATGGCAGGGGCCGGAAATAATTACGATCTGCCCGAAAGGTACATCATAACATTTATGAAAAAACTCCCCGATAATCAAATTATCGTCCGGAATCAATCCTTTTATGGCGGATACGACAATTTTCTCTTTCAACGGAACCCGTAATCGAGATACCACATTTTTCAAAAAGGCACTCGGAATGGCAAAAACAATAATATCCGATTGAGTAACCAATTTATCCAAATCATCGGTAAAATTAATTTTCTCCAGGTCAAATTCAACTTCACACAAATACCGCGGATTGTGATTCAAACCTTTAAAAGCCTTTATGGTCTCCATATTGCGCATAAACCAATTAATACGACCATTGTTTTCCGTCAGCATCTTAGATATGGCAGTAGCCCAACTACCTCCGCCGACAATCCCGATCCTGGGTTTATCACTTATTTGCATGATACTTTTATTAATAATGAACGATTTACGATTCACGAATATCATTTGTGAATCGTAAATCGCAATATAAAACTTTAAATTTATTTATTCAACCACACCCTTACCTCATCCTGTGTCGGGTTCGTCAATCCCAATTTTTCTTTTTTATTAATCCCGCACAATTCCTGGTGAAACTTATTCGGATTCTCAACTTCCTTCAAAGACTCCACGGTTTGGTGGCCGATCTTCCGAATCACAGGAATCCACTCTTCGGCAATCCCCAATTCTAAAAATTTCTCATCACCATCTACCGGTATTTTCTTTTCCGGTTTCATTTGAGGGAAAAGCAAAACATCTTGGATCGAAGCACTGTTCGTCAAAAACATACATAAACGATCGATTCCTATTCCCATTCCTGAGGTAGGAGGCATACCGTACTCCAATGCCCGCACGAAATCATAGTCGATGAACATAGCCTCATCATCCCCCCTCTCCTGTAAAGCCAATTGATCCTTAAACCGATTCAATTGATCTATCGGATCGTTCAACTCGGAGTAAGCGTTTGCCACCTCCTTTCCGTTCACGAACAATTCGAAACGTTCCGTCACGCCGGGATCCGTCCGATGCATTTTGGTCAACGGGGACATCTCGACCGGATAATCGTAAATAAATGTCGGTTGAATATAATGACCTTCACACTTCTCTCCAAACAACTCGTCTATCAGTTTCCCTTTCCCCATGGTTTCATCTACCTTCAATCCAATGGATAAACAAAACGCCCGAATCTCCTCTTCACTTTTTCCGGTAATATCATAACCGGTATATTCTTTTATGGCATCCGCCATCCTTATTCTTTTAAAAGGACGCTTAAAGTCCACCTCATTTTCGCCAAACGGAGCTTTCGTCGTTCCGTTTACCGCCAATGCCGCCGCCTCTATCATACGCTCCGTACAATCCATCATCCACTTATAATCCTTATAAGCCACGTATACCTCCATACAAGTGAACTCCGGATTATGGGTGCGATCCATTCCTTCGTTCCTGAAATTCCGGGAAAACTCGTAAACTCCGTTAAAACCTCCGACAATTAACCGCTTTAAATACAATTCATTAGCAATCCTCAAATAGAGAGGGATATCCAATGCATTATGATGCGTAATAAAAGGACGGGCCGAAGCTCCTCCCGGTATGGCTTGCAAAACAGGCGTCTCCACTTCCACACACCCCATTTCATTATAGAATTGACGAATAGCATTGATCATCTTGGTACGCTTCACGAATACCTCTTTCACTTGCGGATTCACGATCAAATCCAAATAACGTTGACGATAACGCATTTCAGGATCCGTAAACGCGTCGAATACTTTTCCGTCTTTTTCTTTCACGACCGGAAGCGGACGCAAAGATTTGGACAACATGGTCAGTTCCTTGGCATGTACAGAAATCTCTCCCATATTAGTACGGAATACATGGCCTTTCACGCCGACGATATCTCCGATATCCATCAGTTTCTTAAACACCACATTATACATCGTACTATCCTCTCCCTCCGAAATATCATCTCGACTCACGTATACCTGTATCCGACCGGCAGCATCCTGTATTTCAAAAAACGAAGCTTTACCCATGATTCGCCGACTCATCATCCTGCCGGCAATCACCACCTCCTCCTGTAACTCTTCGGGAGAGGTTTCAAACTTATCCCGAATCTCTTTAGAGAGATGAGTAACCTTAAATTCCGGAGCCGGATAAGCATTTATCCCCATCTTATTCAACTCATTCAACGAGTTCCGACGAATTATTTCCTGTTCACTTAATTCTATGCTCATTTTCAATCAACTTTTAGCGGTTTTAGAACATACTTCGCGCAAACGAAAGTTTTAATAAAGTGCAAAGATAGTAATAATTTTAGATTTACTAATTCATAACAAACCGATTCCATCATTGAAAAATGAAAAGTGAAAAAAGTTTATTCACCCTTATTTCAACCTCTCTTCTTTTTTCAAACTTTTAGGTTTATCCTCTATCTTTTAACTTTTAGCCCACTCTGATTTACAATTCGATAGCATAAAATACTCTATCGGTTAAAAAAATATAACTACGAATCTTTTGAAATCACGGGGAAATTCTACTACTTTGTAGCTGAATAGGAGAAAGTGTATAATGAAAAAAAGATGGGTAGTCAATACCCCACCGGGGTGGGAAAAAATAGAAACTTTATCAAAACAACTTAACTGCAGTCATGTCATTGCAAACCTTTTAATACAAAGAGGGGTAGAAACTGCAGACGAGGCCCACGCTTTCTTCAATCCGACTTTAAACATGCTGCACGATCCCTTCCTGATGAAAGATATGGACAAAGCGGTTGCCCGATTAGAAAAAGCCATTCAAACGGAAGAGAAAATCATGATCTACGGAGATTATGACGTAGACGGCACAACGGCCGTAGCATTGTTGTATAAATACCTTAAAAATAAATGTGAAAAACCGGAGTATTATATACCGGATCGTTATACGGAAGGTTACGGGGTTTCTATTCGGGCCATCGATTATGCCGCCCAACACGGAATCACTCTTATGATTGTCACCGATTGCGGAGTAAAAGCCGTAGAAAAAGTCCGTTACGCTCAAACCAAAGGGGTAGATGTAATTATTTGTGATCATCATACCCCCGGAGAGCAACTACCGGAAGCCGTTGCCGTATTGGATCCGCAACGAAGCGACTGCAACTATCCCTATCGTTGGCTCAGCGGTTGCGGCGTAAGTTTCAAATTGGCCCAAGCTTATAGTTTGAAACACGATCTTCCGATGTCGGAACTTTACAGTTTATTGGATCTGATATGTGTCAGCATCGCCAGCGATATCGTTCCCATTACGGGAGAAAACCGAATACTGGCTCACTACGGACTACAGCAACTCAACGAACGCCCCAGCTTGGGGCTGAACACCATATTAAAATTTTCCGGCATCAATAAACCCCTAACGATCAACGATATCGTTTTCCGTATCGGTCCCAAGATCAATGCCGCCGGACGGGTCGAATCGGGTAATAAATCGGTCGAACTACTCATCGCAGACGATGCCCAAAAGGCGATGGAGGTTGCCGAAAGTATCAATAACTTTAACGACCAACGTAAAAAACTGGATCACAACATCACGGAAGAAGCCTTGGAGTATATCGGTCAGGCCCAATACGATCAATCCCAGAAAGCCACGGTTTTGTTTAATCCCAACTGGCATAAAGGAGTTATCGGAATCGTGGCATCCCGCTTAACGGAGTACTATTACAGGCCGACCGTCATTCTGACCGAGTCTAACGGTTTAGCTACGGGATCCGCACGTTCGGTAGAGGGATTCGACCTTTATTACGCCATTTCCCAATGCAGTGAATATTTAGAAAATTACGGGGGACACAAATATGCTGCCGGGTTAACGTTAAAACTCGAAAACATCGAACCCTTCCGTAAAAGATTCCAACAAATCGTCAGTGAAACGATCACCGACGAGATGTTGATTCCGCAAATCAATATCGATGCTAAAATAAAATTGGGAGATATCACTCCGGAACTTTATAACATGATTCAAAAATTCGCTCCTTTCGGACCGAATAACAACATTCCCGTTTTCATGACGGAAAACGTAACCAATTTTATCGGATCAAAGCAGGTCGGACGTAATAACGAACACCTCAAATTAGTGGTGGTAGACGACACCCGTATCTGTAATGACCGGAGCGGCATCGCCTTCAGCATGGGGGATTACTTTAACCGCATCAGTAAAGGAGAATATTTCGACATCTGTTACACCTTGCAAGAAAACGTTTTCATGGGAAAAATCGATATACAAATGATGATTCGAGATATTAAATTCAAAGAAGATAATAGATAAATGCAATCGTTCTCTTCCAAATTAGTAGAAAAAGCGGTAGAACAATTTGCCACCCTACCGGGCATCGGACGTAAAACGGCCCTCCGATTCGCCCTTCATATACTACACCGAAACAAGGAAGAGGTCGAACAGTTCACAAACAGCATTTTACAGTTAAAAGAATCCATTCGGGAATGCAACCAATGTCATAACATCACGGATCAGGAAACATGCGAGATTTGTGCCGATCCGCAACGGGACACCGGCACGATTTGTGTCGTGGAAGACATTAAGGACCTGATGTCCATCGAAGCCACAGGACAATATCATGGCATTTACCATGTATTGGGAGGAATCATCTCACCCATGGACGGCGTCGGACCGGCCGATTTACACATTGACACGTTAATTTCCCGGATATCAACCTCTCCGGTAAAAGAGATCATCTTCGCCTTGCGAGCCACCATTGAAGGAGATACGACCGGTTACTATATCTACAAAAAGCTACCCCGACGGGAAGAATTGATTATCAGCACCCTTTCCAAAGGAATCGCCGTGGGAAACGATCTCGAATATACCGACGAACTCACTTTAGGACGCTCCATCATCAACCGGGTAGCGTTCAAAATCTGAACCCCGCACCTTTTATACCTCCATGCTCCGCCGTTTAATCAATAGGGCATCATGAAATACGGCTTCCCGGAATTACATATCAAAGGCAAAAGGCAGTAATTGACTGGCTTTAACACTGATCGTCGTTTTTCGTCCTATTAAAATAACGTCGAAGTCAGATCGGTATCGTTTTATCACTTCGGAGATCACTTGCCGGCAGGCTCCGCAGGGAGTTATAAACTCTTCCAAAGGGACCCCTTTATTACAGGCCGCAACAGCCATGGCTTTTACTCCCACCTCTGGAAAGGAGGAACAGGCATAAAACAAAGCCGTACGCTCGGCGCAGATTCCCGAGGGGAAAGCCGCATTTTCCTGATTCGAACCGCACACGATCTCCCCGTTATTCAGCAAAACAGCTGCTCCTACCGCAAATTCGGAGTATTTACAATAAGCATTACGCGTCATTTCAGAGGCAGCATGACATAACTCCTCATACTCTTCCGGGCAAGATTCTTTATATACCTTGTATTCTATCTTCAATTCCGCTTTTTCCATTCTGTTTTTTTTATTATTTTTACCGCCTAATATAAAACAATATATCCGATGATGAACAAATTTTACTTTTTTTTCATTTTTTGCTTGGCTTGTTGCCAAGTAGCCGCGGCAAATCCGGATAGCAGACAACACTATATCAAAAAATACAAGGATCTCGCGATTCAGGAAATGGACCGTACCGGTATCCCCGCCAGTATTAAATTAGCTCAAGGAATATTGGAATCGGGTTGCGGCAGATCCGAGCTCTCTATAAATGCCAATAATCATTTCGGTATCAAATGCCATGACTGGAGCGGCCCCAGTTTTAAAAAAGACGATGACCGGAAAAACGAATGTTTCCGTAAATACAAAAGTCCGGAACAGTCATGGGTAGACCACAGTAACTTCCTGACTTCACGCTCGAGATACTCCTTTCTTTTCGAGCTTTCTAAAACGGACTACAAAGGATGGGCAAAAGGATTGAAAAAAGCAGGATATGCCACGGCTCCGGATTATGCTCAAAAACTGATCAGAATCATCGAGGAAGAAAAATTATTCATCTACGATCGCCCCGGGAAACGAGTAAAACCGATTCCCCACGAAATGAACTACACCCTGAACGGGGGACCGGACTATCAACAACGAGTCGTCTACATCAACAACAGACCCTGTATCAAAATTAAGGAAGGTGACACGTTCGAAGCGATTGCCCGATATTTCGGAATCCCGTTAAAACGGTTATTGTCTTACAACGACAAAAAGGAGACTTCTATTCGAACAGGCATGCATGTATTTCTAAAGCACAAGAGAAATAAAGCGCCTAAAGGCTATACCTTTCATAAAGTCAAAAAAGGAGATAGCATGTATATGATTTCTCAAATATACGGCATCAAATTGAGTCGGTTACTTCGATATAATTTTATGGAAAACGGAAGCCAACCTCAAATCGGAGAAATGATATCCCTAAGAGGTTATTCTCAACTCTATTGATCGTCATAATGAAAAAAACAACAAGTGAATTTTTACTCTACAATAGTATCTTCGGTCTATTTGTCGGCGGAAGTTATATCGTAGCTTCTTTAGTGTTTTTCTGGAGCGGGAAAAATATCTCACTGAACCCACAACTGAACAACATTATTTTAATGCTAACGATTGCCGGTATTTTTTTAGGAGTAAAAAAATACCGGGACGACCATTTAGAAGGAATCATCTCTTACGGGAAATCCTTCTCGACCGGAATATATATCCTAACGATTGCCTCTTTTCTCTATGCCTTATACATCTTTATTTTTTACACGAGTGATCCCGATCTGATGGAACAATTCAAAAAAGTAATGCTCTCCATCCTAAAACAAATATACGGGAACACACCCCTTTACGAAACGTTTGAAAAAAGTATTCAATCTTTTTTGTATCCCGCCAGTATCGCTGTCGGAGAGTTCCTGAACAAACTATTTTTCGGTATCATTCTCACGCTATTTTTAGCCGGGATTTTACGCAAACGCGTTTCTCGCTATTAACATTAATACAATAACCATGGATTTATCTGTTGTCATTCCTTTATATAACGAAGAAGAATCATTACCCGAACTTATAACATGGGTCAACCGGGTCATGGAAGAGAATCATTTCAGCTATGAAATCATTTTAGTCGACGATGGCAGCAACGATGGTTCCTGGAAGGTGATCGAAGAACTATCCCGGAAAGATTCCCGCGTACACGGAATCAAATTCAGGAGAAATTACGGGAAGTCCGCCGCTTTGCATTGCGGCTTCGAAGATGCCCGGGGAGATGTGGTCATTACCATGGATGCCGATCTTCAGGATAGTCCGGATGAAATACCCGAGCTTTATCGCATGATCACGGAAGAGGATTTCGATTTGGTATCCGGCTGGAAAAAGAAAAGATACGATCCGATCACGAAAACCATACCGACAAAGATATACAATGCAACAGCCCGAAAATTTTCAGGAATATATCTGCATGATTTCAATTGCGGACTGAAGGCATATAAAAATAACGTGGTAAAAAACATAGAGGTATACGGTGAAATGCACCGTTATATTCCCATTTTAGCGAAACAAGCCGGTTTCACCCGTATCGGAGAAAAAGTGGTCCACCATCAGGCGCGAAAATACGGAGTTACCAAATTCGGTCTCAATCGCTTCATCAACGGCTTCTTAGACTTATTATCCGTAACCTTCATCACGCGATTCGCCAAAAAACCGATGCACCTCTTCGGGGCATTGGGGACTGTTTTGTTTATCATTGGCTTTTTTGCGGCCGGATGGTTGGGGATAGAGAAGCTGATAGCATTAAGCAAAGAGATAAAAGCTCCTCTTGTTACCCATAATCCCTATTTTTATATCGCCCTGACCTGTATGATTCTCGGAACCCAGTTGTTTTTAGCCGGATTTTTAGCCGAATTGATCTCCAGAAGCGCCAATGACAGAAATGTATACAGAATAGAAAAAAAAATATAAAGAAATTCCAAATTTTATCCTACTTTTGGACGGTGTATGTGCAAATTTTAATTTATAAATAAAATATCATGACTGAAAAGATTCAACAAACCCTTAGGGACTCCAAAGCTGCCAGATGGACAGCCTTGATCCTTATTGCATCGACCATGTTTTTCGCGTACATGTTTGTAGATGTTTTATCCCCATTACAAACCTTATTGGAGACGGAACGCGGATGGAGTCCGGACGTATTCGGAATGGAAGAAGGTTCCGAATTTTTCTTAAACGTTTTTTTCTTCTTCCTCATTTTCGCGGGTATCATCCTCGATAAGATGGGTGTTCGTTTTACGGGACTTCTCTCGGCTTCTTTAATGGTTATCGGAGGATCCATAAAACTATACGCCATTACCGAATATTTTAACAACGGCGGTGTCGGGTATGAATTTTTCAACTCTTTCTGGACAAGCGTTCCCGCCAGTGCCAAGGTCGCTTCCATCGGATTCGCCATATTCGGTTGCGGTACGGAAATGGCCGGTATCACCGTATCAAAAGCGATCGTGAAATGGTTTAGCGGAAAAGAATTGGCGTTAGCCATGGGTCTGGAAATGGCCATAGCCCGTTTAGGGGTATTTGCCGTATTCCGTATCTCCCCGCTATTGGCAGGAAGTATCAATCCGGACATCGTGACCCCGGTTGCCGTGTGCTGTACCTTACTTTGTATCGGTCTGCTGACCTTCTTGGTTTATGTATTCATGGATAAAAAACTGGATAAACAAATCGGTGAGATGAGCACGGAACCGGAAGATCCTTTCCATGTCAGCGACATCGGGAAATTATTCACCAGCAAAACATTCCTTATCGTTGCTTTCTTATGCGTGCTCTATTACTCGGCTATCTTCCCGTTCCAGAAATTCGCAACGGGTATGTTGGAAAGCCGTTTAGGACTCAGCGCAACCGATGCGGCAGCCGTATTCTCCTGGTTCCCGATCGGGGCCATGGTTCTGACTCCCCTGTTAGGTGCCTATCTGGATCATAAAGGTAAAGGAGCAACCATGTTAATCATAGGAGCTCTCTTGATGTGCGGTTGTCACCTGATCTTCGCATTAGCACCATTGAATCATTTTATCGCTTACGTGGCCATCGTTATTTTAGGAATCTCTTTCTCTTTGGTTCCGGCAGCCTTATGGCCCTCCGTTCCCAAATTAGTAGAAAACAGATACTTAGGATCAGCTTATTCCGTTATTTTCTGGATTCAGAATATCGGTCTGTTGTCTTTCCCTATCCTTATCGGATGGTCTTTAAAAGTAAGTAACCCGGGTGTTTCCGAACAGATCAAAGCCGGAGTCGAAGGTGTAAGCTATAACTATACCGTTCCGATGTTGATTTTCGCCAGTCTGGGTGTTTTGGCTTTCCTCTTAGGATTATGGTTAAAAGCCGAAGACAAGAAAAAAGGATACGGTTTGGAATTACCGAATATCGAAAAATAAAATCATTTATCAAATTATCGCCAAACGGGTGTTTCGATAAAGTGAAACACCCGTTTGTATTATACGGTAGTATTATAGCAAAATAAAAACTATTTTTGCATGCATACGATATGAATAGATAAAACTAAAAATAAAACATGGTAAACAGAATAACGACTCTTTTCGATATAAAATACCCGATCATTCAGGGCGGTATGGTATGGTGCAGCGGATGGAAACTGGCCTCCGCCGTAAGTAACAATGGCGGATTAGGTTTGCTCGGAGCGGGTTCCATGCATCCGGAAACTCTTTTGGAACACATCCGCAAAATGAAACAGGCCACGGACAAACCCTGGGGTATCAATATCCCTTTACTCTATCCGGAAATGGAGAAACTCATCGATCTTATCATTAAGGAAGAGGTAAAGATCATTTTTACCTCTGCCGGAAGTCCTAAAAAGTGGACTCCCTTATTGAAATCTCACGGGATCACGGTTGTCCACGTTGTCAGTAGTGCCGTTTTCGCCCGGAAAAGCGAAGAGGCCGGAGTGGATGCAGTCGTGGCGGAAGGGTTTGAGGCCGGAGGACATAACGGACGGGAAGAGACTACCACTTTGACCCTAATACCTAACGTGGTTAAACATTGTTCTCTTCCGGTCATTGCAGCAGGCGGCATCTCCTCCGGAGAGTCTATGCTGGCCGCGATGGTTTTAGGTGCTGAAGGAGTACAAATAGGCAGTCGTTTTACCGTGGCTGCAGAATCTTCGGCCCACGCGAATTTCAAACAGAAAGTTTACGAACTCGAAGAAGGCGATACCATGCTGGCATTAAAAAAATTAGCTCCTACCCGCCTGATAAAGAATGCTTTTTACGAACATATCAAAGAACTGGAAGATAAAGGAGCCGATGCGGAAACATTGAAAACGGTTTTAGGAAAAGGCCGGGCTAAAAAAGGTATTTTCGAAGGAGATATGGAAGAAGGAGAACTGGAAATAGGTCAAATCTCTTCCATGCTACAACGGGAAGAGAGTGTGGAAAACATTATTACCGATATCGTTACCGCCTACGAACAAGCATTGAAAAATATAGAAAAACTATCTATTTAATACGCGACAGAAAAACGATGATTCACTATTCCCGACATATATTGGACAACGGACTGACGGTTATCTGCAACACGGATACCGGAACTCCTTTCGTTTCCGTAAACATACTGTATAAAGTTGGTGCAAAAGATGAAGATCCGAACAGAACCGGATTCGCCCATCTTTTCGAACACCTGATGTTCGGCGGATCCGCTCACGTTCCCGATTACGACTATCATGTGCAGAAAGCCGGAGGAGACAGTAACGCATTCACCAATAACGACTATACCAATTATTACATCACCATCCCTGCAGCCAACATAGAAACAGCCCTTTGGCTGGAATCGGACCGGATGCTCAGTCTTAACTTTTCCCAAAAATCCCTCGACGTACAACGAAACGTGGTAATCGAAGAATTCAAACAACGTTACCTGAATAACCCTTACGGGGACATTTGGCTAAAATTGAGACCGTTGGCTTACAAATTCCATCCTTACCGATGGCCTACCATAGGCAAAAAAATCGAACACATCGAAGAGGCGACTTTAGCAGAGGTCGAAGATTTTTTCCATCGTTTCTACGCTCCGGACAATGCCATTATCAGTATCAGCGGAAATATAAAAGACTCTCGAGCTTTGGAGTTGGTGAAGAAATGGTTCGGAGATATCCCTCCCTCCCATACCGCAAAAAACAGGTTATCTCCGGAACCCGAACAGACGGAAGCCCGGCAATTGATCTGCGAGCACAACAACGTTCCCGCGGATGCACTGTATAAGGTATTCCACATGGGCGACCGCTATTCGGATAATTTTTACGTCTGTGATATTATTTCGGATATCCTGTCCAACGGACAATCCTCCCGTCTATACGTCAATTTAATAAAAAACAGCAAGCTTTTTTCAGAAATAGATGCTTACGTGACAGGCGACATGGACCCCGGTCTCTTCATCTTTTCCGGAAAACTATCGGAGGGCGTGAAAATCGAAGAGGGAGAACAGGCCATCCAAAACGAGATCGATCGTTTTATTCAGGAGAACGTATCGGAAAGAGAGCTTCAAAAAGTCATCAATAAGACCGATGCCCGTATCTCTTACAGCGAAATCAACTACCAGGGGAAGTCTGCCAACTTGGCATTTTTCGAGTACCTCGGAGATATCGACCTGATCAATACAGAGTGCGACCGGTATATAAAAATAACCCCGGAAATGATAAAAAATACGGCGCAACAACTATTTACGCCTGAAAACAGCTCTACCCTATGGTACCTGAAATAAAATACAGAACAATCATCTATACAATTCAATTCATATGAACCGCAACCGACCTCCCCAACTGGAAGCTCTGACCAAACCTTCCGTCCTGAATTATCAAAAAAGAATCCTCTCCAACGGAATAGAAATCATTTACATAAATGACCCTCAACAAGAGGTATTCAAAATGGATGTCGTTCTTCCTGTCGGGGCTTATTACCAACCCCGACCGATCATCGCTTCCACTATGCTTCATTTGTTAAACGAAGGAACTCGCTCCCATTCTTCCGAAATGATAGCCGAATTTTTCGACTATCACGGGGCTTACGTAGATTACAACTGCGGATTGCATAAATCGGAAATCAGTCTGATCTCCTTAAACAAATACGCGGACAAGACCATCGGGATGGTAGCCGAGATGATTGCCGACAGTATCTTCCCGGAACACGAATTGGAAGTCTACCTTCGCAACAAAAAGCAACAATACTTAGTCAACCTGGAAAAAACCTCCTATCTGGCTCGTATGGAGTTTCTTCGCTTGTTTTTCGGGGAACAACATCCTTACGCTAATCATTTTACCCGAGAAGATTTCGACCAAGTGACCCGCCGCCGGCTCTTGGATTTTTATCAAAAACGGGTAAGTGCCCCGAACTGCCGCATTTTTCTTTCCGGCAATGTGAACGAATCCGTCCTACAAGAGGTCGGGAAACGATTCTCCGCACTACAATCTACCGTACCAGAGGAAGAACCGACATATGATATCAAGCGGCAACCAGCCGGACTATACCGTATCCATAAACCGGATGCCGTACAAACCAGTATCCGGGTCGGCAAAAAAGGGGTCAGGCTCACGGAAGAAGATTATACCGATTTTCAGTTGCTCAACATGGTCTTAGGGGGGTACTTCGGTTCCCGCCTGATGTCGAATATCCGGGAAGAAAAAGGCTTTACCTACGGTATCGGTTCTTTCAATGTCAGCATGAAAAACGCCGCTTACTGGAATATCGCTACCGATGTCAATGCCGATCACGCGGAGGCCACAATCTCCGAAATCCGTAAAGAGATACTCCGTTTACAACAAGAGCCGATTCCAACGGAAGAACTGAATCTCGTCAAAAGCTTTTTTCACGGTGAGCTGCTTAGGGAATTAGACGGAGTTTTCGCTCAATCCGACGCCCTAAAACACAAACTAAATTACGATACGGATAACACTTTTTACCTGAAAATGATCGACCGTATGAAAGAGTGCACACCGGAGGATCTCCTGCAAACAGCGCAGAAACATCTGAACATGGAAGAGATGTATTTCGTCGAAGCGGGCAAAAGTTAACAATCACGATAAAACCGTAAAGAGAAAACAACGAAGAGGCCGCCCCGCCTACAAACGGGAACGGCCTCTTACTAACAAACAGGGGCTAAGTTGCTACTATTGTATCAACGTGTAAGTCTCTTTCACGTACCTTCCTCCTAAAATATTCCACTCGATCGTGAACGACTTTTTGTTCGGATCATAAGTTCCCGAGATTACGGAAGTGGCCTGTCCGTCGACGTCAAGAATTACCTTGTTCGTTATCGGATCGATCTCGTAAAACACTCTATTGGTGAACTTACCGCCGAACAATCCTCCGGCCGCCAACCGGGTAGGACTAACCGTCTCCAAATAAACTTCAGTACTTGCGGGAGGAGCAAAATCACCCACCATCTCGTATTTATACTTACCTTCGTATGGGCTGCGAATCTTCAACGCGAGCAGCAAACTCCCGAAGTTCCCGCTAATCACATAACCGGAGTTCTTTACGGACTCCACACCGATAACCAGATAACTACCGTGAGCTTTCAAGGCATCCGTCCTTACTTTCGCCGTCAGAGGAACGGCTCGTTCTCCTTTCGGAATCACCACCGACGCCGGAAAAGTGATCTTATCCAACGGAAACAGCTCTTCTCCCTCAGGTATCAAATCTCCCTGTACGGATTTTTTCAACACCACTTCGATATCTTCCCCGGCCGGCTTCTCGGCCGCTAATCTCACTTCCCCGATCGTAATCTCCTGTTCGGCCCCTACAGCCAAAATAGCTATAGATTTCGTATGGTCCGCATCGGCCGGTATCTCGATAATCTTTTTCGTGGAAAGATCCTCCGGCCTAATGCCATATTCCAGATCATCGATCCTGTCGTCTTTCAAGCAGGAGGTCAATCCCAATGAAATTACCGACATCATCCATATCAATACATGTATTTTTTTCATAATCCAATATTTAAACATTAATTATTATCCCAAAATATCTTGTTTGACTGGGGATTAATAGTTCCCTGAGCAGTCGCGTTCTTGTTATTGAACTGGTATTCGGTAGTCGGGTAAATCAAACGATAGGGAATACGATTATTCCCCACACTCGGATGCTTGGAACGAGGGATATCGGGAACCCCTGTTCTCCGGTAATCCGTCCAGGATTCCGCCCCGTTGATCCCGTACATGGCAATGTATTTTTGCAGATAGATCAATTTCAATTTATCAGGATGGCTGCCCCACTCCGCAAACTTGGTATCGGTCGGTTCCGCAGGGTGCAAATATTTATCGGCTACTTCTGCGGCATCTTCTATTCCTAACCACACGAAAGATTCGGTCACGGCCCTTTTGTAAACGGCCTGAGCATCCCCGGCAAGGGCTCCCCGTTGAATGGCCTCCGCTTGTAAAAAAAGACTTTCGAAAGAAGGAAAAAACCATTGCGGCATATCGACCGATTTGGCGATACCCGGACCGGAAACCATGGAAGAGTGGGCTCCGTCGGGCAGGGTATTGTCCACCGCCCCGAAATCGAAACCGACATAATACTCTCCCCCGGTGGGAGTTTTAGCTCTCGAATAGAAATAGGTATACCGAATGTCTCCGTTATCCCGCAAAAGATTCAGGAAAAAATTATTGGCCCGGAAATAAGCATCGGCAACACCCTGGTCATTAACTTTATAGGTATTCCAGAACGGATTTTGTTTCCCCTTATCCGCCGAATAGGTCAAATGAACGGCCGCAGTCTCTCCCTCTTCGAGAAAACCCGCCCCGTTGGCCACGATTTTGTCCACCTCCGTTTTCAAAGCGGCAGCCCCGAGAAAATCGGCCTCATGCATGAGCATCCGCAAACGTTGCGTGTTCCCTAACTTCCGCCACATCCCCAAATCTCCACTAAAAACCACGTCAGCCCGCTCAATATCGTAATTATTTCCCGGATCCGCCTCCTTCAACAGTTCATCGGCCTTAGCGAGCTGCTCCAACAAATCCTTATAGATATCCTCGCCCTTGTCGTAAGGAGTCAACATATAGTTAACTATATCAAAACATTTGGAATAAGGAATATTGTTGTACTGATCGACCAACGTCATAAAACCGATGGCTTTCACAATCTTGGCGATGGCCTCGTAAGCCGTCTCCTTCCGGGCCACGGCGCTTTTCTCCATCACATCCAAATCCTTCAATACATCCATCCAATCGTGCCACACTCCCTGGTTGAAAGAAGCTGAAAGCTGAAATGCCTCCAGATCCGTATTCGGACCGTAGGTCCCCGCACAACGAGCGTAATACCCCATCCATTGCTGGTAATTACCGTTCGCCGCATTTCCTTGGGTAAAATCTGTCTCCGGCTGAGTTGCGGCAGTCAAAATTCCTACCCGGTGCAAGGCGCTGGGTAAAATCAAGTTGGGTGTCATATTCGTCTCTACCGCCCTGTTCGGGTTTTGATTGATATCGAAATAGCTCTCGCCACACCCCGCAAATAAGAGCATCGCCAAAGAAATTACCGTTAGTATGTGTATCTTTTTCATATCCGTTCGATTTAAAATTTAACCGTAATCGTTCCGCCAAAACTCCGGGTCGGGGGATTCACCGTGGCATCTCCCACTCCCGATACGTTATTATAGTCGTTAGTCATCACGTCCCCCTGAAAATCAGGGTCTCCGTACACGTTGGACTTCGGTAGCCAAAGAGCCAGGTTCCTACCCGTGAAACCGATCGTGATTCCCTGAATCACCTTTTGCCTCCTCAAAAGCGACTGCGGCAGATCGTAAGAGATCGAGAACTCCCGGAAACGCCAGGAATTGGCACTCGTCAGGAAATTTGTTCCCACGTTCCGATAGTTATCTCCCGTCCAAAAATCGTTCACGTTGGTAATCGTTATGTTCTCGTTCGGAACATATTTTCCCGGGTTCTTAGGATCCTCGTATACCGAATTCGGGAAGACGAAGCGTTCCCGGTGGTTTGCAGCAGTCCGCTCGGACACTCCGGTCCACGCCATATCGGCACCGATCATATTAAAAGCGCAATACCCTCCTTTATACTCGAAAGTAGCGGCAATCGTCACCCCTCTCCAGGTAATTGTCGGGTTTAGCCCCAAAATGTATTTAGGCATCGTTCTTCCGAATATTTTATTGGTCTCGTCGATCTGCGGCAACCCGGTAGTCGCATCCACGATCACCCTTCCCTCGGGATCCCGTTTGTAATCTTTCGCACTGAAGACGAAAGCGGGTTTCCCCACTACAGCCTGATTACTGGCCATATAGTACCCCCCGACTCCCAACTCTTCGAGATCTCCGAAAATAGAGGTTACCTTGCTATCGTTATAGGTAAAATTCGTTCCCAGGTTAAAATCCCATCCTCGAAACCGAACGAGAGGCGTCAATTTCAACTGAGCCTCGAAACCGAAATTTTTAAAAGAAGCGGCATTCACATTCGCGAAAGAGTAACCGGTAGAACGGGGAACCCTCACTCTCACGATTTGATTCGAGTTCTTCTGATTGTAGTAAGTTGCATCCAACGTAATCCGGTTATCGAGAAAACTGGCCTCAAACCCCACCTCAATACTTTTTACGAACTCCGGCTTCAACAGCGGGTCGAAAGAGGTGGCATTAATCGAGTACCCGGGAAGCCCGGCATAAGGGAAGCCCAATATCTGAACCGCAGTGGCACTTAACGAATAAGGATCTATATCGGCATTACCGGTTTTATTCCAGGAACCTCTCAATTTCAGGAAGTTCAAAATATCCGATTTCAACAGGGGAATCGCATCGGTCAATACCACCGAAAGATTAACACCCGGATAGAAAAAACTATTGTTTTGAGGATCCAACACGGAAGTTTTATCATTACGCCCCGTAACCTCCAAGTTAACGAAATTCTTGTAGTTCAAGCTGAGGCTACCGTAAAAAGAGAGCATACGGATTCTGAATTTATTCGACCCTCCGCCCAACTCGCCCGGCCGCGCCGAAACATTGAACAAATCCTCAATGATCAGCTTATCCCCGGTCAGCCGCATCTCTTTCGTATCCACGTCGCGGACGTAAGTTCCCACCAACAAGTTTCCCTTGAAATCACCGAATGTTTTGTGGAAATTCATATATAACTCGGAGGAGAGCCTGTTTTGAACGTAGGAGTAATCCTCTACCCGTTGCGGGATGTCCGATAATCCCCGGTGTTCTCCGTACTCCGTCACGGTCCGTAATCGAGTCTGCACCTTGTACTGTTCCGTCCGGTAGGTCATGGCCGCCCGGTAGTTGATCTCCCACCAGCCAACAGGCGATAACTTAAAGTCGATGCTGGTAATCAAGTCCTGCTTTTTCCCCTTTCTTCTCCAAGTATCCAGGGCAATATAAGGATTAATCCCATACCGATTGTAATAGTTATCGTAAGTAGCGAACGGATTATTTTTATAATCTTTGTAAGAGGTTAGAGGAACATGAGCCTGGGTCGAAAAGATCAAGTTCATCAAACCGTCATTCAATCCCACGTTATTGGCCGAATAATAATCGCTCATTGCCCGATCGTCGAACACGTCATAATTGGATTGGATGTAATTCGAGTTAAAGTTTACCGTAAATATTTTATACGCTTTAGAGGCATTCAGACGGATGCCGGTCCTGCGATTCCGGTCGTCCGGTACAACACCTTTAATCACGGCATCCTGAATACTCAAGAAAAAGTCCTTGGCCAAATAAGAGACATCGTTTTGCATCGTCATACCCGTCTTAAAAAATTTCCGTCGATTATTTTTTATCGGAGCATACTTTACCTTCTGCACGCTACCGTCCGGTAATTCCTCACCCAACACCACTTCCGAACCGTCGTAAGCCGGTCCGTAAGACCAATTCTCGTAAGGAATATATTCACCGTATCCCCCGCTTCCGAACATGTTTTGAAATTTAGGGAACATGGCGACCCTGCTAAACTGAGTCGAATTACTGATCGTAATCTCCGGTTTGATTTCTTTGCTCGCCGCTTTTGCAGTAACAGCAATTCCTGCCTTTGTGGTCACGACAATTACCCCGTTACGGGCATCCGGACCGTAAATAGCTGCTGCAGAGGTCCCTTTCAATACATTTACACTCTCTATATCGTTCGGATTTAAAGAGGAGAGAAAACTCAAAGCTACCGGAACTCCATCCAGCAACAACATCGGGTTATTGTCTCCGGTCAACGAGCGTATTCCCCGCAAATTGATCTTCACATCCTCGAAGACGCTGCTGTTCAATCCCGTGATATTCAATCCGGGCACTTTTCCCTGTAAGCCGACAGCTACATTCAGTGCCCTTGCCTTAACCAATTCCCGGTTACTCACGTTTACCGTCGAATATCCCAAGTCTCTTTTCTGGCGTTTGATACCTAAAGCGGTTACCACCACCTGCTCCAAGCGCTCCGTCTCCTGCTCCATCTTCACATCGATCACTTTTCGCGTTCCGGAATTAATTTCCTGTTTTTTCATCCCCACAAAAGAAAAGACAAGAACGGCATCCTTCTCAACATTTTTTAGAACGTAATGTCCCTTAACATCGGTCGATGTCCCGGCATTCGTTCCTTTTACAACAACCGTAACCCCCGGCAACGGAGATCCGTCAGCAGCATCGGTCACCGTACCCGAGACCTCCCGCTTTTGAGCCAAACCTAATTGAACTCCCGTTAATAACAGGAAAACAATCAATTGAATCGTCTTTTTCATAGTCTTGTTTTTAATTAGACATCATTTGTAGTTAACAATAATTATCGCATTGAAAAATCAATACAATAACGCACAGCTCTTACTTATCGGGATCTATCAATAATTCCACACGATCTTGACGCATCGAGGAGATAGTAAAAATGATTTCGATAAAGCCTTTCCGATTCAAAGAGAAAAACTTTTTTCCACGATAAATACCATTGACAACTCATGTCGACAAGTAACGTACCTAAAAAGAAATTATTGCTTTTTCGGAATAATCGATTTTATCCCCGGAGTCACCAGTTATCTTCTCATCAAACTGAACCTATCGTCCCTTAAAGGCCCAGAGCATGCAGACACCTAACTTTAGAATATAAACAAATCCCATCTACGTCCATTATCGTAGCTTGTATCCGACCATACTCACGACTATTTTTAATACACCTATCAAAAAACCTTCGTTTTTTGATCATTACAAATATAGTAAAAAAATCACAAATACAAATAAAATAAATGTTTTTTGATAAATCTTCGATTCTTGTACTCAACCTGTTGCCTTTATGAGCTAATCATGATGTATTCCCTATAAAAATGTCATTAAACGAAGGTTTTATATATATACATATACATCTATAATTCAATAGTTTATCATATATATTTACTTGTCCTGCAAAACCATTTTATTGACTCAAAGTCAACAAATTTAATAGTCAGATTATCTATTTTGTATATTTTGATTAAACATTCAATTATATACCTTAATATCATCATATTATCATACAAATAGCATAATAAAGAAATACATCCATTCCAATAAAATACACAATAAAAATTTTAGACGATACGGGATGAGACAAAAAAAAATGTGAAGATTTTCCTTATATTCAGAATAACCCTCAACAAGCAATACTCTATTCAAAGCCCGAAAAAAAAAACGTTGCCATTTCGTGCAACGTTTTTAATGAATCATATCTTCTTAAATATTTTCTCCCTATTATAACAGAAAACTTACAGGAATCAAGCACTCGATCCCCACCTCTTTCCCATTTTGTTTTGCCGGCTTCCATGCGGGCATCGATTTCACAACCCGAATGGCCTCCCGGTCCAATAGAGCATTTACGGATTGAACCACTTTAACCCTTTTTACCTCTCCCTTTTGATCAACAACGAAAGAGACCTGAACCTCTCCTGTTATCCTTTCTTCATAAGCCTTCTCAGGATATTTTATATGTTCGGCAACCCATTGAAACAAATCACCGGGAAACTCCGGCATAACCTCAATCGGCTCGAATACCTCTTCCGTATCCTCTTTCAAGCAAGAGATCGGATGAGAATCTTCCAGGACTAAAATGGCATTATGCAAACGAACTTTCATGATCTCCCGTCGAGTAACGGGTATGCTCCGTATCTCTTTTCCAACATAAGAAAATAACAATATATCATGTGAATTTGCTTGGATAGAAAACCGACCCTTAAAATCCGTCCGGCACCCTATGCCCCTGTCTTTAATCAGTACAACGGCCCCCTCCAAGGGTTTCCCTCTCTTATCCACTACTTTACCTGTCACGATTTGTCCCGTCGTATCGTTTACGAAACCGCTTATAAAACTACTATTTAAATGTAGTGCGGCCTGTACGTCGGCAGGCAAGATCAACAAGAAAGCTACCGGAAGTAAAAACAGATACCCGGTTATTCCTTTTCCGAAAATCCTTTTTTCCATTCTCATTCGTTTTTCAAAAATGCCACGTCAAAATCGTTACCTGTTCCGACTCAAACTAATCGTTTTCATTAGTACCTGCCAATTATATGCAGAGGATTCGAACGGGCTATGAAAAACGATCCTGAATCAAACTTTTTATTTCTACAAACGTAAACTCGTTCAAAGATAGTCATAACCACGAAAAAGTCAACTTATTTCGACAAAAATAGAGCACATGAGAAATTATTTACCATTTATTTTTATCGCCATTCTACTTTACTCATTTCCATCCATTTCCTCGGGCCAAAAAAGGAGTGCCCGATTTGAAGCGGAGTTTCAGAAAACATTACAATTAGTCAACAGCGATCGGTTCATGATACGATTTTTTATAGCTACTCCAACGGGACAAACCTTTGTTGCCACCCCATCGGAAGGCCCTAACGTTGCCATTGACCCGGAACAATGCTATTTAGAGATTCAGGATTCGCTGGTCAGCGGACGATTACCCTATTTCGGTAACGGCAGCCATTGGGTTCCGGGGCCGGAGCAAGACTCTCTTCGATTCAATTATATTCTTTTCTCGAGGACAGTAAAAATACTTCCACACGGAAATAAAAAAAGTATCGCTTACCAGATCAGTATTTTGACCAAAGGCAATATCTTGTTTTTGCACATGGACATTCGTTATGACGGAACCTGCTATCTCTATTATAACGATCAAAAACGTTATCCGATCAGTTATACGGGAAATATTTGCCCGTTGAAAACAAGAGAACAGAGCTTAAATACGGAATTACATTCTAAAAATCAGGTAAAGAAAATATAAGCCATTACGATAGCCGCAATAACTCCCGCCAAATCAGCAATTAAACCGCAAGGAATGGCGTAACGGGTATTTTTTATACCGACGGCCCCAAAATAGACGGCAATAATATAGAAAGTGGTATCCGTAGCTCCTTGAAAAGCACAAGCCAATCGTCCGGGAAACGAATCCGCTCCAAAGGTATTCATGGTATCGATCATCAATCCCCTCGCCCCGCTCCCGCTCAACGGTTTCATCAAAGCCGTAGGTAAAGCCGGAACAAAATCAGAATTGAACCCGCAAGCCTCACATCCCCATTTCAGGGCGTCCATGACGGCATCCATTGCACCCGAAGCACGGAAGACACCGATAGCGACTAAAATAGCAATTAAATAAGGGATTATTTTTACGGCAATAGAGAAACCCTCTTTCGCCCCGTCGATAAAAGCATCGTAAACATTGATACGTTTCCAGGCTCCCATAGCGATAAAAGCAACAATAATGGAAAACAAGATCACATTACTTGCCAAGGAAGAGACTTCGGTCAACGTCTCTTTATCCAACCCTGAAAAATACCAGATAATACCTGCTACCAAAGCACTACCACCGATCAGGTAGGCCATAATCACCCGGTCCAATAAATTAATACGCTGATACAAGGCAACGGCTATAAGTCCCACTAAGGTCGAAACATACGTCGCCAAAAGAATCGGGATGAAAATATCCGCCGGATTAGCAGCTCCCAACTGAGCCCGGTAAACCATGATAGAGACAGGAATGATAGTTAACCCGGAGGTATTTAATACCAGAAACATAATTTGAGCATCGGAAGCACGATCTTTACGAGAATTCACCTCCTGCATCTGCTGCATTGCCCTTAGTCCCAACGGAGTAGCCGCATTATCCAGTCCCAACATATTAGCAGCGATATTCATCATAATCGAACCATAAGCCGGACTATCCGGAGGCAACTCCGGAAATAAACGCCGGAAGAAAGGATTGATAATCCACGACATGACCTTTACCGCCCCACCTCGCTCTCCGATTTTCATGATCCCCATCCACAAGGTCAATACCCCCGTCAATCCCAACGATATCTCGAAACCCGTCTTGGACATATCAAAGGTAGCTTTAACAATGGACGCAAAAACCTCCGTATCCCCATCAAACAATAATTTGAAAAGAGCCACGATAAAAGCTACCCCGAAGAAAAAAATCCAAATATAGTTAAGAACCATAGGCGATTGGAGATTGAGTGATTAGGTGATTGAGTGATTAGGTGATTGAAGATCGGGTTGAATTACAACACCCCCTCATCTCCTAATCACAAAATCTCTTCATCCGTATTATTAATGTTTCGCTTTACAGGCTTTGATCGTATTCTGCAAAAGAGAAACGATCGTCATTGGTCCTACTCCTCCCGGAACCGGAGTTATGTAAGAACATAAGGGAGCTACCTGCTCAAAATCGACGTCTCCTACCAATTTCCAACCGCTTTTAGTCGTTTCAGAAGGAACACGATGAATTCCCACGTCGACGACGACACACCCTTCCCGTACCATATCTTTCGTGATAAAATGAGGAACGCCTATGGCAACGATCAAAATATCGGCTTGCCGGGTAATCTCTTTCAGATTGGAGGTTCTGCTGTGACACATAGTCACCGTACAATTCGCATGCTTTGCCTTACGGGACATCAGCACGGCCATCGGGGTCCCGACGATGTTACTTCGTCCCACCACGACACAATGTTTTCCTTCCGTATCGATATCGTAACGAGCCAACAGCTCCATGATCCCGGCGGGAGTCGCCGGAAGGTAGGTCGGTAACCCTAACACCATCTTACCCACGTTGCACGGGTGAAATCCATCCACATCTTTATCGGGATGAATCGTATTTAATACTCTCTCTTCGGAAATATGTTTCGGTAAAGGAAGTTGCACGATAAAACCGTCTATATCCGAATCTTCATTCAATTGTCGGATTACCTCCAATAATTGTTCTTCGGTAATATCACTACCGTATCTTAGTTCGGTACTTTTAATCCCCACGGCTTGACATGCTTTCACTTTACTGGCCACATAGGTTTCACTCGCTCCGTCATTGCCTACCAAAACGGCAGCCAAATGGGGGATCTTCTTTCCCTCGGCAAGCAAGTGAACTACCTCTTCCGCGATCTCCTCTTTGATCCGCATCGAAACTTTTTTTCCGTCAATAATCTCCATCTTTTATTTTTAAATTGTACATTATCAATTGCCTGATCTTTTTAATGTAAATCGTAGCTTACTAATCTCCCCATCGTTACTCACTCAATCTCATAATCGCTTAATCCAAAATCTACAATTGTCAATCGTCAATTAATTACTATCTTCTTCTCATAGCGGCATTTCCCATCATCTTACCGCCCTTGGACAACATCCGCATCATTTTTTTAGACTCATCGAATTGTTTCAGCAAACGATTTACATCCTGAATGGTTGTTCCGCTTCCCATAGCTATACGTTTACGGCGAGAACCGTTGATCAATTCCGGGTTTTCCCGCTCCTGGGGTGTCATGGAAAAAATAATAGCCTCCACTCCTTTAAAAGCATCATCATCGATATCCACATCTTTCAAAGCACGCCCTACACCGGGAATCATAGAAGCTAAATCTTTTATATTTCCCATTTTTTTTATCTGCTGGATTTGACTCAGGAAATCATTGAAATTGAATTGATTCTTGGCAATCTTTTTCTGCAATTTCTTGGCTTCTTCCGCATCAAATTGTTCTTGAGCCTTCTCTACCAAGGAAACGATATCTCCCATTCCCAAGATTCGGTCTGCCATACGTTCCGGATGGAATACATCCAAAGCTTCCAACTTTTCTCCCGTTCCGACAAATTTAATCGGTTTATCCACCACCGTACGGATAGACAATGCAGCACCACCGCGCGTATCACCATCCAATTTCGTCAGGACAACACCGTTAAAATTCAACCGATCGTTAAATTCCTTGGCCGTATTTACCGCATCTTGTCCGGTCATGGCATCCACCACGAACAAAGTCTCATTAGGCTCTATCGCTTTTTTTATCGCGGAGATCTCATTCATCATCTGCTCATCGATAGCCAAACGTCCCGCCGTATCGACGATAACGACGTCCCGCCCTGTCGCTTTCGCCTGCTTTATGGCATTTAAAGCAATCTGTACCGGATTATTATTCCCTTCTTCGCTATATACCGGAACACCAATCTGCTCACCCAACACTTTCAACTGTTCGATAGCAGCCGGCCGATAGACGTCGCAGGCAACCAACAAAGGATTCTTCCCCTTTTTGGTCTTCAACAAATTGGCTAACTTCCCGGAAAAAGTGGTCTTACCGGAACCTTGCAATCCGGACATCAGAATAACGGCCGGATTTCCTTTTATATCAATATCAACATGGGTTCCCCCCATTAACTGGATCAACTCGTCATGCACGATCTTTACCATCATCTGCCCCGGTTTCACAGCCGTGAGCACGTTCATGCCCAACGCCTTCTCTTTTACCGTATTGGTAAATTCCTTCGCAATTTTATAATTTACATCGGCATCCAATAACGAACGTCTCACCTCTTTCAGGGTTTCAGCCACATTGATCTCTGTTATTCTCCCCTGTCCTTTTAAAATCTGAAACGACTTTTCTAATCTTTCGGATAGATTCTCAAACATATGCTATTAATTGAAATTTGGAAATTGAAAAATGCCCTTATCGCATCTGTCTTTCTCTACTAAATTCTCTATATATTCATTCTTTGCAAAATTAGTAATTTTAACCGTCAATCTAAAAACTAAATGTTAAAAACTAAAAACACGACACGATATCATCCATTTTCACATAAAACAAATACATTTTATAAACTTTTATCTCTCTATTTATTTCCGGCTTATATTCTTTAAAACCACGAATGTCTTATCTATTAAAGAATTATCCACTACTACCGTAAATTCATTCGTGGAAGAAATAACCTCGGTCAGGTTAATTCCCTCCCAGGATAACTCTTTCATTATACTGTAATAGAAACCGGGTTGCAGGATATTTCCCTTAGGCAGTTTTAGCGTCACGGAAGACAAACCGCTTTGTTTAAATATACATTGTTCTTCTTTAAAATAATTATCGATAGCCGCCTCCATCGTATCGCTCACGACTAAATTCGTCTCGAACACCCCCTGTACCATCGTGTAAAAAACCTCCTCTTTTTGGGAAATATTTTTCAATACCCGAATATGACACTCCAACAATGTATTGGAATTCTTAAACGTGTAATCGCATAAATTACTTCGCAATATGATATCTCCCATATTATTAAGCAATTTATTCAATTGCACCTGCTCACGGACTTGAAAATAGGGAGCCAAACGATTCAAGGCCATAACAATCGCTCCCGGATTAACCTCTTTTTTCAACGCCGCTTCCACCTCTGATTTGATCTGCCGGGCCAAAGCCGAAATATTAATCAACCCCATGGCTAAAGACTCCGACAGATAGGGTTTATGCTTCACGATATCTTCTACGACCTGTGCTACACTCAACATATTTATTAATCTAAAAGTTTATAAAATTCATAACGTCCGTCATACCAATAGGGGCCAAATCCTAATCACACCATCTCTTTAATCTCCCGATCCACGTATTCATTGTAAATTTTAAATTGCAGATTGCAAATTAGAATAATTCTGCGATTTAGTGATTCCATGATTAGACGATTCGATTTTAATCCTACAATCGTCAATCTTTTTAATCTCTAAATCGCTTAATCTCAGAATCCTTCAATTTATTATCTTCAATCTCCTAATCAATACAGTTCTATCCACTCGTAACCGTTCCCGGTTTGATCCATATACCGGATAAAATCCTCTACTTTAATAGCCAAAGAAACCCGATTATCATTCGGATGAAAAGAGAGTTTTTGGGCCTTTCGTAAATTCTTATCCAAAAAAACATGTACATGATGTTCCGTATCATTGATTAACCCGAAAGGACTTACGGAACCGGGACGCAAACCTAAATATTTCTCCATTCTTTTCTCCGAAGCGAAACTCAATTTACCCTGTTGCAGCCTTTTTTCCAAATCATGAATGGCCAAATCGTGATCACAGTCGAATATGACTAAATAATGCCGGTCTCCTTTATGATTCCGGAAAAATAAATTTTTACAATGAGTACTGTCCAGATTCTTCCAATATTGCCTGGCAATTTCTATGGTCGGGGCTGCCGGATGCTCCACATAATCAAATGTAATTCCCAACGTTGCCAAAATTTCATATACCTTCTCTTGTCCTACCATATCTTCGATTCAAAAATTCAATTCAACTATGTACTAATCAATCTACGATTTATGATTAAACATTTTATATTCAAGATTCAATGATTTGATGATTGTATGATTCAATCTCTGAATCATACAATCACAGAATCACTCAATCCTTCATTGGTCATTTTCCCTTGCCATACCTCTCTCTCTTCCAAACGTTTTTCCAACATAGCCGCAAACTCAAAATTCTTCACGCCCCATTGGGGTGCAATCAGATAATCCGAAGGAGCCTGATTCACGAAACGCTCTAAATAAAGATCCGGACGGACATGTCCGATCACGTCCACCACGAACTCTAAATAATCTTCCAAGGTATAAAGTCCGAACGCATCCGGGGCCGCCGCATACTGCTCAGCCATACGGGTTCCCTTTATAATCTGTAACTGATGCAGTTTCAACACTTGTATCGGCAACTCGCTCAAACGGACAGCTCCGGTTAACATCTCTTCCCGGCTCTCTCCGGGTAAACCGAATATCAGATGGGCACCGACAGCAACTCCCCGTTTGGCAGTCTCCCGAATAGCCCATTCCGATACGGCATAACCATGCCCTCTATTGATCCGACATAAAACCTCATCGTGAACCGATTCGACACCGTACTCCACGCAAACATATCTTTCACGAGACAACTCTCCCAAATAATCTAAAATATCCGGGGTAACCGTGTCCGGACGGGTACCGATCACCAAACCGACAATCTTCGGATGCGATAAAGCCTCGGCGTAGCGCTTCCGCAAAACATCTATCGGTGCATACGTATTCGAGTAAGACTGAAAATAGGCCAAATATTTCTGTCCCTTATATTTCGCATCGAAAAAACGAATTCCCTCCTCTATCTGACGGGTAATACTCCCCGCACGCCGGCAGTACTCAGGCGTAAAACTCTCGTTATTACAAAAAGTACATCCTCCCGTACCCTTGACCCCGTCCCTGTTCGGACAGGTAAATCCTCCGTCTATTGAGAGTTTTTGCACCCGCTCCTGAAATAAACCTTTAAAAAAAGTCGGATAATCCCTGTATCTTCTTTGCCTTGTATTCATCAACCTCGACACTTCTATTGAAGTTGCGAAAATACACTTTTTCTGTTAAATATTTAACATCTTCCTCTTTTTTCATGATTCTTTTCCAAAAACAATCACAACACTCCCCCTTAAAGAAATACGGAGACTCTCTTTTACCGCCCCTTCCCGCTCATACCTTTTTTTGAATTCCACATCAGTTTGAATAATTTTTATAAATTGATTATTAATTTTTATTATTATCACTTGGACTCTACAATGTAATAGATTATATTTGAAAAAATATTTTATAATTTATATTTCTAATTTTAAATTTATAAAATAAAAAAATGGAATTTATTATTCGCAGCGTTGCTATGCTTCGTTGGAATGGAAGCAAGAGCCCCAAAAAAACAACGACATATGATTATAAAATATACGATCATGACGATAAAGAGTTATTAATTTCCCGTAAAATCACGGTAACGGATAAAAACGGGGTAGAAATAAAAGAAGAAAAGTTAAAAAATGATTCACAAAAAAGGAAGTAAATAACGTTAATTACTAATCATTAAAAATCAAACATTATGAAAAAATGGTACTTACTATTTGCGGCGTTATTATGCCTTGTAGGGATGGAAACAAATGCTCAATCCAAGGACACCACTTCACAGGGTAAAATGAAAACAACCCAGAAAGTGGTTTCCCGAAAAGAAATTTGGCTTTCCAGAGTATATTTTTTGAATAAAGGCCAGAAAATGAAAATTAAAGAATCTATTATTCCCAAAGGTACCACGCTTACCGTCGAGGTGGCCTGGAATCCACAGATGATAAAAAAAGTCGTATTCGATACCACAGTTTACAAACCGACTTCTCAAGAAATTAAAGCCGGAAAATACACGTTCACGATTAAGCCGGAAAGAACAACGACCTACAACTATAAACACTACTATCAAGACGGTAAAGAAGAATCAGCTTCCCGCAAAATTACGGTAACCGATAAAAACGGGGATGAGATAAAAGAAGAAGAAGAAACAAAAAACAATTTACAAGAAAAGAAGTAAATAAAGCTAATTACCAACTATTAAAAATCAAACATTATGAAAAAATGGTGTCTATTATTTGTAGTAATATTATGTTGCACGATGGCGGAAGTAAAAGCACAAGCAAAAGATACTACTTCCCAAAAAAAAATAAAAACAATTGTAAAAGAAATTTCCCGAGAAGAAAAATGGGCTTCTTACGTGTATTTTCGGGACAAAGGTAAACTGACGAAAGTGGAAGGGACTGTTATTCAAAAAGGTACCACGCTTACTGTAGAGGTAGCCTGGAATCCCCAAGTAGTAAAAACGATAGTTTTTGATACAGCTGTTTACAAGCCAACAACACAAGAGATCAAGAACTGTAAATACACGTTCGTAATCAAACCGGAAAGAACAACGACCTATAAATACAAATTCTATTATCAGAACGGGCAAGAACGAGTAGTTTCCCGCAAAATTACGGTAACCGATAAAAACGGGATAGAAATAAGAATCAAAAATAATCCCAAAGAAAAGGAATAAACGAGATTAATTACTTTCAATAAAAATTCAAACAGCATGAAGATCAAAAAATTTACAGTCACATGCTTTTTTATCATAGCATTATTTGCAGTAAATGCCTCCATGGCACAAAGAATCTCTCCCGAGAATAGTAACGTACAAATGTACGTAGACGACTCGTATATCATGCAATATCATATTGACCCAGAAGGTTTTATATTAGTAAGCAGATCAGTCATATCAAATAATCCAGATATTGTGTCCGTAACAGAACTCCAGTTTCACAATTCCAATAGCATATTCAGCTGGATTTTGAGACTCGTGGGGATTAGAGTCGGAACTGCCGTGATAACGACCTCAATAATATTTACGAATCAGTATGGAAATGACATAATCGTAACAACAAATACATTCGTTACCACCATGTGGTATACGGAATTCCGACAAGCACCATCCGCTTCGACGAATATAGTGATCGGCGACGCTATAAAGGAGGAAGATCAACCATAACCGAACCTTATTAATTAAATATAAATAGTATCGTGGATTTAAAAAAGGTAAAAGTCGTGGCCTCATACGAGGCTCGAGCGATATGCCGTTCATTCATTTTTTGGGTTCTGGTTACACTTGCCATCGGGGGCATATCTTTATTGCAATGGTTGGTACAAGGCAAAGTAACCGCATGGGGATGGAGCTGGTTGATGCATCACCAAACCTTTTCATTTCCATTGGTAAATGCTTACCTCTATAATATCGTGCAGGGCTTCATCGTGATCTTCGCGGTAACAAACCTGTCTACCCGGGAACAAAGAGGAGGCATGTTAGAGTCGTTACACGCCCGTTCCGTGAGTAACGGAGAGTATCTCCTCGGTAAAACCGCGGGAATCATTTTTGCATTTCTTTTAACAGGATTCTTTTCCCTTCTCGTTTGCTGCGGGATAAATACCTGGGGTAGCCAGGCACCCTTTAACCCGTTGTATTATTTGTATTATTTCCTAACACTAACAGTACCGTCTCTGATATTCTTCACGGGATTCGCGTTGTGGATGACGTGGCAGACTCGCTCCCGGGTATTATCCGCGATATTATTATTGATATTCCTTTATTGCTCGGTAACAATTTTGCCGGGTGTATTCCACGGGTTATTCGATTTCACGGGAAGTGCCCTATCGAACGTTTTCTCCGTGGCAACAGGCCATGTGGACGGCTGGCATTATTTGCTCCACCGCTCGGCTTACCTGTTGGCAGGAGTCGGTTTTACCTACTGGGCAATTCGTTTCTGTAAACGAATACCGAACGAACAACGAACGATTGCCCGATGCTGTTACGGCGGTATTACCCTGTTGCTTATCGGCATACTATCAGGCTGTATTTACGCTCTTGATTTCTTGCAGGAAGAATTTGCCCGTGCAGAATACCGTGCTGTTTTTGATCTCCACGCCAGAGAAAAATTTTGTCGAGTTTCGAGGCACGATATCACGCTCCGTCAAACGGGCGACCGGATCACATCCGTTAGCGACTTGACGTTACAAAATCCGAACACGGAAGCGGTATCCCGTATCGTGTTGTACCTGAATCCGGGATTGACGGTAAAGCATATAGAGGAACGGGATAAACCGCTTGCCTTTACCCGCGACGGTCAGGCGATATTGATCGAACGTTTTCTGGCAGCCGGAGACAGCGTCCGTTTATCCGTACGTTACTCCGGTGCACCGGATGGCAGGATAGCTTACTTAGATTCAGACGACAAATCGTATTACGACACGAGACGCAATAATAATTTCTTCCACTTAGGTCGTCGCCACGTGTTGGTAAGCAATACCTCGTTGGTACTGGTTCCGGAAGTAATGTGGTATCCCGTGACCCTCCCTCCCGTCAACCCCTCCCTCCCGTTCTTGTCAGGCAAAGACTATACGCTTTATCGCCTCCGGGTCGTGGCCCCCGTACAACCGGTCGTATTATCACAGGGCAAACCGTCCCGGCAAGGCGACACGCTATTGTTTTCGCCATCCTGTCCGTTGGAAGGAGTAACTCTCTGTGCCGGAAATTACGAGCATCGAACGATATCTTTACAAGATATAAAAGTGGATTGGTATTATTTCAAAGAAAATGATTTCGTAACACCTCTTATCCAACAATTCGACGGGGAAAAAATTTTAAAGCAAGTAGAAACAAATATTTTAACCAGCTTAGGAAAGGTTATCTCTTTTTCTATTTACGCTCCCGAAAAAGAAGATCACATCTCAGACTTTATACTGCGCCGGGATTGGTACACGAACGAAGGAGGTCGCCTGCTGTTGGTGGAAACCCCGCTCCCGTTTGTTTCTCATGCCCGGACATGGAAAGGACGAAGCGAATACGTTCAACCGGGAATGGTGTTGTTAGGCGAACGAGGAATAGGAATGAACATGAATGCTTACGCTTTCTTTTCACGGAAAAACGCAAAACACGAGGAAGAAGCGATACGTCTCATCAGAGGTTCTTTTTTGATAACCAATCCTTTTTTAGACCCGTCGAGTCTCAGCAACGCAAATAACCCGTTCTTAGAGAGACTCCATTTTAAAAAAGCTCGCTTAAGCCCTTCCTTCGTATTAAACCCCTATTGTTGTCTGCCTTTGTTTACAGAGCCGACAGTGACCATCGTCTCCCCCCGTTACCGGACAATCGACCGGATATTAAAACAATTCATCGCCAAAGGCGAACACTACTCCAAAGCTATAAATACGATGATCATTTACAACAGTGATCTGGCCGCTCACGTTTACCTGCAAGATCACACGTTAGAAGAGGCACTGCAAGACCGAAGTATTCCGTCTTACGTTTTGCAGCAGGTGATGGCTTTAAAAACAGGAGCTTTATTGGATCGCGTGGCGGTTCATGTTCCGCAAAAGAAATTCTACCGGTTCCTGCGCTCCTTTTATACCGCATATCAGGGGGAAATTCCTCTCGATACGTTATGCCAGGCGATACGATCGGAGTTGGGATTTGATTTCGAGCAAGTATTACAGGCGTGGGATTCCCAAGCAGTAACGAACTTTCGGGTACAAAATTTAAAGAACGAACGGGTGGAACAAGAGTACGGGAGTGGATGGATGGCTCGTTTTCAAATTTGGAACACGGGAGAACACCCGGGCTTCATCGTTTACTCTTTTCCTCACGAGGGATCCTATCATCTTTGGCTTCAACCGGGAGAATGCAAGGAGGTCCGCTTGCACGGGAATTCGAATATGTTTACCTTGGATTTGGGCATCTCGCGTAATCTCCCATCCGTCATGCAAACCACTGAAACCGGAACTACCCGGGACACGAGAGAAGGGATTAAGGATATATCGCCGTCAGTGTTCATCCCCCAAAACGGAGAAATCATCGTGGACAACGAGGACCCCGGATTCAGATTGATCTTTCCGGGAAATAACCGGTCGAAATTTTTCTCCGAAAAGAGTTCCGGCGGAGAGATGATCCTGACAGGCCCCTGGCAAAAAGAGTTTCGCGGTAATGCTTACGGAAACGAGTACAGGAGTATATACCTGAAAAGAGCCGGAAACGGTTCCTGTAAAGCAGAATGGTCAGCCCATATTCCCGAAGACGGAATTTACGAGATTTTCGTGATGCACCCCGAGTCGTGGAGTCCCTCAAAAGCTCAACACTACACGGTAAAAGGAGAAGGATTGCAATCCGAAGAGATCCTACTCCCGTGGGAAAAAGGGAGATGGGTTTCTTTGGGTGAATTCGAATTAAAACGAGGGAAATCGTTCGTGGTCTTAGACGATAGAGCCCCTGTAGAAAAAGAGGAGGAAAAAGACAAACGCCACACCCCACTTAAAAGCATAGTGGCCGATGCAGTGAAATGGGTGAGAATCAAGGATAAATAAACAAAATAAAGCGATAACCACCATCACCTATAAAAATATATTCGTACCCTGAATACCGTTTCTGAAATCCTTTCGCCTAAAATTTGACAATAGGCACTAAAAAGTTTGACAAAAATTCATCTTTTTTTTGTTACCTCGTCAAAAAAAGATAAATTTACATCCAATAATAGGAAAAAGTGGATTTTTTTCAATCCCCGTACGTTCGCGTAACTTTAATACAAAAAGCTACTTTAGAGATTGAATAAAAAAAACTATATTTGCACCCCTAATCCGGTTGCCGTTGAACCATACGCTTTCCGGGATTAATATTTGGAATACAAGAATGATCTATATAAATAACCGTCTCCTGACAGGCAGGAGATAAATGAAAAATCTAACAGAATATGAGTACGAAGTATGTTTACACTTTTGGCGACGGAAAAGCAGAAGGACGGGCAGATATGAGAAATCTGCTCGGAGGTAAGGGCGCCAATCTTGCCGAAATGAATCTTATCGGAGTTCCTGTACCTGCAGGTTTCACTATTACAACAGAGGTTTGTACGCTCTACAATCAAGAAGGACGTGACGCAGTCGTAAAATTAATAGAATCCGACGTAAAAGCAGGAATTGCCGCAACCGAAAAGTTAATGAATGCCAAGTTCGGTTCAAAGGGTGAAGCCTTCCCTCTCTTGGTTTCCGTACGTTCCGGAGCCCGGGTCTCCATGCCGGGAATGATGGATACGGTTCTCAATTTAGGAATGAACGACGATGCCGTTAAAATCGTTGCGGAGAAATCGGGTAACGCCCGTTTCGCGTGGGATTCATACCGTCGTTTTGTACAAATGTACGGTGGCGTAGTCATGGGAGTTGCAGCAGCCAAAGGTGAGCACGATCCTTTCGAAGCCGAAATCGATAAATTAAAATTAGAAAAAAATATCGCAAGCGATACCGATTTCACCACAGAAGACTTACAAATTCTGGTAAAGAAATTCAAAGAAGTCGTTAAAAATAAAACCGGTAAAGATTTTCCGACTTGTCCTTGGGAACAACTATGGGGAGCCATCTGTGCCGTGTTCGATTCGTGGATGACCGAACGTGCCATCCTGTATCGTCAACTAAACCAAATCCCTGAAGAGTGGGGAACCGCCGTAAACGTTCAAGCCATGGTATACGGAAACATGGGTAATAGTTCCGCCACGGGAGTAGCTTTCACGCGTGACGCTTCTACCGGAGAGAACATCTTTAACGGAGAATACCTGATCAACGCTCAAGGGGAAGATGTGGTAGCGGGAATCCGTACCCCCCAAGAGATTACCATTGAAGGTTCGCGCCGTTGGGCCAAACAACAAAATATAACCGAAGAGGTTCGGGCCAGCTTTTACCCTTCCTTGGAGGAGACGATGCCTCAAGCTTTCGCCGACCTCAATGCCACCCAACAAAAGTTGGAGGATTATTTCCACGATATGCAAGATTTGGAATTTACTATCCAGGACGGCAAATTATGGATGCTCCAAACTCGTAACGGAAAACGCACGGGAACGGCTATGGTAAAAATGGCTGTCGACATGTTGAACGAAGGACTGATCGACGAAAAAACGGCCCTTCTCCGCATGGAACCGAATAAATTAGATGAATTACTCCACCCTGTATTCGATAAAGGTGCCAAAGCGAAAGCGAAAGTTTTGACCAAAGGTCTTCCGGCCTCTCCGGGAGCAGCTTGCGGACGGGTCGTGTTCTTTGCCGACGAGGCTGAAATCTGGAAAGCCAGAGGAGAACAGGTTATCCTGGTTCGTTTGGAGACCTCTCCCGAAGATTTGCGGGGCATGAACGTTTCCGAGGGCATTCTGACAGCTCGCGGAGGGATGACCTCCCATGCGGCCGTAGTGGCCCGCGGAATGGGTAAATGTTGTGTTTCAGGGGCGGGAGCCATCGTGGTGGATTATGAAAAACGCTGTTTCTCTATAAAAGATACGATCATTTACGAAGGAGACTGGATTTCACTAAACGGGTCTACCGGAGAAGTTTACCTCGGACGGGTAGAGACCGTTGAAGCCGAATTGTCGGAAGACTTCCGCACGATTATGAAGATCGCTGAAAAGTACACCCGCATGCACGTACGTACTAATGCCGATACGCCGCATGACGCCAAAGTAGCCCGCGCATTCGGAGCGAAAGGAATCGGTCTGTGCCGTACGGAGCACATGTTCTTTGAAGGAGACCGTATCAAAGCCGTTCGCGAAATGATCCTGGCCGATGACGAAAACGGCCGCCGTGCCGCCTTAGAGAAACTGCTTCCGATGCAAAGAGGAGATTTCGAAGGTATATTCGAAGCTATGGACGGATTAGGAGTAACCGTTCGTCTGTTGGATCCTCCTTTACACGAGTTTACCCCGAACGAGCTGGAAGCCCAGATCGAAATGGCCAAAGAAATGGGTATTACAGCCGAAGAGGTAAAACAAAAAGTAGATGCTTTGCACGAATTCAACCCGATGTTAGGTCACCGCGGTTGCCGTTTGGGGAATACCTATCCCGAAATTACCGAAATGCAGGCCCGCGCCATCATCGAAGCCGCATGTAACTTGAAATTAAAAGGATTGGATCCCCGTCCGGAAATCATGGTTCCGCTTGTGGGTGACGTGAAGGAATTGAAATTACAAGCTGACATCATCCGCAAAGTAGCAGATTTGGTATTCATCGAGAAAGGCGTAAAAGTAGAATACCTGATCGGTACGATGATCGAAATTCCGCGTGCAGCCATTACGGCAGATTTGATCGCTCAAGAAGCAGATTTCTTCTCGTTCGGGACCAACGACTTGACCCAGATGACATTCGGATTCTCCCGGGACGATGCCGGTAAATTCTTGCCCATCTATATCAATAAAGGAATTCTGAAAAACGATCCGTTCCAGATCTTAGATCAAAACGGCGTGGGACGCCTGGTTGAAATGGGTACCCGCTTAGGTCGCTCTACCAATGAAAAATTAAAAGTCGGTATCTGCGGCGAACACGGTGGAGAGCCATCTTCCGTCATTTTCTGTGACAAAGTAGGTATGAACTACGTTTCTTGTTCCCCCTTCCGCGTTCCCATCGCACGCTTAGCAGCCGCACAAGCCGCTATCATGCATGCCGAGAAATAACTTCAAATTATACCCTCGAAAAGAGCTTGGAAATTCCAAGCTCTTTTTTGTTATCGTCAAAGCAACATGAAGCGTTATAAAGATCATCAATAGCAAATAACATGACAAGTTTTAACTCGGAGCATCACACCACACATACAACGTACTAAAAAAGAACGATCGGGAAACACAAGTATATCCCCCAATCGTCAAATTTATAATCTGCAATTCAAAATTTACAATTAAAATAGTTATCTAACAACTGGAATGCCGCGGCAAAAGAGCTGACTTCGTTATTCTGGACCTGCCGTTCTGCCTCCTTGATTGCTTCTTTTTGGTTTTGATAGAAGCGATTACGTAACTGCTCGTTAATCGTCTCGTACATCCAATACTTAGCTTGTTCGTTTCGATGGTGCTCGAAATAACCGTTTTGTTGGGTTTCACTACAATAATGCAAAATGTTTTCCCATATCTTATCGATACCCGTCTTCTCATAGGCGGAGCAAGTCATCACCTGAGGTTCGACGCCCGATTCGTGAGGCGGGAAAAGGTGGAGAGCATTTTGTAATTGCACCTTCGCCAATTCGGCCCGGGTGATATTATTTCCGTCGGCTTTATTGATAATGATAGAATCGGCCATCTCCATGATTCCTCGTTTGATGCCTTGCAATTCATCTCCGGCACCGGCAATTTGTACCAAAAGGAAAAAATCCACCATGGAGTGTACCGCCGTTTCGCTCTGCCCCACTCCCACCGTCTCAATCAGGATGATATCAAAACCGGCAGCTTCACAAAGCAACATCGCTTCCCTTGTTTTCCGGGCCACACCTCCTAACGATCCGGCAGAAGGGGAAGGCCGAATATAAGCATGAGGATCACAGGAAAGTTCTTCCATCCGGGTTTTATCTCCCAAGATACTCCCCTTAGAACGTTCACTGCTCGGGTCGATAGCCAACACGGCAATCTTGTGTCCCTGAGCAGTTAAGAATTTACCGAAAGCCTCGATAAAGGTACTTTTCCCGGCCCCCGGAACTCCCGTGATACCGATTCGTACCGATTTTCCCGTGTTCGGCAAACAACGGTTAATCACCTCCTGAGCCACCGCCTGATGATCGACCCGGGCACTCTCGACCAAGGTAATCGCTTGACTTAAAATATTAATATCCCCTCGGAAAATACCTGATACGTAATCGTCCGTGGTCAACGTCTTTTTCTTAATCTGCTTTAGCCTTTCAAGGATAGCCGGATTCACCGGATCAGGCTGTTCAATTCCTTTATTAACAGCCAACCCCTCGTAACAAGCATCATTTTCCGGATGTTCTATATTTTGTTGCATAACTCACTTAATTAACATTTACGCGAAGATAACCTTTTAATTGTAGATTATAAATTGCAAATTGACAATTAAAATAACGAATCGATTCCGTGATCCAAAACATCAAATTTAATCACGGAATCTCCGAATCATCAAATCTACAATTGTCAATTGTCTATCCGCAATAGAAATAACGATTGACCAATTCCATGATTTTCTCGGAATGCTCTCCTATGTCCCGGCGCAATGTCCGGTCATCATATTTTCTCAACATTTCGATGGTTCCATCGATCAAACGAGGGGCAAACACGCCATATTCCTCAAATACAGCCCGTTGTTTCTGCAAGAAATCAGCCGACTCGGCACAAGAGGTCGGCAATTGACTCAACCGGGCAGCTGCGGCTTTATTCGCTTCATCGAATATATTTACATCCACATAGCGTTCTTTTGCATAATCCAATCCGTTCTCCATCTCAAAACCATGACGGGCCGCTACGGCCAAACCGGCCAACAGCAGATATATATCGGCCGAACCGTCCGGACAACGAAACTCTACCGTCTGTTTCACGCTATGATCCGCATGAGACACCTTTTCCAAAGGATTGGCATCCTTTACCATTTCATTCGCTCCGGTTGTCCACCCCAAAGGCACACGAACCAGTACCGAGCGATTCCGGTCTCCCCAACAGACAGTCGTCGGGGCTTCCTGATGGGGCACCAACCGAAAATAAGAGGTCGGATTCGTATTTCCGAATGCCGTCAAAGAAGGAGCTAAATCCAAGTAACCGGCAATGGCTTTTAAAGCATTATCGGTCAATACCCCGTCTTTAATCATCTGATTTTTTCCCTCCTTCATCAAACGGGTATGAATATGCAATCCGCTTCCTGCCTTACCGACCGTAATCTTAGGAGCAAATGTCAAGTCCACCCCATATTGATAAGCCAATGTCCTCAATATCCATTTGGCAATCATCAATTGATCCGCGGCATCCTCCAAAGTCGTCGGCAGAAACTCTATTTCGTTCTGTTCATACATCAAATCATCTTTCGTGAAATTTCCTACCTCCGAGTGACCATATTTAATTAAACCTCCGGTTTCGGCGATATATTTCATCGCCAACACCCGCAGCTCCTGCCCCTTATTGAAAGGGGTCGATTCGTGATATCCTTTCTGATCCGAAGCCACAAAAAGCTCTTCTTTATTACTCACGACATAATATTCTAATTCCCCCATCACCTCGAACTCCATTCCCGTAACCTCCTTAAGGGCTTCATGCGCCTTTCGCAAGGTATATTCCGGCGACATCTCCAACGGTTTTCCGTCTTTCGTGTAGAAGCTGCAAAGAATATCAATGGCGGGGACCTCACTAAACGGGTTATGAAAAGCGGTTCTATAACGAGGAACCACGTACAGATCACTCGCTCCAGCTTCTATATAAGGGAAAAGACTGGAACCATCCACCCGTTCACCACAGCTCAAAATACCATCCAGATGTTCCAGACTGTTTATTATAAAATTCAATGTTTTTAAACGGCCATCAGCTCCCGGATACCTTAAATTAAGCATTTTAATATCGTTCTCTATGATATAACGAATAATATCGGTCTTTGTAAAGGCTCCGGGAATTTTTCCTAAAAACCGCACTAACGGATCGGGGTTCAAAGCAAATTCTGGAATCATAACGCTGCTATTTAGTGAATATTTATAAACTTTCCCCGTAAAAATAAAAAAAAATCACCACAATCGATCACAACAGGTCAAAATATTACTCTAAAAAGCTCAAACCCACTCCGACAAACACAAAAATCAAGTACCGAAATAAGGGATATCGGCCAATAACCGGAACGCTCTGCTTTCCGTCATTTCACCACAATAAAGCTCACACCCGTTCGTGATGGCCACGAAGCGAGCAGCAACGGAAAGATTATAACGAAAAGCCTGATCGAAAACCACTTGTGAAAGAGATACGGTCGGTGCTTTACACTCCACGATCAAATAGGGCTCTCCTTGCCGATCGTAACAAACGATATCAAAACGTTGTTTTAATCCGCAAACCGCCACCTCTTTTTCCACGGCGATCAATCGTACGGGAAATTCCCGGTAAGTCACCAGAAAATGAATGAAGTGCTGCCTCACCCACTCCTCCGGAGTCAAAACGACATACCGTTTGCGAACGATATCAAAAATCAGCATCTGACCTTGCTGTTTTTTCACCTTATAATCGAATGCAGGCAGGCACAGTTCTTTCATCGGATAATATTATGACAGATCACGCAAATTTACTTTTTTATCTTTAAAAAGCTACTATCTCCATAACTGAGAAAACGGAAATCATGTTCCAAAGCATACCGATATATTTTTTTCCAATCTTCCCCGATGGCCGCGGCAACCAAAAGCAATAACGTACTCTGCGGCTGATGAAAATTAGTAAACATGGCGGAAATCACCCTGAACCGGTAACCGGGCACAATGATGATTGTTGTCTGTGCCTTTAACATCTCAGCATCCCGTTCTTTATACCATTGCAACAAAGAGGCCATAGCCTCCCGCAAAGAGTAATGCCGGGGTAAAGTATAAGCCTCCCATTGTTCCAACAAATTAAAATCGTTATCACCTTCCAATCGCTTTACACCCATCCAGTACAAACTTTCCAATGAACGGACAGAAGTTGTCCCGACAGCAATAATATGATCCGGACACTCGTAAAGATGCTCAATCAATTCCCGTTGTACGACAATATGTTCCGTATGCATGGCGTGCTCCCCGATGGTCTCGCTTTTCACGGGCTTAAAAGTTCCGGCTCCCACATGAAGCGTCAATTCCCCCATCATTGTTCCTTTTGCCCGTAATCGATCCAACACAGATATGCTAAAATGCAATCCCGCCGTCGGTGCCGCAACGGAACCTTCGTTTTTAGAATAGACGGTCTGGTAACGAATCTTATCGTCCTCTTCCGAATCCCGGTTCAAATAGGGAGGAATAGGAATTTTACCGCAATGTTCCAATACCTCACTAAAACTAATCGGACTATCCCACTCGAAACGAACAACCATATCATTCCCCTCCTGCTTCATTCGGGTCGCTCTCAATTGTCCCTCGTTTCCTTCCCAATGGTAAGGACATACGATGGTTCCTTCCTTCCATTTCTTCAGATTCCCGACCATACACTTCCATTCACAACTCTTCACAGCCGCAAAGTTCCGGACATAATCAGCCGGCAGGTAAGGTTCCAAACAAAATACCTCGATGGCAGCACCGGTTACTTTTTGAAACAGGATACGGGCATAAATAACTTTAGTATTGTTAAAGATCAGAGTCTGTCCGGCATTCAGCATATCAGGCACCTCATAAAAGCGACGTTCACGGATTTCTCCCTCCTCGTATATCAACAACTTAGAAGCATCCCGATTCTCCAATGGAAATTTGGCAATCCGTTCGTCAGGCAGATCATACGTATATTCTTCTATGCGAATACCCTTTAACTCTTCTAACATACTTTCAAATTTTCAGACGAAAATTTTCTTCGTCCATAATATTGTTTTAATTTTGAAGGAACAAAGATAATCTGAAAATCCGAGAATGTGAAAACAAAAAAAGATATCGTTGAAGACTGGTTACCCCGTTACACGGGACGTCCTTTAGAAGAGTTTTCGAAACACATCATACTGACTAATTTCGATTATTATTTAGAACTTTTTTCAGAGAAATTTCAAACACCAATCGTCGGTATAGACAAAAACATGCCTAATGTTTCCAGCAATGGAATCACCATGATCAACTTCGGAATGGGAAGCGCTAATGCCGCAACCGTTCTGGATTTATTGTCCGCCATAGAACCGGAGGCGGTTCTTTTCTTGGGAAAATGCGGCGGCCTCAAGACCAAGCACCTCGTGGGGGACTATATTTTGCCGATTGCCGCCATCAAAGGAGAGGGTACCTCCAACGACTACCTGCCGAGAGAAGTCCCCTCCCTTCCGGCCTTTAGTATACAAAAAGCCTGCTCGAAAGCGATCACCAAAAATCAAAGAAGCTATTACACGGGAGTCGTATACACGACCAACCGGCGGGTATGGGAGTTCGACGACCGTTTTAAAGAGTATTTGATTACCACTCGTGCCTTAGCCATCGATATGGAAACGGCAACTATTTTTACCGTGGGTTTTGCAAACCGGATACCCACGGGAGCTCTTCTTTTGATCTCAGACCGCCCCATGATTTCAGACGGTATCAAGACAACGGCCTCGGACAAGATGGTAACTCAGAATTTCGTTCGGCAACATCTCGACATTGGTCTTGAAACGATGAATGATATCAAAGATAAAAATTATTCCATGAGGCATCTCATATTTTAAATTAATATCGTATTTTCGTTGCAAAAATAAGGATTATGGGGAGGTTTTTCATTTATATATTGACAGGAATCATCTTGATCTGCTCTTGTAATAACAAAGAGAGAAAGCAAACGGATGAAAACACGATTTCAAATTCAATTACCACACTACATACGGACTCGGTTCAAAGTACGGATACTCTTGCCAAAGTTCAAATAGAAGATCCGCACTTCAATTTCGGGGAGATTCAGAAAGGAGAAATTGTCACGCACACTTTTAAGATTAAAAACACGGGTACAAAGAATCTGCTCATCACCCATACGGAAAGCAGTTGCGGATGTACCATTCCTAAATACGATAAGAAACCCATTCCCCCGGGAGGAGAAGGAAAAATCGAGGTTGAATTCAACTCTTCCGGTCGAATGGGCAAACAATACAAAGTTATTCATATCTTTGCAAACATTCCAGAGAAAAGTTTTACTTTAAAAATAACGGCAAATATTAAAAATTAATACAAAACAGTAAACTATGAACACAATTTTCATGTTAACATTACAAGCGCAAGCGACTCAAGGCGGTGGTATGATGTCATTCTTACCTTTAATCCTGATTGTTATCGTTTTTTGGTTCTTTATGATCAGACCGCAAATGAAGAGACAAAAAGAACTCAGAAAATATAGAGAATCTTTACAAAAAGGAGATAAAGTAATGACTACGGGGGGGATTTTCGGTAAGATTGTTGAGATCAACGATTTTACGGTTATCATCGAGGTTGAAAGCCAGGCAAGATTAAAAGTAAGCAAAGAAGCCATTGTTAAGGACATGACGGATGTTCCGGCCAAATAAAAACAATATTTTTGCAGATTTCAGATTAAGTGATCAGGTGATTTCCGAATCACTTAATCTTTGAATCACTTAATCTCTGAATATGCGTGATTTATCCGGTAGAATCGGTCATTTGTTTAAAGAACGGAAGCGTTTGCATTTAAAACGCAATATCATTACTTATGGTATATGTCTCATCATTGCAACAGTTTTGTGGTTTTTAAACACGCTAAACAAAGAGTATGCGACACAAATCACATACCCCATACGATATACGGATTTACCCAAGGGCAAATTACTTGTTTCGGAACTGCCTCAAGAGATGACGTTAGAAATCAGGGCTCACGGGTTTGCCTTGTTACGCTATAAAATAGGAACCTCTTTCCTACCTATCGTTTTCAACGTGAACAGTTACAGCAACGGCATACTCGATAAGAAAGACATGCTGGATTATACCCTGAATACGATAGACATCAAGGACAGAATCGCCGCTCAACTAAACTCGGATATCAAACTATTGAATATCACTCCGGAGACCATACATTTCCAATTTTCAAGATTCGAAAGTAAGGTCGTTCCCGTACAACCTCGCGTTGAATATACATTGAAAAAACAATACATGCTGAAAAATCCGATATCCGTGACACCCGATAAATTAACAATTAGCGGCCCGGCTTCCGTTATCGATACGATTCAGACCGTATACACCCTTCCCATCCGACTTAAAGATTTATCCAAAGATATTACGAAAAATGTCTCATTCGAAGATATCCACGGTGTTCAGATAGATGACAATAATGCTAAAATTCTGATCGAAGTGGAACGTTTCACCGAGTCTAAAAAAAATGTGACGTTAACCGTAAAGAATTTACCCGATTCTTTACAAATGCGATTATTCCCCAGCGCCATAGACGTTACGTTCGACGTGGGGCTTAGCCGATACGATCAAGTCACGGATACGAGTTTTAGGTTCAGTGTGGATTATAAGCAGATCACTAAAAACACGACGGCCTTAAACGTAACACTCGAGAAATATCCTCCCTATATTCAGAACCTCTCATTCTCGCCCGAGCAAGTAGAATTTCTTATTGAAAAAAAATCAAATAAACGGTGATGATAAAAATCGGTCTGACAGGAGGGATCGGCAGCGGCAAAACAACCGTATCCCGCATCTTCCAAGCTCTTGGTTATCCAGTATACATCAGCGACACAAGAGCCTCATGGTTAATCAATCACCGCCATGAAATAAAAAGAGCCTTGATCGCACTCTTCGGAGAATCTGTTTATCTGACGACGGGAGAATTAGATAAAAAAAAATTCGCTTCCCTCATATTCAATGACAAAAAGAGGATTGACCAAGTCAATAAAATCGTCCATCCGGTTGTGATGGAAGATTTTTTAGCATGGAGTGAATCCCAAAACACACCTTTTCTTTTTTTTGAATCGGCCATCCTTTTCGAAGCCGGCTTAACTCCGCTTTTCGATCACATAATCACCGTCACCGCAGATCGGGAGACCCGTATCTTACGGGCAATGAAGCGGGACTCGGTCAGCCGGGAAAAAATAATAGAACGTATCAATAATCAACTACCCGATACGGAGAAATGCCTACAATCCGACTTGGTTATCCATAACAACGATTCAGACTATCTTCTGGAGCAAGTCATCGAAATCGTAAAAAAACTAAAAGCTTAAAATACCAGCCCTATTGTCCGGGAATCTTTATATTTTTGCAAGAAAAATACAATAGGTCGAAAGTTTCCTTAGAGAGAGACTTCATACAATACACGACAATTATGGGGAAATACGGAAAATGGATAGGAGCGGGATTAGGATTCGCCATGGGTGGTCCTATCGGAGCGTTATTTGGTTTCTTTATCGGATCGGCTTTTGATTCTCCGGCCGTTATCCAAACGACACAAGAAGGTCCTACAACCTCCGGAAGAGGAGATTTCTTATGTAGCCTGGTCGTATTGGCTACCGCATTAATGAAAGCCGATGAAAAAATCACACGTAACGAATTGGATTACGTGAAAAATTTCTTCAGAGAAAATTTCGGCCCGGAAGGAGAACGGGAAGCTTTGGCCATGATCAAAGAGATCATGCATAAAGAGATCAGAGTCGAACCCGTATGTATCCAGATCCGACAAAACATGAATATACACGCCCGGATTCAATTACTCTATTTTCTTTTCGGATTGGCCAAGGCCGATGGAAACGTATGTAACCGGGAAATCGGGTTATTGGATCGAATCGCCGATCTGTTGGGAGTAGATTCCACCACCTACCGATCCATCAAATCCATGTATTACGACGATTTAAATTCAGCATACAGCATTTTAGGAGTCGATTCGTCTGCTGACAATGAAACGATTAAAAAAGCTTACCGAAAAATGGCCATGGAAAATCATCCGGATAAGGTAAGTTATCTGGGAGAAGACGTACGCAAGGCTGCAGAAAAAAAATTCACGGCCATCAACCAAGCGTATGAAAAAATTAAAAAACAACGAGGTTTATAAAACCACGCGAATATCGTCCCTGATTATTATTTCGCCCTCTACCTTTCGATTATATTTTGTTTTTACTTTTACTTTTAAACATTGATTCGTATTTTTGCAGTCTCATTTATAACACATCAAAAAAACAAAGTATGTTAAAAGAGATTTTATCCATATCAGGTCAACCGGGTTTATACAAATTGATCAACAACACCCCCAAGGCCCTTATTGTCGAATCGTTAATCGACGGTAAACGCTTTCCTGCTTATTCCAATGCCAAAATCATTGCTTTGGAAGATATTTCTATATACACGGAAGGTGAAGATATGCCGCTGAAAGAAGTATTCAAGCGCATTTACGAAAAAGAAAACGGAGGTCAGACCATCAGCCATAAAGAGTCTTCCGCCAAAATCACCGATTATATCGAATCCATCATTCCGGAATACGACAAAGAGAGGGTATACGTTTCCGACATGAAAAAGATGTTACAATGGTACAATCTCTTGCTGGAAAAAAATATCTTACTATTTAACGAAGAGAAACAAGAAGAGAGTAAATAATTCCTCTCAAAAAGATGTTTAAAAAGAATTCACTAATCCACTTTTTAAACATCTTTTCTACATAAAGTTTCAGCCAAAACTATGGGCAACTCTTATTTCCAGTTCAAACAGTTTATGGTCCGTCAGGAAAAGTGTGCCATGAAAGTGGGTACGGATGGAGTTTTGCTCGGAGCATGGGCTGACATCCGAGATAAAAAACACATTCTCGATATCGGAACCGGAAGCGGATTAATCGCTCTTATGGCAGCTCAACGTAATCCGAAAACAAAAATCCATGCTATCGAAATCGACCCGGAGGCTTATTCTCAGGCAAAAGAAAATATCATCAGCAGTCCTTGGGCTGACCGCATCGAGCTTTTTTTAGGTGCGATCCAACAATTTTCTCCTGAAAACGGTTACGATGCTATTTTATGTAACCCTCCGTTTTTTATCCGTTCTACACCTACCCCTTCGCCGGAACGAACTTTGGCAAGGCATTGTACAACCTTGTCTCACGAAGAACTTTTCATCGCCGTACAAAAACTCTTACTCCCGGGAGGTTCATTTCATGTCATTCTCCCGGTAACGGAGGCAGAGAGCTTTATAGGACACATTAAAACGCAAAAATGGTTTATTAACAAATTAACGAAGGTTTTACCCAATCCAGGTAAAGCCCCCAAACGCTTGCTTATACAGATTTCCGACCGGGAAACCATTTACCAAGAAGACGTATTAATTATTGAGACAGAAAGACATGTATACCATGAAAGTTACAAGAATCTGACCATGGATTTTTACCTGAACGGCTAATTATTTCATTTTAAATTATTTCACCTCTCCCCTCAGATTTAAATCTCTATACAGAAAAGATTAACGAAGTGTTAACTATCCGATCCCTGCCTTCATTTTATCTTTGCAATGTAGAAACAGACAAGAAGACACAGTTTTTTTTCATAAGTTTGTATGTTTAGGTTAGTAGTTAGTAATTAAAAATAAGAGATCGCCCCATCGATCTCTTATTTTTTTATTACTTTTAACCACAGAAAGGAGAAATATATAACTCAAACAGAAATAACCATGCAAACGAAAGTTTCACTCGGAATCGATATAGGAGGTACCAATACGGTTTTCGGTATTATTGATCAAGCGGGTAAATGTTACGCGGAAGGAACGTTATCCACTCGGTCTTACCATAATATCCAAAACTTCATAACGGAATTGCATGCCAAGATTTTCTCTGAATTGGAATCACTGGATATTACTCCCATTGGGGTCGGCATCGGAGCTCCGAATGGCAACTACTACAATGGAACGATCGAACACGCTGCAAACCTGTACTGGAAAGGTATTATTCCGATCGTGGAACTCATCGAGAAACAGTTCAAATTACCTGCTGTAGTGACCAACGATGCCAAAGCTGCCGCCATTGGAGAGATGATCTATGGCGGGGCGAAAGGAATGAAAAATTTCGTGGTGGTCACCTTAGGAACCGGGCTCGGAAGCGGAATCGTAGTAAACGGACAATTGGTGTATGGAAATGACGGTTTAGCGGGAGAATTAGGACATACGATTGTACATCCCCGCGGAAGAGCATGTAATTGCGGAAGGAGAGGATGCCTGGAAACATACGTGTCAGCTACCGGAATAAAACGAACAGCTTGTGAATTACTCGCCACCGAAAACATCGCAAGTCAATTACGAGATATCCCGTTCCACCAATTAACAGCCAAGAAAGTATACGAAGCAGCAGAAAAAGGGGACCCTATTGCCTTAGAAGCATTCCAACATACCGGAGAAGAATTGGGCAGCGCATTAGCCAACTTGGTAGCGATTACCAGCCCGGAAGCCATATTTCTCCAAGGAGGAGTTGCCAACGCGGGAGAATGGTTATTCAAAACCACACAAGAACAAATGGAGAAAAATTTACTTCACGTTTACAAACAAAAGGTTAAAATTCTACGTTCCTCTTTACCGGTAAATGCTGCCATATTCGGAGCCTCCGCCTTGGCATGGAACGAGTTAGGTTAGTTTTATCCATATCGTAAAACCGAAACTATGAAAACAAATCTTCTATTACTCTCTTTCCTATACTTACTAATCAATACCAGCTGTACCAGAGAGCGCGAGATACCCATAACCGATCTCGTTAACCCTTTTATCGGCACAAACGGACAAGGAGGTTGTTTTCCCGGCGCAGCTTACCCTTTCGGAATGATACAACTCGGTCCGAACACCGTCAACGCTTCCGGAGAACAAGGATACACGTATAAGGATTCCGTTATATCTGCGTTTTCTTTTATTCATCCGGGAAACCCGACAATGGAAAAACACCCCGGTATAAAGATACTCCCTACAGTCAAAAAGCCACATCCGGGAGAAAATGCCATGCACTTCATTCGCTCCTGTTATGCAGGCTTCTCCCATCGGGACGAACAGGCAGAACCCGGCTATTACAGCGTCACGTTTAAAAACGGGATTAAAACGGAATCTTCCGTTACGGAACGGTGCGGCATACAATATTACCAGTTTCCCACGGCTGCCAATTACGGACTGGTGTTGGACATGATAACTCCCCGTGAAGAAGAAGGCTCACAAGAAACATCCATTAAGAAAGTAGACAACAGAAGTATTCAGGGATACCGGAAATACATCAAGGACAACCAGACCAGGCGCATCTACTTTTTCATTCAATTTTCACAGGATGTAAACGTGTGGGTCGGCAACGATTCGTTACGACCGCTTGCCAACGGGAAAAGGATTACCCTCCCCCAAAGTTACGCCTGGATAGACTTCGGACAAATCACCAATAAAATCATCGCCAAAATCAGTATCTCTTCCGCCAATAGCGACGGGGCTATTGCAAATTTGAATAAAGAAATACCCCACTGGAGTTTCGATAAAGTAAAGAGAGACGCCAAGCAACAATGGAGAAGAACGCTTTCCAGAATAAGAATAAAAACGGATAGTTCCGAAACGGCTAAAATATTTTATACAGCCTTATATCACGCTTATTTAACCCCACCCGTCTACTCTGACGTACATGGAAATTACACGGGAGTAGACGGAGAAGTACACTCCGTAGGGAAAGGGATTCAATATAAATTAGCTCCGTTACAATATACTTGCTGGACTCAATACCCGCTATTAACCATTACCCAGCGGGAAAAGGCAAACGAAATCATTCAATCTTTACTGATCCATTACGATCAAACCGGCATTCTTCCCCGCGGGATCATCCCGCAACGAGCTATCGGCAATCCGGCCATATCCGTTATCACGGGAAGCTACCTGAAGGGAATCCGCAATTTCGACATAGAAAAAGCCTACGAAGCCATCAAAGCCACGTTAACCAATCCGTCACCGGAAATCAACGCGTTACGTCGGTACCACTTTATTCCCGGCGAGCTGACGGAACATTCCGTTTTGAAAAGTCTGACCCATGCCTATGACAACTGGTGTGCGGCACAAATGGCAAAAGCATTGAACAAAGAGGACGATTACCTCTTTTTCATACAATCCTCCCGAAATTACGAACAACTATTCGACACGGCAACGGGGTGGGTCGAAGAAAAAGACAAACAGTGCCGATTCAAACAAACCGACGAATCCCGGAAAAACACGTGGTTTATTCCACACGAAATCGAACGACTCATTAATATTCAAGGAGGAAAACAGTTTTTTATCTCCAGGTTAGACAATCTATATACCTCAAAAGACAGTACGCTGTATTACGAACAGGCTTACGGTCCTTTACAGCACACTCCCTATCTGTTCAGTTATGCCGGAGTCCCGACAAAGACACAATACCACGTCAGCCAAATCAGAAAACTTTACTCCGATACTCCAGAAGGACTGCCGGGAAACGACAATTACGGTCAATTATCTGCCTGGTATGTTTTCTCCGCCATCGGCTTTTATCCGGTAAACCCCTGTGACGGCAAATATCGATTAGGCACACCTTTATTTAACAAGGTTATTTTAAAACTGGGCCAAGACAGACGTTTTATTATCAAGGCCAATAAAGAAAACGATCGATACATATATGTAAAAAAGGTATTATTGAACGGAACTCCTTTAAAACATCCATGGATCACACACGAAGAAATCCTTCGCGGAGGAGAATTGGAATTCATACTGACGGATCAACCTACCACAAACTTATAAATACAAAGATTTATCATGAAACGCATTGGCGTCATATTGGCCGGAGGTTCCGGATTAAGACTGGGGAATGATATTCCGAAACAATTTTTAGAAATCGCCGGAAAAAGCGTATTGGCACACACGCTTTCCGTCTTTCAAACACATCCCGATATAGACGAAATCATCATTGTTATTCATAAAGATTTTATCACGCAGGCCCAGCATATCGTAGATGCGGAAAAGATTCACAAGGTAAAAAAAATCGTACCGGGCGGCAGGGAACGCTATCACTCCACTCTGGCAGCCTTAAGCTCCTATGCCGATGAAAACGTGCTCTTTATCATTCATGACGCCGTTCGCTTGTTAGTCTCTCACTCCATCATTCATCGTATTGTCGAAAACCTCAATACCCATGAAGCGTGTACTACGGCCATACCGGCAACTGACACCATCATACAGAGCGATTCGACCGGTCGGTTTATCGCTGCCATACCCCGACGTCAGACTTTGTTCCACGTTCAAACCCCCCAGGGGTTTCACTCAACCATTCTGAGGGAAGCATACCAACTGGCACAAAACGACCCCCAATTTACCAGCACCGACGACTGTGGAGTGGTCCATCGTTACTTTCCCGACATCCCGATTAAGATCGTGGAGGGTTCCCCTTCCAACATCAAACTAACCTATAAAGAAGATATCCCGGTAATAGAAAAACTTCTTTTGACAAGAAATAACACAGATTACAAAGATTATATCGATTTTTAAATACCTTTGTAAGTTGTATTGTGTATAATTGAACTTTTTAAATGAGAACAGTAATTATCTTATTAGGGATATTTTTACTTCCGGGTGTCATGTGTGCTCAAAAAAGAAGTATGGAATATAAGACCTCCCTTACCGGTTTTATCTCATCGGAAAACGAATTACCTTTCTGGATGATCTCCAACCGTCACGGCCTTATTCCCAACGGCAAAGGCGGCTTGTTGGAAGCCGGTATTTTCTCGGATTTCAACAATAAGCACAAAATACAATTCGCTTACGGTTTCTCCGGGGCTGCCTATCTCTCCCAAGCAGAAAACAACCTATTGGTCGACCAACTTTACGTTAGTGCCAAATGGAAAAAATTTCGGTTGGACCTGGGAATGATTCACCCGGAAGAAGAGTATAACGGAATTTCCTCCACCAACGGCAATTTCGTCCGTTCCGGCAATTCCAGAAGCATGCCGGGTTACAACCTTAGCAGCGACTACATCTCCATTGGAGATTTTTTTGCCTTTAAATTCAATTGGGCCGATTATCAGATGATCGATGACCGCTATGTAAAAGATACCCGTTTGCACAATAAGTCCTTATTTGTAAAGTTCACGATTCACCGACGGATCGAACTTATCATAGGTCTGGAACATTGGGCTCAATGGGGAGGAAAATCCCCGGTATACGGGAAACAACCCTCTTCGTTCAAAGATTATTTGCGAATCGTTGCCGCCAAGGAAGGAGGCTCGGATGCCAGCCAAAGCGATATGATCAACGCCTTGGGAAATCATTTGGGAAGAGAACATTTACGCATCAATTACATAGGAGACAATTACACCCTGACGTTCTATCACGACATCCCGTTTGAAGACGGATCGGGCACCGATTTTCGTTCTTTTCCGGACGGAACTTATAATTTCTATTACGGAGCCAAGAATAAAGAACAATGGATCAGCGATATTATGTATGAATTCTATTATACCAAATACCAATCCGGCTCCCGTCACGACCGACCAGCTACACCTGAAGAGATGGAACATCAAGATCCGAACAGTCCTACGTACGGTAAAAAAATATTAGGAGGCTGTGACAATTATTTCAATAACGGCGAATACCGGAGCGGTTGGACCCTGTATCAACGCACCATCGGTTCTCCCTTTATGTTATCCGACATGGAAAAAGGGGGGGTAGGAATATACAATAACCGAATTATAGCTCACTACATAGGAATAAAAGGAAAGGCTTTCCGGGAAGTTCCTTACAAGGCTATGCTATCCTATTCCATTAACTACGGAACTTATTCAAAAAAATTCGAGGGTTCTCACCGTCAATTCTCTTTCGGATTGGAAGCCAGATTGCCCCTACGGCATTTGCCCGTAAATATCGACACGGGTATATACGGAGATTTTGGAAAAGTATTCAAAAATAACATCGGGCTTACCGTAAAAATAAGCAGAAAAGGGTTTATTAAGTAATACCGGATTTCGAAGCCAAAAATTTATCGAGCATAGGTCGTAATCTCGCCCACACCTCCTTGACGGTAATCCGCTCGAAACGTTCTCTGTCCGTCAGGCTCTGCCATTTATCCGGAGGAATTACATCCCGGGGACTAATTCCCTGGTAACGTTCACTCGGATTAGGCAACCATTTCGTCTTATCCACCCAAGGCGGATAAATAGCAAAGCCAGGAATATTCAAGGCCTGAGCGATATGCCGAGGTCCGCCCTCATTACCAAAAAAGAAGTCTGCCTGCAAACACATGGCACCCAACTTTCTTATGGAATCGGCTTCAATATGAATAAAAAGGTGCTCGTCTTCTCCCATCTCCCGAAAGAGTCGAAAAGCGGCCTCTTTTTCCCGCTCGTTGTAATTGAATATCAATTGGGCGTCATAAGTTTCAATGATCAGTCTCAACACTTTTTTCATTCTCTCCATACTCCATGCTTTTCCTTTTACCCGGGTAAAAGGAGTACAGATAATTACCGGCTTGGAAAAATCAATTCCTTCCCGCTCCATAAAAGAATGAAAATCCCGGTTCTCTTCCGAAGTAATGCACAGTCGAAAATCAGACACGTATTCCAACGGTCTTAACCGTTCCAACGGCTTCAGCAATAACAAATTTCGCGAGACTTCGTCTAAGGTATCGTCTTTTTGATTGGCGATCCGGTAATTATGACCGATGAAAGAATAACTCTTCCGAGTCCCGATACGGTATTTTGTTTTAAAAGAAAACCAGGAGAAACACAAAGAAGTAAAAGTGGTACGGGTATCTATAATCGCATCGTACTTCTCTTTCCGCATCAATCGCCAAACACGTTTCAAATAACTCCCGACACTATCCTTCGCCGGAAAAGAGATCACTTTATCAATATCGGGATGATATTCGAATAAGGTATTTATCGGATCATGCAAGAGATAATGCACCTCCGCCTCCGGAAAGTTTTTACGAATAGTACTGCAAAGTACGGTGGACAATACGGCATCCCCAATCCGACGAAAACGAATAATTAAAACCTTTTTAATCATCCACCTCCATCCTTTTATACAATACGGGATTCAGCATCGGATCATTATACATCTTCATCTGCCTGTAGACCTTCATATATTTCTTACCCGATTCGATATCCGCCAATAATTGATCAATCGCCACAATCAAATCCCGACGCTGGCACCTCAATACATCCAATTTAAACCTACATCTCTCTACATGGGCAGGTGAAACATCTCTTCTCTCCACTTCCTGTTCCATGTGATAAATTTTAAGAGCCAAAATAGAGAGACGATCCAATGCCCACGCGGGGCTTTCCGTATTCAACACAGCATCCGGCCCGGTCTTTACGTCTTTATATTTCTCTAAAAACCAATCGTCGATTTTTTCAACAATATCCGTACGAATCTGATTCAACACATCTATCCGACGTTTTATACTCAACGCTTTATCCGGAACAATATCCGGATCCCGAATAATATCTTCCAGATGCCATTGTATCGCATCCGTCCAATTTTTTACATACAAATGATAAGCAATATTCTTTTCATCATACGGGTTGACTACTTTCGCTTCAACCTCACCTACAAGATGATAAGCATGTGTTGCATCATCAAAAATCTTATAACTCCATTCTGCAAACGACATCTACACTATGAATCTGACAGATTATACATTAGATAACAAAATTATAATTTCATTCCATAATACGGGCACACATGAATGTTAACATTTATTATTTATGCCAAATACACCCCCGTTTCAGTTACGCATTCTCCATGCCGAAAGAGAGCGGTTATTTTGGCGTATTAAATTATTTCATGTAGTTTTGCATATCATTAATAAACGCTTTTTTCATTTTAAAGCAACTATTTATTTGAATGTTTTGGAAACCATATAAAATAACCATGGAAAATAAGATAACTTACCTCGACCGTAATGAATACAACTACGGTCCTGCACCTGAAATCGGAGAAGTACTAAAGAATTTCGATCCCAATAAATTATGTTTTTACACCCGTATTTACGATGAAGGGAAAAAAAGTATATTATCGGATTATATCTCCACACTCTACGGTGTTCCCGAGAAACAAGTCATTTTAGGATACGGCGGAGAAGACATTTTAAAACAAGTGGTACATTGTTTTTTAGCAGGAGGTCCCAAAACTAAAACATTACTCATACCCAAATTTTCCTGGTGGTATTATAAGTCTATCGCTGACGAAGTAAACGGACGTACCATATTCTATCCTCTATACGAAGAGGGCGATACCTTTAAATACGATATCGAAGGAATGCAAAAAATCACCGAACAGGAAAAACCGGAAATGATCTTAATCGCATCCCCGAATAATCCGACCGGAAACTCCCTATCGGAAAGCGAGTTGGATAGGATACTATCCTTTATCGATAAGGATACGGTCGTTGTTATCGACGAAGCTTACGCTTCATTCGCTAACAAAGATACCAGTTACATCAAACCTTTAATAGAAAAATACCCCAACCTCTTAATCGTCAGAACACTTTCCAAATTTTACGGACTGCCCGGACTGCGATTAGGTTTTGCCTTCATGGGTAGTAACCTGACTCCATTCCTGAATTACAGTACCAAATATTTAGGTTACAACCGAATCTCCGAAGAGATCGGAATTGCCGTATTTAAAGCCAGTGATTACTATCAACGCATAGCGGACTTAATGGCAGAAGATCGAGCAACCTACAAAAAAGAGTTAGGAGTATTGGATGGTTTCAAAGTGTACCGATCCGATGCCAATTTCATCCTCGTAAAATATCCGATCGCCATGAAATCCGAACTTCAGAAAGCATTAAAAGAAAAAGGGCTGATCGTGAAATTCATGAACGAGGAAAACATCAATACTCACATGCGGATTACCCTCGGAACCCAAAAACAAAACCGTTTGGTTATCGACACGATAAAAGAAGTAGCAAAGAATTTCAAACCGTAAATTCATTTTTATGAAAGCTGTCATTCTTGCTGCCGGTATAGCTTCCCGCTTACGTCCGCTTACAGACGATAAACCCAAATGCTTATTGAAGATCGGTGATCGCTGTCTGTTGGAACGGGCTATCGACGGATTACTTTTGCATCAGGTAGATGAAATTATCATTGTCACCGGTTATTTAAAAGAGTTGATCGAGGCATTTGTAAAAACGACCTATCCGAACTTATCGGTTCGATTCATTTACAACGAGAGATATGCGAGTACCAACAACATCTATTCCTTATGGTTAGCCTTGCCGGCAGTTCTTCGCGAGAACGAATTTCTATTACTCGATAGCGACATCCTCTATGACCCAGAAATGATCCGGCTATTGCAGGAATCCCCTCACGAGAATTGCCTGGCTTTAAACGCTCATCATCTTGGAGAAGAAGAGATTAAAGTGATTACCAACGAGAAGAATCAAATCATAGAGATCAGCAAAACCTGTTCTATCGAGAAAGCAATCGGAGAATCCATCGGGATAGAGAAAATCTCCAACTCCTATCTTACGGCTCTTTACCACGAGCTATATCAAATGATTACGGTAGAAAAACTGGATAACATTTTTTATGAACGGGCTTTTGAAAGGTTGATTCCCAAAGGACATTATTTCTATCCTGTCGACACCAGCGATTATTTTTCCATGGAGCTGGATACGGTAGAAGATTTTCAGCATGCAGTAAAACAAATACCCCAACACCTATTATAATGAGAATCGTACTATTTTGTGAGCAGAAATACGCCATCAACATTTTGCAACCGATTGAAGAGGAAGCCGAACAGGAGGGCGGACATGAATTATTATGGTATGTTCATCAAAAAAATATTCCTGATTTTCCTTTACGAAACGATACCCGATGGACCGATAGCATACAGAAAGTCTACGATTTCTCACCGGAAGTCATTTTCGTTCCGTGCAACATTGTTCCCTATTACCTGCCGGGAGTAAAAATACAGATATTTCACGGTTATGCCGCAGAAAAAAAAGATCATTGGGTGATCCGTCGCTATTTTGACACTTATTTTACCCAAGGGCCCTTCTTTACCCGAGGGTTCAAGGCTTTGGCCAAAAAATATAAAGATTTCGAAGTAGTCGAAACAGGCTGGCCCCGCCAAGACTGGATATACGCGAACCTGCATACTTTTGATAACGAGAAAAAAGAGCTATTGGAAAAATACCGTAAAAGTAAACTTCTCCTGTACGCTCCCACATTCTCACCCTCCCTGACCTCCCTTCCTTTTATCAAAGAGGGATTGGTTAAAATAGCGAAAGAAAAAGATATTTTATTGATCTTAAAATTCCATCCCCTCACCCGGCCGGAATGGATGGAAGAATACAAAACACTATCCGAACAACACGAAAATATACTTTGGATCGAGGATCACAATATTACCAAATATCAATTGATGGCCGACGTTATGATCAGCGACACCTCTTCGACCGTATACGAATTTCTTTTGCTGGATAAACCGGTAATCACCTATAAAACCATTGCCAAAGACATCTACTGGCAAGATATACAACAAGCGGAAGAACTTTCCGACGCCTTTGAAAGAGTTCAATGCGACGAAGAATGCATCAACAAGCGAAAATGGGTCATCGAAAATTACGATCCTTACCTGGATGGTAAAGTAGCTCATCGCATGCTTGATGCCGCCAGAGATTATATTGCACGACACGGTGTTCCCTCACACCGGAAACTTAACCTATGGCGTAAATACACGAGTATAAAAAAATTTGGAAAAATACGGAGAAAGTAAGCTACCGTCTACGTCGGGCTATTTTTTTTTGTTTGCGTTTCAATACGTTGGCATCATGTTCATGAGTCCACTTTTTCAACAAAACGGACATCTCCCTACTATTCCCTCCCGTTAGTCGCGCATACTCATCAGCCATAATACCAATCATTTCATCGTCTGCATTCAAACGGTAAAAATTTCTTAATCCGACCAAAGGAGAAATCGATTTAAATTGCATCCGGTTCAAATCGATCAGATAAAAACAATAAGCATCTCCTTTTCTCTTTATCAATGTATTACCGGGCGAATGATCCAAAAAATAGATCGAATTTTGATGAAGCCTATAGGTAAACCGGGTAAACTCCCTTAATATCCGTTCCATATCGACCGGATGTTTTTTCTTCAAATCCCTGAATTCATAATCAAAATCCACTTGTAAAGAGATATAATAACTGCGAGTAACCCCCCAGGCGTTTTTATAGAGAATATAGGCAACAGGATCCGGTGTTCCAATCCCCTTCTCTACCAATTTATTGGCATAAATGAAAGAGCGTTCGGCCTTACTTTTCCGAATATAAGCATAAGCAAAGCGATTCACCCAATTCGGCTTCTTATAAGATTTGACATTTAACCGGAGGCCGTTGATCTCCAACACTTTTATCACATTCCGATCCGCCTCCAACACTTCACCTTCTCGTTCGAAACGTTGGGGAATAGCTAAGATAAACGACTCAAACTCTTTATACTTGGGGTTAATCCGATAAATCATTCTACTTTTTCTTTCTTCGATAATTGATAAACGAATAGGCAAACTCATTCTTTTCATCTGCCGGAAAATCTTCCTGATCTTCTTTTTCCCAACACCCAAGGTCCACGGAAGGGATCTTCGTATCCCCATCGCACACCGTATGAACGATCGTCAGATAGAGACGATCAGCCTGATCCCATAACTCCCGGTATATCGTACCGCCACCAATAATAAAAACTTCCTCCTCATCCTTTGCCAACTCTAATGCTTTTTCAATGGAATCGACCAATTCACATCCTTTCGCAACAAATGACGGATTACGGGAAATAACGATATTCCTCCGGTTAGGCAAAGCCCGTCCCATAGATTGAAATGTCTTTCTTCCCATCACTACCGTATGTCCCGTGGTGATTGCCTTGAAATGCTTCAGATCTCCCGACAAATGCCATATTAACCCGTTATCCCTACCGATAACACTATTTTCTGCTGCTGCTACTATTATTGACAAAACCATAATTAATTGTAGATTAACGATGCAGATTGAAAATTATAAATTAAATCCATTTCTATAATTTACAGTTTAAAATCTACGATTTAAAATTCATCAGACTGCGATTTCTCCTTTTATATGCGAATGCGGGTTATAATTCCGCAGCTCAAAATCCTCATACCGGAAATCAAATAAGGATTTTATGGCAGGGTTAATTACCATCTCAGGCAAGTTCCTCGGTTCCCTGGACAACTGCAATTTCACCTGATCGATATGATTCAAATAGATATGGGCATCTCCCAAAGTGTGTACAAATTCTCCCGGTTGTAAATCGCACACCTGAGCCATCATCATGGTCAAAAGAGCATAAGACGCGATATTAAAAGGAACACCCAAAAAAGAATCGGCACTCCGCTGATACAGTTGACAGGATAATTTTCCATTGGCCACGTAAAACTGAAAAAGGGCATGGCAAGGAGCCAACGCCATGTTCTCAATATCCCCGGAATTCCACGCACTCACGATTAACCGACGAGAGTCTGGAGTATGTTTTATATCTTCTACTACTTGTGAAATCTGATCCAGATGAGTTCCGTCAGGGCGAGGCCAAGAACGCCATTGATAACCGTATATATGTCCCAAGTCCCCGTTCTCATCCGCCCACTCATTCCATATCCGTACGCCATGTTCCTGCAAATATTTCACATTCGTATCGCCTCGAAGAAACCATAATAATTCATATATGATGGATTTTAAATGTAATTTTTTAGTGGTCAGCAACGGGAAACCGGCTGACAGGTCAAAACGCATCTGATGGCCGAAAACGCTAATCGTTCCCGTACCGGTACGGTCCGTTTTCTCAACCCCTTCTTGTAATATCCTATCTAATAATTCTAAATATTGTTTCATATTCCATGAACATTTGAGAATAAGCTTACCATCTTATCGGTTTTCAGAACAAAGATATTTATTTTTTCCGGATCAACATCAGTCCGTGACGAATGGGCAGTAAAATATTCTCTACACGCACATCCGACTGCACGAGAGCATTAAAATCCAATATTCCTTTCGTTTGGGCATCAGGATTTCCTACAGGTTCCAAAACTTTCCCGTTCCACAACACATCATCGGCAATAATGACTCCTCCGGGACGTACCCGATCAAATACCAAACGATAGTAATCGGAATATTCCCGCTTATCAGCATCGATAAATACCAAGTCAAAAACTTCGTCTATCGTTGGAATTACCTTCCGAGCATCCCCCACGTGAAAAACAATCCGACGAGACAGACCGCTTTTTTCTATGTATTCTCTGGTAAAATCCTCCAACTCATCGTTGATATCAATGGTATGCAAACACCCCCCTTCCGATAAACCCGAAGCCATAGCGATCGCCGAATACCCGGTATACGTTCCTATCTCCAATATCCTCCGGGCTCCAGTCATTCGGCAAATCATCTTTAAAAATTGTCCTTGCAGATTTCCGGACAGCATTCTGGGACGCAGTACATGCAGAAAGGTTGAACGAGTCAACTCCGATAGCAAAGGATCCTCCGGTTCGCTATGGGACAAAATGTACTGTTCCAATTCCGCATTCATTTCCAACATATCATTTATATAACAAAATAGACTGTTTTTCCAAATCAAAAATCTCTTGCGCCACTTCCATCAACATTTCCGGCGTAATACTCTCTATCTGGGCATAAACATCTTCCAGACTATCCACTCTATCGTATATTAAAAAACTTTTTCCGATAGAAAGCATCAGGTTTTCATAGTTCTCCGAGGAGATGGTAATCTGCCCTATCATCTGAGCCTTGGCCCTCTTCAACTGTACAGGACCTAACTTCTCTTCATAGAGCAAGCGCATCTCCTTCCGGCATAAATCCAAACACCAGGCTGCATTCTCTTTATCACAACCGAAATAAACCATACAAGCCCCTGTATCCGAATAGGGAGTATAGGAAGCTTCTATATTATAAGCCAAACCATAACGCTCCCTGATGTTCAGGTTCAATCGGGAGTTCATTCCAGGTCCACCCAAAAGATTAACAAGCAACGATAAAACCACCCGTTTTTCCTGTGTTTGGTCATAGGCAACATTTCCGATAATACAATGACTCTGATAAGTATCCCTGTCTTCTTTCACGAAACGGGGCAAATAGATCTCCGGTTTAGTCCGTCTTAAAATCTCCGATCCTCTCGGGTAAACGGCAAAATATTTTTCAACCAAACGAACGATCTTTTCGAACGGCATATCTCCCACAGAAGTAATAACCATCCGCTCGGGATTGTAATTTCGCTTCACGAAATCAAGGATCATTTTCCGATCAATACGCAGCACGGCAGCCTCATCACCCAAAATATTTCTACCGATAGGATACCCTTTATAGATCAATTCCTCGAAATCATCAAAAATCAACTCCCCGGGACTATCCTTATAGGAATTAATTTCATCCAACACGACATCTTTCTCCTTCTCAAGCTCCTTTTCAGGAAACACGGAATGGAAAACAATATCCGCAAACAATTCCAACGTCCGCTCGTAATCTTTCGGCATAAAAGTGGCATAAATACAGGTGTCCTCTTTCGTGGTATAAGCATTCAATTCACCGCCTACATCCTCTAAACGACTCAAAATATGATAAGCCTTCCGCTTTTCCGTTCCTTTAAAAATAACATGTTCTATAAAATGAGCTACTCCCAACTCCTCTTCTCGCTCGTCACGACTTCCGGCATTTATGATCAACCCGCAATAAGCCGCTTTATTCGGAATTTCATAATGAATAAGCCTCAATCCATTCTCAAAAATATGTGTCTGATACATCTTCACTCCTTCATTTGCCTGCACACGAATCCTCATTACTGTATAAATAGATTTCCTCCCGACAACTCCAGAACCACCTTACTATCGTATTTTTTATCCCCGACCGCTCCTTTTCTCCAAATCATATTTTTTTCGGTCATAGGTTGTGTTTTCAATTGAAAGGATTTGGGTAAATCAACTTTTACTCCCCGATTATATTTCAAACTTAAATCATAAGCTGCACCTTCACCAAACGTCAACCCCAACTTCGTCGAATAACTTTTGATCTCTACGGCGGCAAAAGAGAAATGAATATTCCGAATATTAACTTCCCCCCATCGGGTTTTCATCTGCAAAGAATCTCCGATATCTTGAACCTCGTATTTGGTGTAAAAAGATTCTGCCGTTAAACAATCGATCATTCCCAAAAAGCAGGTCCCTCCCGAGGTTTTCAAGTTCAAACGATCGGCTTCCATCAGTTGCAATGCCGTCGAAGTACAATTTAATTTTACATCTTTTCCCCCTCCGATTTTTACCTTAGCTGATTTGAACTCTCCTTTCAGCCGCGTCAACTCCTCAACTTCGAAATCTCCTTTAGAGAAATTAACCATAAAAGTCCCCTCCTTTACAGAATGAGCCTTAAAATTTCCAGAAACACTTCCTACGCTTAAATTTCCGGCAAAATCTCCCAAAAGGATATTACCATCTTCCACCTCTAATTTAACATTCTTCCCTACCGGCACCTTAAGGTGGTAATCCACATTTACAATTACCGACGATATCCTTTGTAACATACTCATATCTTTTCCAAAAACGGTCTTAACATCCAAAACTTCCCCCTCTTCCTGCACCTGTATGTATATATATTTCAATAATTCATCTAACTTTGCCCCCGACTTCCCTTCCATTGCAATAACGGCTTCGATCTCGAATTCGTCACCTTCCTGACGAACATCGATGTTCCCGAAACGATTCCATACTCTCAATTCTTTCACGGCTGAGGCAGGAAAGTTCTTTTTAAATGTTTTGGAACGATTCTCCGCCCAACACGTTATGCCTACAAAGATCAGAATAGCTATAAACACCGCTTTTTTCATAACAAATAATTTAGAATTGATAAACCTTTATTCTCCGTCTTCCCACCATCCATACTCTGCCGACTGACGGATCTGCCCGATTTCAAAGTTAGAAATATTATTTAATTATCTGTCATTCTCACTCGCTCTCTTCTTCCAAACATTTATATGCGGCAGACAAATAGGCCAGCATACGACTGAAAGACTCCATCGCCGCCGTCGTTTGAGCGTGGATCTCTTTCTTTTGCAATTTAAGCAGCAAATTTCCATAAAGAGCATGCAGAGCCAATTCCACGTCGGAAACCTCCTCGGATAAATCGGATTTACGGCGATAATCCAATAAATTATTTGCTGCTGCCATAAAAATATGCCGGTAACGGACATCATGAGTTTGATGTAAAAGATGATAATGCATCTCTGTCAACTCACTTACCATATTTTTAATGACTTGCAAATGCCCTTCCCGGGTCACCTCTTCCTTCTTCATCATCTCGACCAAATTATCATACCAGTCCAACATCTCTTTACGAGTCGATTCATCTACTTGAAAACCACTAACGATATGTTGATCCACCAAAGTCATATCCAAATGCAATGCCCTCAACATATCCTCCAGCTGCCACATGTAAAGGATATACTCCGCTATGTTACTTTTTCTCTTTTCGCGTGCAATCAACATAAATCAAATTTTAAACGTCACCTTTCAATTTATCTATTAAACGCCGGTCCCGTTTGGTCGGACGTCCCGTACCCCGATCCCGATGCTCAAACATCATATGTGTCCCTTCCAATATATCCAACCTCTCCTGAGGCGTAATCTCTTCTACAAAACCGACAGCCAATTGGGCAGACATACGTTTATCCGTAACCTGTTTAACGACATACTCCCTCTCTATCGGAGGAATTCTTACTCTCACGACCTCTCCGACCTTCACTTCCCGAGAAGCCTTCACGTGCACCTCCCCGATTGAAACATGTCCCTTTCCACATGCCTCGGCTGCCTGCGAACGAGTTTTAAAAATTCGTACGGCCCAAAGCCATTTATCTATCCTTACCTTCTCGTCCATACCCGATAACTTTTGATCCAAACTCTGCTCGAACTCTCTAAAATCGGAAATCGTGACTCTCTCCAATCACAGAATCGTTCATTGCAAATCAGAAGAATTCTGTGATTTCGTGATTCAATTTTAATCCTACAATCGTCAATTTTTCTAATCATGTAATCACGTAATCTCTCAATCATTATATCCCCCTAATCCCTAAATCTCCTAATCACATAATCCTCCAATCTCTCAATCTTAGAATCCTTTAATCACCCGATTTCAGAATTTACAATTATTAAACTGACTCATCGTTTTCCCAAGCCCCACGAAAATGAAATTTTTAATGATCTCCTCGCAATGTTCCAGCATCCGGGGCATCTTCTCTTCCTGCTCGGGGGTCCAATGCCCTAACACGTAATCAATTTGCCCTCCGCGAGCAAAATCGTTACCTATTCCGAAGCGCAAACGGGCATACGCCTGCGTACCCAATAATTCGTTAATACTTTTTAAACCGTTATGACCTCCATCGCTTCCCTGCCCCCTCAATCGAATCGTACCAAAGGGCAAAGCCAGATCATCCACGATAACGAGCACATCCGACAATTCGATTCTCTCTTTCTGCAACCAATAAGCCACGGCTTTTCCACTCAGGTTCATATAAGTATTCGGCTTCAGTAAAATCAAAGTTCTCCCCTTTACCTTTACCGTGGCTACGGCCCCGTAACGCTTATCTTCAAAAACAGCATTGGACGCCTTAGCAAAAGCGTCCAATACTTTAAATCCTATATTATGTCGTGTATTCTGGTACTCGGGACCTATGTTTCCCAATCCCACGATAAGATATTTCATCTTGTCTTCTTACAACTTATTTAGCTTCAGATTGTGCGGCTCTTGCGGCTCTTGTTAATTTAACCTGAGCGACAACCACGCTCTTCGCATTCACGATTTCAATATGCGGAAAATCCAAATCCTTCACTTTAATGGATTTACCTACACCCAACTTCTCTACATTCAAAACGAGCTCGTCAGGCATATCTTTCGGAAGAGATTTTACTTTCAACTTACGACTTACCAAAACCAATTTACCTCCGGCCTGCACACCCTCGGCAAAACCTTCCGTTCTCACCGGAACTTCAATTACTACCGGTTTATCATCAGCCGTTTGATAGAAGTCAATATGCAATACCCGATCGGTTACAGGATGGAATTGAATCTCTCTCATTACTGCATCGTAAGACTTTCCATCAAGCGTCAATTTTACAAGGTATACGTTAGGAGTATACAATAACTTTCTTAAATCACGTTCCGCAACGGCAAAATGTACGTTAGCCTCCCCACCGTAAAGTACACATGGAACTTTTTCTTCGGCTCTCAAAGCTTTTGTCGCCTTTTTCCCTAAATCACTTCTTACGTCTCCTTTTAATTCAAATACTTGCATAATCTTTATTCATATGTGCTACTCAAATGCGAATTAAAGCCCCGGGGTTATAGACCATATCCGTATTCCCATTGCACGATTTTATAAACCCCCGTTCTCAAAATTTTGCCGCAAAGTTAAAGAAATAATGACAAAATACAAATCCTTTTTCCCTTATACCGAAAATATATAATGCATAATCATAACTCGGATTGTCTGATCTCGCTCAAAGCGCATTTTATCGTATCGAGTGTGTTTCCGCCATCATCAGGCGAAAGAATTTCCCGAAAGAGCCGAATAGCCGAATCCTGTTTATATTTATACTTCTAATCATCACGTTATAAATTCATTACGACTTCATCTATCCGAGATCATGTGAATGTAGAATCTTTGCAAAAACCCCAAAATAAAGAATAGAACAAATCTAAATTCAATGATTTCGGTCTTTTTATAAGCAAAAAATTTTTTGTTTCAATTATAGATTCTAATTTTGCGGCATTATTAACAAAAAAATTTATAGAAATGGCTTACGTAATATCTGATGATTGTATTTCTTGTGGAGCATGTGAATCAGAGTGCCCTGTTGGAGCAATCTCTATGGGTGATGATCACTATCAAATCAATGCTGACGAGTGTATCTCTTGTGGAGCATGTGCAGGAGTATGCCCTGTTGGAGCTCCGAAAGAAGCTTAATCATCATAAAAAAGATTCAAAAACCGTCTTTAAGGACGGTTTTTTTATGTCTCATGGATTACTTTATCCATTCTCACATCCAATTCATCTACCGGAACACGCCTCAGAAATTGGAAATTGAAGCATACCCCTATTTTTTTAGCTACCCGTGTCTCCTTCAGTATTCGATCGTAGTATCCGCGGCCGCGGCCCAACCGATTCCCTTGTGCATCAAAGGCCACCCCGGGCACAACGATCAGATCGATGGAAGAGTAATCCGTATATAACTCACCTTGTGGCTCCAATATTCCGAAACTTTCCCCGGGAGCAAGAGAATCCACCCCTTTAAACATTCGCAATTCCAAAATATCCCCCTTCACGCAAGGCAACAAAACAACCTTCTTATCCGCCCATTTACAAATAAAATCGTGCGTATATACCTCATCATCCATAGACCAATACAACAAGACGACCTCGGCTCGTCCAAATGAAGGGTCTTTCTCCAACTGTTCCCAAATAGAACGGGACATCTTCTTCTTCTCATCCAACGCGTAACGACTCTTTATCTCTTTGATCCGTTTTCGGATCTCTTTTTTTTCTATCATCATAAACTTATATAAATTTCTATCGTTATTTCAGCCCAAAATTCGTAAATTTGCCTCAGGAAAACAAAATTCATCTGTTATAAACAAAAAAAATTACCTGTGACAGGTATAATAAGAGATAGCTAAAAATCTTAATCCTCATAACGGAAAAGATTGATTTTATAAACTTAAAACAGGTCGTGCTGCCCGGCAGCGCCATGCAGGAATTATGAAAATAGCAATACCCCAGATCGATTACCACATCGGTGATATACAGAAAAATCAGGAGCTTATAATAAAGGCTATCAAAAAAGCGAAGTCGATGAAAGCAGATCTTGTTGTATTCCCGGAACACGCCGTATGCGGGGCTTATCCTCAGGATCTGTTCGAAAAAGAGTATTTTGTAAACGCTTGCCGGATCAGTATCGAGAAAATTGCCGAGACCTGCGATTCCATAGCCGCTTTAGTAGGGTGCCCCAACCTCGATATAGAAGACGGTATTCTGTACAACGCTATCTTTTTCATGTACAATAAGGAAGTTCGGGGAGGGGCCAACAAAACCATCCTTAGCGATTACGACGTATTCGACGAGAGTCGCTATTTCATCGCGGGGGAAGAAAACACAACCATCCGTTATAAAGATCAGAATATCCGGGTTATTTTTGACGAATACGAGACAGAAAGTATCCAAATGACGGACTCGCTCATCATCCACGTCGGTGCGACACCTTTCACGACCGAAAGTTGCGCCTACCGGAAAGAGGTATTTGCCTCCATGGCCAAAAAACAAAAGGCCCCTGTCATCTCTTTAAACCACGTCGGCGCGAACACTTCCCTTATCTTTGACGGCAATACGTTGGTATTTAACGCACAGGGCGTCCTAACACACCGATTAAACGCTTTCGAAGAGGATTTTCTGCTGATCGATACTTTTCAACTGGCCAAGAGTAAGCCTCTCCAAGAGAAATTACCGGAAAAAATACAATTGATACACGATGCTTTAATCTTAGGAATAAAAGATTATTTCAAAAAGAATAATTTCACCAAAGCCATCTTAGGTCTCTCCGGCGGTATCGATTCCGCTGTCGTTGCCGCCTTGGCCGCAGAAGCTATCGGGAGTGAAAATGTAAGGGGAATATTAATGCCTTCCCACTACTCCACGGATCATTCCGTGAAAGACGCCATTGACTTGGCGAAAAATTTGCATATACCTCACGAGACTTTACCCATAAAAGAGATATACGACTCCTTTTTAAACACTTTAAAGCCCGTGTTCCGGGATTTACCCTTCAACGTGGCGGAAGAAAACCTTCAGGCACGTGTCAGAGGCTCCCTGGTCATGGCCATGTCGAATAAATTCGGGAACATCTTATTGAACACATCCAACAAAAGCGAAGCGGCAGTAGGCTACGGAACACTATACGGAGATTTATGCGGATCTTTATCCGTGCTGGGAGACGTATACAAGACGGAAGTATTCCAATTAGCCCGGTTCATCAATCGGGAACGGGAAATTATTCCGGAAAACACCCTATTAAAACCGCCTTCGGCAGAACTCCGCCCCGGGCAAAAAGATCAGGATTCTCTCCCCGACTATCCCGTATTGGATGCCGTATTAAAGTTATACATAGAAGAGAACCTGTCCGAACAGGAGATCATTGCTCAAGGATTTGCCCCGGAGATCGTAGAAAAAACAATCATGATGGTAAACCGGAACGATTACAAAAGGGCACAATGTCCTCCCATTTTAAAAGTCAGTAAAAAAGCTTTCGGAAACGGACGCCGTATGCCTCTCACAGCCAAACTATCGTAAATAACCGACCAAACTTATGAGAACAATTAAAGACAAGGAATTACACGAGAAATATTGTAATATTTGTATCGATAGCCCCAATTCTCTCTTTGCCGATTTGGATGAAAGCAGCAAGAGCATTATCCGGCAAACCAGTATCTGCAAAAGTTATAAAAAAGGAGATCTGATATACGAGGAAGGTAATAAACCTTTCGGTCTGATTTGTTTGATCACCGGAAAAGCCAAAATCATCAAAAAAGGTGTTTCGGGGAGGGATCAGATCGTACGTATGGCCAAGCCCGTCGGTTTCATCGGCTACCGCGCCTTTTTTGCCGAAGAAAACCATATAGCCTCCGCCGAGGCCATAGAAGATTCCATCGTGTGTATCATGAAAACCGAATTGATTTTCGGCATCGTCCGAAGTAACTCTGATGTAGCCATGAACGTCATCCGCGCTTTAGCTACCGATCTCGGTTTTTCCAACCGCCGGACCGTTACCCTGACGCAAAAACATATCCGGGGGCGATTGGCCGAATCCCTACTGGTATTGAAAGAGACTTACGGATGCGAGGATGACTGTCAAACGTTAAAAGTTTGCCTTTCCCGGGAAGATATCGCCAACCTCTCCAACATGACCACTTCCAACGCTATTCGCACGTTATCGAATTTTGCCTCGGAAGGAATCGTGGAGCTGAACGGCAAACAAATTAAGATCACCGATATGGAAGCCTTGGAAAAAGTCAGTAATTTAGGATGAGTATTTTCCCCCTGAATTAAACCGATGTACATAAGTTGAAATCACTCTTTCAACAGGCAGATCGTCTATTCTACCCTCACTCATTTTTACGGCATCAGCCGCAATAGACTCACCCCACGTACTCGGATTATCATTTTCATCCGGTCATCCAACGCACGACTCTCCCCGACGGGACAATCGTATACTCCCAAAGATTTCCATCCCTGTGTTTTCCCGGCCGGGAAAATATGAAATAAAATTTAAATCAAAGCTGCTTGATACAACGGGACACGACTTCGTAACAGAACCCTCGACCGAGGGCATAACGGAAAAGCTTGGCTTTACGTTTGCAGGGATCGTCTTCTTTCAAGCTTCGGGCCTTTTGTTTCAGCAAAGAGATACACACTTCATCATAAGCCTCTTCGGGTAAAACCTTCAAAGCCCCGGCAACGATATGTTCCGCTATCTGCTTTTGCCGAAGCATCCGTTCTATCTTCTGTTTTCCCCAACGGTTAAACCGAAATTTATCCATCGCGTAAGCCCGGGCATAACGTTCGTCATCTACAAAATGATTTTTCACCAAAAAAGCCATAACTTCCGCGATATCCGTTCCCGTCAATTCCCAACGTTGCAATTTCACGATAACATCGAAACTACAATACTCTTTCTTGCTGCATTGAGCCGCAATTATATGCAAAGCCTTTTTCACATCCATCGTCCTCAATATAAACCGATTCTGTCATTTTCTGAATTTAAGTTACCTTTTTTTAGCCCAAAGGATTCTATCTTTACCGTGTATATCCTGTTCTATCTTTATCTCCTCGTATGCCATTCCCGACAATAAATTTATCATCTCATTTCCCAATGCTTCATTTATCTCGAAAAAGAGAGACCCTCCCGATCTCAAATGAGACATAGCAAAATCGGCAATCGTACGGTAAAATACCAAGGGATCTTCATCCGATACAAAAAGAGCCTGTTCCGGCTCATAATTCAATACGCGATTATGCATAAATTGCCGTTCCGAAAAGCGGACATAGGGGGGATTGCTCACGATCACATCATAAACAGGCCATTTCTCTTCTCTCCAACGCAATATATCCCGTACATAAAAATCCACTGTTACCCCGTTTATCCGAGCATTCTCTTTTGCCTGCCGGACAGCCTCCATAGAGATATCGACACCTTCCGCTTCCAACCCCTCCATCTGCTTCGCCAAAGCGATCGCAATGCACCCGCTTCCCGTCCCGATATCCAAAAGCCGGATAGGCATACAAATTCCGGAATTGACCACCCGCATAACCACTTCCTCTGTTTCAGGACGAGGAATTAACGTATTTTCATTTAATTTAAAACACAACCCCATAAACTCTGTTTCACCCAAAATATATTGAATCGGTCGGTCCGTTTTCAGCTCTTCCAGTATTTGTAAAAATTTATTGATAAAGCTTTTATCCAATTGTTCGTGTTTTTTCAGATGGATTTCTATATTTGTATAATGCAAAGTATATTGAAAAATAAGAGAACAAAGAGAACGGATTTCCCGTTCGTCGTAAGTATCCTTTAATACTTGCATTGCGTACTGTTGTAAATCGAAGATTGTATTCATAAGACAAAGATAACAAAATTGAACGGGAGAAAATTTGAAAATCAGAAAATATACAGAAAGAGAAAAAGATTCATGAAACAACAAAATTGAAAAGGCAAGGAGTAGCAGCATGGCGTGGACGACGATCATATTTTATATTATCATTACTTTATATGTCATTACCGTTATTGGCGTAATGTATACCATCATCATGGAAAACAGGAGTCCCGTCAGGACTTTGGCATGGATGCTCGTCCTCAGTCTGATTCCGGGTATCGGACTGCTGTTCTACATCTATTTCGGTATGAATTACCGTAGGATTAAAATGTTCTCCATGAAAGGGTTGGGAGACTTCAAGTGGCTCCAATACATGAGTGAAGATCAAAAACAACGTATAAAAAAGACCGAACTGTTGAAAAGGGAAGACATGGAAACCGTACAACGACTCATGACACTATTGCTGAACAATAGTAAGGCCCTGCTTTCTCGCAATAATACGGTAGATATATTAAATAACGGGGAAGAAACCTTTAAAGCCATCTTCTTGGCTATTTCCAAAGCCAAAAAATACATCCATTTGGAGTACTATATCATTGAAAAAGGGGAATTAGGCGAACGGCTAAAAAACGTTTTGATCAAAAAAGCGACGGAAGGAGTGGAAGTGAGAGTCATATACGACGACGTCGGTTCCTGGAAACTGCCTAAAAGTTACATCCGTGAAATGCAGGCCGCCGGCATTCAGATCTACCCTTTCCTCCCCGTAAGGTTTCCCCTGTTTACGAATAAGGTAAACTATCGAAACCATAGAAAGATTGTTGTCGTGGACGGGGAGGTCGGCTTTTTAGGAGGGCTGAATTTTGCCGACCGGTATTTACACGGTCTGCCCGGCATCGGAATATGGCGCGACACGCACCTGAAGGTCCGAGGTGAAGCGGTGACTTCACTCCAGGTCGTATTTCTTATTGACTGGTATTTTGTCCGGCAAGAACTTTTACTCAATAAAGAGGCCTATCTTCCGAACAAAGGAACAGAAGGAAGTGTCATCATGCAAGCGGTCTCCTCCGGTCCCGATAGTGACTGGACGTCTATTCAACAAGCCTATTTCACGTTGATAAATATGGCGAAGAAATACGTGTTTATCTCTACGCCTTACTTCATGCCGGGAGAAACGACCATCAATTCATTAAAAACAGCAGCGATGAGCGGCGTGGACGTACGTATCATGATTCCTTATAAATCAGACTCCCTGCTTACCTATTGGTGTACTCGCTCCTACGTCGAAGAGTTATTAGAGGCAGGCGTACGGGTATTCAGGTATCGCAAAGGATTCAATCACAGCAAATTAATTATCGTAGACGGACTCGTTTCGAGTGTAGGAACCGCCAACATGGATATTCGCAGCTTTGAACAGAATTTCGAATTGAACATGATTATCTACGACCGGAACGTTAGCCGCAAGTTGGCTACGGATTTTATGAACGACTTGAAAGGTAGCGGCGAGATCAGCATACAACAATGGAAATTCAGACCCAAGAAAGACAAGATAAAAGAGTCTCTTGCCCGTCTGTTTGCCCCCCTCCTGTGACAAACGGAAAAGGATAACGGCATATAATTATTTATAACGTTCCCGACGGAAAGATATCCGATTAATTTATACTTTTGCGAATCAAAGATATTAATTATGGCCGTATGATGTACTCAATCGAAGAAATCGCCCATGTCATCCGCGGAGACCTGAAAAAGGGATGTCCCGTAAAAATAAGTGAATACGGTATTGACAGTCGTTCTGTCATTTATGCCGACCGAACCCTTTTTTTCGCTCTAAAAGGACAAAATCACGATGCACATGATTATATTCTTCCTTTGTACGAAAACGGGGTACGGGCTTTCGTCATCCATGAATACAGGTCCGAATTCGACCGATTGACCGAAGCCAATTTTATACGGGTAAACCATGTGTTATCCGCACTGCAACAATTAGCCGCCTACTATCGTCAACAATCGAAAGCCGAAATAATCGGAATTACGGGTAGTAATGGTAAAACCATTGTAAAAGAATGGCTTTCTCAACTTTTAATGGAAAACTACCGGGTTTATCGCAGCCCTCGAAGCTATAATTCACAGGTGGGCGTACCGCTCTCTTTGTTAGGTATAGAAGAGGAGACCGAGATCGCTGTTATCGAAGCAGGAATTTCTCAAAAAGGAGAGATGCAACGCTTGGAACAGATGATCCGCCCGGATATCGGCATATTCACTCATATCGGGGAGGCCCATGATGAAAATTTCACCTCGACAGAGGAAAAGCTAACCGAAAAAGCCAAGTTATTTACCTCCTGCAAAACTCTCATCGGGCAAGCCGGAGAAGTATTGAAATTCATAAAAAAACAACTCCCGGATCGAGTACGGCTCTTTCTTTGGGGAGAGAGCCCGGAGGCAATCGTAAAAACCGAAACATTGGATATCGACGAACATAGTCGCCAAGTAAAAATCACACACGGAGACATCTCGTTCTCACTCACGATACCGTTTCCGGACGCCGCTTCTTTCGAAAATACGATGAATGCCGTTTGTATACTATTACTCAAAGGCATACAACCAAGCTCCATCACCCGGCTCGTAAAAAATCTCTCCTCTATAGCCATGCGTATGGAAATAAAAGAGGGTATCAACAACTGCATCCTGATCAACGATTACTACAATTCCGATCCTGCCTCCTTTCAATTGGCCCTGAATAGTCTATCCATACAGGATCCCCACAAAGAGAGGGTGGTCATCCTATCCGACTTTATGGATATAAGCGAAGACAAACAGACGCTGTACAAGAGTATTGCCATGCTGTTACAGCAAGCAAAAATAGCCTGCTTCATCGGCATCGGGAAGGAATTAAGAGAGTATCAGCACTACTTTACCGTTGCCAACTCCCGATTTTATGAAAATACCGAGCAGTTCTTAAAGCAGGAGAATCGGAACAATTTTAAAAATCAAGTCATATTGATCAAAGGAGCCCGGCGCTTTCAATTCGAATTCATTGCCGGTTTCCTGCAAAAACAGTCGCACGGCACCATCCTGGAAGTCGACCTGGATGCGATGGTCCATAACCTGAACTATTTCCGCTCTCTCGCGTCTGCCAAATTAGCGGTTATGGTAAAAGCGTTCTCATACGGCAGCGGGTCCAAAGAGATCGCGTCACTCCTTCAATATCACCGGGTAGATTACCTTATGGTAGCTTTCGCGGATGAAGGAATAGAATTACGAGCCGCAGGTATCACTCTCCCTATTGCCGTAATGAACCCGGAACGGGAAGCATTCGACAATATGATCACGTTCGGATTAGAACCGGAGATTTACGCTCTCGATATTTTGGAAGATTTTGAAAAAGCCCTCGGTAAACACGGAATAAAACATTTTCCGGTACACGTAAAACTCAACACGGGAATGAACCGTTCCGGATTTGACGAAAAAGATCTACCGGAATTACTCCGTTTTTTCAACCGTCCCCGGACCGTATATATCCGTTCTCTATTCTCCCATTTAGCCGGAAGCGACGAAAGTATACACGATGAATTTACCTTAAACCAAATTCATCTCTTCGAAAATATGACAACCACAATCCAGAGGCGTTTCAATTATAAAATCTGGCGACATATTTTAAACTCTGCCGGCATCGAGCGTTTCCCGCAATATCATTTCGACATGGTCAGATTGGGAATAGGTTTACACGGCATCAGCTCCGATCATGCCCTCCTCAGGCCTGTCAGTACATTTAAAACGCATATCTCTTCCATTCGGGAAGTTCCAGCGGGTCAATCGATCGGCTACGGACGTAAAAGTTATACCGACCGTTCTTCGCGAATTGCCGTTATCCCCGTGGGATATGCAGACGGATTGAATCGTCATCTGAGCAACCGGGTCGGTGAAGTATACGTGAAAGGGAAAAAAGCTCCGATCATCGGAAATATCTGTATGGATACATGCATGATAGATGTTACCGATACGGATGCCCTCGTGGGCGAGGAAGTGGAAATATTCGGGAAACATATTCCCGTAACGGAAATAGCCGATAAACTCGGCACCATACCGTACGAGATTCTGACTGGAGTATCTTCTCGGGTGAAACGAGTATATTACAAAGAGTAAAACAATAATTTTTAATTTATGAAAAAAAGAATGCGACTATTATTTCTATCTATCCTCCTGTTTTCGGCAGGAAATAGTTTTGCACAATTCGACACCTATTTCTATAACAAAACACTCCGGCTGGATTACTCCCATTGCGGAGACAACAAACAGGATGAAATCTTCTTCGAGGGATTACGGGAAGAGCCCTATTGGGGCGGTTCCAAAACCAATTTAATCGATACTACCCTATACGGTAATTATTACCTGAACGTCTATGACCTTAAAACCAATAAATTAATCTACTCCAGGGGGTATTGCAGTCTTTTCGGAGAATGGAGAATGACAGACGAAGCCCTGACAACTCGCCGTAGTTGCCCGGAGGCCGTAACCATGCCCTTTCCGAAAGAGAATGTACGTATAGAGATTACAGCCCGGAATAAAAAAGGCGTTTTCGTGAAGAAATTCGAATACACGGTAGACGTGAACAGTTATTTCATTAGCAAAGACCGTCGCTTGGAATACCCCGCTTATGACGTAATGTACACGGGTAACCCTGCCAAACGGGTGGATATCGTTTTGCTCCCGGAAGGTTATTCGGCAGACGAAATGGAGCAATTCAAAGCCGATTGTCATCAATTCGTAGAAGGACTTTTCAGCTTTTCGCCTTACAAAGAGAATAAAAATAAATTCAACGTACGCGCCGTTCTGGCTCCCTCGAAGGAATCCGGAGTTGATATTCCGGGTGAGTACATATGGAAAAATACGATCCTGAACTCCTCTTTCTACACCTTCGATTCGGAACGTTATATCATGACCTACGATTTTAAAAGTGTAAAAGATTTAGCCGCAAACGTTCCGTACGACTACATTTACATCATCGTGAACACGCAAAAATACGGAGGAGGAGCCATCTACAATCATTACGGTGTAAGCATATCCGGTAATTTACACTCGGCCAAAGTATACGTACACGAATTCGGGCATCTTTTTGCCGGATTAGGAGACGAATACGTGGGCGGTGCCGAATACAACGATCTTTATCCTCCCAAAATAGAACCTTGGGAACCGAATTTGACGACGCTGACCGATTTCGGAAAAAAATGGAAAAACTTAATGGATAAAGATACCCCTATCCCCACGCCTGTCGACCCTGAAAATCCGACTAAATTAGGGGTCTACGAGGGAGGCGGCTACGTTTCCAAAGGTGTTTACAGACCTTGGCCCGATTGCCTGATGAACTCTCTCAAGAGAGAAGCTTTCTGTCCTGCATGTACAAGAGCCATCCAACAACAAATACGATTTTATTCCGAATAACCCATTCAAAAAACCCGAACTTGCAAGTTCGGGTTTTTTATATATTCTCATTCCGTACCCAACCCTTCCCCCCTAATCCCTCAACCGCTATTCCTTAACTCGAAATCAAAAACTTACCCGATTGCAAAATCAGTCCTAATGGTAAATTTTAGATTGCAAATTAATTTGATTCAATTCTGATCTTGCCGTCTTAAACCATCAGTCTGAAATCCGAAACCGTAAATCTTTTAATTATTCAATTACGAAACATATTAACGCATTCATTTATACATATTCATAATTCATCTCCTAATACCATTACATCACGAGGAAACTTCATACATCAGATACTTATCCTTCTCCAAAGGAATGATCATGTATACTTGTCTGAAGTAAATACGTAAGTTCCAGGCACCGGGAGCAATAAGATACCGACTTTTTTGTGTTTTCCGATATCTGGCAAGACAGCGCGGGAATTCTCGTTCATAAAAATCCATCAACTCTCGTCGGGACGTGAGTATCTTCCCTTGAAGATCTCGAGAAGACAGGGTTATTCTTTTTTTATTTCTGGAAGAGAAGCGTGTTCTGACCACTAAAAGAATCGTATTTTCACCACTATTCAAACCTTTTTTCTCCTCCTCTGTCAAAGAACGTAAAAACCAGTGTACGTCCGTTTTATACCTGAATTGCAAGGTATCGGTTGAATCAAACAACAGGTACAAGGTATCTCCGCGTTGATAAAAAGGATCTCCTGATTCTCGAACCTCTTTACTTAACTCGATCTTCCACCCTTGATCGTATCCTCGTTTTACAGTCTGGGCATTTACTCCCGTGAAAATAGAAAGTATGATAATAATAAACACAAACCTTTTCATATAAATCGCATTATGGAGTACATATTATTTCCGTGTTTCTCAGATAATTCAGGTATAACGTATTAAGGGAGTCTCTTTGTCCTTGCGAATTTTTTTTCCACCCTTCGGACTCTACCCGGATCCATTTGTTGTCTTTTAATTCGTCGACGTATTTTAATCCTTCCCAAGCAATGGCAATACAGGTAAAAATTTCCGTACCGGGTTCTATTTCTTGTAAGGCCCGGGCAATGATATAAACATAATATTCCGACATGTATTGGTGATGAGCCGGTGCATTATAGCAATATTTTTTATAAAAGTAAAACAAGGTCGGAAAACTTTGGTCATCCAGAGCTTCGCTCAAGGTTTGAAAATCATTATCTACCAAAGTGCTTGGATGGTGAGATCTCAACGTTAACAATTGAGCATATATTTTAGCATGAATGGCCTCGTGGATGATCGTCTTCGCAACTATTAAAGGAGGCTTGTACATCAGGTTCGACTCGTTAAGTTGAATCGTAAACCAATAATTGTTCATTTTAGAAATCAATTCACCGTTTACATTTTGTGAAAGATCAGCCAACTCCCATTTCAAATGGGCTATTGAATTTTCTTTCATAAAGTCCTCGACAAGTCTTTTGAATACCAGACTCTTGCTATTGACTTTCGCGTAAATACAATCAATATAATCGTTGTCCTTTAAATTCTCAACATCTATCTTAGGAGCATTACTTATACCTCCGGCAGTTTCTACATTATACGTCGGGGGAACAAGGTAATCGGTTGTACATTTGGTCCACGCGCGAGAACAATAAAAGTCAATAAACGATTCTTTCAATTCTCCTATGCACTGACAAATATTACCTCCATATCCTAACGATCGTATGTCACTTACAACAATCCTCAGATCTGCATCTATAGCATAGGAATAGTCTCCCGCAAAAGTAGTTTCGCCTTTAAAAAGACAATAAATACGGGCATAATTAAATCGAGGATTAGCATGACTTAAGTAGTAACTTAATGCCTCTCGATATTCTCTCAGGTCTAATCTGGAGTCCAAATATTGATTTGCAGCACACTCGTTCTCCGAACAAATATACCAGGCATCTCTCCACATTTGACGCGTATCGCAAACCCATGATCCATAAATATCCATATTATAATAACATGCTCCCCAATCATGAGAAATTTTTGCTTGAGGAGTATTACTCGTATGAAATAAGATATAACTAAACAGGTTATAACATTCATACTTGTTGACTAAAGAATCAATGTCAGGAAAAATGTCGTTTAAATGCAATATTTTTTTACTAATATCATTAGTCGTATTTCGAGACAATTCACTTCTAACATGTTCATACTTCTGGCATAACTCTTCGAAGAGTGGATCTTTAATCAATGCTTTATAAGTATCTTGTTCTATTGCAAAGAAGTCTTCCAAATATTGAACATTACTGTCTTTCTTTTCATTAAGGTTGTCGGTCTCTAAAGAACTTTCCGCTCGATAGCACGAATTCATTACCAATAGCAGAATAAGTGAAATCGAAAACACAAAAAATACTTTTTTCATTTGATATCGGTTTTATTATATTTATATTACATGTAAATATAATAAACCAATTCAAAAATATACTATATAATCAATACATATTCCAACATAGTATTATCGAGAGAAAAAATATCTTTCCCACATGAATAGAAACACGATAAACGATAAAATGACAGGATTAATTTATTTTTGTAACCTCCGTAGCATTTCTAAACTACTGAATGCCCCGATTACGAAATCAGTCCTAATGGTAAATTTTAGATTGTATATTGTAAATTAACTTGATTCAATTCTGATCTTGCCGTCTTTAAATTTAAAATCCGAAATCACTTAATCTTTTAATCTCGGCATCATTTCATTTGTTCGCCTTCATTCGTAGGTTGAACGTTTAACGGATGCCAGAATACGAAACGGGCTCCCTCCCTGTAATCTTTATCCACCCAGATATCTCCTCCCATCATAGTAATCGTTATCTTGGATATAGCCAATCCCAAACCTGTTCCTTGAGCATATTCATTCAGTTTCTCGAAACGTTCGAACACCTTCTTTTGTTTATCCTCCGGAATTCCGCATCCCGTATCCGATACGGAAAAATAAATTCTGCCTTCCGCCTCCTCGATTCTGATTTCCAACGTAATGCTCCCCTCTTTGGTAAACTTATTGGCATTCGACATGAGATTGATCAATATTTGTTGCAAACGCTGGACATCCGTCATCAACTCGAAACTCTCCACGGGAGATTTAAAGACATACTCCACTCGAGGAGGCTTCGCATGCCCCGTAGTCGCCATTACACTACGACACAAACCGACCACCTCACAATACTCGTAACTGAATTTCAATCGTCCTGTCTCCAAACGGGAAATATCCAAAATATCATTGATCAGGCGCAACAACAAATCCGAATTCTTTTGTATAATAGAAACATACTCTTTACGGACTTCCGCATCGTATTCGTCAGCCGTCAATACTTCGGAGAAACCGACAATAGCGTTTAACGGGGTACGGATCTCATGACTCATATTGGCCAAGAAGGCCGATTTCAAGCGATCCGATTCTTCGGCTTTTTCCTTGGCCAAACGCAACTCCATCTCCACCTGTTTTTGTTTGGTCACGTCTTCGAGTCGGACAACCACGCCTAACAAATCTTGTTCCGCATCAAAAACCGGATTAGCATACATATAAACATACGTATTGGAGGGATATTTGGCAATCACCTCGGTAGCCCTTCTCTCCTTCATAGCGGTCACAACCGGACAATAAGTACAAGGCTCATCCAACCCTCTCAATACTTCGTAACAGACTTTTCCCGTGGAAGACTGAATATTACACTCCGGAGTCTCAAAATCGACTCCGTTGTGCCATTTCACTGTAAAATCAGGATTGATAAACTTAATTCCCGCGTTGACATTATTCAATATAAGGGTATTGTCCTTCTGGGCATCCTCTAACGCATCCTTCAATCGTTTGGTCCGAATATAAAAATAGAGAGAAATTAAAAAACCAAGCAATAAAATAATGAAGGTAACAGCGAAGCCGACTATCTGATACCTGTATTCTTCAAAAAAAGATATTTTCTTATTAAATAATCGAGCATGGTCAACCTGAGGTTTGTTCAAAAAATCATATTCCTGCAATTTTCTGTAATCAAAAACATACTGATTCGGGATAAATTGCATCTTCAGTGTCGTATCCTGTTTTTGACTTTCCCACGCCAAAGCTTGTTGAGCCAAATCTTTTCCGACCGTCCGGTATTCAGGCACGCACCCCCCCACAGCCCAGTGACCAATAGCGATAGAAGTAACGGAAAAAGCCGGAACCTTGGGATTAGCCATCATCATGGAATAGGTTGCATTCCTCATAAAATAGCCGTCATTCATGTCCACACGCCACGTTCCCAAAAGAATAACCGTATTTTCAGGCAAATTCTCAATCTTCTCATTCATGAGATAAACCGTATTCTCCCGACCATCCAATAAAATCAGATCCAAATCGGGAAACTTTTGCATTTCCTCCCTCACGTATGCCTGCAAGGAAACTCCCCCGTAACTATTATCCGAAATAAAAGCGATATGTTTCGTCTCCGGAAAAAAATCCCGTATTAACTTGATATTCCCGACAACATCATAATCGTATACAAAACCGCTCATTTGTACACTTGTGTCTACATCTTCAAGCACGTCTATACTCTCCGGTTTCCACGTACTTAAATCGACGACATTGGAATCCGGCAAGAAAATAGCATTCCGGCTGACCATACCACAAACCAATGGGATATCTTTTGTAAGCTCGCTATCTAAAGAGAGATAAGAGGACCAAGCCTCCTGTCCTAAAATCACAATCAAAGAGGGACGGTTTATTCCCGTATATTTCAAAAGAATCTCTTTCATGCGCGACTTCCAGGCAAGTACTTCCGAAAAACTTTTACAGTTCATATTTTCTATGCTCACCTGGGACTTTCCGCCTTTAGTCGTGTATTCATCCAAAAATTCGGAAATATTATTCGAGGTTTGCTGAGTCTCCGGATTGTAGGAACTGATAATCAATATCGGGTGAGAAGAATCCTTCTCGCCCATAACCATCATGGGCAAGACAGATAACCCCATTATTAGCAAAATTTTTAACCTCAATCCTATTAATCGCCACATGCCGAATAGTGATAACATTCCAGCAAAGATAAATAATTCCGGAGAAAAACTAATAAAAAGAAACAAATTCATGCTAAAAAGAATATATCTTTGAGCAACATCTAAAATCATTTTTTCATGAATCGCATACTTACTTGCTTTCTGGTAGATAAGAGTGATAATATATTCTTACAAAACAAATTAGAATTTCAGCCCCAATTAGAAACTGAAAATATAATTCCATTACGGGAACCTATTTATCAAACGAATACCCTCAAGGAATTGGCTAAACGAATAAGGACTCCTTTTTGCCTGTTCTATCTCAAGAACGCCCCTATAAAGCTTGCGCCTTATGCCTTGGAACGTATGGTACAAGTAGCGGAAACGACAGGAGCGACAATGGTCTATTCTGATCATTATTCTCTGAAAAAAGGAGTATCTTTACCTCATCCTACCATAGAGTACCAAATCGGCAGTCTACGGAACGATTTTGATTTCGGTTCGTTAATCTTATTTAACACCGTGAAATTCAAGCAAGCGGTCGAAAAGATTCGCACAACGTACCGGTACGCAGCCCTATATGATTTACGGCTACGTCTATCGCGGGAGGGAATGATTTTCAGGATTCCTGAATTTTTATACACGGATACGGAAGAAGATCTCAGGCTATCCGGAGAAAAACAATTCGATTACGTGAATCCCCAAAACCGGGAAGTTCAAATCGAAATGGAACAGGCTTGTACGACACATCTAAAAGCGATAAATGCCTGGTTACCTCCCGAATTCGAGGCTGTCGATTTGAATGAACAAAAATTCACGACCGAAGCATCCGTTATCATTCCTGTCCGAAACAGGGAAAAAACAATAGCGGACGCTATTCGTTCCGCCCTAAATCAAAAAACGACATTCGATTTCAATGTAATCGTCATTGATAACCATTCTACCGATTCAACGACAGAAATCATCCGCAATCTATCCCGGGAAGACAAACGAATCGTTCATTTGATTCCCGATCAACCACAAACAGGAATAGGCGGATGCTGGACTCACGCCATCATGCAAAACTGTTGCGGGAAATTTACCGTTCAACTGGACAGCGACGATCTATACATAGACGATCAGGTCCTGCAACTCCTGATCGATACTTTTTATAAGCAGCAATGTGCCATGCTCGTGGGAAGCTATCGGATGGTCGATTTTAACTTGCAGGAGATTCCGCCCGGAATAATCGACCACAAAGAGTGGAGCATGGAGAACGGACACAACAATGCATTAAGAATAAATGGATTGGGTGCGCCGAGAGCTTTCTATACGCCTATTTTAAGAAAAATAAAGATTCCGAATGTCAGCTATGGCGAAGACTACGCCGTAGCCCTTGCTATTTGCCGGCTGTACCGCATCGGACGAATATATACTCCTGTATACCTATGCCGCCGTTGGGAAGGCAATTCGGACGCAGATTTAACGATAACGAAGGTAAACGAGCACAATACCTACAAAGACAAAATCAGAACCATCGAGTTATGGGGTCGAATCAGACATAATCTAAAAAGAAAGGAAAATGATTGACTTGGAATTTTTTTTTAAGCACCAGCTCTCCCACTGGGAAATGGCAAATAACAATTACAATCGGTTGAACGAAGTACTTTACCGCACGATAGAGTTTGACGACTTTTCAATAAAAATACAATGCAATCCCGACCGGATCGTGTCGGCAACAGCACGTATCGATAGACAATCGCTTCAATCCAGACCTTGCTTTTTGTGCAAAGAACATCTGCCTGCCCCACAGGACAGCGTGAGCTACAACGAAAATTTCGACATACGGATCAACCCCTTTCCTATTTTTACCCCGCACTTTACCGTACCGGCCAAAAGACATATCCCGCAATTACTGGAGAATTACTTTAAAGACATACTTTCCATAGCAAAAGATTTTCCGGATTATACCGTTTTCTATAATGGACCCCGAAGCGGAGCTTCCGCACCGGATCATTTGCATTTTCAACTGGTCCCCAGACATTCGATGCCCTTGGAAAACGACGTGGTTAATTGTTCCAAAAAGACCATACTCCCGGCTTTTCTGACAGGCCAGAAGGAGATAAGTTCCATCGCTTCGCCTGTCACTTTCAAAATCGAAAGTATCCCGCGTTACATCCGAAAGAATCTGATTCTACGGACGGCAGATGAGAAAATAATGCAGACAGCCTTCCAATACCTCCTGATAGAAATAGGCAAGGTAACCCCGAACGATCCCGAACCTATGCTTAACCTGTTTGTCTGGCACGAAAACGGAGAGTGGTACGTCGTCCTGTTTCCCCGACAAAAACATCGCCCGTGGCAATTTTTCGCGGAAGGGAAGGAACATATTCTTTTTAGTCCCGGATGTGTCGATTTCGCCGGACTGGTGATCTCCCCCCGGAAAGAAGATTTCGAACGGCTCGATGCTCCTTTACTGTTGGACCTTTTCGGGCAATTAACCTTGGACGATAACCAATGGAACGATTTAATCCGGTATATCGAACACCCTAACTTATAATCTATGATACCACATATTGAAATCGGAATACTCTTTTCCCCCTCAATCCGTTTCCATTTACACGGAGAATTCATAGAAAAAAAATCCGGAAAAACATACCGGGGAGAATACACTGTATGCAAACGACAAGAAAGAATCATATTCCGACAAAAAGAAAAAGAGGAAGTCATTCTTTCCGGCTTTACCCTTATTCCCGCCGATTATATCTCGTCCCACTTCGAATTGCTGGATGTAATTATCGGCATCCACTTCCACTGGGAACGTAAGGAAAATCAAAAATTTAAGGGCTCTCTTAAAATAATCGACGAAAGGAAACATCTCACGGCAATCAACATCTTACCTTTAGAAGATTATTTGGTCAGCGTCATCTCATCGGAAATGAGCGCCACGTCCTCACTCGAATTGCTAAAAGCACATGCCGTTATCTCCCGGAGCTGGTTGTTGGCCCAAAAAAACAAATCTTTCCGAAAGACGGCAAATCCTTCCCGCGTACAGACGGATACGGAATACATCCGCTGGTACGATCGGGAAGACCACCTGCATTTCGATGTATGCGCCGATGATCATTGTCAGCGTTATCAAGGAATCAGCAAAGCTTACACACCTATTGTTTCTCAAGCCGTAGAGACAACTCGAGGAGAAATTCTGACTTACGAAGGAGAAGTTTGCGACACCCGATTCTCCAAATGTTGCGGCGGAGTATCCGAACTTTTTGAAAACACCTGGGAGCCTGTTAATCACGCGTACCTGACTAAGGTCATAGACACTCCCGTACAAACTTCGACACCCGATTTACGTCAGGAAGAAGAAGCCAGAAAATGGATATTGTCTTCTCCCGATGTTTTTTGCAACACGAGAGACAAAGCCATACTGTCCAACGTTTTAAACGACTACGATCAAGAGACCCGGAACTTCTTTCGATGGGAAGTCTCTTACGAAACGACCGAACTTTCAGAATTGGTAAAATTAAGGCTCGGAATCGACTTCGGAAGAATCTTGGAGATTCAGCCTATCGAAAGAGGCGTTTCCGGCAGACTCGTGAAGGTCAAGATCGTGGGAACCTTGAAAAGTATGATCATCGGGAAAGAATTGGTTATCCGTAAAGCATTTTCCGCCAGCCATCTCTATAGTTCGGCTTTTGTTGTCGATCCCCTGAAAGATTCCCGAAACAATACGATCGGATTTACCTTCAAAGGAGCCGGCTGGGGGCACGGTGTCGGACTTTGCCAAATCGGTGCCGCCGTCATGAGCGAAAAGGGATACAACTACCGGGAAATTTTAGCACACTACTTTCCGGGAACCAACATTGAAAAAATAGACCATGAATAAACAAACCCATCCTACACAGCAGTCTTCCTGGTCGTGGATACCCACGCTCTATTTTGCCCAGGGACTTCCCTACGTAATTGTCATGACCTTAGCCGTCATCATGTATAAACGTCTCGGAATAAACAATACGGACATAGCTCTTTATACCAGTTGGTTTTATCTTCCCTGGGTGATTAAACCCCTGTGGAGTCCGTTGGTCGATATCATGAAAACCAAACGATGGTGGGTCGTTTCCATGCAATTAATGATCGGCGGCAGCTTAGCCTGCATTGCCCTGACCCTTCCCGGACCTAATGCCTTTCGCTACTCCCTTGCTTTTATGTGGTTATTAGCATTCAGCTCTGCCACACACGACATTGCCGCCGACGGGTTCTACATGTTAGGACTAAATACCCGACAACAGGCTTTTTTCGTAGGTATACGTAATACGTTCTACCGCCTGGCCATGCTCACCGGGCAAGGCCTTATCGTTATGCTCGCCGGGTGGCTCGAAAAAACCTATTCTATTCAACTTCCGGAGGAGATCGCCGTATCGAAGGCTTGGTCGATCACTTTTTATCTACTTACCGGCATATTTCTTATCCTCTTTCTTTATCATCAATTCGTGTTACCCAAACCCCAAGAGGATACCGCGGTTAAAAACGATGATTATCTGAAAGCCTTTTTCGACACTTTTCTATCCTTTTTTCGGAAACCGGGTATCGTCACGGCCCTGCTGTTCATGCTCCTGTTCCGTTTAGCCGAATCCCAATTAGTGAAAATCGCCTCTCCTTTCTTATTAGACAAACCGGAAGTAGGCGGATTAGGGATGAGCACGTTGCAAGTAGGCACCTTATACGGCGTAGTCGGCCTGATAGCCCTTATAACCGGAGGAATATCCGGAGGAGTCGTGATAGCACGCAACGGCCTCAAACATTGGATCATGTGGATGACGGCAGCCATGAATCTACCCAATTTAGTTTACCTCTATTTAGCTTACGCCCGCCCCGATAACGTATACCTGATATCTTCCTGCGTCGCTATCGAACAACTCGGTTACGGTTTCGGGTTTACGGCTTTGACCTTCTTTATGATACTATTCAGTAAAGGAAAGGAACAAACGGCCCATTATGCCATTTGTACGGGTTTCATGGCCTTAGGCATGATGCTTCCCGGCATGCTCTCCGGGTGGATTCAAAAAGAGGTCGGGTACCAGCATTTCTTTATCTGGATCATGCTCTGTACTATTCCCAGCTTTTTGGCCGCCCGGAAAATACATAAAAACTTATAAGGCAAATAGATTTTTGATTGACGATCGAACCCTATAAAATTCTGTGATTCAGTGATTAAATGATTCGATTTTAATCCTGCAATGGTAATCTTTCTAATCCCCAATAACCTAATCTCTCACCTAATCACAGAATCCTCCTATCCTATAATCATACCGATAATCGTGGCCGACATCAACGAAGCCAAGGTCCCCGCCAATAGAGCCCTTAAACCGAATTTAGCCAAAAGCGGCTTATTTTTGGGAGTTAATCCTCCGATACCTCCGATTTGAATCCCGATCGAGGCAAAATTGGCAAACCCGCACAAAAAGTAAGTACACATAATTACGGACTTCATCTCGGCAAAAGCCCCCGCCGTCTTCAAACTCGCCAGATCCACATAAGCAATGAATTCGGTCATAATCACTTTTTGTCCCAACAAACTGCCCGCGTGTACGATATCCGCGGGACAGATACCGATCAACCACATCAAAGGTGCAAACAAATACCCCAAGATCAATTGCAAGGACAATTCATGTTGCTTCCCATCCGTCAGCTCGGCAATCCAATCGTTCAATCCCACGATATGTCCAAATTTGGCAAACAAATAATTGGCAAAGGCGATAAAAGCAACAAACACAAGCAACATACCGGCCACGTTCACGGCTAATTTCACCCCTTCGGAAGCACCATTGGAGATCGCGTCCAAAACATTCTTGCCTACTTTATTCTTAGGCACCTCTATCGTATTTTGAATTTTCCGTGTCTGAGGAATCAATATCTTAGCGACAACAACAGCTCCCGGCGCCGCCATCACGGAAGCCGCCAACAAATGCTTGGCGAACAACAAGCGCTGTACCGGATCCTCCCCACCCAAAAAACTGATATAAGCAGCAAGCACGCCACCGGCAATCGTCGCCATTCCACCCGTCATTACCAAAAATATTTCAGAAGGAGACATATCATCCAAATAAGCCTTAACCATTAAAGGAGCTTCCGTTTGTCCTAAAAAAATATTTCCCGTAACAGACAAAGACTCCGGTCCGGTCAAGTTCATCAATTTAGTCATTGCCCAAGCCATTCCGTATACCACTTTCTGTATGATCCCGAGATAAAACAACAACGAAGTCAAAGCCGAAAAGAAAATAATCGTCGGCAACACCTGAAAAGCAAAAATATACCCGCTCTTGGTCGTATCCATCAATCCTCCTAACAAAAACTCACTTCCGGCACGCGTAAAATCCAATATGGTAACGAATATTTTTCCCACAAAATCAAATACGGCCTGAACCGGAGGAAGATATAAAATACCTATGGCCAAAATCAACTGTATGGCCAAGCCAATCGCCACAACCCTCCAGGAAACCCCTTTACGATCGCTACTGAACAACCAGGCTATACCGAGTATACTCACCATACCTATAACTCCCCTCAAAATAGACATAAACGAAATATGACTTTCAATATTCACCGCACTATGTATTCCTCCTCCGGCCTGAGCGAAAAGATTCCCTGCCGCCAACATAAACAATCCCATCGTCAGTACCGTTATTTTTCCAATCTTACCCATATTCTATTGTTATTGATGTTCATTATATTATTAAACGCACCTGCTTTATTAGCAGTAATCAGGGCGAATTTACTCTTTTTAGCGATAGAAAAGATTCTTTTTAACAAAAAAATCCATAGTTTTGCCCCGGATACGATCCTTATATCTTATATTATTGAAACACACGAATAAATCCATATCTATGAGAAAAATCATTTCATGGTTTTCCGGAATATTACTTCTGCTAAACCTTCTACAAGCTTGTTCATCCAAACCGGAAGAAGCCCGCCTGACCATCTACTGTACCAGTGACGTCCACGGCAGTATTTTCAATTACGATTTAAAAAAAGGAAAAGAAACTTCTCATAGTCTCGCCAACGCTTCGACCCTCCTCAAAGAAGCCCGGGCCAAAGACTCATTAAGTGTGCTCCTGTTAGACGGCGGCGATTTTCTTCAGGGCCAACCCTCGATCTACTATTACAACTTCATCGATACGGTTCACCCCCATATCCAAGCTCAGGTGATGAACTACTTGAAATACGATGCCGCCGCCGTGGGAAACCATGATATTGAAGCCGGTCACCCGGTTTATGACCGCATAAAGAAAGAATTTCGATTTCCTTGGCTATCTGCAAATCTAATCGACAGCCAAACAGGTAAACCCTATTTTACACCCTATGTAATAGTGGAGCGACAAGGAATTAAAATTGCTATTTTGGGAATGACGACTCCTAATATTCCTCAATGGTTACCGGAGCATCTTTGGCAAGGAATCGAATTCGAAGACATGATCGAATCTTCGAAAAAATGGATCGACATCCTCCGAAAACAGGAAAAACCGGATATGGTCATAGGACTTTTTCATTCCGGGTACGACTATACCTATGGAGGAGCCAACGAAAAAACGCTTAAAAACGAAAACGCCAGTAAATTAGTTGCTCAACAGGTAGACGGATTCGATATCGTTATTTTCGGCCATGATCATACGGAGAAGCAGGAAGAGCTGACGAACAATTTCGGCCATAAGGTTTTATTAATGGATCCAAAATCCCACGGTACTTATCTCGGTAAAATTGTCGTTTCCCTGAAACGGGAAGGCAACCGGTATCGGAAATCTTACCAAAGCGAATTGATCGATCTGGGCAAGGTAACTACGGATAAGGATTACATTTCAACTTTTACTCCGGCAATAGATACGGCCAAAGCATACATCGACACGGAATTAGGTACGTTCAAAAGTCCGCTTTCGGGACGGGACGCCATGTTCGGCCCCTCGGCATTCATCGATTTTATCAACGAAGCCCAATTAGCAGAAAGCGGAGCGGAAATCTCCTTCGCCTCCATCCTTTCGCGGGATGCTTACATCAAAGCCGGTATAATTACCATGAAAGACATGTTTAATCTTTACGCTTACGAGAACTCTCTCTACACGATGCGGCTTTCCGGCGAAGAAATACGCAAATACTTGGAATACGCTGCGGCGATGCAGTTCAATACCATGCAATCCCCCAAAGATCATCTGCTAAACTTTAAAAAAAATGCGGAAGGAGAAATTCTAACGAATAAAAAAGGGTATCCGTTCTTACAAAACGACTTTTTCAATTTCTCTGCCGCATCAGGTATAAAATATACCGTGGACGTAAGTAAGGAACCGGGTCACCGGGTCACCATCCTCTCCATGACCGACGGTACTCCTTTCTATCCGGAACAGATGTACAAGGTAGCTGTAAACTCTTACCAGGGTAACGGAGGAGGAGGACATCTCACCCGCGGAGCAGGAATTCCCAAGGCCGAATTAACGAAACGCATCGTCGACATTCGAGAAAAAGATATCCGCTATTACATCGCGGAATATATCAAACGCCAAAGAGTATTGGATCCTCAACCCCGAAACGAATGGAAGGTTATTCCCGAAAAATGGTTTAAAAAAGGAAAAGAACAGGATTACAAACTTTTATACAACAAATGAACAAAAGGGTTGCTTTTTATCGAAGCAACCCTTTTTACAAATAAAACCAATCTTTCAACCTCTATCTCTTTCATAACCAACATCAGACTTAACCGGGACAACCTCTTTTTCGTTGTACACAGAACCCTACCGGGTCTGCTTTACAAGCATGCCGATAATGACTTTCAAACTCGCATTGCAGACCCGAAGTCGCCTGATTGGCATAAAGAGAAAAGGTCGTCACCAGCAAAAAAAAACAATAGATTCAGATAAATAGTAATCATTTTCTCACACACCATTCTCCGGAATGAAATTCACACGTAAAAACTTCAGGGGTGAGTACGACGTGCTACTTAATTGTAAACTACCGAAAACAATCGGGAAATTACAAGATCAGGTGATTAAAGGATTCTAAGATCGAGAGATTGGAGGATTAAAATCGAATCACCTAACCATGGAATCTCTGAATCTCAGCATTCTTCTAATTTACAATCAAGTAAGGAAAGAGGGCGAGACAGGCATTTAATCACTGAATCTTTAATTATTCACAAATAAAAAAATCCGGTTCATGAATGAACCGGATTTTCCTATCCAAAAACTTTTATTTACTGGAGTTCTTTATAACTATCTTCGATGTATTCGAATTTACCCTTCGATGCTCCTTTATACTTCACTTCCCAGTTAGCGCGCGGAGAATAGCTCTTGAAACGAATCGTGTATTCGATCGGCGTTCCGTCAACTACCGGCTCCGCTTCCGGATATTTTCCTTCTAACACGGCCGGGAAACCTTCCGTAATCAAACGCTGCTTCTGGATTTCCAATACTTCTTCATCGGATTTACCCGCTAACTCGTTAACACCCGCCAACTCGTCATATTTCACCAATAAAGACACGCCCATATTGATATTCACGTTATAGGTCGTAGAACCGAAATAGAACTCTCCGGTATCCGGATATTTTTCGTCCAAATAAGCATGTTTGTTTTTATCAACCCAATCCAACATATACTGATAATCCGATTTTCCCATTTCGAATGTAATGTGAGGATTGGCAAACCACTTCTCTCCATTATGCATGAATTGTTCTGCTTTTTGGGAAACCGGATTGTATTTCATCCAGGCACCCGCGGTAAAAGTATACTCGTCCGTATAAATGGAGTAACTGCTTCCTCCGTCATTTTTATAAATAAACGTCACCACATCCTTGTCTTGAGCGTACGGGAATTTTAACGTCAACAATTGAGGTAAATAATTGTCCGCATCACTACTGAAACAATCGGTCTTACCCATCTGGCTGAAATCGTCGGCCGTCACGATATAGACATCTTTTTTCGTGTAGGGACTCCAGTTTCCATACCTCTCGCTATACGAGAATACGGTAACCACTTCCTTGGTCGACACGGGATCCACACCCTCTACGATCTCGAACTCGGGAGTCTTTCCGGCTAAAGTACATTCATAAGCGACACTTTTCGGAGCGCTATTGTTTCCGTAAGTGGCATATCTGACATTGTAAATCACATCCTTTACAGCCTTATTTCCCAATTTATTGACCAACATAATCTTTATACCGGCTCTAACCTGTTGCAGGATAAATGCATCCGTTATGGTCGCACCGTGCTTTTCCTGGTACTTCTCCCAATCTTTTTTGCTCAGATTAAAATTCGGACGATCTGCATCCACACCGAAATAAAACTCTTTGTTTCCATCCACGAACTCTTCTTTGTTGCTCTTCACCCAATCCAGAATACTCTTATAATCATACTTATTCATTTCGAAGTTCACCACATTGGCCGTTTTTCCGTCAACCGCATCGGAGGTCTCGTTATAAGTCACGATCAGCAATTCTCCGTCTTCTCCATCGGCATCGATAGCTTTTGTCATATTATCCCGGTTTGCGGGCATTCCCCCCGTAAAACAAAGATACTGAGCCACGTTTCCTCCTACTTTTTTATAATCGGCTACCCCCAACGTCTTTTTATTTATTCTGGTTGCCGCCGTATAAAAATTATAGGTAACCATAGCTGTTGAATTTTTATTCAATGCCGGATATTTCGATGTTAAAAAATCAGGAATATAATTTTTAGCCGGAACAGAAGAAGAAAAATTCTTATTATCCGCGATAGTTTTCACCTTTGCAGAGTCTGCAGCGTTTTCGCAATGTTTATAAGCTAAAGAGGCGATCGTGGCATAGTCCGCATCCGCAAGAGTGTAAACAATATCGGCATGAACAGGTTCTTTATTGGCATCCAAATCATCATACACATCCGACATGGGATTACAGGATGCCAACCCCAACAATGCCAATGTTATCAAACTATATATTTTACGCATATCTTTCAGTTTTAATCATTAGAAATTCAATCTCAATCCCAGTGTCCAAGTTCTACCGAATCCGTAGTATACCAAAGAAGAAGCGGCATTATGATAAGCTCCGTCCTTCGCATCGGCAATGTATTTTGCATTAAATACGTTATTGATATTCGTGTACAGGGTAAAACGCACGCCCTTATAATCCAAACCGTAACGTAAATTGGCATCTACCGTGACGTAATTCGGCATTCTCCATGAATCAATCCCCTCTTCTCTCGCCGCAACACGGTTTTCAATCGTGTAATCGGAATAGTTTTTACCGAAGAAATTCATATCGGCTCCGATCTTAAAACGAGGGAACGGTTCGTAACTTGCTCCTAAAGCAGCTGTCATCTGAGCCGAATTGCCCACATGTACGTCTTTCACGTATAATTTCTCATTCTCGCTAATAACTTCGTTACTCGCATCCAAAACTACCATCGTCGGGTTATCGGTTAAAACCCAGTTACCCCACGAGAACATTCCCTTTAGGTTAAAATTATAAACGGGTTTGTATTCGGCTTCAAATTCGACACCATGGTGACAGGCGTTCAGGCCGCGTATATTAGCCACGTTTCCGTTACCGACACTCTTGGTCAAACCGCGATCATTCCAGCGGGTATAGTAATAATTTATCTTGGCCGTCAAAGTGGGCATTTCTAAACCGTATCCTCCCTCAATAGTGTATACGGTCTCGTATTTCACATTCGGTGTAATTACGTTCGTGTTATTCTTGAAAACCACATTAAAATAAGGAGCCCGTTTAAAGTAACCGCCATTCAAATAAACATTGTGAAAAGCACCGAATTTATAATTAGCTCCGGCTTTCAGTCCCCAAGGCAAAAAGTTTTGCCAGCTTGTTTTACGCATCGGATCGCCTTTTTTATAGGCACCGTTATCTATACGGCGATAGGCCTCGTCCGTCAAAGAAAAAGAGAGGAATCCCGAAAAATTATCTTTCACGTACTCTCCCTGCGCGAAAATACCGGCCCAAAGAACCTCTCCGGTATTATCAAAAGCGATCTTATCTCCTTTTTTCAAAGCCACGTTAGGATCCTGGTAAGCCAATAAATCAGACTTATTGTTATAATAAGCACCCCCCATCAAATCCGTAATTTTTATAAAGTGATACCCCTTATAGTAGCGAACGTCCAAACCTCCCGTTAATTTGATATTATCGGTTAACTGATTGGTATAGGTACTCAATGCACCGTACCAGTCATGAGAGTTTATCGTATTTGCCAAAACCAACAATGAACCGGTCGTGGAAGCCTGATTTTCTCTCATCACGGCATCATAATCCAACAAACCGTCCGGGGTAAGTTTCGTCTCTTCGTAAGGCTTTCCGTCCGTATAGTTGTACTGTAACCAATTCTTATTAACACCATAGCTACGTCTTCCGCCTCCGTTAGAGAAAGATAAATAAACCACCGTAGATAAAGAGGAACGCTCGTCAATCGTCCAGTAATGATTCAAGGACATCTGAGGTTTATGATACTCATTATAGGCATAAGGGCCATTGAATATTTCACCGTTCAAGATACCATAACTGGAATTCCATCTCGTCCCGTTCTGGTTATCGCGATACTCCTGGATCGTATGCATTTGTCCGCGTTGATTGTGCCATTGCGGAGCACCGAAAGCAGTAAAAGAAAGACGATGATTATCATTGATTCGCTTGGACACATTCACGAAATAAGCCCATGCCTCGTAATTAGTCGCATCTACATACCCATGAGTACTTGCTGTTCTGGATCCGGCTAAACTTACAGCCCATCCGTTCTCCATCAATCCGGTCGAAACATTTACAGCGGCTTTCGAGTAACCGTCATTACCTATTCCGTAATATAAACCGCCGCCTTTAATAGCATCCGTACTCTTCGTAATCATGTTCATGGTTCCTCCCACGGAATTAACAGCCAATTTAGAAGCCCCCAAACCGCGCTGTACCTGAATAAATTGAGTCACGTCAGAAAGACTGGCCCAATTCGACCAGTATACTCTCCCGTTCTCCATATCATTGATAGGAATACCGTTAATCAAAATACCTATGTTATTGGAATCAAAGCCCCGCATATTAATACGAGAATCTCCGTACCCACCGCCTTGTTTCGTCGCGTAGATGGAAGGGGTAGATTTCATAATTTCGGGAAACTCCTGACTTCCCAATTTTTCTTCAATCATTAAGGGCGTGATATTCGAAATAGCCACCGGAGTCTCACGATCTTTCGTCACAATAGAAGCTGTTACCTTCACCTCATCCAAACCTACCGTCACAGGAGTAAGTTTTATCGTTCCCATATCCAACTCCTTGCCTTTCAAATCTATCTCTTTCTTCAACTCCTCGTACCCCACGTATCTGAATAAAATGACCATTTTCCCCTCCTTTTTCGTTTTAATCACGAAGTTCCCATCGATATCGGCGGCAGCCCCGATGGAAGTCCCATCTATCGTTGCAGTCGCTCCAATCAATGCCTCGTTCGTCTTAGCATCAATAATTTTCCCTTTGATAACGCCGTCCGCCAACGTAACCAACGACATACAAAGCATCGGAATAAACAACATCAGGCATTTTAATAACACTTTTCTCATAATCTAACTTTTTTAATTCGTAAGCAAAATAGTACCCTTAATGTTAATCAATTATTAATTTCTTGTAAGAAAAAAATCACATTTCACACTTCTTTTTATTTTTTATTAAGAGAGCTACAAAGGTAGTATTTCGATTCAATATATCTATTTTTTAGACGAGTTTAACATTTTATCAAAAGAGAGACAGTTCTTTTCATCAGATGTTAATTTTTCCTATAAAAAAGGTGTTGTCCCAGCTACATCACGGGAACAACACCTCTTAAAAATATTTTTGAAAATATGCTATTTATTGCAGTTGTCAACGAATTTCAGACCCGGGTTTTAACTCTTTTTCCGGAGCTATAAAAGAAAGAGCTCCGTCTGCATTTTCCGCCATTAAAATCATTCCTTGAGATTCTATCCCTTTCAAAGGTTTCGGCTCCAAGTTCACCAATATACTGACCTGACGACCGACGACTTCTTCCGGGGTATAATATTCCGCAATACCGGACACGACCGTACGTTGATCTATCCCGGTATCCACGGTTAACTTCATCAATTTCTTAGTTTTAGCCACTTTCTCGGCGGTTATGATTTTCCCCACACGAATATCCATCTTTGAAAAATCTTCAAAACTGACATTGGCTTTTGCCGGAGCTGCTTTTACTGCAGCCAGTTCATTCGCTTTTTTCGTTGCCAACAGTTTATCGATTTGAGCTTGTATTTGGGCATCTTCAATTTTCTCGAATAACAACCCTGCTTCACCCAAACGATGTCCTGCCGGAATAACCTGATCGCCCATAGCCTCCCAGGCTATCGGTTCTATATTCAGGAAACCTCGCAGTTTCTCCGAAGAGAACGGCATAAAAGGCTCCATCAAGGTGGAAAGATCGGCTGAAACCTGAAGACATATATTCAAAATCGTCTTCACTCTCCCCTCGTCCGTTTTAATCACTTTCCAAGGTTCTGTATCCGCCAAGTATTTGTTCCCCAAACGAGCCAGATTCATAGCCTCTTTCAAAGCTTCCCGGAAATGAAAAGTATCCAGGTTCTTTTCCACCTGTTCGACAATCCGAGGAATCTCGTCCAATACTTCCCGATCGTAATCCGTCAGTTCTTCCCGTTCCGGTACCCGGTTATCGAAATATTTTTGTGTCAACACCAAGGTACGATTGATAAAGTTACCGTATATCGCTACCAATTCGCTATTGTTCCGGGTCTGGAAATCCTTCCAGGTAAAATCGTTATCTTTCGTTTCCGGGGCATTGGCCGTTAAAACGTAACGCAATACATCCTGTTTCCCCTCGAAATCACGTAAATACTCGTGTAACCATACCGCCCAATTCCGGGAAGTCGAAATCTTATCACCTTCCAAATTCAAAAATTCGTTTGCCGGAACGTTATCCGGAACGATATAAGATCCTTCGGCCTTTAACATGGCCGGAAAGATTATACAATGGAACACGATGTTATCTTTTCCTATAAAATGAATCATCCGGGTCTCCGGGTCTTTCCAATATTTTTCCCATTCCGGCGTCAAATCTTTCGTGGCCGAAATATACCCGATCGGAGCATCAAACCACACGTAAAGGACCTTGCCTTCGGCTCCCTCGATCGGGACAGGTACACCCCAGTCCAAATCCCGAGTGACGGCACGCGGCTGCAAGCCGTTATCCAACCATGATTTACACTGTCCGTACACGTTCGGCTTCCACTCCTTGTGTTCTTCCAATATCCATTTCTTCAACCAATCCTCATACTCATTCAAAGGCAAATACCAATGTTTGGTCTCTTTCAATTCCGGTTTGTTTCCGGTAATCGCTGAAACCGGATCAATCAGGTCCGTGGCATTCAAACTCGTACCGCACGCCTCGCATTGATCTCCGTATGCCCGCTCGTTTCCACAATGCGGACAGGTTCCGATAATATAACGATCGGCCAAAAATTGCCCTGCCTTCTCATCGTAGAATTGCATGGAGGTCTTCTCGATAAATTTACCCTCATCATACAATTTTTTAAAAAAAGCAGACGAAAGTTCGTGATGGGTTTTGGAACTCGTCCTTGAATAGATATCGAAAGATATCCCCAATTCGGCAAACGATTCCTTTATTATCTTATGATAACGATCTACAATATCCTGCGGCGTCACCCCTTCTTTCTGGGCTTTAATCGTGATAGGCACCCCGTGTTCGTCCGAACCTCCGATAAAAACGACCTCCTCTCCTTTTTTTCTCAAATACCTCACATAAATATCTGCCGGCACATATACCCCGGCCAAATGTCCGATATGCACCGGACCATTCGCGTAAGGTAACGCAGTGGTAACTAAATTTCTCTTGAATTTGCTCATACTTTATTTGAGTTTGTAAAGTTAAAACGCCCCTAAATCCATAAAGCCACTCGTATTCAAAGCTCTATAACCTCGTAAACTTCATGATCTTTAAGAATTCGCAAAGGTAGAAAAATATTACCTAATCTGTGATTGTAATTTGCAAATTTTAGATCGTAGAGTATAAATTGATTTACGATTCAATTCCGATTTTTATAATTTAAATCGTCCATCTACAATTGTCAATCTTTCTAATCCCCAATCACCTAATCTCTCAATCTCTTAATCATTATATCTCTTAATCTCTTAATCTTTCAATCCCAGAATCCTTATAATTCTTTGAATCTACCATCGTCAATTTACAATTAAAAATCTTATCTTCGTACAAAAATAAACACGTTCAATTATGTTACGACCTATATATTTACAACCGGGAGATAAAGTCGCTTTGATTTCCCCGGCGGGAGTTCCGAAAACAGACAACATCGACTATGCCGTAAACTTATTGCGTTCTTGGGAACTTATTCCGGTTTTAAGCAAGCACATCTATGCCCGGAACGGCCAACTCGCCGGAACGGATCAAGAACGATTAGAAGACTTACAGGTTATGCTCGATGACGAAGAGATACGGGCTATCTGGTGTACGACAGGAGGATACGGAACCCTTCGTCTCGTCGAAGAAGCCGATTACTCCACCTTCCAAGGAAATCCCAAATGGATAATCGGGATGGATGACATTACCATTCTACATGCAAAACTTCATTTTTTAGGAATCGAGAGTCTACACGCCTTTATGCCGGAAGATTACTCGATGACTTCACCGGAGGCGATGACTCAACTGAGAAATTTTCTGTTCGGAATCATCTCCTCATATTCCATCCCAGCTCACCCGTTAAATCGAACCGGATTCGCTGAAACGGAAATGGTCGGAGGCATGCTGAACTGGGTACACAGCTTACATGATACCAGTATAGATCACAATACGAGAGGAACCATTCTTTTCATAGAAGAGAAAGGAGATAACATATACGACATCGACCGCAGCATCCAGTGTCTGAAATATGCCGGGCAATTACAACACCTTCAAGGATTAATCGTGGGAGAATTCGCAGAATACGAAAATCCCGGATTTACAGAAGAGGTTTACCACCTCATTCGAAAGGCAGTGGAAGAGTACAGCTATCCGGTTTGTTTCGGATTTCCCGCGGGACACATTCGGAATAATTTTCCGGTTATATTAGGAGCCGATACCGTACTTTCCGTAAGTCCTGAAAATTGCGAGATTCGTTTTACTTAATCATGAAATTAATTTTAGTAATATTGTTCAATCTAATGAATACACCCATCTATCCGGCAAATCTAAAAATTTTAAACGATGCCATCGATAATCGAATTTCAAATAACGATCGTCCTTTGATCGGTATCTCTTCTAACTTCAAGGAAGGCAATTCCTGCATCGATAATACCTACGTACACTCCATCCTGCAAGCAGGGGGAATCCCCCTGTTGATTCCCGTGCATACGGACATCGATTCTCTGAAAGATATTGTTTCCGGATTGGACGGACTTATGCTAACAGGCGGCGGAGATATAAATCCGCTATATGCCAACGAGGAACCGATTCCGGCTTTGCAGGAAATGGATGCCGCCAGGGACCAATACGATCTTACACTCGTAAAATTAGCCGCAGACCGAAGAATTCCGGTGTTCGGCATATGCCGCGGACACCAAATCATTAATATCGCCTTCGGGGGCACCAATTACCAGGATATCTATTCCCAGTGCCCGGGAAATCTCCTCAAGCACAGCCAAAGCCTGAACAGGGAGTACGGATCTCATTCCGTAAATATTGAAGAAGGAAGCGTACTCGCCGACATATTCCGCCAAAAAAGCATAATCGTCAACTCCTTTCACCACCAAGCGATAAAAGAGGTGGCTCCCGGATTTAAGGTAACGGCAACCTCTCCGGACGGAATCATCGAGGCCATGGAAGGCATGCCGGAATATCCGATATTCAGCGTACAATGGCATCCGGAAAAAATGGCACCTCTTCCCAACGAACAAATGCTCGGATTATTCCGCCATTTCATGAAAGAAGCCGACCTGTTCAAGCGGGCAAAAGCGGTACACAAAAGAAGTTTTATCATAGATTCCCATTGCGACACCCCGATGAAATTTACGGATGACTTCGATTTGGGGAAACGCACCTCTTTTACAAAGATCGATCTTCCCAAGATGCAAGAAGGAATGGTTGACGCCGTATTTATGGTCGCTTATCTAAAACAGGAGGACCGGAACGAAACAGCGTCCCAGGCTGCCACCCAAAAGGCAATCGACATTCTTTACAAAATTGCGGAACAGGTGGAGCGTAACACCGACCGGATCGGCTTAGCCTATACGCCGGACGACCTGATCCAATTAAAGAATGCAGGAAAGAAAGCCATTTTCCTGGGGATCGAAAACGGCTATGCTATCGGAAAGGAGATACGCAACTTAGCCCTTTTCAAACAGATGGGAATATCCTATATTACTTTATGTCATAACGGGAGCAACGATATTTGCGATTCCGTCAAAGGCGAGGAGGAACACAACGGATTAAGCGAATTCGGGAAAGAGGTTGTCCGGGAAATGAACCGTTTGGGAATTATCATCGACATTTCCCACGCCAGCGAGAAAACGGTTTACGACGTACTGGAAACAAGTAAAGTTCCCGTCATCGCCTCCCACTCTTCCGCCAAAGCCCTATGCGATCATCCCCGTAATTTGACGGACGATCAGATCAAAGCGATTGCGGCAAAAGGGGGTGTCGTACAGGTATGTTTATACAATTGGTTTATCAGTAAGCAACCGAATCCGAACATTTTAGACGCCATCGACCACATCAATCACATCGTTCGTCTCGTGGGAATAGACCACGTGGGCATCGGTACGGACTTCGACGGTGACGACACGGAAAAGCTAAAGGGCTGTAAGGCTTCCAATGAATTGATTTCCTTAACGGTAGAATTACTCCGCCAGGGATATACTCCTGAAGAGTTGGACAAGCTATGGGGTGACAACCTATTGCGGGTTCTGAACCAGGCGCAACAATATCAAGAGTAAAACACCCGTAAAAACAACAGAAAGAAGTGACACTATCCCGTATACAAGAAAAATTAGGCCAGACCCTCCCCGGCGAAAAAGCACACATTCGCATGGCCCCCTATCCCAAATTTATCGAAGGGGTCGACGGAATACACACGGTTCCCCCGATTAAAAGTGCCGTTATGATATTGTTGGTACCCTATCGGAACGAATGGGCGATTCCATTTATCAAACGCGGAGAAGCCGGAAAATACCACGGAGGACAAATGGCCCTCCCCGGGGGAAAAAGCGAACGGGAAGACATCAATAGCCGAAGTACGGCCCTCCGGGAGTGTCAGGAAGAGATCGGCGTTCCACCCGAAGAGGTGACGATCATGGGAAGGTTAAGCGATGTTTATATCCCATTGAGTAACTTTAATATTACGCCGTTTGTTGGAACCACGCCGAAAATACCTAATTTTGTGCTCTCGAAAAATGAAGTGGAGGAAGTGGTTCTCGTCCCGTTAAGCGAACTATTCGACGACAGGAATAAAACTTCCCTCTCTTTTTTCCGTCACGATTATGAAATCGTAGCTCCCGGTTATAGGGTCAGGGAACATTTCATATGGGGAGCGACAGCCATGATGATCGCCGAATTGGAATATTTGCTAAAAGAGGATGTAAAACCGTTTAGATAAGAATGAAGAATAAGATCTGTTGTTGGATAATATTACTGGGATGCACAGGATGCCATTTAGACCTCTCTTCCTATAAAAGCTACCGCACCTTATCAAAAGAGAGATGGATACGGGATAGTGTTATCACGTTTAAAGCACAGGATCTGGCTCCCGGTGAATATCAACTGAAAATCGGACTGCGGCACACGACAGACTATATGTACGCCAATTTAAGGTGTTTCCTGTCCATCCACCGCGACAATCAACCGATCAAAATAGATACGATCAACCTCATTCTGGCCGATGATAACGGAGATTGGTTAGGAGACGGGATGAAAGGATTGAAAACAATCATTCAACCTGTCGGGGAAATTGCCCCGTCGGACTCATGCAGCAGCTATACCTTCTATTTGTGGCACAGCATGCGAAATAAGGAGTTAAAAGGAATAAAAAATATAGGCATCGAGTTAGAGACTTCCGGCAATACAAAAGAGTAATTTTTCAAATAAGAATACATGGGAAAAAACAAATTAGCCAAATTCGCTGAAATGGAGACGTTGGAAAACGTTTTCCAGCCTACTCACGAAGAGGTCTTTCGTACCGAATACACGCTTAAAGGAAAATGGAACGAAACGGTATTCGGAAACGACCACCCGATCGTGCTGGAAGTGGGTTGCGGGAAAGGAGAATACACGGTAGGTCTGGCCCGGTTGTATCCCGAAAAAAATTTTATCGGGTTGGATATAAAAGGAGCCCGAATGTGGACCGGAGCCAAAGCGGCTCAGGAACAACAACTGAAAAATGCGGCATTTCTCCGCACACATGCCGAAGTACTGGAATCTATTTTCGCAACGGACGAAATCTCGGAAATCTGGATTACCTTTCCCGATCCGCAAATGGCTAAAGCGAGAAAACGACTGACCGGTACCCGCTTTTTAGCACTATACAAAAAAATGTTGAAGCCCGACGGAATCATCCATTTAAAAACAGATAGTCCTTTTCTATACCGTTACACGGAGGAGGTAATACGGGTAAATCACCTGCCTTATTTCGTCAACACGGAGGATCTGTATCATTCCGGATATAATGATAAAATACTGAATATCAAAACTTTTTATGAACAACAATGGCTTACGCGCGGCAAGACGATAAAATACCTGCAATTCGCGTTAGAACACGCGACGGAATGGATTGAGCCCGATATCGAACTGGAAAAAGACGATTACCACAGCGAAGCCCGGTTTATGAATAAAAAAGTCAACCCGTAACAGGAGGAAAGTTCACTTCCTTTCACTAATCAACATCATATGGGAAAAAGAGTTTTAATGGCCATGAGCGGAGGAATAGACAGTACCGTCGGAGCCATGCTGCTGCAAGAACAAGGATACGAGTTGGTCGGAGTAACCTACCGGGTTTACGATCAGATTGCACAAGGATGCCTGGAAAAAGAGAAAGGGTGTTGTAGCGTCAACGCTCTTTTTGAAGCCAAGAACATGGCCCGCCAATTAGGATTCGAACATCATATTCTGGATATCCGAAAAGAGTTCGACGCCTTAGTCATCCGGAATTTCATCGACGAGTACCTGCATGGCCGTACTCCCAACCCCTGTGTTCTTTGTAACTCCACCATAAAATGGGGGAAACTGATGGATATGGCCGATTCCCTCGGTTGTGACTACATCGCCACCGGACATTACGCCCGCATCGGTCAGGAGAACGGACGTTATTTCCTCCGGAAAGGCATAGACGAAAGCAAAGACCAGACCTATTTTCTATGGTCGCTCACGCAGGAAAACTTAGCCCGGACAATTTTTCCGTTAGGAGAATTGACCAAACCCGAGGTGCGTCGGATTGCCTTGGAACGAGGATACGAACAACTCTCCCGAAAAAGCGAAAGCCAGGAGATCTGTTTTATTCCGAACAACGATTACCGTACCTTTCTAAACGAAAAGGTAGAAAATTTTACGGAAAAATACGGCCCGGGGCTTTTCGTCGATACCTCAGGTAAAAAATTGGGAGAACACAAAGGATTCCCGAACTACACCATCGGCCAACGAAAAGGATTGGGTATCGCTTTGGGACACCCCATGTTTGTCGTTTCCATCGACGCCGAAAAAAACGAAGTCGTCTTAGGAACCAAAGAAGAACTGCAAGGAAAAGAGTTTTACATAAAAGAGGCGAACTTAATGAAATATCCCTCGCTTCCCCCGGGCTTCGAGGTCACGGCCAAGATTCGTTACCGCAACCGGGGAGCCCTCGCCTCCGTCTATCCGGAAGGAAAAAAATTCCGGGTGGTTTTTCGCGAAGGCATGGACTCCATTACCCCCGGACAAAGCGCTGTCTTTTACGAAGGAACAGATGTCGTCGGGGGAGGAATCATTCGATTATAGACTAACGGATTCTATGATTTAATGATTCTGCGATTTAGTGATTCGATTTTAATCCTGAAATCGTCAATCACCGAATCTCTCAATCCCTTCATTGTAAATTGTAGATTGTAAATTAACGATTGCAGATTAAAAAAACAATACCCAATCTGCAATCGTCAATCTTTTTAATCATCGAATCATTAAAGAGTCGTCAATTATTTTCGTGAATATATCCCGTATGGAACCGCCCATAGCACGGACCATCTTGGGAATAAAGCTATTGGAGGTCATACCCGGAGTGGTGTTTACCTCTAACATAAAAATCTCGTTATCCCGCACGATATAATCGACACGAATAATTCCCCTGCAACGCAGGATATCGTAGATAGCGGAAGATAAACTTTTTATCCGCTCCGTCAACTCGTCGGGTATCGGAGCGGGGATGATCTCATCGGCCATTTGGGGGTCGTATTTCGCCTCAAAATCGAAAAATTCCTTTTTAGAAATGACCTCTGCAATAGGCATCACCAACTCCATGTTCCTACCCTTCACCACGCCACAGGTAAACTCCGTACCGTCGATAAAACTTTCGACCAACACCTCATGACAATGTTCAAAAGCCTTTTTTAAAGCAGCTTCCATCTCCCCGATCTCTTTCACCTTGGATATACCGAAACTGGAACCATCGGCATTGGGTTTTACAAAACAGGGCAGCCCGACCTCTTCGATAATCTCTTCTATCCCGTACTCTTTATCCCGGGTCAGCAATACCGAATCGGCCACGTTCATACCTAAACTCTTCAAATAGGTATTACAGGTATATTTATCGAAAGTCAACGCGGAGCAAAGCGTATCACATCCCCCGTAAGGGACTCCCATCATATCCAAATACCCTTGCAGCATACCGTTTTCACCGGGATTACCGTGTATCGTTATATAAGCAAAATCAAAAGCTATCTTTTTTCCGTCTTTCGTGAAAGAGAAATCATTCTTATCCACGGGATAGTTTTGATCCCCGATCACCACATGCCAATCCCGCCCTTTCAGCAACATCAAATATTTATTGTACCGGGTTTCATCGATCATTTCGTAAACATAACTTCCAGACTTTATCGAAACCACGTACTCGGAGGAGTTCCCTCCTGCTATTACCACAACATTTTTCATCCGTCAATAAATTTGTAAACTCTTCGACAAAAGTATAAAAAAGAGTTAGACTTTAAGCAAAAGGTTTATACTTTTGCAACGCTAAAAAAGTAACTATGGCTCACACAAACGATCTTACGAGGGGAAGCATCAGCAAAGGCATATGGAGCATGGCCATTCCTTTGATTACCGCCTCATTCGTACAGATGGCCTACAGCATGACGGACATGATCTGGCTGGGACACCTGGGCAGCGAGAGTGTAGCCGCCGTCGGGGTTGCCGGCTTTTTCACGTGGTTATGCAACGCACTCTCTTTCATCAGCAAGATCGGGGCCGAAGTCTCCATCGCCCAATCTTTGGGAGCCAAACAAAAAAAACGGGCCCGGATCTATGCCAACCAGGCAGCCCTGCTATCCTCCGCTATCGCCTTGTTCTACGCCTGCTTTATCTGGTTTGCTGCCGATCTGCTGGTGGGAGTTTTTCATTTAGAACCCGAGATCTCAACCCTTTCGGTCACTTACATGCGTATTATCGTTCCCGGCATTTTCTTCACCTTCAATAACAACACCTATAGCGGGCTGTACAACGGGCAGGGAAACAGCAAAACACCGTTGAAGATCGTGGCCACGGGTTTGCTATGCAATATCGTGCTCGACCCCCTACTGATCTACGGGTACGGTCCCCTTCCAGGAATGGGAACCGCCGGAGCCGCTATCGCTACCGTATTTTCCCAGTTTGTCGTTTTCTCCATCTTTATCCGGAATCTTTACCTGAAGGAATCCTCCATCGGAAAACTCTATTTCATCACCCGGTTAAGAATCCGTTTTATCAAACGAATTGCCCTATTGGGACTACCGGTCTGCATGCAGAGCGGACTTTTCGCCATGTTCTCGCTCACGTTAGCCACCGTGGCCGCCCAATGGGGACATATCGGGGTCGCCGTACAAAGCGTGGGAGCCCAGATCGAAGCCGTTACCTGGATGACCGCCGCCGGATTCTCCACGGCCCTTGCCGCTTTTGTCGGACAAAACTACGGGGCACGCGACTACACCCGGATCAGGCAAGGGTATCATTATACTCTTAAATTAGCCGCCAGTATCGCTTTCTTCGCCGGAGCCGCCTTTTTATTCGGCAGCAGAAGTATTTTCAGCGTATTTATCAACGATCCCGCCACCTTAGATGCCGGAAGCGACTACCTGAAGATTTTGGCCATCTCGCAAATATTCTCCGCGATCGAAACCGTCACGGCCGGAGCATTCAACGGGTGCGGCCGTACCACCCCTCCGGCCATCGTGGGTATTCTCCTCACGGGAGCCCGGATCCCCATGGCCTATTACCTCATCACCCTCCCCGCTTTGGGACTGAACGGTATCTGGTGGAGTATCTCTCTTTCCAGCGTGCTGAAAGGTGTCGTATTAGCCGTCTGGTATCACTCATTCCAAAAGAATTTACCCCGTATCCGCTTCCATTCCACCGGTATCCTCGGACGCATGCAAGCCGTTGCCACCCGTCTCTGGCAACAATTCAATTGAAATCCTCCCTTGACAGCATTTCCAGAATAACGACCGACTTCTTTCAATTTAACGAAAAGAGAAAAATAGATTCCAAAACAGACGAATAAAACGAATAACTCATACGATTTCTATCCCTATACTTTTTTCAAAATCCCTGTCCCGAGTAAGAAATAATATATCCGACCAAGACATCTCTATTATTACAGAAAAAATTCTGTAATTTTTCGGTATAAAGATTGTTGATGTAAAAAATAAGGTATACATTTGGGTCGGCATTTAAAGCTGACACTAATAAAACAGGATAGTATAACAATAAAAAAATTGCAAAAATGAAAGTTACAGTTGTAGGAGCAGGAAATGTTGGTGCTACTTGCGCCAATTGCATCGCCGAAAAAGACATCGTCGGCGAAGTGGTTCTTTTGGACATCAAAGAAGGTGTTTCAGAAGGAAAATCTTTGGATATGTGGCAAACCGCTCCGATTAATCTTTATGACACCCGTATCAAGGGAGTTACCAACGATTACGAAGCAACCAACAATTCGGATGTAGTAGTCATCACTTCCGGTCTTCCCCGCAAACCGGGTATGAGCCGCGACGATTTGATCTCAACCAACGCCGGTATCGTAAAATCAGTAACCGAAAATATCATCAAGCACTCACCGAAAGCCATTATTATCATCGTTTCCAACCCGTTGGACGTGATGTGTTATTGCGCTTACCTGACTGCCAAAATCGACTCTTCCAGGGTATTCGGTATGGCCGGTATTCTGGACACGGCCCGTTACAGGGCTTTCTTAGCCGAAGCGTTGAATGTTTCTCCGAAAGATATTCAAGCTTTATTGATGGGCGGTCACGGCGACACGATGGTTCCGCTTCCCCGGTATACGACTGTCGGCGGTATCCCCGTTACCGAATTGATTGAAAAAGAGAAACTGGATGCCATCATCGAAAGAACCAAAGTAGGCGGTGGCGAACTGGTAAAACTGATGGGAACTTCCGCCTGGTATGCCCCGGGTGCCGCTGCAGCCCAAATGGTCGAAGCCATCATCCGCAACCAAAGACGGGTATTCCCTGTTTGTGCCATGCTGAACGGTGAATACGGCATGAAAAACATCTATTTGGGTGTTCCGGTCATCTTGGGTAAAAACGGTATTGAAAAAATTATCGAAGTTTCCTTGAACAAAGAAGAAAAAGCTTTGTTGGAACAATCGGCTAAAGCCGTGAGATCCGTAATGGATGTTTTGGACAACATGAAAATCTTTAACTAACAATAATACTTCACGATCATTCTGTTAGAACCGTTCCGGGGTACCGGAACGGTTTTTTGTTTACATAAAACCCATTATTGATCTATAACAATATAATATTTACATGAATATTGTTTGATATAATATTTTATCTATTATCTTTACACTTAATTTACACCAACAATGACATCATTATTGCCAATAATAAAAATTCATATATCATGAAGAAAATCAATTCAATTAAACTATTTACATTATTATTTACAATTGGATTATTCCATTGCTGTACAATAAAAGAAGAAGGAATTGCCAACGCGACACCCTCTCCATCAGAAATGAAAATAACAAATGGGATATTAATTTTACCTAATCATAAAGTATTAACTTCAATTCTTAATGATAAGATAGAAATATCCACAAATAATCTTGTAACTAAATTTACTTCTCAACAAAATCTATTGGACGAAATTATTGCAGCCGAACGTAAACAAATGGATTATTTAGATCAACTAAGCGGAAAAACATTGGAACAAGCTCCGAAACATAGTAACACTTATAACGAAGCACTAAAAAAAGGGGTTATAAGAAAAGTATTCTATACCGATGGATCATCTTCCTACGATCTTAACCTTGCTGCTCCATATTATGCAAAAGTAGTCAATAATGAAGGCTTCTTTGCCGTTAATGACACCATATTCCAAGTCACAGCAAATCAATTCAAAATATGGTTTCAAGGTGATATCCAAAACACCAAACTCCTATCTGAATGCAAAATCTCTGATCCTAAAAAAAATATTCTCGTATATGATTATACTTCAAAACCACAAGCTCGTACAATATCTTTCCCTGCATCTCCACCCAATATTACATCTGGACTATCAATCATAAAAGACAATAAACGATATTCTTTTGTTTATTATGACAAAATGGCCTTAGCTCTTCCAGACAACTATATTAGAGAACTGTACATGCGTGCCATTGGACAAGAAAAAATTAATGGAACAAATTCTTATAATTTTAAATCGTTTGCTTTCAAAATAGGCATAAAGTTAACAACTGAGACAAATGGTGTTAGAAGTAATGAAATCATTCTATACTCGTTCAATACAGGGTCAAATGTATGGTTTACCATCTACCCGTCTTATAATTTATTTTTAGACGGAAAGAATCCCGTAACAACAAATGAACCATATACATATGTTTTAACCGCATATCCATATTTAGAGTTAACTGATCCAGTAGCTTTTAGCATGCTTGGTTTCACAAGATCTTCCATTTCGGACGTTTTTTTCAGAAATATTGAACGTGGAACCACTTCAACTTATGAAGTTAAAGACTTTACAGAAATACCTAATTAATCATGCCTCAATATTTTTTTTACATGTTTTTCTTCCTCTTTTTTATCGCATGCGATAAAGAAGAGATAAAACCATCCGTTCCCCAGGGAAACTGGGAAAAAGGAAGAGCGCCCTCGATAGAAGCAAGGAACGAACCTGTTATTTTCACCGTAAACGAGGAGGTTTGCCTGGGATTAGGACATTATAATGCCCTTTGGCCACAACATTTCAATCAATTTATAAATTTCGATCTGAAGTCGGGCTGGAACCCCAACAAACACCTTCCGCCTTTTCCCGGTAAAGGCAGAGGAGGAGCTGTTGCCTTTACCATCGGGCATAAAGCCTACGTGGGTTTAGGTTATACTTTTTACCAGACAGACGATCCTTCAGCAGGATATTTTACGGACTTTTGGGTATACGACAGTCAGGAAAAAACCTGGACACGATTGCCCTATGATTTTCCGGGAGTTCCCCGTCAACAGGCAGTTGCCTTTAGCCTGAACGGGAAGGGGTACGTGGGGAGCGGACTGTCGGCAGAACGGAAAATCTTGGGAGATTTTTACGAATTCGATCCCCAAACGGGCTGGACACGTATTGCCGATATCGACGAAAGACGTTACGGAGCCACCGCATTCGTCGCCAACGGAACGGCATACGTCTGCCTCGGAAAAACAGAGAACAGTTACATCCGTCATGTAACTAAATTCATTCCGGAAACCAAAACCTGGAAAGGCATTTTCACGACGGTAGCCACGGAAGAAGGCCCGATGTGCATAAACGCCGCCTCTTTCGTCATCCGGCAAAACGGCACCGACTATCCCTATATCGCGGGAGGGGCAAAAACCGATACTCCGACCGAATACAAACCGTTATCCGACTGCTGGGGCTTAGACCCCAAAACCGAAACTTGGGTAAAGGTCGCCTCATTTCCGCATCCTGTCAGTAAAGGAATAGGGTTTACCAAAGAAGGAATAGGATTTATTCTATCCTTGGAGGAAGACTCCATGCAAACTTGGGAATTCGTCACCCACTAAATTAAATCCGACAATTCCATCTCCGATTTCCGGGTACTCTTCCGTTTTCGTGTCCGGAAATCTATTTCAAAGCCGATACCACGACCACTCATAACGCTAAGGAAGCGAAAAAAGAACCGTATCAAACCGCCAAAGATAAAACACCACAAACTATTTCAAGGATACCTTACCGGAATAATCATTGCCGCTCTTTTTTCCCGTACATCATCCGGGAAAATACGAAATACGACAGAATAAACTCGGACATTACTTTATCAGTACAAGACAAAGCGAAGTAGATTCATTACCGTAAGGCAGATCACGGTCATATCGATACGAATTTCACCCTATTTTTTTCAACCGTTCTAATTACTATTATTTTACGAATCCGGAAAAGTCATTTATCCTCTTTTATCTTCATAACTATTTCTTTTTGAAATTAACATCTTGTTTTTTCGGATTTCGCCGAAAATGTTTATGTTTGCGTTAATGAAAAGATATGAAGTAAAAGTACCGATAGAGGTGGTAGAATTGGAAGAGAACAGCTTTCATATCATCACCGTGTTGCAGATCGGCAGTTTAGAGGGAGATTTTATTATTGATACAGGTGCTTCCGTCTCGGTTATAGACAAATACACCCCTTTCAGCTACGAACCGGTAGAAGATGCTTCGGAAATTAATTCCGGAGGAGTAAACGGAGAAATCAATGAGGTTCAGTTGGTAAACATTGCCGCGTTGCAAATCGGCGATCATACCCTTGAAAATGTTCATATGGCGCTGATAGACCTGCAATACGTGAATTCTTTATACGAAAAACACCTCCAGCGAAGAGTTGCCGGGCTATTGGGTTGCGATTTTTGTGTGAAATACAATGCGGTCATCGATTATGAAAATAAGGTATTAACATTAAAAGTATCTGTCTAAGTGTGCCGATATTTAAAAAAAATGTTATACTTTTGCGCACTAAATAACAGTTAAAAGAATTATTGGAGCTTAAGTAATTATAAAATTATTAAACAAATGCAGAATAAAGGAGCGATCACATTACTCGCTGTTGCCTTGGCATTGGTGAGTCTTTATCAGTTGTTTTTTACTTATAAAACAAACCAGGTAGAGAAGGCAGCAAGAGTATTTGCACAGGGAGACCCGGGCAAAGAAAAAGCCTATTTGGATTCCATTGCGAATCAACCTGTTTACAATTTTCTGGGAATAGCCAAATTCACTTACAAAGAGTGTAAAGAGCTGGAATTAAATTTAGGTTTGGACTTAAAAGGCGGTATGAACGTGACCATGGAAGTCGATGTGGCTGACGTGGTAAGAAGTTTAGCCAACCATAGTGCGGATCCCGCGTTTAATCAGGCTATCAACGAAGCTATTAAGATGAGGGTTTCCAGCCCGAAAGATTTCGTAACTCTTTTCGGTGAGGCTTTCGAAAAAATTGCCCCGGGGGCCCAATTAGCTTCTCCGGCTATATTCGGTACGCACGAAATGAAAGAAAAAATCAAAATCGGAGCCACGAATAAAGAGGTGCTGGACATCATCAGAAAAGAAGCGGACGGAGCGATAGATAACACATTCAATATCTTACGTACCCGTATCGACCGTTTCGGCGTAGCTCAACCGAATATTCGGAAAGCCGATATATCCGGAAGAATCGTTATCGAGTTACCGGGTATTAAAGATCCGCAACGGGTAAGGGAGTTATTGCAGGGAACCGCTGCCCTCGAATTTTATGAAACCTATGACAATCCTGAATATTATCAATATTTAGTAGCAGCCAACGACAAATTGCGGGAAGTATTAGAAGCTCAAGGAGCATTAACCGAAAGCGCAACAACTACCCCGGAAAAAACAGAGGCGGATCAAGCGAAAAGCGAAGACAAGGAATCAGCCATTTTAAGTGCCTTGAAAGAGGGACAAGACTCTTTGTCCAGCACGTCAGAAAGCGAATTTTTTAAAAACAATCCTTTGTTCGCCGTTCTTCAACCCAACATCACCCAACAAGGTCCCGGCAACGGATCTACGGTGGGTTATGCCTTAGTAAAAGATACCTCCAAAGTGAACAAATACCTGGCAATGCCGCAGGTAAGGGCCATGTTACCTCGTAATTCCCGACTTTTGTGGGAAATGAAGAGTGTAAACGGAGCGGTCGCCTTGCACGCTATAAAAATCACCACCCGTAACGGAAAAGCCCCGTTGGAAGGTGATGCTATCGTTGATGCCCGCAAAGATTTCGACCAATCGGGAGCTCCCGTTGTCTCCATGAATATGAACGGAGAAGGAACCAAAACCTGGGCCAGATTGACAAAAGAAAACATCGGACATTGTATTGCTATTGTTTTGGACGGTTTAGTGGCTTCCTCTCCTAATGTAAACGACGAAATCAAAGGCGGTAGTTCTCAAATTTCAGGCCGTTTCGACGTAAAAGAAGCGGAGGACTTGGCCAACATCTTAAAATCCGGTAAATTACCCGCTCCTGCCCGTATCATAGCCGACGAAGTGGTCGGACCGTCTTTGGGACAGGAAGCCATTCAATCCGGTATGTGGTCATTCATCATCGCCTTCACACTGGTATTGGCTTACATGTTATTCTTCTACAGCAAGAACGCGGGTTGGGCTGCAGATATCGCTCTTTTCGCCAACCTATTCTTCTTGTTCGGTATCTTGGCTTCCATCGGGGCCGTATTAACATTACCGGGTATTGCCGGTATCGTACTGACGATGGGTATGGCGGTAGATGCCAACGTATTGATATATGAACGCATACAGGAAGAGTTACGTTCGGGCAAGGGATTGAAGTTAGCCATCAAAGAGGGTTACAACAACGCCTACTCTGCCATTATTGACGGTAACCTGACTACTTTGTTGACCGGTTTTATCCTTTATTATTTCGGAGAAGGTCCTATTAAAGGTTTCGCCACGACGTTGATCATCGGTATTCTCTCTTCTTTGTTCACAGCTATCTTTATCACCCGTCTGATACTCGAAAGGGCCGCATCAAAGAGCGATAACGTAACCTTCACCACAAGTGCTACGGCCAATTGGTTGAGAGACACGAAATTCCCTTTCCTGAGCAAACGGAAGATCAGCTATACATTATCCGGAATCGTTATCTTAATCTGCTTCATATCTCTGTTCACGAGGGGATTGGACAAGGGTATCGACTTCGTGGGAGGTAGAACTTATACCGTCAGCTTCAATGAAAGCGTACGGGTCGACGATGTCGCTTCCAGCTTAGAGAAAGTTTACGGAAGTGCTCCGGAGGTAAAAACATTCGGTACGGCCAATCAGGTAAAGATTACGACCAAATACAAAATCGACGAGAACGGTGCGGATGTAGATGCGGAAGTAGATTCACTTCTATACGTGGGGCTACAGGAATACATACCCGCCGGAACAGATTACCCGACTTTCCGCGATATCAATTTACAGATGTCACAGAAAATCGGACCGGCCGTTGCCGAAGACATGACAAGAGCCGCTATCTGGTCCGTTCTATTCGCACTGATCGGAATATTCCTTTACATTATGATCCGGTTCTCCAAATGGCAATATGGAGCAGGAGCTGTCGTCGGCTTGGCACACAATACCATTATCGTTATCGGTATGTTCTCCCTGTTTGCCGGTATTCTTCCCTTCTCATTGGAGGTAGACCAGGCATTTATCGCGGCAATTCTAACGGTAGTAGGTTATTCTATCAACGACACGGTAGTCGTGTTCGACCGTATCCGCGAATACCGGAAACTATACCCGAAACGGGACGATGAAATCGTGGTTAACGATGCGTTGAATTCGACTTTACGTCGTACATTCAGTACCTCATTATCTACCATCGTCGTATTGTTAGCGATTTTCATCTTCGGCGGTGCATCTATTAAGGGATTCATATTCGCCTTGTTAATCGGTATCATTGTCGGAACTTACTCTTCTTTATTTATCGCCACTCCCATCTCTTTCGATTTGAGCCGGAAGTTCGATAAAAAAGAGATAAAAGGAAAAGAATAAGTATTTATAAACGATATAGGCAAGGTACTGTCCTTTTTCATGGGGCAGTACCTTTCCTTTTTAAAAACATCCGGTAATTTTGCCCTTAATTTCTCTTGCGAGGGAAAAAAGCTTACAATCTGAAACCAAATCAAGGGAAATCATATTAAAATTACAAGATAATTGGTTTTATTACAAAAAGAATTATACTTTTGTAGCGTGGATGGCATCTATTCGATAATCAAAGTTTTACAATTATGGCAAAGCGTCAAATCAGAATTTGTTTAGGTAGTTCTTGCTTTTCCAGAGGAAACAACACGAATCTGGGAATCATAAAAAAATACCTGAACGAGAATCATTTGGAGGCAGAAATCGATTTCTGCGGTCATCTCTGTGAAGAACTATGCAGTAAAGGACCGATTATCAGAATAGACGATAAAGTGTATGAAGAGGTTAATCTCTCCCGTTTATATAAAATCTTACAAGAGGAGTTCCCATGCAACTAAGACCTATTTACACCGTACCGGACAACTGTCAGGATTGTTATAAATGTATCCGGGAATGTCCCGTAAAGGCAATCCGCATCGAAGACAATAAAGCTTCTATCATCGAAGACCGTTGTATTTATTGCGGGCACTGTACACAAGTATGCCCGACCGGAGCGAAAAAAGTACGGGACGGACTTACCCGAGCAAAGCTGACATTGGAGAAATATCCCAAAGTCATGCTGTCCCTGGCCCCGTCATACGTGAGTGAATTTGAAGGCATCGCCTCCAATGTCCTTATTGCTGCCATCAAGCGTTTGGGGTTTACGGCCGTTTCAGAAACTGCTTTGGGAGCTGAAATTGTTTCCGACCGGACGGAAAAATTTTTGGAACAGGCCGAAAACGGCGTTTATATCTCTTCTGCCTGTCCCGTGGTTGTCGAGTACATTCGCAAATACTCTTCCGAGCATGTACGGAATATCACCCCCATCGTTTCCCCGATGCTGGCCCACGCTAAAATTTTAAAAAAGCTATACGGAGAAGATATAAAAATCGTCTTCGCGGGACCTTGTATCTGTAAAAAATTAGAAGCCGACTATTTCAACAACTTAGTGGATGTTGTAATCACGTTCAAAGATTTGAAAGAGTGGTTGGAAAAAGCGGAAATCAACTTAAAAGATAAGGCTTTAGAGCAATCCGAAGAAAAATTCGTTCCTTACCGTTCCGGTCTCGGAGCCTATTATCCGATTGAAGGAGGTATGTTACAAGGACTGCATAAACCGAAAAAGCCCGTCCACAACATGGCCTTTTCCGATTTATCCACGATAAAAGACGTCCTCAAGCATTTGGATTCTCAGCGTAAGGAAGACTCTATCTTTTTGGAATTGTTGGCTTGTAAAGGCGGCTGTATCAACGGACCGGCCAAATTGAGCCACGTGTCTCCCGCTTTAAAACGGTATGAAATCATACATAAAGCCGACTTAGGTAATCCGAAAGAAGACTTCAAAGACATCGACTTACAAATTCTATTCTGTAAAGACCCTCATATTGTAGAGCACCGATACACGGAAGAAGAGATTAAACAGGCTATGGCCGTCGTGGGGAAGAACGGGCCGGAAGACGAGCTGAATTGCAGCGGTTGCGGTTACGATTCATGCCGGGATTTTGCCATCGCCATGTTGGAAGGACGGGCCGAAGAGAACATGTGTGTCTCCTACATGCGAAAAATTGCCCACGATAAGGCGACGGTGCTTTTACAAAAAATCCCTGCCGGAGTCCTGCTTGTCAACGCGGAGCTGAAAGTGATGGACATGAATCAAAGGTGTGCCACGCTGATGGGGGAAGATATCGCTTCCATTTATGAAGTGGACCCCGGTTTATATGGAGTGGATTTAAAAAATATATGTTCTTTCGAGGACCTGTTCAGAGCCGTTCTTACTACGGGCAAAGAGATCACGGAACGTCAGATCCGGGAGGACGACAAAACCTGGATCTTGTCCATTTACAACATACAGCCTCATCGGTTGGTATTCGGTCTATTGCAAGACTTGAGAGAGCCTGGCGTACAAAAGGAGTGGATGCTGGAAAAGACGCAGGAAGTGATAAAAAAACACATGGAGACCGTGCAGCAAGTAGCCTGCTTGTTAGGAGAAAATGCAGCATTCACCGATGCCACGTTGAGGACAGTCATGGAAGCCTATAAAAAGCAAGATGATCTGACAACCCTTTAAAAACAATATCCCTTGAGAAACAACGGTAATTTCATAGAGGTCGAGTTCTTTCAAAAGAACAAAGCAGGCAACGTGGTCTGCGGAGATTGTTTTATGTCTCAAAAATTGAAAGGGGAAGGAAGGGTTATCAGCGTATTATCGGACGGACTGGGTAGCGGCATTAAGGCATGTGTTCTTTCGACTATGACAGCCACTATGGCCATGCGTTTTACGGCTATGAACGAAAGTATCCTCAAAACATCTACCTCTATCATGAATACCCTCCCCCGGGATATGGTCCGAAAGATCAGTTACTCTACCTTTTGTATCTGTGACATCGATTGCTTTGGGTACGTCAAAATCATCGAATACGAATCTCCCTCCTTCTATCTATACCGGAAAGGAGTATTTGTCGAAGTCCCCAAACAAAAGATCCCCGTTGAACGAGAAGATCTGGACAATACCTATCTTTGGATTTCGGAATTCAATTTAGAAAAAGAAGACCGGATTATATTCTTCAGTGACGGAGTCAGCCAGTCGGGCATGGGAACCAACAGGATGCCTTTCGGATGGGAAGACGGGGCAAAAGAGTATATTGCCAAATTGGTAGAACAAAAAAACGATATTTCAGCCAAAGAATTGGCTCACAAGATCGTCATTCAAGCCGAAAAAAACGACGGTTACAAATTAAAAGATGACACGAGTTGCTGTGTCATCTACATGAGAAAGCCCCGCAATCTCCTAATTTGCACAGGTCCTCCCTACGACGAAAAGAACGATAAGTACCTGGCCAGCAGAGTACGTGAATTTCAAGGAAAGAAGATCCTTTGCGGGGGGACGACAGCCACCATTGTTTCCAGGGAACTCGGGGCAAAGATGGAAATCGACATGAACATCGTGGACAAGAACCTCCCTCCTATTTCCAGGATGGAAGGAGTGGATTTGGTAACCGAAGGAATCTTGACGCTGAGCAAGGTGGAACGCATACTCACCGCGAATGAAAATGAACATCCCAAGGAGTACGGTCCGGCTGAAATGTTAGTAAAATATTTATTGGATAGTGATAAAATCACACTTTTAGTAGGAACAAGAATCAACACGGCACACCAAGACCCCAATCTGCCGGTTGAATTGGAAATCAGAAGAAATGTAGTAAAAAAAATAAAATATTTATTAGAAACAAAATATTTAAAAGACGTGGAGATTATGTATATTTAGCGTGTAAAATCTCTAAATAATCTACAAGGGCTATGAAAAAAATCGATTTGAAAATATGCATGGGTACCATGTGTTACGTAATGGGAGGAGCCGAGTTAAAAGATGCTATCGATTCTCTTCCCCAACACATCAAAGAACATTTAAACATTAGCTATTCTCCATGTCTCGGTTGTTGCACGGAAAGGCAGGAACCGCCGTTTATCGAATTAAACGGACAAATAATAGCAGGTGTTAGTAAAGTTAATTTGATACAAATAGTTAAAGAAGAAGTAAGAGATGTTGTATGATAATTTTGCAATGCTCACGAAACGTGAGCTGCTGATTAGAATCGTAAAGCTATTAAAAGAAAAAAATTTAGTTGACGGGGTTAAATATATCCCGGTGGAAATGAGACCCAGAAACAAAAAGCCGATCAAATGTTGCGTGCATAAAGACCGGTACATTTTGAAACACAAGGTGATCTCCATTCTCGGTTTCGAAATTACAGACGAAGAGATCGACCTCATTCCATTGAGCGATTTTGCCCAAAAAGCGTTAGACAATAAAAACACGAAAGAGAACATACTCTCGGTAGTACACGAGGCATGCAGTGCTTGTATGCAATCGCAATATTTCGTGACCAACATGTGTCGCGGTTGCGAGGGACGTCCCTGTCTGATGAATTGTCCGAAAGCCGCCATCTCTTTCAAGGGTGGTAAGGCAACCATTACCCAGGAGGATTGCGTGAGTTGCGGACTTTGTTCCAAAGTCTGTCCTTACCACGCTATTGTCTACACTCCGGTTCCCTGCGAGGACGTATGCCCGGTGAAAGCCATCACCAAAGGCCCGGACGGAGTGGAACACATCGATAAGGATAAATGTATTTATTGCGGAAAATGTATGCAGACTTGTCCTTACGGGGCAATCATGGAACGTTCCAAAGTTATCGATGTATACAAGAGCATTTCCAACCCGGAGAAAAAGATCATTGCCATTCCCGCCCCGGCCATATACGGTCAATTCAACGCAAGTCCGGGACAAATACTGAATGCCATCAAACAAATCGGTTTTGACGAGGTCGTCGAAGTCGCGTTAGGAGCTGAAGATACTTCAAATAACGAATCGGCAGAATTTTTGGAACGGATGCACGAGGGTAAACCCTTTATGACAACCTCTTGTTGTCCGGCCTACGTGGGATGGGTAAACAAACATGCGCCGATGCTGAAACCCTTCGTTTCCGATACCCGCAGTCCTATGGTTTACGCGGCACGCCGGGTAAAGGCTCAATATCCGGATGCTGAAGTGGTATTTATCGGACCGTGTCTGGCCAAACGTTACGAGGCCGAATCCGTACCGGAAGTCGACTACGTGATGAGTTTCGAAGAGTTGGGAGCTTTTATGGTAGCCTACGATATCAACGTGGAAAACTGTGAAGAACTGCCGCTTAACCCGGAAGTGACCAAATTCAGCCGGGGATACGCACAAGCCGGAGGAGTTCGGGATGCCATCGTAAATGCCGTGGGGAACGGTTACACCACCCTATCTATAGAAGGGCTGGACAAAAAGAACCAGAACAGCTTAAAGATGATGGCGAAAAAGCCGGAGGCCCAATTCGTCGAAGTAATGGCTTGTGATGGAGGTTGTGTTAACGGACCTTGTTCTTTAGCTCCGCTAACTCTTGCCAAACGTCAGATCAAAAAAGCATTAGAAAAATAAATCCGAATAAAAATAATGAAAAGAGCCGTCATTTGATGGCTCTTTTTTAGTATATCAATAGGCAGAAGCCTATTCAAATTGCAAATCAGAAGGATTCCATGATTATCGCTTAAACGGCTGAATGATTCAATTTCAATCACCCAATCACAGAATCTTTTAACCTACAATCATCTATTTTTTCAATCACTTAATCATTTAATCACTTAATCCTCTAATCTACAATTAAATCATTTATTTTTCTTAAATAACTTTCCCAGGACCTTTCCCATATCTTCCAGATTTTCGAAAGGTTCGGCATGAGGAATACTCTTGAATACTCCCACCTCCTGTTCTCCAACTCCCATTTGCATAGGATAAACCAAAATACAATTATTCTGAAAGAAATATTTATTAAGATAAGTCGGAACCTGCGTCATATTCTTAGCATAAGAAGGATAATTCTTACGGCTCATGACAATCATCAATGCATCGTTATCCCTTATATCCCGGGATATAATCAAAAAATCATCCCAATTATCGAATTCGTTGAAAATAGCATCTATCGGATGTTTCGCATGGGTCTCCTTCAAAACGGAAAGAACGGAAGAAGAAGCGTAAAACACCATTTTATTTCCCGTGTTTTTTCCGATATTCCATATCCTGACCAGCCAATAAGGGAAACCGATCTCCCGTTCCGCGTGAAAAGGTATAACAACAATACAACGTTTCAAGGTTGAGAAGGGTTGGGAAGGACGATAGACAAAAGTCGTCGTCGCACATTTACTCAACACCCGATCCGTCAGATTACCTAAAAAAGTATCCGAGATCTGTCCCTCCTTACGGAGTCCTAATACAATATCCGTAATTTTATGTTCCTTCACGGCATTTTTAATACCGTTAGCCACATCATAATCATACCGCAATAAGGTTGTCAACAAATTATCGGTCGCCGCGGCGGTTTTCGTGGCTTTTTCCAATAATAGATTCGATCGCTTTTCAGCCGAGGAATCCGCATTATCCGATTGAATGATACTCAAAGCCGTCAAAGAGGCTTTCCCTTTTTTCGATTTTACGGTAACTCCCAAATTGATCAACTCCTCCACGTTCTCGATATTACTCAAAGGAATCAAAATACGATCTTCCGTATCATCACTATCCACAATCTCCTCTTCCGCCAAATCCGCCAAAGCCACCTCCTGTGCGCCTTTTTGGGTAGCGAAAGAAGCAATGATACAAGTTACCAATATCATTACAATCGTACCGTTTAACACGCTTTCGTTCAACAAACGAATCGGATCCCCGTTCGCATCCGTCCCTATGATAACCTGATAACCCACTAATACCGCAGCTAACGTTGCCGCTGCCTGAGCATTCGTTAACCCGAACATCAAGATAAACTCCGATTTGGTATAACGAAAACTTTTATAGGCAAGCCAAGCAGACACGTATTTCGCGAGTGTTGCTACCACAACCATAACGGCGGCAACCCAGACTGTCGTCCAATCTGCCACGAACACATGAAAATCGACCAACATTCCCACTCCTATCAAGAAAATAGGAATAAAAAAAGCATTCCCTACAAATTCAATTCGATTCATCAGGGCAGAAGTGTTAGGGATCAGATTATTCAACGCCAACCCGGCTAAAAACGCCCCGATAATTGCCTCCAATCCGGCAGCCTCTGCCAAAAACGAAGCAAGGAAAACCAATCCTAAAATAAAAATATATTGCCCGATTTTATCATCATAACGCTTAAAGAACCAACGTCCTACAATGGGAAAAATAAAAATTACGACAGCAGCAAAGAGTATAGTAGAAACACTTAATCGAATCCAGAATTCATGAGAAAGAACTCCGTTGGACATCCCGACGATAACAGCCAACACCAGCAATGCCAAAATACATGTAACGATAGTCGCCCCGATCGTCACGTTTACAGCCCGGTTTTTCGTCACCCCGTATTTACTCACGATCGGGTAAGTAATCAACGTATGGGAGGCAAACATACTGGCTAACAAAATCGAGGTCGGATAGGAAAAATCCAACAAATAGACACCGGCAGCCGTACCCATTAACATGGGAATCAAAAAAGTATATAAACCGAAAGTTAAGCCACGGACGCTGTTTTTCTTAAAATCAGCCATATCGATCTCCAATCCGGCCATAAACATGATATACAACAACCCCACCGTTCCGAAAAGAATAATACTGCTGTCCCTATCCATGATATGAAGTCCGTTGGGACCGATCAAAGCCCCGGCAAGAATTAAACCGATCAGATCAGGAATCTTTAACCGATGCAACAAAATAGGAGCCAGCAAAATAATAAACAAAATGACAGAAAAAATCAGCACCGGATTATTCAACGGCAAAGTAATCCCCAACAATATCTGAATCAGCATAATTATTATATTAATTAAATGGAATTCCGTTTTCCTCAACAAAATTACTAATTTCTACTGAAAAATTAGAACATCACCAGACAAAAAGGGAAATCGACTAAAGAAATTGATACCTAATAAGGAGTCCGATTGTAATCGACAGTTCGGAAGAGGAGCGGATGAAGGGATTGGAGATATAATGATTGAGAGATATAATGATTGAGAGATATAATGATTAAGGGATTTAGTGATTGAGAGATATAATGATTAAGAGATATAATGATTAAGAGATTGAGTGATTCGAAGATTCTGTGATCAGGTGATTCGAATTTAATCCTTTAACCGTCAATTTTTCTATCGTAAATTTTAAATTGGACGTGATTTTTTAATCTACAATCGTCAATCTCTTTAATCTCTTAATCCCAGAATCCTCTAATCACAGAAACACTAAATCATAAAAGATCCATAATTTATTAAAGCCATTTTTTTCGTTTGAAAAATAGAAGCATAACAATAGTGACTGCAATCATGATACCCCAAAGGATGAAATAGGCGTAACGGTGACGTAGTTCCGGCATGTATTCGAAATTCATTCCGTAGATTCCGGCAATAAAGGTAAGAGGGATAAAAATGGCCGAAAATATGGTCAATATTTTCATGACGTCGTTTACCCTGTTGCTGATACTTGTTTGATAAAGGTTTAGCTGGTCGGAAGTCATGGTATAGTATATTTCGATGGCTTCTTGTACTTGTACGACCAGATCGTCCAGATCGTGAAGATAGGAGTAAGTGCGTTTGTCTATCAAAGGAGAATCGCAGCCGGTAAAACGGTTCATCAGTTCTTTTACGGGGCGTACGTTTTTTCGTATGTAGGAGAGTTCGGTTCTGAAATGATAGATCTCTTCCACGTTTTCGATTTCCGAAGAGAAGATTCTTTTTTCCTGCTCTTCAATAGCGACTCCAAGTCTTTCGATATTGATGATATAACTGTCTACTAAGGTATCCAACAAGGCGTAACAGAGATAGTCCGGACCGAAATTTCGGATCTTACTTTGAGAATCATACAACCGTTTTTTTACGGCTTTGAAGTAATCGGTTTCCGTCTCTTGTATGGTGAGCAGGTAATGGTCTCCCACGATCATGGAAATTTGTTCCATATGTACGGCCTGGTCTTCCGTTCCGATATAGAACGATTTGATGATAACATAGAGATGATCCGTTTCTTCACTGAAACGAGGACGTTGGTCCGTGTTCAGGATATCCTCCAGAATCAAAGGAGAGATCGTAAATACTTTTCCCAAGTCGGCGATCAACTGGGTGTTGTGCAGGCCGCTGATTCCGATCCAGGTCATGTGATCGTTGGATATGCTCTCTTTGATTTTCTCTATGTTTTCAGGAAAATACTCTTTTAATCCTTCGGGAGTGTATTGTAATACCTGAATGGAATTTCGATCCATTTTCTGTTTTCCGATAAAAATCAGAGAGCCTGGGGCTGCCCCTTGCGCCTTTTTACGATCTTTGAGGAAACGTGCCATTTTGTTTGAGTTAAGAAGTTAATTATACAAAGATACGTAAAAAACGTTAGACAGGGTTACGTGGAAGAGGGAGCCATAGCGGTAATTCAGAAGAAATGGGAACTTGACAGACAAGAAGGTAATCTTGGATTACCTTCTTGAAAGCGGCTGCTATTTATTCCTCGGGTCCCATACCGGGTGTGCCGGATCCTCAGCTTTCATCGCTTCGTCGAAAGAGATTCCGAGTGCTTTGGCTACGCCGCGACCATACATTTCGTCTGCATAGGAGCAGTTACGTACGTGGCGTTGTTTAATGAACAGTTCCGCGTCTCCCATTGCCCGAGCCGTATTTTCGAATAAAACCAGTTGTTGCTCCGGTGTCATCAACCTGAATAGCAATCCGGGCTGAGTGAAATAGTCGTCGTCGTATTCGCGTTCGTCGTAGTTAAATATGTCTCCCGTCGATTTCAGGGGCGGTTCTTTTTTGGTGGGATCGTCCTGCCACTCGCCGTAACTGTTGGGTTCATAACCTTTCGTGCCGCCGTAATTGCCGTCCGTCCGCATCATGCCGTCGCGATGGAAAGCGTGGAAAGGGCAACGCGGCTTATTCACGGGAATTTCGTTATAATTTACGCCCAAACGATAACGTTGGGCATCTCCGTAAGAGAACAGGCGTCCCTGTAACATTTTGTCCGGAGAGAAACCGATACCCTCTACTATATTCATCGGATTGAACGCCGATTGCTCTACTTCGGCGTAATAATTTTCCGGATTACGGTTTAGCTCCAGAATACCCACGTCATGTAAAGGAAAATCTTTGTGATACCACACCTTTGTCAGGTCAAACGGATTGATCGCATAAGTATTTGCTTCTTCTTCGGTCATCAGCTGTACCTGCATTTTCCAGCGCGGGAAACGCCCCTGTTCGATAGCCTCGAATAGATCTCTCTGATGCGATTCCCTGTCTTTAGCTACGATAGCCTCTGCTTCCTCATCGGTCAGGTTTTTTATACCCTGCAACGTTTGCAGGTGAAATTTTACCCATGTTCGTTTGTTATTTTTGTCGTAAAAACTATAGGTATGACTACTGAAACCATGCATGTGGCGGTAGGAGGCGGGAATGCCTCGGTCGCTCATGGTGATCGTTACCTGATGTAACGCTTCGGGTAATAGGGTCCAGAAATCCCAATTATTGTTGACACTGCGCATGTTGGTGCGCGGGTCCCGTTTAATGGCGTGGTTCAGGTCGGGGAATTTTAACGGATCGCGCATAAAGAAGACGGGCGTATTGTTTCCGACCAAATCCCAGTTGCCTTCGTCCGTGTAAAATTTCATGGCAAATCCCCGGAGATCTCGTTCTGCATCGGCAGCCCCCCGTTCTCCGGCTACGGTTGAGAACCGGACGAAGCAATCTGTTTTTTTACCTATCTCGGCAAAGATCGAGGCTCGGGTATACCGGGTAATGTCGTGCGTAACGGTAAAAGTTCCGTATGCTCCGGAACCTTTTGCATGCATTCGCCGTTCAGGAATTACCTCGCGGTCGAAGTGCGCGAGTTTTTCAATGAACCATGGATCCTGTAACATAACCGGACCGCGTGGGCCGGCAGTTTGAATGTTTTGGTTATCCGCTATCGGACGACCGTTTTCTGACGTCAATCTTTTCTTTTCCATTTTGCTTAATTTTAATTTAATGATTATATGTCCTGGATGAAGGCTTTCTCTTTTTGCAAAGATCTGTCATGACGAAATTCTTGTATCACTTCGTGAAGGTGTAGACGTTGAAGCGTTGCCTTTTGTTTTGTAGTTTTCATTTTATCACTCGTCTCCATTTCTCAACAATCGTTTTGCAAGTTAAATGATACGGATTTCTATCCGTAACGGATTATCATTTGCTTTAACCCGTATCTTCGGAATTGGTATAGCGTATCCGGTCCGGATAATGAGACACTGGATTTTATTTATACTGTTTGAGGGATGTATTTGTTTTATATTGTAAGAACAAAGGGGGAAGAAAATGTTTAATTGAAACAAGAAACGATGGGAAAAATGACGTGAAAGCAATCCTTGTTTAGATTGTTTTTATTTTATTTCTGCTGAAAAACATGTTTTTCAACAAGTTTATAATTGATTGTCAATATCATATCTCATGAGAAAAAAATCCTGATACAAACTTGTTTAGATATAAGTATTGGCTACCTTTACGCATGTTTTACAACATAAAATGTGGAGTTAAACGTGTATTTTTTTAATGTAATAATAAATATAAGTAACTAAGTCATGGGTGAAAAGACAAAAGTTATCGAAAAAAGTAATATTGTTATTCGTTTCTCCGGAGATTCGGGAGACGGAATGCAATTAACCGGCCAGCAATTCTCAGATGCTGCCGCTTTATTTGGAAACGGTGTATCGACGTTTCCTGATTATCCAGCTGAAATTCGCGCTCCGCAAGGAACTGTTGGAGGTGTTTCCGGTTTTCAGGTACATATTGGAGATAATCCGGTAAAGACTCCCGGGGATTTTGCCGATGTGTTGGTTGCGATGAATCCGGCCGCTTTGAAAGCAAATTTACGCTGGGCTAAAAAAGGAGCTACGATCATCGTGAATTTAGATGCGTTTAACGAAAAGAACATCGAGAAGGCGGGTTATCAGATGAATCCGCTGGAAGATGCTCTCTTACAAGATTATAATGTCGTTCCGGTCAAGGTAACCACCCTGACCGAAGAGGCGCTGAAAGATAGCGGATTAGATCAGAAATCCATCGTGAAATGTAAAAACATGTTCGCGTTGGGTATGATCTATTGGATGTTCGACCGTTCCGTAGAGCATACGGTTGCTTTTATTAACCAGAAATTCGGTAAAAAACCGGAAATTGCCGCTGCCAATAAAAAAGTCTTGGAAGCCGGATTCAATTATGCCGGAAACGTACATGCTTTGGCAACTCATTTTAACGTGGCTCCTGCCGAGATTGAAAAAGGCCGTTATCGGACAATTACCGGTAATAAGGCAACAGCTTGGGGACTTTTAGCCGCGGCAGAAAAAGCCGGACTTCCGTTGTTCTGTGGCTCTTATCCCATCACTCCGGCTACCGATATCCTTCAGGAGTTGGCATTAAGAAGGGATTTAGGCGCTAAAACATATCAGGCAGAGGATGAGATCGCCGGTATTTGTACGTCAATCGGAGCGAGTTACGTCGGGAACTTTGCCGTGACGACGACCTCCGGTCCCGGTTTGGCTTTAAAAAGCGAGGCTGCCGGTTTGGCCGTGATGGCTGAATTGCCTTTGGTTATTGTTGATGTACAGCGAGGGGGGCCTTCTACGGGTCTGCCCACGAAGACGGAACAATCCGATTTATTGCAAGCTCTTTACGGAAGAAACGGGGAGAGTCCCATGCCTGTTGTTGCTGCCAGCACCCCGGGAAATTGTTTTGATTTTGCTTTCATGGCAGGTAAAATAGCTATTGAACATATGACTCCAGTCGTTCTGTTAACGGACGGTTATTTGGGAAATGGCGCTCAGCCTTGGAGAATTCCAGACCTGAACACCTATCCTTCGATTACCCCGAGATTGGCCAAGGAAGGTGACGACTACAAGCCGTACGCGCGCGATCCGGAAACTTTGGCCAGGACATGGGCTGTTCCGGGAACAAAAGGATTGGAACACCGGATCGGCGGTTTGGAAAAAGTAAATATAACCGGAGAGATTAGTTACGTTCCGGAGAACCATCAGGTGATGACGGATTTACGTGCTGCCAAAGTAGCTAAAATTGCCGATTATATTCCTAATCAAGAGATTGTTGGAAACCAAAACGGGGGAGAATTGTTGATTGTCGGTTGGGGTGGAACATACGGACACCTCTTGTCCACGGTCAACGAGTTAAGAAAAGAGGGTAAGGACGTTAGTTTGGCTCATTTCAATTACATCAATCCGCTTCCGAAAAACACGGAAGAGGTATTGTCCAAGTTTAAGAAAATATTGGTTTGTGAATTGAACTTGGGACAGTTCGCGCAATATTTACGGGGTAAACATCCTCACTTTACTTATTACCAATACAATAAAGTAGCCGGATTACCCTTTACCGTGACAGAGTTAAAAGAAAAAGTATTTGAATTATTATCGAAATAATCATGGCACAATATACAGCAAAAGATTTTAAGAGTAATCAGGAAATCCGGTGGTGTCCGGGTTGTGGTGACCACGGAATTATTAATGCCGTGCAAAAGGCGATGGCAGAATTGGGCTATCCGAAAGAATCGTGGGCTGTCATATCCGGTATCGGTTGTTCTTCCCGGTTTCCCTATTATATGAATACGTTCGGGTTCCATACGATTCATGGACGTGCAGCTGCTATTGCTTCAGGTGCAAAAAGTGCTAATCCGAACGTTAATATCCTGCAAGTTTCCGGTGACGGTGATGCGTTGGCTATCGGAGGTAATCACTTTATTCATTCTATTCGTAGAAATATCGATATTACCACCTTGGTTTTTAACAATGAAATTTACGGATTGACCAAAGGTCAGTATTCTCCGACCACCAAATTGGGAACAAAAACCAAGACCTCTCCTTATGGAACGATCGAAACTCCGTTTAATCCGGGAGAGTTGGTTATTGGTGCACAGGGTAAGTTCTTCGCCCGTTCGTTGGATATGAATATCAACTTGACGGCAGAAGTAATCGAAGCCGGAGTTCGGCATAAGGGTACTTCTGTTATCGAAGTACTGCAAAACTGCGTGATTTTTGCTGATGGAGCTCATGCTGCTATTACCGATAAGGAGAACAAAGAAGATCGTCAGTTGATTTTAAGACATGGCGAGCCGATGATCTTCGGTAAAAACCGGGACAAGGGACTTATGTTGACTAACACCGGATTGAAAGTGGTCGAGATCGGTAAGAACGGGATCACAGAGGCTGATATTCTGGTACACGATGCCCATTCGTTGAATCCTTCTATTCATTGGATGCTGGTACACATGAAGGCTCCTGAATATCCTGTCGCCTTAGGTGTTATCCGGGACGTGGAAGGAGATACTTATAACGATGCTTTGGAGGCCCAGATTGAAGAGGTAAAAGCCAAATCCAATATTCGTTCGGTTACCGATTTACTGAATAGCGGCGATACTTGGGAAGTAAAATAATCGAAATAAAACCGTTTTAAAAAGCGCTGCCGAAAAAATCGGCAGCGCTTTTTAGTTGAATTATTGAATTCGGATCTTGTTCTCTTTTAATCTCCGTGATTTAATTTGAATCTCCTAATTGCAAATTGAACGCATTTTCTTAAATCTACAATCGTCAATCTCTTTAATCTCTTAATCACAGAATCTTCGAATCACTCAATCCCTTAATCATTATATCTCTTAATCACTAAATCCCTTAATCACTCAATCCCTTAATCACTATATCTCCCAATCCTCTAATCTCTTAAGCCTCAATCATCAATCGTTTCTATTTCAAAAAGTTTATCAAGATCAAGCTCAAAAACAGCGAAAGCTTTTTCCGCGGGAGAAAGCGACTCCGGAATATGCTTTTTCATGTAATCCCGGTTCGATTCTTTGAGTTTTATCCTCCATCCTTTCCCGGATTCATCCCTCAAATAAAAACACATATCGTTTTTATCTCCCGTCCGGAAACGGCGTGTTCCCGGCGTGCAACCCGTGACAAACATAAATCCATCAACCAAACAATTCTCCATCCCGGCCGTCAATGTATAACGAGTTATATCCTGTTGCCTATCATATAACTGCTGCATGATTCTTGCGGCCCCCATAACCCCGAGGGCTAATCCGGGACAGATATGTCCGTGTAATTGAGACGATTGCAAAAGCAATTCCTTTAAATTATTACTCATAATGTTACGAACGATATCAATGCGGGGAGAATCAACCCGGATGGTTTTATGTATATTTTCCTGATCATAGACAGAAGTATCACAAGATTTAATGTCAACCACGGGGGAACCGTTTAAAGCATCTATTCCTTCTATATACAGCCTATTCCCTTCACGTTTCATAAGCTTTACTGTCGTTATTCCCAGATGGTTCGGACGATTAGGCGAACGACTGGCAAATACTCCCTTTGTTTCTCCCGTCCGGATTTTACCCGTTAGATGTATAGTATGATTCTGATGAAAGTAGAAAACGATATCTAAGTAACGGCAAGTTTCAATTTTGTCTAACCCATCCCCGTATTCCGGAAGAATCTCGATGACGGAAGCCTCCTGTTTTATTTGCTCCGGAACCTGATTCGTCGTGCATTTATTGGACACGTAACCAATCGGTTGTAACACAATCATAAGTATAAACATTAATAAATTCGACATAATTAACTATTTTGCGGTATAATACAAATACAATCTTTATGATGGAGTACTTCAACCTGAATATCATACAGATTCTCAATGTTCTTCGGCGTATACACGGATTTGGGTCCAAAAGCAAACACAGTCCCCCGTTTCAACATCAACGCTTTATTACAAAAACGAGCGGCCATATTCACATCGTGAATGGTAATGACAACAGTTATTCCTTCTGCCGACAATTGTTGCAAAAGATTCATCACTTTCATCTGGTGATTAATATCCAGATTGGCGATCGGTTCATCCAGCAGCAAAATGGAAGGCTGTTGTGCCAAGGCTCTGGCAATGAATACGCGTTGTTGCTGCCCGCCGCTCAACGTATCCATATTTCTCATCGCTATCGGTTCTAATTCCAACCGGGAAAGCAGACCGGCGACGATCTCCAGATCTTCGGAAGAGGGTCTTCCCTTGATATAAGGTTTCCTACCCAACAATACGGTATCAAAAACATTTACTCCCATTGTGATCTCTTCAGACTGAGGAATATAGGCCATCAGTCGGGACAATTCACGAGAAGAGATCCGAGCTAAAGACCGCCCTCCGACCTCTATCTTGCCCTCATCCACTTTTAATATTCCATTCAGGCATTTCAGCAAAGTACTCTTGCCCGAACCGTTCTGACCTATAATAGCAATCATATCTCCCGAATCCACGTCGAAAGTCACATTCCTCAAAGCCCGTACGCCATTATAATGAAACGATATATTCTTTGTTTCTATTCGCATGACGTTCTCCTCCGGATTAATAGAAATAAAAACAAAGGAACCCCCAGAAATGAAGTCAATATCCCGACCGGTAAAATAACAGGAGAAATGATCGTACGGGCGACCGTGTCACACAACAATAGAAATACACCTCCGAATACGGCAGAACCGGTGATCAGAAACTCCTCGTTATTGCCTATGCACTTTCTCACGATATGGGGGACGACAAGGCCCACGAAAGCAATAACACCGAAAAACGAAACAGCGACAGCCGTACACAGAGAGGTGATTACCAATCCGACAATCCGGATTTTCTGGGGCTGCACCCCCATACTTCGGGCATAATCATCCCCTGATCTCAAAACTTTGTAATCCCATCGCTTTAAATAAAAGTAAAGAAGAGCAGGAACCAAAGCCGCTGTCATGAAAATCAGTTTATACCAATCCCCCCGTCCTAAATCTCCGAAACTCCAAAAAACGATAGAAGCCAGTTGAACATTATTCGCCAAATATTGCATCACGGCGATACCTGCTCCGAACAGAGAGTTGATAATGACCCCCGAAAGAATAATGGTCTCCACGGAAGCCCTTTTTATTTGGGCCAAAAGCAATATAATGGCTAAACCCAAAAGGCTTCCTAAAAAAGCCGAAAAAGTAATCGTGTAAGGATCGCTAATCAAAAATAGATCCGAAGAACGGGCAATTTCACTACCTGCCTCTAAAAAAACAATTCCGAAAGAGGCTCCAAAAGCTGCCGCATTCGATATTCCCAAAGTATAAGGGGATGCCAACGGATTCCTCAGTAAAATCTGCATGATCGCTCCCGACATAGAAAGAATAATCCCGGTAATCACAGCAGCCAAAATTCTCGGTAAACGGATATTAATCAAAATTTGCCGATTAAGCGAACTCCCTTCCCCCCGTAGTAAAGCTACAATATCTTCCCAACCTATCCGATGAGCCCCGGCAATCATAGATATTCCCCCGATGAGAATCAGTAAAACAAACAGGAAAAAGATAAATTTCTTATTCCTGTTCCGGTATCCTTTATATTGCTTCAAAACATTTGGATTCATCGCTCTTTATCGAATATATTCTGATAATCTCCCCAATGTTTACGCAAAACGGTACCCACAGGTTTTCCCACGAAACGGGTTAAAACCTCATTTGCCTTGCCGGAAATGGAAATATCTTTAAACCGGTCGGGAAAAAGCACCTTTCCGGCATACCAGGCATTAATCAACATCACTTCAAAATTAGTATGGTTATTATTATAAGGCCATAACATATAGATCCGTTTCTCCTTATATGCCGTAAGCAGCTCATTCAATTCTTTCCGACGGTTAAAATCTTCCAGCACTAAAGGCCAACCCGATACATCCAGAAATATCACCTCAGGATCCCACTCCGCCAGTTGTTCCCAATCGATGTAGGTTCCGGTAATGGGAGAGGTATATGCCGAATCAATCCGGGAGGCGACATTATCAACTCCTAAGAAATCAAACGCAGCATAATAGGGATCCGTCGAGGTAATCCCCTTTTGTCCCTTGTAAGAAATAGCTCCCACGTACACGCGTTTAGATTTATCCGTCTCTTTTGTTCTTCTTTCGAGTTCTTCAATTTGCTGATCTACAAAACGTATCAACGAATCGACCTGATTTTCCGTCCGGAGGACCTTACCGATCAACCGAAGAGAATGATAAAAAACATCCCGTTTTTTTCCTATATCCCCGTACTCGATGGTAAATACCGGTATTCCGGTACGTCTTTGTAAATCGTCGGCATCCCCGACGGTAGTGGTAGACATAAAGATCACATCCGGTTGAACCCCCATTATTAATTCGGGATCCCCGCCCATGGAGGGACCGATGATCGCTTTTTCTTTCAATTCCGGATGTGCGAAAAGATGAGTGAATTCATTGTCTCTGGTCTCCTGCTCTTCGACTCCACAAATAAAAGGTACTCCGCCCGCATAGGTCACCAAACGAATAGCGGAAGCCCGAATACAGACGATCTTCCGTACGGTATCCGGCACTTCAACTTCCCGCTGTAAAGCATCCGTGACCGAACGGACCGCTTTTTTTTCGCTCTTTTTCGATACTCCTCCACAAGATATTAACAAACAAAAACAGAAAAAATACACTAATCCATTCATCTCATCAGATTTACAGCAAGTTTAACATTAAAAAGCCTCCCGGTCGAGATATAATCTTTCGTATTCATATGACGATTGTTGAAAATATTCATAACCTCTCCTCCCACGTAAATCCGACGGTCAAAAAACCATTTCGACAACTGCACGTCCCAAACGGCAAAACCGGGAATAGAAGACTGATTGTCCTCCGTCGTGTATTGCTTGGTTTTATAACATCCCCGAATCGTCGCATTTACGATCCGCCCGATCCACATAACGGTACCCTTAACCTGATGTTCGGGAGCATAAGTCAACACCTTATCATTAAGCTCCGGTTTTTCATCAAATTGTTTTATCTTGGATTCATTATAGGAATAATTTACATTCATATGCAATCCTACCGGTAGGGAATAATTCAAATCCATCTCTAATCCTTTCACGTGAACCTTGGATATATTCTGACGTTGATAAATATCTCTTTTTCCCCACATTTTTTCTCCGGTAGCGATATAGTATAAAAAATCTTTTCCCCGGGCATAATAGAACGACGGAGAAAAAGAAAAATTTCCTAAAAAACGAAACGTTCCCCCGATTTCGTAATTATCCAATTTTTCCGGTCCCAGGTCGGGATTGGCAATTTTCGGACCGACCCACATCCAACCGGAACGGCATAAATCATCGAGGATAGAAGCTCTGAATCCTTTCGAGTAGGAGACATAAACAGAGAGGTTCGCCATCGGATTATAACGTAAAGCCAAACGAGGAGAAAAATTTTCCCAACGATTGTTTTTCAGATCACCGTTATACGTGTTAAAATCAGCCACGTTATCACCTATCGCTTCAAATCGTCCTTTGTGAAAATAAGCGTTATCGTAACGTAATGCTACCTGCAACCAGAATTTATTGTTAAAAAACTGAATCTCTTCCTGCACGAAAGCCGAAAGAAAAGTCATAGTACCCCTATTCAGTACCTTATCCGTAGAAGTCACGTAATAATCTCCTCCATCGACACTCCCGTTTTTATATTCCGCACCTATGCTGAAATGATTATATTTACCGGAAAAAGTCACATGCAGGATAGCCCCCCAATCATCCCGATGCGATTTTACATCAAAGCGCTGGTAGGAATCTTTCGTGATCCGCTCATCCAGCTTAAAATAATCTTGTCTCTGGAAATACAAAGCCACATTATAAGAGAACGATTTCTTTCCCCCGTAAAACCTCCCTTGAAACCGGTTATGATTAAAGTGGCGATACTCTCCGTCAGGAGCCTTTATTTTTTCCCCTTCCCCACGCTTATCTTTATACAAATCATAGGATACATCCACTTTAAACCATTCGGAAGGAGTATATAAAACCTTACCGTAAAAACCTCCTTCTTTCATAAAACGAGCTACACTGTAATCTGGATCGGTCCGCAAACTGTCCGGAACGTTATTAAATCCACTACTTCTATTGTAATAGCCAGAGACAAAGACTGAAAACCGATCATTGATCTTGCTCGATATTCCCAAATGATAAAGCCAGGTCGCCAATGAACCGTAAGACACGGATGCATTAACAAGAAAAGGACGTTCCGCTTTTTTACTTATAAGATTTATCACTCCTCCCATTGCATTATTCCCGTATAAAGAAGAGCCGGGGCCTTTGAATACCTCTATTCTCTCGATATTATCCACAGGAAGACTATTCCAGTTCACGGACCCCTCGTCAGAAGTATTGATAGGAATTCCGTCAAACAACACCAAAGTCCGTCCCTGTTCATCCCCCGCCAACCCCCGGACACTAACATTCGTGTGCATCGTGCTCATACCGCTCGAACGAGTCGTGTTCACGCCGGAAAGCATAGAAAGAATGTCATCGACACTCAAGGCCGGACTATGCCTCAATACCAACGGCGTAATAATATCAATACGACCGGGACTCTGACTCAATGGACGTTCCGCCCGCGATCCGGTCACAATAACCTCTTGCAAATTCAACACGGTATCCACCTTTTCTTTTTGGGCAAACACGCTTACTACAAACAACAGAAACGGAACGAAAATAAATTTCTTCATGTCATATAATTTTGATTTGGCTACCCCTGCTCATACGGCATACAAATTCTAAAAGTTCGAACAATGATCTCGTAAAACCGAATCATGTTTAAAATTATTTCTGATAATATTTGAAACATGACTTCACCCCAAGCGTATATGAACAGTATGTTCATTGGGGTATAAACTTCATGAATCAGAGAGTTTTAATCAATTTTATTCACTAAAAGTAAAAGAGTATGCATTTAACGCCAAAAGAAATTGATAAGCTAATGCTATTATCACTTGGAGCTATTGCCGGACGGCGTAAAGAAAAAGGGCTTAAATTGAATTATCCGGAAGCTGTTGCCTACATCAGTTCAGCAGCTTTGGAAGGGGCAAGAGAAGGCAAAACATTAGAGGAAGTCATGACCGACTCCACTAAAGTTTTAACGAAAGACGATGTAATGGAGGGAGTTGCCGATATGATCTCTCTGATACAAGTAGAGGCGGTTTTTACCGACGGTAGCCGCCTGGTTAGTATTCATCAACCTATCAAGTAGAAAATCATGGAGGATAAAAAACAAAAGGGTGCTCCTGCACCTAAAGAAATTACACCGGGATTCACGCCCAAACAGTATGTTCCCGTCGGAGGAGAAATTTTATCTACTGACCCCATCGTGTATAATGAAGGCAGATATACGGCAAAATTAGTTGTTCATAATACTGGAGATCGTCCTATTCAAGTGGGCTCACATTTTCATTTTTTCGAGGTGAACCGTTATCTGGAATTCGACCGAGCCGCTGCATTCGGATGCCATTTGAATATTCCTGCCACGACTGCCATTCGTTTCGAACCGGGAGACGAAAAAGAGGTAGAAGTCGTCGCTTACTCCGGTAAACAATACGTGATAGGCTTTAACGGACTCGTGCAAGGATATACCGGAAATGAAGATTCTCCTACTTACTACCCGAGGAGAATGCAGGCGACAGAAAATGTCAGAAGGTTAGGCTTCAAAGTTATAGATGAAGCAAGCGCCGAAGCAAATCTAAAAAAACAACCCAAAAAATAACGTAATATGGCACAGATAACGAGACAACAATATAATGATCTTTACGGTCCAACCGTAGGGGATAAAATCCGTTTAGGCGATACAGATCTCTACGTGGAAATCGAAAAAGACCTCTGCGTATACGGAGACGAAGTGATCTACGGGGGAGGAAAAACCTTGCGCGACGGCATGGGACTGGCAAATACCTTAACTTCCGAAGGAGGAACCCTTGATCTTGTCATCACCAATGTAACGATTATCGATCCGAAATTAGGAGTCATCAAAGCCGACGTCGGTATCAAAGACGGAAAAATCGCCGGAATCGGCAAAGCCGGGAATCCGAATATCATGCAAGGGGTTACCCCGGAATTGGTAACAGGAGCCGCCACGGACGCCATTTCGGGAGAGCACCTTATTTTGACAGCCGCTGCCATTGACGGGCACGTACACATGATCGCTCCGCAGCAAGCTTACCATTGTTTAAGCAATGGAGTTACGACCCTCGTCGGCGGTGGCGTCGGTCCGACAGACGGAACGAACGGGACAACCATAACTTCCGGTACCTGGAATATGAAAAGGATGTTACAGGCCATTGACGGACTCCCCGTAAACTACGGACTCCTCGGGAAAGGTAACTGCTCGGTACGGCGTCCGTTAGTCGAACAGATGTTAGCCGGAGCATGCGGTTTCAAGATTCACGAAGATTGGGGAAGTACGCCTGCCGCCATTCGGGAGACCATGGGTGTAGCTGACGAATTCGACGTACAAGTCGCGATTCATACCGATACATTAAACGAAAGCGGCTTCGTTGAAGACACGATCGCTGCCATCGACGGTAGAACGATCCACACCTATCACACGGAAGGAGCCGGAGGAGGACATGCTCCGGACTTACTGAAAGTAGCTTCCTTGGCCAACGTGTTACCCTCTTCAACAAACCCGACACTACCGTTCGGTATCAACTCACAGGCCGAATTGTTCGATATGATCATGGTATGTCATAATCTGAACCCCAAGATTCCGTCTGACGTATCTTTCGCGGAAAGCCGTGTTCGCCCGGAAACACAAGCAGCCGAAAACGTACTCCACGACTTGGGAGTAATCTCCATGATCTCTTCCGATTCGCAAGCAATGGGACGTGTAGGAGAAAATTTCATGAGAGCCTTCCAGATGGCAAGCTACATGAAACAGGTAAGAGGTAAACTTAGCGAAGATTCCGCAGAGAATGACAACTTCCGGGTATTACGTTATTTAGCCAAACTGACCATCAATCCGGCTATCACATACGGATTCTCTGATATTTTAGGATCTATCGAGAAAGGGAAAATGGCCGACCTCGTACTGTGGGAGCCTCAATTTTTCGGCACCAAACCCAAATTAGTTCTCAAGGGAGGTATGATTAATTGGGCAATTATGGGAGATCCGAATGCCTCGTTACCGACTCCTCAACCGGTGTATTACCGACCGATGTACGGAAGTTTCGGTTCAGCTATGCCCAATAGCTGCATCTCATTCGTTTCACGAGCTTCCCACGATGCGGGTATCAAGGAAAAATACGGACTCCAAAGAATCGTATACCCCGTGCACGGTTGCCGGCAAATCGGCAAACCTCATATGGTACTCAACGGGAACATGCCTAAAATCGATGTCAATCCGGAAACGTTCGAGGTACTTGTGGACGGTAAAAGTGCTTACATCCCAACTGCCAAGAAATTCCCGCTGGCACAATTATATTGGTTTAGTTAACATTTAGACTCATCGATAGGTTGCCTTGAAGTCTTCCGACCGAAAACTTGTAAGGCAACCTTCTTTACTAATTATATTCGTATGCAAATATTCTCTGAAGTCATCGGAAACATGATATCCGACCCAACTTGGGCGGAAAAACTCAAAAATAGTGTGATAACCTACCTCGATCTGGACCAATGGACAGCTCAAAAAAGTCGTTTTATCGCTAAAAGCGACCATGCCGAATATGCTGTCGCCCTGAAACGTCACTCTCAGATAGAAAACGGGGATGTTTTGGAGTACGACCCGGAAAGCAATAGCGCTGTCGTAATTCGTATCGATCTTAAACCTGTCCTTATCATAGATTTGAAAACAATAGCACAGAAAAAACCGGAAGAAATCATACGTAAATGTATCGAAATAGGACACGCCATCGGTAACCAACACTGGCCGGCCATTGTCAAAAAAGATAAATTATACGTACCGTTAACGGTAGACAAAAAAGTAATGACCAGCGTTATGGATACCCATCATTTCGAAGACATCACCTATGAATTCCAACCGGGTAAAGAGGTGATTCCTTTCCTCGCACCTCACGAGATTCGCCAACTTTTCGGGGGAAGTACGCAAGAAATATCACACCACCATCACGAACACGGACACACGGGTCATTCTCATGAAGTTTTACATTGAAAATTCAGTACTATGATTGACGAAATTACCAGGTTGATGCGACTTCTCGAATTTTCGGACTCCGCATTTCCCGTCGGTACCTTCTCTTTTTCCAACGGACTGGAAACAGCTGCTTTTGAAAATATCGTATCCGATGCTTACAGTCTCGAACAATATACGCGCACGGCTGTCCAACAAACCATATACAGCGATGCCATCGCCGCACTCATTGCTTTTCGGGCTGTCGCCGAAAACGACTACGCACTCGTAAAAGAGGCGGATCAACAGATCATGTGGTGCAAAATGAATGAAGAAGCTCGCTTAATGCTTACCCGAATGGGGAAAAAAATGGCGGAAATAAGTATTCAAATCGCCGAAACTCCTCTCATGAATCAATGGTTAAAAGACATATTTGATCAAAAGGTTCCCGGCACCTATCCGATTGCACAAGCCATCTTTTTCCAGCAAAACGGATTGCATGAAAAGGATCTTTTCGTTTCTATCGAGTACGGCATCATAAATATGATACTGAATGCGGCTTTACGATGTGTAAAAGTATCCCACTACGAAACACAATCCATTTTATACCGGCTTTGTTCCATGGCCGCTTCGGATTACGAGAATATAAAAGAGATGACTTTCGACGACATGAGAACATTTGCACCGGAAATGGACATTATGGCTTCATTACATGAAAAAGGAAAAATGAGAATGTTTATGAATTAACGAATAAAAATATACCCATATGAGTAACACATGCAGAATCGGTGTCGGTGGCCCCGTAGGATCGGGGAAAACAGCACTTATAGAGGCACTAACCCCCCATTTATTAAAATTAGGCTTACAAGTTTTAATCATTACCAACGACATCGTTACAACAGAAGATGCTAAACATGTCCGCAAAATGCTTAAAGGATATTTAGCGGAAGACCGTATAATCGGCGTTGAGACAGGAGCTTGCCCTCATACCGCCGTACGCGAGGACCCCTCCATGAATATTGCAGCCGTGGAAGAGATGGAAGCGAAATTTCCGGATAGCGATATCGTTTTGATAGAATCGGGAGGCGACAACCTGACTTTAACCTTTAGCCCGGCATTGGTAGACTTTTTTATTTATGTCATCGATGTGGCTGCCGGAGATAAAATTCCGCGAAAAGACGGGCCGGGAATAACCTATTCCGACATTTTAGTCATCAATAAAACCGATCTCGCCCCTTATGTCCACGCCGACTTGGAGGTAATGAGACGGGACTCCGAAATCATGCGCCCCGGAAAACCGTTTGTTTTTACCAATTGCATGACGGGAGAAGGAATCAAAGAGTTAATCGGATTAATACGGAATATGGCTCTGTTCGACCGCGTTTCACAAAAAGAGGTGGAGGATATGAAAATATGAAAGAGTTTTCACAAAACCGGGAGCTACGCCCTTATCTGGCAGAACCCCGGGCAATGCATGTCGGAGCTCCGGGAAAATGCGGGCTTTTGGATCTCGTTTTTGAACTGGACAAAAACGGAAAATCCATCATGCGCCATTGGGACAGACGCGCTCCTCTGATCGTGCAACAAGAACTCTATTTCGACGAAGGAATGCCGGAAATGCCTTGCGTATACATTCTGTCTTCAGGAGGCCCTAATATCGACGGAGACCGCTATGTAAACAAATTCAAGGTATGTAAAAACGCATACGCCCACCTATCTACCGGAGCGGCAACAAAAATTGCCGAAATGGTCTATAATTTTTCCGGTTTGAAACAATCTTTCGTTCTGGAAGAAAACGCATACCTGGAATACATCCCGGAACCGACTATTCCATGCAGAAATAGCCGATACATTACAGATACGGATATTCAAATTGACGCTACCGCCACACTATTTTATTCGGAGATATACACGGGCGGACGAAAGTATTACGGTGAGGGCGAATCATTTGAATACGATCTATTATCCGTCTGTACCCGGGCACATCGACCGGACGGCACTCCTCTCTTTCGAGAAAAATTAGTCGCAACCCCGAAAGAAAATCCCCTTTGTCGTATCGGCATAATGCACGACTACGACGTATTTGCCAACGTTCTGGTATTAACTCCGGAAAAAGATGCCGAACAAATCTATAAAAACACCGGGGCTTTTTTGGATAAACATCAAAAACTTGCCGCAGGAATAACTCATTTGCCGGAAAAATGCGGATTAATTTTAAAAGTATTAGGTAAAGAAACACAACCCGTAAAACGTTTCATCCGGGAATTTTGTTCCGTCGTCCGTATGCAGATAAAAAATAAACCCGTACCGGTCGAATTTGTATGGAGATAACTAAACATCGAATAAATTATGGAAACAGAAATTACTATGCCAAGAATTTTTTCTTTTGGTTTCATCAAAGTGGTACTAAAAGGAGCCGGACAAGTCATGTTCCAAGGCAACGCCTGGACGGGGCTGTTTTTTCTGGCCGGGATATTTTACGGATCTTACGCAACAGGAAATCCGGCCGTAGCCTGGGGGGCTATTGTAGGGACCGTCGTATCCACCCTCACCGGATATCTGTTGAAGTATCCCGCTGAAAAAGGATCGATCGGCCTGTGGGGATTTAACGGAATACTGGTAGGATGTGCTCTACCTACATTTCTGGGAAACGTTCCTTTGATGTGGTTAGCCTTAATCATCTTTTCGTCCATGACCACCTGGGTCATGGTAGGTCTGAATCATCTATTGGTCCCATACAAGGTCAGTTCTTTTACGTTTCCCTTTGTCTTGATTACCTGGTTCGTTTTATTAGCGGCCCGAATCATGCACGGATTACCGGATTCTGGCTTAAGTGCTCCCGAATTACCGGGTAATTTCTCTTCGACATTCGACACCGGCTTTTCCCATCTCGTAATTTATTGGCTGACAGGGATCAGTCAGGTATTTTTGATCAATTCATGGGTAACTGGCATACTCTTTTTAATCGGATTGGCGATCAGTAACAAATGGGCAGCTATTTGGGCGGCAATCGCCTCGGCGTTATCATTAGCGACAGCCATCCTATATCAATGCAACGGCGCCGATATCGCAAACGGATTATTCGGTTTCAGTCCCGTTTTGACAGGAATCGCCTTAGGCATCACGTTTTATCAGGTCAATTGGCGAACCGTCATATGGAGTCTCGTCGGCATTTTCGCCACCGTGTTTATTCAAGCCGGTATGGATACCCTATTTACCCCTTTCGGATTACCCACCCTTACAGGTCCGTTCTGCGTGGCCACCTGGTTATTCCTCTGGCCTCATCTCAACCTGGATAAGAAAATACTACAAGCAGGATAACCTATTACAAAATTTTCTTACTCTCTCTGTCGTCACAGAAACAATTGTGACGACAGAGAGTATGTTAACCCGATTGAAACTTAATGATAAACGATATGACAGGAAACAGGACACCAGATAAAATGGTAAATATGGATACGATGCCCTTGCGTTGGGGACATATCCGTATACTTATAATAGCATCTGCCGGACAGTTTTTCGGAGGAGTATTAGCCGTTCTCATCGGAGTAATCGCTCCGCTCATAGCAATTACCCATCATCCGGAACTCTCCTCTTGGCTACAAGGTCTTGTTTTCTCGTCAGGCTTAACAGGTATCACCGTAGGATCTCTATTTTTCGGTCATTTTAGCGACCGGTACGGCTACCTCTTTTTTTTCCGACTATGCCCGTTACTCATTTTATTTGCCTCTTTATGGATTTTTTTCTCTCAATCCATACTTATTCTGACGATATGTTTACTGATCATCGGATTCGGAATCGGAGGAGGTTACGCTCTCGATCCTTCTTATGTATCGGAAACAATGCCCAAGAAATGGAAAAGACAGATGTTAGGAATATCCAAGGCTACCTCGGCTCTCGGTAACATAATAATGATTATCGTCGCTTACTTCGTACTGAAACATACCGCCAATCCCGAAATTTGGAACAAACTTTTCCTATTCATCTCTATTTTTGCGGCAGTTACTTTTCTTTCCCGCATTCATTTTGCCGAAAGCCCCGAATGGTTAGCTATTCACGGTAAAATTCAGGAAGCAGAAAAAAGTGTCCGTTTCTTTTTGGGCAACGATGTCTACATCGGAGAATTAGCGAACAAATCTAAAATAAGGCATCAACCTCAAAGCTCATGGAAGGAACTTTTCGTCCGGGGAAATATCAAAAAAATTATTTTAAGCGGAATTCCCTGGGGATGCGAGGGAATGGGCGTATACGGAATCGGAATATTCACTCCGATCCTGTTGCTTTCCCTGGGATTCATTTCCCCGGAAACACTTCCCTTCGACCGGGTAACAGACGCACTGAAAATCACGCTATATATTAACTTTGCCGTTATTGCCGGCTTTATACTGGGTATCAGCTTTATCAACAAGATTAACCCGATCAGAGACCAGTCCTTAGGATTTTTTGTAAGTGCCATCGGATTATTCATTGTTCTCTTAGGCTATATATACCATTCATCCGCCTGGGTCATCCTCGTCGGGTTTATGCTTTTCGAAATAGCCTTAAATGCCGGGCCACACATGATGACCTTCATACTACCCAGCCGAATTTACGATCTTCAGACGAGAGCCGGCGGCGAAGGGGTCGCCTCTGCCCTGGGCAAACTCGGAGCCATCATTGCCACCTTTATTATACCCCTTCTCCTGAATTTAGGAGGAGGAAAATTAGTGTTGATGGTCGCCATCGGAACCCTGATATTGGGAGGAGTAATTACCGCTATTGTCGGTCCGATGGTTTTCAAACAACTTCCGAAATAAGTAGGAAAATATGTCTAACAATTAAAATTAGGAAAACTATGTTCAAAGCGATGATTATTGCAGGAATAGGAGGCTTTATCGGCACCTGCCTGCGTTTCTTGGTAGGGAAATTATTTCATTTTGTTACGACCTCACCTTTTCCGTGGGGTACGTTTGCAGTAAACATTATCGGCAGTTTTGTAATCGGCATTTTCTTCGGGTTAGCAGAAAAAGCCCATCTGATTTCACCCAACATGAATGTCTTCTTAATCACAGGTTTCTGCGGGGGATTTACCACGTTCTCCTCCTTTGCCGACGATATGTTTTTACTGATCCAGAATAGACATTGGCTCTATTTTTCTCTTTATCTCGGATTAAGCATCCTATTAGGCATCATCTTGGTTTGGTTGGGACGCAGTCTCATCAAAGCAGCATAATAAAAAAATTATTCAGAAAGTCGCGTACTTTCTGAATAACCCATTGCACCCGTCCCCCCGGATGTTATCTACAATCTTCCGGCCACCATCACAGAATCACAAAATCCCTTAATCCATAATTAAGCTTGTCCTTTCGGTTCCACATCCATGGGAAACATCGGCCCTATGGTCTCTCCTTCCGGAATATTTATACGGCCATATTCCTGCTCGAATTTTCGGATATTATCCTGAAGCACCAGCATCAAACGTTTCGCATGTTCAGGAGTAAGAATAATCCTACTTTTCACATCTGCTTTCGGCACTCCCGGCATGATCCGGATAAAATCCACGACAAACTCCGAACTCGAATGGGAAATAATCGCCAAATTAGCGTAAGTTCCCTGAGCTACTTCATGACTTAATTCTATATCCAACTGATTTTTTTTCTCTTCCATAACTTTTCGTTCTCGTTTAAGTTCGAAAGCAAAGATAATGATTAACAGAAATTACAATCTCAGAACTACTAAAAACTTATCGCAATCATCGCCTTGCCGAATCGAACAAAAAAAGACCACCGGAAAACCGATGGTCCTTTTTCTTTTATTTATTCTCTATTTTCTCGAAGTCCGCTTTCGAACCGACGATCAAACTTCTGAACTCCTTCATTCCGGTTCCTACCGGTATCAAGTGACCGCAAATCACGTTCTCTTTCAATCCCTCCAAAGGATCTACTTTTCCGTGAATAGCCGCCTCGTTCAATACCTTGGTTGTCTCCTGGAAAGAAGCAGCCGAAATGAAACTGGCAGTCTGTAGAGCAGCTCTCGTGATCCCCTGAAGTACCTGCGCAGATGTTGCAGGCACGGCATCACGAGCCTCCACGACTTTCATATCACGACGTTTCAATTGGGAATTGATATCCCGAAGCATACGCACCGTAATAATCTGTCCCGCTTTCACCCGGTCAGAATCACCCGGATCCAGAACGACTTTCTTACCGTACATGGCGTCGTTCTCTTCCATAAATTCGGATTTATCCACGATTTGGCTCTCCAAGAATTTGGTATCACCGGCATCCTGAATCAATACCTTACGCATCATCTGATGAACAATGATCTCAAAATGCTTATCATTGATCTTCACTCCCTGCATCCGGTATACATCTTGCACCTCATTTACGATATATTCCTGTACCTTTATCGGCCCTTCGATATTCAATATATCGGTCGGAGTAATCGCTCCGTCGGACAATGGGGTTCCCGCACGAACATAATCGTTTTCCTGAACCAATATCTGCTTAGACAAAGAAACCAAATATTTCTTCACCTCTCCGGCCTTAGAAGTAACGATGATCTCTCGATTACCGCGTTTGATCTTACCATAGGTCACCTCTCCGTCAATTTCCGATACAACGGCAGGATTCGACGGGTTACGGGCTTCGAATAACTCGGTAACACGCGGAAGACCTCCCGTGATATCACCGGCCTTACCGACAGCTCTCGGAATTTTGGCAATCGTGCTACCGGCAGTTACCTGTGCCCCCTCTTTCACCACGATGTGAGCACCTACCGGCAAATTATAACTCTTCACGACATTCTCTCCCGCATCTTTAATACATAAAGCAGGAGCTTTTGTTTTATCCCGGAATTCAATGATGATCATCTCACGGAAGCCGGTTGTCTCATCCGACTCCTCCTTATAAGTCTCTCCTTCGATCAGATTTTCCAATCCTATCGTTCCGGAATATTCGGTAATAATCAATGCATTGAACGGATCCCACTCACAAAGTAAATCACCCTTGTTCACTTCCTGACCATCCTTTACGAACAGCTTCGCTCCGTAAGGAATAGCGTGAGAAACCAATATTATATTGGTATTCTTATCGACAATACGTAATTCTGTCAAACGTCCTACCACAACATCGCATACGGTTCCGTTATCCAAGGTATGTTCCACGGAACGTAACTCTTCAAACTCCACATAACCTTCGTATTTTGCCTTCAGAGAGTTCTCGCTGGAAATATTTCCGGCAGTACCTCCCACGTGGAATGTCCTCAAAGTCAACTGCGTACCAGGCTCTCCAATGGACTGTGCCGCGATAACTCCGACAGCCTCACCTTTCTCCACCATCCGACTCGTGGCCAAATTACGTCCGTAACATTTAGCACAAACTCCTTTTTTCGCCTCACAAGTCAACACGGAACGAACCTCTACGCGTTCGATCGGCGATCTCTCGATCATATCGGCAATGACTTCCGTAATTTCCTCCCCGGAAGCAACGATCAATTCACCCGTATTCGGATGATAAATATCATGTACGGAAACACGTCCCAGGATTCGCTCGGACAAAGAAGCAACCACCTCTTCGTTATTCTTAATCGCCGATATGGTAATACCGCGCAATGTACCGCAATCCTCTTCCGTAATCGTAATATCATTGGCCACATCGACCAAACGACGAGTCAAATAACCGGCATCAGCCGTTTTCAACGCCGTATCGGCCAAACCTTTACGGGCACCGTGAGTTGAAATAAAGTACTCCAATACAGACAATCCCTCTTTAAAGTTAGCTAAAATCGGGTTTTCAATAATCTGTCCGCCGGTTGCGCCTGATTTTTGAGGTTTAGCCATCAATCCACGCATACCTCCCAACTGACGGATCTGCTCGCGAGAACCACGGGCTCCCGAGTCCAACATCATATAGATGGAATTGAATCCCTGGTCATCGGAAGCCAACTGCTTCATCAAAGTAGCCGTCAAATTAGCATTCACGTGCGTCCAAATATCAATAATCTGATTGTAACGTTCATTATTGGTAATGAATCCCATATTATAGTTCGACATTACCTCGTCTACCTGATTGTAACCTTCTTCCAACAGAGATTGTTTCTCTTCCGGAATGATAACGTCTCCCAAATTAAAGGACAAACCACCCTCAAACGCTTTCCGATATCCCAAATCCTTAATATCGTCCAAGAACTTGGCCGTTACATCCACGCCGCAACGCTTAAACACGTCCCCGATGATGTCACGTAAAGCTTTTTTCGTAATCAACGTATTGATATACGGATAATTCTTCGGAGTATATTGATTCAACAACACCCGACCGACAGTCGTATCTATCGTGTGACGGATAGGATTCCCCTCTTGATCCACGTCGTCGATCTTCACTTTGATCTCTGCATGTAAATCTACCGCTCTTTCGTTAAAGGCAATAATAACCTCCTCCGGAGAATAAAATTTCAATCCTTCTCCCCGGGCGCCTTTTCTGGGTTTAGTGATATAATACAACCCCAACACCATATCCTGAGAAGGAACCGTAATAGGAGCTCCGTTCGCAGGATTCAATATATTATGGGAACACAACATCAGAATCTGAGCTTCCAAAATAGCTTCATTACCCAAAGGCAAATGAACTGCCATTTGGTCTCCGTCGAAGTCGGCATTAAATCCGGTACAAGCCAAGGGATGCAAACGGATAGCCTTTCCTTCGATCAATTTCGGTTGGAAAGCCTGAATACCTAAACGGTGCAGGGTCGGAGCACGGTTTAACAAAACCGGATGACCTTTCAACACGTTTTCCAGGATATCCCACACGATCGGATCACGGCGATCCACGATCTTTTTGGCACTCTTCACCGTTTTCACGATACCCCGTTCAATCAATTTCCGAATGATAAACGGCATATAAAGTTCTGCCGCCATATCCTTGGGAAGACCACATTCGTGCATTTTCAAATCGGGCCCCACGACAATAACCGAACGAGCCGAATAATCGACACGCTTTCCTAACAAATTCTGACGGAAACGTCCCTGCTTACCCTTCAAACTGTCGGAAAGAGATTTCAACGGCCGGTTGTTTTCGATTTTCACCGCATTGGATTTACGGGAATTGTCGAACAACGAGTCAACAGCTTCCTGCAACATACGTTTTTCATTCCGCAAAATCACATCCGGAGCCTTAATCTCAATCAAACGTTTCAAACGATTGTTACGGATAATCACCCTCCGGTACAGATCGTTTAAATCGGACGTGGCAAAACGACCGCCATCCAACGGAACTAACGGGCGCAATTCGGGAGGGATCACGGAAACCACCTTCACGATCATCCATTCCGGTTTATTGATATCTTTACTTTCCCGGAAAGCCTCCACTACCTGCAAACGTTTCAAAGCTTCATTTTTCCGCTGTTGAGACGTTTCGGTATTGGCTTTATTTCTCAATTCGTAAGACAAATCATCCAAATCCAAACGTTCCAACAACATGGAGATAGCTTCAGCACCCATCTTGGCGATAAACTTATTGGGATCATCGTCATCCAAATACTGATTCTCGTTCGGAAGCTTATCTAAAATATCAAGGTACTCCTCCTCTGTAAGGAAATCCAGTGTTTTAATTCCGGACTCGGCCATAACTCCCGGGTTTACCACGACATATCTTTCGTAATAAATCACCGCATCCAATTTTTTGGAAGGCAATCCCAACAAATAACCGATTTTATTCGGTAAAGATTTGAAATACCAAATGTGTGCCACGGGAACAACCAATTGTATATGTCCCATCCGCTCACGACGAACCTTTTTCTCCGTCACCTCAACACCGCATCGGTCGCACACAATCCCTTTATAGCGAATACGTTTGTATTTACCGCAATGACATTCGTAATCTTTCACCGGCCCGAAGATTCGTTCACAGAACAAACCATCCCGTTCAGGTTTATAGGTACGATAGTTTATGGTCTCCGGTTTTAACACCACACCACTGGAACGCTCCAGAATCTCTTCCGGAGAAGCCAAACCAATAGCAATCTTTGTAAAACTAGTTTTTGTTTTATTCTCTTTTCTGAATGCCATATTTATGAATTTTAGATTTCAGATTTTAGATCCTGGCAATACAACCCGTCCCAAATCCGAAATCGTAAATCAAAAATTATATCAAGTTAACGCTCAATCCCAAACCTCTCAACTCATGTAACAATACATTGAAGGACTCCGGTATACCCGGTGTAGGTAACGGTTCTCCCTTCACGATGTGTTCATAAGTCTTGGTTCTACCCATTACATCGTCCGACTTCACGGTCAGAATCTCCTGTAAGATATGAGAAGCCCCGAAAGCTTCCAATGCCCAAACCTCCATCTCTCCGAAACGTTGCCCTCCGAACTGTGCCTTACCTCCAAGAGGTTGCTGAGTAATCAAGGAATACGGTCCGATAGAACGGGCATGCATCTTGTCATCTACCATGTGCCCCAGCTTCAACATATAGATCACTCCCACGGTAGCGGGCTGGTCGAAACGCTCTCCGGTTCCTCCGTCATACAGGTAGGTAGTACCGCTTCTCGGCAATCCGGCCTTATCCGTGTACTCGTTTATCTCCTCCAAAGTAGCCCCGTCAAAAATCGGAGTCGCAAATTTTACGCCCAATTTTTTTCCGGCCCAACCCAGTACGGTTTCGAATACCTGTCCCAGGTTCATACGGGAAGGTACACCTAACGGATTCAAACAAATATCCACCGGAGTTCCGTCTTCCAGGAAGGGCATATCCTCCACTCTTACTACGCGGGATACGATACCTTTGTTACCGTGACGTCCCGCCATCTTATCTCCGATCTGCAATTTACGTTTTTTAGCCACGTATACCTTTGCCATCTTGATAATTCCGGAAGGTAACTCGTCACCGACGGTAGCATTATATTTCTTACGTTTGATTTGACCTTCGATCTCTTTGTACTTGATGATGTAATTATGCAACAAGTCGCGGATCATATCGTTTTTCTGCTTATCGGTCGTCCATTTGTTCGGATTGATCTGCAAGAAATCCATATTCTGGAGCATCTTGTAAGAGAATTTCACCCCTTTCGGAACAATATCCTCGTTCAGATAATTTTTCACGCCCTGAGAGGTCTTCCCGTTCACTAACTCGAATAGTTTGTCGATCAACAGAGAGGTCAAATCTCCCACTTTACGTTGGAATTGTTCGTCAAATTCTGCCAACAGATTCTTTCCCGCAGCTTTGGATTTGCGATCCCCTACCGTGCGTTGGTACAACTTCTTGTCGATAATGACCCCGCTCAACGAAGGAGAAGCTTTTAACGAAGCATCCTTCACGTCTCCGGCCTTATCTCCGAAAATAGCCCGTAATAATTTCTCCTCCGGGCTCGGATCCGATTCTCCCTTCGGAGTAATCTTACCGATCATGATATCGCCCGGTTTAATACGGGCTCCTATGCGGATAATACCGTTTTCATCCAGATCGCGGGTAGCTTCCTCGCTTACGTTCGGAATATCGGCGGTCAACTCTTCCAAACCGCGCTTGGTCTCCCGCACTTCCAACGAATATTCATCCACGTGTACGGAAGTAAACACGTCGTTGCGCACGATATTCTCCGAAATAACGATGGCATCCTCGTAGTTATACCCCTTCCACGGCATGAAAGCCACTTTCAAGTTACGTCCCAAGGCTAACTCTCCCTTCTCGGAAGAATATCCCTCCGTCAATATCTGGCCTTCTTCCACCCGATCGCCTTTTCTTACGATAGGTTTCAAGGTCATGGTCGTACTCTGGTTCGTACGTTTATATTTAGGCAGATAATACTCTTTCGTATCATTGTCAAAGCTCACATAAGCCTCCTCTTCCGTACGATCGTATTTGATCACGATCTTACGCCCGTCGACATAATCCACCACACCCGGTCCTTCCGCAACGATCTGCGTTCTGGAATCCTTGATCAGATTTGCCTCCAAACCGGTACCCACGATCGGAGATTCCGGACAAATGATAGGCACAGCCTGACGCATCATGTTGGATCCCATCAAAGCGCGGTTGGCATCGTCATGTTCCAAGAAAGGAATTAAAGAAGCGGCAATCGAGGCAATTTGATTCGGCGCCACGTCGATCAGATCCACGCTCTCTCCTTCTGCCATCGGAAAATCCGCATCTTGTCTGGCTTTTACCCGTTTATCCAAGAATAGACCTTCGTCGTTTACCGGAGAACTGGCTTGCGCTATAACCAACCCCTCTTCCTCCTCTGCCGAATAATACCTCACCCCCTCGTCGGACAAATCCACCACCCCGTCATTTACCTTCCGGTAAGGAGTCTCGATAAATCCGAGGTCATTGATTTTAGCATAAACGCAAAGAGAAGAGATCAAACCGATATTCGGACCTTCCGGGGTTTCGATCGGACACAAGCGGCCATAATGCGTGTAGTGTACATCTCGAACCTCAAATCCGGCACGATCCCTGGACAAACCTCCGGGTCCCAAAGCAGACATACGTCTTTTGTGCGTGATCTCTGCCAACGGATTCGTTTGATCCATAAACTGAGATAAAGCATTGGTTCCGAAGAAAGAGTTGATCACGGAAGATAAAATCTTCGAATTGATCAAATCCACCGGAGTAAACACCTCGTTGTCCCGAACGTTCATCCTTTCCCGGATCGTACGGGCCATACGGGCAAGCCCTACTCCAAATTGGTTATATAACTGTTCTCCCACGGTACGAACGCGACGGTTACTCAAATGGTCGATATCGTCCACATCCGTACGAGCATTCAACAGGCGAATCAAATACTTGATAATCTCGATGATATCCTCTTTCGTTAAAACCCGAATATCCGGATCCGTGGAAAGATTCAACTTCTTGTTTAACTTGTAACGCCCCACGTCACCCAAATCGTAACGTTTATCCGAGAAGAAGAGCTTGTCGATCACGTCACGGGCCGTTGCTTCGTCTGGTGGTTCCGAACTACGCAATTGCCTGTAAATATGCATGACAGCCTCTTTTTCCGAGTTACAGGGGTCTTTCTGTAACGTGTTATATATAATGGCATAATCAGCCAGATTCTGAATCTCCTTGTGAAGAAGGATCGTTTTCGCTCCCGATTCAACGATCGCATCTATATGCTCAGGCTCCAGTACCGTTTCCCGATCCACGATAATCTCGTTACGTTCGATGGAAACAACTTCTCCGGTATCTTCATCCACGAAATCTTCTACCCAAGATTTCAAAACACGAGCAGCTAAACGACGACCAATGACTTTCTTCAATCCCGTCCGGGAAACATTCACTTCATCTGCCAACCCGAAAATTTCGAGAATATCTTTATCCGTTTCAAAGCCGATGGCTCTTAACAGGGTCGTCACGGGCAATTTCTTTTTCCGGTCGATGTACGCATACATCACGTTATTGATATCCGTGGCAAATTCGATCCAGGACCCCTTAAACGGAATAATTCTGGCTGAATAAAGCTTCGTACCATTCGCATGAATACTCTGTCCGAAGAATACACCGGGAGACCTGTGTAACTGAGAAACGACGACACGCTCTGCTCCATTGATCACGAAAGTACCTTTCGGTGTCATATAAGGAACATTCCCCAAATACACATCCTCAATAACCGTATCAAAATCTTCATGTTCCGGATCAGTACAGTATAACTTCAACTTCGCTTTCAGCGGAGCTCCGTACGTCAAGCCCTGACTTAAACACTCGTCAATGGTATAACGCGGCGGATCTATAAAGTAATCCAAAAATTCTAAAACAAAGTTATTACGTGTATCTGTTATAGGAAAATTCTCTTTGAAAACCGTGTAAAGGCCTTCATTCTTTCTGTTCTCAGGCGTGGTACCTAATTGAAAAAAGTCTTTGAACGACTTTAATTGCACCTCCAAAAAATCAGGATAATCCAACTGATTTTTTATCGACGCAAAGCTTATTCTATTGTTTGAATTATATGAAGACATCTATTAATTTTTTTGAACCTAAACAATCATAACAACAAAATGGTTAAGAGTCCACATGAGACTCTTAACCTCCAAAACCTACCGGTTTTATTCTTTATTTAAGTTCAACTTCAGCTCCTGCTTCTTCAAGTTGAGTTTTTAAGCTGTTAGCTTCTTCTTTAGAAACTTTCTCTTTCAATGGAGCCGGAGCTTTGTCAACTAATTCTTTAGCTTCTTTCAAACCAAGACCGGTCAACTCTTTTACCAACTTAACAACAGCCAATTTAGCGGCACCAGCTGATTTAAGAACTACATCGAATTCCGTTTGCTCAGCAGCAGCGGCACCGGCGCCACCAGCAGCAGGAGCAGCTACAGCCACAGCAGCAGCTGCAGGTTCAATTCCGTACTCTTCTTTTAAAATATCAGCTAATTCTTTTACGTCTTTTACGGTAAGGTTTACTAGCTCTTCTGCAAGTTTTTTCAAATCTGCCATTTCTATACTAATTTAAAATTGTTTGTTACTTAACTTAAAAAATTATTCTTTTTCAGACAGTGTCTTAACAACACCGGCGATCGTATTTTGTCCGGATTGCAAAGCAGAAATAACGTTCTGCATCGGAGACTGAAGCATCAGGATGATATCTCCAATCAACTCTTCCTTAGACTTAATATTGATCAACGCGTCTAATTGATTTTCGCCTACATAAGCGCATTCCTCAACGAAAGCGGCTTTAAATGCAGGTTTATCCTTATCTTTACGGAACTCTTTGATCAATTTGGCAGGCGCATTACCTGTTTCGCACAACATTACGGCACTACTTCCTTTCAAAGAAACGAAGATCTCCTCGTAATTGTTGTTAGCGTTCTCAAGAGCCTTTTTCAACAAGGTGTTTTTAACCTGTATAAGCTTTATGTTAGCATCGAAACAAGCCCTACGCAACGCCTGAGTGGCGACTGCATCCAAACCCGCAATATCGGTTACATAAAGATGCTTATATTCGTTAACCTGCTCCGTCAAGCTGTCTATAATGACTTTTTTCTCTTCTTTTTTCATACTACTGAGGTCCTTTTTAAGGTTACAAAATTAATCAAGTAATGACTTTGGTTCTACTTGAATACCGGGACTCATCGTACTTGACAGATACACACTCTTAACATAGGTTCCTTTCGCGGCTGCCGGTTTCAATTTGTTGATCACGTTCAAGAATTCTCTCGCGTTTTCTAAAATCTTAACGGCATCAAATGATACTTTACCTATAGAGGCGTGAATAATACCAAATTTGTCAACCTTAAAGTCGATCTTACCTTGCTTTACTTCAGTAACAGCTTTTCCGATTTCCGGAGTTACCGTACCGCTTTTCGGGTTAGGCATCAATCCACGAGGACCCAATATTCTACCAAGAGCACCCACTTTACCCATCACGGAAGGCATCGTAATGATGATATCTATATCGGTCCAACCGCCTTTGATCTTCTCGATATAATCATCCAATCCCACGTAGTCCGCACCGGCAGCCTTAGCTTCATCCTCCTTGTCAGGCGTACACAAAACCAACACTTTTACTTCTTTTCCGGTACCATGAGGTAAAGTACATACACCGCGAACCATTTGATTGGCTTTACGCGGATCCACTCCTAATCGAACGTCCAGGTCTACTGACGCATCAAACTTGGTAAAAGTAATCTCTTTTACAAGTTGTGCAGCCTCGTCGATAGAATACACTTTTCCACCTTCGATCTTTTCTAAAGCTAACTTCTTATTTTTTGTCAGTCTACTCATTACGTTTGAAGTATTACAAATTCATTAAAAAGGTCTTTCACCATCAACGGTGATACCCATACTTCTGGCAGTACCAGCTACCATACTCATCGCTTTTTCTACTTCAAAAGCATTCAAATCTTTCATCTTAGACTCTGCAATCTCTTTTACTTGAGCCCAAGTAATAGAAGCCACCTTTTTACGGTTAGGCTCGGCAGATCCGGATTTCAATTTGGCTACTTCCAAAAGCTGAACCGCAACAGGAGGTTGTTTCGTGATAAAATCAAATGACTTATCACCGTACACCTGAATAATCACCGGGATAATCTTTCCTGCCTGATCCTGAGTTCTTGCGTTGAATTGCTTGCAGAAGTCCATGATATTGACCCCTTTTGAACCTAACGCAGGACCTACTGGAGGAGAAGGATTTGCTGCTCCGGCTTTAATTTGTAGCTTGATAATTGCTTCAACTTCTTTTGCCATGATTTTTTTTAATCAATAATTGTTATTCTTTTTCTACCTGCATGAAACTCAGTTCAAGTGGCGTTTTCCGTCCGAAGATCTTAACAATTACTTTTAATCTCTTCTTATCCGAATTCACCTCCTCTATCACGCCGGTAAAACCGTTAAAAGGCCCGTCGGTCACTTTAACCGACTCGCCCACGAAATAAGGAACACTTATTTCTTCTGGTTGTTCCGCAAGTTCATCCACCGTACCTAAAATCCGGTTCACCTCCGCTTGACGCATCGGCACAGGATCTCCTCCCTTGGTCTCCCCCAGGAAGCCAATCACGTTCGTAATATCACGAAGCATGTGGGGAATTTCACCAACAAGAGCAGCCTCTATCAATACATAACCCGGGTATAGATTCCGTTCACTACTGAATTTTTTCCCGTTACGTACTTGATAAACCTTCTCGGCCGGCACCAAAACCTGTGAAACATAGTCCTGAAGCCCTAAACTGGCAATTTCATTTTCGATGTACTCCTTTACCTTTTTCTCCTTGCCTCCAATTGTTCGAAGTACATACCATCTTTTTTTTATTTCAGCCATGTGTCAGACCTCCAAGATTTTTAATAAAACAAACTATATATACCTGTCATTATGTGTCTGAACGAGAAATCCATCGCAAATATACAAAGAGCTATGATAACGGAAGCAATCATCACAATCGTTGCACTACTCTGGAGTTCAGACCATGTGGGCCAGGATACTTTATTTACCAGTTCGTTGTAAACGTCTGATATATAACTCTTAATTCTCATCTGTTTCTTTCTTTTTAAATTGCACGGGAGGAGAGGTTCGAACTCCCGACCCTCGGTTTTGGAGACCGATGCTCTACCAACTGAGCCACTCCCGTATGTGGAGTTGACCGAAGTCAACTCCATTTATCTTGGATTCATGACCGAGCGATTCCAGAGCGAATCGACCAAATCATAAAATCATCTTAGCCTAAGATTTCGGTAATCTGTCCGGCACCCACGGTTCTACCACCCTCGCGGATAGCGAAACGCAAACCTAACGAACAAGCAACCGGAGTGATCAAATCAACCGTGATGGTCAAGTTATCACCAGGCATTACCATCTCGCGTCCTTCCGGCAAAGTGATCTCTCCGGTAACGTCCAATGTACGGATATAGAATTGCGGTCTGTATCTGTTGTGGAACGGAGTGTGACGACCACCTTCTTCTTTTTTCAGGATATAAACCTCGGCTTTGAATTTCGTATGCGGGGTTACTGATTTCGGTTTTGCCAAAACCATACCACGCTTGATTTCGTTTTTATCGACACCGCGAAGCAACAAACCTACGTTATCACCGGCTTCTCCGTCATCCAGAATCTTACGGAACATCTCAACTCCGGTACAAACGGTCTTTTTCCCGTCAGCACCCAAACCGATCATTTCCAACTCATCACCCACGTGAACGGTACCCGTCTCAATACGACCGGTAGCAACAGTACCACGACCGGTAATAGAGAATACGTCCTCAACAGGCATCAGGAACGGTTTGTCTACAGCACGTTCCGGAAGTTCAATCCAAGAATCCACTGCATCCATCAACTCCATTACTTTCTCTTCCCATTTCGGCTCTCCATTTAAAGCACCGAGGGCAGAACCTAAAATAATAGGAGTATTGTCTCCATCGTATCCGTAGAAAGACAACAACTCTCTCATCTCCATCTCAACCAATTCCAACATTTCAGGGTCATCCACCATATCCACTTTGTTCAAGAAAACGACCATTCTCGGTACGTTTACCTGACGAGCCAAAAGGATGTGCTCACGCGTTTGGGGCATCGGACCGTCTGTAGCGGCACAAACCAGAATAGCACCGTCCATCTGAGCGGCACCGGTAACCATGTTCTTTACATAGTCGGCGTGTCCCGGACAGTCAACATGCGCATAGTGGCGATTTGCAGTTTCATATTCTACGTGCGAAGTATTAATGGTAATACCTCTCTCTTTTTCTTCCGGAGCGTTATCGATAGAATCGAATGAACGCAATTCAGAAAGACCTTTTTTTGCCAAAACTGTCGTAATCGCAGCAGTCAAGGTTGTTTTACCGTGGTCAACGTGACCAATAGTACCAATATTTACGTGTGGTTTTGACCTGTCAAAATGTTCTTTAGCCATAACTCTAAAACAATTTTATTATTAAACAATTTATCACAAAAACTCTATAACATACCATAGAAAATTCCCTGAACGACTGAATGTTAACCAGTCCAAACGAGAAAAATCCATTTAATTTGGCTTGCAAATGTACAAATTAAAAATCATATCTCACAATAAATGAGATCATTTTTTTAATTTTCTCTCTTTTCCTTCGCCTTCGTCAACTGACGCTTCAACACGTCATACAACTCATCCACCGTCTCCTCAAAAGTTTTAGCATTCTTCTTTACGAAAACATCCTGTCCCTTCACGTCAACGTTCACCTCCATCAATTTGTTTTCAAGATTGTCGTCCTTTTCCAATTTCAACGTCACCACAATCGCGATAATGCCATCGTGATACCTTTCCAGTTTCGAGAATTTTTTATTGATCAACTCTTCCAAAACCGGATTTACTGAAAAACCTACAGGATTAATTCTAATTTCCATACCGTTTCCTCCTATAATTTATGCTCGTGGGTGAGCTTGTTTAAAAATCTTCAACATACTCTCTACCGAGTTGTGCGTGTAGACCTGGGTGGCAGCTAAACTCGAATGCCCTAAAAGCTCCCGGATCCCCTCTATGGACGCCCCGTTATTCAACAAATGAGTGGCGAAAGAGTGACGCAACACATGCGGACTCCTCTTGGACAAAGTGGTATTTTTCGACAACTTCTCGGTAACCAGCCGATAAACAAATTTATCGTAAACAGGCAACCCCTTGTCAGTCACGAAAAAAAAACCGTGTTCCTGAATTACGACCTCCTGCCTCCTCTCCAAATAATACGCCATCGCTTTCTCCAACTCGTTCACGACCGGAATCTCCCGTTGCTTGTTCCCTTTTCCCGTCACCCGAATACATCGCCGGGAAAAATCGACATCCGACACCTTCAACCCGACTATTTCCGAACGCCTCATCCCCGTGTCATAGGCCATCAACAAAATCAACCAATCGCGCAGGCAAGGAAAATCCTCCTTTTCCACATTCAACACCGCAGCCATCTCTTCCTCTTTCACGAAAACAGGCAACCGCTTAGCCGTTTTAGGGCCGCTAATCCCCTCCGCCGGATTTACCTCCAACACTCCCTCTTTCAGTAAAAAACGAAAAAAAGCTTTTAAACTGCTCAACTTTCGCTTCCCGGAAGTGCCCTTCAGTTTCTCCCCGGTCTCTACTTTCCGCATACTCCCGCTCATCTCGGCCATAAGCCATCCTCTCACTAACTTGGTAGTTATTTTTAAAATATCCTCCTCCGAATCGCTCAACTTACAATAATCAAAAAATTGACGCAAATCCATTTGGTATGCTTTTATCGTGCGAGGAGAATATCTTTTTACACGACTGAGATAATTCAAAAAAGCCTGGAGTTGCATCATTTTCAAAATTTTAAAGACGTAACTAAATTACGCTTTTTGTTTTTGAAAAACAACATTATGTAAATCTTTTATTCTTCTGCTTGCTGTAACGATTGACGGTAAGCAGCTTTCATACGAGCCATCCGATTTCTCACAGAAGGTTTGGTAAAAGCTTGACGGTCTCTCAATTCTTTAATAACACCGGTTTTCTCGAATTTTCTTTTGAATTTTTTCAACGCTCTTTCAATATTCTCGCCTTCTTTCAATGGAACTATAATCATGATCTTTTATTTTTAAAAATGAATAATTTAATTACTAAAAAAATAACCGACGACACCATCGCGTGTCCTCTTTCTTACCGAATATCATATTATTTATTTATCTCAAAAATAATCGACCACCCCCTTTCAAGCGGATTGAAACGTAAATTTAACCATTCGAAAACTGCCGCAAAGGTAAATGAATTAATCGAGAATTACAACGCACGAAATAAAAATCTACTTTTAAGAACCTGTCTTTACCCATTTTACCGCATCCGTGTTATCCCCCTCCCTGTTTTTACCCATGCGATACGATCAGGGATTCAACAGATCTTTGCAATAATAATCCAAAATACCGTTGATCATGTTCACGTAAGTACGAGCCTTACCGTTATCCGGATTCAAACGCAATACCGCATTGAAATAGTTCAAAGCCCGAGTAAAATCAGCCTTGCCGTTATAAATAATTCCCAACTCCATCAATATCTCCTCCGGCCCCTCTTTTTCTCCGATCACCTGTTCTTCCAACAAGGCAACAGCCTCTTCCGTTTTCTTCTCTTTTGCCAGCTCCCTGGCTTTTTCTATTATCGTATTCATATATATACTTTTTACTAACTAATACTCCTATTTTATAATATGGGTTTCAAAGGTAGCAATATTTCCCACGCCATCCGCCACCTTTAACACGAGCCTGTTTTTTCCCTTTGTAAAAGCAGGCTCGCTCAAACGCCCCTCCAGCATATTCTTTTTAGCATCATAAGAGAACAGACACCATTTCCCGTTCACCTCAACCCGGTAAGAAGCAATACCCGTCAATTCATCCTTTATTTTAAAATGCACTCTTTTCCCGGCAACCTTTCCCAAATAATCGATTTGAGGAGCCACCGTATCCCGGCTCACCGTATAACGTCCCAACACGCGGGGATAAGCCAAAAGTCCCGTTTCCGACCGCCAAGTTTTCATCGGCAATAACTTATTCCCTTTTCCGACCATACATAGCACGCTTTTCTCCGGAAATGAACCCGTCACCTGCAATTTTCCTTTCTTTAACAAAGGCCACTCCTCTCTTGCCAAACAAAACACCTCCATCGTTTCAATACTGTCTTTATGACAAGAAACGAGTTGCGGTTTACCCGATACCGGATACGGTAAGGCATCCGGTTCCAACTCCAGCACATAATTTTCACAAACCATCCGATGCTCTTTCCGGTTATCCCAAATCACGCGCTCCGAACTTTCGATCTCACGTTCCTTCTCTTTCCCGATCAACTCAAAGGAAAGTCGGGAAACATTACCGTTCATATCCCGCAACTCCAAACGGATTTGCCGGATAGTATCCGGATACAGCGTAATAAACCCGCGATCGAGCGAGGTAAAAATTCCCGGTAATTCATCCCGGTAATTTCCAAACGTCGTGTAGACGACCTTATTCTCCCTATAAAGTTGAAAATCCTTTACCTCGTTCACCAAAACGTTTTGATCGAAAGAGGTGGTATCCATCTTCATTCGGGATATCAACCGCCCTCCGACCCACAACTTCAACTCGTACAATCCCAATTTATTCCATGATCCGTTCATGTAATCATCAGCCTGCACGCCGACACCGACTTTTCCGGCAGGAAACCGTACCCTCCCGGCACTGTAATTCCTGCTTCCCGTATTTTTTACCTCGACGCGACTACGCCCCGACAGCACCCCCTCCTCTGAAAACCCATAAAGATAAAGAGCCCGAAGAGTCGGTCCCATGGTATCCTCTATTTTCAGGAAGAGCAACGGATTCAACGGGCGTTCGTCCCGAGAGCTTCTCACCTCGAAATGCAAATGAGGTCCCATGGAAGAACCGCTGTTTCCACTATAAGCAATAGTATCTCCCGCTTTGAATACAATCGCTTCCGCTTTAAAATTTTCGTCGATAGCGAATGACTCTTTCGCGTATTGCATATCCCGAACGATCTTCTCCACCCGGGGAACAAAACGTTGCAAATGCCCGTAAACCGTCGTGTATCCGTCAGCATGTTCGATATACAATGCATTTCCGTAACCCGTCGCTGAAACCTTCACCCGGGCCAACACCCCGTCTTTCACGCATATTACCGGCAATCCTTCCCGGCCCTCCGTTTTGTAATCCAATCCGGAATGAAAATGCGAATCTCTCAATTCTCCGAAATTACCACTCAACAAGGGCTCGACGCGTAAAGGATTTAACCACCCGGACGATTGTCCCCAAGCGACTGACGTTAAAAGGAGTAAAACTCCCGCAATCATGACCGTTCCTTTTTTCATAATATCATACCGGCTACTAAAAATGACAAAACCGTTGCAAAAATAACAACACTCTTGGTATTTAAAAGAAATTGTCCTATCTTTGTGGTGTAAAGTTTAGGTTATGACAGAAAAAGAAGAAAACATAATAAAAGAGCTAAACTTAAAAATTGAACAACTAATAAAACGATATATATCCTCGCTGGACAAAAACAAAAATCTGGAAGCGGAGATCCAAGCTCTCAGAAACCGGATTGAGCAGCTGAAAGGCGAGAACAACAGATTAAACGAGAACATAAAAGCTTTGAAAGTGGCTAATGCTATTTCGACCGGAGATGGAAGCTCTGAGGCCAAAATAAGAATCAGCCAACTGGTGCGGGAGATTGACAAATGTATTGCTCTTTTGAATAACTAAATATGAATGATAAACTTACGATTAATGTGAACATTGCAGGACGGATTTGCACGTTGACGATAGAGAGAGAGGAAGAGGAGCAAATCAGAAAAGCGGCACAATTGATTAATGGTAAGATTTCTCAATATAGGGAGAAATATTCAAATATTGACCCCATGGATTTTTTAGTCGCCACGGCCCTGCAATTTACAGCCAAAATGTTGGAAGCCGAGCAACGGAACGATGTCGAACCGATATTGAATGAAATAGAAAAAGTGAACAAAAGGTTAGACGAATTCGTAAAAGAGTGAAAAAGCGTTCTTTGAAAAGAAATAGATATACCCGCATTATTTCGTATTTAATTGGAAAACTCAACACTTAACCAATTAGAGCAAAGCTTAGTCGGCACAAGATAGGCCTCAACTCTTCGGAGTTCCTTCGGGACAGTGGACATCTGAATCTGACGGCAGCTCTACCCGTGTCTAACAGGGGTTTTTTTAAAGAGAAATAGTGCGGGTTTTTTATTATGAAAATAGAAAACCAATCAATATATAATTAACATCAAATCTAATTATCGAAATATGATAACAACAATAGTTACGGGTGTTATTGCTTTGTTGGTCGGATTGGCGATCGGATATTTACTGATCAACATGACCCTTAAATACAGAAGCAAGAATATCATCAAAGAAGCAGAAGCGGAAGCGGAAGTGATCAAAAAGGATAAAATCCTTCAAGCCAAAGAAAAATTTTTACAAATAAAAGCGGAACACGAAAAGCAAGTCAACGCCAGAAACAGCAAAATTTTACTTGCCGAGAACAAACTCAAACAACGGGATGCCGAATTAGCCCGTAAGATAGAGGAGTGTCAACGGAAAATCAAAGAGGCCGAAACCCAACAGGAGACTCTCGAAGGACAAAAAGAGCTGTGGGAAAAGAAACATGCCGAGTTAGAAAAATTAAAGAAACAACAGATAGAGCAGCTCGAAGCCATATCCGGAATGTCTGCCGATCAGGCCAAAGAAAAATTAATCAACTCCCTGAAAGAGGAAGCTGAAACGGAAGCGATCTCTTACGTGAATGAAATCATGGAAGAGGCTAAAATGACAGCCAATATGGAGGCTAAAAAAGTAGTCATCAAAACCATTCAACGGGTCGCGACAGAAACGGCAACGGAAAATGCAGTTTCCATCTTCCACATCGACTCGGACGAAATAAAAGGACGGATCATCGGTCGCGAGGGCCGGAACATTCGGGCATTGGAAGCTGCTACGGGAGTAGAAATCATCGTGGACGATACTCCGGAAGCCATCGTATTATCCGGTTTTGATCCGGTACGCCGCGAAATCGCACGTCTCTCCCTTCACCAATTGGTAACGGACGGACGCATTCACCCGGCACGCATCGAAGAGGTCGTTAACAAAGTAAAAAAACAGATCGAAGAGGAGATCATAGAAACCGGAAAACGTACCACCATAGATTTGGGTATTCACGGCTTACATCCGGAATTGATCCGTTTGGTAGGTAAGATGAAATACCGTTCTTCTTACGGACAGAACTTATTGCAACATGCCCGTGAAACAGCCAATCTATGCGCGATCATGGCTGCAGAACTGGGACTCAACGTGAAGAAAGCCAAACGGGCCGGACTCCTGCACGATATCGGTAAGGTACCCGACGATGAACCGGAACTGCCGCATGCTATATTGGGAATGCGATTAGCGGAAAAATACAAGGAAAAACCGGATATTTGCAATGCCATCGGCGCTCACCACGAAGAGGTAGAGATGACTACCCTTATCGCACCGATTGTACAAGCCTGCGATGCTATTTCAGGTGCGCGTCCGGGGGCCAGACGAGAAGTGGTGGAATCCTATATCAAACGCTTGAAAGAGATGGAAGACTTGGCTCTCTCCTACAACGGAGTTGTTAAGACCTATGCCATCCAGGCCGGACGCGAACTTCGGGTAGTCGTGGGTAGCGAAAAAATTTCAGACACGGAAGCAGAAAAGATCTCTTACGATATCGCCAAACGCATCCAGGACGAGATGACCTATCCCGGACAGGTAAAAGTCACCGTCATCCGAGAAACCCGGGCCATCAACTACGCAAAATAACTTTTCTATTTAAACAATAGATCACACATAAAAACTACCCGGAAGTTCCGGGTAGTTTTTTTATATCACCAAATCACCCGCGAGGACGGTTCTCTTGAGCGATTTTATCCCACAAGAACCGTCACTGTGGGTGATTTTACGATTAAAAAACCGTCCCCACACGATATTCACATCAACGGTATTCCATTTTATTGTTTTGTCGTTCCGTACGGTCCTCCAAAATATAAAACACCATTTTCATTCCAGATTCCATACATCACGGCTTCATTTACCGGCTCGTCTCCGCTAACATATTCAAAAAAACGATCGTACAACAAGAAATAGGTTTTACCCTCTATCTCTCTTATTTCTTTAACAATAAATGGTTTATTAAATACCATCTTAGCCTTTCCATTATGAATAATCACAATGGTTAATAAAGGTGGTTCGCTATTGTAAAAATAACCGACAAATACCAGAGCCACTGAAGTTGCGGATAAATGTATCGTCATAAAATATTTATTTGAAACATCATCTTGCATCTCCTTCGTGCAGAGAGAATCCCAACCATCAGATTGAGGTACACGGAGTATGATTTTATTATCTTTAATAATATCGATAATTCTAAAAAATCCTCCATCTCCTCTCGCCACATCATAATCGGATAAATTAACTTGATAGGTATCATTTCCAATAGGAACATCAAAACTTTTATATAAAGAAAAGGATGCATTTTGATAATCCCAAAAAAGCGGATTAAGAAATTTAGCATTAGTCACGATAGAATCTCCCGCTATCCGAACTATCGGTTCGCTTGTCTGTCCTATTAAAGAGTACACACCACTATAAACAAAAACGATCAAACATATTATTTTTTTCACAACTATTTATATTTAAAAAATTTCACACCACTTTTTTTACTTTTTCCAAAACTTGCACTCAATTTTTGAGATGTAGTTTTCTTATTACTCCCTGTATCCATACAAACAGGAACCCTTGTATCCCATCCAGCTTGTTCCGATCCCGGAACAACGACAACAACATGTCCGCTCTTTCCCGGTGCAGATTTCCACCCCGCGACGACAAAATAGCCATCATTAGCCAATTGCTGGGCTTGTGACATTTCTATCGACTCCCATTTTTCAGGATGAGCTTCCCAATGATCTACCATATCATTCGCTCGCTTATTATTCAGCTCATGCGTATTAGGTTACTCTATTCAAACAAAATAAAAATGATTAATCAATTTTGTGGTTTCATTATTTTAACCTTTGAACAAGGTTACCCAGTACACCCGGGTAACCTCTAAGAGTCAAGGAACTTCTGAAAATTCAATTGATGCGACATATTTGTTATTTTGAATAGAACGAACTTTCGGAGTTGCTTCAAGTTTCAAAATCTTTTTAAATTTCTGTTCCAACAAGTAGAGGCGATCCGGATCAAGATTTCCTAACAAACTATCTTCTCGATGAATTGTAAAGTAGATTTCCGTCGTGCTACCATTACTATCCGCTACCACTCGCATAAAAACAAAACGATTATTCTTCCTTAAATATCCAACTCCGAAGAGGTAAACATCTCTCTACAAGCTTTATAAAGGTCAGATCTATCATGCCCTAATCGATAGACAAAATCGTCATCTTCATCAACCATCCGCCGATCATTATAATAACTTAGCCAAGTAGAATCACGATAATTGATATTAAATATTTTTATCAACGTTCTATTATTAACAAAAATACAAGAATAAGTAACATCTTTACTCTCAACCGTACTTCCTGAAATATAAAGAGTTTGAGCGTTAAGGTTTGTAATTCCCAAAACAATCAAAATAAATATAATTAATAATTTATTTATTTTCATCATTTAAAATTTTATGATTTACAGGGACGGTTCTTATAAATTAAAGTCAACCACAATAACCGTCCCCACACGATATTCACATCAACGGTATTCCATTTTATTGTTTTGTCGTTCCGTACGGTCCTCCAAAATATAAAACACCATTTTCATTCCAGATTCCATACATCACGGCTTCATTTACCGGCTCGTCTCCGCTAACATATTCAAAAAAACGATCATACAACAAAAAATAGGTTTTACCCTCTATCTCTCTTATTTCTTTAACAATAAATGGTTTATTAAACACCATCTTAGCTTTTCCATTATGAATAATCACAATGGTTAACAAGGGTGGTTCACTATTATAAACGCAGCCAAAAAACACAAGAGCTACAGTCGTATTATTCACGTATATTGGAATGAAAAAGTCATTTGTTGCATACGTCCGAAATTCTTTCGGTATTTTTACCCACCCGTCAATCTGTTTTATTTTCAATATAGGAATAGTATCATTATCCGTTCGTAACATAATCTCATTAAAATCTTCTAATTCCCCCTCGAAATAAGATCCTAAAATCACCCTCAATTCTTGTTCTCGATTTGACACAAAAACGTTGCCAACCAATTTATAAGTAATATTATCTAAATTTCTACCTATATATAATGAATCAAGAAATCTTCCTTTCTCTATAATTTCACCTCCTTCAAAAGAAAAAATTGACTCTCTTTCTTGTGCATTTACATTGAACAAAATTCCAATGAATAACAAAATAAACAATCCTGCATTTTTCATACTATCTGTATCTAAAATATTTAACACTATCTTTTATTTTACAACCAAAACTACGGCTAAGAGGCTGTGATACAACTCTCATTTTTGCACCAGTATCCATTGACATTGGGACATTACATTCCCATTTACCAGAATACTTCATTTCTCCCGGAACAATAACAACAACATGTCCGCTCTTTCCCGGTGCAGATTTCCATCCCGCGACGACAAAATAGCCATCATTAGCCAATTGCTGGGCTTGTGACATTTCTACCGACTCCCATTTTTCAGGATGAGCTTCCCAATGATCTACCATATCATTCGCTCGCTTATTATTCAGTTCACGCGTATTGAAATGCCTGTTAAAAACAACCTGAACGCCGTAATTACAAGCAGCAGCAGCTTCTCCCATCTTCTTTAGCATAGAATCTACTGCTATTTTTACTGACTTTTCCAATTCTACACGAGCAATTTTGGATGCGGGAGGAGTATTTCCTCCAGGAGGAGTTCCCCCTCCCCCTCCCACGTTTCCTCCTCCGCCACCACCGGGAGGGGGATACTGGTAACAGGTACACTCTTGCGTCTTTTTTTGACACCGGAGACATCGCCGACAGGAACACTTGGGCTCAATCTTGCCGCAATAAAAACAGCGGGGACACCAACATCCGTCCCGGGTATGGCAATAGGGACAAACCGTCACCGTGACTTCCGGAAGCCAGTTATTCCCACCTCCTCCCGGGGTGGTACCTCCATCGCCAAACCCCTCACCGAAAGAATAGCTTCGAGCCTGAGGACCTTCCAATTCACCGAAAGAGAGGGAAAAAAAATCCGACAAACCGGAACGATCCTCTTCCGTCAACACCCCCGTCGGGACCACAGCCACCCGGCCGCTAAGATTTCCGTCCCGGTAACCAAAGGCCTTCACGAACTGCCCTTCCAGCGTGGAACAAAACACCTTCCCCGTGAAATTCCCTCCCCCGAGGTAACGGAAATCATTTCCCTTGCAATCCGAGAACACATCGGGTACGATCGTCACCACGAACATATCTACCGTACCTGCGGCCTGCTTGGCGATCACCAAGCGTCGAGTCACACGGGTATTCTTACACACCGCGGGCTTTCCCTCCACGTGTACCTGTTCTCTCACTATCGCGGTAGAGAAGGTTCGCAAGGGGATCTCGATTAACGTAACACCCTCGTGACCGGAAACCAAAGCGTTATCCCACTCGGGGATCATCTCCGTGACCGGCGGACTTGCACTTCGAGCCAAGGGAACTTCTCCCGAGAACGTCCGAAGCGGGGACAAATCCGCGGCATTCATTTCAAAGAACGCTTTTGCATCATCGATGCTGAACTGTATGGAAAAACGATCGTCCCGCACATAAATTTCATCATCCGTACAAGAATAATAAATTAAAAACAAAAGAACAAGTCCTACTAAAAAACAAAACTTTTTCTTCATAAAGTTTACTGGTTAATCGGGTTAATAACTTTTTATCTAATTACCCCCTATTGGCTTTTGTCATCTTCCATTCTCTGATCTTACACCTCCTTTCGCGTGTTATGATTTACCAAAAACGGATCTCCCCGTCCCGGCAAGTGAATACTCTTTCTTCTTTTCCTTCCGTCAAATCCCTTAACCAAAGCAAAGCGCCGGAAGGAACTTTCCCGAACTCCAACCAATCCTTTTCAGCCCGTTGTACTCCCAGGGATACCCATCGTTTTCCGGAATGATAAAACAACTCGTACCAATGGCCCGACCACACGTTGTTCCCATCATTGCGCAACAAGCACCAGACGGAAGATAAAGCGACCGACTTCCCCATATCCCAGGCGACCGATCTGGCCGGGACATTATAGGTCAGAGCCCGATCGTCGAAGATCATCTCGGCCGGTTCTCCCGGGGAGACAACAGGGTATAAACGTCTCCCGGCTTTATCATGAAGCCTGCATTCGGCTATCTCCACGTAATAAGCAGGATGAACGATCCGCCAATAGCGGTAAGCCCGGTCCGTTTCGACCAGAATACGGGCTTCCTGCAAATGATCGATCGCCTCGATCTTTCCAACCACCTCCTTTCGTTGAAAAGAGATATCATCGGAAGCTTCCAAAAGACATTGTATAAAATCACGATTGATAAGCGAATGGTCGGCATCGGAAGGATATTTCCGGTACAGTCGGATAGCCGATTTTCGAATCGTATCCGGATTTAAAAAACAAGGCCGCCCGTCAGCAAGCAGAAAAAAAGGATATCCAACGGCTGTCGGCTCTCCGTCCGGGTAAACGACAGGCAAATAAATAACGCCGATTCCCATATCCTTAAAACAAACCTTCCCGCTTTGCCGTTCCCCCCATGCCACCGGTTTCCAGCTCAGATCGTTAAAAACAGCCAGATAGAGATATCTTTCCTTTCCGGATACCTCCGGGCAAAGGTTCACGTCGGCCACGGTCGTATACAATGACGTCACATCTTCGTAGAAAGGGTTACGAAAGAAGGGAGGGATATACTCCCTACCCGTAAAAAGAGGAATTCGATTTCGGGCAAACGTCTCCCGATAAATCTTTCCGGTACGTACCGGTCCCGTTTCCGGTTCGCCCCTGCCCGGGTATCGATTGTCGACCACACTCGTCCAACAATGTCTTCCGTTTTTATCCGGATACGCCGGGAGTAAATCCGTCACAAGAGGCAACATACGCAACCAACATTGCCAACGATTAGTCAAAGCCTGCAAAGCACACGCCTGCGTATTTACCCTCACCCTACTATCCCCGACCGACAAATCCATATACCATTTTAAACGAACTGGTAGAATCCATCGTCGATATAGTTGATAAGGATAATATCTGCTATTATCATACACCAATAGAGCCGCCATTTCCCGCATGAAAATAGTATCCCTTTCCATTGACCGTAAACGAGGAACTTCCCGTCCGACCCGATAAGGCAAAACGTGTTCGAAAAACTGTCCGGTAGTCAACTCCTTTAACCAGGGTCGCCGTTCCCGCTCCCGAAAAACATAATCGATATGCGAAATCAGGAAATCACTATTTAATGATTTTATATCTTCCCGCTTTGTGAAAGAACGGGCTAAATCACCCCGTCCCATAAGAGTTTCCCGAAACAAAATCTTTATCAAATCGCTCGTGTCCCTATAAACGGAATCAATGTATTTTTCCGTCTTACTCAACTCGTCGCTCTCGTACCAAAAATGTCCCGGCATGTTCTCTATTAAAAAACAAGCCGCCTTGTATTTCAGACTATCGGTAGCCAGAACGGAATAATGTTTTAACACCTTTTCCCACTCCGGACGATTCTCCCCACTTCTCTGCAAAGCGTACTCCAAAGGAGGCAATGAGTCCGAGCAGGCGATTGAACACGAAAGAAACGCTATCGTCCAGAATTTATTCCGGAACCCTACGTTCTTTATTGACAGACGATGTTTCATACAATAAAAAATATTTTATTTCTTTTCTTACTCTCAATACCGTCGTGTTGACCACTTTCACGGGCATCGTCAGGATCTTTCGAGCCATCGCTACGGCTTCCTCATTCCGACACATTTCCCGGTAAAGCAAGAACAGTTCATAACGAGGTAAAACATAAGCCGGGGTCATATGTGTTGCCAGACATAGCAATTCCTCCGCATCCTCGTATCTTTTTCCCTTTCGGTAGATATGGCCCAGATCTCGGGTAATCTCGGAAGAGGGACATACCCTGAAAGCCCGCTCGAGAAAAAACAAAGATTCGTCCCCGTCTCCTTTATGGTAAAGAAGATAAGCGTAAGCCAATACAAAATCGGGAGAAGATTGCAGCCAGAACGCTTCGGAAGATGATGCAAAAGAGGGAAACACCCCTGTTCCCGATTGTATATCTTTTAATGCGCTTTCCGCTTCCCGTCTCACACCGGTACCCCAGACAACGACAAACAGCATAACACCACAAAACAATAACATTCCGCAACGCAACAAATCCGGCAACACCATCTCCCTCCTTTCATATCCAGCCTCATTCACGATAAAAGCTACTGTCACGACCAAGATCAAGCGGAACAAGAGAATCGAAAAAGGGTAACTGAACAAACAGAACACGACAAATGTTAAAAGGACACTTCCGGCAAAACGAACCGAAACGGTTGCATTTACCGTTTTCCTCAATAACAAAACCATCGGAATGAGAAACAATGACAAGCCGATTATCCCCGTTTCACAAGCTATTTTCACGTACTCGTTAAAAGCGTATCGATTATTACCGGCGATCATCTCCCAACCGGAACCTTCATGAAGTTTAAACCATTCCGCCTGAAACGGCATATACAAAGCCTGAAAAGAATGTACCCCATGCCCGATCCAAGGAGAAGTCTGAAAAATATCGAACGACACGCTCCAAATAAGCCATCGCGCAGAAACCGAATCGGTACGAACGATATAGAGCAGGAAAAGTCCGGTTAAACCAAGTACAATTCCCCAGGCAGTTTTTACCGGATTGTTTCGAACGAAACGGTTACAAGCCTCCCTGTATTCCCCATCCGACAAGACGAACCACCCCCAACCCGATCCCAAAGCGATCCATGCCGCCCGTGACCGGGAAAATAGGAGACCCGCAAATAACAAAAAGATGCCCGACAATATCCACCATTTACCCTTGGCTCCCGCAATTCTACCGAATTGAAAAATTCCTCCTAAAATAGCAAGAGCCAAATATCCTCCGGTTATTCCCGGGTTGGAGAAACATCCCGTGAACCGAAAGAAAAGATGACCGGAGGGTAAAATACCCATTACCTGCATAAAACCCCAACAGGTAATCAGAATACCGGAAATGAACAAGGACATTCCGATCGAAAATCCCCTTGTATTTCTTGCAAAGAGATAAAAAAGATATAAAATAACCGTCACTGAAACATCGAACCAATCCACCGGAAACAACCCGTGAAAGTAACGAAACAATTTCCATATAACATAAATGAGTACGATTTTATCCATTCCCGTCACGGCAAATTTTCTTTCCCGCATCAAAACAGAGGTCAATCCCAGAACCACCACACACGTTAAAAAAAAGAAAATCAGAGTGTTCTCCAGATATAGTTCCATCCGGTATACTAAAATACAGGAAACAAAGAAAACAACAGTTTGAAATAAACAATCACGTCTTTCAGATTCAACCATAAACATCTGCTATTCAAATTATCACATTCCTTCTAATTTTATTTTCAGCATATGATCGTTTTATCCTTTTTTATATAACACAAAAAGTCGTTTTTATGGGGAACAGAGTATTCGCTTTTTTTATAAAATTTTACTTGAGAATAAAACAATAGCATATATCGTCATTCCCGCGGGTCATTTTTCAACATGTACATCAAGGAAAAACAAAGATTTATACCGGATATTTTGCTTTTTGCAACGTCTCTATTGGTTTGTAGTATGAATATCACTATTTTTGGTAGCTCAAAAATAAGGTTATGAATGCAATAAAATCATCGGAACTCATCACGAACGAAGACGGAACGATTTTCCATCTTCACTTGCACGCTGAAGATTTAGCGGATAACGTGGTACTTGTCGGCGATCCTTCTCGGGTAGAGATGATCGCTTCCCGTTTTGACTCGATCGAACTGACACGCGGTAATCGGGAATTTCACACGATTACCGGGACCTACCGTCAAAAACGCTTATCCGTTATTTCGACGGGAATCGGTACGGACAATATTGATATTGTAGTGAACGAATTGGACGCTTTAGCCAACATAGATCTGGATACCAAACAAATCAAACCGGAGAAAAAAGCATTGAATATAGTACGGATCGGCACTTCCGGTTCCGTACAGGCAGATGTTCCCGTACACGCCTTCGTTATCTCGGAAATGAGCGTGGGCATTGACGGGGTTCTGCGTTTTTATCAGGATAACGAAAAAATATGCGATGCGGCATTCGAAGATGCATTCATCAATCAATGCCAATGGACCCCGCAAGCCGCCCGCCCGTATGCCGTAAGCTCATCTCCGGAGATGGTCAACAAATTACACTCGGAAGGCACAACCGTAAAGGGCGTAACACTGACGGCCAACGGATTTTACGGTCCCCAGGGACGCGTACTCCGCTTGCCGCTGCAAATGCCGGGAATAAACGACCGAATCGCCCGTTTTCGTTACAACGGCCATAAAATCGTAAATTACGAGATGGAGAGCGCTGCTATTGCCGGCCTGTCTGCCCTCATGGGACACCATGCGGCCACCATCTGCCTGATCATTGCCAACCGGGCCACCGGCGACGCCTCTCCCGATTATAAACCTTACATGGAAAAATTAGTAAACTACACTTTAGATAAACTGACACGTTAATATTAATCAGCTATTTGATATGATACAAAGAATTCAATCCGTATACCTGTTTGTAATAGGCATTTTGATGGCATTGCCCCTATGTGTTCCCATCGCCCGGGTCGTGGTTCCCAACGATACGAATTACGACTTTTTCGCATACGGTATAGTAGAAAAAAGCGCAGAAACTTCCTTCGTAAGTTATTATTGGGCTTTGTTCATTTTAAGCCTGTTCACCATTTTATTGCCTTTGATTACGATCTTTCTGTATAAAAAACGCTTTTTACAATTAAGGCTTTGCATCGTAGAGATCATTCTGTTGATCGGGGCCGGCATTCTGATGTGGTACCACATCCGGCAATTCGGAGCTGATGCAACGGTATTGTATAAATTCAGCTTTATTCTTCCTGTCGTATGCATCATTTTCACATACATGGCCATACGAGGCATCGTAAAAGATATAAAGCTTTTAAAATCTTACGATCGGATCCGTTAATTCTTTCACAAAATAAATAAAACGAATATGAGAAAAATTCACCTACTTGTCACGTTAGCATTTTTATGTTGCACGTCATACACTATGGCTTGTACGAACTTTCTATTCACGAAAGGAGCTACCAAAGACGGTTCAACCATGATCACTTATTCCGCCGACTCACACGTATTGTACGGAGAGCTCTACCATTGGCCCGCTCAAGATTGGCCAGCCGGTAGCATGGTGGACGTTTACGAGTGGGATACCGGTAAATTTTTAGGAAAAATTCCCCAGGTAGCCCATACTTATAATGTCGTAGGTAACATGAACGAACACCAGTTGGCCATCTCCGAAACGACTTTCGGAGGACGTAAAGAGTTAGAGACCCAAAGCGGAGCTATCATCGATTACGGGAGTGCCATCTATCTGACTCTCCAACGAGCCAAAACCGCACGCGAAGCTATCGTGGTTATGACCGACCTTTTCACCCGATACGGTTGGGCCAGTTCCGGAGAATCCATCTCTATCAGCGATCCCAATGAAGTCTGGATTTTAGAGATTATCGGCAAAGGAGAAGGAGAAAAAGGTGCCGTTTGGGTAGCCCGAATGGTTCCGGACGGATACGTATCCGCTCATGCAAATCAAGCTCGTATTACCACCTTCCCGTTAGAAGGGAAAACATCCATCTCTTCCGATAAAATGAATAAGATTTATAATCCGGAAGTAACTACGGTCTATTCAAAAGACGTAATCTCTTTTGCCAAAGAAAAAGGATTTTACCCCAAAGATGCTAAAAATTCCGATTTCAGCTTTTCCGACAGTTACGCTCCGGTAGATTTCGGTGCCGCCCGTTTCTGTGAAATCCGGGTATGGGCCTTCTTCAATGCCGTAAGCTCGGACATGGCCCAATACTGGGACTACGCGACCGGAAGAAACATCATGAAAGACTCCAAAGGTTACGCAACCAACCGCATGCCGTTATGGATTAAGCCCAATCGCAAATTAGACGTTCTGGATGCCATGGATTTCATGCGTGACCATTTGGAAGGCACGGAATTGGATATGAGCAAAGATTTGGGTGCCGGTCCTTACGGGTGTCCTTACAGATGGCGTCCCATGCAGTGGAAAGTAGACGGAAAAGAGTATGTACACGAGAGAACGACAGCTACTCAACAAACCGGATTCACTTTCGTAACCCAAAGCCGTAGCTGGTTACCGGACGAAATCGGAGGCATACTCTGGTTTGCCGTGGACGATGCGGCCAATACCGTTTATTTCCCGATGTACTCCTCTTCTACAGCCGTTCCGGAAGCCTACGCCGTAGGAAACGGGAGCATGATGGAGTTCACGAACGAAGCAGCCTTCTGGGTATTCAGTCAGGTCAGCAATTTTGCCTACACACGCTACGACCTGATTCACCCTGAAATCCGGGAAAAACAAAAAGGCTTGGAAACGCAATATCAAAACTTTGTTCAGATCGCCGATGCCGGAGCCAAAGAGATGTTGGCCAAAGACAAAGCGACAGCAGTCCAATTCCTGACGGACTTCTCTTGCAACACGGGAAACAATTTAGTCGACCAATGGAGAAAATTCTACGGTTATCTGTTCTGCAAATACATGGATGGTAACATTAAAACAGCCGTTCCGGGAGAAAAAAATCCCAAAGTGGAAAACAAACCTCTTCCGGACTGGTTCTTGCGCATGTTGATCAAACAGACCGGAAACAAACTGGAAGTGATTGAATAAAATTATAAATCGGAGCTTGAATTGTTTTACGAAGGATAAACCTCGAATTATTTGCAGAGTTTATTTTTTTCCTTACATTTGCAGCTCGAATTAAAAACGTACGTAGTCTCTTACAAAAAAGACTCTGGTCGTAATACTGCGTTCGATAAATGAACTTTATAAAATTAAAACGATGAATTTAATTAAAATTGCAGAGGAAGCTTTTGCAAATGAAAACAGAGTAGAAATTCCTTCATTCAACACAGGTGATACCATCAGTGTACACTATAAAATCGTGGAAGGAAACAAAGAGCGTGTACAGGTATTCAAAGGAATCGTTATCCAAATCAGTGGAACGGGTTCCACGAAAACTTTTACCGTGAGAAAAATGTCCGGTAACGTCGGAGTTGAACGTATTATCCCTCTGAACTCTCCTTATATCAAAGAGATTGAGGTAAACAAGAGAGGTGCCGTAAGACAGTCCAGAATATTCTATTTCCGTAAACTTACCGGTAAGAAAGCAAAAATTAAAGAAAAGAGATTTTAATTCATGCTTACAGAATAAAAAAGGCCTTGCAATGCAAGGCCTTTTTTATTAACGCAAAATATCATAACTTTGTTATCTGAACTAAAAACAATGACGATATGAACAACAAGGATATCATAAAAACGGCAAAAGAAAAAGCAGAAAAATGGTTGGACCGAAACTACGACGAAACGACCCGCACCGAAGTTTCCCGCATGCTAAACGATACAAATCCCGGCGAACTGATCGATTCGTTTTACAACGACTTGGAATTCGGAACCGGAGGATTGCGAGGAATTATGGGGGTCGGAAGTAACCGGATGAACATATATACCGTCGGTGCCGCCACCCAGGGATTTGCCAACTACATCAATCAGGCTTTCCCGAACGAGGAAAAATCGGTATGTATCGGACACGATTGCCGCCACAACTCCCGCTATTTCGCAGAAACCGTCGCCCATATTTTTTCAGCCAACGGCATTTACGTCTATCTCTTCGAAGACCTGCGCCCTACACCTGAAATATCATTCGCCATACGCGAGTTAGGATGCAAAGGGGGAGTCATCATTACCGCATCTCACAACCCCAAAGAGTACAACGGGTACAAAGCATACTGGAACGACGGCTCCCAATTAGTTCCTCCCCACGACAAAAACGTGATTCGAGAAGTCCAAAAAGTAAAGGTCGGTGATATCAAATTCGATAAAGTCACCGAAAAGATTAAAATACTCGGCGAAGATTTCGACCGTATTTATCTGGACAAGGTAAAAACTTTAAGTCTTTCACCGGAAGCCATCCGGAAAGAACACGATTTAAAGATCGTTTTTACCCCTCTTCACGGAACCACTTACAAATTAGTACCGGAATCTCTCCGGAACTGGGGATTTACCAACATCCATTCCGTGCCCGAGCAAAGCATCCCGAACGGAGATTTTCCGACTGTAGCCTCCGCTAACCCGGAAGAACCCGCCGCCTTTAAAATGGCTCTTGATTTAGCAAGAAAAGTCGATGCCGATCTGGCTATGGCGTGCGACCCGGACGGAGACCGTATCGGTATTGCCGTAAAAAATGATCGGGAAGAGTGGATCTTGTTAAACGGGAACCAAACCAATATTATTTTCACGGAATACATCATCCGTCGAAAAAAAGAATCAGGGCTTCTGAAAGGAGGAGAATATACTATTAAAACGATCGTAAGCACGGAGCTGATCAAAGAAATTGCTGAAAGAAACGACATCGAGTGTTACGATGTATATACCGGGTTCAAATGGATTGCCGATATGATCCGTAAAAAAGATGCCGGGAAATTCATCGGAGGCGGAGAAGAGTCTTTCGGATTTATGCCGGGTTCGTTCACCAGAGATAAAGACGGCATCTCCGCAACCTCTCTTATGGCAGAAATCGCCGCCTGGACGAAAATGAACGGATTATCTCTCTACGCTTTCCTGAAAGAGATTTACGCAAAATACGGTTTCTCACAGGAAAAAATGATTTACATCGTTCGCAAAGGATTATCCGGAGCTCAAGAGATCAAAGCTATGATGGAAAAGTTGCGCCATCATACCCCGAAACAAATCGCGGGTAGCGATATCGTGATAAAAAAAGATTACCTTACCTTAGAAGCAACAGATCTCCGTAGCGGGGAAAAAACACACCTGGATTTCAGCACGACGAGCGACGTCCTCCAATTCTTCTTAGCCGACGGCAGTAAAATTTCAGTCCGTCCCTCAGGTACCGAACCCAAAATCAAGTTCTATTTTGAAGCGAAAGTACAGATGAAGGATATTCACAATTTCGAAAAAGCACAGCAACAGGCAAACGCAAGAATAGACGAGATCGCAAAAGAGCTGACGAAGAACGATTGACAAGCTACAATGGTCAACGAAAAGATGAGGAGATTGAATTTAATGGAATCATTCAATCTCCTTATTTTGTTAGTATAAATTTAGTAACCGAAAAAGCCGTTGTTTCCGATTTCAATTCACCTCCATTCTATCCTCTTGTCTCGAACCAATCGTCCCTGAAATTGATCAGGAAAACTTTTTGCCTTGCTCTCGTGATAGCCGTATACAGCCAGCGCCAATACTCGTCGTCGGGCAATTCGTCCGTTATCCACCCCGGATCGACAAACACGGCATCCCATTGTCCTCCTTGCGCTTTGTGCCCTGTCACCGCATAGGCGAATTTAATTTGCAAGGCATTAAAAAATTCATTTTCACGAATCTTCTTAAAACGTTTTTGCTTGGAAGGGATATCATTCATATAATCTTCCTCTATCGCCGCGTATAACCGTTTATACTCTTCATAACTCAAGGCAGGCTGTTCCGAAGTCAACGTATCCAGCATAACCCATGCCGTAATCTCCTCCTCGTACCCGTAAATACTCAAACGAGCCTCCGCAAAATGAAAACCATACAACTCTTTGTGTTTACCGATTCGTTCCACGGTAGCAATATCGCCGTTAGCAATAAAATCGACATGATCGTACTCCGCACCCCAAAAATAGTTATTCTTCACGATCATGATCTTGTCCCCCCCGGTAAAAGCTTCTTCACGATAAAGGATTCTGGCTCTGATTCCTTCGTTAAACCGATTGGCTCTTTTGTTGGAACGGCAAATAACCATCGTCTCATCCACTCCGTAACGACCGTAACAGCTATCCAACTCCTCCAACAGGTTCCCCCCGCTTATTCGAGTGACATCCGGGAATTCGTCAACCTTCAGCAAAAAAGATTTTCCCGCGGCATCTATCATCTCCCGGACTCGCGTCGCGTTATACAATATTCCGGATGCTTCAGATTGCCGCATGATATCGGTCAAACGAGCCTCATACACATTCACCCCGTACTGACGGCTCAGCAGTTCCGCTTCCAAAGCGGGACTGACAGTCGAACCGATCGGAGGCAACTGTGCCGTATCCCCTATCAATACCAAGCGATTATTCCGACCGTTATACACGTATTCGAACAAATCATCCAACAAGGAACCCGAACCGAAATTACTATCCGAAGAAGCAGTAGAAATCATAGAAGCCTCATCCACGAAAAAAAGAGTATTGGCATTCGGGTTAAATCCCAAATTAAAATACCCGATTCCTTCCTGGGCTGATTTTTGCCGGTAAATCTTTTTATGGATCGTAAAAGCAGGCTGCCCCGAATAACTCGAAAACACCTTTGCCGCCCTTCCGGTCGGGGCCAACAAAACCACCTGACACTTCAACTGCAATAACGTATTTACGACTGCGGCAACCAATGAAGTTTTCCCGGTACCGGCAAATCCCTTCAGCAAAAACAAATTCTCTTCTTCCCGAGAAAAGAAAAAAGAGAGAAAACAGTCCATCGCCTGTTGTTGAGTCGGGGAAAAATCAAACCCAAACTTCTCTAATACAATGTTTTCAAAATGTTTTGCAATCATAGCAAAATTTCAATGTATAAAAATGGGCTACGAATCTTTTTTTTCTTATATTTGCGGACACTACCGCATTCATCGTGTAGGTGTTGTGCCGTTTTTAACTATGCAAAGATAGATAAAAACGTCATCATAAACAGAAAGAACTAACTTGTTTAACGTATTAATAATATACTGACGAAAAAAAATGAAAAAGATTATTATTCAAGTCATTTTAGCTCTTGTAGCGATTTTTTTAGCATACAAATGCTACGAAAGCGTAAACAATCCTTTGGAATTCCAAAAGTTAAAAGACCAAAGATATAGTAGAATCATTCAACGTCTGAAAGATATCAGAACCGCTCAGGAATCTTATAAGAATCTTTACGGTAGATATACAGGTAGTTTCGATACTCTTATTTATTTCGTGAAACACGATTCCCTAAAGACCGTTCGCGCTATCGGCGAATTGACAGATGATCAGCTTGAAGCAGGAATAACCGAACAAGAGGCCCTAAAAAAAGGCCTTATTATCCGTGATACCATCAGAGTAGCCGCCTTACAGGAGCTCTTCGGAGAAAATTATCCTATCGACGACATTCGTTACGTTCCCTTTACCAATAGGAAATATGAATTTTCTCTAAAAGCGGATATCATTCCGACAGAAGCAGGCTTGGATGTTCCTGTTTTTGAAGCCAGCACTTCCAACATGACTATTTTTGACGATAAAATGGAAGATTTCAGAGATGCTGTTTTAGAAGAAAACGGAGAAAGAATCAGATTACATAAATATCCCGGATTAAAAGTAGGAAGTGTAAAAGAGGCTAACAATAACGTGGGGAATTGGGAATAATCCGTAAAATCTTAATTCCATGCAAGGAGTTTATTATACAGACAAAAATTATATTTACGAATCTTCTGTAAAATCGATATTATCCATCCGTTACGCAACGGATGGATTTTCATTTTGCGTTCATGACGAAAAAGACCAGTTGGTTGTTTTCGCACACCAGCCCTTTCAAGTCGATTCTTCGGACGCGGTCATGGCAAAAGTGGAAAACTACATAGTCAACGACCGCATTCTAAATTTAAAATTCAAACAGGTTTATGTCATTCCTTGCAACAAAGCCAAAAGTCTGATCCCTTCCGATTTTTTCCAAACGGATAAACTGAGTTTACTCTACCGTATCCAGCAGGAAACGGACCCGGAACAAGAGCTTATATATCACCATATCGAACGTATCGATGCTTACTTGGTAGAGGGTATCCCGTACAAGTTTCATCAATTTCTTCGAGAACATTATCCCGCAATAGAGATAGTCAATAGTGCCTATAATCTTATAAAACAGGCGAGTACCAAAACTATTCGTCAGATGGAGCAACTATTCGTCGACATTCAGGATCGCTATTTCGACCTCCTTTTGTTTCGCGATACCCGATTGCTGCTCTTCAATTCATTTCATTACCAGCACCAGACAGATATCGTTTACTTTATCCTGAATGTACTTAGAGAATCCGGCGCGGAAAAAGACAACGTACAGCTTTCCATTTCAGGTTTACTCGTAAAGGATCAAAAATTCAGAGGGGTACTCGAAAGTTATATCCCGCATATCTATTATCCGCAGGAGCCGATCTTAAACACTCTTCTCCAAGATAAGGAATTCAATAACTCTTATTTCATTCACTTGTTAAACTTTCATAGATGCGGATTATAAGCGGTACACACAAAGGGAAACAACTATTCCCGGATAAAAACTTTAAGGCCAGACCGACCACGGACTTCGCTAAAGAGAATTTATTTAACGTGCTCAACAACTATATCGATATTGAAAACATTCGTGCCTTAGACCTATTTTCCGGAACAGGTAGCATCAGCTACGAATTAGCTTCCCGCGGCGCTGAAAAGATCGTTTCTGTAGAAGCAAATTACAATCACTTCTCTTTCATTAAAAAAACAGCCCTACAATTAGGTTTCAAAAATATCGCCATATATAAAACAGACGCATTTATAGCTTGCAAAAAATTGAAAGAACAACATTTCGGACTCATTTTTGCCGATCCCCCCTATGATCTACCTAATATCACAGAGATCCCCGCGGCTATTTTCGATAACGACCTACTTTCCCCCGACGGCATTGCTGTCATAGAACACCCCGCAACGGTGGACTTTTCTTCTTTCCCGCATTTTCTCGAACATCGGCAATACGGTAGTGTAAATTTTTCCCTTTTCAGAAAATAACTATCCTTAATAATTTCGTCACTAAACGTTAATATTCAAGAAACCTTTTCAGTCTACTTTCGCTTTCGAAAAAAAGAACCTTAAAATTAGACAAGATGAAAAGGATTTTATTAATTATCGTTTTAACTGCTTTATCTATCGGCAGTTTTGCACAAGAAGAAAAAAAAGAAAACAAATTAAAAATTACGGGTTCACCGATTGTTACCGTTTTTGCAAACTATCATGTGGGCTTAGGGCGCGCAAACAAAGAATCCGGATTCGCATTGGACCGTTCCTATCTCGGCTACCAATTCAGCCTATCCCCGAAATTAAGCGGAAAATTGGTATTCGATATCGGATCGACTAAAGTATCGGGTTCAGATCTGGAAAGAGTCGCCTACGTAAAAAACGCGATGTTAAGCTGGAAAACCGGAGACCTCACTCTCGATTTCGGTCTGATCGGCCTCGAACAATTCAATGTTCAGGAGAAGTTCTGGGGATACCGTTACATTATGAAATCATTCCAGGACGAGTACAAATTCGGATCCAGTGCAGACATGGGAATTATCGGAAAATACCAGTTTGCCGACTGGCTCCGGGCCGACATTACCTTTATCAACGGAGAAGGTTACAAGAAACTGAATAACGACAACAAGTACCGCTATGGCTTGGGAGTCACTCTCAATCCGGTCAAATCATTAACGATCAGGGGATATTATGACATATCTAACAAGAACATCGAAGGCGAAGGGACCAAAGATCAACAGAACTTAGCTCTTTTCGCCGGTTACAAACACGAGTATTTTTCCTTAGGAGCCGAATTCAACAAAATGTATAACACGAAATTTAAGAAAGATCGGGACCAATCCGGTTATTCCATCTATACCTCCGTTAAATTGGCTTCCAAATTCAACCTCTTCGGAAGATACGACAACCTGACATCCAAAGACGACTGGAGCAATGCCGACGGCCAGAGAATACTTGCCGGTATTCAGTATTCCCCGATCAAATATTTAAAGATCGCTCCCAATTTCACTTCATGGAATCCTTATTCCGGAAAATCAACGGCTTTCGGCTATTTGAATATCGAATTTAAACTCTAACAACTCTTCCGTTCAGGCTTAACAAAAATGTAACAAACGCGTAACAAACGTGTCATAACATCAACGTAATATTGTAAAGTCTAAAAAAGTACAGAATGTGTTAAACATAATTTGAAAAACATGAAAAATCTATTACTCATCAGTATTCTTATCATTTCTACAACGCTCTCCGGCAATGCAATCCCCGCCGGTGCCGCGGCAAACAAAAAAGAAAAGGTTACGGGAGCCGGAGCCACCTTCCCCCTTCCGTTTTATAATCTGGCATTTAAAACTTATCAGCAAAAAAACGGGACCACTGTTACCTACGGAGGAATCGGTAGCGGAGGAGGAATCAGAAGTCTAAAAGATAAAATCGTAGATTTCGGCGGGACAGATGCTTTTCTTTCCGAAAAAGAGCTAAAAGAGATGCCTTATGAAACAATTCATATTCCTACCTGTATGGGAGCCGTGGTAATGGCTTATAACCTACCGGAAGTAAAAGATTTGAAACTTACGGGTGAAATCATTGCCGATATCTACTTAGGAAAAATCAAGAAATGGAACGACCGTCGGATACAAGCCGCTAACCCGGGAGTCGCTCTTCCCGACAAAGAGCTCAACCCGGTGTACCGTTCCGACGGTAGCGGTACGACATTCGTATTCAGCGATTACCTGACAAAAATCAGTAATGACTGGAAAGAACAAGTAGGAACCGGCAAATCGTTGAAATGGCCGACAGGCATTGCTGCCAAGGGAAATCCCGGAGTAGCCGGAGTGATCAGTCAAACAGCAGGCTCGATCGGTTACGTGGGATCGGAGTATGCTTTCTCTCTTAAAATCCCCATGGCCCAATTACAAAACAAGGCCGGCAATTTCGTTAGTCCGACAACGGAAAGCATTTCTGCGGCCGCTTCCGGAGACATACCTGCCGACACCCGTACTATGATTACCAACTCTCCCGCCGCCGATGCTTATCCTATCAGTTGTTTCACGTGGATTATTCTTTACAAAGAACAATCTTACAACGACAGGAAAATAGAACAAGCACAAGCCACCGTCGATCTGTTGAGCTGGATGCTAAGCGACGAGGCTCAGACCTTAACCACAAAAGTACACTACTCTCCCCTTCCTGCATCTGCTATTAAAAATGCACAGGCCCTTTTAAAATCCGTCACGTTCAACGGAAAAACGATGAAGTAATACTAAAATCTTGTGGCGATGATACATCGCCACAGGACTTACATTAAACTTAATGATATGTCGGACTTTCTATTCAAACGTCTACTAATCATCTGCTGTATTTTCATACTTTTAATATGTGCAGGAATGGTCTATTCCCTCATTAGCGGAGCCTTCCCTGCCTTTCATCATTACGGATTCTTCAACTTTATCGGTACGGCCGACTGGAATCCTCATCCAGACAACGAAACTTACGGAGCTTTATCCTTTATTACAGGGACCTTACTTACTTCATTTTTAGCGTTACTGTTCTGCATCCCGTTTTCATTGCCCGTAGCCCTTTTTACCGGAGAATATTTCAAAGGCAAAAGAATAGCCGTCTTTATCAGCTCCACCATCGATCTATTAGCGGGGATTCCTTCTATCGTCTACGGTCTATGGGGATTTTATACCCTCCGTCCGCTGATGGTAGAATGGGGCATCAATTCACAGGGATTCGGCATTCTCACCTCTTCCATCGTATTAGCGATCATGATCATTCCTTACGCTTCTTCCCTCAGCGGGGAATTTATTACCATGGTCCCCAACGAACTGAAAGAAGCGGCATACAGTTTAGGAGCGACACGCTATGACGTTATCCGGACAGTCACGTTCCCGGCTGCCGGTTCCGGTATTTTCGCAAGCTACATTTTAGCCCTCGGAAGAGCCCTCGGAGAGACCATGGCCGTAACCATGCTGATCGGAAATACCAACAACATTCCCCTTTCGTTGGGAGACACGGGAAACACGATGGCGAGTATCATCGCCAATCAATTCGGAGAGGCCGACGGAATCAAACTCAGCTCTCTCATTGCCATTGGCTTATTACTATTCTTAATTACCGCTATCATCAACATGATAGCCAAACTCATCATCAAAAAACTTCATTAAAAAGATGGCATCCATAAGATACAGAACGATCAGAGACAGGATATTTTTCTATACCATCTGTTCATTAGCCTCCCTGACCGCTATCCCCCTATTCATGATTATCGGGGAATTGATAAAAAAAGGATACAAACAGATCAACTGGAATTTCTTTACCGAAACAGCACCCAGCACCTTAGACGCCATGCTTGCCAAAGGCACGGGAGAAATCATTCCCGGGGGTATCGCCAACGGAATCACCGGAACCTTGCTTATGGTAGGGATGGCCACCGTCATTGCCATACCGGTTGGCATTATGGCCGGAATTCATCTTTCGGAAAAACCCAGAACCCTATTTTCAAACACTACCCGCTTCTTTACCGACCTGATCCAAGGAAGTCCCTCAATCGTTATCGGTATTATCGCGTACAGTTGGATCGTAAAGCCGCTGAGCAGTTACTCGGCCTTAGCGGGTAGCGTCGCTTTAAGCATCATGATGCTTCCCCTGATCATAAGATCCACCGAAGAGACATTAAAAATGCTACCGGGTTCGTTAAAAGAAGCCGGACTCGCGCTCGGAGCCTCTTACACGAGCGTAATTTTAAAACTACTCCTCCCGTCTGCTTTCGGAGGTTTGTTCACAGGTATATTATTAGCAGTTTCCCGTGTCATGGGAGAAACAGCTCCATTGATGCTGACAGCCCTCGGAAGCACGATCGTCAATTGGGATGTCACAGCTCCGACCAGTGCCGTTCCCCTTTTAATTTGGGAGTTTTATAACGATCCCAACCTGATCGATATGATCTGGAGCTCCTCGCTTTTTCTCCTGTTACTCATATTATCGCTCAATCTAATAGCCAAACATATAGCCAATAAATGGAGAAATCAATAATATAATCAATAACGACCTATGGTATCTACAGAAAATCCCATATTACAACTACAAGAGGTTTCGATCTCCTACACCCCCGGCAAAAACGCCGTCAATCGCGTGAATGCCCATATCGAAGAAAAAAAGATTACGGCCATCATGGGGCCCTCCGGCTGCGGAAAAAGTACTCTTTTACGAGCCATAAACCGAATGCACGAACTCTATCCGGATATCCGCATTACGGGTGAAATCCTTTTAAACGGGAAAAACATATTAAAGACGAACCCCATGGAAGTCAGGCGCATGGCCGGAATGGTCTTCCAAAGACCCAATCCTTTTCCGACCATGAGCATATATGATAATGTCATTTCCGGTTATAAACTGAACGGAATTCGTTTACCTCGCAAAGAAAAAGATCAGATCGTCGAACAAAGCCTGCAAAATGTCGGATTATGGGAAGAAGTCAAAGACTCTCTCTATAAAAAAGGAACTTTCCTTTCCGGTGGACAGCAACAACGCCTGTGTATCGCCAGGGCATTGGCTTTAAAACCGCAAATTTTGTTAATGGACGAACCGACTTCCGCATTGGATCCCATCGCTACCAACCGGATTGAAGAGTTACTCTTGGAACTTAAAAAAGAATTTACGATCCTGATCGTTACCCACAACATGTCGCAGGCTGCCCGAATTTCCGATTACTCCATGTTTATGTATTTGGGGGAATTAATCGAGTACGATGAAACTCAAAAGATGTTCACCGCCCCGCGAGACAAACGGACCGAAGAATACCTCACCGGACAATTCGGTTAATCAATCACGAGAGTCAGACCATTTAATCATTACGACATGAATACCATCAGAGAAAACTATTTAGAAAAAATAAGAGAAGATTTTGAAGTACTCTCCAAAATCGTATTCCTTCAAATGGACTATATCAACCGACTTACGGTAGATAATAAAAATCCCGAAATACATGCGGAAATAGAACATAACGAAACGATTATCGACGGCATGGAAGTAAAAATCAGAGATGAAGTGATTCGTTCTATCGTCCTTTATTCCCCGAGAGCTACCGATTCCCGAAAGATCATGTCCTACCACGATATGACAGCCTATCTGGAACGAATCGGAGATCTCATTCTCAATGTTGCCGATTTTTTAAAAGAGACCGATCGAAACGGCAAATGTTTCCTGACCCATGAAAAAATAATACGGGAACAACTTGCCATAGTAAAAAAAATGACACAAAATGCTATCTTTGCTTTCACCTGTGAAGATACCGAACTGGCAAAAAAAGTCATTCAAACGGATGACAGGGTGGATTTCCATCATAAAGAAATCATCCACGGTATTCCGGTCTGCTTTGTCGGTAAAACGATCAACGAACAGGATATGTTAGACGCTCTTTCCATAAGCGGCATGTCCTATAATATAGAAAGGATAGGAGACAACGCGACGAATATCGCAGAAGCGGCAATCTATTTAATGGAAGGGAAGAATGCAAAACATTTACATAAAAACGAAGATACTCTGAACCCCCCAATCGAATAAAACTATGGAAAAGAAACGAATTTTAGTCGTCGACGATGAAGCGGACTTACGAGAAATCCTGCAATTCAACTTGGAAAACGAGGGTTATATTGTCGATACGGCCGAATCAGCGGAACAAGCCTTAAAAATATTAACGAAAGAACACGAATTGATCTTGTTAGATGTCATGATGACGGGAATCTCCGGATTCAAAATGGCAGAAAGGCTTCGCAAAGAACTTCACAACACGACACCTATCATTTTCCTTACAGCCAAAGATACGGAAAATGACATGCTTACCGGGTTCAGTATCGGCGGAGACGATTACATTGCAAAACCATTTTCCATCAAAGAGGTATGCGCACGGGTAAAAGCCGTTCTGAAGCGAGTAGCCACTACCCCGGAACAACAGATAGAGGTCGGCGAGATTCTTATCAACGCGGTGACCAAACAAGTTATTGTCAACAAGCAATCCGTTCCTCTTACCAAAAAAGAGTTCGAAATATTGTATATGTTAGCCAAAGCCCCCGGACGAATCTTTTCGAGGGAAGCTATCCTTCGTAACGTATGGGCCGATGACGGTTATGTTTTAGAACGCACGGTAGATGTACACATCACCCGCCTGAGAAAAAAACTCGGGGAACAAGGACACTATATCGTGAACCGTTCCGGTTACGGGTATTGTATTGAAATTTAACTCATTAAAAACATCATTCGATGAAACTCTCTTATAAACAAAAATTATTTTTATATTTCTTTGTCGTATTTTCCATTTTCACGATAGGAATTATTTTTTTCCAACAAAAAAGAGAAAAAGCGTATAAAACAGAAAATTTACGCACGACGCTCAACGACTACGCGACGATTCTTGCCCAATATATCGATACGAAGCAGCTGGTACGGGATCATCGTATCGATTCCATCCAGAATATATTACAAATTCTTCCCCATAATCTACGGGTAACCTTGCTTAATCGCACGGGAAAAGTATTATTCGATAATAGCATAGAGCAGGATAAAGAGATCGAAAATCATTTGCAACGTCCCGAGATCCAAACAGCGTTAATACACTCCACGGGAGCAGCTGTTCGCCATTCCACTACCCTGGGTATAGAATACTACTACTATGCAAAAGCGTATCCTCATTTTTTTATTCGCGTCGCACTACCCTATGATATTGAAGTTCAAAATTTTCTAAAAACAGATAATATTTTTCTGTATTTCATCACGTTACTGTTTTTCATCGCCCTGATATCCCTCATTTACCTATCGGACAGATTCGGAAAAGCCATCTCCGGTTTAAAGGATTTCATCGTTTCGGCAGACCATCACAAGGTGGATTACAACCATATCCATTTCCCCCATACGGAACTCGGAGAGATCGGCAATAAAATCATTCGCAACTACCAATTGCTTGAAGAGAGTAACCGCCAAATCAATGTCGAACGGGATAAGCTGCTGCGCCATTTCCATTACTCGGATGAAGGAATCGCCATATTCGCGGCTAACGGAGAAAAAATATACGCCAATACCCACTTTATTCAATACCTGAACACCTTATTGGACGAACCTACATTCCGCCTCGAAGGGATTCTGGAGCAACCCGATTTTATAAAACTGAACGAATTCTTAAAAAATAATACGCCTGTCAATCCGAACGCGCATACCATACCCGTGTTTCAGTGCAAACTTTCCAAAGGAGGAAAACACTTTGCCCTCAAATTACTCTTGTTTACGGATAACAGTTACGAGATTACCCTGAACAACATCTCCGACAATGAAAAAAACAGATTACTCAAACAGGAGATGACAAATAATATCGCACACGAACTGAAAACTCCCGTAAGCAGCATTCGGGGCTATATCGAAACCTTATTGGAACAACCGGATATTACTCCCGACAAACAACATTTTTTCCTGGAGCGAACCTATTCCCAAGTCGTCAGGCTTTCCGACCTGATCCGAGATATCGCTTTAATCACCAAAACGGAAGAAGCTTCGGAGCTTTTCCAAAAAGAAGAAGTTAACATATACACGACCATACAAGAGGTTATCACAGACCTGAACGATGCGCTTACCTCCCATAGCATCATCGTGCAAAACCATATCAAAGAAGATTTGTTTATCGAAGGAAACAAAACCTTGATTTACGCTATTTTCCGTAATTTAATGGACAACTCCATCAACTACGCGGGAGATCACATTATCATCGTTATCGACAACTATACAAACGATCAGGAATTTTGCTATTTCTCTTATTATGACACAGGACAAGGAGTCGACGAAATGCACTTGAACAGACTCTTCGAACGTTTCTACCGCGTATGCGCAGGAAGAAGCCGCCAAACGGGAGGATCGGGTTTAGGACTTTCTATCGTAAAGAACGCCGTGTTATTCCATAAAGGAGAAATATCCGCAAAAAACAGAAAAGAAGGAGGTTTGGAATTCCTCTTCTCCTTACGGAAAAAACTTTTCTGAATCCCACGTATGCACCTCGAAGCAAAAAGGAAGTTTTGATTTTTCAGACTTCCTTTTTATATTTTAAGATTTTCACACGCAACCTTTTATTTTTCCACTCATCTATTAAACATAAACCGACAAGTAAACAGGATATGAAAATCGAAAGAATATTACGTCTGACCGTACTATTTATCATTGCCGTTCTCGTCGTTGCTTCTTGTGATGACGACGGGTACAGCCTGAGCAAGTTTTGGGTTAGTTACGGAGTTATCCATAAATCAACCGAGGATAACTATACCGTAAAATTGGATAACGGTTCTGTTATATATCCATCCTACTCCGATGTCCCGACCAAAAATTTACAGGACAGCACGCGTCTATTGGTTGATTATACTATTCTTCAGGATGCGACACCCGGCAGCAAATTCGATTATTATGTAAGGATCAATGGAATTGAACAGATTTTGACCAAAAATATACTTCCCTATTCGGAAGAGATTTTAGATAGCTTGGGAAATGATCCCGTTATCGTGAACGATTATTGGATCGCTCAAGATTTTCTCACGATCGAATTTTTCTTCGCCGGAGGACTTGTGCAACACATGATTAATTTAACGCGACATCAGGGATTGACGGAAGACGGGAAAGTACTGTTAGAATTTCATCACAATGCCAATAACGATCCGGATCGTTATAAACTCAATAGCGCCGTCGCATTCCCCTTAAACAAAATTTTCAACGAGACGGACGACTCCGTCCAGCTTCGCGTACGGTATAAAGGTTTTGACAGAGAAGAACATTTTGATATAACCTATCGTCCCCGAAAATAAACTCATAATTGACGAAAAGGTGCATATGCCGTCCGACATTTTGGGCGGCTCTTTTATTCTCCTCTACAATAAATAACATGACATTCCGACATTTACAAGACTCGTAAAACCATCCATTCGGAAATATTTCATGACCGTCCACTTGTAATTTTTCCTTTCATTCATTTGGATTATCCGAAAAACTACTTATCTTTGTACCCGCTAACGACAAGCAAACGTTCTTTGAACAAGGGCAGTTACCAGAGTGGCCAAATGGGGCTGACTGTAACTCAGCTGGCTTAGCCTTCGGTGGTTCGAATCCATCACTGCCCACGGATTTTTAATAGCGGATGCTGAAAGTATCCGTGATTGAAAAAAGTTTACCGTCAAAAGTCCACCTTTGTAAGGTTAAATATTTTTCAATCAACAAGAAAGACTTCGTCTTTCGCTATCAAAAATCAGTAAGGTCTCTCCCCTGAAGGATCGCCGAACAAAGTGAGGTCATCCACACGGGACAGGAACTTATATTTGCGGAAATAGCTCAGTCGATAGAGCACTAGCCTTCCAAGCTGGGGGTCGCGGGTTTGAGTCCCGTTTTCCGCTCTCATTTTAAAGCACTTACGATTGTAGGTGCTTTTTTCATTCTAGCGGTTTTAGTGGGTTTTCAACAGTAATTGTCAACCGAGGCGTCAACCAAAAATTTGACATGGAAACCTCTATTTCAGTAGTTTACTACAAGCACAAGACACTTTCTAACGGGGAACACCCGTTAATGCTTCGTGTTTACAAAAATGGTAAACGTAAACTCGTGAGTATCGGTATCTCGATTCACCCGAACTTGTGGGACGTTTCAAAGAACTGCCCGAAGAAAACGTGCCCGAATAAAGAACTTATTAACAAGATCATTGCGGACAAGATCGCCGAGTATAACAAGCAAATCCTTGAATTAAAGGTCGAGCAAAAGGAATACACGGCAGCCTCTTTGGTGGAAAGCACGGAACAGGAACTTAAACCTAAAACGGTGAAAGAATTCTACTCCGAGTTAATTGAAGAGTTTAAAAAGAATGGAAAGGCGGGTAACACTAGTATATACACGGATTCACTTAACTCCTTGAAAGCGTTTACCAAGAACAAGTTAGACTTCTATTTCAGTAACATTGACAAAAAGTGGTTAGAAAAGTACGAGCAATGGCAGAAGGACAAGGGGAATAAAGAAACCTCCATAAGTTTACAATTCAGAACGTTACGAAGTGCGTATAACAAAGCCATTGATGCGGGTGTCGCTAACAAGAAGTTTTACCCTTTCGACGAGTACAAGGTCAGCAAGTTTAACACGAAGACCAAGAAAAGAGCCATTTCCAAAGAAGAGGTGATGAAAATTATCTACACGGAAACCATAAACGCAACGAAATTAAGAACCTTAACCCGTGATGTTTTCACGTTCTCTTACTTGTGTGGCGGAATATCGTTTGTAGATATAGCGAACCTCACGGTGGATAATATCCGCAACGGGAAGTTAAAGTATACACGACAGAAAACGCACGGGGAGATAAAATTGAAACTATGCGACCAAGCGAGAGAGATCATCAACAAGTATCACGAGAAAAAGGCTCGTTACTTGTTCCCGATTTTCGACGCCAAGGTACATAAAACACCCGTGCAGAAAAAGAACAGGGTTCACAAGGTACTCGCAAAAGTCAATCGAGAATTGAAAGTTCTCGCTTCTGAACTCGAAATCGAAGCCGACATGACAACATACGTCGCAAGGCATTCATTCGCCACGATATTAAAGAACTCGGGTGTCAACATTTCTCTTATCAGCGAGATGTTAGGGCATACCGATTTAAAGACAACCCAAATCTACCTCGACAGCTTCGACAACAAGCAAATGGACGCAGCCATGAGTAACTTGCTATAAGTTGGTGGAAATATTCACGTTTCCATACAAGGTTCGAAATTTTGAAACTTTACACCACTTCCTCGATTCGGGGAGGTGGTATTTTTTTTACCTTTATCCTCGTGAACTTGTTAAAATCGACTGACTATGATAACCGCAACTGATACACGTTTTCCTGTTTCAACTCTTTTAGAGATAGAGCCGTGGCTGACGACCTATTTCGCCTACAACAGAAACATGATCGAAACTGATATAGACAAAAGCTTCGGAAGTATCTACAAGACGCTGGGAGATTACAAGAAAACCACGGGTTGGCAAGATAACGAGAAGGACAAGCTTACATGGGAGTTAAACAATTTACCAAGTATATACTTTGAAGAGAGTAACACGACTTTACTTAAAGAACTTGTTTCCGTGTTCAAACCTTTCGCCCCCTTCACTAATCAAGGAGAGATATTTCACACGCTCTGGATGCTTGCCATACTATACCGCAAGCACGAGAAACTGAACGTGACCAAAGATTTTTCCAGCATGACCATTGACGAGTTGGAATCTTGGGACGAGGCAAACAATTACTTCAAGCATATCAGACCAGAAATGCTAAAGTTACTAACCTTGTTAAAGGGACGAATCAGCCAGAAGAAGAAGGTACCAGTAAGCCTTGCCCTTGATAGCCCACGAGTGGATGATCTGCCGAAGGAATCAGAAGCCCTTTTTCCGAAACCAATAAGAATAGAATGTGGTATGGAACGGGTAGAGATAGACAACACCGCTTTCTGGCTCACTAGCTTGCTAGAAGATTACTTGCACACTTATCTAGGAATAGAAACCAAGGAGGAAGCGGAAGAAGAACTAAACACCATATATGCCAATCCCAAGGGACGTAAATCTCCCGTCTTGCATGATTTAATCATGATGGGTACTTATCGCCTGTTAATTGATCAGGCGGGATTCAAATCTAAAAGCAAGGCAAGGGAACTAACCATTGAATTTCTTTTCATGCTAGGATTAAAGGAAGAAAACGATGACGTGAACAACCTTGGGAGCAAAATAGCCTATCTCGAAAAACAAGGTTATCAACCTAAATGGGAGATGAAACCGTTCAGCGAGTACAAGACCTCTCCCAATAACCTCACGGGTCACCTATGGTAGATCATCCTGTTACTAGCTATATTCCCTGTTACAATCCAACGTGACAGGGATTTTTTTGTCATTAAACGTCATATTGTATTATTAAACAGCAATCTAAAGAATACAATCCCAAACAGGCTTCATTCTTTATGGATTACCCTCTTCAATTACCTCACTTTTACCATTGCAAACAGGTGATAAAAGAGAGCAAGTCTAAAGAATAGACCTCTAAATGATCTCCATTCTTTATGGTTTAACCTCTCGATTTGAAGTTAGTTTGCAACACGAAACGAGAGTTCTGACAGGTTATGATTTTCTAAAGAATAGGACGTCAAACAGCTCTTATTCTTTATGGATTTGCCCTCTTTGGAGCGGTAGTTTTGTGACAAATCAATCAATTGACGGTGCGCACCTCATTCAAGATTGTCTGCAAGCTTTCAGCAGTGTTGAAAGCAAAGTTTGGAATCTGAAAAGCGACTAGAGGTAATAATCTAGCCTGTTTTTCATGGTTGGTGGAAAATTTTTGAAAACCATATACAAGATGAAATTTTCAAAATTACTACCAGACGGGATTCCTGTATCTTGTAAACAGATAATGTTATGAGAACTAAAGATTACCTGATTGAAAGAAACGAAACACTAGTGGAGGCTTTCGCCCGTGAAGGAATTAAAGAGATTGAAACCAATGTTATTATAGACAAGACATTAACGGGTATAGGGGCAACCTACTGGGAATTACACTTGGCTAAACGTCCCTCTATTATTATAGAGCCTAACGTGCCTGTTATTATCGGTAAAGTCGAAAAGGTTGATAATTCTTTAGCGGTGTACGCCCTGTGTACCAAAACACAAGTAAAGAATTTCTTAAAGAACAAGTCCATTACTAACAAGAAACTATTAACCACGCCAGAGGGATTCGAGAAGATAAGAAAAGCCGCACGGGAATTGGGAATAGACATCTATAAAGAATTTTTCTGCCTGTTTGACGAGTGCGAGAAGATAACCCAAGATGTTGATTACAGACCGAGAATATCACAACCGATAAATGACTTTTTCAAGTTCGAGAGAAAAGCCATGGTATCCGCCACACCACTAGAAATGCGTCATCCAGAGTTGGAACACCAGAATTTCAAGATTTGGAAAGTCACTCCTAATTTCGATTACAAGAAGGACATGACGTTAATAGTGACAAGAAGTTTTAACCGCACCATGACGGGACGTTTAAGAGAACTAATCCAGAACAGTCAATGCCTGTGCATCTTCTTCAATTCCACGATGGGAATAAACAAGGTAATTACCTACCTTTTAAATAATAACTTGATAAAAGAGGAAGATTACAAGGTGTATTGTTCCAACAAGAGCGTGAAAGCGTTGAAAGAGTGCAATTTCAAGAACAGCCACGAGAACTTGGATTTACCCCTAGCGAGGATTAATTTCTTCACCTGCCGTTTCTTCTCTGCCGTTGATATTTATACTGTAACGAAACCAGACATTCTAGTGTTATCCGATTGTAACATTCCCCACTCTATCGTTGATCCCTACACGGAAGTGATACAGGCACAGGGAAGGTTCAGGAATAAATACAGTGACGGGAATACTTACAACTCTCTAACCGTTATATCCAACATTAACGAGGAAATGGAAGTGATGACGGGAGAGGAGATTTCCACCATGATACAGCAATTTGAAACCACGTACCAGAATCTAAACCAACGTTTAGAAGAATCCACGACCGAGGTGGAAAAGAAAGCCATATTGAAAGACTTGGAAAAGGTGAGGTACACGGAGTTACTGGACGAGGAAGGAGAGATAAACTATTTCTCCGTTGATAACCTCTATAACGAGGAAAGAGTGAAGGGATATTACACTTCTGCCCGAAACTTGCACGAGGCGTACGAGGGAACGGGACATTTCAATATCAATTTTATCAATGATACTGGTAGAATTGGAGAGGATGACATCATACCGATGAGAAAAGCTAGCAAGAAACAACTCTGGAAAAAGATTGTCAATCACTTGGATAGATTGAAACAGCTAGTATTACAAAATCCCGATCACGACATCACTCCCGACATTGAAATACTGCGAGAGTTCGAGGACGCTGGATATATCATGAAAGCGTACGACACTATCGGGAAGGCTGCCATTGAACAAGCCGACTACAAGAAAGGAGAGATTGACAAGATGATAAAAGCGTTCCACGAGCAAAAAGCCCACGAGCAACGTTTCTCTCCCGATGTGGTGCGTGACGTGTTCAAGGCGTTTGAACAAGAAATGAACAATGGAGAGTACATTCCCAATAAAGTTATTCGGGAGAGGTTAAGAGTGATATTCATGGCTCACGGTATTCCTTTTAAAGAGTACGGGGTAAAAACAAGGCTGGAGAAGGTATATTTCACCTTAACCGACAAAACGATAGAGGATTATTACCCCGAGTTCAAGGTTTCCAACGCTAACGGTGGGGCGTATAGACTTGTTGCCATGAAACCAGAGTTGGTGGAAAATTTTTCAAAAGGTATAAGAGTGTGAAATTTTCAAATTTACTACCAGGTATAAATTTTAAACAATATATAATTATGAAGTATCCAGAATTTTTCCAATCCCTTAGAGAGTTAAGAATGACAATTAGTGATTCATTCCTACCACAATGTTACTGTATCTACCTGAGCAAGAACTTGAAAACTTGCGTCGTAAAGTGGGGACTTTCCATGTGGGACATGACGGACGTTTTCTGTTTTATTGTAGTCGGTATTTACAAGTGGCAGAACTTCACTTACACGAACACGAAATCTGTATTACTTGGATTCTTCAATGACAAGCTAGAACCAGTGAACACTATTCGATTCCAAAAGTATGAATTAACAGATATTAGTTTTTATGGCGGTGACATGTTTAATCCTTACCAGATGCATTGCCCCCGCTATTACATAAAAGACACGATAACAGGAGAGGACTTGGAACTAAATAAAGTCTATTCGCTTGATAACTTCCAACAAGTATTAAACACGATCTGGGAAGCTGAAAACAAGGAATAAAAGGATATTAAACAGAAAAGTCTGTACCTCATATATCTTAGAGTACAGGCTTTTCTATCTATTAAACTTTAAGTCTTTCTATATTATTTACGTGTATATCCCGATAATCCACTTGATAAAATCTTTATCACGGGATTCAACAATACTTTACAAGCTGTTATCCCCAACGTTTTTGTTTTGTCTTCAACAATCACTATATTTGCAGAAAGAAGAATGACTACATGAATCTGGTTGAATTAAATATGGATAAAATAATTGCCTTGTGCAAGAAGTACAAGGTTAGTAAATTATTCGTGTTTGGTTCTATCCTCACGAATCGTTTCAACAAAGAGAGTGATGTTGATTTTATAGTTAATTTCGACAAAGCACAAGTAACAGATTATTTTAGTAATTTCTTTGATCTGAAATACGCTTTAGAAGATATTTTGGGAAGAGAAGTTGATTTACTGGAAGAACACGCCATTCGTAACCATTACTTGAAAGAAAATATCGAGCAAACCAAAGCGTTAATATATGGATAACTTTACCAAGAAACACCTGCAAGATATACTTAATGCGATTGATGACATCGAAACATTCTTCGAGGGACAACCGAAATTATTTGAAGAATTTTGTCGAGATATACGTTTGCAAAGGGCGATAGAAAGGTGTATTGAAATTATAGGTGAGGCGATGAACAGGATACTAAAAGAGAACAAGGATATAGCCATCACTAACGCTCGTAAGATCGTGGACGCTCGTAACTATATCATACACGGTTATGATAGTCTTTCGGTTGATATTCTTTGGAGTATTGTTGTTAACCACCTTCCCTGTTTGAAAAATGAAGTGGAACAATTACTACAAGAATAATATTAAGCAGTAAATCCATTTGGTGGAAAAATGTAAAATTTTGATCTCTATATACAATTCATAAATTTTCCACCAACAAATAAAAAAGCCAGCACCTTAAGGACATATGAGGTACTGGCTTCAAATCATTTAGTTGCGCTGTCTTTTCTTGAGAAGCTTCGGTTTGGGATTTCCAAAAATATCAGGATATAACATTTTTAATCTCTCCATGTTTACATACCTGAATAAATCCATTTCATGGAAAATTCGATAATGTTCTACACCAAACCATTCTGAATTGGAGGTTTTTCCTTTCTTACGTAATTTCATAGGAATAAATTTTTCTAACAAACAAAAGAGTATCTAATTCAGGAAAGAACATCAGGTCAATCATTCACATGTACAAAGATACTTGTTGAATAGGATAGCACCAAGTAAATGTATCAGAATATCAAATATTTATATCTATAATAATATATTGATTTGGCATTCTATTTCCAACTTTACCATACAAGGAAATTACACGCACGAAAATCTCAAACCATTTAATCCAGATTATTCACTTACAGCTTCAAAACGATACAAATTTCGAGCTTTATAACGTTTTGCTATTTTCTTAAATTCCTCGTTGCGGAAACATGTCAATATACGAAGTTGTTCTTCCTCATCATATTTGCCCATATAATAATAGCATCTTTCTTGATATTTAACTTTAAGCGGTTTATGTAAGACAAGTCCTTCAAATTCTCTAATAGGTAACTCACATACGTTATATTCTTTCCCATTAATTTTCAAAATACATGGCATGATAGCTCCATGTTCATCCCATAGTTCTCGATGTAACTGGGAATACCATATCTCTAGGTTATCATCATGCTTAAAACGAAGAATACCATTACCATTAGACCTACGATCAATTTGATTAATCGTTATAATTTCTTCGTTTTCAAAATATCTTCTTTTATTATCTATTGGTTCATTTGGGACAGCGCACATTTCTTTAAAAATAGCTATCTTTAAATCGGATAGGTCAACGAAATTACTAGAACATTGTAACATCTTAATTTTTTCCTCTAAAGACTTCTTTACAGGCTCCATAATACATTATCTAAACATTAAAATAATTTGTAATCTCTACCAATTGGAATTTCACAAGTATCCATTTTACCTCTCTTTTTATATCACGAAGACTTTTATCTATAAGTTCAGATGCACGTCTAAATGAATGTGTTGTTTCCTCCATAACCGTTATTGATATTATATAGCTGCAAATTAATATAAATAATTATATCTAACAATATTTCATTATTATTATTACATGGTAGAGAAATACAAAATTCTAACCAGTATATACTATTCATAAATTCTCCACCAACTAGACTGTTAATGTCAGATGTATACCTCTCCTTCCCCCCTCCCCTCTAATTTTAGGTTGGCAATATATACAAGTGTGTTCTATACAAGAGTAGTGTGACCTCGTAATACCCCTACCCCAAGCCAGATAAAAACCAATTTAATTAATTAAAAATCAATTCAATTATGGACTTAAAAACTTACATTCAAAACAGGGAGGAAACAAGACCTTCCAGTTCTATCGAGATCAATCCAGCCTTGCTAGAACATTTTAAAAATCAGGTGGCAGTAATACCACCCCCGATGAAAGTAGGCGATGAAATGACCGTCATTGACTTTAAGGGGGAGAACCCGCAACAGTTACAAGTTGTATGCGCCTTGGGAGAGGAAGAGGTGAGGGAGATTAAATACACTCAACTCGTACGAACTAGCCAAGCGGGAGATGTCACGCCTAACGATATTCCATGCGATCCTATCGTTGAAAAGAAGTACGGTAAAAAGTTACAATTCATCTATTCTTTTGCCAGAAACATGATGCTAGACGCCCTTATCACCACGCTTAAAGACAAGAAGATCGTGTTATGCGGTCAGGTTGAAACACCAGCCGTTTATCGTGGTCAAAGGGCAAAATTACTCGTTAAGAAGTTCGCTCTAGTGGAAGAGTAGCTAAAGATACAGGGACAGAGAGCGCACAGGGGAGGGAAACGAGGTTTCGATATTGAAGCGAGGGAAGTCATTCAGGCTTTCCAAGCAGGTAATATAGGAACACGAAGTTTCTCTTCCCTTGCCAAACCCAACAAGCTAACGTGAGCTTGAATTATTAAAATGACAACGTGATTAAAGTGTAAATAGATCATGAACGAGCAAGTGAAATTACCAGTGGTAGAACTGGTGTACAAGAGGGATCCCGCTAAAAAGTACAAGGTTGAATCCGCAAGGGACGCTTACGAGTTACTGGTATCCCCGTTTAAAGATACAATAGAGCATCATATCTCTACAAGAGTTATTCTATTAAATGGCGGTAACAGGGTACTGGGAGTATCTACTATAAGTGAAGGCGCCTTATCTTACAATATTACAGATGTAAGGTTTATATTGCAACTGGCAATACTTTCTAATTGTAAAGGAGTGATCATTTGTATAAACCAACCTTCTGGTGATCTTGAACCCACTAAACAGGATGATGAACTGGTTGAACAGGTGAAGATTGCATTTTCATATGTGGATATAGATTTACTGGATTACATCTTGTATTACGAGGAAGACTATTACAGTTATTCAGATAACGGTAAACTTTAGAAATTGGAGTTGGTGAATTTTTGGCTGTATTGGTATATATAACTTGCAAGGGAGATAATTTTCACCACTATTGGCAATTAAACAGTAAACATACTTCCAGTTCAATTTTTCAACTGGCTTGAAGCTAGAAAATGAATAAAACAAGTAAAAGTAATTATGAACTTTAGAAACTTGGGTTGGTGGGAAATTTATCAATTCCATATATAAACTGAAATTTCAAATATTTCCACCACCGTTAAATAGATTAGATTATGAACACGTCAACATTAATTCCAAGTCAAAATGAAGGGTTATTGCCAGTTTTATTTGGCAGTAATAATATCAAGCAAGAAGAGCCTACTCCTTATGAGGTAGTGAATGAACCTGTTAGGAAGGACAAAAGGAGAAAACATTTCATTGAAGCTAACACGGAACCCATTGACATGATCCGTTTAAAAAGTGATTGCATCGTGCCAGTGTTCAGCAAGGACAACGAGATGACAATATCTCATCCTGCATTCATTGAAACGGTACACAAGGTGGCGAGTGAGCTGTTTAAAGGGGAAAGTATAGATGAACCAGATATAATGGTAAGTCACGTTATAAAGGGAAGGATACCAGAAGCTATACATAAACCAGTAGCTCAACTGTTAGAAAGTGACAAGACGATCTATTACGAGAGAATGGCATTCGCTTTTGAGATACCTACCATTTATGAAACGATAGACGGTAACAGGGTGAATTTATGTATTACAGGCGTGAGAGCGTATAACAGGGAGAACCTTTATTCAAAGAAAGTGGCAGAAAGGTTTAGTGTCGCTATTGGATTCCAGAATAAGGTATGTTGTAACTTGTGCACGTTTACTGACGGTTTTAAAACAGACCTTAGAGCGACGAGCCAGCATGATCTCTTTAGAGAGGTTATGAAGTTATTCCAACAGTACGATGCTGAAAAGCATTTACGGTTGATGAAGAGCTTCACTAACTCTTACCTCACGGAACATCAATTCGCACAGTTCTTGGGGAAAAGCAGGTTATATCAATGCTTGCCCGCAAAAGAGAAAAAGTTACTTCCCAACATGGAATTAACGGATTCACAGGTGAACATTATCGCTAAAGCGTATTACCATGATGATAACTTTAAAAAGGAACATGGTGCGAGCGAGATCAATTTATGGAAATTCTATAACATGCTTACTGGTGCTAACAAGAGCAGTTACATAGATAACTTCCTAGATAGATCGTTAAATTCCACGCAATTAACGGAGGGAATAGATAAGGCGTTACATGGTGATAATACTTATAAATGGTTTATAGAGTAAAACCGTTGTAAATAAATTCTTTTTATTCCACCGATTAGTCTAATTTTGCCATTACAATCAGTCCTCGACGTTTGTTGAATGCTGAAAATTATTTACATTTGTAACGTTATGCGGAAAATCATTTTCTCATGACAGACATATTGAATTAATGGAAGCGTTTTTGTTTCATCCTTTGTAGAAAAATCGCCAACTTTTAAATGCAGAGGGATAAACAGCACAAACGTCTATGCTTGCCGTATATATATCTACTATATACATGGTTTAGCGTGGGCTGATTGTTTATTTCTGCATAGGCGTTTGGCGATGCCTTCTACAAGATAAGCAATTTAGATCCCACGCTTTCTTGTATTTATAAAAATCAACCTTTCTGGGAATCTTCAAGGTTACATAGATTGCAATATTATGCACTTGTTGAAGAATGTTTTAATCATTATTGTTTGTGTCACAAATTCACCATGTCTTCACGCACAAACAGAAATGTCAGCTTTATCTGATTACGTGAATATCTATAAGAAATATCTACATAGGGATGAAGGAAGCGGTACTTGTGCCATGTACCCTTCTTGTTCCCAATATGGATTGATCGTTTTTGAGGATTGTTATTTCCCTAAAGCGATGATGTATATGGCAGATCGCCTTATTAGATGCGGACATGATTTCAATTGTTATGATCTAACTTTAAATAAAGGACAATTGCTTTTGCTTGATTTCCCTCCATATGCAGAAATTTCTAGAACTTACATTCATAATAATAAACAATATTACTCTTATACAGACTGGGATATTAAGCCTGATAGTACATTATTATTCATTAATCATTTAATAAATAAACAAATGTACCAAGAAGCTCTAGTAGAGATCGAAAAAACACAATTTCAAAAGAGGTTATTAACAACACAATTATTCACAAACAAGTTGATTTGCTATAAAGGTTTGGGACAAGTTGAAAATGCGATATTCGATTACGAGGTTCATTTTCCTGAATCTATAAAAAACTCTCCAAAAATAAAATTTGAAATGTTAGATATTCTCTTGTCAGTGGAGAATTATGATATGGCACGCAAACTTCTTGCAGAAATACCTGATAACAATATCAATTCGATAATATCCCAAAAATATGCTTGGCAAGGAATTTTTAGTGCATACCAAGAAAATTGGAATGAAGCGAGTAAATTTTTCAATTTATTGGCAAGTTATAATACAGAACCCAAGAGAGATAAAGAGAATTTTCAACTTATCCAAGAAGCGGCTACTTTTAAAAAGAAAAAGCCTTGGGTTGCTGCATCATTATCGTTAATCCCTGGTCTTGGATATGTTTATACACAACGTCCCAAAAGTGCGTTAACCTCTTTTGTTATGAATTCTTTACTTGGATATGCGGTATTTACAAGCATAAAACAAAAGAATTATGGAACAGCAGCTTTATTAGGCGTTTTCAATTTGAGTTTCTACATTGGTAATATATCTGGCTCTAAAAAAAGTGCTTCACAATATAATCAACGTAAACTACAAAAGATACAATCAACCCTATACCAAAATAATAAATCCATTAACTAAATTTTTGAATTATGAGAACATTATTGAGTAAATCGTTAGTTGTAAAGCCTATTGTTGCAATCATGATATTGGCTTTCATGAATCTTTCTTTTACCCTTGCAGATAAGGAAGTTATCTTAAAAGCGGGAACTTTAATTCCTTTAGAAGTTCTAAGTGAAATTAACACCAAAAATATCACGACAGGACAAATAATTGATCTCAAAGTAACAAGAGAGATTAGTGTCGATAGAAATGTTGTTATTCCATATGGTGCAATAGCGAAAGGACAAGTTACAAGATTTGAAAAACGTAAAGGACTAGGTAAAGGTGCTTCTATGCAAATTCAGATTAAAAGTGTAACAGCTAAGGATGGAACAGAAATTATGTTGACAGGAGGAAATATGTCAGAAGAAGGAAATGATAAATTAGCTCTTTCCATTGTTCTCGCCATATTTGTTTGTCCTCTATTCTTGTTATTAAAAGGAAAACAAGCTATAATTCCCGCAGGAACAGCTATTTCTGCAACTGTAGCAACAGATACTTATATCAAATTATAACGCACAAAGGGTTGATTATTAATCTAAAACGTCTTGTTCATCATCACAAATAATCACATATTTGATTAATATGATTTTCGAGTTGATTTATCATGTGCGTTAAATAGATGTAAGGGGTGATAGGCTTATGCTTGTCACCCATTTTTATACATGGTGATAAATTTGAAAAAACTGACTTGTATATGGAAGTTGATAATTTTCCACCAAACACGCCCCTTGAGATATAATATTTGTAATTAAAGAGTTAGATAACATTATTAATCAATGCCTCACAATACTAATTGTCAACCCACACGTCAACCATAGAAAAAAACAAAAGCATTTTAAGTAAGTGTAAAGCGGTGATAGCTCAGTCGAAGCAAGGGAAAGCGCAGCTTTTCATTGCCGAAGAGAGTCACAGCCTTCCAAGCTGGGGGTCGCGGGTTTGAGTCCCGTTTTCCGCTCTACAAAAAAGCACTTACTTTTGTAAGTGCTTTTTATTTTTAGAACAGTTCGTACCTTAACATCTATTTAAAACGTTTCTCTTCCGGCTCCCCCAACGTACATTTTTCCGAAACTATCGATCCTCTCCCCCCTATAACGTACTTTCCAAGTATGACCGCATTGCCGGCATTTGTAATTATAAAGCATACGTTTGGTATTTTCAACTAAAAAAGCAGCCACATCCACATGTAACTGCCTGTTTTTCAACTGTCGGGGTGACAGGATTCGAACCTGCGACCCTCTGCTCCCAAAGCAGATGCGCTACCGGACTGCGCTACGCCCCGAATCAATTTTGGGTAGCCCCTAAATAAAATCCTCTGAGGATTGTCCCCTGACCTTCCCGGATAGAAATCTTAATTACTTAAGATTCGATTTCAAAATCAGTGGCGGAGAGAGGGGGATTCGAACCCCCGGTACAGTAATCCCGTACGACAGTTTAGCAAACTGTTGGTTTCAGCCACTCACCCATCTCTCCATTTGCGGAGACAAAAGTAGCGTTTTTTACCGTTCCCGCAAGTTTTTACGGGATTTTTTTATATATTTTTCGGTTCAATCGCTAAATATTTCACTTCAAAGTCGTTTTTTCCGGTTTATCCCCCGGACATTTTCCCAACTTTTTCCACAACTGACGATGGAATTTCCGCTCTGCTTCCATCATTAACCACAATTTACGGGCAGATAGCTCTTTTACGATTTTTTGATAATAGTCCCTTTTAAGACTTTGCATTCGCTCTTCCGCTTTCAAGATCGTTTCAATATTGGTTTGTGCCTCTTTTTCCGTTATATCCTCGGAAAACTTCGTTGCCAAATCACGAATGACATTTCCCGCTTCTCGAATTTTCTTTTGCATCTCGTTATACAAAGGCCAAAACTTAACGGCCTCTTCCGGAGTCAGGTTCATCTCTTGCGTAAAAAAAGCCACTTTCTGAGCCTCGAATTCCTTCCTTTTCTCCTCACTTAGCTTTCCTTGCGCAAAAAGAGAGAACGCAATTCCCAACATTCCTATAATCAAACCTATTTTTTTCATAAAACATTCTCTTTAGTTACTCAATCTGATACCGTCAAAAAAATATTTACCCATATCCACCTCTTGTGCCAAATATTCTATAATTTCTTCCTGGGTCGGATTAAAGTCTTCGTCCAATTCTGTTTCGTGCAAACTGCTTTCATCGGTCTTTACAATGCTGTTTCCCTCCTTCAGCAACCTTTTATTTTCATCCACAAAATGAGGAAAAATCCATTGGACAACGAAAATGGCAAACAGGAATGTTGCCGTCAACCCTAAGTAAGGTTTTACCATCTGTATATAACTCGCTTTCACCGGACGTTTCTCTTCCTCCACCCGATCCATGATCCGGGATTCCAACGAATCGAAGTATCCCTCCGGAACCGCAAAAGGATTCTTTTTCTTATATTTATCATTCAAATCATCCATGATCGTTCATTTTAAGTCGTTTCAATATTCAAATTCCTGCAATGTATCTGAAATTTTCAGACTCTCTTCTATTTTCTTTACCGCCATATGGTAGGTCGCTTTCAACGTCCCGACAGCAACATTTAAAATCTCTGCCATGTCTTCATACTTCATATCATCATAATATTTCATATTAAAGATCAGACGCTGGCGTTCCGACAACCTTAAAACGGCTTTCTGCAATTCCCGTTGTATATCATCTCCGTCAAAATAAGGATCGCTTTCCAACCGATTTTCCAGCATTACTGTTATCTCTTCGGAATTCCCGTAAGGTTTTCTTCGTTTTTCATTTAAAAAATTAATCGCTTCATTGGTAGCCACCTTATACATCCATGTAAATAATTTAGCTTCGTAACGAAATTCCTCAATCCCTTTCCAGATTTTCACAAAAACATTTTGCAAAATATCATTGCTATCCTCATGGCTGATCACGATTTTTCGGATATGCCAATACAGTCTTTCCCCGTACTCTTTTATCAGCATCCGAAATGCCTGATCCTCTCCACGCTCGGAATGGAACAATTCTATTATCTCTTCATCACTCATTAATCTACACTATATTATCTATATGCTTTTTTATTTGAGACAACAGATACCTTCGAAGGTTTATTATATCTCCCGATTATTTTAACCTCAAATCCGAAAATTTCTTTTTCCCGAACAAGAAGTAGTCTATCACGATACTTTTCCCGTATACGCCTTTACAAACTACATTTTTTCCTTCCGGAACATATTTCGATTTTAGTCCATAGTAAGCGATATAAGCCCGATACACCGACCGGGCATTGGCAAATTCTCCTTTTAATAAAAAAAGAAAAGCAGCTAATAGATCGAACAGAAAACGAACGGTAAAAACCTTTAATCTATGCCCGCTTCCCAGATTCTTATACAGCATTAATAAATTATTGCGGTAATTCAGGAACAATTTCCGGGGATGATTCATAGGTAAGGACCCTCCGCCTAAATGAAAAACGACAGAATCTGGAATCACTTTCAACTGATATCCTTTGTTTTTCAAACGCCAGCAAAGATCGATCTCTTCCATATGGGCAAAGAACGTTTCGTCCAATCCGCCTGCATCCAAATACTCTTGCCGCCGAATACACAAAGCGGCACCCGAGGCCCAAAAAACCTCCATCGCCTTATCGTATTGTCCGGTATCAGCTTCTACACTATCTAATATACGGCCCCGACAAAACGGAAACCCTAACCAATCGATAAAACCGCCACAAGCCCCGGCATATTCAAACCGATCTTTTTGGCGATAGGAACGAATTTTCGGTTGAACACCGACAACATTCGGTTCTTTATCCAACACGTCAATCAAAGGCTCTAACCATCCTTCTGTAACCGCCACGTCACTATTCAATAGAACGACGTATTCCGACTCCACCTTTTCGATGACCCGGTTATATCCCCCAGCGAAACCATAATTACGATCCAACAAAATCCGTTTCACCCGAGGGAACTCCCGTTTCAGTAACTCCACGGAGGCGTCGGTCGAACAATTATCCGCGACGATGACCTCTCCCAGCGCCAAGTCGGTATTACGAATAACGGAAGGAAGAAATTCCCGCAATAATTTTTCCCCGTTCCAGTTCAATATGATAACAGCGACCTTATACATCCGGCATGTTTTAAAATTCATTGATCTTCATCTGTCATTAACGCATCTGTCCCGAATCCTGCTTGTCTTCTCCTGCACCTTCAGGTCTCGCATGCTTCCATCTCTTATGCGACCAAAGCCAATACTCAGGTGTTTCCCGAATAAAAGATTCCAACAAACGAGTATGCATCTCGGTCAATTCTCCGGGAGCCAAATTGGCCGGATGACTACACAAATCGACAAAATCGACCTCGTAATATCCCCGTTTAATCTTCCTCATATGCACGGAAACAACCGGAAAATCATACTTTCGGGCAATCTTTTCCGTCCCTAATAAAATAGGAGTATCTTGATTTAAAAAGTTCATCCAAAAATTCAAATTACGTCGATTAGGTGTCTGATCACCTATAAAACCAGCCAAAAACAGACGCTTCTCCGAACGATAACGATTAATTACCCGCAAAACTTCCTCTCTGGGAATCGGCTTGGCTCCAAAATGAGAACGGATCCGAAGGGTCATTTTGTTCATTACCCGATCATGAATCGGTTTGTACAAAGGTAAAAAATCGACGCCATCACTCCATAAACTATACGAGGACATCCACTCCCAATTTCCGTAATGTCCCAAAACACCGATAACACTACGACCTTCCTGAAAATACCTCCGAGGAATAGAGGTATGACGAAATACACAGCGTTTCCGGATCGTTTTTTCCGACATATGCCATAATTTATACAACTCTATGGACAGATCCGACAAGTGTCTATAAAATTTACGTTCTATCTGCCTGATCTCTTTTTCGGTTTTCTCCGGAAAAGAACGACAAAGGTTTTTTCTGACCACGGAACGCCTGTAATGAAAAACATAATAAAGCAATCCGTAGTTCATATCCGCTATCAGATACAAAATAGGAAAAGGTAAAAAACTCACGATCCAAAGGACACCATACAGGATATATGAAAACATGGCTGCATTTTATTACTTGCCAAAGATAAATCCTTTCGACATGAATTCCAAAAAAGAATTTATTACGCATCCCTATTTCGGGAATACCTTATCCAACATTCAAATCTTACCCTATTTTTAAACTTCTCACGTTCAATTTTCAATTATTAATTGTGATTCTCAGAATTAATAATTATTTTCGTGAGTTGAATGCGTTAAAAACACGAATAGATATGGAGCAAGATAACTTACAACAATCCGAGGAATTAAACGTTAACGATAACGTATCCTCGGAAACTTCGAACATCGAAACAGAAAACGAGGTTTCAGTTCAGGGGCAACCCGCACCGATAGAGAAAATCACCGTAAAGGAACCTCCGGTATGGGATTTTTCCAGTTTTAACACCGAAGAGATCATTTCCCATGCCAAAGAACTGATCACGAACTTTCCCGTATACCAATTGAAAGTTTTAGAAACTCTTCCCCAGATATTCGAAACGCAATACGAAAAAGAGCAAGAAAAAGCTCGGAATGAATTTGTTCAGGCAGGACATCCCGTTGAAGAATTCGATTACACGAATGACTCTAAAGAACGTTTTTATGGCGTATACCGACAATATCGGGAAAAGAAAACGGCATACTACAAAAAAACGGAAGAGGAGAAAGAGGAGAATTTGAAAATCAAGCTTCAAATCATTGAAGAATTAAAGGAATTGGTCCAGAAAGAAGAGTCATTGAATAAAACGTTTCAAGAATTCAGATCTTTACAGGAAAAATGGAGAAACACGGGAATGGTTCCTCAAGCCAGTGTAAATGACTTATTGGAGACCTATCATCTGCACGTGGAGAATTTCTACAACTACATAAAAATCAACAAAGAGCTCAGGGATCTGGATCTCAAAAAGAACTTAGACAGCAAGATCAATTTATGCGAACAAGCAGAGAAGCTGCTCGAAGAGAATAATATAGGAAACGCATTCAAACAATTACAACAGCTCCACCAGCAATGGAAGGAAATAGGTCCCGTCCCCAATGATCAAAAAGAGACCATCTGGGATCGTTTCAAAGAGGCTACCAATAAAATAAACGATGCCTATCACAACTTCTTCGAGTCTTTAAAGAAAGAGCAGGAAAACAACCTGAAGATCAAAGAGGAAATATGTATCAAGGCTGAAAATATTTCAACGGGGGAATACAATAATTTATCCTCTTGGAACGATGCGACGAAAGCAATTCTCGAATTACAAGAAGAGTGGAGGCATTCGGGAACCATTCCTCAAAAAGAGAGAAACAAAATCTATAAACGTTTCAGAACAGCCTGTGATGCCTTTTTTGAAAAGAAACGCAAATTTTATCAACAGACCCAGGAAATTCAACAGAAGAATCTGGAATTAAAAATCGCTCTATGCGAAAAAGTCGAAGCTATCCAGAACAGCACGGAATGGAGGACTACAACCGATAAAATCATTGCTTATCAACGGGAATGGAAAAAAATAGGTCCCGCACCCAAGAAATACTCGAACAAGGTATGGAATCGTTTCAGAACAGCCTGCGACTTTTTCTTCAACAATAAAAATGCTCATTTAAAGAATTTAGACTCCGACCAGCAAAAAAATCTGGAGATGAAAAAAGCGTTGATAGAAGAAGTTCGCAATTTCACGTTAAGTGACAATAACGAAGAAAATATCGAAACCCTTAAAAATTTCCAGGCCCGTTGGGTAGAGATCGGCTTCGTTCCCATAAAAGAGAAGGATGCCATACAGGCTGAATTCAGAAATTTGCTGAATTCCCATTTTGATCAACTTGATATTAATGAATTTGATAAAAACCTGGAGAAATTCAAGTCGAAAGTCAATACGTTCGACAACAGCGAAGATAAAGACACTAAAATCATCCAGGAAAGAGAAAAATTGGTGAACAAGATTAAACAGCTCGAAACGGATCTGCATGTTTGGGAAAACAACATCGGTTTCTTCTCCAAATCAAGCAACTCGGATTCATTAATTAAAGAATTTTCGAATAAAATAGAAGCTACCCGTCATAAGTTATCCCTGATGTACGAGAAACTGAAAGTAATAGACAGCATGATCTGACATGCACGCAAATGATATAGAGGCGCCGTAAAAAGCGCCTCTTTTTATGCGATACATTATATTTTTTCTTACTTTTGCGTCTAAGTTTTAATTTGCCGGGGAGATTTTTGTTTCGTCCTGTGTAACAATGATTTTCGGTATTTGTAATAAAGAATAAAAATAATTATAAAACTATACATATCGTGTCAACAAAATATGTTTTCGTTACGGGAGGAGTGGCCTCCTCTTTAGGAAAAGGTATTATTGCTTCTTCTTTAGCAAAGCTTTTGCAAGCGAGAGGTTATAAGGTGGCGAATCAAAAACTCGATCCGTACATTAATATCGATCCGGGTACTCTTAACCCATATGAACACGGGGAATGTTATGTAACAAACGATGGAGCCGAAACGGACCTCGATCTGGGACATTACGAGCGTTTCACCAACTGTCCGACCTCGCAAGCCAATAACATAACCACCGGAAGAATATATCAAAATGTTATTAATAAAGAGCGTCGGGGGGATTATTTAGGGAAAACGGTCCAAATCATTCCTCATATTACGGATGAGATCAAGCGTAATATCAAATTGCTGGGAGCAGAAGGTGATTACGACGTAGTTATTACCGAAATCGGAGGAACGGTAGGAGACATCGAATCTCTCCCGTTTATCGAGGCCGTTCGCCAACTTCGTTGGGAATTAGGAGAAAAATCCGTTTTCATTCACCTGACATTAGTTCCTTATTTAACGGCATCCGGCGAATTAAAGACCAAACCGACTCAGCACTCCGTAAAATCGTTATTGGAAATAGGGGTACAACCCGATATCTTAGTATTACGCACGGAACACGAGTTAAGTAGCGATCTCAGGAGAAAAGTAGCTCTTTTCTGTAACGTAGACCCGAAAGCCGTCATTCAATCCATAGATGTAGATACGATATACGAGGTGCCCATTAAAATGAGAGACGAAAAATTAGATGAAATCGTATTATCTCAACTGGGATTACCACTGAAACACGAACCGGATCTCGAATCTTGGGAGCGTTTTCTATATAAGTTCAAAAACTACAATCACCAGATTACCGTCGCCTTGGTAGGAAAATACGTTGAACTGCACGATGCCTACAAATCTATCGTGGAATCTTTTATACACGCGGGAGCAGTCAATGACTGTAAAGTCAACGTAAAATGGGTACATAGTGAAAATCTAACCAAAGAAAATATAGAAGAGACCATGAAAGGGGTAGACGGCATTCTGGTCGCTCCCGGTTTCGGCAACAGGGGTATTACAGGAAAATTAATAGCCATAGAATATGCCCGGACCAACGATATCCCGTTCTTCGGCATATGTCTGGGAATGCAAATGGCAGTCATAGAATACGCCCGTAATGTTCTCCATTTGGAAGGAGCAGACTCTGTCGAAATGTCTCCCAAAACTAAATACCCCGTAATCGACCTGATGGAATCTCAAAAAGAGATTACGAACAAAGGAGGAACCATGCGTTTAGGAGCTTACAAATGCGTATTGAAAGAAAACTCGAAAGCATTTGAGGCATATGGAGTGAAAGAGATAGAAGAGAGACATAGGCACCGGTACGAATTCAACGGACAATTTACCGAACAGTTCGAAAAAGCCGGCATGATCACCACAGGTATAAACCCGGAAACAGGACTAACGGAGATCATCGAGATTCCGTTCCTGAAATGGTTCGTGGGAACTCAATTCCATCCGGAATACAAGAGTACGGTAACCAATCCCCATCCTCTATTCGTCGCATTCATTAAAGCTTGTTTATCTTAATATAAATAACCTGGAAATATCAATTTGAAATCGAAATTAAAATTAAAATCACCCTATGGATAAAAATTCAATCTCAGGTTTAATTATCATTGCCTTAATATTAGTTGGGTATTCCTATTTTATGAGCCCGTCAAAAGAGGAGTTACGGGAAATGCATGTCCGGGATTCCATTGCAAGGGTTGAAGCTCAAAGGTTAGCAGCTATTGAAAAACAGCAAAAAGAAGACTTCGCTCTTTCCCGGCAGGACAGCAGTTCAAAAACCGAAACTCCATTTTCTTTATTCAAACAGGATTCTCTGACTCCGGAAGAATTCACCCTGGAAAATAATAAAATCAAACTCCACATCGACAGTAAAGGAGGACGAATCACTTACGTCGATTTAAAAGGATATCGTACACACGATTCTTTACCTCTGGTCTTGTGGCAGGCACAAACCAGCTCGTTGGGTCTAAATTTCTATATAAAAAATCATCAGATCAACACGGAAGAGCTGATCTTTATTCCCGACACGGATCAAAAGAAATTGGTTGCCGACCGGCAAGAACAAGTATTAAGCATGAGGGCTTACATCGACGATAACAAATACCTCGAATTTGTTTACAAATTAGCCCCGGATACCTACATGGTGAATTTCAGCATCAACACGCACAACTTAAATGAGGTTATCGCACAAAATACGTCATTTCTGACCTTATACTGGGGTGTTGATATGCCTCAATTAGAAAAAAGTAAAGATTTCGAGAACAGATATACGGGAGTTTATTACAATTTCTCCGACGACGACGTGGAACACCTTTCTCCCTCGAGTGACGAAAAAACGGAATTACCGACCAAGATCAAATGGGTCGCTTACAAGCAACAGTTCTTTTCATCGGTACTTATTGCTGACGATGCATTCGCTAACGTAATGTTATCCTCCAACATCAACAACACACCTGGATACCTTAAAACAGCTTACGCGGAGATTCCTCTCCCTTATTCCGGCAAGGCTATCGAAGCATACGACATGCGTTTCTTCTTCGGACCCAACTCTTATCCTATTTTAAGAGAATACGGAAAAGAGATCGACTTACCCGAATTAGTAGACTTGGGCTGGAAATGGATCGCTTGGTTCAACCGTTACGTGGTTATTCCTATTTTCAACTTTTTAGAAACACACGTAACCCTCAATTACGGATTAATTATCTTTTTACTGACTCTTATTATCAAATTGGTTCTTTTCCCGTTGACCTATAAATCCTATATGTCACAAGCCAAGATGAGGGTATTGAAACCTCAAATCGACGAGATCAATAAAAAGATTCCGGCAGACAAGGCTATGGAACGGCAACAGGCCATGATGAAATTATATAAACGGGCGGGAGTGAATCCTATGGGAGGATGTTTACCCATGTTATTACAAATGCCTATTTTGATCGCTCTTTTCTACTTTTTCCCCGGCGCAATCGAATTGAGACAAAAAAGCTTTTTGTGGGCTACGGACTTAGCTTCCTATGATTCCATCGCGACATTACCCTTTACCATCCCCTTCTACGGGAATCATGTCAGCTTGTTTTGTTTACTGATGACTGTCACAAACATCATCTACATGATCATGAATCAAAAAAATCAGCCCCAAAACGATCAGATGAAAGGTATGCAGGTGATGATGTACATTATGCCCGTTATGTTCCTTTTCATCTTTAACAGCTACTCCTCCGGATTGAGTTACTATTATTTCATTGCGACCTTGATCACCATTGTTCAAACGTGGGTTATCCGCAAATTCGTCAATGACGAAAAGCTTTTAAAACAAATCGAAACGGCCAAAGCAAAACCTGTGAAAAAATCCAGGTTCCAACAAAAATTAGAAGAAATGCAACGGCAGCAAGAACAACGCATGAGGCAAAACAAAAAATAAAAGATTACAGTACCCTTTTAAAAAGAGGCTTTCTATGCTAAAAAGTTGTTTCTGTTATCAGGAACAACTTTTTTTGTAGAAAATAGTAAAAAACGTTAACCCCCTAACCTATCTTATCGTATGTCTACAAAAAAGATATGAAAAGAATAGCAGTTACAATGAAAGGAAAACCAATTACTTTAATCGGCAAAACAACCCGAAAAGGAGAAGAAGCATTGAGGTTTTACGGAATGGGACGCCAATTGGAAACCATTAGTTTAGAAGATTTCAAAAACAAAAACGTCCTTATTACCTCTTTCCTGTCGGTTGATATTCCTGCTTGTGCTGCTCAGTTACATCGATTGGATAACATAGCGAAAAGTTTAGGCAAAGATCTCATGATAGTAGCGATCTCCTGCGATCTCCCGTATGCACTGGAACGCTTTTGTGAAATAGAAGGAATCCGTAATATCACCATGATATCCGATTACAGAGACATTGATTTCGGCTTGAAATACGGTTTTCTCATTGACGAATTACGTTTACTTACCCAGGGGATCGTTATCATTAGTAAAGACAGGAAAATAAAATACGTTGAATACGTTCCGGAGGTCACACAGGAACTCTCTTACGACAAACTGTTGGCAGTCCTTGAATCTTTAGAGTGACGATTCACTTCCCTCATGAACAATAGGGTTTAAAACGATCTCTCTTTTCAAACCCTATTGTTTTAAAATTTTCGATAGCTTATAGTTGCTTTAATAAATTGATCATTTCAATAGCTGTTGTCATAGCTTCAAAACCTTTATTTCCCGCTTTCGTCCCGGCCCGTTCAACGGCTTGTTCTATCGAGTCTGTCGTTAAAACTCCGAAAATAACAGGTACTCCCGTTTGAAGTCCCACGTTAGCAATACCTTTGGTCGCTTCATTGGCGACCATATCAAAATGCGGCGTAGCTCCGCGTATGACGGCTCCAATGCATACAACGGCATCGTACCGGTGAGTTTCAGCCATTTTTTTAGCTACTAACGGAATCTCAAACGCCCCGGGAACCCAAGCCAAATCGATATTCTTCTCATCACCGCCATGACGATTAAAAGCATCAATCGCACCACCGAGCAATTTACTGGTGATAAACTCATTAAAACGTCCGGCCACGATACCGATACGTTGTCCTTCTGCCAATAATTTTCCTTCCAATAAGTTCATTGTCTCTATTTTTTATTATTTATTTACTTCGTTTTCCTTTTCCTGTATCAATTTCTCTACCTCTTCACGTCCGCGGACATGAAGTATATGTCCCATCTTCTTGTACTTCGTGTACATGTAAAATTCATTTTTCTCGTTACAAGTCATCTCAATAGGCTCGCGTCCGACGATCTCAATACCATATCCTTTCAGTCCGCTAATTTTCTGCGGGTTATTGGTCATTAATATCATTTTTTTCACACCTAAATCGGCTAAAATCTCCGCACCTGTACCATACTCCCGTAAATCGGCCTTGAAACCGAGCGCCAGATTTGCCTCTACCGTATCCATTCCCTCATCCTGCAGATGGTAGGCTCTCAATTTATTGATCAAACCTATACCCCTTCCTTCTTGTCGCATGTATAACAAAATTCCGCGCCCATTCTCGGCTATTCTTCTCATAGCTTCCGCCAACTGATCTCCACAATCACAACGCAGAGAACCGAAAACGTCTCCCGTCAAACACTCCGAATGTACTCGGCACAACACGGGTTCGCCATCCGTCACGTCTCCTTTAACCAAGGCGACATGATGTTCTCCATTGATTTTATTCACGTAACCGTACGCCTTAAAGTAACCGTATTTTGTGGGCATTTCCGCTTCCGTTACCCGTTCTACCAAAATTTCAGTCTGGCGGCGATAGGTAATCAAATCCGATACCGTAATCATCCTCATATCATGCCTGCGGGCAAATTCTTTTAATTCGGGAGTCCGCATCATCGTCCCGTCTTCCCGCATAATCTCGCAACACAATCCACACTCTTTCAACCCGGCGATACGCATCAGATCGACTGTCGCTTCCGTGTGTCCCATACGTTCCAACACTCCTCCGGGTTTTGCCTCCAAAGGGAACATATGGCCGGGACGACGGAAATCAGTCGGTTTCGCCCCCTCCTCCACACATTTCATCGCCGTCACGGAACGCTCCAAAGCGGAAATTCCCGTTGTTGTAGAAACATGATCTATCGAAACAGTGAAAGCCGTACAGTGATTGTCCGTGTTCGTAGCCACCATCTGCTCTAACCCCAGCTTGGTCGTTAACTCACGACTCATCGGCATACATATCAGTCCCTTGGCATAGGAAGCCATAAAATTTACATTCTCCAACGTAGCATGTTCAGCCGCACATATCAAATCCCCTTCGTTTTCCCGATCGGGATCATCAACAGCAATAATCATCTTTCCGGCTCTCAGGTCTGCGACAGCCTCTTCAATCGTACTAAATTCAAATTCTTTCATATCTTTATCTGTAAATAAACTACACCTTTAAAAACCATTAGCCAACAAAAAGTCCAATGTCAATCCCGGTTTCCTTTCATCCGAGGGAGAGATCGGCTTTAACAATTTCTCAATATATTTCGCAACAATATCATTTTCTAAATTAACGACCTCGCCTATTGCCTTTTGGACCAAAGTAGTCTCATGCTGCGTATGAGGAATGATCGACACTTGAAAACGGTCTTCAGACACACCGGCAACCGTCAAGCTGATCCCGTCTATCGTTATCGAACCTTTATCCACGACATATCGCAACAAAGCCGCGGAAGCCTCTATCGTTATCCAGATCGCATTCTCATCCTTCTCCCGGTTTACAATCTTTCCGGTGCCGTCTATGTGTCCGGATACAATATGCCCTCCCAAACGACCATTCGCGCATAATGCCCGCTCCAGATTTACCCGGTCTCCGGCCCGTAAACTCCCCAGATTACTCCTCGTAACGGTCTCCGGCATAACATCTGCAAAAAAACGATCTCCCTTTATGGCAGCCACTGTCAAACAAACTCCGTTCGTAGCGATGCTATCCCCGATCTTTACATCCTCCAATATCTTCCGTGCCTCCACCTCGAGCACGACGCTACGATCTCCTCTTTTCATTCCTTTTATCGTGCCTATTTCTTCTATAATTCCAGTAAACATAGCAGTTTCAATTTATATTTAGCACCTAAGGTGCATCATAACCACCTTTACAATTATCTTATTTTCCCGTTTATTCTCAATTTCAAAAGTACATCCTGCCCCACATGCAGCATATCGGTTAGCTTCAAATCGATCGCATCGGCCATCTTGGGAAATCCCTCTCCCTCGACCCCTGTTTTGGCATTCATTCCTCCTATCATTTTCGGAGCGATAAAAGCATAAACCTCATCTACAAGTCCCTCGTCTAAAAAAGAAAAATTCAACGAACCGCCTCCTTCCAGCAGGACAGAGTCAATACCCGATTTTCCCAATTTTCTACATAAATCCCCTATCCGTATCAATCCTTTCTCTTCGTTACACAACAAAGTCTCCACACCACACTCTCTCAATTGCCGCAATCGCTCTTCCTTTGCAAATCGGGTATGAGCTACGACAGTCCGATAAATCGTTGCCGTTCGTACAATCCTACTACTCAACGGAATACGGGCATTACTATCCACGATAATCCGGATGGGTTGCCGCACCTCCCGGTCGACGATCCGGCAATTTAACATGGGGTCATCCGCCAAAACCGTACCGATACCTACCACAACAGCCATCAGGCAAGCCCGCATCTCCTGCACTTTCGCCCGGGATTCCTCCCCCGTGATCCACTTTGAATCTCCTGTATAGGTAGCAATTTTCCCGTCTAAAGTCGATGCCGTCTTCAAAACGACCCAAGGCATTCCTGTTTCAATATATTTCAAAAATATCCGGTTCTGTTCCCGAATACGCTCTTCCTCCACACCACAAACGACCTCGATACCGGCTTCTCGGAGAAGCGCTATTCCCTTTCCCGCAACCAAAGGATTGGGATCGGCAATGCCCACAACAACTTTGGCAATCTTATGTTCTATAATCGCTTCCGTGCAAGGAGGAGTTTTCCCGTAATGACAACAGGGTTCAAGTGTTACATACATCGTTGCTCCTGTCGTGTCTTCTTCGGCGGCATGCAGTGCATTTCGTTCGGCATGCCACTGTCCGAATCGCTCATGCCATCCTTCTCCTATCACTTTTCCGTTTTTTACAATGACAGCACCTACCAACGGGTTCGGGTTCACAAATCCGCATCCTCGATCCGCAAGCTCAATGGCCCGCCCCATATAAATCAAATCCTCTTTTCCCATCATACAAAAGCCCCGAATATCGTATATTCGGGGCACATATCATTATTATATAATTTATTACAATCCTAATTTACATTCCTTCTATCATCCGGACTTTAACCGTCGGTTTTGGAATCGCACCAAATCAGTCTCCTAAAGGAGAGTCGCGGACTTTTACCGCCGGTAGGGAATTGCACCCTGCCCCGAAGAAACATTTACTTTACAAAAGTACAGATTATTCAGAAAAATAACAAACTTACCGGATGTAATTAATGATTTTTTTCTGCAATTTCAACAACACCCAAATTATCCCTCTCCTCCTGCCTCAATCGTTTATAGTATTGCCAGCAGCCTAAAATCTGCTCGACCTTCACCAATGATCCCGGCCATACAATAAACTCGCTTACTCCATAACGACCGGCAGAACGATTCCAATCATACGTATATCCCATCTGTGTCCAGGGATAAGGAGGGTTACCCGTATAGGAACGAAGCCTATTTTGCTCGAACAATTCCCTGTAATTTTTATCGGCACGAATCGTATAATCCAGAGAAGCCACGGTATCGTCAATCTCTGGATCCCGGGAAGGTCGGCGAAGTCCCTCCTTTTTTACCCAAAAGAAAACCAGCATATCGTACGAACGGGTCGGTGGCAACCCCAAAAGTTGAAGCATTCGCATCCGAACCTCCAAAGAATCTTTCAGTAACCGAGCCCCCATTCTCTGCTTCAATTCAAAAGGCAATACGACCCAGCTAACATGAGACGAGGTCTTAAATTCATCCCCCTCGGGCCAGTACTTCAATTCGTTCTTCCCCATCATAGATACGACCAGTAACATCTGATTCGTATCCAGATCCCGCCATTGAATCCGAGAGTCGCCCTGTTTTCTTATAATAGGAATCAAACCGTTCCACAATTTTGTAGAATCGACAATCCGGGCATCCTCAACTGCTTTCAAATACTCCTTCTCTAACCTTTTCAGATCCGTATATCCGGTTTCCCGGATTCGATATTGCTCGTAAGAGATTAATAATCCTATGACTTCCGAATAATTCTTTACCCCGCTTCGAACTCGATTTCCCTTTAAAAAAAGATTATACAGATATTGCTGCGCATTTCCGATCCAGGCACTATACCGAAAACGCCAATAAGCACTCTCCTCTTTGTATAAAGCGACAATACCGGGATTCAATTGCTTTACCACTTTTTTAAATTCTGATTCCGGCAATAGACTCCGGGCATTCTGCATCACATAACCCAATAGAGAGAAATACCCGCTAAAACGTACTACCGGGGAAGATGAACGTATACAGATCATATAAGCATATAAATTTGCTTCCGCTTCGCTCGCGATCCCCAATCGATGGGCCAATTCATGAGCATAACACGAAGGGTATTGTATAAAAGGCAATTCGGTATTCAGGTTAAATTCAGAGAAAAAAGGTCCCATATACCCCAGAATCGACATCTTTGACATGGAACGGCTAAACAACATCGGTTTAGGTAGCATTTCCTCTCGAGGAGAAAGTAACCCGAAGCAAGAATCTACCTCGCTATAACCCTTCTTTATCTCTGCCGCCACCTCTTGCAATTCTATCGCCGGATAAAAAAGAGTCACCGTATCTCCGGCCGATTCATACGCCGCATTCAAACCCGTCAGGTAGTCTTCCAAAAACTGTTGAAAATTCTCAGGCTTATAACGCACTTGCTCTACCCCCGATCGAGCATAAAAATCCTCACGAAAATAATTCATTCCCCATGCCATATAAAACCACACGTATATCCACCCCGCCCCCTCAAGTAAGTGCACAAACATAAGTTTTACAGACTTGCGTTTCCACAAACCGTATACCGCATAACCGACCCCTCCCGAAACAATCAGCAAAATAAAAAGATCCCCCAAAGAAAACGGGACGAATGAAGAAAAGAAAGAGAAAAAAGCCGAAACAACAGGATATAAATGAAGAGCATACCACTCCCCCCAAGAAGGATTTCCGCGTACTAATCCGATTCCGGCAATAAGTAAAACCAACACGGACCATCTAATAATCCGTTTTTTTTTCACACTTTTTCTTATCATACGATATTAAATACGCCGCTGTATTTTCGTCCAAGTATCCGTAATCAAAAAACTCTCATCCATCTGATCGATCATCTCCATAAACTTGTTCATCGGAATAGCTAACGAGAGCAAATCGGCATCCATACATTTTCGAGCCGAAGGGTCAAACATTCCGATCACCGCCCGTTTACGCCCCTCTATCTGTTCCCGATACGGGTGGTATATCATGGAAGCACACCCGGCTCCGAAAGGAGCAATAACAGCATCTGACACCGTACTATCAAAGTTTACCCAGGTAAAAAGCCCCGAAATCACATCCGGCTTACCCATAAAAACAACGACTTCCGGACGATCTTCCTCTTCCAATCGATCCCATCGCTTAAACACTATAAAATCTCCTTCTCGAGGAAGCAAGGGTAATTCTTTCATGATTGCCTCGACTTGCCCCGGAGTACGCTTGTAGCGCTCTCCATATTCCCCCTCCTCTCCATGGGATAAAAAATAATTAAACCGTTCATTTACAACCTCCGTATATCCCAAATAATGTTTTCCCCCGCCACAGCCGATAGAAGACTCCGAGAAACAGAGCGATTCTCCCCGACGGACTTTCAACAACTGGGCAATGATACACGTGTGTCCTTTTGCCTCCCGCACTAAGGGTATCCGGCAATCATCCTTCGAATAATAAAAAGTAATCGGTAACTCCGCGTCATTAAAAAAACGACGCCAAAGAGCTATAAATCGGTCTCGCTTAACAACATCCATAGGTCAATTTCTACTCCATTTTTCCGAAAGTTACAGATTATTTCGATTAAAGCAATAGCACGGGTGAAATGATTTTGAGATTAAAAGATTAAAGGGATTGACGATTGTAGATTGTAAATTGTAGATTGTAAATTAAAAAACTACGTCCAATTTAAAATTTACAATAGAAAGATTGACGATTGTAGGATTAAAATTGAATCACTAAATCACAGAATCACTAAATCACTAAATCCTATTGATCCGCAATTTACAGTAAAAAGGGCTATCCTCGAAATCGACGGACAGCCCTTTTATGACAATACAACTCTTTTTTACCAAATAGAAGCCCGTTTTTCTACCGGAAGGAACAAAGGATCTCCCTCTTTCACATTAAAAGCCTCGTACCAGGCCGAGATATGAGGAAGAGCCCCATTCACTCTCCAACGTCCCAGAGAATGAGGATCAGACTTTGTCTGCAAACGGACCTGCTCGTCGCGGATATTACCCGCCCAAACATTTGCGTAAGACAGGAAGAAACGTTGCGCCGGAGTGAAACCATATGCATCTACTCCAAGAGGGTTGGTTTTCATCGCTTTTTGTAAAGCCGCATAGGCCACTTGTAGCCCTCCGTGATCGGCAATATTTTCTCCTAACGTCAATTTCCCGTTACCTTTCAAATCGGGTAATACTTGGATACGATCGAAATAATCCACTAAAACCTGAGCACGCTCTTCAAAGTTTTTAGCATCCTCTTCCGTCCACCAATCTTTTAGATTTCCATCTTTATCAAATTGACGCCCCTGATCATCAAACCCGTGCGTCATTTCATGACCGATAACCACACCGATAGCTCCATAATTGCAGGCATCGTCAGCATTCATGTCAAAGAAAGGATATTGAAGAATCCCGGCTGGAAAGCATATCTCATTCGTCGTCGGATTATAATAGGCATTTACCGTTTGAGGGGTCATATGCCATTCGTCCTTGTCGACCGGTTTTCCGGCTTTCGCAAGCAGGTAATCGTAATCAAAATTATTGGAACGTACAATATTATCCCAATAGGAATCATTCTTAATCTCCAAACCGGAATAATCCCTCCACTTGTCGGGATAACCGACTTTCACGTATATAGTAGATAATTTTTCCAAGGCCTTCGTTTTTGTTTCATCACTCATCCATGACAGATTTTGAATCCGTTCTCCTAAAGCACTTTGCAAATTGGAAATCAACTTCAACATACGTTCTTTAGCCTCTGCCGGAAAATATTTCTCCACGTACATTTGTCCCACGGCTTCTCCCAGTACGCCATTGACCGCACTTACCGCACTCTTCCAACGAGGTTGCATCTCTTTTTTACCGGAAAGCGTCTTCCCGTAAAATTCAAAGTTCTGGGCCACAAAATCGTCACTCAAATAAGCTGCCGCCGCATCAATCACCTTCCATTCCAAATAAGACTTCAATACATTCATATCCATCTCGTTCATCAGATCGGCACTCTCCCTAACCGCAGCCATCTGCGCCACATTCAGCTCCTGCACCTCCTTCGGTCCCAATGTCGAGAAATAAAGATCCCATTGAATACCGGGAACCTCTCTTTTCAAATCCGCTAACGACATCTTATTATAATTGGCATGCGGATCGCGCAATTCGACAGCACTCTTGGCACTCTCGGCCAAGCGCGTTTCCACGATCATAACGTTGGAAGCCGCCTTATTCGCCTCCGATGCAGAAAAACCGGCTAACTGAAACATCTTGGCAACGTGCTGCCGATACTTTTCCCGTGTCTCTTTCGTGTGATCGTCATCATCCAAATAATACTCGCGTTCTCCCAAACTGATACCGCTTTGATACAGGATAATCAAATTCATGGCACTGTTCATATCGTCGGAACCCACGTAAAGCCCGAAAAAGGGATCAAAACCGTTACGACGCATTTCGGCAATCGTTTTCGATAACTCTCCCCTGTCCTTAATAGCAGCGATTCTTTCCAATTCGGCTTTAATCGGTTTCATTCCGTCTGCATTCCGCCGCGTACTATCCATCGCCATATTGTATAAATCACCTATCTTTTGGGCTATACTTCCGGGAGCAGATTTCTGTACAGCCAACTCTTCAATCAAACCTTTTATCTGCTGCCTGTTATTCTCCGCCAAAAGGTCAAAAGAACCGAATCTGGCGTATTCATCGGTCAAAGGATGATTTTTCATCCAGCCGCCACATGCATACTGATAAAAATCAGCATTAGGCGTTGCTGCCGTATCAAGATTGGCGATAACGATACCTCCTTTTTGTACGGTCTCTTTTTTACTATTGCAACCCGTAATCATCAATGCTAAAGCAATAAAAGATAAATAACATTTTGTTCTCATACGTAATATATCAATTCTTTAAAATAACTCGCTCCCGTCGAACTCTATTTGCGCGAAGACCGGCAAAATTAATATTTTACCCCTTACATAAAACGGAAATAGAAAATATCTTTTTCAAACGAACACGAATCTGTCTTTTACTTCTATGTTTATGCCCATCCATACCAGGCGTCCCTCAGTTCACCTATCGTAAAGCCGTAAATATCGGAGCTTTTAGCCTCCAACCAACTCTTTACCGCATGGTATTCCTCCAAGGTAACACTACCTTTTTCCCTCGTAACAAATCCGCCGCAGACTTCCGCATTCCAACCGCCGCTCATTTCCAGATGATGGCTGCGCAACAATTCGATGAACTCCTTCAAAAAAGTTTCCGCATCTTCTCCCTTCTCTTTAAATTTTATCTCAAACGAAAATCCTAACTCTTGAAATTCTGCTTTATGCAATTTTTTCCGCAATCTCTTTTTCATCTCTTTATCATTACAATTTAATCCATGCTGACCCATACATCCTGTAATCCCATATCGCAATTCCGGTTTTCCGGTTTAAGCAACCTGAGTTCACAGGAGTGCACCTCCCTTGGCAACAGGGGAACCGGCTTCAACCGAAGCTGATAAACTATTTGAGGAACATCCGGATTAACTCCATATTCCATGGTCTCCCCACTACGATTATAATACCTCACGATTAACTGATTATCACCCTTATCCAAAGGCAACATCACGATTTCCCGCTCCTTGAATTTATCCCCCACAGAAATTTGTTTACGAAGCGTTTTTCCATTTAACACGACCTGTAATCCTTCCGGGTTAGACAATTCAACTAAAATCGACTGAGCAGTATCGCTCTCAATCGAACACAACAAATAAAGAGATTGTTTCGGAGTCATCGCGACAACATAATGAGTACCGAAACCGAAACGAGGTCTTTTTTTCCAAATCACCCCATTCTCTTCCCGGGCAGGATCAACACGATGATTTTCTCCCAAACAAAAACTCCCGAAACGATCATCGGAAATTTTGGTTTGATAAACGGATTCCCAGCGTACCGAACCCGGCTGAACCTGTAAATGTTTTACCTCTCCTCCTTGCAAAAGGAGCTCTTGCTCTATATTGTCGATCGTTAATTTTATCGTCTTATATCGATCGTTATCGGTATAAACGACAACCGGTTCCGCGTATGGTTTATCAAACAGAAATCCCCATGACCTTCCGACAATACATCTGAAACTGGAATAATAATCCATGCTGGAATACCCGTACGCGGGAACGGCATTCGAGGCGCTTAAGCGCTCCGAAGGGACTATACGGACAGGAAGAACCTGAAACGGTTCCGCAAATGCGATTTCGGCCACAATCATATGCCGGTCGGGATATACCGTCTCCGGAATATAAAGAGTTATGTCATTCCCGTGCTGATCCAATCGCAACGGATCTTCCCTTCCGACAAGAACAGCCCTTGCGGCCTCTCCCTGAATTCCGGACAAACGAATCAAACGATCGTCCGGCATTCGTTCGATGAATAAATAGAGCCTATTCCCTTTCATCGTCATATCTCCCCACTCTCCGGCATGTTCAAAAGGATTGGCTCGCGTATTGTAAACAGCTCTACCGTATCTATTCAACCATCTTCCCATCTTCAACAAAGCATCCCGCTCGTACTCCACGATAGAGCCATCCCCCCGGGGACCGATATTTAACAAATAATTTCCTCCCCGGCTGACCACTTTTACCAATCCGAGTAACTTTTCATTTACCTTTTGCTCCAGATCTCCCCTCTCCTGCCAGGAACGGTATCCCCATGTTTCCGGAAAAAAAGATGCAGGAGTTTGCCATGGAATCCCGATTTTATAATCCGGATACTGATTATCTCCCATCACGCAGAAATCGCCTTGATTATTTCCCAAACGCCCGCTAACCATACATTCCGGTTGTAAACGGTTGACCAAATCATATAACTCCTTACTCTGTTCCGACGTCAAGGATCCCATATCGAACCAAAGCTCCGAGACGGGGCCGTAGTTGGTCAAAATCTCTTCCACTTGCTTCATATTGAAAGCATGATGCTCCGGTGAAACCGGATCCGCGTTATGCGAAGTTATTTTCGTACCGGGAAAATGCCAATCTATCAATGAATAATACACACCGAACTTTATCCCGAATTTCCTACAAGCTTCAGACAACTCCTTCATGACATCCCGCTTGAAAGGAGTGGCATCTACCACGTTATAGTCCGTATAATTCGAATGATACATGCAAAATCCGTCATGATGCTTCGAAGTAAAAATAACAGACTTCATCCCGGCCAACCGGGCTAACCGCACAACAGCCTCCGCATCCCATTTTTCAGGATTAAAACGGGCGGCGACAGCTTCGTATTCATCCGCCGGAATAGAGGCGAAAGATTGAATTTGCTCGCTATATCCGGTCATGATCGGCTTCTCCTTCCACACGCCTCCCAGTTCAGAATACAATCCCCAGTGAATAAACATGGAAAATTTCTGATTCAACCATTCAGGATTCGGCTTCTCTTGCGCACAAACAACCTGAAAACCAAACAATAACAGCAACAAACATCTATACATAATCCCCCAAATATTTACAACATTTTTAGGCATATAAATATACAGGATATAAATCGATTGTACAAATTATTTTTATTGACCTCCATTTGCATGCCAATAGAGACAAAGCATAGAATCTTCCCGATTTTTCCTGTCTATGCAATTTAAATCGCAAATTTACCTCATTCCGAGGCTTTTCTTATCTCCCCGATCGCCTTTTCCAACGGTAAGCGCATGTATAAACGGTACACCCAGGTATCTGTTCCGCCCATATCCTACTTTGAGATTTTCAGCGCGCCGTAATCCAATGAATGGATTTATCCATCCTCGTTCAATAATAGTTTTTCAAGAAAAACTTTCATTTTTATTTGGTATAATTCGAACTAACTTCTATATTTGCATCGCTTTTGAAAAATTCCTTAGTAGCTCAGTTGGTTAGAGCGGCGGACTGTTAATCCGTAGGTCGTAGGTTCAAGTCCTACCTGAGGAGCTCCCAAGCCTTACAGTTCTGCTGTAAGGCTTTTTTATTTCGTCGACAAATAACGTCTGATGGTCGACAAAACCGTCCCATCGGTCTAATTCAGTTGTTTCGTTTCCCGGACATACCTAAATTCGTCTCAGAAATAAACAATTAAGGTATGAACAACATGAATTACATACGATTATTTATCACTTTTTTCATAGTCATTTCATCTTCGGCCGGCTTTACCCAAAAAAAGCCGGCCCTCTGGACCCTCCGGGAATGCATTGACTATGCTAGAAAAAATAATATTCAGGTGCAATCATCCCGCATCAACAATCAAACAGGAGTTGTCAACCTGTTAGAGTCCAAAGCCCAATTATTCCCGTCATTGGTTTTTTCCAGCACACAAGGTTGGTCTCATCAAAAAACACAAGACACCGATAATAAATTCAATTCCCGAAGTGCTTATACCGGAAGCTATTCATTAAATGCCGGTATGACCCTGTATAACGGAAGTAAACTGACTCGTTCCGTAAAAAAACAAAAGATTTCGGTAGAAGCATTGGAATATGAAACTTCCGTTGTCGAAAACGATATTGAAATCTCCGTAACCGAAGGTTATTTACAGATTCTATACGCCAACGAGGCTCTCAAAACCAACAGACAGACACTCGAAACGTCCAAGGCACAGTTAGACAGAGCCGAGGAATTATACAAGGCTGGCTCTATCGCTGTCAGCGACCGCTCTCAGATCAAGGCTCAATACAGCAACGATCAATACCAAGTCACGTTAGCGGAAAACACGTTAGCATTAGCGAAATTACAATTAAAACAATTACTGGAATTAGAATTGGATGAATCTTTTGAAATCCATTTTCCGGAGCTGTCCGATGCCGATGTGCTTACACTCGTTCCCTCTTTGAAAGAGGTGTACGAAACGGCTTTGAAAGTTATGCCGGAGATGAAAAGCAGCAAATTAAACGTTGATGCGGCTCTTCTGGATGAAAAGATCGCGGCGGCAGACCGCCTGCCCAGCATCACGTTTAATGCTTCGGTGGGAACCGACCACGATTCCGACTCGGATTACTCTTTCAGGAAACAGCTGAATAACCGGTTAAATGAAAATATCGGAATCAACATCAGCATTCCGATTGCGCAAAACCGACAGGTAAAATCAGCAGTAGAAAAAGCAAAACTCCAAACAGAAACGGCCCAGTTAGAGGAGATGAATACCCGTAAAACACTACTGAAAACCATCGAAACTTTATACCAAAATGCTATTTCGGCACAAAGCCGGTACATAGCGGCAACGAATAGCGTAAAATCAGCTTCTGAAAGTTACCGTCTGGTACAAGCACAATTCGATGCAGGAATGAAAAATACCGTTGAATTATTAACGGAAAAAAATAATTTTTTATCAGCAATACAAGAACAGATACAGGCTAAATACGATGCGATATTATCCATCAAATTACTGAATTTCTACCAAAATCAACCGATTGAATTATAACGTAAAACCGAAATAGAATGAAAAAAATAGCGATCATCATCATTGTCTTGGCTGTTATCGCGGGCCTTTTTTTTATCTTCCGTTCAAGAGAAAATAAAACAGTCACATACGAAACGACCACGATAAAAAAGGGTTCCATCAACACGACAGTAACGGCTACCGGAACCATCGAACCCATTACGAAAGTAGATGTAGGTACGCAGGTATCCGGCACGATTTCCCGCCTTTACGTGGATTATAATTCCGTCGTAAAAAAAGGGCAACTGATTGCAGAGCTCGATCGTACGTTACTGGAAGCGGCCATGGCTTCCGACTCAGCCAACATGGAATCCAGCAAGAGCGAATACGAATACCAGAAAAAGAATTTCGCCAGACTATCCGGTTTGCATGAAAAGAGATTGATCAGTGATACGGAATTCGAAACAGCCCAGTACGAGTATGAAAAAGCAAAACTATCCTACGAGAAAGCCATCGCCGATCTTGTAAAAGCAAAATCCAACCTAAGTTATGCAACCATCTATTCCCCGATCGACGGCGTCGTTCTTTCCAGAGAAGTAGAAGAAGGACAAACCGTTGCCGCAAGTTTCGAAACACCCACCATGTTTACCATTGCCAACGATCTACGCAAGATGCAAGTGATCGCGGATGTAGATGAAGCCGATATCGGCCAGGTCGAAGAGGGGCAACGCGTAACTTTTACCGTAGATGCCTTTCCGGACGATATATTCGAAGGGGATGTTACCCAGGTCCGGCTACAATCTACCACGACCAACAACGTTGTTACCTACGAAGTCGTTATCGATGCGCCGAATCCGGATTTAAAACTGAAACCGGGCCTAACAGCCAATATTACGGTCTACACGATGGAGAAACACGACGTTATGCTCGTCCCCTTAAAAGCCTTCCGTTTTACTCCCGAGCCGGCTAACCCGGCCGCTGCCGCCCCGATGACTGCCGCCCCGGTTGTAGCCAAAGGAGGAGAAAAAACGGTATGGATACAAACGGACGGAGGGATCACTCCCAAAGTCGTAAAAACCGGTGTTTCGGATGGCATCAATATGGAGATAAAAGAGGGTATACAAGAGGGCGATAAAGTAGTCGTCGGAATAAACCGAGGCAAAACCGCCATGGGAGCCCCCGGAGATAACTCTTCCAATCCGTTTATGCCACAACGCCCAGGCAGTAAAAAGAAATAAATACAACAAAATAGGATCTCATGAATACAATAATAAAAATAGAAAACCTGAGGAGGGATTTTAAAGTAGGATCGGAAACGGTACACGCCTTACGGGGAATTTCGTTTTCCATCCAGGAAGGGGAATTCGTCACGATAATGGGAACGAGCGGTTCGGGGAAATCCACTCTACTCAATATCTTGGGATGCCTCGACACTCCCACCTCAGGAAACTATTTTTTAGACGGCATATCTGCTCGCGAAATGGGCAAAAACGAAAGGGCCACATTACGAAATCGTAAAATCGGATTCGTTTTTCAATCTTACAACTTATTACCCAAAACCACGGCATGGGAAAACGTGGAACTTCCGTTGCTGTACAATCCGGCCGTATCCTCTAAAGTGCGTAAGGAAAAAGCGATCAGGGCATTGGAAGACGTAGGATTGTCGGATCGTCTCAATCACCGCTCCAATCAAATGTCCGGAGGGCAGCAACAACGTGTCGCCATCGCACGCGCCATCGTAAACGATCCGGTCATTTTGCTGGCCGACGAGGCTACCGGAAATTTGGACAGCAGGACTTCTTACGAGATATTGACCCTGTTTCAACGACTTCATTCGGAAGGAAGAACGATTATCTTCGTCACCCACAACCCCGAGATTGCCCAATTCAGCAGTAGAAATATCGTATTACGCGACGGTCATATCATCGAAGACAAGACAAACCGACATGTCGCTTCCGCCAAAGAAGCATTGGAAGCTCTTCCTAAAGAAAACGACTAATTTAATAATAGCTCACGATGAATTACGGTAATCTGATACAAATTGCTCTCAGAGCACTGAATAACAACAAGTTCAGAGGATTTTTAACCATGTTGGGAATCATCATCGGGGTTGCCTCGGTGATCTCCATGCTGGCCATCGGCCAAGGTTCCAAACGCAGTATCCGAGCCCAAATATCCGAAATGGGTTCCAACATGATCATGATCCACCCGGGTAACGGAAAATTCGGAGGCGTACGCCAAAGTGCCAGCGATATGCAAACCTTAAAGCTGGAAGACTATCAAAGTATTGTAAGAGACGTCGATCTCATCAGCAAATGTACTCCTACGGTCAATACCGGCGGACAGGTTATCTACGGTGCGAACAATGCGCCGACAACCATATACGGCGTCAACCAGGACTATTTAGATATCCGGAAATTTTCTATCGGAGAAGGGGAGATGTTTACCGACCATGACATAAAAACCTCGGCAAAAGTATGTGTCGTAGGAAAAACGGTTGTCAATAATCTTTTTACGAAAGGAGAAGACCCGTTAGGCAAGACCATCCGTTTCAATAAAACACCGTTCAGGATCATCGGAGTATTGACACCCAAGGGTTATAACTCCATGGGACAAGACCAGGACGACATGATTATAGCCCCTTATACCACCATTCAAAAACGACTGTTGGCCATTACATACATACACGGTATATTCGCCTCCGCACTTACGGAAGAAGACTCGGAAGAGGCCATAGAAGAGATTGGGGCAGTTCTCCGTCAAAATCACAAGATTCCTACCGGAGAAGAGGACGATTTTCATGTCCGTTCACAGGAAGAACTCAGCTCTATGCTTAGCACGACGACCGATTTAATGACCGTACTTCTGGCCTGTATCGCGGGGATATCCCTGTTAGTGGGAGGTATTGGCATTATGAATATCATGTACGTCTCCGTTACCGAACGCACGCGGGAGATCGGCCTCCGGATGTCCATAGGGGCCAAAGGACGACATATCCTTTTCCAATTCCTCATAGAAGCAGTTATCATTAGCGTTACCGGAGGAATTATCGGCGTCATCCTCGGTATCGGCTCTTCCATGGTCATTAAATACGTCATCGGATGGCCCGTTTATATTCAAATCTATTCGGTCGTCTTATCCTTTTTGGTTTGTACGGCCACCGGAATATTTTTCGGATGGTATCCGGCAGAGAAAGCTTCTAACTTGGATCCCATAGATGCCATTCGATACGAATAATAAGGGCAAAACGAAAGTTTTTACCGTAAATAGCAAAACATATAGCGTAAATCAGTAGCTTTGCTTATGTTCAATAAAGACGATATGCAGAAAATCGGTAACCGGAAGCATTTATTAGTAGCCATTCACGTGATCGGCTGGGGAATCTTCTTCGCTTTTCCCTTATTCTTTACCAGAAACGATCATCAGTTCATCGTCACGTTAAGATGGTATTTAGGATATTTTCTTTTACCGCTATCCTGCATGATCGTTTTCTATGCCAACTATTTCTGTTTTATCGATCATATTCTTTTCCCTAAAAAGATTTTCCGTTTTATCGTGATCAACCTGTTAGTTATCATACTACTCGGACTACTTTTACATTTTTGGCAAGAGTTTTATCGTACCTACATCAGCCCTCCCGAACCGGAAGAAGTAGTAGCCTTACGAAAAGTACTTCCCAAACCACCCCGCATTCTTTTTTTAAGTCGGGACATGCTATTAATGGGGCTCACGGTTGCCCTAAGCATGGCCATCAAAATGACCAGTAACTGGTATAAAACAGAGGGTGAAAAAAGAGAGTTGGAAAAAGCAAAGGCAGAAGCGGAACTAAAAAACCTGAAGAGTCAATTAAATCCTCATTTTTTATTCAATACGCTTAATAACATCTACTCGTTGATTGCCATCGACCCGGAACGGGCCCAGCTCGCAATTCACGATCTGAGCCGATTGTTACGTCACGTGTTGTATGATAACAACCAAAATCTCGTTCCCATAGACCGGGAATTCATATTCATGAAAAGCTATATCGAACTGATGAGCCTGCGCCTCCCCAAACACACTCGCCTGGAAGTAAACATACCGGAAGAGGGGAAAGGCGTCATGATTGCCCCGTTACTTTTTATCACATTGATCGAGAATGCCTTCAAACACGGGATAAGCAATACTCAAGATTCTTTTATCCGTATACGAATGGAATTGCAGGAACCACAAAGAGTAAGTTGTATCGTGGAAAACAGTTATTTTCCTAAAAATGACGAAGACAGAAGCGGTTCCGGAATCGGAATCCCAAATTTACAACGACGTTTGCAACTACTCTATCCGGGAAAATACATTTTAAAAATCGAAAAAGCAGACGACCGTTTCATGGCCCGACTCATTATTAACTTCTAATATTCAACTGATATGACATTAAATTGTATTATCGTAGACGATGAACCTTTAGCTTTGGATCTGTTGGAAAGTTATGTCCGGAAAACCCCTTTCCTGCACCTTGTCGGACGATGCGATAATGCTTTGGATGTCATCTCTTTACTGGAGAAGGAATCGATAGAAGTAGCCTTTCTGGATATACAGATGCCCGACTTGAACGGCCTGGAACTCTCCCGTATGATCGGAAATAAAACAAAAGTCATTTTCACTACCGCCTTCGAGCAATATGCCATAGAAGGCTTCAAGGTCGATGCGTTGGATTACCTGTTAAAACCTTTCAACTATGCCGAATTTTTTAAAGCCGCCACGAAAGCATTGCACTGGTATGAAATGACACGAGGCTCCGCACCCCGCAAAAATCCGGAAAGTATATTTGTAAAAAGCGACTATAAACTCATCCAAATAGAACTACAACACATTTTGTACATCGAGGGAGTGAAAGACTACATTAAAATACAAACCGACGATTCGGAAAAAAGTATTCTTACCCTGATGAGCATGAAAACAATCGAAGAATACCTTCCCTCCGATACTTTTATCCGGGTACATCGCTCTTATATCGTCAATATAAACAAGATCAAAACGATCGAACGCAATCGGATCGTTTTCGGTAAACTCTATATTCCCGTATCGGATTCATATAAAGATCATTTTACGGAATTATTGGAACGAAGAGCCTTAAATTAAGAGCAATTCCCGGAAGTATCCACCGAGTAAATTCTAAACATAGTTTCGATTATTATTGAAAATTATCCTAACTTTGCAAAAGACAAAAAGAGTGTACGCACGTGCAAGCAAGGAGAATTAATTTCCTGACAATAATATCATTAACATCACAAATTATCGATTCTGTCCGTTATGAGAAAAGACGAAAGATACAATAAGAGGGGAGTTTCAGCTTCTAAGGAAGATGTCCATAATGCTATCAAAAATTTGGATAAAGGCCTATTTCCAAAGGCATTCTGTAAAATTGTCCCCGACTATTTAGGCGGTTTAAAAAGCTATTGCAATATCATGCACGCGGACGGAGCCGGTACGAAATCCTCTTTGGCTTACCTCTATTGGAAGGAGACCGGAGATATTTCGGTATGGAAAGGTATCGCGCAGGATGCTTTAATCATGAATATCGATGATCTTCTCTGCGTTGGAGCCGTGGACAATATCTTGTTATCCTCTACCATCGGAAGAAATAAAAACCGGATCCCCGGTGAAGTCATCGCCGCTATCATCAACGGAACGGAAGAATTAATCGAAGAGTACCGAAAATTAGGAGTAAATATTTACTCCACGGGGGGAGAGACCGCCGATGTGGGAGATCTCGTACGGACTATCATCGTGGATTCCACGGTTACCTGCCGGATGAAGCGGAAAGATGTTATTTCGAATGACCGGATAAAAGCCGGAGATGTCATTATAGGCCTCTCCTCTTACGGCCAAGCGACTTACGAAAGCGAGTACAATGGCGGTATGGGGTCTAACGGACTTACTTCCGCCCGACACGATGTTTTTGCCAAATACCTGGCCGTCAAGTACCCTGAAAGTTATGACAATGCCGTTCCCGAAGAGCTGGTATACGCCGGGAAATGCAAACTAACGGATAAAATAGCGGAATTAGGAATAGATGCCGGAAAACTGGTATTATCCCCGACGCGGACTTATATTCCGGTCATAAAGCAGGTATTGGATAGATACCGGAAAGAGATACACGGCATGGTGCATTGTTCCGGCGGAGCCCAGACCAAAGTGATGAACTTTGTCGAAAAAATGCATATCGTAAAAGATCATCTTTTCCCCGTTCCGCCTCTATTCAAATTGATACAGGAACAATCCGGCACGCCATGGGAGGAGATGTACAAGGTATTCAACATGGGTCACCGGATGGAAATATATGTAAATGAAGAGATTGCGGATGAAATCATCGCTATTTCCCAACGTTTCAATATCGACGCGCAAATCGTAGGACGTTGTTACGACAGTGAAAAGAATGAGCTTACCATTATCAGTGAATTCGGAAAATTTTACTATGATGGTTTATAAACACGGGGCATAAAACGTGATCTTGTATCATAAAACCGACGCGTAATGATAGAAGATTTTTTGGTCAACTTCGGTTCAAGCATTGCATTTGTTTTTTTGGGAAGCCTTGCTTCCTGGGTATATCGTACGGTCAACACCGTCAGACCGGTTAAAAAACTCTGGCGGATCTCGCATCCGCAAGAGCTGATTATTTGTACGGCAACATCCACCAAAACGAACACGGGAAAATACCTCAGACCGGCGACCGGTATCGGACAAGTCAGGGCATTGGGACACGCTGTCGAATCCTTAAGTAAAGCCTATAATATCAAAATAGACAATATCCTTTTCTCCGACGATCAGGTTCAAAAGAAAATAGAAAAAGACATCATTATCTTAGGCGGTCCCAAAAACAACATCATCTCCAAACTGTTTTTGGATAAGTTCCGGGAGGCAAAAGATATCGTTTATCAAACAGAAAATACGATCTCTTGGAAAACCGATCAGGGGGTAGAGGAATACAACGGTATAGAAGAAGATCAAAAAGTCATCAAAGACTACGGGGTAGTTATCCGGGGTATCAATCCGTTCTCTTCCCCGGCCTCAAAAAGTACCTTCTGCCTGTTCACGGGATGTCATACCTATGGCACAATTGCCGCTGCCAATTATTTTACCGAGATACACGTCAACTCACAAAAAATAATATCGAAAGGCAAAAAAAACATTGTACTTTTAGTCGAATGCGACGTATTGGACGGATTCCCCGTTTGTATTAAAAAGATTAAGGAATATGAGTTTTAAAGTAATCGAAAAATTTATCCTTGGGAAATCACGGGATATCTCAAAATGTGAAGACAGAATAGTCGTCACCGATCATTTCGCGTGTTTGATCGATGGTGCAACCAGTAAATCCGATATCGATTTCGACTCTAAAACCCAGGGCGTGATTGCCGGAGAATTGATCGAAAAAGTCGTTCGTTCCATGCCGAACGATATCACACTCCCTTCTTTTATTTCTGAAATTAATAAGCAATTTCACTCTTTCTACGCCGGAGTCGGCATGACGGACCACATGGAAAAACATCCGGTAGATAAACTCAACGCCTCCCTCATCATCTATTCGGATCACCATAACGAAGTATGGTCTGTCGGAGATTGTCAGGCCATCATTGATAATACCTTTTTCAGAAAAACTAAAATCATCGATACGATCCTTTCCGACTTAAGAGCTTTCATAACAGAAAGTTGCATCAGGCAAGGCATGAGTACGGAAGAGCTACTGATTAAAGATAGAGGACGCGAAAAGATTCTCGAATACTTAAAAGAGCAAACCCTGTTTCAAAACCATTTCCCCGATAGCATGTATTCTTATGGTGTTCTGGACGGTTCTCCCATTGCTCCCACGCAAGTGGAAAACATCTCTCTGACCGGTTCGGACTCCCCATACTTGATTTTGGCCACAGACGGCTACCCCAAACTCTTTCCCTCCTTATCCGAATCGGAAGCATACCTGGAATATATCCTGAAGAACGACCCGCTATGCTACCATCTCTTCAAGTCCACCAAAGGACTGAAAAAAGGGAATAATTCCTTCGACGACAGAGCCTTTATTAAGATCGAACGACTCCCTTAACAACAAGTTTATTCGTCAGCCGCCTGTTTGACGGATTGCAGCAATTGCCGGATCTGTTTACGCAGGTTAAGTTGCGTACTGTCCACTTTCGCCCTTCGTGAAGGAATAAAAATATCTTTGTACTTCGCTTTCGTAATCCGGAACTTCATCTTTTCCAAAGAACCGGAAATATCGACCCCCGCTCTGAAAGGTATGGGAGATTTCAATAGAGAAACATGATATTTAAAAGTCATGTCAATATGATGCTCCCCTCCGACAGCCACTTTATATCGGTCCATCTCTATCATAAAAGGGAATATCTCTATGACCCCGTTCTTAATCAAAAAATCGACCGAAACACTATCGATCATATTCCGATTTTTATTCTTAAACATCAACATTTTGGATATTTCGGCAAAAGTTTCACCATCCAACAACACCAAATCCTTCCCGTCCAAATAAGCCGCTGCACGCAAAGTAGGCAGATCGATCATCATCGTGGAGTCCAAATCCGCTTCCGCCGCAATATGAAAATCAACCATTCCCTCGAAAGATCGCAACATCGGGAATAAGGTATCCAGAGAAGGCATGAAGTTAATCAACGAAGCGACATGAATATCATCCATCCGCAAATCAAAACCGGCATAAGCCCGTTCCGGAGTGGAAGCTTTATACAACATCGTCGTCTTCATATCAGCCGCCATAGAACGCAAACTCAGGTCGGACAATTCAATACACTGATTGCGCATGATCATCTCTCCATGGATACTGTCCAACTCCAATTTACCATACAAAACCTTATTGATCTGCGTTTCGAACTTAAAATCGATACCGGGAGGAACGACAAAAACAGCCATCGTACTATCAGCCACGTAAGTAGAATCGGCCGAAAGATCCAACTCCTCCAACTCCTCCTCACTCATCTCTTCCTCGTTTATCCCCCAGATTTTAGATCGATTCGCCTCTCCGACCTCCATCGCTTTCATCAATTGATTACAGTCTATCATTTTTGATCGTACGGCCAGCTCAGCCTTTAATTCACCTTTATGCAAAAAAGCATCGGCAAGATTATAGACGGCTCCTGTCAGCAAAACATCCGAATGTCCTATTCTCAATTGGGCTCCATTCAATTCGATACGACCGGGAGCCAGAGTGATTTTCGTAGCGGGCATCCTCATCCGTAACGGAAACATGGGCGTATACACGCCTAAATTTCGAAAACCGATTACACCGGAAGTCTTCCAGATCCGCTTATCCTCTTTATTCATAACGCTCGTCAAATCGAAACCGGCCTTCTCCATCCTCAACCGATTGCCTAACGCCCGAATTCGCAAACTATCCATCTCCACACTCGCCTTTGCCTGAGGGACCTTTTTATCCGACGGAGAAGGACCTAAAGAGAGCTTCGCCTTGCTGTTACCCATCATCAGGGAAAGCGTATCATCCACCGTAAGTCTGATCCGACCGAAACGTATGTTCGCGGACATGGAAGCTACCGCCGTCGTATCTCGCAAGGGAGAGGTTTTCACGTGCACGTAAGAAGTATCCATATGAAACACCAACCGCTCTTTCATATTGATGTCCACGCTATCAAAACCGAAGATACCGTTAAGCAGATTTTTTCCCTGCCATATCGTATCGTCTTTCATGTTCGTACCGAAACCCAACCCGATGGATTTCGAACGGAACAGAAAACTATCCCTCTCACTCTTCAACACCACATCCTTCAAGCGGCATCCTCCCCGAATATCCATTCTTCCGTAATTTGCGGACTTTATATCCGACAACAGTATATTCACCTTCAATACCGAATTCAATTCTCCTTTCATAGAGACTCCTTCCTCCAACGGAAATATCTGAGTCAAAGAAGTAAAATCGACCACGGCATTTATGTTCGACAGCAACCGGGGCGCCGTAATCAAGTCCTGTATCTCCGCGCTCAAATCCACTTCAGTGGAAGCACCTTTCAAATAGAGCCGGCTCACTTTGACATACGAAGGTTGCTGACGTTGCAAATCCACCTGCCCCTCCACATCTAACTCCAACTTCTCTAAGGCATAAGGCATTCCCTCGTAACGAACCGCTCCATCATTAATTCTTATACGGCTCGTAATAATAGGAATCCGATCCTTCCCGTATATTCCCTTTATCGTTCCGTTGCATAACACGCTTCCTTCGACCTCCGCTTTTTTATCCCGCTTTAAGATCGCGGGAGGGACCAGATCCAGTACCGTTTTCAGAGAAGGAACCTGCATACCGAATTTCATATCCACATCTAACGTGCGGGTAACGGAATCTCCCCGGCACTCACCTCCCAAACCGAACTTCAATCCGTTGATATTCATAACAGCCCGATCCAACGTGTACAACAATGAATCCCTGTCAATACTCATTCCGCTCTTGAGACCCAAAGTAACGTTTTTGACCAACAGTTCTCCCTGTTGCCAGAACAAAAGGTTCTCCATTTGTATCTCGACATCCAGACGAGACTTACGGCGGGCAAAGGCGCCGTCTATTCCGACCCCGAGATTCTCCATCCTCGCGTATACCTGATTCGCCCGATCGTCGAATATCAACATACCTTCCTTAATACGCACGTTCTTTATATCAATGGAATTTATCGTCTTCACGGAAGAGGTATCGGGAGTCACTTCCGGTAAAGAATCAGTATTCGCTATTTTCATTACATCCCAACCGGGCACTCCCTCTTCATTCACGTAAGCGTATATCCGGGGTTTCTCGATCAATAGCTCTTTTATCACAACATCCTTACGAGACAGATAAGCCATAGGATCTACCGTCATCAAACAACGTTGGAAGCTCATCAACGAATCGGTAGAGACATACATCGATACACTATCTTGAAAAACCTTCGTTACCACCTCTCCATGCCGAACATCCAAACCAAAATTGGGAAACGTAGAGAAAAAAGTAAGTTCGATCGAATCGAAATGTACCTTCGCGTTTAACATGTCATTAGCAATCCTCTCGACAACAGGAGTCAATTTTTGCGGAGTGAAAATAAAATGAATAAGTATACCTACTCCGATACTTACTAATATCAACAAAGAAAACAAGGTAATAACCGTCCATTTTACCAAACGCCATACGATACTCTTTCTCTTTTTCTCTTTCATAACCTTCCACTAACTTAATTTACAATGACCTTTACAACTATTTCAATCATCTATAAAGTAAATATTTTACCCGTATCTCACGGAATGCTTGCAAATCCGTCTGCCAAGAATCCCGAATCTCCTCTTCGCTCTCTCCCGATAATATCGCTTTTCGGAGCGAATCGTTTCCTGCCAATTTATCAAAAAACGACGTAAAAAAAGACTCTTCTCCTTCGTAATTCCGGTAGGCTAACAACAACCAAGCCAAATTGATCCTTTTTTGTTCCCAAATAGTACGATACTCATTTCTCAAATCCATACCATAACACAATTGTCCTTCACACTTAGGAGATTCACTCATTCCTTTTATGGAGCGAGGAATATAAGAATATGACATGTTTTTCAAATCCGGATGCCCGAAAACCTGAAAAGGGGTCAGAGTTCCCCTACCCTCATTTACAACCGTACCTTCAAAAAAACAGATCGAAGGATACAAGATAACAGAAACAGAATCCGGCAAATTCGGAGAAGGTTTTCGCGATAGATCCACCGCCTCTTCCCGGTTCCAGTTTTCACAAGGCACAACCGTCAACCGACAATTTCGTTTTCCGTTCAACCATCCCTCCCCATTAATCATAAGCGCATACTCCCCTATCGTCATCCCGTACACGACAGGAACCGGATGCATACCCACGAAAGAAGCATACGGCTCTTGCAATACCGGGCCATCCACGTAAAAAGCATTCGGGTTCGGCCGATCCATTACGAGCAAAGGTATTCCATTCTCGGCACAAGCCTCCATAACGTAATGAAGCGTAGAGATATAAGTATAAAAACGGACACCTACGTCCTGAATGTCAAATACCATCAAATCTATTCCTTGCAGATCTTTTGCGGTAGGTTTTTTCTTTTTACCATATAACGATATAACCTTCAAATGACTTTTAGCATCCGTATAATCCCCCGTCAGTCGACCCGCTTCCGCCTCCCCCCGAAAACCGTGTTCCGGCGAAAAGATCCGAACCAATTCAACCCCTTTATCCCGCAAAAAGTCAACACTATGTTGTTCTTTTACCATGGAAGTGTGATTGGCCACGATCCCTACCCGCTTTCCTTCTAATGTTTCGCGATAGAGTTCATACCGCTCTATCCCGTTTCGAATATTTACGCAAATAGCATCCGTACCGACGGATGCTATTATTAACAACATAATCAAAAATTTCATGTGCTTATTTCTCTTTTTTCGGTTCTTCGTAGTTAATCTCCATCGTATTCAGAATGGCTTCAACCTGTTTAACCATATTCCGCTTATTCTCATTAGGATAATATACATACCCCATCAGATAGATTATGCGGTTATGCTCCTGATCCAAAACAACATTTAACACGAAAGGCCCTGCCATAAAATCATTTATCACAGTCCACAACCCCCGAATCATTATCGCGTAATTCCCCTGATAATCGTATTGCACCGCGGTATAGCGTATATCCGTATCAATTGCCATATAAGAACCTTTCAGGGGACCGGGTATAAATTGCTTCAATTTTTCATTTACCGTTTCGATAATCACACGGTCGTTGAACTGATTCTGATCTCTATACTCCTCGGTAAAGAAACAAATCCCCTTACTATCCCGGGTCGTCTCGCTGGATATCCAGACAAATCCGGTAGTATCCTTATTGACATAGTATCCGGTAGGGCAATACAATAAAATATCGTACTTCTTTTTAAAAAGATTGAATATACGGGAATCGGCCGTCCGCTTGTAAATAGAAACCAGCCGATCCTTTTCCGCCTTCGTATATACCCCTAACATTCTTCTCTTATTCGCTTCAAAAATATCCATGAACTCCTTATTATTAGGAGCTTTTATTTTAAAATACACCTGACTTTTGGCCCACGGACTATTCATATATTGAATAGAAGCAGAATCAATAGAAGGAGAAATCTCTACTTTCAGGATATTACGATGTCCCTTTATATTTTTATCAAAATGCAATTCCGGCAAATTCAGCATATCAAAAAGCGGTTCTACTTGCGGTAATCCTTCCTGATCCTGTTGAAACCATGCGCGAATGGAATCCCCGACCTGTCCATCCCAAACGTTTTTATCAGCTATCACCAAGATCTCGTTTACCTTTCCGGAGACCGCTGGAGACATGTTCTTCATCGCGTTTTTACAACTTGCAAAAAGTACGACGGATACCAGAATAATTATAAATTTCTTCATATGTCAAATTGTTAATTTCCGATTCTTCCAAAACAAAAAACGCCAGTTACCAATAAACACTATTCGCTTCATCTAAAATCCCTTTCACCGAACCGACCAAAATCTTCGCCTCTACCATTACCGGTACCCGATACTCATCGTCACTCACCCAAATTTTCATATTTTCTCCCCCTTTAAATACTTCTCCTTCCACCAACAAAGGAGAAAAAACATGACACGACCGCTTTCCCTTTCCTGTCTTTACCTTATCCCGTCCCAAATAGCGCACATAAAGTTCATAAATTTTTTCATCGATCAAAATACGTATCGGGATCATGTCGTTTTTTTTATACTTCGCAAAATCCAAGTTACGGGCTAACCAAGCCACGGAAAGCATATCATAGGTTCCTTCCTGTAAGGGGATCGTATCCTTCCGGACATATTTTCCGATCCGTTCTATCTCCGAATAGATAACATCATTGTCATAATTCCAAACATAATCGAATGTTTTATGGTAATTTCCTTCATGCGCCTTCCTCGAAAATTCATAGGGCATAAAAGTAAGACTATCGTGATAAGAAATCAACGTATCCCGTAATTTGAAAACCCAATCCCAAGAAGGATTGGAACTTCCCACGGCAAACAGTCGCTGGGCATTGGGATACTTATCGGAAGGAGTCAGAGTAAACTCGACAGAACCGGCCTTGATCCATACGAACCCCCAATTATAATACCCGGTATAAGTCAGTTTTTCCAATGGCTTATCCTTCTCCTGTGAAAAAAGAGACAAACTAAAGAATAATACACCGATCAATAATGTTGTCTTCATTTATCTGTTCCTACCTCTCTTGTTATTTTTTTCATCTTCGTTGTTCTTCTTGCTCGGGTCCTCCCTCACGTAGGTCTTCTTTACATCGAACTCCTGCTCCACGTCAAAATTCCGTTTTATCTTAAAGTCCAAGGGGAAATATTTTATCTCCTCAGGCTGAATTCGCTTTAAATAATTTCCGGTATCCCATTTTCCATTTCCATTTCTATCCATGATCGCCCGAATCATATAGGTCCCCTCGTTCAAATAATCGAACGTCACTCTACCATCTTCAAAGACCTGCTTCTCCTGCAATATCTTCAAATCTTTATCGCTTCCTTGATAAAGTTGTACAACGACAGGCATCTCAACTCCCGTAACATTCAAAAAGATCTTTCCATAATCCTCTTCTGCTTTTGTCTTAAACGTCTTTTCAACTTTTTTGTTATACAATCCATACATGTTATGCATGGCCATGGAATCGATTGTCAGCTGATATTCCGTCTCCGGCTTCCACTTATGATCCAAGTAAAACCGACGGATTTTTAAACTATCCTGTCTTACCTCAAAAGGAATAGCCACCCAATTCGAATCCACTTTCTCAAAAAGTTTTATTTTCTCCATTTCGGAAGGCCGAATCGGCTTATCAAAATCCAACACGATATTTCGGTTCAAATCAAAGACCGGAGCTATATTCGAAGTAAATTCTATAAATTTCAACTCCGGTTTATCTTCCTCTTCATCGTCTTTTTTCTTCTTTTTCTTGGATAATACCTTATCCTTATAGTTCAATTTGACCGTATCCTTTGTCCAGGCCATACGACGCAAAGAATCCGTCCTCATGTAGGTCAACTCCACCACCAATGAATCGATTTTATAAACAGAGGAATCCTTTATCCATAACTTTAAGGTATCGTTACCTGCCGAACGTTCCGTAATATACCAATCCTCATCCACACCATCCAGCAAATGCAAACCCAATAATTTAGCTTTTAACCGATTATCCCCCGGAATACTAAACAAAAACTCCAATCGCTCCCGTTCCTCCCGAAGTTCGTTATCCAAATACAATTGGGTAGGTTCCTCCTCGAACATGCTCATAAACAAATTAGAAGGGCCATACAATATGTATTCCCGTTGCACGACCGTATCCCTGGTCAACGGCTTAACACTCAGCTCGCCTTTTCTCGAATGCCTTACTTCTATTTTGGTCGTATCGGGCCGTATCGTATCCCATCTCATCACCCGGCTCATCACGGGTCTTACCAATGTATCCACGAAAGCGACCCGGTCATTCTCAGGCGTAAATTTATTATCCCGATTGGCATCCTCGATAGCCAACACCCGGTACACGGCATCCTTTATATTCGTTACCCGGAACATTCCGGCGCTATCCGTACGCGCCAGGTAACTGGGTAATTCCAATATAGCCGCGGAATCGGCATGGTTTTCATAAAACAACACCATGGCATTGAGCAAAGGCAACTGAGTCTGAGCATCAATTACCTTCCCGCTTAATTCCATAGAATCAATGGTACTACCCGTGGAAAAAACATAACGATAATACCCTAACGGGTTTCCTTCATTATTATCCACGATGGCGTCTGCAAAGTCCAATGTATAAGTAGTATTCGGCTTCAGCGTGTCGGCACTCAGATCCACAACGATATACTTTCCGCGTAAACTAACCTTTGGATTCTTTTTAGCAGGGGGAGACATTACAAACTTGTTATTGATCTCCTTCAATTGTACAAATTCATCGAAGTAAATACTTACCCGCTTCGCATTAAAATCGACAGTAAAAGAGGCAGGTTCTTCTTTAATCACCTTGGGAGGAATTTCATCCTTTATTCCACCTTCCGGATAACCCCTGTTAGCACAAGCATATATGATCAACGACACGCCAATAGCCGCAAAACAAAAAGCATTCCAAAAAAACTTACTCATAATCCTCCTAAAATTAATTCTACAAATTTATAAAAAAGTTCGGACTACCTTTCCTCCATTCCTATAAACCTTAAAATTAATCGCTTTTTTTACGACATGGTATTTCTATTTAAGAAAACAGAAGATATCCCACTCTTTCCCCCCTCCAGTACTACTCACGATATGCTCCCACCGAGCACCCCACCAAGTCTCTTTAAAAAATAGATAAAACAATCAAATTTCCCAAACAGAACTCGTTACTTTTTTCGGTCAAAAAGAAATAGACATTCTCCTTTTCACTTAATCGCAAGAATTCATGAGCCTGCGAATTATAACCGGCATTAGAGACTTCCACCTTGTATTTACCTCCTACCTTCAAATTAGCGAACACAACCTCGCCGCCCCGCCCGGTCGTCATTTTACCGACCTCAACCCAACCCTTATCCGTATGTTCATAGAGCTTCACTTCCGCTCCAGATATCGGAAATTTCAAATTACTATCCATCACCTCCACCACGATTACACCTTTCTTCTCCACCGCATTATTCGCTAAAGTATAAAGACCGAAAACGGAAAGGAAAAATAAGATACAAGTTGCTTTCAAAATCATCGTTCTCATGGCTGCAAAATTTAGATTAATAAAATAAGATTCCATATTATATTTCTATTTTACATCCCCTAATAATAAACATCAATGAACACGATCCGCACGGGGCTCGCTGTCCCTATCGCACGCGTATGCATTCGCGAATCAGGATGCCACCCGCATGTTTTTTAATTTATCAGGAGAGAAAAACTTGCATCCACGGACAATAAAAAATAGATGAGATGACCAGAAAACAATTTTTATCCCCCCTTTGGTTTATCAGTTGTTCAAAAATAAAAAATTAAATCCAGAAATCAAAACAATAAATATAAAAAATTAACACAATTACTCCTTTGCCACGGCAAGACAGGCCACACTTACCGTCAAACCGGGAATTTCATTTAATACTTTAAGAAACGAGGTTAAGGTTGATCCTGTCGTGATCACATCATCGACTACTAAAATATGCTTCCCGCACAACAGGGCAACTTCGTTCAACCGGAAAATCCGTTTCACGTTTTCAGCCCGTTGCTCAACCGTCAACCCCGTTTGGGAGGGATTATTGACAACCCGGGAAACAACATGATCCATCACGGGTACTTGTAACACCTCCGCGATTCCGACCGCGATCTCCCTGGCCTGATTGAAACCTCGCCTCTTTTCCCGTTTCGGATGAAGAGGTAAAGGAATAATCCCGTCGAACTCCTCTCCTCCGACGATTCGTTCTCCCAGCATGGCTCCCAGAAAACACCCGACCTTTCGCTTGGAACGATATTTTACGGCAAAAATCAAATTTCGATAGTCACTGTATCGACTATAATAAAACAAAGAGTAGACCGATTTCATCCGGCATACCTGATCGAATTGCAGAAACAGATCGTCATGCAAACCGTAACTGTACGGGAAATCATACAGACACGCGGAGCAAATATGTTTTTCCCCTGTAACCAACACCTCTTTACAAACTTCGCACATCCGGGGATAAAACAGATCCACGAAAGCTGAAAAATAGGAAACGAGAGTCATACTTTATCTTGTTAAATCACATTTTTATTTCTTCCCCTCCGGTTTCCTTTTGGTTTTATCCGTACTATTGTTTTACAAAATTATACGTGATTGTTCCCGACTGATGTTCAGGAGCTTTGTCATCTTGATTAAACCGGGAGCGCAAGGCAGCATCCGCTGCCACTTCCCTCAGGCAATCATCTTGTTTAGACTCCTTGTCTATGATTTCCGCCTTCACCACGCGTCCCTTTCGGTTTACGACAATAGCCACAACCACCTTTCCCCCGTATTCGCATTTAAAAATGGGTATGGGTAAAAAAACTTTATATCGTTTTTCCAACTTATACGAAACACTGCTCTTTCCCACGTAAACGATCGATTGCAAGGAATCCAATTTTCGTTGTCGTTCGTCTTTCGCGTGTTGCAAGCTATCCGTCTTATAATGTTTATCTTTTTTAGCCCGATAACGATTACCGTAGCTTCCTTTCAACTCCTCCTGTATCTCTTTGATATACTCCTGCACGTTTTCTACCGGATCGCTATCGGATCGCTTTTCATTTTTCACGTCCTCGTTTACGGCAATCGAACGCAACATCTCCTCCACTTCATCATTAGCCCGTTGACGAACGAGCTCTTTTTTCTCTTCTATCATCTGTTGAACGACTTCCGGTTCCGGCATCTCCAGTACAATCTCGACCTCCTTATGCACGTTCATTTTAGATATTCCCATGCTCAACAGCCCGATCGCCAGCAACAAATGGAAAATAAGAGTCCCCATCAAACCGTGTTTATGGATATAAATAAACTCTTTCCATTTTCCCAAATACGTATCCCAACTTTCTATTTTCATTCGAACCGGATTGATTTTATCGGATTAATCTTAGATATCAGCATCGTCGGCACAACCAGCATAAGCAATGTTACCACAATTACACCTATATTCAAAAACAAGATATACCATCCGTTAAAATAGATCGGCACGGTACTCATGTAGTACGTGACCGGATCCAATTTCACCACTTCAAAATAATATTGTATGCCCGCCAATAAAAAAGCCAGCAAATTTCCCCAAATCATACCTTTCACGATCAATCCGGCAGAAATGTATAAAAATAAACGCCTCAAGGATATATTTTTACAACCGAGAGCTTTCAATATGCCGATTAAGGTTGTCTTATCCAAAATCAAAATCAACAAGCCGGACACCATATTAAACCCCGCCACGGTCACGAGCAGAACCAAAATAACCCAAACATTCACATTCAACAGGTTCAGCCAATCGAATATCTGCGGTGCAATATCTCCTAATGTTTTCACCTCACAACTCTCGTTCATATCATAAAGCAAATCGTCCACCCGGTCCCCATACTCGTTTACCCTCTCCACATCGAATAACTCCACCGCAACTCCCCCCAACTGTCCCGGCTCCCAGCCATTCAATTTAGCAAGATGCCTCCGATCCGCCAATACCGATACGTCGTCGTATTCCTTGAACCCGGTATCATAAATTCCCGACACCCTAAAAGCCCTCGCGCGAGGAGGTTCCTGCACAAAATGAGCGATAATCTTATCCCCCGCGCTCACGTTCAAATAATCCGCGACAAAAGCCGAGATCAATATTTCCTCAGAAGCTTTAGACGTTGAAAAATCAGGCATTTTACCCTCTTTCAAATTCCGTTGAAAAAAAACTTGGTCGTAGGTAGAATCCACACCTTTCAAGACCACTCCGTGAATTTCCGATTTGCTTTTCAATATCGCGGGTTTCTCGATATAACCGTACACCTCTTTTACCCCGTCCATCCGCTTCAATCTTGCCATCAGGGAATCAGCCCGCAAAATCGCCCCGTTCGACGTTTCATAAGGCACGATATTCAAATGCGACGTAAAACCGGATAATTTCCACGTTATTTCATGCTTGAAGCCGATGATGATAAATACAGAAAGCAACATCACGCACAGCCCCAAGGCAATCCCGCCGATCGCGATCTTAACGATGGGAACGGACACGGATTTCTCCGCGTCTCCTTTTAATAACCTGCGTGCAATAAACCACTCTATATTCACGAAATATCGTTTTAACGTTCAGACAAAAGTAAACAAATTTCTACGGCCTACAAAAGAAAGAGAAGCTTTCCCCGAACATCTTCCTATTGGTCGCATTGACACCTTAACAGAATCTATAATTTAAAATTAAATTATTTTAGTCATTCTCGCTTCAAATTTAAAACGATTTCGAGAATTATCCTGATAAATTTTTATTAAACTTGCACCTACGCGAAAAGATGAAAATAAAATCCAGATAAATATCAAATATCGTATGCAGAACAATCTAATAGACACGAAAATTGTCGACCAGAAACTGGAACTCTGCGGAATCCGGAACATGGAAGACGCAACGATCCGGGATATCGTAAAAGTAGTAAATATGGTCGAAAACGAAAGCGGAGAAAAATTCATTCGCATGGAGATGGGAGTACCGGGTCTTCCTCCCTCGTCAATCGGCATTCAGGCCGAAATCGACGCTCTCCGGCAAGGTGTAGCCCAATTCTATCCCATGCTCGAAGGGCATAAAGAATTCAAAGAAGAGGGTTCCAAATTCGTGAAAAATTTCATGGATATAGAGATCAAACCGGAAGGTATTGTTCCCACCGTAGGATCCATGCAAGCGTGCTACGCATCATTCATGGCGGTGACCGAATGTCAAAAAGGCAAAGATACCGTATTATTTATCGATCCGGGATTTCCTGTTCAGAAAACGCAGATGCAAGTAATCGGTAAACCGTTCGAATCGTTTGATGTCTATAATTACAGAGGGGATAAATTACGGGAAAAATTAGAGGAACATCTTTCAAAAGGCAATATCGCAGCCATCCTATACAGCAACCCGAACAATCCCGCCTGGATCTGTTTTACGGAAAAAGAGTTGCAGATCATCGGACAATTAGCCGATAAATACGATGTAATCGTTTTGGAGGATTTAGCCTATTTTGCCATGGACTTCCGCAAGGATCTTTCCAAACCGGGCGTTCCGCCGTTCCAGGCTACCGTCGCGAAATATACCTCGAACTATATCGTCATGATCTCAGGTTCGAAGTTATTCAGTTACGCCGGACAACGTTTGGGAATCATGTGTATATCCGATGCACTTTACAATCGTAAATTCGAAAACTTACAACAGCGTTTCGGAGGGCTGGGAACGTTAGGTTATACTCTTGTCAACCGGATTATCTATACCCTCTCTTCCGGGACGACGCACTCCTGTCAATACGCCATGAGTGCCATCTTAAAAGCCGCTAATGAAGGCCGAATAAATATTTTGGACGGGGTTCGCGAATACGCGGAGCGGGCACATGCCATGAAAACCCTCTTCACCCAATACGGATTCGAAATCGTTTATGACAAAGACATCGATCAACCTATTGCCGACGGCTTCTACTTCACCATCATCTATCCGGGAATGACCGGAGCCGAGTTAACCAAAGAGATTCTGTACTACGGGATATCGGCTATTCCTTTAAGAGACACGGGTTCAAAAAAACAAGGACTAAGAGCATGTGTTTCTCAAACAGCTTTGGACAGAATGCCGGCATTGGAAGAACGTTTAAAGGCCTTTCAAGCCGATCACGCGATAAAATAGGCCCCCAGAGAATCAGGTATAAAAGACATTCATTAAATAAACTCAAAACAACGTTAAATTTATGGCAAACTATTTTTACTATTCGATTTTAGTTTTTAATTTTATACCCGAAAATTTGTTACAAAATCAAAGATAAACACCGAAATAATTTATAAATCATAATCTATTCAGTTATGGCAAAATTTAGAGGCGCTGTAGTCGTAGATACAGAAAAATGCAAGGGATGTGGCCTATGCGTGGAGGCGTGCCCCACGAAGACACTTGGACTTGCCAAAGAAGTGAATGGTAAAGGATACCATTACTCTGAGATGGTAAACCCGGAAGCATGTATCGGTTGTGCCAGTTGTGGTATGGTATGTCCTGATGCAGTAATCACCGTTTACAAAATGAATGTACAATAAAGAATAAAAACTACCGAAAATGGCAGAAGTAAAATTAATGAAAGGTAATGAGGTAATAGCCGAAGCAGCCATTCGTTGCGGATGTGACGCTTATTATGGATACCCTATTACCCCGCAATCCGAAGTCATGGAGACTCTCATGTTAAGAAAACCATGGGAGGAGACAGGAATGGTCGTATTGCAGGCCGAAAGTGAATTGGCCTCTATCAACATGGTATACGGAGCCGCAGCATGCGGTAAAAAAGCGATGACTTCGTCATCCAGCCCCGGAGTATCGTTAATGCAAGAAGGTGTAACCTATCTGGCAGGAGCCGAAATTCCTTGCCTTCTTGTGGATGTTGTACGCGGAGGCCCAGGATTGGGAACCATCCAACCGGCACAAAGTGACTATTTCCAAGCAACCAAGGGCGGTGGACATGGAGACTATCGTCTCATCGTATTGGCTCCGGCATCCGTACAGGAGATGAACGATTTCGTAGGTCTTGGCTTCGACTTGGCATTCAAATATCGTAACCCGGCCATGATCCTTGCTGACGGTGTTATCGGTCAGATGATGGAAAAAGTCGAGTTAAGCGAATATAAACCCCGTTGGACCGAAGAAGAAATTTCCAAAATGTCTGAAGGATGGGCTTTGACCGGTAAAAAACCGAATCGCAAGCATAACATCATCACTTCTTTGGAGCTGGATTCTTACAAACAAGAGGTATTCAACCACAAACTCCAGGCTAAATACAGAGAGATGGAAGAAAACGAGGTACGTTTCGAAGAGATAAGCACAGAAGATGCAGAATATCTGTTCGTGGCCTACGGCTCCAGTTCCCGTATCTGTCAGAAGGCCGTTCAATTGGCCAGAGCCAAAGGTATCAAAGTAGGTATTCTTCGCCCGATCACCCTGTATCCTTTCCCGACGAAAGAGATCGCCAGACTGGCAAAACAAGTGAAAGGAATTCTTACGGTCGAGATGAGCGCCGGACAAATGGTAGAAGACGTTCGTTTGGCCGTGAACGGATTAATCCCGGTTGAACACTTCGGCCGTTTCGGTGGAGTGATCCCGACACCTGAAGAGATCGTTGAAGCACTTGAAAAACAAATTATAGGAGCATAAGCTATGTCAATAGAATTAAAAGATATAATTAAGGAAGAGAATCTTGTTTACAAGAAGACTCCTGTACTTACCGATAACATTATGCACTATTGCCCGGGTTGTTTACACGGGGTAGTTCATAAGCTTGTTGCGGAGGTAATCGAGGAAATGGGTATTCAGGACAAAACCATCGGTGTATCCCCGGTAGGTTGTTCGGTACTCGCGTACAACTATTTGGATATCGATTGGGCTGAAGCTGCTCACGGACGGGCTCCGGCCGTCGCTACCGGGATCAGTCGCGTCCACCCTGAAAAATACGTGTTCACGTATCAGGGAGACGGAGACTTGGCTTCCATCGGTTGCGGTGAAATCATGCACGCTTGTAACCGGGGAGAAAACATCGTCGTTATCTTTATCAACAATGCCATTTACGGTATGACCGGAGGACAAATGGCTCCCACGACGCTATTGGGTCAAGTAACCGCTACCACTCCTTACGGACGCGATGCCAAATTGAACGGTTTCCCCTTGAAAATTACCGAATTGATCGCTCAATTAGACGGAACCTGCTATGTAACTCGTCAGGCTGTTCATACTCCTGCTGCTGTTAGAAAAGCAAAAGCTGCCATCCGAAAAGCCTTCGAAAACACGAAGAAAGACAAAGGAACTTCTTTCGTGGAAGTAGTAAGTACTTGTAACTCCGGTTGGAAGATGGATCCGATTCAGGCTAACAAATGGATGGTGGAGAACATGTTCCCCAAATATCCGTTAGGAGACATGAAAGACATTTAATAATTGTAGATTTTAGATCGACGGTTGTAGATTACTTGTCTGAATCGCAAATCATAAATCGCAAATCGTAAATTTTAAAACTATGACAGAAGAAATTATTATAGCAGGATTCGGAGGTCAGGGAGTTCTTTCCATGGGAAAGATTTTAGCTTACTCCGGAATTATGCAAGATCAGGAAGTTGCCTGGATGCCTTCCTATGGTCCGGAAATGCGCGGAGGTACTGCCAACGTGACCGTGATCCTGAGCGACGAGCGCATCAGTTCCCCGATCTTGACCAAATACGATACCGCCATCGTTCTTAACCAACAATCCATGGATAAGTTCGAGGCGATGGTAAAACCCGGCGGAACCCTGATTTATGACCCGAACGGAATTACTCACGAACCGACAAGAAAAGACATCAACATCTACAAAATCGAAGGTACTGCTCTTGCCGTTGAAGCCGGTAATCCGAAAATCTTCAACATGATCGTCTTAGGCGGTTTCTTAAAAGTAAAACCCATCGTGAAGTTGGACAATGTTGAAAAAGGGCTACAAAAATCGCTTCCTCCCCGTCATCACAAGATGATCCCGATGAATATCGAGGCTATCCAAACGGGAATGCAACACGTTGAAGTCGTAAATCAACTGTAAATAAAAAACCTCGCCGGTCGGCGAGGTTTTTTATTACCTAATACCTAAATCCTTCAACTTCTGTACAACCTTATTCCTATAACTTTTGGCCGTTTCTTCATTCTTGATTTGACGAATCAAGGATTCAGCCTGATTATAACATATTCTTGCCTTTTTGTATTCACCCAGCCCTTTATAACAATCGCCTTTTAACAACACGATCCGCACGGGGAGTTGATTATCTATAATTGGCTCTTTTCCGGCAATATTCAACCAATTTAACCCTTGTTTATAAGCTACCTCACTCGTTATGTCCCCCAATCCCTCAAACATCGACTCGGTAAACCTCAAATAATCCGAAGCGGATGTCATTCCGTACTGTTTTACATAATCCTCTACTTCTCGAACGTATCGGACTACATCTTTCTCAAAATAGATTGCATAATCCATATCGAGTACATGCTTCATCCCTTCATACATCATTTCTGCCGGAATTCCCTGACTACGATACATTGGCATCATATCCCCTAATATGCGCTTGGCCTCCTTTTGATAATCTGTATCTCCCGCACGAGCCAACGCGTGCAAATATTCCCGATGTATACCTACCAGGTAACGAGCCAGAAGAGACGAATCCATTACCTGCTTATAAGGCTCCCAGTGTTTTACCATAAAATTCATAAAAAGATCGGATTTTACAGCCTTTTTATGATACTGGGAAATAATCAGAAAATCCGTTTCATTTATCATATTTTCCAATCCTTTACGTTTACAATATTCCGTAAATAACATATTCACGCGATCATTCCACATCTCTTTCTTCCCTTCTTCCAATCCCCACATAAAACGTGAATAATCCAAAAGTAAAGCTTGCTGAGAGACAAAATCCTTAGGATCTTTTCGAACAGCCTCATAAAGTTCTTCCGGTGTTTTTTGCTCGTGCAAAACCTCTTGCCCCAAATGAAGCAGCATGGACAAGTTCAACCCGCCCAATTGTTGTTTCACTACCTTTCCGCCCCCATTGACGAAAAACAGGACAGGCACGGACTTTATCTGCTGAGCTCTAACAAAAGACTTATTTTCCGGATGATCGATATTTAATTTATAACAGATAAAATGCCTGTTAAAATAATCTCCGGCAGTTTTTAAGGTGAATACCTTCTCAGCCATCTGTTTACAAGGGCCACACCAATCGGCATAAGCATCCACAAACAAAAGTTTATTTTGTTTCTTCGCCTCGGCCAACGCCTCATCGTACGTTCCCTCGAAGAAACGTATTCCTTGCCCCTTGGATACCCAAGGAATAAGGAGTAACATCGAAAATATTAAAATAACTCGCATACCTTCTATTTAGTTGTTTTTAAAGAACGGTTCAACTCGAATAATAAAGACTGATAGTGCAATTTAGCACTCCCGGATACCTGATTCACTTGACTTATTAATAATTTCTGCACGCGCAGAGCTAAATCGTAAAAATAAATCTTCGAATTGTCAATCACTTCTGTCTCAATAGGAAGTACCCAGCCGTATCCGGACCCGAAACGCTTCAACGGCCAATCCCTTTCCACAGTCGATCCCCGTGGAGCAAAACAAGCCTTATCAGGATACAACTCCTTCACACAACAAGCTCCACCTCCTTTCACAGAGGCAGACACCGCTCCTCTCATCTTTCCGCCGCCACCTGTCTGAGAGGCAAGTTGACCGATAACCATATAAGTCAACTCTTTTTGCATCAACCGGTCCGTTTCGGTCAATAGACGACCGTTCAACGTACTACTCCACGCTTCCTGATAAAAATCATCCAAAAAACGTTTTACAGTATACGGGTCCCTCTCCGCCACATGAGCGGACAATAACACGTTACGATAACGATTCAATAACTGACGAATGGCCGCCGTACGCACGTAAGCAGCTAAATCTACCTGAAGTTTCATCCGTTGCTTCAGTTCCGGACGAGTCAACCAGTCCGAATGCTTAATTTGTCGAATCACCCAACGAAGCGCCGATCGTTGTATATCGGTAGGCACAGAAAGATGCGGTTTGCCCGGGGTTCCTTCTTTCACGTGTTCCAAACAGATACCTCCGATATTGTACACAACATTCATTAAATAACCCATATATTGGCTGACAATCCCTTGATAAAGCATTTCCCGATGTGCAAAATCCTCATCGTCTTTGATCCATGTACCCAAATTAGACAAGATAAATTTCAAATTTTTAATACCATACTCTCCGGCCTTCATGGCATTATCTCCTAAATCTTCAGACAATGCTCTCGGGTCCCAAATTCCCCATGAAGCCATTTGTTGTATACCATAACGATAAACAGGATTTCCCACTTTTTCATCCACCCACTTTTCCACGATAGGCATCTCTTCCAAAGCCGTTTTTGCCTCCAGAACCGGTTGATAATTCCATTTTATCAAAAACTCATCATAAGCTCCCAAATCAACAGATGTTAAACGAACTCCTTTGTCCTCAGGCTGAGCCACGTAATCGAATCGGGCGTAATCCATTATAGAAGGCGTAGTTCCATATTTTTGCGTGAAAGACACGGAACGCAACGAATCAACCGGATAGGCTGAAGAAGCTCCCATATTATGCATAAATCCCAAACAATGGCCAATCTCATGTGAAACGACATAAGCGATAGACTCTTTGATAATATGGTCCGGCATTTTTTTATTCCGCACCGATTCATCAAGCTGAGCTGTTTGAATAAAACGCCAATTATTAATTACTTTCACAATATCATTCCACACGATAACCGAAGCATTGATAATCTCCCCGGTTCTCGGGTCTACCCAAGAAGGCCCCATGGCATTTTCCACCGTAGAAGGAAGATAACGTACACAGGAATACTTCAAATTATCCGGATCAAACTCGGGATCATCTTTCGGAAAATCAACAGCCCGAACCACATTCTTCAAACCAATTTTTTCAAAAGCCTGATTCCAACGCATAATCCCTTCTTTCAGAGGCCCTTTCCACAATTCGGGGAAGGCATCATCCACGTAAAAAACAATCGGCTTCACGGGCTCCACCAGTTCTCCTCTTTTCCAAGCTTCTTTATCCTTGGGTTCTATACGCCAGCGATTCGCCAGCGTATAGTTTTGGATGTGATCTTCCCGGGTTGAAATGCGTTGTTTTTCCGTCAAAAATATCCCTATCCGAGCATCGCTAATCCGGGGACGCATCTTTTGTTCGGGAAGCAACAATAGCGAACGGGTAACTTTTACCGTAACCGGCTCTTTCTCTGACACGGGCATTCCCATCTCCATTTGAGTGACATCATACGTGAAATAAGACTTCACACATAGATTATCGTCAAACGACTTAATCTCTGCTATCTTGGAAGCATCCTCGCGCAAAAAGCCTTGCAACATTACCATCCCTGAAGAATAAGGCAATGGTTTCAACTCCTGTAAACGCCCCTCTTTGCCGAACACATCCGTCATATCGACCACAACAGCCGTACTATCAGGCTTATAAGCCAAAACTTTGTAAGCATAAAGTATCGGATCCCCGAAATTTCGTTCGACCGCTTTCTTCAAATCCTGGTCGTAAGTTGTCAAAGCATTCACTTTACGCAAATATACCGTACTGTCCTCCATCGTAAATTTCACAAGCAATGGATCATAATTTTTATACCCGATACTTATTTTTCCACCCAAGGTACTCGTTGTTTCCGATAAAGTGGAGGCAATCAACATCTCTCGATTCAGATATAGAAGCGGAATCTCTACATACAACTTATCTTCCATCTTATACAACCGCAAAAACTTATCTCCGGCCTTCTCGATTTTTTTATCCTCAAATAATTTCTCGTAAGGCGTTAATGGCTTTGCCTGTTTTACCTCTGTCTCCGCCAATCTCTTTTTTTTCTTCTTTCGTCCCAATGCATACACATCACCAACCGAGGTAATCGTCATCAAAACAGCCATTACCAAAATCCATTTTTTCATATAAATACAATTTATTTTATTAAACATCCAAAGGTTAATCCTCCCATTCAAACACATAAAACCCTCTCCATATGGAACTTCATACAGTCGACACAACAAAAGTTAAAAAAAACACCAGTTTTTGATTAAGAGATTCCATGATTCAGTGATTCGAGATAAATCTCCAAAATCACTGAATCACTGGTTTTCAGAATATTATTACATTAAAAATCTTCTCTTAAAACTTTATTTTTTGTAAATCATCTGAACGATCGCTCCTGCCACCCCTCTTTCATGCCACAAAAGCTCTCTGGTTTTTACATCATAACAATAGACACATCCCTTATAATCGCCCGATACAGCATCCAAGGCCACGTAAAGTTTCTCTTCATCCGGATCGAATACCATATCCTTAATCACATCCCCGACCTCTCCTACCGAATAAGCTGAATGAGTAGGAAAATTCCCATTTGATTGATAATCGTAAATATATATTTCATTCTCGTGTGAATAATAAAGGTGAGTTTCCTTCTTACTGGTCAGGAAACGACTATTTTCCGTCATATTTCCGAACATTTCCGGGTATTGTTTATAAACATTCGGATCTTCAATCCCGACATCAGCAACCCTGATCTGCCCGGCATCATCTTTAAAAATAATAACGCCCTCTCCGAAGTTTTTGGCCGGTAAGGCATCCAATAATATTTCGCAAGAAATATCATCATATACTTGCATCATCATGTAATCTTCCTGAATAAAAGATTTACTGGTCTGGTCAAAAATGATCTCCTTCGAAGACCAAGATCCGGCATAATACAAGATATGATTAGCTACATACGCACCGGGCAACATCCCCATCATCGGATGAGTCAGGAATTGTTGAAACGTATTAACATAATTCTCCGACTTACAATCCATACTTAAAAAACGTCCGCCTCCAACGAAATAGATTTCGTTTTTCCCCTTTTCAATCATCCGCTCGACCCGAGGCTCCGGGTATTTCAAAACATTTTGGACCTCCATCGTTCTGGCGTCCGCCCTCACTACTCTCACCGGATTTTCCGTGGCGATATAGATCGAGGCGTAATCAGCATTATATAATATGGATTTCGGCTCTTTTCCCAAAGCGACAAGCGGACTATTCAAACGATAAACATTTTTCTGAAAGACTTTCTTACCTTGAATTACATTACGAAAAGAGACCATCGATTCACCTTTATAAGCACTTAAAACAGCAACTCCTTCCTCATAAGGATAGGGTACTTTTAAGGCAAACTCGTAGAAAAGTGCACCATCCTCATTATATACCTTCAAACGGCACGGGAACTCCCCGGCTGTATTACAATCGTAAGATAAAGTTTTTTCCGTGGATACGACCTCATAGTCAATCTGCCACTCGTAAGACAAGGGTTTATCCTGACTTTCCTGTTTTACTTCGGGAGCCTCTAATACAAACTGACTCAATTTTTCGGCAAGATACTCTTTCGGCAAGGCCTGTACGAATGACAGACGAGAAATGGACTTTCCACCCAAACCGGATTCGTCATGAATACAAGAGACCATTGCAAGCATACTTAATATGATATATATAAACTTTTTCATAAATTATTTATTTTAATAATTATCATTCATAAGGCCAGGAAATAAAGGGAGGAAACTCCATTCCATACTCGGGATGTGCCTGAAAATAGTCATACATCTCTTTCGCGACAGTTACAACTTTCGCCATCTTTCTCATAAAATCATCATTCGAAATCGGGCCGCCCCATATCTCCATCATCTTTTGATACTTCTCTTTTTGGAATGGTCCCCAAAAATAGTCTTGCATACCGCGCCACCATTCCGGTTCAGCAAGAAAACCACCGAATACGACCACTGTTTGTAAGCTCTCTTTCACACCCAACCCGAAATCTTCGTTTGGCTCCAATCTTAACACGATTCGAAAAGTGGTATCGGATTCGGAGGGAATATTCGCCCGGATCAACTCCACAGGCACATAAGCCATCACGGAATCTTTTTTTACCGATAGCTCCGTAGGTATGGCACGATAAGCCTCCGCAGGAGCCGTCGTCGCTTTTCCATCAACAGAGATTCTAATCTTCATCCCTTCCCGCGCAGGTAATCCCAATATCTTTACGGGTACATTTACCGTGTAAGAGGTCATCTCCACGGGCTTATCTCCAAAACTATACAGGATACTGTCTTCCGGAAAGTAAACACGGTACACGTTATCGTAAAAACCGCTATCTCCGTTGTCACTACATCCAGCAGCAGCCATGCCGAACGTTACTAATAAAGTATAAAATATCACTTTCATCACTTATTCGCGTTATTGATTAGTAGTTCCATATTCTTGTTCGTTCTTCGGCCAAGGCAGATTAAAAATAGCAGAAGAAGGGGCAACCTCAGAATCGTTAGTCGCATTCATAAAAGGCATATGATCTCGTTTATACGAAAAAAACACCTGCCCTTCTCCCCAAAATTCTTTACATCTCTCTTTTACAAGTATAGCCTGAAACTCTTTAGACGAAGATATTTGAGACAATGGAATATCTTTTATACCTCGCGTTCTCCGAACCGTATTCAAATATCCTAATGCCTTAACTTTATCTTTTTCATAGTTTACTTCAGCTAATATATAGTACATCTCAGGTAGACGAATCAGGCATACCCCCGTGAAATTATAAGCCTTCTCTTCTTTTCCTAACAACCTTGTAAAAATATAATTACCTCCGTCTTTTTTCTCTTCCGTAAAAAATGCATTAAAACGTTTGTCTTTATCATCTGCAGAAGCACTTCCTATCTCATAAAAATCTTTTATTCCTTTTTTTATCCATAAAACATCTCCCGCTCCCAATTCACTCGCTAAAAACAAATTATAATACGTATCATACAACTGAGAAGTATATAATCCCCATATCAACTCCGTATTGTCTCTACTATACCGTTTTACATCCTCATAATGAACCACATTCGTCAATGCCAATTCTGTTCGAGCTCCGATTACCTTTTCGGCATACAATGCCGCACTGTCCAAATCGCCTTTATAATGAAATACTCTTGCTTTTATGGCCCAGACAGCATATTGATTACAATGGGAACGACGATTGACCTGATAAACAGAATTTGCATTATTATCCCGTATTATCTTATCATTTACCAGTGTCTCCTGCGCCTTTTGCAAATCACTCAAAACACGATCGTAACACTCCTTCAAGGTGTACACGGGCTTGTTTTCCAACCCGAAAACCGTAGCATAAGGTATACCGCCTGCATCGGGATGACGTAAAATATTATCGCTAAATAATCGCATGATATCAAAATGCAGAAATGCTCTTACAGCGTAAGCTTCTCCTTTGACAAGAGCAAAATCTTCATCCTTAGAATCGTCTTCCTTCTCTACATTTTCGATTACATTATTCACATACGAAATAACCTCATACGCCTTTTCCCAAATATTCCGAATCGTCCCCTCCAAATACTGACTTTTATAATCAAATTTCGAGGCAGCAAAAACATCCGGATTAGAACCAATGTAATTGGCATAAAAAAGTTGTCCGATCTGGTCCGTAAAACCATAGCTCAATGATTTACCATACAATTCGGGCTTTGCCATAGAAGCATAAACCCCGTACATGGCATCCCGATAACCCTGTACATCTTCAAACTGTTTCTTCTGTTCAACCGTACCTTTGGGTTGTACATCCAAAAAACTGTCGCATCCGCTTAACAGTATCAGAGCACAACATACTCCCCATACGATATGGTATTGTATATTTCTTTTCTTCATAACTATCTTTTTTACCGTTAATTACTAAAATGCCGCACTAACCGAGAATTCAAAACTACGGGCAAAAGGATAATCTAATCCTCGCTCCTGTTTGATAGTCGAAACTCGAAACAAATCATTCATCAAAAACTCCACGCGTAAACGACTCAAATACAATTTAGAACAAAACCGAGAAGTAAAGTCATAAGCGATACTCAAACTCGACATATTCAAATAATACTCATCCTTCACAAATCGACTGGTAATCTCCGGTACCGAAGTATCGGCAATATCTTTATATTTAACTTGATCGCCTGCCTTATTCCACCGACTATTCAACACTCTCCGATCTGCATTTTTTGTCGGATCAGCTCCTTCGACCCGTGTTACAAGGGTTTGGTTATATATCGTTGCTCCTAAAGAATATTGAAACATCATATTCAAAGATATTCCTTTCCAAGTCAGATAGGAATTGAACATACCGGAAACAACAGGATCCGTGTCCCCGTATACCCGTTTGTCCCGATAATCATAAGCAAAAGTCGGATTCCCCTGCTTGTCTATATAGATCTCTTTTCCCGTGGCAGGATCGATTCCCCCGGACTTCACGGCTTTTACGGCCGATGTCGATTGTCCCTCTTCATAAACCGGAGGTGGCATTACCGTTTTCTTGGCATTCAAAGAATCATTCATCACGTTCAAAGCATTACTGATTTTTTTAATCTTATTTCGATTATGTTGTATCGTCGTTGAGAGAGCCCAACTCCAATTCTTATTTTGTAACACCTCTACCCTCGCCTGAACCTCAATGCCGATATTGGCAATCTTCCCCAAATTTTCCTTTGCCGTCGTTGTTCCCACGGAAGGTGCTTTCGCCACATCCAACAACAAATCATCCGTGAGCTTATTATAATAATCTATTGTCACATCCAAACGACGGGAAAAAAGCAAAACGTCCAATCCTACATTATAGCTTAAAGTCCTTTCCCATTTTAAATCCGGATTTCCAATTGCCATTGGAACAGCTCCTATACCTTCCTCATATTCAAGTTCAGAACGATATTGATATGTCGTCATAGCCTGATAAGGAGAAAAAGAAGCATTTCCGGTATACCCCACACTTCCTCGTAATTTCAAACGCTCTGCTTTCAGAGACTGCATAAATTTTTCTTTATGAATATTCCATCCGACCCCTATGCTCCAAAAAGGAGCATAACGTTGATCCGATCCGAATTTTGAATTTCCTTCATAACGAACGGAAGCATCCGCAAAATAACGATCATTATAAATCATATTAGCATTTATAAAAATACCCATCGTACGGGATATATCCTGAGCACCCGAGGGAGATTGACCTTCCGGGTATTTGGTTGTAAAAGCGGGATGAGCCAATTTATCGGAAAAAATTCCCACTCCTTTATAGCCATTTGTATTACTTTCCGTAGATTGTATATTTCCTCCAGCTAATAAACTCAATAAGGTACCAGAACCGAACATCTTATTGTACGACAACATCAAACGTCCCTGATAATCCATCGATTTAGCGTTGGATATTTCAATTGATCCGGATTCGGAGACCGCCTTTCCTCTAAATTGATTGGAATTTGGAGAAATAAATTTCTCTGTATCGTTTTTAGACTTACTCAGAGCAAATGACCCCTCTATTCTAAAATCACGCAACAACTCGATTTTTATATCGAAAACATTGTTCAGATAGAATTGTTCACCTTTATGGTAGCTTCCTAAAGAAGCCTCATATAGCGGATTTGGCGTATCGTACGACAACATTTTATTGACCGAACCATTCGGAAGATATGCTCGATCATACGGGTTTAAAACCGTCCATTGCCCGAAAGAACCATAGGGAGACTCTTCGTTATTGACCGAGTTTATAGTCATAATATTAGATACATACACCTTATCCTGTTTATTATATGACAATTTAAAACCGAATGAGTAGCGATCCCGTTTGGAGTCTTTCATTACCCCTTGATCGCTTCCGTAACGAGCTGTCATACTGTACCGAATATATTCGTTCCCCCCGGCGACGCTGACATTATGGTTTTGGGTAAAAGCATTACGCAACGGTTTAGATTTCCAGTCCGTATTCACACCTTCTTTTACCCGTTGAAATTTTTCATTATATAATTCATCCAATTCATACTGCTTTTTTTCCGTACCGATATATAAACGAGCTCTTCGTTCATATTCCAGCTTTTCAGCCGCATTCAATAAATGATATTCACTCAAATCCGGCATCGAAGTACGAAATGTCCCGCTATAAGAGACTCTCATCTTTCCTTCCTTCAACGGTTTCGTGGTAATCACGACTACTCCTTTCGATGCTTTTGCCCCATATAATGCAGAAGCAGAAGCATCTTTCAACACGGTAACATTCTCCACATCATTGATATCCATGTCGAACACGTAATCCAGATTCACCTCCGCCCCATCCACGATAAACGTCGGCACATTGGATGACCCCTCAAAACTACTTCGTCCGCGAATCAATATCTCCGGACGATTATTAGGATCCGAACCTTTTTCATTATTTGCCACAATCTGCATTCCAGGAACAAATGCCGCCAGACTGGTTAATAAATTTTTTGAACCGGCACTCATTAATTGTTTACGATCTATACTGGTTACAGAACCGGTATAACTGCTTTTCGAACGATTACCGAATCCGGTAACCACGACCTCTTCTACCTGTTCTACGTCAGGATACATCACGACAACTAATCCTCGAGTTATCGTATCGGAGATCACCTTCTCCACCGTTTTCATTCCGATAAAAGAAAATACAACGGTCACACTGTCTTTCTTTAAAAACTCTAACTTGAATTTACCAGCCGGATCCGTGGCCGTTCCGATCGTCGTTCCTCTCAGGAACACGGTAACTCCAACCATCGGTTCTCCCTTGTCGTCTTTTACCGTACCGGATATTCGCCAACGCTTTGCTTTTTCTTCAGGTTTCGGTGAAATAACGATGATGTTATCCACTATACTATAAGTAAGCGAGGTGTTTTTTAATATCCGGTCCAAAATCTCCGTCACTGTCGCCTCCTTCGCCGAGACGGAAACTTTCCAGCGCATCACCTCGTCATCGTTATAAAAGAATTCATAATCGGTTTTTTCACCCAGCTCTTTCAATACGGTAAGCAAACTAATCGATTTCTTTTCCATAGAAACCCGTGTTTCTTGAGCCAAACTGCGAGCAGAAGCAGAAAGCATCGTAAACAGCAACAGAAACATACAAAGTTTCATGATCGTACAGATTTTTCTCAGGGCAGTCCCATCACTACCCCTTACGTTTGACTTTTTTTTCATACCTTTGTAAGGTTAAATTGTTTATATTACATCAATTTTTCAATCCATACAGGAGGTGTTCGCTGCACTTCCTGTATTTTTATTGTACAATAATGGTTTTATCTTTTACGGAGAAACGAATACTTGTCGTCATCTCCAGCATCTTCAACACCCGGTGGATCTCCTCGTATTTCGGGATACTACCCGTGAATCGCTTTTGCTTCATCTCCGGATTGGTAAAAAAGAAACTGACGTCATACCAGCGCGATAACTTGCGAATAACCGCTTCCATATCTTCGCTCTCGAACGAGAAACGCTCCCGCATCCAGGAAGTATATAATTTCGTGTTTACCTTCCGTACCTCCGCCTTCTCTTTCCGTATCAAAACCTGCTCTCCCGGTTTCAGCACGATCTTTCCAGTACTTCCCGGTAAAGAGACCTCGACCTTTCCCTCCACCAACGTGGTATTGCTTTGCTCCTCGTCTGAATAAGTCATAACATTAAAAGAGGTCCCCAATACCCGTATATTCATTTTATCCGTTTCCACGATAAAAGGCCTTTCCTTATTCTCCGTCACTTTAAAGTAAGCCTCTCCCGTTACCTTTACTTTCCGTTCCTTACCCGTGAAATGAATAGGATAGGTAAATTGGGTTTCACTATTCAACCATATCCGCGTACTATCGTCCAAGGTTATTTTGTACTCCCCTCCCCGCGGAATCCGCAAAGTATGCATCTCCGGTATATTCGATTTTTCAGACAAAGCATATTGCAACTCACCTTTTTCATCCACCCGGATTTGTTCACCGCTTCCCGTCAACAAAGTAGTGTCTCTCATTCCTTTTAAAACGACCTCCCGTCCATCGCCCAATACCAAAACAGCCTGAGTCTCCCCGGGAACGATAGCCATGACCTCTGCATCCCGCTTAACACTCTCCTTTTTCGAAGGATAGTAAAGTAATCCTATGCCTACCGCCAACAAAACCGCAACAGATGCGGCACAGATCTTCCAAATGACGCCCCTTCTGCTCCTTTTCCTCTCTTGCTCCAGATTCTTTTCAAACTGTTTCCATCGGCCTTCCGTATCAAACGAAACGTATTGTCCGATCTCCTCTTTCATTCGCTCTTTATCGCACAGTTCAGCAAATAAACGTTTATGACTTTCATGCTTATCCATCCATTCCTGCAACTCCGTCCTCTCTTCTTCTGAAATAACCTCCCGCAGGTAAGCAACAATCAACTCGTATATCTCTTTTTCTTTTTTCATCTCTTTGCATCTTTTATACACCACAAACACACTTCTTCCGCAAATGGGTGACAACCCCATTAAAAAAATGAGAACGGTTCTTAAAAATCGAGGTAATCCGAAAAAAACGTTTCCCGGAAGCGTAAAAACAGAACAAACTGTATTAGCACAATAATATTTCACTATATTTCAATACGAAAATAAATACCTTCTATTCTATTTCAATTTGGTATCAATGGAAAAATATGTATTTTTGTTTACGAATGGAAAAACGACATTCGTTTATAGATAGTGAATAAGATTACATGACTATTATTCCTGAAAACAGATTGACTTCCTTCAGAGAGGGACACGAAGAGACATTTCGCTATTACTACGAGATGTACTACGACTCCCTGTGCATGTTCGGTACGCGTATGTTAAAAGAAGAAGAGGTCGCTATCGATATTGTCCAGGATGTTTTTGTCAATCTGTGGAAAGCCAAAGAAACGATCGAATCCGGATTGCATTTAAAAATGTTTATCTATCAATCCATGCGTCACCGTTGCCTCAATTATATCCGCATCAAAAAATTAGAAGAAAATTACCAGAACGAATGTAAACTGTTGGCCTCCGAAGAAGGGTTTGCCGATATGGTAGTGGAAGAGGAAGTATTCCGTATCGTGATGAAAGAGATCGACGAATTACCGGGGGAACAGCGTAAAGTCATACTGATGCATCTCGAAGGAAAAAACAACATCGAGATTGCGGAGATCATGCATGTTTCCGTGAACACGGTGAGAACCCACAAAGCACGGGCCCGACAAGCCTTAAAAACAAAACTGAACGATTTTTTCATCGTTTCCGTCATTTTGGGATTTTAATTACCCGTACGCCTCTAAAAAATATTTTTCAAAAAAAAATCATATTCTCTGTCGTCCTCCCGGGTGACTTCTTTGTATTTAATACGATGCCCCTGATAGGGTCGTTACCATACGAAGAGATGAAAAAAGATTTAAACGAGACCATAGAAGAAAGAATCCGACAGATAAAACGCTACTTGGACGGGACATTAACTCCGGAAGAAGAAAAAGCACTCCGTTGCTGGATCGACGAGTCTCCCACCCATAGCGAGTTACTCTACCGGATACAAGACAAATCATCATTGAAAAAAAGGTTTCATTTTCGGAAAAAAGAGAACAAAGAGAAGAGTTGGAAAAATATCCGGAAAAGGATTTATCAAAAACCAAAGCGCAAAACAGTTTTAACGCGATATGCCGCCATTCTGCTTATTGGTCTCTGTTTAGGGATCGGCTATAAGTTCATCATGGAACCGCGGACCAAAGATATAAAGACTACCCGGAAAACGGTTATTCCCCCAAAAGGCGGATATAAAGCTTTTCTGAAATTAGCCAATGGCGAACACTATGTATTAGACGGTCAAACCGAAATAAACACCCGATTAGACGGTGCGATCATTCAATCGGAAGATAAAGGAACCGTAACCGTGACAAAAGAGGGCTCCGGCAGCACGGAGAGAGAAACGCAAAACAACCAAATCATCGTACCGAAAGGAGGCGAATATAAACTGATCCTCGCAGACGGTACCCGGGTATGGATGAATTCACTTTCAGAATTGGAGTTCCCTTCACGATTCACCGGAAAAGAACGCCGGATCAAATTGAGCGGGGAGGCCTATTTCGAAGTTGCGAAAGACAAGGAAAAACCTTTTATCGTGGAAATGGGAGACAACGAGATTAAGGTGTTAGGAACGAGCTTCGATATCAACAACTACAACGGAAAATTCGTGACCACATTAGTGACGGGTAAGGTAGAAATAGTTATTAAAAAACAGGGATACTTGCTCCATCCTTCCATGCAGCTCCGGGAAGAAAACGGAAAGGTTACGTTATCCGAAGTAGATACAAAAGAATTCGTAGCCTGGAAAGATGGATGGTTTGTATTCAATAAACAACGCCTGGAAGAAGTATTGGACATCTTGTCCCGATGGTACGACATCAAGATTATTTATAAAACTCCTGAAATAAAAGATTTACATTTTACCGGGACTATACGTCGTCATAGCGATATCAACGAAATGTTGAATTTTTTGGAAAAAACGGGTGCGATAAAATTTACCATGCAGGGAAGAACCGTGGAAATCTCGAAATAATAATAAAAAAAGCTGTTGAAAATTAGGCCTTTCAACAGCTTAAAAAACAACAATGTGTTTAATCTTTTAGCAAAAACAAATTTATGAAGAAAAATCGACAAATGCGATTTTTAAGGAATCGTATTTTAAAAAAAACGATGGGCATAATGAAATTAACATCCATTCTATTATTTGTTAGTTTTATGCCATTATCCGCCGCCCTGTATTCCCAAAATACCAAAATCTCGCTTCTGGTAAAAGAGAGCTCACTGGAAAAAGTATTTAAACTAATCGAGCAGCAGTCCGATTACTTGTTTGTCTATAATCACGAACAAGTTGAAAACAATAAACGGATTACGGTAGATATCAAGGATATGGAAATCAAACAAGTATTGGATATTTGTTTGAAAGATACGGGTTTATATTACGAGTTGATCGATAATACGGTTATCATACAAAAACGACAAAAAGATGAAAAAAAAACCGTTTCAATACGAGGAAAGGTTACGGATAGAGATTCGATTCCCCTACCCGGGGTAACGGTAAGATTGAAAGGGACAACCATAGGTACGGCTACAGACACGAAAGGAGAATTCAAACTACAGATTCCCAATGACACGTCAAAAATAGTATTATTGTTTACATTTATCGGGATGAAGTCCGTAGAAAAAGAGGCGAAAGAGGGAAAATCGATTCACGTGATTATGGAAGAAGAAGCAGCGACATTGAGTGAAGTTGTGTCATACGGTTATTATAACGTGGACAAACGTCATTTAACCAGTGCCGTGACCTCAATTAAAGCGGCTGACATTGCCGTTCCGGGCATTAACACCATAGACCAAATGCTGGAAGGTCATGTTCCGGGGATGATTTTTATACGCAACTCCGGACAAGTGGGAGCTGCACCCAAAGTAAAGATAAGGGGAACGACCACCATCTTAGGCTCTACAGCACCATTATGGGTATTGGATGGTGTGATTTTGACCGATCCGGTCAATGTGGATCCTGCCTCAATCAATGACTTAGATTTCGTGAATCTGTTGGGAAATGCCATCTCAGGTTTAAATCCTGACGATGTTGAGCAAATAGACGTACTGAAAGATGCCTCAGCAACAGCCATATATGGACCGAGAGCCTCTAACGGGGTAATTGTAATTACCACGAAAAAAGGTAAGGTCGGAAAACCGTCCATATCTTACTCCGTATCAGGAACTTATCGCCTTCGTCCCCGCTATACGGACCGATCGGTGAATGTAATGAATTCCCAGGAACGTATTGCCTATTCACGGGAGTTGATCGATGCGCAATTAGCTATTCCCGATCTGAAGAGCTGGGTCGGCTACGAATCTGCTTATTATGATTATTGTAATAAAGTTATCACCCATGAAGAGTTTACCAATGCTGTTCGGGCCATGGAGACGGCCAACACGGATTGGCTGGGCCTCTTGATGCAAGACACTTACTCGCATAATCACACGTTGAGCATATCCGGAGGTACGGAACATATACGTTACTACGCCTCTTTGGGCTACATGGACGAATCAGGCAATATCCGGGGAGAGCAAAATAAGCGTTATTCCAGTATGGTTAATTTGAACTTGGATTACAATCGTTTCTCCATGCGTTTCGGCTTAAAAGCCAATCTGCAGAAAAAAGAATATACACCCAAAGAGGTAGGGCTGACCGATTATGCTTACAATACCTCCCGAAGTATCTCAGCTTACAATCAGGACGGAAGCTTATTGTATTACCAGCGTCTGAACGACGATTCAAATGTAAACGACGAACTTCCGTTCAACATCATCAATGAATATAAAAACTCTTCCGATAACATCGACACGGATCAAATCGGCATAAATCTCTCTTTCGGATATAAAATTATTCCCTCGTTGAAAGCAGAAGTCGTTTTTGCTTATAACGTATCGCATACAAACGAAGAGATTTTTTTCGGAGAGAATTCCTGGTATATTTCCAATCTGCGACGGAAAAACAGAGAAAGCGGGGAAATCTCAAACAATTCGTTGTGCCCGGTCGGAGGAGAACTGCAGATCAGCAACACAAAGAATGATAATTATAGTCTGCGAGCTTCCTTGAATTTCAACAAGATATTGGACGAAAATCAACATCATCTGTTGTCAGCAAGTGTCATCGGCGAACTGAGCTCCTCCGAATACAGAGGCTTCAGAATTACGAGACGTGGTTATCTCCCCAAACGCGGAATGATATTCGACGCTATAGATATTGAAGGCAGCAAGTATCCGGATTACAAAAAATGGTTGATGAGCGGGAGTGCCCTGGGGCGTTTATCAAACAACCTGACGAATCTGGTGGGATTGATCGGAAGTGTCACTTACTCTTACGACAATACCTACATATTGAATGCCAACATGAGAATCGACGCCTCCAATAAATTCGGAGATGCCAGTAACGATCGGTTATTGCCGATCTGGTCCGTTTCCGGACGTTGGAATATGCATGAAAATATCCTGCGTGATGTAGACTGGTTGAATTTGCTCGCGCTCAAGATGTCATTCGGTTATCAAGGAAACATGTCGGCTCAGGATTCTCCTCGTCTGATCATTCAAAGACAAGGGACAAATTCAATGTTCAATGAATTTTACTCTCTGATAGACAGGTATCCGAATCCGAACCTGAAATGGGAAAAAACATCGACCTACAACATCGACCTGGAGTTCTCACTCTTTCAAAATAAAGTGAGAGGATCCGTAGGTTATTATTACCGCAACACAACGGATGCCTTTCTGGCTAAAAAAGTTTCTAACGTGAACGGAATAGAAAATCACACGGTCAACGCGGGACATTTAAGAAATCAGGGGTTTGAATTTTCTTTTAATTTCACCCCGATCAACACGATGAGTGCAAGCGGTAACAGAAAAGGATTTATTTGGCGTTTTGATCCTAATTTCGGTTCGGTAATTAACCAGTTGGTAGATAAAATCAAACCAAAAGACAAATTAATACAGGATGAAATAACCTATTCCAATTACTTGGACGGTAGCGTACAAATTGCCGGACGACCGTTGAATACGTTCTACTCGTACAAATTCAAAGGATTGAATCCTAAAAACGGGGCTCCCATGTTTCACGACACGGACGAATTCGTATCCGAGGACGGGAAGGATATCGATATGAAAGAGGTTTACTCAAGCATGGAGAAAGAGGAGGTCTATACCACCGTTATGAAACGTTCCGGTTGCCGCGAACCTTTTTTACAGGGTGGTATTTCCAATTATTTAGGTTGGAGAAACTTGGGGCTATCTTTTAATTTAGCTTATAGTTTCGGTTCTAAAATCCGCTTGTTTAAGATGTACTCTTCGGGAGGTAACATTGTCGGACCGGAAAGAAACCTCCGCAAGGAATTCACGAAACGCTGGCAACGTCCCGGAGATGAAGCGCACACGAACATCCCCGGCATATTGCCCCAAGCAGAGTGGAGTAAAACCCTTTATCCTTGGTGGAGCAACGAATCGTATAAATTCGCCAGCAACATTTGGAACATGTATGACAATTCTGATTTACGGGTCGTCTCCGGAAACTACATGAGGTTACAAAGCGCCTCATTGCGGTACATTATCCCGGACGAATTCTGTAAAAAACTAAATCTCAAATCAGCTTATGTCAGTATTAGCGGAACAGATTTATTCACGCTATGCAGTCGCAAATTAAAAGGACAGGATCCCTCTCAATCCGGTACGTCGGAATTGATCAACATGTCGGTAAGACCTACTTACTCATTACAATTAAACGTTACATTCTAAGCAAGACAAAAGCATCATGAAAAAGATATTCAATTTAATTATAGGAACCCTTTTATGTGTCTCCTGCGGAGACTTCCTGCAGGAGTATTCGCAAGACCTGACCTATGCCAATTCCTGTGCCGATCTGGATGAAATATTGATCGGAAACGGATACATGAAGCAATCCGAAAACTCGAACGTATTTTATTACGGTGAAAACTACGGCTATTATCCTTACCTTCATCTTATGGACGATGATTCCGAAGAGTGTCTCACGGGAAGAGTAAATTTAGGTTTCCCCAATCCGGTATATTACATGCGGGGGTTTTACTCCTGGGCCAAAAATCCTTTTACGGATTATAACGGTTCCATTTTCACGGATGCCGACTGGAAAAGGATGTATCAACATGTCGGATACCTGAATGTTATCATCTCTTACGTGAAAGAATTTTCGGACGAACCGGAAGAGATACGCCGCCGTATCAAGGGTGAAGCGTTATTCTTGCGTGCCGGATACTATTTTATGCTCGTGAACCTTTACGCGAAACCCTATGTTAAAGGAACAGCTGCCCTGGATATGGGTGTTCCTTTGAATTTGACGGAATATATCGAAGCGAAGTTCTTTTCCCGGGCATCCGTGGCTACCGTCTACCAACAGATCACGACAGATTTAAAAGATGCCATTACCAATCTGGCCGGAATAAAACAACCCACGATCTACCGGGCCGACGAAATTGCCGCCCGAGCCTTGTTAAGTCGTGTTTATCTATACATGGGAGAATGGCAATTAACAATCGACGAGTGTAATAAAATCATGGAATTGGGATGCAAATTGAGAGATTTAAATGACTTTAACGCCGGCAACGGTGTTCCGGGAGGAAGCGAGCGCGAATATTTCAATATGTCGAATTCTCCCGAGATTTTTTTCACTCAAGGCTCTTCGACCGTCGGTATGCTATTGGATAACAAATACAGCACGACACGCTACCGCATCTCCGACGAGCTATGCGCTCTGTACTCCAAATACGAGGAACAAGGTATAAAAGATTTACGGAAAACATGTTTTTTGGAAAAATCGAGAACATACGGAGAAAGTTCTTATTACTACATGAGGAAAAGTCCGGAAATGCAGTATGAAGGTTATGAATACGTACTTCCGAAACCTACCGTTTTCGACTCGTTTATTCTACGGGCTGCAGAAGTTTACTTGAATAAGGCTGAAGCAGAAGCCATGTTGGATCAACCGGAGACGGCAAACACGATGCAAGCGTTCATGGATAAACGCTATGCCGATCACAAATATCCGTCCATAGCGGGATTAAACGGTAAAAATATGGTCGAGTTTATCCGGGAAGAACGTCGCAAAGAGTTGTCTTTCGAGGGACACCGTTGGTTTGACTTACGCCGCTACGCTGTTTCTCCTAAATACCCGGAAAAAAAGTCTATATCACACGCCACATACAGATCGGCCGTCAACTACGGAGAAAAAGCCCCTTTGGACAGAATCTACACCCTGAAACCTTACGGAGAGGATAATGCCTGGGTATTACCTCTCCCGCCGGAAGAACTCGTTTTCAATAACGGCGTGTTAGTCGACAATCCGACGAGAACAGAACGTAATTAGCATATTGTTAAATACCTAATACATAAAATATGTTGAAAAATTATTTATTGTTTGCCGTTTTTTTTCTTCTCCTTTTTTATGCCTGTAACAAAGAAGAGGAAGAGGTGTTTGCCACGGAAAAGATGGTCGATTGGTTTGTCATCGAAAACAAATCGGGAGAAGTCAATCAACTGATCTATGATATCTATACTCACGATAACATGTCCGTATTTATCAACGATACGATTTATCAGGGGGACGGAGGTAAGGACTATTTCGGAAATCCCGTAACCGATTTGGTACTTTTTGAACCCGGATACCATGTCTTCAGTACGGATGTATTCGTATCCATTAAATTATCCTCTGACTCTGCAGCCATGTTAAAAGCACTGCATGTTATTCGGGAAAAGGTGCTTCCTCTTTTACCTAAAAGCGGAACATACAGACCCTCCTCCATATTATTGGTGGACACTCTGTACAGGGGGGTTAACGACCTCGGAACTTACATCTGGGGAGAAACGGCCCTCTACCCGGAAGGTCTGAAAGGTGTCACACTCGGAGAACTGTACAAGGTTCCCGGTATGAGCGACGATGAATTGCTGATATGGGGCAGCCGTATCCTGGCAAGTAAAAGTAAAAACTGGATTCAGGTAAATCATGACAAAGAGGTAACCGAATTCTCAAAAATAACGGACGAAGGTCTGATGTGGGGAACAAACTATGATAAAAATGTCGGTTTATCTCCTTGGGAAACTCCGGAAGAACTAAGTTTTTTCAGCTGGCATTCGCTGTTGAAAAACGGAGGAGGGTATCGATCGCCGTCAATTGAAAACGATCTGATCGAGTACATCACTTACGTCTATGCCTACGGGGGAAGAGAGGAGAAATTAAAAGAGAAGTACAAAAACTACCCAAAAATCCTTCGCAAATTCGATTTGGTAAAAACATTGGTGGAAGAATTTGAAGCGACTTTAAAGAAAAACAAACAATTTTAACAAACACGAAATAAAAGACGTAATGAAAAAAAACATCCTTCTTTCAATACTTATGCTATATGCGGCTTTAGCTTTCGGACAAGGTGTCAAATTTGAAAAATTAAATTTTAAAGAAGCCTTGTCCAAAGCCAAAACCGAAAAAAAATATCTTTTTATCGATTGCTATACCACTTGGTGCGGCCCCTGTAAACAGATGAGAGAACAGATACTGACCCAACCTGCCGCCGGCCATTACTTCAATCCGAAATTTATTTGCGTGGAATACGATATGGAAAAGGAGGGCCGGGAATTAAGAAAAAAATTCGATGTCAAAGCGTTTCCCACTTATCTGATCGTAAATCCGGACGGAACCCTATATCATAAATTAGTAGGAAGTAGTTTTACCGCGGATGATTTTGTCGCAAAGGTGAAAAAAGGCATGATAAAAGAAAATTCTTTCGGCTATCAGGAAAAATTACACGCTACCGGCAAAATGAATAACGAGCAGCTGAAGGAATATTATTTCCTTTTGAAAGAAACGGCAGAACGATCGCGAAGCATGGAAATAGTAAAAGAATTAACAGCCCGGTTAACTTCAGAGGAAAAAATGCAGGCCGGTTACTGGTTTCTGTTTGAGAATCAAAAATACGGGGACGACGGATTTTTATTCGTGCTGAAAAATTTGGATACATTAAAGAAAAATGTCGGAGAACTGGAAATCGGCTTGTATTTGAATCGATGCTATTCCGGAATACTCAACACCTATATAAGCGCTCTATCAGATAACAAATTTATCGATACCCCGAATACTATAGATACGTTAAATAAATTGCGTAGCCAGCTCTCCGCCGTCAGCCTGAAAAACGAAACCGCACTTTTAGAACAAATTGCCTTTATCGAAGCAGCACTTCAAGATGATACGAAAGAAATGCTTCGTGCCATAGAACTAATGGTCACCTCGAAGCAAGGCAATCTCTGGATACTACCCCAGATTTTACGAATTGTTCGGGAGAAAAAAGATAAAACCCTCTCGTCCGGAGTCAAAGCAATGAAAGAAAAGATATTGTCCATGCTATCCACCCGAACGGATAAGGAAAAGTTCGAACAACTGATCGATGATATTGACAAGTAGAAAAACCGATTATCGGAATATAAATAAACAGAGGTACTCCTCCGTATTGTATAATTTTAAAAAATAACGTATGAAAAAATGGTTCGTATTATTTGTAGCAGTGCTACTGATCTTCCCTTTCGCTAATGAAGGGTATGGCGCTTCCAGAAAAAGAAAAAAGAAGAAAGAAAAAGAGAAAACCGAACAGGTAGCTCCTAAAAAGAAAGAGACCCCCTATGAGAAATTAATGAAAAAACCGGGGCGTAAAACAGCTGAAAGCAATTTCCTCACGTTACACAAAATTGAAGGCAAATTGTACGTGGAACTTCCTGTCAAATACATGGAGCGTGATATGTTGCTGGCCTCCGCCGCATCGGCAACAAGTAATGATATGTTTTGTAAGGTCGGTTATAAAGAGAAACCACCCATGCACATCAAATTTTCGTTGGAAGACAGTACTGTCTTTATGAAAAGGATTAACGTCTCCACCAGATTTAACACGAGCGAGCTTCGGGAAGAGCTGATGAAAGACCGGAACTTCATGGACCCGACTATCAATACCTATAAAATCGAAGCCTACAATAACGACAGTTCTGCCGTTGTCTTAAACATGACTGCCTTATTTACCGGTGCGGAGATGTCTCCCGTTTCCAAAGGCAGCATCGTTGTCTCCATAATAGCAACTCCCAAAACCGGGACAACGAGATTGGGAGAGATCAAAGCTTTCGACGACAACGTGGTAATCAAAACATCATACTCTTATAGTGTATCTATCAACATGTTAGGGCTAATCACCTTACTATCCAACGAACCGCTCACGGTGAATACCACCCGCTCCTTATTGTTATTACCGGAAGACAAAATGCGTCCCAGGATTTCGGACGCCAGAGTCGGAATTTTTTTAACGGAAAAAAGACTACTTTCGGACCGAGAAGACGGTATGCAGGCCATCTCGTTTGCCAATCGGTGGCGCTTGGAACCTTCGGACGTAGCAGCTTTCGAACGCGGGGAGTTAGTCGAACCGGTAAAACCGATCGTATGGTATGTGGATGATGCTTTCCCGGAAACCTGGCGGCAACCGATCAAAGACGGCGTATTACGGTGGAATAAGGCTTTCGAAAAAATAGGCTTTAAAAACGTGATGCAAGTTCGTGATTTTCCGAAAAACGATCCCGAGTTCGATCCGGATAACCTGAAATACTCCTGTATTCGCTATATTCCGACCAGTACGCCCAACGCGATGGGACCCTCCTGGGTAGATCCGACAACCGGAGAGATCATCAATGCATCCGTTATTATTTATAACGATTTGATCCGTTTAATCAATGAATGGCGTTTCACGCAGACGGCACAAATCGATCCGAGAGTACGCTCCCCCAAAATGCCCGATGACGTGATAAACGAATCGCTCGCTTATGCGGTGGCCCATGAAATAGGACACACGCTCGGCTTTATGCACAATATGGCCGCATCTTCCGCTTATCCCGTGGATTCATTACGTTCCGTTTCTTTCACGCGCAAATACGGAACCACCCCTTCTATCATGGATTACGCCCGATACAATTACGTGGCACAACCCACGGACAAAGGAGTCTCTCTCTCCCCTCCCGATTTAGGAGTATATGACGAATATGCCGTGAAATGGTTATATTCCTATTTTCCGAAAGCCCAAAATAGCGGTGAAGAGGCTAAAATACTGGAAAGTTGGGTCGATGAAAAAGCCGGAGATCCTATTTACCGCTATGGCAAACAACAAATTCACGCCAGATTCGACCCGACAGCCATAGAAGAGGATTTGGGTAATGATGCCATAAAAGCGGGAGATTACGGGATTAAAAACCTAAAATACATTTTATCCCACCTGAACCAATGGATCACGAACGACCCGGATGTCGCTCAACGGACAAAACTATACAATTCGATCGCCAATCAATACGTCCGTTACTTACATAACGTAATGTACAACGTGGGAGGCATCTACCTCACGGAAGTAAAAGATGGAACTCCGGGGAAACGTTTCGAATCGGTACCTAAAAAGACTCAACGCGCCGCTTTGAAGTGGATCATAAATCAGATTAAAACCTGCGGTTGGCTGGATAACAAAGCAATTACCGATAAGGTCGGTTTAGGTGTAGCCATTTCCAGACAAATCCAAAACATCGGCGCCGAGATGTTGTGGAATTTCCGCGGTAACGTGTTATTATCTGCTCACGTTTCAAAAGACCCTTACACGATAAGAGAATATTTCGACGATCTGTACAACGGTATCTGGGAAAGCGCTATTAAAGGACGAAAAGTTACTTCCGGAGACAAGGTCATGCAAAAAACGATAATCACCTCCCTGGCAAGCGCTTTAGCCGATAAAAACAAAAAAACGCTTAACATAGGTTTCACCTCCGATGAGGCATTTTTACCCTCACTCGAAGAGATCTACCTCTACGGGTTGGATGCAAGCGGATTCACCAACCGGTATATCGATGAACTACGCCCGATAGAGGCAAGACAAGGGCATGGAGCCATCGCCAAAGAATTGATGATAAACAAATTCGCCCCGGGATACAGGTGGCAAAGAAAAATCGATCTGAAAACCATCGAAGAGACAAATACCACGTTATGGGCAACGGCTTTAAAGATAGAAAAACTATTGAAACAAGCTATAAACACGGCCCCGAACCGGGATTCCAAAGAACATTATCAGGCCATGCTGATTGAATTGAAACGCTTAACCCAAGAAATTAAAATCTAAAAAGATTCGGGCCATCGCCCCTGTTTTAATTTTGTGTGCATAAGGAACCGCCCGGAAAGTAAAAATTCCGAGCGGTCTCATTAAAAATATTTTTCTTTTCAAAGTCTACTTTCTTATATTCTGTTGAGATTTTTTTACCACTTTTTATTCACTCATGTATTTCTTAAAGATAAGAATAGAAAAAATATTTCTGTTCCAGTCGCGTGATTTTGTTCATGATAAAAAACCTTAAGAATGTCCGACTTTTAGGGTTTACTTCATGATATTAGGTCCTCATAATTATTTAATTCGTACCCATTTGACAGCATCGGCTATAATCAGTTGACAATATTCACCCCAGGTTTTATCCTGAACGTGAGCCACTCCCCGGTCATCCAGCACGACACGGGATTCTCCCGCCGGCAGAGTGAATCTGCCTAACGATACCCAAGCGCTTTCTTCCGGCAGGGTTAGGTCAGCCGAGAGATGCAGCCGGGGATTTCCTTCTGGAACTTCCAAAACGACCTCCTCTTTTCCCGCTGGAGTGTAAACGGTATAGTAGTTTTTCATCCCCGGGTAATCGGTTGTAGCGTTCTTTTCCTCGCAAGACGCAAGTATATGAGGCCGATGGATAAATATCTCGTACTTTCCCGCCTCCGGGAGATTTGCCACCCACTCGGCTTTGAACTTTCCCGTGCCTGCTTTTTTTACAAAAGCGTCACGAATATGGTCGCCGTGTATCCCCTCTGATAAAACAAAATTCCACGTGTTAGCCTTAACCGCAAACAGGGGAACGTATTCCTGATCGTTCGCTTCTTTTTTGACCAAGTCGGTCAACCGTTTTCGATTGTTTGCCGAATCGATCAACTGGAAATTTTCGTCCTTGTTGTCGACGATGATCTCTCCCGGGGGATAGAATTCATTTCTATCGATCGGCGTGACTCCTTCTTTGGGCACAAGCCCCGAGAGTGGGGAGTCTATGTCAGCAAATAAAATGTCTTTCGGCAAATTTCCAGAAAAATTAGTCGTCAATCGCAGGTTATTTGTTATGTCTTCATGAACGACGATTCGTTTACATTCCCCGGGTCTGACGATGTAACTCCGATATCCGGTTATCGAACCGTAATCATCACACAAAAGGATTGAAACGACACCGTCCGTTTCGCTGAAATTGGCCACCTTGAAATCGATGATTTGCATCTCTTCCGTCGTTTTGCGGGACAGATCTTTTATTCTTAACAGGGGGATCCGGCGACTCGTGTACCACTCGTCCATGTACCCCTTGATGTTCTGTCCGAAACGCTGCTCGAACTCCTCGAGGAACGAGTCGAAGTCCACTTCCCGGAAACGGGTACGCTCGTTAAATTCCTGCATAAACCGGGTCAAGGAGTCCCAGGTGGTAATCGTCGCAAGATAACCCAATAAATGAGACACTTTTAAAGAAATGGCCGAACTTTGTTCCCTGCTGTATCCTTCCGTGATAACTCCTTTCAGTCCTTTTTCCGCGAAATGATTTAGCATTTTCGGATCCACGTCATATTCAAGCTCTTTCGTGTTTATCATTTTCCTGAATATCAATTCTATGCCCTGGTACCTGTCGGACGTGAGGCTGCTATTGTAATTCGAGAAAATGTTTTCTATTCCTATCCTACTAAGAAAAGCGGGCATGTAGCGGTTCAGAATTTGTTCCTCAACGCTCTCGTCTTGATTAGGATCCGCGGAAAGAGTACCGGGATGTCTTGCTTGTTCTCCGCACAATCGTTCCCTGAAAAGTGCCATCTCCGGTTGGATGTTATCGCGAAACGAAGTGGTGTAAAAATAGGAGGAGGAAGGAACCTCGATCAGTTTAAAGTATTTAAAGGGGTAAGGAATGGATGTACGGTATTCGATTTCATTTTTACATTCATAAAAAATCTCTTTTAAATTTTTCTCTCGGGCCGGGTTATTTTTTTTCAGTGGTTCCCATTCATCGAAATAGTTCAGGTAGAAATCATTTCCCGGGTAGGTGTAAAACTCGACGGTAAGAGAATCGACCGTGATCGCCCTTTTCTCGTAATTCCCGATACAGAGGGTTAACCCGGTCAGGTTTTGTAAATTGTTAAACGTGATTTCATCCCCTCCCCTCGTGGGTTCTCCCTGAGATAAAACGGTCATCTCGCCCGGGTTTTTGACGCGGAGGATGTAATCCGTGAAATCGCTCTCCTTGGATGCCCGTAACTCGACCGGAGGAACCACTGTCGGGTACCACATTACTTGCGGCAGAAGCAAGGTGTATCTATCCGATACGAAAGCCGTATGTCTGCCGTAATTCTCCCTGTCTGGCCAAGGGGAGGTAGAAAAGAATTTATTATCCGGAATGTTTACCTGGTATATATCCTCGTCGATCGTTCCCCCGTACGCGATCTCCAACTCGATATTTTCCCCGGGAGCCAGGGGACGTTCGATGACGATCACCTGCCTATCCCTGCGAAAGGGAAGGCGTTGCCCCCCGGATTCGATCTTGTCGATCTTTAATCCCGGGTTTAAAAAGAGCAGAAGCGGCTCCATTTTTGCTTTTTTCCGGTTCTGGACCTTCATCCGGCTCGTTGCGGAAAATTTATCTCCCCCGGGCCGATAGGTGATATCATGCTCGCTCACGCGTGCCGTGGGGTATTCATTATATTTCTCGAAGGCTTCGCGATACCCGATCCTGTTTTTCAGGCGGGTTTGAAAGTTGGTAACGTATATAACGCCGAGCCCCAGGACAAGTACGAAACACAGGAAAGCGGGAACAGTTAAATAGCGTTTCCAGCCGGGAATGCCGGGTTGTCTCTTCGTGAGGAGAGCGGCAAAATAGAGCAGGCCTATTCCGAATAACAGGATAGCACCTCGCTGGAGCAGGTAATTCTCCATATGCATAAAACCGACTAAGGTGGAAAAAGAACTCGGAAGTGAATTTCCACGAAAATCCAGTATCCCGTGAAGAGGTGTTATCAGGTAGGTGTACGCGAAATAGAGAAAAGCTACCAGGATAACCCAACTGACAAAAGAGTGCCTGACTAACTTGTTTACGAATAAGGATAACCCGGTAATAAAAACAAGTGCCGGTAAGGCGAGCGTGAAAAAATAGAAAAGATTTACCCAAAAATTAACAGGGGAATTTGGAATAAATAGATTGATCGACATGGAGACACACAGGAACAGCATGTCTATTACCGCGAACGGGATAAAAACACCTAAAAATTCCCCGACAAAAGCCTGCCCGTTACCGATAGGCCGGGCGGAAAGAACCTCCCGGGTTTCGGCTTTTTTCCGCTTCCTTTGGATATCGCAAGCGATAAAGGCAACGATTACCGATTGAAACAGGTTTAAAAAGTAAAACCCGTGTAGAGGAAAGGAAGACGCGAATATAAATTTATCCCATGAAATGCGATGCATTACCATACTATCCAAGAGACTAACACCTATAATATAGCCTAATGCCCCAAGGACGAAGAGATAAAATAACCAGTTTCTTTTTACTAACTTGCTCTCGTAAGCTATAGCGGTTTTTAGGGGTGTCGTTTCCATGATTACAGGTTTATCTTAACACAAGTTAAGTATATAAATAAAAAACATTACACAATACATGATATGTTAAAAATAGGACGATTTTTCGAGGACAAAAATCTCGGGAGAAAATGAGGGCCGCTATTTTCAAATAATTTATTTACCATAGAATAACTTAATCTTTACAAATAAACTTTACCGTTCCATTTTTACCTTTATAATAAAAATCCCGTATAACCCAATTATAACTATCCGGGATTTTTTATTATCGTTATTATATTACAATTAGTGTTACTTTGGCAGTTGTATCTCATCAGTTTCTACCGGCACACTTTCTCCAACTCCATTTATAGCCGCAATACGAAATTTCACTTTAGACCCTGGCGTCAAATTGATAACCGTATGTTTAAGCTCTTTAGTTCCTCCTCTTTTTTCCCACCTATCAGAATAACTATACTTACTTTCAATACGATATAAAGCTATTTTTGATCCACCGTCACGCAAAGGTTTTTTGTATGATATTTTACATGATGTAGGCGTTTTATCAGCTATCTCGGGATCTCTCGGGGGACCGGGAGGTTCAAGAACTACAGTTGCAACTACCATTGTTGTAAAGGCCAAGCCTAAACAGACAAATAAAAATCGCTTCAAAACGTTTTTTCTAATCTTTTTCATAACTTTCTTAATTTAAATGTCAATATTAGACTCTTTTTTACAAAAATAGTTGTTTTGTTTATATTGGCAAATAATTATCATTATTATTTTCACAATGGATTACAGTTGTAACAAAAAAACTCAATTTTAATTGCTTTTAATTGACATCTCTTTTTTTGAGCAGGAATAGTACGGTTGATGGGCATTTTCGTAAAAAAAATAAAATTCAGGACTATGGATAAAGGTGATATTCGTGTTCGGCCGGAATTTAAACCCGATCAAAAAGTTCGAGTTACCCAATAGAAAAAAAAGGCCATTACAGCATATCAAACGATGATAACTCCATGTAATTCTGCGAATATACCGAAGAGCGTCTCACGCTATATTTAAGGATAAAATAGTAAAAGAAACTGTAAATGAATGGTCTTTTCAAAAAAATAATGATCAGACCTTATCTATACAACATTTTGTTTTGTCAAATGACAACGAAAAAATACATCTTACAATCACATTTGATTTTACAAAAAAAATCCCGAATAATCATGACATTGAATTATCCGGGATTTTTTTTATTTCTTCGTATTTTATTAGAACTACTATCGATCTTTTATTGTTTCATAATCGCTAGGCTCCGAAGGCTCGCTCGGACCAGCTGCATTTACAGCTTTAACACGAAAACTATACTTATGTCCTTCTATCAAATCCACAGCAGTATATCGAAGTGTCGTAGATATTCCTTTGATCTCCCAACGAGACCAGAATCCGTCTCTATACTCAATAATATAACCTGTTATTGGCGATCCTCCATCCTTTTTAGGCTTCGTGTATTCTATTGCACATCCATTTTTATTTTTATCAATAACCATAGGCGTTCCCGGACGATCAGGGGGATCAATAGGATTTCTCGTACTAGCAAATGCAATTGTAGCAACAGCCAAGCCAAAACAGACGAACAAGAATAACTTCAAAATGTTTTTTCTTATCTTTTTTATGATTTTATTAATTTATATATTAATAATTAAATATATCATATGCAAAATTATACATTTGCTTTATATTTGCAAATTATTTTAATTTTTAAAATAAAAATATTTATAAATAAATTAAGATAAAAGGAAATAGTTAACATTAAAATATAAAAACTGGAAAATGTTACAATGGATAAAGATTATATCCTGTATATCAATAAAATAACATTTTGCATATCTTGTTAAAGGAACAATATAGAAACAAAATCAATAATTTAAGCTATTCTCGGTTTTTCGTATTTCACTTAGTTTCATCCCTTGCACTTGGTCGCATTCAAAGTGCTTTTCAAGGCAGTTTTCCGATTATCGACCTCTTATCCGAAGAATGCCGTTCGGTGTTTCATTGATGAATTATTGCAGCCAAAAGAAAAAAAGACGGGCTGTGGTCTCTGCCTTACATCTTCATTGAAACTTGTATTTTCCGCAAAGGTGGTAGCTTCTATAAAACCATAGGCATATGGAAAGGCAAATATGCCTACCTAAATATAGTTTACTTTGATTTAGCATATATAAGGCTAATGCACAAACTAAACTGAATTTTCAATGCATTTCCACAATCTGACCACTCGCAAAATATACAGCCAAAAGGGAAGAAAGGTTCATTGGATATTTTCTCTTTTCGCTGCATTTTTGTTTCCCTCCCCAAGATATTCATGTGCCCTAAGAGTTGACCTTGATAGAGTTTCGAGGAACTTACAAAAATGAAAACATAGCTAAATTCACGGCAAAAACAAAATGACCTTCCCATAAAAGTGAAGATAAAGCCTCTTGACCTACTATAGAAATATCTTTCAATATGCTGTTCTCATTTGCCATACTATCTTTTATGTTGTTGCGGATAATCTTTCATGTTCCAGCTTGCTGCTTGTATGGACAACACTCCCGATGATAAATGTCAGTCGGGGTATTAGGCTCCCCCGAAAAGAATTTCGTGGACAACAGACATGCCTATTTGTTTTCCGTGAAATGACAAGGTACTTACATTGAGATAGGAATATAATAATCTCCATTATACAACCTTGTTCCCATTTTTTTGAGAATCATAGCAGGTAACCTTCGTTCATTTGCCGTGAACCATCTGGAGAGCGGATGCATCTATTCGGATGCGTTCAATATAGCAAGATACTACTTTTACCAATTAAATCACGCCGATAAAGTAGTATCTCGAACCAATAATTTTATGGGCAAAATTTGGCTTTGCAAAAAAGATCATTGTATACCAGGCAAACTCGTTTCCCGAAAAAGCCATATTCATCAATGAAATGCCTTGGATGGACACGGCGTTCCAACTTTATCAGTGCATTGGAAAATTTCTGGATCAGGTGGTCATATCGTGTAAGATACAGACCTGACAAGTATTTATAAGTGTATTTTATATCAATATTTCGTAGTTTTACTACGATAATTCAGATTATAATTCACATTGTGGAATTTTATTTGTATCTTTGCAAAGTACAACGATAAATTCAACGATTATGATAGCAGAATTCACCATTGAAAATTTTTTCTCGATAAAGTCTCCTCAAAAAATTAGTTTTGAGCCATCAACAGACACTTTTATGTCTGATGAGTATTCGTATGAGGTTAAAGATGGGATAAGGTTGCTGAAAGTTGGAATCATCTATGGTGCCAATGCTTCCGGCAAAACAAATATCTTGAATGCTATCGAATTTTTCAAGATGCTTGTGCTACGGATGCCCAAAGACAGAAATGATAAAACTGGGGTTGTTCCCTTTATGCTGGATGACACTTCAAGGAATAAAACGACGAAGATGTCAATGATATTTTATATCAATCAGTCGAAGTATATCCTCAGTTTTGAGTTGGATGCAAAATATATTCATTCTGAGACATTGGTTGTTTATGACTCTATTCGTCCTACAAAGTTGTATAGCCGCAGTTATGATACTGCAACGGATTCCACAGCTATAGATTTTGGAGGCAATCTGAAACTGACGAAAAAGAGCCAAGATGTGATTTCCGGTAACACTATCAACAATTGTAGTGTGCTTGCCGCATTTGGTAAAAGCAATGTGGAACGGACTAAACTGAATGACGTTTACGATTATTTTGCCAAGCAGGTGAAGGACATATTGGCTCCCGGGATGTTGCTCTCGGGATATGTAAAATCCCACCTGGACAAGGATGAGAATGGAGATTTGAAAAAATTTATCTTGAACTTCCTGAAAGCCTCTGATTTCAACATAGAAGATGTTGTCCTGCACGAAGAGGAAGAGTTGATTACTCCGGAATTGGAACAACTGATACAGAATGCCCCTATTGATAATGATGCAAAAGCCGAAATGCTCCGGAAGGGTAAAATCACAAATACCGAACTAACATTCAAACACAAAGCCGGAGATAGTTTGTATGATTTATCGGAAGAATACGAATCCAACGGCACTATGCGATTTATGGGTTTGGCTGTGATTCTGAATTTCTTGTTAAAGACCAATCGGTTTGTACCTATTGATGAAGTCGAAACAAGCATTCATTATGAGTTGCTGGCTTATTTCATAAAAGTCTTCTTAGCGAATAGTGAAGGGACATCACAGATGCTGCTGACAACACACGACATTAATCTTCTTAATGAGGATTTCATTCGCCGTGATACGATATGGTTTACTGACAAAGATGAACTTGGCGAAACTAAAATAGTGCGTCTATCCTCTTTGGGACTACATAAGAATCTCTCTCCATATAACGCCTACAAGCAGGGGAAATTAGTAAAATTACCGTTCCTTGGCAGCCAGTACATCAATTTAAACGACGAATGACATGGGGCGAACAGTAACAAAAAGTATAGCGATCATAGGCGAGGGAGAAACCGAATGGTTTTATTTCGATTCTCTGAGGATTGCGTGTCGCTATCCCTTCAAGGTCGCTCCTGATTTTCCGCAACACAGCGACATCAATCATATTCTGAAGCTGGTAGAATCATACTTGGGCAAGCAATATGATTTTATCGTTTGTCTGTTTGATATGGATCGGCTTTTTCAATTTCCATCTGAAATGCAGTTGTATCAGCGGGCAAAGAGAAAGTATGGAGCCAAGAAGTATGCCGGAAAAGTGATATTTGTTGAGACGAACCCATGTACGGAGTTTTGGTTTTTACTTCACTTCCTGCCTAATGTCGTTTGTCGGCGATATGAGAGTTACGAGCAACTGCTTCCTAAATTACAAAAATATATGCCGGGGTATGAAAAGACGAAGCGATATTTCATACGCACCAATCTCTACAAATATCTTACAGAGAATGGTGATTTGGAAAGGGCTGTCTCTAATTTAGAAAGGTTGTGCCAACTTTGCCAAGAATCACCGGAAATTTGATGGCATACTCGGAGATTCATAAGGTCATAGAACTACTTGCTAAACTATAACTTCAAAATATGACACAAGAAGAATTTGAACACCAACAGCATATTAAACTATTATCCAATCATTTCTTAGAAAATGATTGGGTGTGGTTATACAAGAAGCAACATTACAAAGACGGAGCAATTGATATTTACTATAAGTACTGGTGCTATTTGGCAACTCCATCTAAGGCAATTGATGCGCTATCATCATACATGTTGGATATTCCAGACAATGTGCGAAGTGCCTTAATCAATGGATGTGTATATAAACCTTTTGCACATGATGGTTTTGAACCATTGACAATAATTCGTGACTTCAAAAATGGGCCTGAACGATTCATTCAGATTAGAATTGCAGAAGAACTTGTTTTTTACCATAATTTATATGAAGTACATAAGGGGAACGCAACTCAGTTTTTTGATGATAACGACATTCTTGTTTGTGAAATCACAGACACTTCCGCAAGAATACTTAACAGACACCTTACTGAATTTATGGCAGCGAAGGGAATGGATTTAATCTGCCACTGTCAATCAGAAATTGAATATAATTTTAATGATTACTCTCCAACTTTTAAATATAAATGTACTTCTGAAAGAGGTGAAGACATAAGTCGGACAGCATTACAGCATTACAATATTATGGTAAATCCGTGTTTTACCAATATGCGTAATTGGTTCAATGGAAAGTCTGTCTTTAAGCACACACCACTTAAAGAATACATGAAATCTATGAACAGTCAATATATTATTGCGACAGATGAGAATGGGTTAGAGTTATTTTCTGATGAAAAAACCTTCCCATATACTCCAATTTTCTTTGATAAGAAATTACATGCTCTCTATATGGGACGCGAAAAATATGTGATTGAACCACTTGGAATCACTACACCAAGTTTCTCTATCCGTTGCGACAACGAAAACGAGAATTATATTGTTGCCTTTCTAAAAGATGTTTTAAATCTCCCCTATAGAGAACAAAATGTTTGGAAGGGTTACAACATCGCTCCTGACGGCCGCAGTTTTAGCAGGCATTTTCAAGAAACAATGATTCAAGGCAATTGGAATTCTTCTGCTGAATCAATTGATTTCGTTTTCAGGGACACATACAAAAATTTATTAAGCAAGTGGGAAGATAAGTATAAATTTCCGCTTATCAATTCTCTGAATCATGCTCAGAGCGAAATACCTGACAAAATTAATCTTTTGCAGGATAATGATTATTTTGCACTCAGTCCGTTACTTCAACAAATCGGATTGATGTTTTATGATAGTTTAAATAAGGCAGAACTCTATAAAAACATCCTTAATCCTACAGAAGAAGAAAAGAAAGGGGCATCTATTGCATACTTACATAGATTATTTGAGCATCTTAAAATTGATGATACAGAATTCAATACCTTCTTAAAAAACGAAAGGACACTACGTTCAATACTCTCACTTGCTCATCATAATGGTGCGAAAATCACCAAAGACAATGAGAAACAATCTTTAGCCTATGTGGGATTAAGTATTGAAAATTTGAATACCAAAGAGGCTGCAAAGAATCTATTAACAAAGGGTAGTGAGGCAATGCAAAAAATCATAGAACAACTATAAAGACAAAAAGGTTATGGCAACAAATCCACCGTAAGGAGACGGGCATCGTAATGGCGCAGTGAAAAATCGTTCACAGGTTTTTAATTCCAAAACAGAACAATGGGTAAAAAGGGATAAAGATACTGGACGGTTTATGGATGTCAAACAAGACGGAACACCGTTTAAAGGTGTGCGAAAAGAAAAGTGAGTTTTTAACGAGGGCAAGTCTCGCACTCTTGCCCTCGTTAACTTCTACATTGATTTTATCATTGATTCGATGAAGGTGATTTTGTCTTCAGTTAAACCATAAAAACGGCAGTATCTATATATTTCAGCATTTATTTCATTAGCTTCGGACAACATCTCCTCACAGATTCAAGTAAATACCTACTCCTGTATATTACCATCCTCATCTTCGGAGTACATGGAAACAATATCCTGCATTAACGATTGGTAAAACCTGTTCAACTCATTCATATTCCAATCTCGTAAGTTTCAGAAGGCATGCAAAAGCACTATGTCTGGCCAATACAGACATAGTGCTTTTATGTATTTATATCATTCTCATTTGAGAAAATTTTCGCTTCTATATTTTCAATTCCTTGATGGCTCTTTTTATTCCGCAGATGACCGATGTCTTGTTATTTCTGACAGCGGAAAGTGCCGATGAAAGATTGGAAGCGGAAATGAACCGTGTGCCGTCCTTGGATTGCAGGAACCGCCCTTTGTCCAGAACGGACTGCCAGCGAAATTGGATGAATGAGTTTTCGAGAAGCGCATCGAAAAGGATAACCACATGACGAAGATTATTCACCCGAATATGAAAGCCCTCTTTACAGGAAAAGAGAGCTTCCATATCCTCGATACAAACCTCTGAAATACAAAACAGATGATAAGTATTGGTACAAGACACAATACCTGTCATCTGTTCCTGGGTGAAATTGCAACCGAAAGAAAGCGGCGGAGCTTTTATAAAACCATCGGTATGATGCGCAATAGGAGGCGGGAACAATTAAATAGCGTCTCCGGCCGGGGACACCGGGATACCTCTTCGTAAGCAAAATGCCAAAATAGAGAAAACTTACTCCTAATAGCAAGAAAACGCCCCGATGGAGCAGATAATACGCGAGATGCACGTGTCCGACCATGCTGGAAAAAGAGTTCGGAAGCGAATGTCCCCGGAAATCTAATATCCCGTGAAGAGGTGTTTCCAAGTAAGCGTACGCGAAATAGAGAAAGGCTACCAGAATAACCCAACTGACAAAAGAGTGCCTGACTAACTTGTTTACCAGCAAGGACAATCCGATGATAAAAACAAGCGTGGGTAACGTGTGCGTGAGGAAATAGAAAAGATTTACCCACAAGTCAACAGGAGAATTCGGGACGAATATATTGATTAATATGGAGATAATCATGAAGACGACATTGATTACCAGAAACGGGAGAAGAACACCTAAAAATTCTCCGAGGAAAGATTGGCCGTTACCGATAGGCCGGGTGGAAAGAACCTCCCGGGTTTCGGCTTTTTTCCGCTTTCTCTGGATATCACAGGTAATAAAGACAATGATTACCGGTTGAAACAAGTTCAAAAAGTAAATCCCACTTAAAGGCATGGAAGACGCAAATACGACGTCACTCCACATACCCTCATGAATACTCAAGGGGAAGATGATACCTAATATACATAATACTCCGAAGATAAAAAGGTAAAACAACCAGTTTCTTTTTACCAACTTGCTCTCGTAAGATATAGCGGTTTTTAGATTCGTCATTTCCATATTTGCAGATTTTGTTTTTTGTAATTTATTTTTAGTACAAGATAACGATATAAATAAAAAAAAGCATTACAAAAACAGAAATGTTTCTCAACATATAAAAATCTTATACAAGGATACGGACGTCAATTCTCGGATATTTTATTTGTATAAAATGACTTAACCTTTACGAATGGTTTTTACAGGGCCATTTAACTTCCACAAGAAAAAAATCCTGAATAACTCAACGTCATGGTCATTCGGGATTTTTTATTTCATGGTATTCTATTGCCCAGGAATTCGACTTTTAAAGGTCACCTCTGGGCTTTCTTCTGACGGTGCACTAACTCCTGCTTTATTTCTAGCAAAAACGCGAAATACTGCAACAGCTCCTTCCCGCATGTCATCAATGTCACGCCTAAGCTGCTTAACCGTTCCCCTGTCTACCCATTTATCTTCGTCCTTATATCGACTTTCAGTAGTATAACCCGTGATCGGTGACCCTCCATTATATTTGGGTGCCGTGTATTCTATCGTGCATCCAGTTTTCCAATAATCAATAATTAGAGGCTGCCCAGGGCGACCAGGAGGATCCAAAGCCGCAGCAATCGCAATTGTCGTAATGGTTAAACCTAAACAGATAAATAAAAATAACTTTAAGATGTTTTTTCTAATCTTTTTCATAGTCTTATTATTTTTAAAGTAAATAATTTAATACATCATTTACAAAATGAATTATTTTATTTATAATTACAAGTATTTTTTATTATTTAAACGAATAAATAATATTTATAAATAAAACAAGCAATTGATGACTATTTTAGTGAAGAAGATCAAAATCCAATACTACAAAAAAAGAGAGATTTGTATTTAATTGAAATTTAAAACCCCGATCAAAAAATTTAATTTTCCAGACAAAAATAAGAAAAATAGCCATCACACTATATCAAATAATGGTAATCACGTGACCTCTGCGAATATAACAAAAACACCTCTATCTTGCTCATGCGATTTTGTTCACTTCATAGTATTAGGTTTTCATCATTATTTAATTTGTACCCATTTAACAGCATCGGCCACCACTAACTGAGTAAAATATTGATCACCATATGCTTCATCTACAACGGGAGCCACTCCCCGGTCGTCCAACACGACACGGGATTCTCCTGCCGGCAGGGCGAACCTGCCTAGTGACACCCATGTTTTTTCTGACGGTAGGGTGAATGCAAATCGTTTCCAATCTCCTTCTTGAACTTCTAAGATAACTTCCTCTTTTTTCTTTGGAGTGTAGACAGTATAGTAGTTTTTCATTCCCGGATAATCGGTTGCACCTTTACTCTCGCCATATACAATAAGATGAGGTCGATGGATAAATATCTCGTACATCCCTGCCTTCGGTAGGTTTACCGTCCATTCGGCCTTAAACTTTCCCGTGCCGGATTTTTTTATAAAAGCGCTACGAATACGCTCGCCGAATAGTCCCTGCGATAAAGAAAGACTCCATGCGTTAGCTTTAATACGGTACAAAGGAACGTATTCCTGCTTGCCCTCTTCTTTTTTGACCAGATCGACCAACCGCTTTCGATTGTTTGACGAATCAATCAAGTGGAAGTTCTCGTCCTCGTTGTCAACGATAATCTCCCCCGGGGGATAGAATTGACTTTTCTCTATCAAATTGACTCCTTCTTTAGGTACGGGACCCGATAAGGAAGAATCTTCATTATCGAATGAAATATCTTTCGGCAAATTGCCCGAAAAATTAGTGGTCAATTGCAGGGAATACTCTATGTCTTCATGTACGATGATTCGTTTGCACTCCCCGGGCTTGATCACGTAACTCCGGCAATACCTGATCGCACTACCCCCAATGCGACCTTCACTAGGCGTAACAATCGAAACGATACCATCCGTTTCGCTGAAATTACCTACCTTGAAATCGATGATTTGCATCTCTTCTGTTGTTTTATAGGAGAGATCTTTTATCGTTAACAGGGGAATCTGGTGGCTCACGTACCACTCGTCCATATAGGGCTTAATATCCTGCCCGAAACGCTGCTCGAACCCCTCGAGGAACGAGTCGAAGTCAACCTCCCTGAAACGAGTACGGGCGTTAAAATCCAGCATAAAACGGCTTAAAGACTCCCAGGTGGTAATCGTTGTGAGATAACCCAATAAATGAGAAACTTTTAAATGAATGACAATGCTTTGTTCTTTGCTGTATCCTTCCGCCATGACTCCTTTTAATCCTTTTTCCGCGATACGATTCAAGATTTTCGGGCTCACCTCATCCCTAAGTTCTTTCAGGCTTTTCATTTTATTGAATATCAAGTCTATACCCTGATACCTATCGGACGTGATACTACTGTTGTAATCCGAAAAAATGTGCCCCATATTCATCCTGTCCAATAAAAAAGGAATCTTGTAGCTCAGCATAAATTCCTGTACACTCCTGTCTTGGTTAGCAAACTTGGAATAAGTACCGGGATGTGTATTCTCTACCCAGTATAAACGTTCCTGAAAAAGTGCTATTTCCGGTTGAATGTTATCACTAAACGAAGTCGAACTTAGAAAATAGAAAGATGATGGAACCTCGATCAGCTTGAAATAGTTAAAGGGATAAGGGTTAGGCTTCCCCTCCTCAATTTTATTTTTACATTGATTGACTATTTCCATTAACTTTTTTTCCCGGTCCGGGTTATCTTTTTTCAGGGCTTCCCATTCATCGAAATAGCTCAGATAAAAATCATTCCCCGGGTAAGTATAAAACTCGACGGTAAGAGAATCGACAGTAATCGCCCTTTTCTCGTATTTCCCGATACAAAGGGTTAACCCGGTCAGGTTTTGCAAATTGTTAAACGTAATTTCATCCCCTCCCCTCGTGGGTACACCTTGAGATATAACCGTCATTTCACCCGGTTTTTTAACACGAAGGGTATAGTCCGTGAAATCAGTCTCTCGGGATGCCTGTAACTCGACCGGGGCTACCGCCATCGGGTACCACATCAATTGCGGCACGAGTAAAGTGTATTGATTAGAGACAAAAGCCGTGCGTTTACCGTAATTTTCTCCTCCTGATTCGGTACGGGGAGAAAAGAATGCATCGTTATCAATATTTACCTGATAAATATCCTCGTCGATCATCCCCTCGTATTCTATCTTCAGTTCGGTATTCTCCCCGGGAGCCAAGGGATGTTCGACGATAATTACCTGGTGATCCCTGTGAAAGGGAAGACTCTGCCCGTCAGATTCGATCTTGTCGATCTTTAATCCCGGGTTTAAAAAGAGTAAAAACTGCTCCATTTTTACTCTTTTCCGGTTCTGTACCCTCATCCGGCTTGTTGCCGAGAATTTATCTTCCCCGGGGCGGTACGTGATATCGTGAGCGAGTACGCGTGCCTTGGGGTATTCATCGTATTTTACAAAGGTCTCACGATACTCGATCCTGTTTTTCAGGCGGGTTTGGAACTTTTCAACGTAGATGATCCCGAGCCCTATGGCAAGTACCGAAAACAGGGAGGCCGGAACGAGTAAATAGCGTTTTCGACCGGGGACGCCAGGATACCTCTTCGTAGACAAAACGTTAAAATAAAGAAAACTTACTCCCACCAACAAGAAAGCGATTCGCTGGAGCAAGTAATCCGAAAGATTCATGAATCCGGCTATACTGGAAAAAGCGTTCGGAAGCTGACTGCCCCGGAAATCCAGTATCCCGTGAAAAGGTGTTTCCAAATAAGCGTACGCAAAATAGAGAAAGGCCACGAGGATAAGCCAACTAATAAAAGGGTGTTTTATCAACTTGTTCAAAAGCAAGGATAGCCCGGTGATAAAAACAAACGTGGGCAGCACGTGCGTGAAAAGATAGAAAAGATTTACCCACAAATTAACAGGGGAATTTGGAATAAATAGATTGATCGACATGGAGACACACAAGAACAGCATGTCTATTACCGCGAACGGGATAAAAACACCTAAAAATTCCCCGACAAAAGCCTGCCCGTTACCGATAGGCCGGGCGTAAAGAACCTCCCGGGTTTCGGCTTTTTTCCGCTTCCTTTGGATATCGCAGGCGATAAAGACAACAATTACCGATTGAAACAGGTTTAAAAAGTAAAACCCGTGTAGAGGAAAGGAAGACGCAAATATAAATTTATCCCATGAAATATACTTCATCACAAAGTTATCCAGAAAACTGTCACCTACTATATATCCCAATGCCCCGAAGACAAATAGATTAAATAACCAGCTTCTTTTTACTAACTTGATCTCGTAAGCGATAGCGGTTTTTAGGGTTGTCATTTCCATAATTGTAAATTTAAATCCTGAATAATCAAAATATTAAGTATTTCTTGATATTTTATTTCAATTAGAATTACTTTTTAAAATGTGATTGTCGTGACAGAAGCCTAAACTGATGAACAAGAATGATTTCAAAACGTTTTTTCTAATCTTTTTCATAGTTTTCTTAATTCAAATATCAATATTAGACGTATTTTTTGCAAAGATATTTGTTTTGTTTACATTTACAAATATATATAATTATTTTTTTACAACAAATCATAGTAATGAAGAAAAAACTCAACTTTTTTTTATTTTCCCAGAAATTCCTTTACCCCTTTTTATTCGCCCATGTGTTTATAAGATACAAAAACAAGGAGAAACATGGAGAAGAGTTTAAAAATAGCGGATACCATCGTGGTGTTTATTACCTGAAAAGTAACTCCGGAGCAGATAACGATATTGGGAATGGATTGGCAAATCCGAAGAGAATAAACGTTTATTTCTTTCGTTTATGGATAATTGCCTCTAATTCAACAAGAATGTCTTTTTTTTCTAATCAAAAAAAAGGACTGCCTAAAACTTGTTAGACAGTCCATTTACATTATTTTAAATCGGACTCGGAAAATTTTTCTACTTTCCGAAATACGGATCAATATCTCCTGTTCGAGTTATAACCTCCGCGATTGGAATTATATCCGCCACCGTTATTACCTCTTTCAACACGAGGCTTTGCAACAGCCACGTTGATTACTTTGCCGTCGTATTCAGCCTGATTCAATGCATCAATAGCTTTTTGACCTTCAGCATCGTCATTCATTTCTACGAAACCGAAACCTCTTGAACGACCGGTTTCCCGGTCCATAATTACTTTTGCGGACGAAATGCCTCCGTACTCTGCGAATAGCTGATTTAAATCGGTATCATTTATACCGTAACTCAAATTTGAAATGTAAATGTTCATTATAAATAAACTTAAGATTAATAATAAATAAATGAGGACGAAAAAAAAATTGAAAGGAAGTCTACTTAACAATAACATTTACTGCCGGGCAGGAATTCGAATACAAAAACTATTTCTTCTCAAATACGTGTCAAAGGTAACACAATAAATGAAACGGACACTATAAATATCGTTTTATTTCTATTTATTTTTCAATATCTTAAAATACCTCCCGTTTTAGGAAGAACAAAACGTTCTAATATTCAAATCTCTTTATTCTTCCAACTTCCTTTCTTCATATACCAGTAAGCTAAACTTCCCATCGACAGCAGGTATATGTATTCCGTCGTCCAGCAGACGGCAATATCCGCTTTCCGATAGATAACAATATAAACGACCGACGATACGTAAAAGAGAAGAGAAATCAGTTCCATGTACAAAGCCGGACGGGTGTTGCCGGTCCCAGAGACCATATTGAAAAGGATATTGGCCGGAACACTGATCAGATAAACGAATATCATCACGTAAAAAGAAGGAACCGCCGCTTCGATCAGAGAGGAATTATCCGTGTATATCCTCATGATCGGTGTCGGAAACAAAGCCATTAACAAGACCAGAGGAAGAATAAACATATAACAAAGTCGGCTCACCTTTTTAAAAGTCTCCATCACCCGGTGTTGCTCCCCCGATCCTAATAAATTACTGACCAACGAAGAAGCCGTGGTAGCAAAAGCACTGACAATAATAAAAAACAGAGAGGATATATTACGAAGTACATTGGTAATAGCCAACGGACGCTCCCCCAAATGTTCGACGGCAATAAAAAATAAAAACCAGGTACTAATGGATATAAATGCCTGCATCATGGTCCATACGGAAATATTCAATATACGGCCGAGTAATTGCCTTTCGAAACGCCGGAAACGATATAAATTATATTTATTCCGGTCTACCCTAATTCCCGTGTAAAAGACAAAGAAAAGCAAAGAGACCATTTCAGCTATCACGGAAGCGATCGCTGCTCCCGCGATACCCAATGCCGGAAAACCGAATTTACCGAAAATCAACATGTAATTCAACACGATATTCGTTCCGACCATGACCAAAGAGTTGGCCGTAAGCGTACGCGTATCCGCAATTCCGATATAGAATGCCCTGAATATCAATGCCGCAAACGAAAAAAAGAAGCCGTACACTCTCCAGTTCAGGTAACTAAGGGTAGCCTCGTATACTTTAGGAGAGTCTATGATGGCATCGAGTACCGGAGCCGAACAAATTCTGGAAATAGAAAAAATCAACGTCGCCCAAAAAAGCTGAAACAACAATCCTTGATTAAAAATAGATCCGATTGAAGCATAATTACCCTCTCCGTTCCGCCTGCCGATCAAAATCTGAACCCCCGTACTAAATCCGAACCCGAGCATGAAGATCGCTAAGTAATAGACTCCTGCCAACGCGGAAGCCCCTAACTCGATTTCACCGACACGCCCCAAAAAGGCCGTATCCGTCATTCCGATCAAGTGTTCCATTAACACACTGATCAGTATCGGGCCTGCTATATGTAAAATCTGTCGGTTGGTAAATCGCATAATCGGTTTAAATTTGAAGTCAGGGCGACAAAGATAATCTAAAAATCAAATGTTCCCGTTTTGTTTACCGAGAAGAAAGCATTTCTTTTAGATACCTGTTCCTAAAAATATAACGTTAAAAACCCGGAAAAAACATCGTAACATACACAAAAACATCTCCAAGACGGGTACGCAGAAAAGTTTTGGCCCGTTGTTTTTGGGTCTTAATCGTATTCGGGCTGATTTGCAACAACTCGGCAATCTCCTTATCCGGCAACTCTTTAATATAAGACAAGGTAAAGATCTCCCTGCACTTTTCCGGTAATTCGTTAATGGCATCGAAAATTTCAGCCACGACATCGGCCCGGATCTGTTGACAAAGAATATAATCTTCATCCCACTCTTGCCGACCTAATTTTTTATAATTCCGTTCCTGAATTTCCCGATCCCGGAGATAATTCAAACAACGGTTCTGAACGCTATTGTACAAAAAAATTCGAATCGTTTTTAGATTCGGAAATTTTACGATATCCGTTTTCCAAAAAGCCAAAAAAACATCCTGAACAATGTCTTCCGCCTCACAGGAATCTTTTACGATCTTCAAGGCAAAAAGGCACAAGCGTTTGTGAAAAAAATAGAATAAACATCGGAAAGACCGCGGCTCCCTATGGACTAATCCTTTTATAAATTCTTCGGATTGAATATTAACATCAGACATATTCCAGCTCATTATCTTTCCTTACGCGTATGTATATTTTACAAATATATTTATAAAATATTATTTTCACAAAGAAGTATGAACAATAAACAAATATTTGAACACCCCCGTGCACATTCATTCCATTAAAGGAAGCAAATCGATGATTACGCCATCAGTACCTCATCCGTACACTCAATCGTCCCCAATAGGATCAATACCCGTATTCTCGATCATAAGCACAATAGCTTTATTTTTAGCAATAGGCCTGTGCATAACCCCTTTGGGAACACATACTCCTTCATATTGTCCCAATTCAAAAGTACCCTTCTCCGTTTCCAAAACAATACTACCATCGATAACAAAAAACAACTCATCGTCATGATCATGTTTATGCATATGAAATTCTCCTTCAAAAATACCTAATCTGAACACGGAAGAGTTTACATTACACAAGGATTGATTAAACCATTTATCGGTACAATTTTTCACGATTTCCGGGACATTTATTTTTTCAAGATAATCGTACTGAATGTCCATCTGTAATTTATAATTCAATTTTTGACTCATATGACTCTTTTTTAATACTTTATATTCTATTTTCTTATAGCACGAAAGATATTAAAAATGTCTATTCATAACAACAAAAAACTATTTTCTTTAATTTTACCACAACCAAAACAAGAACCGATTATGCAAATCAAAGAATATATTTTAAAGAACGAGAATATTGAGGTTCACATCTGTAATTACGGTGGCATCATAAAAAACATATACACGCGTGACTGCAATTGGAAATTAGTCGATATCGTTCTGGGATTCGATGATCCGGAGCAATACGTATCTCCCGCTTATCTGAATGATTATCCTTATCTCGGAGCCACGATCGGCCGTTACGCTAACCGGATCCATAAAGGAGAAATCACATTGAACGGGCAAATCTTCTCTTTAGAAAAAAACGACCGTAACAATTGTCTGCACGGCGGATCGGCAGGATTTGATCGTCAATATTGGGACGGGGAACAAATCGACGACCATCACTTAATTCTACGTTATACCAGTAACGACGGAGAAGGAGGTTTTCCCGGTAAATTGGAGGTCACCGTTCAGTATATACTGGTCAACAACATGTTGAAAATAACGTATGATGCCACGACCGACCGGGACACGTTTGTAAATATCACCCACCATCCCTATTTTAACCTGAATCCGGAGCAGGAAACCATTGCGGGACTGGAACTTCAATTATACTCCAATCGCTTACTGGAGACCAACCTGGAACTCATCCCTACGGGAAATATTCTAACCGCGGATAGAGATCACACGTTTCATTTTCCGAAACGGCTTTCGGATATTATTGAAAAAGACGGTTTAGACGATTGTTATCTATTTCCCGATTTAGGCTCTATCCAATTAATGGCAGAACTTAGTTCTCCCCGGACAGGTATACTGCTAACGATACTCTCAGATTATCCCGGTCTACAAGTATACACGGGCAAACATTTACAAGTACAAAAAGGCAAACAGGGTAAAGATTACGGTGCATTTTCCGGCGTTGCCCTGGAAACACAAATGCTTCCGGACAGCCCGCACCATCCCTCTTTTCCCTCGACTCTTTTACGACCGGGAGAAAAATACCACCATACCACTATTTACTCTTTGAACTGTTTTAGCCGGGAAGAAACAGAGGATATATGGTAAAAACGGGGAAAACTTCCCCGTTTTTATCAATTAAAACGATACGCTGCCTTTCTCATCTCCGACTGAGATTTAAAAGGATGTTCCGGTTTTAAATATTTCGCCAAAAACTGGTATATCGAATACCGAATTTCAGTAGATTGTTTCGTATCGATACGATCAAAAGAGTGTCCGCCTGGAATCTCTTCGAATATTCGATACTCGAATTTCTTTCCCTCGGCTTTCAGAGCCCGGATCAAATGTTCCACTTCCAATACACTCACATCGTCGTCATTCGTGTTCGTGTGTATCAATAAAGGAGTACGCAATTTTTCCGCATGCCAAACAGGAGAACGACGCTTGTACTCTTCCAAATTGTCTTTGGCCGTTTTTCCGATATGGTTCTTATCGGAAAAGATTTTTCGGTAGCTATCACTGGCATACCCCATCCTCATGACAATATCAGAGACCGGAACCCCTGCAAACCCACACACATAAGCATCCGGATGCTGAAACAGATTCATCAGAGTAATCATCCCTCCGTGACTCCAACCGATTATCCCGATCCGGTTTTTATCCACGAAACTGTAATTCTCAATCATATGATTCCGGCTTTCGTACACATCTTCATTCTCTAATCCGCCGTAATCGATATGATCGTAGGTCTGTTTCCCATACCCTGTACTTCCCCTGTATTCGGCAGCAACCACAATATATCCCTGCGCCATTAATTCCCGTATGATATGGGCATAATAGGTCGAAAAATCCGAATGTACTCCGCTATGGGCAAAAACGATTAAAGGATATTTTTTATCCGTATTTATCGTTTTGGGTATAAAGACATAAGCCCAAAGTTTCAACGGATTTTTAGCTCCCATCTCAGTCGGATTCTGTACATTCGCCCGGGGAGGACCACACACGAAAACCTTATCGATATAGGCTACATCCCCCACCTCGTTATACCACAGAACATCATCCATTTTTTTCATCAACTTATCGTTTTGGTGACGCAGGTTCCCGTTCTCCGTCCTCAACGCCTTCAACTCTTGCCGAAGTTCATCTGTTTCCTGAGCGTACAAAGTACACCCCACGAGGCACAATAATACCCCCGTTACATACCTCATTATTTTCATAATCCACATCGTTAAGTTAAACATTGAAAACAAAGATACCAATTTTAGAATAATATCATACAACAATGATTTTATTCCTTTTTAATCAAAACCGTTACAATAAAATAAGCATAAAACAACAATCGATATATTTTAGAAACATCGCAAACCTTCTCCAAAGTATCGATTTTTACCCTACATTTAACGATAGCATTTTTATCATTATAAAAAAGTCGCGATACTTTTCAGTATCACGACCTTCTTATTTAAACACATACACAAGACGATGCACCCTCTACTCGAAAAATCCTTTTACTCTTCCACCTTCGTGAAAAGATACCTCATTCGGTAGAAATAAGCAATTTCGTCTCCCCAATCGGCATAAGTATCCTGCAAGAAATCGACAGGCTCGAAATCCACGATATGCACTTCAAGCGTTTTACCGCTATCGAGCACTCGGAATCCGACTCTGGCAGGACGTATATCCGTCTGATTGTCGGAGAAGGTAACGTTTACATTACTCAACTCCATATAAGGCAGCAATATAATATCTTCCAAATCACTCACCTCATCCTCTATCTCCCCGAGGAAGGTCACCTCGCTATCCCGGAAATACTTCCGCAGATCTCCGGTCATATGTACTTTTAACTCGTCTTTCTCTCCGGATATAAATTCCAGGATATCATCCGGACGGTTATCCAACGGCATATTATCCAAATCGTTCGGATACTCGCACCATCCGACGATAAACTCGTAGCTGGCAAACTCCTTGAAAGCCCATTTTCCTAACATCCGCTCATAAAAAGAAGGACCTACGATTTTAATCGTCAGCCTATTGTAGTCTCCGACAAAAAAGCGGGCATCCGGATCTAACTCCAGTTCGATTATGTCTTTTCCGGCTTCCAATGCCAAAAAGTTAATGCTGATTTTAGCTTTTTTCTGGCCCGCCGGAATAACAAATTCATTCACATCTCCTTCAATAGAAAAATGTTTTCCTAATTCGGCGGTTGTCGCTTCGGTAAAAATAAACGGTAAATGCAAATCCACGGAAGGCACGCTATTACTGTTCAATTCTCCGCTAATCTGTATTTCCACATCCAATTTTTGCGTCAATTCGGCTTTTGCCTTCATAAAAGAACAACTGAAGCGTTCTTTCAATTCTATCGGAATCATGGCGATCTTATTATTCCACAACCGGTATCCGGATACCGGTTTCAAGGCCAACTTGATCTCACGTCCCTCGTTAAGATTGTCTTTAGGCGTAATCACTATTTTTGCGCTCGACTCCCCCGGTTTAAATTCGAATTGACGGGCCGAAATCGTATAATCTTCATCTAAAACAGCTGTTCCCGTAATATCAAAAGGGACCGAAAAAGCTTCGCTCGCCGGAACAGATGCTAAAAGGGTAACCTCTAACGGAGCCTCCGCTTGTAAAATATACACGGCCCGGTCAAAAGATAGGGTCGAATCTTTATCATCATCATCGTTACACCCTGTTGCCAAACAACCGAAAGTGAACAGAGCGAATAGAAACAATATATTTTTCATATGCTTTCATTTTAATTATTAGAAGATCATTCGAACTACTCCACTTCCGTAGCCGTTGTATACTCATCCCGTTCCGCCTGAACCGCATCCCGCTCCTCCTGAGTCAACACCTTTGCTTTAGGCAATACATAAGGATCCACATTTTTATAATCATCGGACTTTTTAGGATAATCTCCGACATCGCCGCAACCGATAAAAGAGAACATCCCGCCCATAACCAAAATATATATTAGCTTTTTCATAATTCTACCTGTTTTGTTTCGTTTGACACTATTATTCATATCCTTCATTTTGAATCAATCCCGGTAACAGGGCGATATCATTTTTAGGCAAGGGAGCCGTGTACAGATAGGTACTCGTCTCGTACTTCAATCCGTTTCTTGCAACCCAGAATTCCGGGCGTCCGTTTCGTTTCAACTCAAACCAACGGTCTCCTTCCATATACAACTCTTTCCGACGTTCATCGAAAATAGCCGACATCAATTTGGTCAAAGAGGCTCCGGTCGCATCCACCTTAATCCGGGCATTCGGGTTTACCTCCGGCAAAGTTTCAAGGGTATAGGGGACGTAATCGCTAATCCGTTTCTCCCGTAACTGGTTTAAATACGACAAGGCTTCCGATGTCCCATTACTTTGATGAGCGTAAGACTCGGCCAGTATCAAGCACATCTCCGCACTACGTACTCCGGAAAAAATATTTTTCATATTCAACCTTTTCTCATCGAAAGAGATAGCGTAACGCACGTCTCTTCCTTTCTCGACAAACAGATCCACAAACTCTTTTCTCGCAGGGCGGTATTTAGCATCTCTCTTCGCATCCGCGTAATCCGAATCTGAATAAAAATCCCCGGAAATCACGTAAGATCTTAACAAAATATTTCCTTTTTGAGTGTTCTGACTCTGAATCATATCCGTATACTCCTGCCCCGACAACAAGGGATATTTTTCTAAAATCTCTTTTGCTACCGGAATAGCATTACCCCAATCCTGACACCAGAAATAAAGCCGGGCTAAATAAGCCTTCGCCACATCCGCCGTAAAACGATACATCCCTTCCCGGACATTATAAGTAATGGCTTTTTTCAAATCCTCTTCGATAAATTTTGCCGTAGTTTTCAAATCGGAGCGAACAGGCTTTGCTTCCATATCGAATGTACTGACAATCGGTAAGCCCAACCTATCTTCAGCTGTTTGCGGGTCATAAGGTTCGCAAAAATTACGCATCAGGTTATAATAACAAACGGCTCTCAAAGCATAAGCTGTTCCTAAAACATTCTTTCCCAATTCAGACTCCCGTTGTTCCATGTTATCCAAAATCAGGTTGCAATCCCGGATCACGGCATATAACTCCTCGTAATCAGACTGGAAATCATTGATTTTCGACCCTACGTATATAGGCAACGAGATTCCTGCCGTCGACAAATTCGTATTCTGATTATCACCATAACATTCATAATTCAGAATGGTCCTCGCATTTCCCAAAACGACCTCCTCGCTCCCGTAATCCATATCGTTCAGTCGGGCATGGAGAATAGCCGAAAACTCTTCGGCGCTTTTGGGAATAGCAACACCCTGTTCTTTGACATCCAAATAATCTTTACAAGAACAGCAAAAGCTAAATACCAATAATATATATAATTTCAAATTTTTCATATCCTGTCATTTTTAGAATCCAACGGTTATACCTAAAGTCACGGAACGGGTCTTCGGATAGGTAGCTCCCGGTGTTTCCGGATCAAGTCCCGAATAATTCGTAATAGTAAAGAAATTATTCATCGTCAACATGAAGCCCATAGAAGACAATTTCAATTTATTCAATACCTCCGTTCCCAAATTATAAGCGATCGAGATGTTCTGGATACGCAGATAAGAGACATTCTCCAGCATAATTCCCCGCGTAATCACCGTCTCCGTCGGATTATAATAATCCAAATACAACCGGTCGCCGAAACTATCGATAATACGTCCGTACTTCACTCCCGTCGTGCGAGTCGGTGTCCACCGGTTCGTCCGGTCCCGCTGAACATTCAGATGATTGGTATACAAATCATTATAATCCGACTGAACGGGTTCATAATCTCCGGAAGAAGAGCCCACCCGGCTATAACTGGCCGGAGAAGCAAGATTGTTTATCACCTTTGCCCCGGACGAATAAGAGCCACCTACATTCAAACTGACATTTTTATAGGAAAAATTCACATTGAAACCTCCGGTAACGGGAGCGATATTCGTTCCCAAATAAAAACGGTAATTATCGCCTTTATGCAAATCCGTGGCCTGATTGATTTCAGCATCCGGACGCAATTCGAACAAGTACATCCCGTTTTGAGGATCGATACCCGTTACCCTTCCGCCGAATATACCGCTCAGGGGGAATCCCTCGTAGGAGTAATAGGTGGAGGCAGGAGGATTATATTTTTTCAACTTATTCTGATTCCAGGCCACATTTGCCGAAACTTTCAATTTAAAATCTTTTCCATCCAATACCTTCACGTTCAGCGTTCCCTCGACCCCCTTATTCTCTATCTCGGAAGTATTATATCCCTGATGATTGAATCCGGTTGTCGTCAACACCTTCACGTCGGTCGCCACATCGGAACTCAATCGATAATACCACTCCACCAAACCGGAAATCCGGTCATTCCATAAACCGAAATCCAACGCTAACTTCATATCCTTTGTTTTCTCCCATCTTAAATTCGGATTAGGAGCATTATACACGGTAGCCATCCGCAAACCGTTACCGAATTTACGATTTACCTTATCGTAGTTCATGATTAATTCCGGACTATAAGAGGTATTCACGTTACCCGTGTAACCGAAAGCTGCCCGTAAAGCCACCCGGTTCAATACCGGCTTCAAAGGAGCCATGAAGTTCTCGTCTCCCAAATGCCATACGGCACCCAACGACCACGTCGGATTGAATTGTTCGTCGCTACCGAAATGATTTGATCCGTCCGTTCTGAACGAGAAACTAAAGATATAGCGTTCCATCAGATAGTAATCCAATGAAGCATAGAAAGAAGCAAAACGATTCTCGATCACGTTTTCTCCTGAAAGCTGGTCCACGATTGCCGCAAAAGATTCCAGATCGGAATAACTGATATTATCTCCACTCGCGGGTTTAGAGGGGATGGGAATGGAGGAATTACCCGTTACCGGATCGTAACCATACCGTTTGGCATACATGCTTTTAGCCTTTGTTCCCCGTATCTCGGCTCCGGCCAATAGGGACAAACGATGATTCTCACCGTACAGGTCGTCATACATGAAATGTCCCCTTAGGAAATAACTGCTGTTGTTCCCGGAAGTCTGTGTAATCGAACCGTATACCCTGTCCGGATTTTTACGATCGAAACTAAACCGATCGGCGTAAGCCGCATAGGTATTGATCCCATTGACATTATCCGTTTTATTATTGGTAAAAGTATAGGAAGCCAATCCTGCAAATTTCAATTTCTCGATAAAGCGATACTCTACTCCCATTCGCAAGGTGGTTGAGAAATTATTTACCTTACTGGAAGTTTCATCGATCTCCCGCATAATATTAAATCCGTTGGGCGGCAATAACGTCGTACTCGATGCATCATTCATCTTGGGTAACGAATAATAAGTCACGTCCGCCCGGTAACTTCCGTCTTCGTTATAGGGACGTTCGTAGGGATTGGCAAAATAAGCATATTTGAAAGGATCTACGTTCAAAGAAGAACCTCCGGATTTCTGCTGGGCCAAATCAAAACCAAAATCCAATTTCAATTGGTCTATCGGCATTAAATTAATTTTGGCATTGAAATTATATCGGTCATAATCCGTTTTTTTCAACACCCCATTATCTTTCGAATACCCTAATGCAATATAATAAGTAGAACGCTCAGCACCTCCCGAAAGAGACAGATGGTGGCTGGTCGAAACCGTAGTACGGAACAATTCGTCAAACCAATTCGTCGTGTGCCCGCTCAACTCCCGAAGGTAAGCATCCTGTTCTTCCGCACTCATCGGTTCGTAACCATTATCACCTTTGAACTTGCCGTCCTTTCCCAACCGACCGGAGCGTAACATACCGACAATACCCACAACCGGATAACGAAGGCCCTCATTGTACTTTTCCGCGGAGAATTCATCCCACAACTCCTGTTCCCATGCCAATTTTTCGGACGAATTCATCAGATTTCCATCCCGTTGCGGTTTTCCTACAATGGTAACATTACCCGCGTAATTGACCCGCATCTTTCCGGCTTTCCCCTTCTTGGTCGTCACAACGATAACACCTCCGGCCGCACGGGAACCGTAAATAGCTGCAGCCGCGGCATCTTTCAATACCGTCACATTCTCTATATCATTCGGGTTTACTCCCCCGATTCCGTTCAAAAAAAGCGTACTGAAATCGCCGGATTTAATTTGAGTTGTCGAAATATTAGGAAAAGTTTGTTGCAACGGAACCCCGTCTATAACCCATAACGGATCGGCATCCCCGCTAAATGTACTGGTTCCCCTGATCCGTATCTTAGCCGACTCACCCGGACGTCCGGATATGGCCTGTACGCTCACACCCGCAATCTGCCCCTGAAGCAAATTATCCACTGTCGGTTGAGCTTTATTGGCAAAATTCTCTTTCGTTAGGACAGCCACGGAGCCCGTCGCTTTTTGTCTTGTTGTTTGTCGAAATCCGGTGATCACGACATCATCCAAAGCCACCTGCTCGTCCTTCATTACCACGTTATATTCCGTTTTGTTCGGATCGAATTTTACTTCCAAAGTCTTCATCCCCACGAACGAGAAAACAAGTATTACCGTATCTCTCACTGGAACATTCAAGGTAAACTTTCCGTCATTACCCGTGGCGACACCGACCAACGTACCCTTTATCATAACCGAAACCCCAGGCAAAAGCAAACCGCCTTCATCACGCACCGTCCCTTTTATATTTACCATCTTTACTGAATCCTGTGCCGGTTTAGCCGACTCATAATAAATAATTACATGCTCATTAACGATTTCGTATTTCAACGGCTTATTCGCTAATGCCCAATCCAGAATTTCAGAAACAGTTTTTTCCTTGACCTCACCCTTCAATTGGTATCCTTTCACATCAGCATGGTTAAAAACGAATCTGAAACTGGTCTGTTTCTGAATCTTTTCAAATAACTGAACAAGATCCCCATTCATCGTTAAACTCAATTTTTCCTGCTGTGACCAGACTTTCGCATTCAGTCCCGAAATGCCCAAAGCCATGACGAGGCAAAACAATTTAAATTTAATCATAATCCAAATGAGTTTTTCTCTTAGATTTTTCATAGTTTTGTTGTTAATGATTAGACTTTAAAATTCCTCTGACAAGGAATTTTACCGATCGGGGGATACGCCAACATCTCCCGATTTTTTTAATTCTGACAATTTTTTGTGACTTTTAATGTTTTCCCTTTTAATTCGACTTTAATGTTTTTCGTTTTTTCTAAAATAGATATGACTTCATCCACCGGAGTACTTCGCTTAAAAGAAGCCGTGAAAACATACTCCTTCACTTCCGGATTAACAAAGAACAGATTCAGATCGTACCATCTGGCCAACTCTTCGAACAACTCCCCCAACCGACATTGCCTGAAGTTAAATTCCCCGTACCGCCAGGCAACGTAATCCATAGGATCTACCTCCCGAACGACCATAGAATCTTGTTCCAAAGAGACTTGTTGTCCGGGGATCAGTCGTACCGCTTGTTTTCCATCCTTTACCTCAACAGCCCCCTTTACCAAAGTGGTATGTTGGCTCTCTTCAGGATATACTCTTACATTGAATTGAGTCCCCAACACGCGAACATTCATTTTTTCCGAATTCACGATAAAAGGCTTTCCATCCGCTTTTTTCACATCAAAAAAACCCTCTCCCGTCAAGGTAACCTCACGGGTGTCTCCGGTAAAAACAATCGGATAATAGAGCGAACTCTCCGAATTCAACCACACGACGGAACCGTCGGATAGAGTCAGAACGTATTCGCCTCCCCGGGGTACCGCAATCCGGTTATAGGTCCGTTTTGCCTCCTCCCCCACGATATCATAGGCCAACCTATTTCCGGAAAGTCCTCGAATGACCACTCCTTTCTCTTCCGTGACAGGTTTTACCAACGAATCGCCAAGCACTATTTTTTTACCGTTGGATAACGTCAGAATGGCTTGCTTTTTACCGGGCACGACTACCGGATTATCCGAAACGAACTCGTTTTTCTCCATTGGATTCCACCATAGAATCCCCACTCCGAAAAGAAGAATAAACACGGCGGCATAGCGTATCCATACCGGGACGATTCTCTTTTCATCTATTTTCTGATGAATTTTTTGCCACTCTCTTGCCAAAACGATTTTGCGTTCACACCCCGCGATATATACAGCGAATTTTATTCGCTCCAATTCGTGATATTGTTTCCGATGTTCGGGCAAAGCATACCACTCCATAAACAAACCCTCCTCTTCAGCGGAAAGCGATTCGCCACACAACTTATCATAAATGATCCCTTCTACTCCCTTTTCGGTCGTCATTTTTTATACATTTGTTTAAAACAATTTTATATAAATGACAGGAATCTCTCCAAATGGTGGGGCTCGGAAATGTTAATTTTTATTTTTTTCGAAATAAAAAAAACAATATGGATTTCAATTTTTCTTTTGAAGTATTTTCCCTTATAAAAGCGTAGGCTTTACGAATATGATCTTTGACCGTATTTATCATAACACCCTGCTCTTGTGCGATCTCCGCGTAAGATTTGGACTCGACAATACTTAATTCCAAAATCTTCCGTCTCTTTTCCGGCAAACGTTCCAGTAAACGTTTTACGTTTTGAATCAACTCCTCCGGCTCTTCTTCACACTCTTCCTCCACGTACGATCGTTGGTATTTATCCACGACCAAACTGTGTTCCCGGTAATTCAGACAACGATTCCGCGTACTATTTCTTAAATATCCCCGTTCATTTTCCACCCTCTGCAAAGCATCACGGTTTTCCCACAATTTCGTATAAAGTTCCTGAACGATGTCCTTAGCCACCTCGAAATCACGCACGTAATAAACAGCGACCCGCAACAAATCCTTATAATATAGATCAAAAAGAGTCTTAAACGCCACTCTATCGCCCGCTTTTATCCTTTCAAACAAATCCATATTTTATATTTTGCTGCTTATTATCTTTAAAATCCTCCCAAAAGTTTTTATTGGCGCAAACAATAATTCACACTAATAATCAACTATTTATATTATTTCTCATTATTACAATCTAATTTAGAATTCCTTCGTTCCCGAACAGAAAACAAATATGATTTTATTGTATTCAAAAATAAGAATTTTTTATTACTATAAAAACCTTTACCTATTTTCCAATCGAAAGCTCTTTATAGACGACCTCTACACGTACGGCATATTCCCGCACCTTTACCCGATCAGCCCCGGATAGTCACCACCCGGTTAATCTTTGTTACATACTTGTCTTTCGCTTCGTTTTTTCGTAACTTAGCGGCGGATTAAATTAAAGTAATATGTTTCCAAAAAATGAATTTCAAAAATATGCCACGAAACATAAAGGCATTAGCAGCTTAAACCTGCACCGATTCGAATCTGCCACGGCAAGCTATATATCTCCGACCATCATCGAAGAGCGTCAATTGAACATCGCCACGATGGACGTATTTTCCCGTTTGATGATGGACCGGATTATTTTTTTAGGTACACCTATCGACGATGATGTGGCCAATATCATTATGGCTCAACTTCTTTTTCTGGAATCCACGGATCCCGGAAAAGACATCCAGATTTATTTCAACACGCCCGGAGGTTCCGTGTATGCCGGTTTGGGGATATACGACACCATGCAATATATAAAATGTGACGTGGCAACTATCTGTACCGGAATGGCAGCTTCCATGGGAGCCGTGCTCCTGACAGCCGGAACTAAAGGGAAACGTTCTGCCCTGCAACACTCCCGGGTAATGATTCACCAACCCATGGGTGGAGCCTCAGGACAAGCATCCGATATCGAGATCACGGCACGTGAAATTGCCAAATTGAAAAAAGAACTATACACGATTATTGCCGATCATTCCGGAAACCCGTTCAAAAAAGTGGAAAAGGATTCCGATCGAGATTACTGGATGACTGCCGAGGAAGCTAAAAACTACGGCATGATCGATGTGGTATTAACCAGAGAAAAATAAATGATGCAGGACAAGTGCTCTTTTTGCGGAAGATCCAGAGATGAAGTGGATCTTCTTATATCGGGTGTGGACGGTTTTATCTGTGATATGTGTGCAACACAAGCGTACGATATCGTACAGGAAGAACAAAAAAATCATACCTCTTCGTTAAATTTGGATCAGATCGAAGTAAAAAAACCGATCGAGATCAAGGAATTCATGGATCAATACGTGATCGGGCAAGACGAGGCTAAAAAACATTTAGCCGTAGCCGTGTATAACCATTACAAACGTTTGGCCCAAAAAGAGACTCAGGATGACGTCGAAATAGAGAAATCGAATATCATTATGGTCGGCAGAACAGGAACGGGAAAAACCCTGTTGGCCCGTACCATTGCCAAAATGTTGCATGTTCCTTTTACCATCGTGGACGCCACGGTTTTAACGGAGGCCGGCTACGTGGGAGAAGATATCGAATCCATATTGACGCGATTGCTTCAAGCCGCCGATTACGACGTGGAAGCCGCCGAGAAGGGGATCGTGTTTATCGATGAAATAGACAAGATCGCCCGCAAAGGAGACAACCCTTCCATTACCCGGGATGTCAGCGGAGAGGGAGTACAACAAGGGCTGTTAAAACTACTGGAAGGCTCGATCGTAAATGTCCCGCCCCAAGGAGGACGCAAACACCCGGAACAAAAATTGATACCGGTAAATACGAAAAATATTCTATTTATCTGCGGTGGGGCTTTCGATGGTATCGAGAAAAAGATAGCCCAAAGAATGAACACCCAGGTGGTAGGCTTTACTGCCAGCAAAGAGACGGAAACCATCGACCGGGACAATATGCTTCAATACATTGCCCCTCAAGATTTAAAATCATTCGGGCTCATTCCGGAAATCATCGGGCGTCTGCCGGTATTGACTTATTTGGAACCGTTAGACAGACAAGCCCTGAGGAATATTCTCACGGAACCCAAGAATGCCATTATCCGCCAATACGTGAAATTGTTCGATCTGGATCATATACAATTGAATTTCGATGAAGAGGTATTCGAATACATTGTCGATAAAGCGATCGAATTCAAATTGGGGGCACGCGGACTTCGTTCCATTTGCGAAGCGATCATGACAGACCTGATGTTCGAGATTCCCTCGCAAAAATGCGAGACCGTCACTATCACCAAAGAGTATGCCGAAAGCAGGTTACAAAAATTAAGTGCCCAGAAACTTCGGGCCTAATAAAAGAAAAGCGGTCAATGACCGCTTTTCTTTTATTTCCCTATCAAATCACGAATCACGACAGAGGCGCAAAAACAACCGAATGCAGGCGGCATATAAGAGATCGTTCCCACATTGGATTTCTTATTTTCACCCTCGCTTAGAACCACCGCTTCAGGATCGACCTCTTCCGGGGAGAAAACGACTTTTACCCCTTTATACACACCTAATTTATGTAATCTCTTCCTCAGCATTCTTGCCAAATTACAATTATAGGATTTAGAAATATCCGCAATCCGTATTTGCGTAGGATCGAACTTTCCCCCGGACCCCATCGAGCTCACGATAGAGTAACCGTTCTGCAAACTGTGGTATATCAAAAAAATTTTAGGGGCCAACGTGTCGATCGCATCCACAATATAATCATAAGAAGCCATCTTCAACACTTCAATCATCCGATCGTCCCGGATATAATCATTGATAACATGCAATCGTATTTCCGGATTTATATCCCGAAAGCGAGCGGCCATAACTTCGGCCTTAGGCTTGCCCATGTTACCATCTAAAGCAGGCAGTTGACGATTTTTATTGGTCTCCTCCACGCAATCCCCGTCAATAATCGTCATCTCTCCTATTCCCGCACGACACAACTGTTCCGCGGCATAAGCACCTACCCCCCCTAACCCCGCGACCAACACGTGAGCTTCCTGCAATTTCTTCAATGCCTCTTTCCCGATTAACAATTCCGTCCTACTTAACCATTCCGTCATCATACCTTATCTCTATCACTTTTTTATAATTATCCCAAATAACCCGCTTCAACTCCTCTTCTCCAACTCCCAATTCAGAAGCCGCAGATTCGTATATCGCCTCGATCCGGACGTCCCGGTCATCACTCTCCAAAAAAAGAGCGTACAACGGAATCTTTCTTAACAAGCGAAATGCGTTCGAATGAGGATTCAACAGCTGAGGCCCTACCGAAATATAAAAACCGTGTTCCAATAACTGATTAAGAATCTGTTCATTATTATTAAAACCATGAATAATCCAAGGGACCGTCGTTTTCATGCCCTTACGAATCCGGATCAAATCGGGATAGGCCTTAACGCAATGAATAATCAAAGGTTTTCGCGCCTGTTCCGCTAACTCGACCTGTCCTATCAACAAGGGGATCTGATCTGAAAATAACACGGCAGATCTCCGGTCCAAACCACATTCTCCCACGGCGACAACCTCTTTTAAGGCGATCATTTGCCCCAACTCCTTCAAAATTTCTTCCCTTTTTCTCGCGAGTTTTTTCATCGGATGCCAACCTACGGAATAGAAAAATCGCTCCCCTCCCGAACGCCTCTTCTTCAATTCGATCTTCAAACCGGCATAAAGTTCTCCGACGTCCAATATATTGACCCCGCCCCCTCCGCAGTGCGTATGTATATTTACATAGGAAACCATTTCTCTTTGCTTGCAAGACAATTTCTTCTACACAAAGATAGGAAAAAGGGAGACTATTTACTTCCCTTACGACACATAATATTCAATATTGTCTTATCCGTTTCTTCCATTCCGGCCGTTCCGATCAACCCGACATTTCGGATCGTCTTTTCAATATCGTCCTCTATGATCCCGTCATCATGGGTTTGAATTCCCCGCATGGCTAATAAAGCCGCCTGCACGGCAGCGGAGACCCCGGAGTATACTTTTAAAGCACATCCCTGCTTTGCTCCGTCGCACATCATTCCCGTCAAATTGGAACACATCGTTTTTATAGCATTTACGACTTGCTCGTAACTCCCGCCCATCAGGTAAGTTATGGCAGATGCAGCCCCGGTCCCGGCAATCAGAATACCGCAAAGAGCCGAAAGATGCCCCATGTAGGAGTGAATATGAGCCGCAATCAAATTACTCATGGCCAAAGCCCGCACCAACTGCTCTCTCGATGAACCGAATTTTTCTGCCGCAACAATAACAGGCATATACACCGTAATGCCTTGGTTACCGCTACCGGAATTGGTCATTACAGGCTTCGGGCACCCGTCCATACGAGCATCGGAAGCAGCCGTAGCCTGAATCAAAGCATTGTTCAACAAATCATTTTCCAATACTCCTTTATCGATATTTTCCTGTAAAGTTTTACCGATTTGCAACCCATACTCCTTTCTCAATCCTTCCGAAGCAATCTCCTTATTCATCTCGGCTCCCTCCAATACGAATTCGATATCTTTCAACTCCACCTCATGAATAAAATCCCATATTCTTCTGACACTCAATACAGGACAATTATCTTCCGATAATTTAGAGACATCCACCCGATACTCTTTTTTAAAAATAACCTCCCCGTTTTTCTCCACATACACGATATTCGTGTGGTCATTCATGATTATCACTTTTGCCGTATCATCTCCTTTCCGGGCATCCACTTCCACGTATAACTTATCGGGTGCATCCTCTTTCATGGAAATGACGACTTTCGATACCAACTCCTTTGCAAATAATAAATTATCCCCTTCGTTCACCTCTTTCAGTACCTCCAAACCATATTCGCTCTTGCCGCAAACGGCACCTAAAGCAGCAGCAATAGGAAGGCCTACCATCCCCGTTCCCGGAATTCCCACGCCCATTCCGTTTTTGTATATATTCCCGCTCACCCGCACCTCCAAATATTCGGGAGTACTCCCTAAAACCTCTTTGCATTTAGCACAGGCAAGGGCACAAGCCACGGGTTCCGTACACCCCAAGGCAGCTTTAGCTTCTTTTCTTAATATGTCAACAATTTGGCTATTCGATACTTGAGTCATTCTATATGATTTTTACACGTGAACTTTTAATTATTTCCCCATCCGACAAAAATAATGTTATTTATCTATTTTTCTATCATTTCAATACAATTTATGCTATCTTTGTTCATTCCATGAAAGACCATGGTAGCCTATTGTTATAACGCGAACGATTAAATACATCTTATAAAAATGAGAGCACTTTTAGTCACGGTATTATTATTGATAGCGAATTACGGTCGGGGGCAAAACGACTCGATTCCTCCCGTTGAGAAAGAATTTGATTTTATACGCGAATTACTGGAACCCAATCGCTTGGGTGGAGTAAATATTCACATCTCCGGAGATCATAGAATCGAAAAATTGGTCAGATTAAATATAGCCAATAATAAAAAAGGATACTCGTTCAAAGGCTATCGAATCCAGATACTATCCGCAAGTTCTTTTAATTCAAACGTCGATAGTTTAAAAAAATACACGGAAGATTTTGAAAAGCTTTTTCCCGATATTCCGGCTTATTTACAATACTTTGATCCCGATTTCAAAATCAGGGTTGGAAATTTTCATTCCCGCCTCGAAGCAATCCCCGCTTTAAAACGTATCCGTAAGAAATATCCTAACAGTTATCCGGTAAAAACAGATATCTATTTAAAAGAATTAAACCGGGTACAGGAACAGGATACGACTTCCGGTCCGGACTCTTTGTTGCCATTCAAACGGTAAGAGAAGCTTCAAGTTGCTTTATCTCTCTCGCGAAATTTACGGTTGGATGAATCCGGGTAACCTCTCGAATGGCAGCCAATAGTTTTCGTACTAAATTTCGATAATCATCGGAAGTCGCATCGAACGGACGATGAGTTATTCCCTTGTTTATTCGTCCGATCGTATTCATCACGCCCAACACATCCGGACTGATATAGCTGAACAACAAACGCTCCCAAATATAATCGACCGTAAACGAGGTTAAATGAAGCATATCTTCGGCGTAAAAACGATAATCCCGCAACTCATCCAATACAATCTCGTAAGCGGGGAAATAATAAACCAGCTCCACGGCCTCCCGTATTTGCTCAATGGCCAGTAACAATGTCGATTTACTCAATTGATTGCCATCGGCTCCATCTTTCCAGTGACGGATCGGACTAACGGTAAACATAACCCGCAAATCGGGATTCACCTCCCGCAAGCGACGGATCAACGAAATATATTCGTCTGCAATCTCCCCGACACTCAACCGATAACGCTCGAACTCCTTAGCGGGAATCTTATGACAATTCGCCACCACCATCCCCGTCTTCATGTATTTATAAACCCAGGCCGTACCCCATGTTACGACTAATAAATCCGTCCTTTTCAAATTCTCCCGGGCCTCTTCCAATCTTCCGTTTATCCGGCTCAATACCGTCATAAGTTCTCTATCCGAAAAACAACCATGATGATAGAGGCTTATCCATTTCCCATTCTCATGTAATAAATCCGACTCCTGAAACTTTTTGTCGTCTAACATCAGGCGAAGCACATTGGCTACCGAACGGGGATTATACACGATGCCGCAAGGGTTAACATCCACATCGAATTTATAATAAGTAAACTTATTACCCATGTTTTCGGCGAAACAAGAACCCAGCAACATCAGTTTGGAACGGTAATCGATCAAAAAATCGGGAGGGGTGATATTCACCTTCGTCTGCAAGTTCATTTCCTTTTGTTTTAATTTTAAACTCTTTAAGCTCTCCTACAAAAATACGGAAGATTTACCTCTTTTGTACCGACAATCTCCATCTATTTTATATTTTTGTACAAAATATCTGTGTATGGGAATCATCACCATGTTTATGATTGCCGTTGGTCTTGCGATGGACAGCCTTGCCGTAAGTATCAGCGGGGGGATTTTTATGAAACCGTTTTGGTTGAAACAAGCCATGAAGTTAGCTTTAACCATGGGGGTTTTTCAAGGAGGGATGACCCTCGCAGGGTGGGCTCTGGGAGTCAGTTTCAGTTCGTACATCACAGCATACGATCATTGGATTGCTTTCATTCTATTATCTTTCTTGGGAGGCAAAATGATTTACGAGTCTTTTCAGAAAGAGAAGAGTTCTTTCGCCTCATTGTCGAACAAAACCTTATTAACCTTAGGAGTAGCAACCAGTATCGATGCTCTTGCCGTCGGAATAAGCATGGCTTTTCTTAAGGTCAGTATATATCTCCCCTCATTTATTATCGGCTTTACAACATTCGTTTTATCCCTTGCCGGAGTTTGCTTCGGTTACCGCTTCGGAAAAATAAAAGGAATCAATGTGGAATTGCTCGGGGGAATCATTCTGATCGCTATAGGAACAAAGATCCTTATCGAACATTGCTCCGAATAATTTTCTTCCGATCCCTTCAATATACCGCATATTTCATTATCTTTGCTGTCGCATAACTATGGGGCAGACCTGGATTTGACAGCATGATGAATAGGTATGTAAGCATGTCGGGCGTAGTGAAGCCGGCCCGTTAATCCCGGACTCAAAATTTTAATTGGCGAAAATAATTACGCTCTTGCTGCCTAATCGAATCACAGTAGATTCAGGCTTAATCTCCGCTCAAGGATAGTGGAGACAAGACATCCCGCCGGAGGATCCACCTTGTTCCAACCGGCATCCGGGGTGCAGGCAATACAGGGTTAGTCGGCGTCATGCTTCGAGGCGCAGGTGACATTCAGAAGCTAAGGTACAGTTTGGGTGCTCTTTTCCGGGCTGTATTCGAAAACCAATAAAAAGCTAAGCATGTAGAAAGCATATGGATTCCGTGTTTGGACCAGGGTTCGATTCCCTGCTGCTCCACTTCGTTGTCGAGAACCGAATTCTTGCCATAACGGTATAAAAGGGTGCACTGAAAAATGCACCCTTTTTTCATTGGGAGATACACTTAAACAAAATGCACGAACCTCCTTTACAAGAGCCCGATAAGGCACAGAAGAAACAGCCAACTCATCGCGTTAGTTGATAAAAACGCCGAAACGGAATTGTTCTGCCCGAACGTTTTTATAACAAATTCCATTAAAACTCATACAAGAAATTCATGAATTTATCCCACACATTACATTATTCCGCATGAAATAATTATACTTTTGTCAGAACTCTTAAAACAAGAATTTATGAATATTGAAGAATTTCGGGAAATTTGCCTCTCCTTTCCGCACACGACAGAAGAGTTTCCATTCGATGAAACCACGCTGGTGTTTAAGGTCTTCAACAAAATGTTCGCCTGTACCGATATCCTACCTTTTGAATGGATCGCTTTAAAGTGTCAACCGGAAAAAGCGATTATGTTAAGGGAAGAGCATAGCGAAATCGTCCCGGGGTATCATTTCAATAAGAAACACTGGAACACCGTGTACATTCACGGATCGTTATCGGATAAACTGATCGAGGAGTTAATCGAACACTCTTACCGGGAAGTCATTCTAAAACTACCCAAGAGTTTTATAAAAGAGAATTTCAAAGAGTTTTCATTGACGGAATCCAACCGAAAGAAATAGGGTAACTTTTCAGTAGCTACCCATTTTCTATTATAAATTTTCCATCCCGTCAAACCTTGTTGGGTTTTCGAATATAATGCGGCATTTCAAAAGGTATCTCCAAGGAAAATTCTACCAGTCCCCGGTACTCTCCGTTCTCATACCAGGGTGTCTGATAGATCAGTTTTTTAACGCCGTTCTTTTCAATCGTGTAAGCATTTGTCGAATGATTTTCCATCAAGCCGAGCAATTTCGTTCGGGCCGGCTCCGGATGACAATCCAACACGTTTTGTCCCACCAGATCACCGTGATTCGTTTTTTGAGATTTATCATTCATCATCAAGATATTTCCGTCGTTATCACATACCGTGATTGCCACGTTTAACTCTTTCATATAATCCATAGCTATTCTTTTTTATTTATGCTGCAAATCTACAACATTTCAATACGATTTCATCCACCTGATTATGAAAATAGTCCCTTCGTAACTCCCGGTCCCGTTGATTTTTTCAAATTATTTCTTCTAAAATATTTTGCAGGAACCAAACAAATCCATATATTTGCATCGCTTTTGAGAAAATTCCTTAGTAGCTCAGTTGGTTAGAGCGGCGGACTGTTAATCCGTAGGTCGTAGGTTCAAGTCCTACCTGAGGAGCCGCAAAAAGCCTTACAAATTCTGTAAGGCTTTTTTTATTCCTTTCTTTTCTGAAGAAAAGATTCCTTTTCAGACTGTATTTCCAATATCCCCATCAAGAGAGGTGTTTTTTCAAAATAGAATGTATCGTCACGGATTTTATAGGTTTACTTATAAAATCCGTACATCCTGCCTCCCAGCATTTCTCCCGATCCACTTCGAATGCATAAGCCGTTTGAATGATTATAGGGATATCCGAAAATTTACGGATCTCTATCATTGCTTCCAAACCATCCATACGAGGCATTTTCAAATCCATCAGGATGGCATCGTACTTATTTTTCTTAAACATTTCCACTGCCTCTATTCCATCTCGAGCCCGATCCAACATATAATCTTTCTTCAACAATGCCTTTAACAATAGATAATTACTATCCGTATCTTCGGCAATTAAAATATGCTTCTTATCCTCATTCGCTATCACAGGCCAATCTTCCGGCTCGTTAGAGACCTCAAAGACAAAATGCCCCTTAGCCTCATCCAGATAAAGAGGTATACGAAAATAAAAAACGGTACCTTTTCCCAATTCAGACTCGACGCGAATATCACCACCTAACAAATCCATAATAGCCTTACAAATAGGCAAACCCAGTCCTGTCCCCGGCTTGAACTCATCCACCTTATAAAACCTATCGAAAATACGCGGCAAACTCTTTTCCGGAATCCCTTCTCCCGTATCAGCAACCGAAAACTCCAACCATTCCCGATCTTCCGAAAGCCGGGTTCCTAAAGTAATCTTTCCTTGTGAGGTAAATTTCTTGGCATTATTAATAATATTCGTAAAGACCTGCGTAAGTTTCACGCTATCCGTTTTTACCCGTAAACCTGTTGGAATCTCCTCTTTGACCAAAACAATTCGTTCAGGCATCAAAAGCCGATGAGTTTCAAAAACCGAATTAACCATCTCATTTACGTCACACTCTTCCACCTGACATCCGACCGAATTGGATTCGATACGAGAAAGATCCAATATATCATCCAACAAAGACAAAAGCAGTTTACTATTTTTATTGATCGCAGCATAAAATGTTTGCTTTTCTTCATGGGAATAATCCTTTTCACATATTAGATTTGCAAAACCGACAATTCCATTGAGAGGAGTCCGTATTTCATGAGAGATATTTGCCAAAAAAGCGGACTTCAAACGATCGGATTCTTCCGCTTTTTCCATAGCGTGTTTCAACTCTTCTTCTATTCGTTTATGCTGTTCTATATTGATGTCCAACCCATATAAATACTTTATTTTCTTACCTTTACCCACATCAATGGTTTGAACGACACCCCGGCATTCCCACCAACTGTACTGACCGTTTCCCTTGTAATCCACACGATAAGCCGCCGTAAATTCGCCACTATCCTGTTTTTGTACCCTTTCGAAAAACTCACTAAATCCGGCTCGATCTTCCGGATGAACATAGCGTGCAAATTTCTCCAAGGTATCAAAAGGCTCTTTTTGAGCTCCCGTCTCCCCGAACCCCTCTCCAAATTCAAAAGTCTGTTTATCGATATTAAATACCCACGTATAAAAACGTAATATCCCTATCGAAATCTTCAAGAATCTCTGTTGTTGCAATTCATCCGTCATATCCCTGAAAATCAACACGGCTCCGGCAACACCACGCAAACTATCAAATAAAGGAGATATACTTCCCGTCACATGCTTTACTTCTCCCCGTGTCGAAACCAACAATGCATCCGCATTCAACACCTGTCTCTCTCCCGTTTCCATCACTTTTCGTATAACATGCTGCATATATTTTTCATCCCCATCCACACAAATGTTGCACACCTCATTCAAACGTTTTCCTATTCCATCTTGCCCGTATCCCACATTTTCCAAGGCGATACGATTCATTTCCAACACCTCCATCTCCCGATTCACAACAACAATACCCTCCTCCATCGAAGAGAGCGTATGGGATAAAACCTCTGTTTTTCGCTCCAAATTTTTTGCCATTCCTTTAGCCGCCGCTTCCAGTTTCTGACTCCTGTGGAACATGGTTCGGTAACGTAAATAGAAAAAAAGAAATAACCCTAATAAAATGACAAGAAGAACGATGAAAACAACAAAAAAGAATATGTAATTCCGATAAGTCACAAATAGGGAATCAGGTTCATTCACGATAATGCTTCCTTCCGGCAAAATCGCCCGTTCCACCCGCCTACGCTTTAATTGCAAGTCATCAAACATAAAGACACCCTCTGCCGTATCAACCGGCACATTCCGGACATTCTCCCCCTTCAATATCTTCACGGCTAATTTTCCCGCCCGAGTTCCTTGATCCTCCGCCCGCAACAAATACCCGCCCAAAATACCGTTTCCCTCGACAAAATCCATCGAAGACAGGATCGGCGCCGGAGCCTCCTTTGAAAAAATAGGATAATAAACTTCCGCGGACCTATACATTCCCTGCCGATCCCGCTGCCAAGTCGAAAGAATAATAAAAGAGAGAGGATCAAAATTTTTCATTTCCCTTATCAAATCATCCACCGTCGCTTCATGCTCTCCCACGTATTCTATCGGGAACACACGTTCATATTTAACCAATTGGCCTTGGGCCATTTTTTTATGCATCCTTCCGGATTCCGTACTATCCGAAATAACATATACTTTACGAGCTTCCGGAAATAATCTCCGTCCCAGTAAAAAAACTTTCTCGTAATCCAATTTACCAACCACTCCCGTCACATTTTCCCAACCCTCTTGTTTTCTGTCATCAGAGACTGCCACCGCACAGAAAACAACCGGAATTTTTTTTATCATCGGAATATCCAATGAAAAAAAGATTTGATTGGCCTCCTTATCCGAGACAATAATCAAATCCTGTCTCCCCCGAATTTCACTCAACGCCTGAAACAAGATTTCGCCCTGTTTATCCTTATCTTTTGTTCTTTTAGAATCCAAATGAATAATTCTCAAATCAACCCTCAACCCGGCATCCTTCAATTGCCGTTTTACCGTCTCAATGATATTTCTCGTCCATATTTGCTCTTCGTGATAAGAGCTGATAAACAAAACTTGCTTCACCGAATCTGCCGTAGGAAATACTCCTGTTTCTGCTTTTACCGAGATAATTCCAATCATCATCCACACGAACAGCATTCCCCATTCTTTCACTAAATAAGCTATTTTCTTCACTTTACAATGAAATTTAACTGAAATTTGAGATAAAGATATAGCTTTTATTTAAAATAATCTCCTTCTTCAAGTATTAATAAAAAATAATTTAAATCTCAAATTTATTATTATCCTTATAAACACTCATCTTTTCCCGTATCAAAGATAAAAATTTATGTCGTTTCGTCTTTTAGTTCTTTTTAAAGAAATAATTCAAAACATGACACTTCTCATGTGAAAGATAATCACTCGTTTATAGCAAGCACACGGTAAAAAACATCTAAGTCCCAGGATTGAAATAAAACACGATTATTTATTTTTAAGTAGATAATAATCAAAAATTAATTACTTTTGGGGTCATTAAAACAAACAAAAAAATTTAGCTATATGTACGGAAAATTTCAAGACTTTTTAAAGACTGAAATCCAGTCCATAAAAGATGCCGGTTTATACAAAAGCGAAAGAATTATCGTTACACCGCAAGGTGCAGAAATCAAACTTGCCACAGGTGAGACAGTATTAAATTTTTGCGCAAACAACTATTTGGGGCTCTCGTCTCATCCTGCCGTAATCGAAGGAGCGAAAAAGGCTTTAGACAGTCACGGATACGGAATGTCGTCTGTTCGTTTTATCTGTGGGACTCAAGATATTCACAAGGAACTGGAAGCCAAAATCTCCAAATTCTTCGGAACCGAAGACACTATTCTTTACGCGGCTTGTTTCGACGCTAACGGCGGTGTATTCGAGCCTTTATTCGGACAAGAGGATGCCATTATCTCCGACGAGTTGAACCATGCCTCTATTATTGATGGTGTTCGCCTGTGTAAAGCCGTCCGCTACAGATATAAACACGCCAACATGGCTGATCTGGAAGAACAATTGAAGATCTCGCAAGCACAACGCTACCGCATCATCGTTACCGACGGGGTATTCTCCATGGATGGAGACATCGCTAAAATGAACGAAATCTGCGATTTAGCCGAAAAATATAACGCTTTGGTTATGGTTGACGACAGCCACGCGGCCGGATTTATCGGCAAAACGGGCCGTGGCTCTGCCGAGCACCATCATTGCATGGATCGGGTAGATATTTTCACCGGAACCCTCGGTAAAGCCTTAGGTGGTGCCATGGGAGGATATACCACCGGTAAAAAAGAGATTATCGACATGTTGCGTCAACGTTCCAGACCTTATCTATTCTCCAACTCTTTATCTCCGGCAATCTGCGGTGCCTCTATCGCCGTATTCGATATGCTGAGCAAGAGTACCGAGTTAAGAGACAAAGTGATGGATAACGCGAATTATTTCCGGGCCAAATTAACGGAAGCCGGATTCGACCTGAAACCGTCGGAATCCGCTATTTGTGCGTTGATGCTTTACGATGCCGTTCTTTCTCAGGAATTCGCTGCAGAACTACAGAAAGAAAACATCTACGTTACCGGTTTCTATTATCCGGTCGTTCCGAAAGGACAAGCCCGTATCCGTATCCAACTGTCCGCCGCTCATACGCGCGAACAATTGGATCGTGCTTTGGCCGCCTTTATCAAAATCGGTAAAAAACTAAACGTGATTAAATAAGACGTTGACTATAAAGAAAAATCTCTCTTATCTAAACAGGCAAGAGAGATTTTTTTATAAAAACAGGCACGTTAACCAATCAAGTAAGTTCCATCCTTTGTTTATCATTTAGTATTGCAGCCCCTATTGATTCCAGTTTAATCATTGCAAGAGAAGTCCTTTCCGGTATGACTTTTAAAAATATAATTTTCTGAACAAGTTTTGGTACATTTGTTTCATCATTAAGATTTACAAAAGCGAAACCCTCATAAGTTTGCCCATGTTCCTCAAAGTAAACATAGCCAATCACAAGACAAGGCACAAAATCAACAGGGAAACGTGCGCGAGCAACACCATTTTCATCCGTCATCATTAACGCGGGGGCCCCTATAATAGAGCCATCTGGTTTTTGTGTTACAACTGTTACAATTACATTTTTGCATTTTCCCCCCCAGGTAACTGGAAATATTATGCAATCTCCAATTGCATCCCATTTCAAATCCGAAAGAGGATAATTACAAATTGACGGACAATTGGGTTCCATCATCCCATTTATCGGTCTTAAACCATTCGCCGGAAATTCATGTACTCGATTTATTTTTTATCAACACTTCCCGTTTTCTGCTGATAAAACGTACAGTACTTATTTAAAACACACTCTTCACAAAGGGGATTCTTTTTCCTACAAACCACCGAGGCATAATCGAGTATAGCCCAATTCAGCTCTTTGCAACGTCGGACCTCTATAATATCATTGGCAAGATCCTGAACCTCTTTGTCAAAACGCACATCGATAAACTCTCCCGGTTTAAAATAACGCTTCAACAAACGGGACATATTCACATCCAACAAGGGTTTTCTATTCGACAAAACAAATAACTCGTAAGCATTAGTCACATATAACCCGATAAAACCGGAATCGGCCAACTGGTTGGAATCTTCCGGCAACTTCCCTTGTTTTTGCTTGAGATCCTGTCCCAACTTATACAACCGCTTTGCCCGGTGATGATACAACCCCAAAGGGCGCATGATCTCCTCCAATTCTTCCAGAGTCGCATCCGACAAAGCTTCCCAATCCGGATATTTTGAAAAGAAGGTATTGAAATAATCAGCAACGGTCTCGGCCTTCGTTCGTTGCAGCAATATCTCGGAGAGTATCTGCTGGTATTTCGTCGCACCCGGCTCCCGCCAGGGAAACGAACGCCTGTTACGGTCAAACCACTCCAGCAGCCTTCGCTGCAAATATTGCACCATTACTTCTCTCATCCTTCATTTATGTCGTTAAACCGCTTTCAAGAAAAACATAAGGCAAAACTAACAAAAATTCGTTTTGATATACACGAATCCACCGAAGGAGTTAATCAATTGCATATTTGACTTTTCCAATCTACATATAATTTGTAATTGCGAATGACATTACTCCAATTTTCAATAGTAATCATGGACAGTATCTACAATTACAGATAAACAATGCATTCAAAATTGCAATTACAGATAATGGGTGTAAAAAATAAAAAAAATACAATTTAAACTATTATAAATCAAACCGATTATTCAATAAATATTAAAATATACATCGTTTATATTTCAAAATAGATATAAATAATTATATTTATGCACTATATTACAATGACGTGAATTTTAACACACAAAAAAAATTACTATATTAACAAATTAAATTATCATCAAAACACTCAAACAAATCATATTATTGACATAAATTGGATAACATTCAACCATGAGACAAAGAAGAAAAGCAATATGATATATACGGGAGCATTTAGGGTAAAAGATAATCAATAATAGATGATTACAGAAATCTCAGTGATTAAAGCCCATTACCAATATGGAGAAGCTGATTCATTTTACAAATACTATAATTATTAACTAATAAAAAATAATTAAACATGAGAAATAAAGTGACTTGTCTGGCTATCATTATATGCAGCCTATTGGGAGTAAGATGTACTAAAGATCAAAAAATGGATGAACTATATCCAGATTATATTGAAATTAATTTTAAAAGTTCAAATTACAAAGCTAATTTACAGCTATTTATTGAAGCCAACAAACGTTTTGAGAAATACGTTTATAAAGACGAAAATAATGTGTACAAAACCTCAATCAATAAAGGTGCTGATATAAGTATCAGCGAAGACCTATTCAACGTTCTTACAGAATCTTTAAAATATAAAGAACAGATGGATGCGTTTATAAATAAAAAAATAAATATTAGAATAGATAATACTAAAGATAAATTACCTATAGCAAAATCTTATCCTGGTTGCGATTATGAAACATGGGCAGCTGGACAATTAAGTTATCTATGGGATAAAATAATCGGTACATGGCAAGAAATTAACGAAGGCATGATCAACTTTTTTTTGTATAACAGTTGGCATAACTGTGGCATCAATGTTTGATTTCTTTTGTTTGCCCTTTTTGGGGTCGGGTTTTATAATATCTCCAAACATACCGTATAATGGGCGCATATTTCATGCCGGAGATTCTTTTGGAACAAGTTTACCCAATGGGCTATATCCCTGTAACTCTCCCTCTATGGGCGCCCATCAATATGTTGCTATAAGAAATGGTGTAGCTCGCGTGAGAAATTGCGAACGAGGACAATTTAGCTGGTACAGGCGTGATCATAGTTTATCCCGTTATTACCAAACTATAGATAAAGATTTACTTTAAGTAAATAAAATAATAATCACTCCACCACTTTCAAACAAAACCAAAAAAGAAGTAATGCTTCACTTTTTTAAGGCTAAAATTCAGAACCTATTTCTAACGAACAATCAGTTAAAACATGAAAACCATCACTGACATTATTCAATTTCTAAAAAAACCCGATTTTGAACCTATTCAGGATAAATCCCGGAATAAAATAAAGCTATTCTTCGTTATATTTTTATGGCTATCACTGACCGTGTACGTGGTGAATTTGCTGACAGCAATAGCAGAATCCCTTATCTATAGTCATCCCATAATACCCAACACGGCTCTCTATCAGATTTATCCGGATAACGGACTATACCTATTCCAAATGGTCCTATTGGGTCCTATCATAGAAGAATTTAGTTGCCGCTATGCGCTCGGTCGATTCAGTGTCACTAAAATTAAAATCTCGTTAAGCCTGATCATATCCTTTTATATCTCGTACTTTTTATACACGTACAAATTGAAAGAACTTTGTGATTCAAATTATATCTGGCATATTCTTTCTCTATACGGTAGTCTTCTTTCAATTGCAACCATTCTTTTCTTTACCATAAGCCTATTAAACAAGCAACTCGCCTTATTCGAAAGCAAATGGGATAAGTATTATACCGTCATTTTTTATTTATCGGCAATTCTTTTTGCTATTTACCATTTCAATATGCCAACCCGGTTTTTGTTTGCCTTTTTTGCCGTAGCTTTACTATTCGGATATACAAGAACCCGCCTGGGATTCGGTTATGCCATCGCTCTACACATGTTATGGAACTCTTTAACGGCGATTGGTTTTTGGGCATACAATTGATTAAACTGTATTCATTGTAAATTGTAGATTGACGATTGTAGATTAAGAGATTCAGTGATATGATGATTCAGTGATTGGAGGATTAAGATTTACGATTTAAAGACAACAAGAGCAGAACCCCAATTATAAATCATACATCAAAAATTAATTTCAGACTTTTATAGACCATGATTGATTCCACAATTAAGGAATTAATTTCAGACTTTACGGACATTATAGACCTGACGACTTTACAGTCCCCGTATACATTTCGGAATATTGTTAAATCTTCGGAATGGATATTTTCAAGTTATTCACTATCAATTTCCTTTACTTGGGGTATTTCTCTGGATTTTTGAAACAAAATCCGAAAAAATACTTGATTTTACCCTCAAAAAACATACCTTTATAGCTGTCAAAAATGTGGGAATAGCGGAAAAATATCTTTAATTAAATATAATCATTCTGTATAATGGGATTCGCAAAAGATTTTGTTGAAAATATTTTATTTATACCTTAGAACGATATAAATTTGACAAATCAATGCGAATGTGTTAAATATTTAACAAAACAATATAAAATGCTTCCTATGGATAAATTCATTTCAATCGAAGAAGCCGTATCTAAAGTAAAAGACGGTATGACCATCATGGTAGGTGGTTTTTTGGCCAACGGAACCCCCAACAAAATTGTTGATGCATTGGCAAAATCAGGAGTTAAAAATTTGACGTTGATTTGCAACGACACGGCATACCCGGATAGAGGAGTAGGTCAGTTAATTGCCAATAAACAAGTAAGTAAACTGTATGTTTCTCACATCGGGACGAACCCGTGTACCAGTGAACAAATGAATAGCGGAGAGTTGAAGATAGAGTTCTGTCCCCAGGGAAGTCTCGCCGAGAGAGTGCGTGCCGGAGGCAACGGTTTAGGAGGTATTTTAACCCAGACAGGTTTGGGTACGATCGTAGCAGAGGGAAAAGAGATCATTCGGGTAGACGGGAAAGAGTATCTGTTGGAAAAACCTTTACGCGCTGACGTGGCTTTGATCGGTGCAAGTTTAGGAGATAAATCCGGAAACCTTGTTTACAGAGGCACTTCACAAAACTTCAATCCGTTAATGGCTGCTGCTGCCGATTTGGTAATCGCCGAAGTTGCGGAGTTAGTTGAGGTAGGTGCAATTGCGGCAGAAAACGTAAAGACCCCTGCTATTATGGTAGATTTTATAATAAAACAAGACAAAGCGTAAACGCTTTTACTCTAACAAATAATAAACAAAGAAGTTATGGAAAAGACAATGATACGTTTAAGAATGAGTGCAAAAGACGCTCATTACGGTGGAAATTTAGTGGATGGAGCTCATATGGTACACTTGTTCGGCGATGTGGCCACGGAATTGTTAATCATGCACGACGGAGACGAAGGGTTGTTCGTGGCTTACGACAACGTGGAGTTCTTAGCGCCCGTTTATGCCGGAGATTATATCGAAGCTACCGGAGAGATCGTGAAAGTAGGAAACTCTTCCCGAAAAATGGTTTTCGAGGCTAAGAAAGTAGTTGCTGCCAGACCTGATATCTCTGCTTCGGCAGCGGATGTTTTGGCTGAACCGATCGTAGTTTGTCGCGCAAGCGGAACCTGCGTGGTAAAAAAAGAAGATCAACGCAAAAATCAATAATCTCATGGAAAAATTAATTATCACTGCAGCCATTTGCGGGGCAGAAGTAACCAAAGAACAAAATCCCGCCGTCCCTTATACAGTAGAAGAAATAGTTAGAGAAGCCAAATCTGCTGTAGACGCGGGTGCGGCCATTGTTCACCTTCACGTTCGCGAAGATGACGGTACTCCTACCCAGAGCAAGGCACGTTTCAAAGAGTGCATTGATGCCATTTACAAGGTATGCCCCGACGTCATTATCATTCCCTCCACGGGAGGAGCCGTAGGTATGACCGCGGAAGAACGTCTTCAACCGACGGAACTATTCCCCGAAATGGCGACACTCGATTGCGGTACTTGCAACTTCGGGGACGACGTGTTTGAAAACACCATGCCCATGATGAGAGATTTTGGCAAAAGGATGTTAGAGAACAACATCAAACCGGAATACGAGTGTTTCGAAATGGGACACTTGGACACCGTATTAAACATGGCTAAAAAAGGCCAGGTTCCCGGCGCTCCCATGCAATTCAACTTCGTCCTCGGCGTTCCCGGATGTACCCCTGCCACGGTACAGAATCTCTGCTGGCTCGTAAACGCCATTCCCGCGGGTTCAACCTGGACGGCAACCGGAATCGGTCGTCACGCGTTTGCTCTGGCAGCTCCCGCGATTGTCATGGGCGGTAACGTGAGAGTCGGTTTTGAAGACAATCTTTATTTAGAAAGAGGCGTGCTCGCCAAATCCAATGGCGAATTAGTAGCTAAAGTCGTTCGTTTGGCAAAAGAATTAGGCCGAGAGATTGCGACTTCGGAAGAAGCAAGAAGAATTTTAAATTTAAAACCATTAAAATAAAAGTTTTATGCAGAAAAAAGGAAATAAATACGGTACACACCGCGTGATCGAACCGAAAGGGGTTTTACCGCAACCGGCCAACAAAATTGACAACAACATGGATGAAATCTACGACAACGAGATTTTAATCGATGTTCAAACCTTAAATATCGACTCTGCCAGCTTCACGCAGATCGAAGAACAAGCCGGCGGTGACAAAAAGAAAATTGCCGAAATCATGATGGGCATTGTTGAAAAACAAGGAAAACACCGGAATCCGGTAACCGGTTCAGGCGGTATGTTACTGGGCACCGTGGAAAAGATCGGTGATGCTTTGAAAGGTAAAATTGATTTGAAAGAGGGAGATAAAATAGCAACCTTGGTTTCTCTTTCCCTAACCCCGCTTCGCATTGACAAAATCAAAGATATCCGTCCGGATATTGACCAAGTAGACATCGACGGTAAAGCCATTTTATTCGAGAGCGGTATTTATGCTAAAATTCCTTCAGACCTTCCTGAGAACTTGGCACTTTCTGCCCTGGATGTAGCAGGAGCCCCCGCTCAGACCGCCAAATTAGTAAAACCGGGAGATACCGTATTAATCATCGGAGCCGGTGGTAAATCAGGTATGTTATGCTGCTACGAGGCTAAAAAACGTGCCGGAGTAACCGGTAAGGTAATCGGTCTTTGCCACAGTCAAAAAAGTACGGAGCGTTTACAAAAACTCGGATTCTGTGACTACGTGTTCTCTGCCGACGCCACCCAGCCTGTTCCGGTAATGGAAAAAATCAGCGAGTTGACCAACGGAGAGATGTGTGATATCACCATCAACAACGTAAACATTACCGACACCGAAATGACCAGTATTCTTTGCACGAAAAATACCGGTATCGTATACTTCTTCTCTATGGCTACCAGCTTCACGAAAGCAGCTTTGGGTGCAGAAGGAGTAGGTAGCGATGTAACCATGATCGTCGGAAACGGATATACCAAAGGACATGCAGAGATCACTCTTCAAGAGTTAAGAGAGTGTGAAGCTCTAAGAAAAATCTTTACCGAACTTTACGCTTAAAAAATAATGTTACTGTGATCTGCAACGAAGATTCCTTGCAGGTCACAGTATCTTTTCAATAAAACTATATTATTCGATGAAAAAAGGATGCAGATACGGAACGCATAGAGTGATCTCTCCAGAAGGGACTCTCCCTCAACCGGCCATAAAGTTAGACAACACGATGGAGATATACGACAATGAAGTACTCATTGACGTTCAAACCTTAAACATCGACTCTGCCAGTTACACGCAGATCAAACAAGCCTGCAACGGAGATGCCTCCCGTATGGAAGAGATGATCTTAGCGATCGTAAAGGAGAGGGGAAAAATGCAGAACCCGGTGACGGGTTCCGGAGGGATGCTTATCGGTACCGTGAAAGAGATAGGATCGAACTTCCCGGACAAGAGCCTGAAGGTCGGCGATAAAATAGCCACTCTTGTTTCCTTATCTTTGACACCTTTAAAAATTCACCGGATAAAAAAATTAGATCCGGCCTCCGATCAAGTAGACGTTGACGCGGAAGCCATTCTATTTGAAAGCGGGTTGTATGCCATACTTCCCCATGATATTCCGGAAAAACTGGCATTGGCTCTTCTGGATGTTGCCGGAGCTCCGGCACAAGTAGCCCGTCTTGTAAAAGAAGGAGATACGGTCTGCATTATCGGAGGCGGCGGGAAATCAGGTATCCTATGCTGCTACCAGGCCATGAAAAACGTGGGACCTTACGGAAAGGTCATTGTTGTAGAATTTTCCGAAGAAAATGCACAACGGATAAAAGAGATGAATTTAGCCACTCACGTGATTGTCGCAGACGCAACTAAAGTGATGGACGTATATAAAAAGGTGACAGAGATCGCCGGCGAGAGAGGATGCGAAGTAACCATCAATAACGTCAACGTTCCCTCGACCGAAATGACTTCAATTTTAATCACCAAAGGACAAGGATGTGTTTACTTCTTCTCTATGGCAACGAGCTTCACGAAAGCAGCTTTGGGTGCCGAGGGCGTAGGCAAAGATATAAGTTTAATCGTGGGAAACGGTTACGCGAAAGGACACGCGGAATTAACCCTGAATATCGTCCGGGAATCAGCGTGCATCCGGGAATTATTTGAAAAATTGTACGTGAAATAATCATAGGAGTGAATTTTTTCAATCCACTATATAGATTCAAACTAAAATTAAAATAAAAAAGTAATGTCAGAAAGCAGACGAAAAGAATTTTTTCCGGAAGTTACCGATGAGCAATGGAATGACTGGAAATGGCAAGTAAAAAACAGAATCGAGACTGTTGATCAATTAAAGAAATATCTCGAATTAACCCCGGAGGAGGAAGAGGGTATTCGCGAGTCACTAAAGACGTTAAGAATGGCAATCACTCCTTATTATTTGAGTCTAATCGATAAAAACGATCCTTACTGTCCGATCCGCAAACAATCCGTACCTTCTGTTTTGGAACTGCATAAAGCCGCTGCCGACCTGGAAGATCCTTTACACGAAGATAGCGATTCTCCTGTTCCCGGACTGACCCATCGTTATCCGGACCGGGTGTTATTCCTGATCACCGACCAATGTTCCATGTATTGCCGTCATTGTACCCGCAGGCGTTTTGCCGGTCAACACGACTGTGCTTCCCCGACAGAAAGAATAGACAAGTGTATCGACTATATCGCTAAAACACCGCAGGTAAGAGATGTTTTATTATCAGGAGGAGATGCGCTTTTGGTAAGCGACGATCGTTTGGAGTACATTATTAGTAAATTAAGAGCTATTCCGCACGTGGAAATTATTCGTATCGGTAGCCGGACCCCGGTTGTTTGCCCTCAGCGTATTACTCCGGAATTGGTCAATATGCTGAAAAAATACCACCCGGTCTGGTTGAATACCCATTTCAACCACCCGAATGAAATCACGGCTGAATCTGCAGCAGCATGCGCCCGTTTAGCTGATGCCGGAATCCCATTAGGAAACCAAACCGTATTATTAAGAGGTATCAACGACTGTACCTACGTGATGAAAAAATTAATGCACGGACTGGTGAAAATGCGTGTTCGTCCCTATTACATTTATCAATGTGACCTCTCCATGGGTATCGAACATTTCCGGACCCCGGTATCCAAAGGTATCGAAATCATAGAAAATCTACGCGGCCATACCTCCGGATATGCCGTTCCAACCTTTGTCGTGGACGCTCCCGGAGGTGGCGGAAAAACTCCGGTCATGCCTAATTATGTTCTTTCCCAATCTCCGAAACGGGTAGTATTAAGAAATTACGAAGGCGTTATCACGACCTATACGGAACCGACGGATTACCAAGAAGAGTGTCATTGCCCCGAATGTGAAAAGGCTCGCAGAGAAGGTATCGCGGCTCTTTTACACGGAGATCAGCTTTCTATCGAACCGAAAGTTTTAGCTCGTCACGAAAGAAATAAACATTAATACGATTTCAATCGACGATGGTGAAGAGAATCCTTTACCATCGTCGACTAAAAACAACGATCGCTTTGCCTTTTATTGAAGAGATATTAAAATACAACAGTATTTCTATCGTCGGATTGGCAAAAAATGCCGGGAAGACAGAATGCTTAAACTATATTCTTAATCGAGTTAAGAATACGGGAAAGCAATTTGCCCTAACTTCCATTGGCATTGACGGTGAAGACCGGGATCAGGTTTGCCAAACTCCCAAACCGGAAATCGAAGTATACGAAGGCATGATCTTTATCACGTCCGAAAAACATTACCGGGAAAAAAGATTGGTTTCCGAAATCATGGATGTCAGCAATCGTCAAACCTCTTTAGGCCGACTGATCACAGCCAAAGCCGTTTCGCGAGGAAAAGTGCTGTTATCCGGTCCTCCGGATACCGCTTCCTTACGATACCTCATCGAAGGGATGAAACGTTTTAACGTAGATACGACGATCGTAGACGGAGCCTTATCGCGTCTCAGTCTCAGTTCTCCGGCTGTAACGGAAGCTATGATACTGGCAACGGGAGCTGCTCTCTCTTGTAATATCCCTCAATTGGTCAGAAAAACAAAATACATATACGACCTGATCAGTCTTGATACCGCAGATGCAATGACGGCACACCAATTAGCCGGTATCGAAAACGGAGTTTGGTCTATAGATGAAACGGGTGTCGTTCATGATTTGAATATACCCTCTGTTTTTATGCTGGAACAGCATAAAGAAGATATTTTCCGTCATGGGAACACCCTTTTCGTTGCCGGGGCAATCAGTGACAAGTTATTGCAATTCTTAAGGACACAAAAGCAAATAAAGGAAATAACGTTACTAATCAAGGACTTCACCCGGGTATTTGCCTCTATGGAGTCCTATTACGCTTTCGTGAAAAAAGGGGGACAGTTGAAAGTCCTGCAAAAAAGCAAGTTGCTTGCCGTATGTATCAACCCTTTATCTCCCGAAGGCTATTGTTTGGATCCGGATGAATTAAGGTCTGCCATGCAGGAAAGCCTACAAATACCGGTATATAATGTAAAAAGAATTTGAAACAAATATGTTTTTAGTAAGGAATGCCATAGAAGAAGTGAACGGATTCAGGTTTATGATCGATCAACTGGAAATACAATCCGGTTTGGCGAAACGGGTTCTCTATGCAACTCCCTACCAGCAAATCCCGGATGAAATTATCAACGAATTGAATCGAGTGGAACAAATGTGTCTTTACCTTCGAGATACTCAATACGCCGATATTCTTTCGAGGATCAGCATAAAACTGACACAAATAAAAGACATTCGAGGTACGATTTCCCGGATAGAAGAAAATCATAACTTAGATGACATCGAACTATTCGAATTAAAGAACTTCTCCTTGTTGGCCATGGATATACGTCTTTTGTTAGAGACGGGAAAGATTGATATCATCCGTATTCCCGATCTCGAACCGGTCATCGATATCCTCGATCCGGACAAGATGCGTATTCCTTATTTTTACATATACGATGCATACTCTTCCGAGCTGGCCGATTTACGAAATGAAATAAAGAAACTGAAACAATCCGGAAAAGCGGATGAAAAACAAGTGGAGAAACTATATTTCCGTAGCATTCTACTGGAAGACGAGATCCGGGAGAAACTTTCCGGACAGTTGCGTGGATTGGCTCTTTCCGTTTCAGAAGCTTTAACCGGAATCGCGACAATAGATATCCTTATCGCTAAAGCCAAGCAGGCTATCGAGATGCATCTTTGCAAACCGGGAATCGCGGTACATACTACCTCTTATCAGGGTATCTTCAATCCGCAGATAAAGAAGATCCTGGAAAGCGAACGGAAAACCTATCAACCGATTGATATCGAAATAGGCAAAGGAGCCTGTCTGATTACCGGAGCCAATATGGCCGGAAAAAGCGTTATCCTCAAAACCGTCGCTTTAGCTCAAACTCTTTTCCAATTCGGATTTTTCGTACCGGCGATTCAGGCCGAGATCGCTTTAGTAGATGAGGTTTTACTCTGTATCGGAGATGAGCAATGCGAGCTCAACGGATTATCCTCCTTTGCATCAGAAATGCTCCGGATCAACCGGATCGTCCAAGACATCAAAGCAGGCAAAAATGCCCTCATCCTTATCGATGAATTAGCACGGACGACCAATCCGGCAGAAGGAAAAGCTATCGTGAATGCGGTACTCGATTTTCTCACGGAAAACGAGGTCCGATCCCTGATCACCTCCCATTATAGCGGGATTCAGGCTTCTTGCCGAAAACTAAGGGTAAAAGGATTTATGAAAGAAAAAGTAAAAGGCACGTTAACCATACATAATATAAACGAATACATCGACTATTCCCTGATCGAGGATAACGATACCTCCGTACCGCAGGAGGCGATGCGTATTGCTCGTATATTGGGAGTAGACGAGAATTTGTTGGACCGGGCAGAAATCTATCTGCACCAAGAATAAAAGAGAGAAAGAATAATATTAAATTGAAAATAAAGTTCGAATGCAGGGAAATAAAGAGAAGAAACGAGGATCAAGGCAAGAGAGTCCTCTTTTCCCCTCTTCCCCAAACGAATGTAAAATCGTAACAAAAAAACTATGCAGAACAGTAAATTAGGGCTGGATTTTGACAAAGTGGCACACGCGAAAAAAGTGTCCAAGAAAATAGCCGATGATGTACAAAAATTCGTGGAACATTACACCACTGTTGCCGTAGAGCGGACTCTTTGCCGTCTCTTAGGCATCGACGGCGTGGACGCAAACACCGTTCCACTCCCCAATGTTTTGGTAGACGAAATCAAAGAACAAGGGGTATTGAATCAAGGTATTCTTTTCTTTCTCGGTAATACGATCGCCGAAACAAGAATGACTCCCCAGGAAATTGCAGAGAAGGTAGCCGACGGCCAATTGGATATGACGAAACTACCCGTCCACTCCAATGAAGAGATCCGCTCGGCCTTGAAACCTTACGTAGAAGCCAGCATCAAACGAATCAGTGATCGTCGAGCAAAGAAAGAACACTATTTAAAAACGATCGGCGAAGGTCCTAAACCCTACCTTTATGTCATCGTCGCTACCGGAAACATTTATGAAGACGTGGTACAAGCTCAAGCAGCAGCCCGTCAGGGAGCAGATATTATCGCCGTAATCCGTACCACAGGACAGAGTCTTTTAGACTACGTGCCTTACGGAGCTACAACGGAAGGTTTCGGGGGAACCTTTGCAACCCAGGAGAATTTCCGAATCATGCGAAAAGCCCTGGATGAAGTAGGCGAAGAAGTAGGCCGATACATTCGGTTATGTAACTACTGCTCGGGGCTATGTATGCCTGAGATCGCCGCCATGGGAGCTTTAGAGGGGTTGGACGTTATGCTGAACGATGCTCTTTACGGTATTCTTTTCCGCGACATCAACATGCAACGGACCTTGGTCGATCAATTCATGTCCCGTGTCATCAACGGATTCGCCGGTGTCATTATCAACACGGGAGAAGACAACTATTTAACGACGGCCGACGCAATCGAACAAGCTCATACGGTATTAGCCTCCGATTTAATCAACGAACAATTAGCTCTCATTGCCGGACTTCCGGAAGAACAAATGGGATTAGGACATGCATTCGAAATGGACCCCATGCAAGAAAACGGTTTCTTATTCGAATTGGCACAAGCTCAAATGACCCGCGAAATTTTCCCGAAAGCCCCGTTAAAATACATGCCCCCGACCAAATTTATGACGGGAAATATTTTCCGCGGTCATATTCAAGATGCTCTTTTCAACATGATCGGTATTTGGACTTCACAAGGTATTCAATTATTGGGAATGCCGACAGAGGCTATCCACACGCCTTTCATGTCAGACCGCTATCTCTCCATCGAGAATGCAAAATATATTTTCGGTAATATGAGAAACATCGGGGACGAAGTAGAGTTTAAAACGGACGGAATCATTCAACGCCGGGCCAAAGAGGTCTTAGACAAAGCCATTGCTCTTTTGGAGAACATCGAACACGAAGGGCTGTTTACCGCACTGGAAAAGGGGATTTTTGCAGATATCAAACGTCCGAAAAACGGAGGCAAAGGTCTGGACGGAGTAGCGGAAAAAGGTGCGAACTATTACAATCCGTTCATTGAGCTTATGCTCAAAAAGAATTGAAAATTGAAATTTGAGGACTAAATTTTAATCCCAAAGTTTCAATGAACGCGTAATTTAAAATAATAACAACAAATGATCTATTGAACCATTTCAATTTTTCATTTTCAATTTTCAATTAGTATGAGTGGTGGATTATATTCAACGGAAAAAAATGATTTTGATCAGACCTTAGATCTGAAAAAGATAAAACCATATGGCGATACCATGAACGACGGTAAAACTCAATTAAGTTTTACCCTGCCCGTTCCCGCCGGAGAAGAGGCCATCGAGGCTGCAAAACAACTGCTGAAGAAAATGGGTTTCGAAAATCCTCAAATCGTATTCAGTAAAGAATTGACCGAAGGTTATACCTTTTTTAACTGTTACGGGAGCTGTACACCCACGGTTGATTTTACCGCAATCCATGTTCCCAAAGTCGAATCGACCAAATGGGAGATGCACGAGACAGACGAATTCATCCGTGAACATATCGGACGTCCCATTGTCGTTGTCGGAGCCAGTACCGGCACCGATGCCCACACGGTAGGTATTGACGCCATCATGAACATGAAAGGGTTCGCCGGACACTATGGACTGGAACGTTATGACATGATCGAGGCCCATAATTTAGGAAGTCAGGTTCCCAATGAAGAGTTTATCGCCAAGGCTATCGAGCTGCATGCTGATGCCTTGTTAGTATCACAAACAGTAACACAGAAAGACATTCATATCAAAAACCTGACGGAATTGGTAGAGATGTTGGAAGCCGAAGGTCTCCGGGATAAGGTTATTTTAGCTTGCGGAGGTCCTCGCATATCTCATGAGTTAGCGAAAGAATTGGGATACGATGCCGGTTTCGGCATGAACACCTATGCCGATGATGTGGCTTCATTTGTTGCACAAGAACTTGTTAGAAGAAAAACGAAATAGCATTTAGAATTTTAGATTTTAAATCCTAAATTACACGCCAAAGGTAATCGTCAATTTACAATCTAAAATTTATAATTTAAAATTAAAACGGTTATGGATAAAGATCAAGTAAGAGAAGTTATTGCCAAGCGGGTTGCCCTCGAATTAAAAGACGGCGACGTAGTTAACTTGGGCATCGGGTTGCCGACAATGGTCCCCAACTACCTGAAGAGTGACGTACACGTGATCCTACAATCCGAAAACGGATTATTAGGCATGGGCCCGAAACCGGAAGAAGGTAAAGAAAATCCGGAATTGACGGATGCCGGCGGTGGATACATCACGGCTATCGACGGAGCATGTAGCTTTGATAGTGCCACTTCTTTCGGAATCATCCGAGGCGGACATGTGGACGTAACTATTCTTGGTGCTTTACAGGTAGACGAGAAAGGGAATTTGGCCAACTGGATCATCCCCGGCAAGAAAGCCCCGGGAATGGGAGGAGCCATGGATCTTTTAGTGGGTGCTAAAAAAGTAATCCTTGCCATGGAACATACCGCAAAAGGGAACCACAAGATATTGAAAGAATGTACACTACCGTTAACAGCTGCGGGTGAAGTCGACATGATCATCACCGAGATGGGTGTTATGAACATCACTCCTGCCGGAATCGAATTGGTAGAATTAAACAGTGAATTTACTTTGGATGACATCAAAGCAGCAACGGGCTGTGAATTACTCGTTTCTAAAAATTTAAAACCAATGGCTCAATAAATGAAGGCATATATCGTAGCAGCAAAAAGAACAGCGATTGGCAAATTTTTAGGAAGTACTCTTTCATTGTCAGCAGCGGACCTCGGTGCCGCAGTAATTAAAAACATCATTGCAGAAACCGGTGTTAATCCTGCCCATATTGATGAAGTAATCGTAGGTAACGTACTATCTGCCGGACAAGGGCAGGGAGTGGCCCGTCAGGCGTCCATAAAAGGGGGAATTCCCCAGGAAGTACCGGCTTATGGCATCAACATGATATGCGGTAGCGGAATGAAAGCCGTGCTCAACGGTGTAAGCGCTATCAAAGCGGGACTTGCTAACCTTATTATCGCGGGAGGTACCGAATCCATGTCAAAAGCCGGTTATATTCTTCCCGGTCATGTCCGCGACGGACACCGCATGGGAGACGTAACGGTCATCGACCACATGGTATTCGATGGTCTTACTGATGCATTTGAAGGGTATCACATGGGCATTACGGCTGAAAATATAGCAGAAAAATATTCCATCAGCCGGGAAGAACAGGACGAATTTGCTTTAGAATCGCAAAAGCGTGCAATAGCTGCTATCGATAACGGTAAATTTAAAGCTGAAATTGTGCCTATCGAGTATAAAGTAAAAAAAGAAACTTTACAATTCGATACGGACGAATTCCCCAATAGAAAAACGTCGCTGGAAAAACTATCGACCTTACGTCCCGCTTTCAAAAAAGAGGGCTCTGTAACTGCCGGTAATGCTTCCGGAATCAACGACGGAGCGTCATTCGTGATGATCGCATCGGAAGAGGCCGTTAAACAATACAACCTAACCCCTCTATGCGAGATTATCGGTGTCGGACAAGGTGGTGTGGACCCCGCCATTATGGGTATGGGCCCCGTACCAGCCATTACCAATGCTTTGAAAAATGCCAATATAAAACTATCTGATATTGACGTGATAGAACTCAACGAGGCATTTGCGGCACAATCACTGGGAGTAATTCATGAACTAATGGCACAACACGGCGTAACGAGAGAGTGGATAAACGAACGTACCAACGTCAACGGAGGTGCCATTGCATTAGGCCACCCCATAGGGGCGTCAGGCAATCGCATCATCGTATCACTTGTATATGAAATGCTAAACAGTGAAGCTGAAGTAGGTCTTGCTTCTCTTTGTATAGGGGGAGGTATGGGAACGGCATTAATTCTAAAAAAATGCTGATTTAAGATTACAGTTAGCTTCAATCAATTAAAAAAACATTAATAATAATGGATTTCAGTCTATCAAAAAAAGAGCAACTCTTCTTGCAAATGATAAGAGAGTTTGCAGAAAAAGAAGTAAAACCATTAGCGGCAGAAGTAGACGAATCGGAAAGATTCCCGATGGAAACCGTAGAAAAAATGGCAAAGTTAGGTATTATGGGTATTCCCTTCCCCGTTGAGTATGGCGGGGCTGGTGGAAATAATGTTCTTTACACGATGGCCGTAGAAGAACTATCCCGTGTATGTGCCACAACAGGAGTCATTGTATCGGCTCACACCTCTCTATGCGGCGCTCCTATTATGGAGTTCGGGACACCCGAACAAAAGGCCAAATACCTTCCCAAATTAGCCTCCGGCGAATGGATCGGCGCTTTCGGGTTAACCGAACCCAACGCGGGTACGGACGCCTCCGCACAACAAACCACGGCTGTGAAAGAGGGAGATCATTACGTATTGAACGGATCTAAGATATTCATCACGAATGCCGGATATGCTCATGTATATATTGTCATGGCAATGACCGATAAGTCTAAAGGCACGAGAGGAATCTCCGCCTTTATCGTGGAAAAAGATTTTCCCGGTTTTTCCATCGGCAAAAAAGAGAAAAAGATGGGTATCCGCGGATCGGCTACCTGCGAATTGATTTTTGAAAACTGCATTGTTCCGGCTGAAAACTTATTGGGACAAGAAGGCAAGGGATTCGGAATCGCCATGAAAACATTGGACGGAGGACGTATCGGAATCGCATCGCAAGCCCTCGGTATTGCCCAAGGAGCTATGGACGAAACGGTGAAATACGTGAAAGAGCGTAAACAATTCGGTAAAGCGCTCGGTCAATTCCAGAACACCCAATTCCAATTGGCCGACTTAGAAGCTAAAATCAATGCCTCCCGTTTGTTAGTCAGAAAAGCCGCCTTCAAAAAAGATCAAAAAGAGAATTACTCCGCCGATGCGGCCATGGCTAAACTGTTCGCGGCAGAAACAGCAATGGAAGTAACGACCAAAGCGGTACAATTCCACGGAGGATACGGTTATACCCGGGAATATCCGGTTGAGAGAATGATGAGAGATGCCAAAATCACTGAAATTTACGAGGGAACTTCAGAAGTTCAGAGAATGGTCATCGCAGCCAATTTATTAAAGTAAAAAAAGTCGACATGAAGATAGTTGTTTGTATTAAACAAGTTCCGGATACCACGGAAATTAAACTTGACCCGGTTACCGGAACCTTAATCAGAGACGGGGTTCCCAGTATCATGAACCCCGATGACAAAGGAGGTCTTGAATTTGCTCTTCAATTAAAAGATCAATACGGTGCTCACGTAACCGTTATTACGATGGGTCCGCCACAAGCCGAAGCCATCTTGCGAGAAGCTTTCGCCATGGGAGTCGATCGCGCTATTTTATTAAGCGACCGCAAATTCGCGGGAGCGGATACCTTAGCTACCTCTAACACGATAGCCGGAGCATTGAGAGCTTTGGATTACGATCTGGTAATTACCGGACGTCAAGCTATTGACGGAGATACGGCACAAGTAGGCCCTCAAATTGCAGAACACTTGGACTTACCGCAAGTAACCTATGTAGAGGATCTGAAGTTCGACGGCAATAAAACCTTTACCATAAAAAAATCCACCGAGGAAGGCCACCAAATCGTAGAAGTAGATGCCCCTTGTGTATTAACGGCATTGGCATCGGGAGTAAAACCCCGTTATATGTCCGTAAGAGGTATTGTTGAAGCCTACGACCGTGAAATTGAATTATGGAATTACACGAATATCACCGTGGATGAAAACAAGATCGGTCTAAACGGTTCTCCTACCCGGGTATACAAATCCTTCACGAAGGGAGTGAAAGCTGCCGGACAAATCTACGAGGTAGAACCGACGGAAGCCGCCGATATCATTATCAATAAACTAAAAGAGAAATTTATTATCTAATAAGAATTTAGAGCTTTTCTCCAAATTCAAAATTAAATAGTCAGATGGATAAATCACAATATAAAAACGTTTATGTCTTTATCGAACAAAGAGAAGGCGTAATCCAAAATGTGGCTCTGGAGTTATTAGGTAAAGCCAGAGAATTGGCAGATGCTTTAAATGAAAAAGTATACGCCATACTATTAGGCCACAACTTATCGACTCAAGCCCAGGAGTGCATTGCTTACGGAGCCGACACGGTTTTACGTGTAGATGCTCCCGAGTTGGAAACCTACGTAACGGAACCTTACGCTCAGGCTATCTACCAGATCGTGAAGGAAAATAAACCCAGCATCGTTTTAATCGGTGCCACGACAATCGGACGGGACCTGGGACCACGTCTGTCTGCCCGTATAGAAACCGGTTTGACGGCAGACTGTACCGGATTAGAAATTTCAGAGGAGAGAGACCTGCTAATGACGCGTCCGGCATTCGGGGGAAACCTGATGGCTACAATCATCTGCAAAGACCATCGTCCTCAAATGTCAACCGTTCGTCCGGGTGTAATGCGCATCGGACAGCGAGACACGAATCGTCAAGGTTCGATCGAAGATGTTACGATCCGCTTTGACAAATCCAAGTTCCGTGTACGCGTGTTAGAAACCGTAAAAGAACAAAAGAATCTGATCGACATCACCGAAGCTCATATTCTGGTATCCGGGGGACGCGGAGTTGGAAACACGGAGGGTTTTGATCTGTTACGGGCCATGGCCAACACCATCGGAGCCGAGGTATCGGCTTCCCGCGCAATGGTGGACGCGGGAGTTCTCGGTCACGAACGTCAGGTAGGACAAACCGGTAAAACAGTTCGTCCGGATGTCTATTTCGCCATGGGTATTTCCGGGGCTATCCAGCATCTGGCCGGAATGGAAGAAGCAGAATACATCATCGCTATCAACAAAGACAAGTATGCTCCTATTTTCAATGTAGCAGACTTGGGTATCGTGGGAGATATACGGAAAATCGTTCCTTTGCTTACCGAGAAATTGAAAAAATCAGAATAAAAAAAACCGGGAGGAATCTCCCGGTTTTTTTATTTTTATTATTTACGGTAATCATAAAAACCGATTCCGGTCTTCCTACCCAGCAGGTTCGCCCGAACCATCTTACGTAATAAAGGATGCGGACGGTATTTGGAATCTCCGAATTCATGGTATAAAACTTCCATAATAGCCAGACAAACATCCAAACCGATCAAATCCCCCAATGCCAAAGGTCCCATAGGATGATTTGCCCCTAATTTCATAGCCTCATCGATCTCCTCTTTGGAAGCCACTCCATCGGCATAAATACCGATCCCCTCGTTAATCATCGGTATTAAAATACGGTTCACCACAAACCCGGGAGCTTCATTTACACTCACGGGAGTCTTACCGATTTCTGCGGCAAGGGCCATGATTTTATCATGTACTTCTTGAGAAGTTAATTGTCCTTTTATCACTTCCACTAATTTCATCATGGGGACAGGATTGAAAAAATGCATTCCTATAACCTTTTCCGGACGATTAGTCGTAGCAGCAATCTCGGTTATAGAAAGAGAAGAAGTGTTGGTAGCCAATACTGCCTCAGGTTTGCAAACAGCATCCAACGTTTTAAATATCTCACTCTTGGTGTTCATATCTTCGGCCACCACCTCTATGACCAAATCAGCATCTTTACAATCTTCATAAGCCATGGTATCCTTAATCTTCGCGATAATCGCCTCTTTTTGAACGGCTTCCATTTTGCCTTTCTCTACCATTTTAGAAAGACTCTTATCTATGGCTTTATGTGCTTTTGCCAAAGAAGCTTCTGATCTCCCTTTCAACAACACATCGTGACCAGCCTGGGCAAACGTCTGGGCAATACCGTTACCCATCGTCCCTGTACCTACGACACAAATTTTCATATTAAACCCTCAATTACTTTGTTAATATATATTATTTTTTTTGAAAAGTCACCCCTTGCTTTGCCAGGAAAGCCTTCATCCCCTCTTTTTGATCTTCCGTGGAAAAACAAAGTCCAAACAAATAGTTTTCCATAGCAATACCCGTCTCTATATCCGTCTCCATTCCCCGATTGATAGCTTCTTTCGAATATTGCACGGCTAAAGGAGCTTTCGAGGCTATCTTCCTGGCCATATTCAAACACTCTTCCAACAACATTTCGGGTTCAACAACTTTATTCACCAAGCCGATCCGACAAGCTTCTTCGGCATGGATCACATCCGCCGTATAGATCAACTCCTTCGCTTTCCCCATTCCCACGATTCTGGGCAATCGTTGGGTTCCGGAAAATCCGGGGGTAATCCCCAGCCCCACTTCCGGTTGTCCGAATTTAGCCTTCGAAGAAGCAATCCGGATATCGCAAGCCATAGCCAATTCACATCCCCCGCCTAAAGCAAACCCGTTCACGGCAGCGATGACCACCTTGTTCAATAACTCAATTTTTCTAAAAACCTTAGCTCCCAACTCACCGAATGCTTTACCCTCCGCGGCATTCAAATTACTCATCTCCGAAATATCAGCACCAGCGACAAAAGAACGTCCTACCCCGGTCAAAATAACAATATCCGTAGCCTCGTCCTCACCTATTACCGTGAAAACATCGTCTAACTCTCTCAACACAACGGAACTCAAAGCATTTAACGCTTCCGGATTATTGACTTTTACAATACAAATATTTTCCTGTTTCTCAACAATTAACTTCGTATATTCCATAAATATCTTTTCTTTGCCATTCATATTTTTTGAAAAAATCCTATGATTCAGTATCTTTGCCGAGTCTTAGCGTATCTATCCATCAGATATGAACGAGATCCAGACAAAAATAATACTTTTATTTGGCATTTAACCCATTTTTTTCTGACAAAAAGAAAAGAGATTATAAAAAACATCAAGTGAATAAATGATTTACAATATGGATATTTCGACACTTGGCATACAGGAAATCGTCAGCGCCTTTATGGTTCTATTCGCGGTAATCGACATTACGGGTTCCGTTCCTATTATTATCGACATCCAGAATAAACATCATAAATTAAACGCAGCCAAAGCAGCTTTGTTTTCGTTTCTTATCCTTTTCGGTTTTCTTTTTGTCGGAGATGCCTTATTAGGGTTATTCAGCGTGGACATCTCTTCCTTTGCCGTTGCCGGAGCCCTGATTATTTTCGTTTTAGCCGTGGAGATGATTTTCGGAATCGAAATTTTTAAAAACGACGGGCCGACCGATGCCGCCGCAATCGTTCCCCTGGTTTTCCCTCTTATCGCCGGAGCTGGAACCTTAACGACCCTGTTAGCCTTAAAAGCGGAATATCATACCATCAATATTATTATCGCCTTAATACTGAACATCATTGTCGTCTACTTGGTGATAAAGAATGTTTCTTTAGTGGAAAAAATATTCGGCAAGGGAGGAGTATACATCCTGAGAAAATTCTTCGGAATCATTTTGCTGGCCATCTCTGTAAAATTATTTACCAGTAATTTAACCTCATTGATCGAGACGTTGAATCCGTAAATCTTCTTTTGTCGATTATTTACAATAGCGATTCAAATATTGCCCCACACTCGTTACACCGAGAGTTTTGGCCTTTTTCCAATCACGGCAAGCTTCTGTCCTCTTTCCGGTTTTAAAATAAGCAATTCCTCTATTAGCATAGAGTGCTCCGCTTTTATCGTTCAATGACAAGGAGTAGGTATAATCCTGTATGGCTTTCTGAAACTCACTTCGTTTCAAATAACAATTTCCGCGATTCAAATAATAAGCATAAGTCAAGCCAAACTCTTCGCCATTTTTCTTAGCGTATTTGATAGCTGAAGTATACTCTCTTATCGCTTCAGCGAAACGATTCTCGTTTTGATAGACATTTCCTAAATAATAGCAAATCTCATCATCTTCAATAAAAATAGCTTGTGCTCTTTTCAGGTACTCCTTTAGTATTGATATTTGATTCGTCTGAGGACAAGCCTGATTCAACGAAATATAAATATCTCTCAATTTCGGATTCAATTTGGCTGCTGCCAGTAATTTGGGAACAGCCTCTTTATACTTACCATCTTTAATATCCTCATTCGCCTCATTCAGCAATTCGATCGGCTTGTTTATTTCACGTACATCAATCTGACCGAAAGATCCTTTAGTTACAATCCAAAAAGACAATATAATTAAGCCGGTTATTTTCATATTTCAGTAATTGGTACAGTTTATCATCAACATTTCAATGTCAAAAATAAAAAAAATAATTGTTAATAAAAACACCAACGCAAAAAAAGATATAGAAAATATATAAAATTAACTCGCTTTATTCCTAAAAAAAGGGATGACATACGCCATCCCTTTCTTACAAACCTACCTATCATTAGAAAGAAACCATTAAGCGCAATTGCAGCTGATGGAAATTTTTATCATTGGGGAAATAAACATTATCCAGATTAGCGTATTGGTACTCACCCATCACTTTGACATATTGATTAAACGAGTAGTTCAATCCCAAAGTAACGGCATGCATTCTTCCTCCGCCGATACTGGTTGAAACCACCGGGTAATCTTTTATCTCTCCATTCGGATAGAACTTATGATTGCCTATCAAGAACACATCACCCTTATTGATATCATTCAAATTCGTGTAACTATAACGAGCGACCACTTCAAGTCCGCCTTTATCGTTCATTCCTCCCAACAAAGCGTATTCGTCATCATAGGTATAAGCCTTACCGCACAACAAATAGCCTAACTCGACATACGCGGCATCGAACTTGGAAGCACGAATCGGGTTTCCATTCTGCCAGGACACCAGAGTTTGCCAACTTTGCTGACCTCCCAATTGATTTTCGAACAAAGTCAAATCATCCCGGTCTTTCCAGATTTTTTTGAAAATATATTCTCCGCGGAAGAAGAAACGATCCGTTCTGAACAATAATTCAGGATTTACATTCAACGTATTTTTAGCCCAAGCCACATCTGCATTCAAGAAACGGGTAGTTGCATCCACATAAGTTTGCATGTTGGCCTCGATTTCCAAGTTGGTCTTAAACACGTTATCATTAATAACTTCACCGCTGTTGATCCGTCCGTAACGCATGCCGATACCGAACTGCAACGTCATATAGTCATTATTGATCGGTTTGTATAACCAACGACCGCTTAAACTAAATCCTTGGAATCCTGCAATCTGGTCGTTGTATTTGTTTTCGGCAAAAAAGCCCTGATCCGCAAAAAAGTTCCGGTCAAAATACTTGTAGGTAACACCCAAGGCACGTCCGGGAGACAACGCATTCACCCCCGCGGGACGAGAAATAAAGTGATAATTATACAGACTGGTATTCAAACTCATCGTGGACGGTTCATTAAAATAACCGGCTTTCACGCTATGAATGCCATTTACAGACTCTTTGAAATTATACCTTACAAAAATATTTTTCTGCTTGAAGGTTCCCTTGGAGAAATCGAAATCAGCATAAAAATAGAAATTTTTCCAAGTCAGCGAAGTACGGATGCGGGCATCTGTAATTGCGGCCCCCGATTTCATGGGAGTAAATTCCGTATGATAATAAGCGAAATCGGCAAAAAGACGACCACCGGCTGTAAGTTTAAGTCCGTTTTCCTTATTAATATATTTCAACAAAGGCTCGACATCCTGATCCTGAGCTTTTATCACGTTAGAAGACAGCATGGCAGCTACTAACACAAGAGGGAATAATATATATTTCTTCATTTGTATATGCTATTAAATGTGATTATTTTTCGTAACCCAACTCTTCCAGTAATTGACGTGCATCCGGTACAGTCTGAGGAGCATCTTTACTTCTCCAATTAAAATTAATCATGTATTGAAGAGACATATCCGAGTGGTTAGTGAACAACGCATCCAGATAGGGAGCCTTAAAGACGGCTCCGCCCTCTACTCCATAATTATACTGACCAAAATATTTAGCCATCTGATCATAAGTATCGAAAGTATACGGATGATTCTTCATTTTTGCCCGGTGAATCAAATGATTTTGCCAGGGTTTGTTTAATTCCGGATAGTTATTGGGAGCTCCACCGATACACGGTCCGATGAAATGAGCTTTATACTGTACTCCCAAATTAATGAAAGAGGCATATCCGGTAGGATCGTCATATGTCAGATCAGTAGCCCCACTTCCCAGCCACAACAAGAAACACATCGGAACTTTTCCTTCAAAAACCTTACTCACCTGTACCAAACTTTGTAAAGAGAAAGTTTGAAGAACTACCTTACCGTTCGTATTGCCGACATTCACTTTATGATTTTTATAGAAAGGTTCATTTTCGTTTGCCGGCTCGGTAATAATATTCATATGCAATTCCGATAACTCATCATATACCATTTGCTCAAATCCCGCCGGATTCAACCACGGTTCCTTGAATTCGATGTAGATACCCGGAATATTTCCGCTAAGTGCACCTCCGTCAGCCTTTGTATCTACGATATACTCGAAATCATATTTGACGACCTTATCAACCGTAACAAAATTTATGGGATTGGTAATGGTTTTGTTCGTAGCCGTCATTCCGGTTACGACACGCTCTCCTTCCGGTTTCTTCCAAAGCCCAAAAGGATCCGTTTCTCCCGCTTTGTATCTCTTCAAACGATACCCTTTTGAATACATTACCAAATCTTCCAAAGTCGAAATATATTGATGTTGTTCCACGAACCCGGCGCGCGCCTGCTCTAAACTGCTCTCGTTGAACCATCTTCCAGCATCCAAATGCATCAATTCATAGTAAGTATAAGAAGAAGGATAATTGGGAACGAAATTTTTCGTATCCACGATCATCAAACTATCGATTTGTGCGGCGGTATATCCCAATTTCTCGTAGTACTCTTTTCTCAATTCCGTGGGAAGAGCCTCACCGAAAACATCCGCAATATTAGTAGTACGTTTCAAATCCGTATCATGCAAAGCCAATACCACTCCATCCTTCGACACCTGCAAGTCGCATTCCAAATAATCGGCGCCGATCTCTCTCGCCCAACGATAAGCGGCTTCTGTCTCTTCCGGCGTCCAGAACGTAGAACCTCTATGAGCCATCACGGCATATTCCGGAACATAATCCCGAACTTTTTGCATCTCTTCAGACAAAGTCGCCACGTGTACGCGGTCGACATCAACTGTCACATCATTAAATTTTTGATCTTCACACGACATCACGGAGGCTACTAACCCGCATGCCCATGCGACATGAAATAGTCTTTTAATCATAATTTCGATTTTTAGGAATGTTAATGATTATTTTTAACAAGATATTGTTCCTCTTTATATGTAAATCCGATAAACAGGAATGCTAATGCACAAGCCAAGAGCAAGACGATGAAGTTCCAATTCCAGCCGAAATGTTGAACAACATACCCTAAACCTATATTTGCCAACAAGGCTGTTCCGAAGAAGTAACCGAAAAATCCGGTTAATCCAGCCGATGTTCCCGCGGCTTTCTTAGGAGCCAAATCCAACGCGTGCACTCCGATAAGCATTACAGGGCCGTATATCAAGAATCCTATGGCAATCAAACAAATACTGATAGCCATCGGAGTTCTGGCAAATTGCCAGTAAACGAAAATAAACACGGCGACCAATACCATATAAATCATAGTGGTCAAAGCACGACGTCCTTTAAACACCCGGTCACTCAACCAACCGCAAACAATCGTACCGGGAATGGCCGCAAACTCATAAGCAAAATAAGCCCATCCGATACTCTTTATGTCGAAGTCCCGCGCCTCTTTCAAATAGGTCGGAGCCCAATCCAATACGCCATAACGTACTAAATAAATAAAAGCATTAGCAATGGCAATAAACCACAATGTTTTGTTATTCAATACATACTTGAAGAAAATCTCCTTCGTTGTCAGCTCCTCTTCCGATTTGGCACTATAATTTTTCGGATAGTCGTTCCGAAACTCCTCGATAGGAGGCAAACCGCAAGACTGAGGAGTATCCCGAATCAACAAGAAACTGATTACGACAATGAAAAGAGCGACAACCGCGGGGAACCAAAAGGTACCGGCTTGCCACGAGCCGAACCAAACCATACCGACAGCAGCCATAGGACCGATCGCAGCCCCACCTACATTATGAGCGCAATTCCATATAGACATTTTAGTTCCTCGCTCGTTTTGAGAAAACCAGTGGGTCATCACCCGCCCACTGGGAGGCCATCCCATACCCTGAAACCAACCGATCAGGAATTGCAATATAAACATCGACACGATGGAAGAAATTCCCAAGCCCGTTCCCAGGATGATGGTCACCAAAGCCGAAAGCAACAATCCTAACGGCAAAAATTTCCGGGCACTACTGCGATCGGAAACACCTCCCATCAAAAACTTGGAAAGACCGTACGCGATAGCGTTGGCCGAGATGGCAACACCCAAAAGTCCTTTGTCGAATCCCATCTCCACAAGATACGGCATTGCAAGCGCAAAATTCTTTCTAACGAGATAATAACCAGCGTATCCGATAAAGATACCAATGAAAACCTGCCAACGTAACCGATTGTACGTCGGAGCTATTTCTTCCTTTGGAAGCAAGGGCTTATGAGGCTCCGGTTTCAAAAAACTCCACATGTGTTTAGATTTTAATTATTTACAATTAATTTATTTCTACCTGTCATTCTACTCCATCCCAAAGAGTAAAAATTCATCTGTTTTTTCCGAATTTCGAATAAATCATCTGATACCGTAAGATTTTTTACATACCGATCCCTGTTCCTTCCCGAATCGGACAGAAGAAATTGTTTTTCAAACACAGCCTCTAATTCAGCGTAAAACGGAAATCCATCCATCCTGTTTTCTCGGTTCATAACTTACGCGTTAATATTAACAATAACAGATAAATCTAATTTCAAAATGAACTCATGCGAAATAGTTTGCTTGCAAATTCGAAACAATTTAATTTCAATTCGCACCAAAAATAGAGAATAACATTTTTAAATCAAAATAAAATTCAACAAAATTTAGATCAATATTTCGTTTTAACATTTTATATTTACGAAATAAAACATTCTCTCTTTCAAAAAAAATGACAAACGTACTATTCCAAAACGCTTGCCAATATTGATATCGGATGTTCACAACGTTTCGTTGTAGACATTTCAATCTGCCATTTACATGTTTCACAATCGGTAGCAACATAATCGATATCGCAAGACTCGATTTGCTTAAATAACGAGTTACCAATATCTTGTGAAGTCTTATAATTTTCTTTTTTGAAACCATAAGTTCCCGCTATACCACAACATTGCGAATCCAATACGATTAACTCCATATCGGGAATCAATTTCAATAATTCGATCGAATAATAAGACCAACCCAATTTTTCCATATGGCAAGGCGTGTGGTAAGCAACTCTCCATTTTTTTCCTTTTTTAAAATTCAGCTTGACTTCCCGTTGACTCAACAATCGATATATATAACGCGTGGCCAATTCCACCTTATCTCGAACATCCGTATTCTCTATATTCAATAAATGCGGATATTCATCGCGAATAGTGAATGTACAGGTTGAAGAAGTAGCGATTACCGGCATATTTCTCTCTATCACAGACTCCCGAATGGACTTAATGTTTGCATTCGCCTGTTTTTGAGCTTGTTTTATAAAACCATTGGAGATCAGGGCGACCCCGCAACACTTTTCTTTTTTCAATAACTGCACTCCCACCCCGAAAGCATTCATTACCTTGATCAGATCTTTTCCCAGCTGCGGATTATTATAATTCACGTAACAACCATGAAAATAGCTGACTTGTTCCGGGTAAGCCGCCTGTTTCTCCGCCTGTTTCTTATACCAGCTTTCAAAAGTACCAAAAGCGTATTTAGGGAATGAACGCCTATGATCGATTTTCATTACACCGTCCAAAACCGCCTTGACGGGTTTCATTCCTAATGTCATATTTACAATCGGGGCCAAAGGAGTCGACAAACTGCCTACCAAATCCGTATTGGCTAATATAAAATCACGGAATTTCGGTTTTTTATCGCTATATTTAATACGAGCGGACTGAATGATATCCCCTATCTTCACGTTAGAGGGGCAAGCGACCTCACATCTCTTGCAATTAATACAATATTTCAGCGCTTCATCATAAAAATCAAACTTTTTCAAACGTAACCGTTCCCCATCGGGACCGGCCTGCTTGGGACCCGGGTAAGCCGGATTTACAGCAGCAACAGGACAATATACCGTACAAATCGTACATTTGATACATTGTTCGAAATTATTATCGCTAATATTATGTTGTTGAAGATTCATGTCGTCCGTTTTATTTACTTAAAATTCGCTCTGCTACATACAACGCACTTAAAATAGAGACCCCGGCACCACACCCCTCCTTCATCGCGTTGCAACCTTCCAATACCGCTCCCGCTACATATAGATTATCCAAAGGCTCACCTCGATACATCCCCCGGAAATCGGTATTCGTTTTTACGCCAAAAGATTGATAAGGTTGCACCTCGAATACATTATGACGATACCACTGTTCCCGATCTTTCAGGTAAGAGACATCCAAATCGAAAACAGGTTCATATATCCGGTCCGGTTCGGCAATCAGCCCCTGGCTAAAATAGCTTCCCGTGGCCAGCACCACCTGCTGCCCCACGAAAGGGATATCCCCATGGTCAGCAGAGTAAAGGCGCATGATCCGTCTTCCCTCCCTATCCGCCTTCAGCACCGTATCTCCCGGCATATAGACTCCTCCCGCCTGTTGAAAACTCCTGCATAATCGCTGTTGTGCCCGAATTCCGGGCACAGAGGGCGGAAGCGTGGATACCAAACGAACAGGTTTTTTTATTTCATTTTGCACGTAATCCAATACATTATCCCGCCCCAGACCGAGAATTGCCGGCAGAACGACCGCCTCGCAATCGACACTTTTCTCTCTAAGTATACGAATCAATTCATCCAAATTTTCAGGATGATCAAACACGCGGGCAATATTTACGGAACGCATCTCCGTCGGATTTTTCCGCAAATTCTCCAGGGCAGGAAAATGAATAAGATGAACCCTACACTCCGTTCCCATCTTACAAAATTCATCCACAATAAATTGCGTGTAAAAATCCAAAAATCCCGTAACATTAAAAACAGCTATCTTTTTCCAAGGCAACCGATCTTTTTCAGCAGACATCAATTGCTCTTTTAAGGTCAGCCAAGTAGGTTTCATCGTTCCCATGGGAGTGATCCGGTAATGATTCTTCCGTTCATCTCCGGAAACCGGTACTCCGGCCTCTTCAAGAAATGATTTTGCCTTTGCCGCCAATGTTGCAAACTTCTCTACTCCCAACTTCGCGTAAGGGTGTTCCGGAGCTTGTAAGATCAATTTTTCGACGGCCTCCAAAGGATGATTCACCCCGGTTCCATCAGGTAACGCATTCAACAGATCGAAAGAACCAGAAGAAAAATGCAGGGCACTTTGGCCCGAAGATATGATAACGCAACGTTGTCCTCTTTTTGACAAATAAATACCGCAAATCAATCCGGACAAACCTCCGCCTATAATAACCGTATCAAATTTCATATTATTCTTCTTGTTTTTGAGACCATGTTAAACCGCATACGCCTTCATAAACCCAAGACGTGTATTCACTCTCGCGTAAAGTATCACCCCAGGCAATCGGGGCCATTCCTTTCCATCTCTCGTTCAGAAAAGAGGAGAGATCTTCTTTCGCCCTTCTCGTGCAGGATTTATGCAGATCGCTCATCAGCCCCGCGGCGCGACAAGCACAAAGTTCTCCTTGACAAGTACCCATTCCGACACGCGTCCTCCGCCTCAAATCGACCAGGTTATTCACATCCAGCTCGTTTAAGGCGTATTTCACCTCTCCTACCGATACCTCCTCGCATTCACAGACCAAACTGTTGTCCAAAGAGGTATTTTCAGAAAATTTACCGGCCATATCACCGTGACGGGAAATCGTGGCATTCCGCTGTGTTGAAGGTATAGAAAGAATTTTTTTACTTATCTCTTCCACATTTTCCCGGGAACCGGGCAATTTTTCCGTGGCCGTGGTACAAACAGCCGAAATATTCAATTTTTTACAGACCAGATCACTCGTCCATTCAGCCATCAACCGATAAGTCATTAATTTTCCGCCTGTAATCGTTATAAATCCCTCCAATCCATCCCGAACGGCATGATCCAACAAAACGATACCCCGACTCACATTCCGCCCGCTGGGATCATTATCCGATGCTACTAAAGGACGGACGCCCGCGTAAGCCCGGAGGATTCGGGTTTGAGCCAGAACAGGTGACAATTTCTCCCCCTCTCTCAGCAACAAATCGACTTCTCCCGAGGTAACACACATATGATCGATCTCCTCAAAAGGAACCTTACTCGAAGTCGTTCCGATCAGGCAAATGGTATCTCCCGGCACAAGAATATCCGCATCCGCCGGCTTCCGGCATCTGTTCAAAACAATATGATTCACCCGATGTCCGAAAATCAACAAGGCACCCTTCGACGGCAACATATTAATATCGATTCTCGCCAACCGGGCTATATTATGTCCCCAAATTCCTCCCGCATTAACAACTACCGAAGCATAATACGACTTCACCTCTTTGGTCTTATGATCCAACACCTTTACCCCGACAACGCGGTCCTGTTCCCGCAAAAGCTCCGTCACCTCGTGATAAGTCAACACCTTAGCACCGTGATGCTTCGCATCCATTATATTGGAAGCCGTCAATCGAAACGGATCTACGGCACCATCCGGAACACGAACAGCTCCGATAATATCCGGATTAGCCGCCGGCTCTAACCGCAAAGCTTCTTTCGGATCAATAACATCCGCCCGAATTCCAGCCTGGCGACAAGCCTCTACAAATTTGGCCTGATAAGCGATATCATCCTCCGGCAAACTAAGAAACAGACCATCCGTTTCCTCCACACAATGACTGGCTATTTTGCGTAGAATCATATTTTCCTTAATACACTCTTCCGCCGACTCTTTATCGGTCACGGCGTAACGAGCCCCACTATGCAACAATCCATGATTCCTACCCGTAGCTCCAGTCGAGATGTCGAAACGTTCGACCAACAGCACCCGCAATCCTCGACGCGAACAATCCCTCGCCGTCCCCGCTCCGGTAGCTCCCCCGCCAATAACAATGACATCAAATGGCTTTGTAGTATCCTGTTTCATATACAGAAATTTTTAGTTTTGTTACAAAGAAACAAACAAAACGAAATAATTCAAAACAAAAACGCAATTATTTTTACTTAATTCATAACAAAACGAAACAATTAATGAGAATAAAGGTTTCTAATCGTAATACATTGCCACTCCAAAAGCAGATTTATTTGCGGTACAAAATATTTTTCAGGAAGCTCCGGTACATCGGCTTCTTGTTTAATCCAGTATATAATTGGCAGCTGTTTTTTCAAATCGCTCTATCTGCGATTTTTTCCAGATCTCATCATACCCTAACTCTTTCGCGACAATCTCAGCAACCTTCGGGGCAACCTCTATCGCAACCCGAGCATCAAGAAACAACAACCTAACCCTTCTGGCCAAAACATCCTCCACGTTCCTGGCCATCTCCTCCCTGACTGCCCATACCACCTCCGCTACCGTATAATCGTATTTAGGACTTAATTTTTCTCTCATTGCCGGATCGCTATCCATCAATTTTTTTATCCCGTCCACATCAGAACCATAAACATATAAATGATCCGAAAGATCCGGATTCAGACGGTAACCATGAATATGATACGTTTTTGTCATGCATTTCCGTTCCTCCAGTAATTGCATTTTTATAGCCTGATCCACGGTATCTTCCGCCATCCGCCTGTAAGTCGTCCATTTTCCCCCCGTAATGGTGATCAGATTATTCGGAGAAACTATAATCTTATGACTTCGCGAAATCTCCTTCGTACTCTTCCCCTCCTTTTTGGGAGCAGCTAAAGGACGCAAACCCGCGAAAGCGGACAACACATCCTTACGGGTAGGTTTGCGCGTCATATACTTCCCCGCGGTATTCAATATGAATTCAATCTCTTTTTCCAAGGGTTTAGGTTCAAATTCCGGTTTTTCCCGCAAAGTATCCGTTGTCCCGACAACAACTTTATCGTGCCACGGTACAGCAAAAAGTACCCGGCCATCATCCGTTTTCGGTATCATAATCGCGTAATCACTTTGCAGGAACGATTTATCCAAAACCAAATGAACTCCCTGGCTGGGACGTACCATATGCTCCCCCGTGGGAGTATCCATCTGCATAATATCATCCACAAATACACCTGCCGCATTTATAACGACTTTCGCTTGAACTTCATATGATTTTTCGGTTTCCATATCTACCACTTCCACCCCTTTTACTTTCCCTTCCGTACCATGAATCAAACCCGTAACTTTCATATGATTTATAGGACATCCCCCGTTATCTATACAAGACTGTACTAAATTGACAGCCAGACGGGAGTCATCAAACTGACCGTCATGATAGATGACACCCCCTTTCAACCCCTTTTCACGAAGCACGGGAATGTGCTTCAAAGATTTCGATTTAGATACATATAAAGAACGTCCTAATCCCAAACGTCCCGCCAAAAGATCGTATAAAGTCAAACCGACCGTATACAAAATATTATCCCAATACCTGTAATTGGGGATTAAAAAAGATTGATTCTTCACCAAATGCGGAGCATTCTTCTTCAATAGTCCACGTTCATAAAGAGCTTCCAGCACGAGCCCCACATCACCTTGAGCCAAATACCGTACACCGCCATGAACCAACTTCGTACTCCTACTGGAAGTACATTTTGCAAAATCATCATATTCAAATAAAGCAACACTAAATCCTCTAAGAACTGCATCAACAGCAACCCCAAGTCCTGTAGCCCCACCCCCTATGACTACTACATCCCAAGTCTTAGATGTATCTGTAATTTTTCCGATTAAATCATTACGTTTCATCTGTTTATAATTTATATCCATACCATGCGATGCTCGTCGATTAACTCCGGACATCTAAGTTAACATACGAAATAATATAATAAAAGTTCTCTTTTTTAAAGGAGCTTCATCCGGCCTTCAAAATAAATTATTAACTTCGTCCAACTTAATTTATAAGTCTCAGGTGTATATATCATTACAATAAACGACATTTATAACTACAAAATAGGATGAAAACATTATCCGTAAAGGAAAGGCATAATTATATTCTGGAAGCTTTACGTCAACAAGGCTCTATATCCGTTGTAGACCTGGCGAACCAACTAAAGGTCTCCTCCGTTACCATCCGAAAAGACTTAACCCTGTTAGAGGAAAAAAAGATGTTGTATCGTACCCACGGTAGTGCCATCCTTATCAACCCATATATCAACGACCGGCATGTAAGCGAAAAAGAGAAATTCTACACGGAAGAAAAACGTCTGATAGGAATAAGTGCAGCCCAATTGATCACCCCCGATGATTCCATCTTGATCGCCTCGGGAACCACCATGCATGCCCTTGCCAGACAAATTCAAGCCCAAGGACATCTTACCGTAATAACGGCAGCTATAAACGTAACTAATATACTGGCCCGTAATCCGAACATCGACATTATTCAATTGGGAGGTTTCGTGCGCAACAGCGCCCTCTCTGTCGTAGGAAATTATGCTGAAAATATGCTTGAATATTTTTCATGCAGCAAATTATTCATGGGTGTCGACGGAATTGATTTGGAATACGGGTTGACAACAACCAATATGATGGAAGCCAATTTAAATCGAGTAATGATGAAGGCTTCACAAAAAACAATCGTATTGGCAGATTCTTCCAAATTCGGTCGGCGGGGATTCAGTAAAATCTGCGATCTGGATGCCATTGACCATATCATCACGGATAACAAGATCCCCTCTAAAATTTTAAACGATTTACAAGAAAGGGGAATCGAAGTAACGGTAACCGACATTCATACGCCTAACACGTAAATGTACAAATTTAATTCCATTCGAGCGGGACGCCATATATTTAAATATGTTGCGAAAAGAGATTATATATCATAATTCTATTATTTTTATACCAAACAAATCATTTAAACGATCAAACATGAAACTATTTTCATTTTTCATTTCCATTATTTTCCTGTTGAGTATTCCAAAGGCATTTGCTCAACACGAGGCACTGTGGATGCGTTATCCCGCCATCTCCCCGGACGGAACGACCATCGTTTTCTGTTACAAGGGAGACCTATTCACGGTAGACAGCAAGGGAGGAAAAGCTACGCAACTCACGACAAACCCGGCTTACGACACCCAACCGATATGGTCCCCGGACGGTAAAAGCATCGCTTTTGCTTCGGATCGAGCAGGCGGCCTTGATGTTTATGTCATGCCCGCGACAGGAGGTTCTCCTACCAGACTTACATTTCATTCCAATTCCGAGATTCCGGTATGTTTTACTCCAGACGGAAAAAGTATTATTTACAGAGCAACGATCTTACCCGATGTCCATTACACCCAGTTTCCCAACAGCGCACAAATGTATCGTATTCCCGTAGGAGGCGGAAGACCGGAACAATTTCTGACTTTTGAGGCTTACGATATTCATTTTAATAAAAAAGGAGACCGGATCGTTTATCATGACCGAAAAGGCTACGAAGATAATTGGCGGAAACACCATACCTCTTCTGTCACCCGCGATATCTGGTTACACGATCTGAAAACGGGCAAATTCACTAATATCACGAACAAAGAGGTCGAAAACCGGAATCCTATTTTCACAAAAGATGAAAAAAGCATCTATTTCCTAAGTGAACGCTTCGGGGATTTCAATGTATGCAAATTATCACTCGAAAATCCTTCACAAGTAAAACAATTGACCAAACACCGTAAACATCCGGTACGTTTTCTCTCCATGTCAGATAACGGGACCTTATGTTATTTTTACAACGGAGAAATTTATACCTGTAAAGAAGGCGAACAACCTCAAAAACTGACCATCCAAATCACAACCGATGAGATAGAACCGAGCTCAATCTTACAAAATTTAACTTATGGGGCAACAGAAATGGCATTATCGCCCAACGCAAAAGAGATTGCTTTCGTCCTCAGGGGAGATATTTTTGTCAGTTCAGTCGAATACGGCACAACGAGACGAATCACTAATACCCCGACACAAGAACGCTCCGTAAGTTTTTCTCCGGACGGACGATCTTTAGTATACGCCGGAGAACGAAACGGAGGCTGGAACATCTATGTTTCCTCCCTGACGGATAGTACGGATCACTCGTTCACATATGCAAAAGAGATCAAAGAATCTCAAATCACAAACAGTAAAAATGCCTGTTTCCAACCGGCTTTTTCTCCGGATGGAAAAGAGATCGCTTATTTGGAAAACAGAACCGAAATCAAAGTGATCCAGCTTAAAAACAAAAAAACAAGAACCGTATTAGACGGGAAATACAATTACTCTTACGCGGATGGAGATCAATGGTATCAATGGTCCCCGGACGGGAAATGGATATTGGCGCAATATTTTGAAAAAGGAGGCTGGCAATATACGGACATCGCTCTTGTCAAAGCCGACGGTAGCGGAGAAATACATAACCTGACCAATAGCGGATACAATGATAGTAATCCTAAATGGATGATGAACGGCAAAGTGATCATCTGGTCTACCGACCGACAAGGTTACCGTAGTCACGGAAGCTGGGGTTCCCAATACGATGTTTATGCCCTGTTCCTGGACTCGGAAGCCTGGGATGAATTCAAAAGAAACAAGGAAGAATCGGCCTTAGCCAAAGAGATGACAAAGAACGCTAAAAAACAGAAAGAAGAGAAGACGACGGAGAAAAAAGATAAACTTCCCGAACTGAAGATCGATTTTAACAATCTGGAAGATCGTATAGCTCGTCTCACGATCAACTCTTCCAATTTAGGAGACGCTATTTTAACAAATGACGCGAACAAACTCTTCTACATGAGTCGTTTCGAAGGAGGCTACGACCTATGGGTCAGAGATCTCAAAGAGGGAAGCACCCGTATCCTATCCAAGCTAAACAGTCGTTATGCCAGCCTGGAAATGGATAAAGAAGGTAAAAACATCTACATGTTGTCGGGCGGACGCCTCAGCAAAATCGACGTCAATTCCGGAAAAGTAACCCCTTTGCCATTCAATGCCGAATTAGAACTCCAAAAAGCAGCCGAACGCCAATACATCTATGAACATGCCTGGCGACAAGTAAAAGATAAATTCTATGATCCGGATCTTCATCAGTTGGATTGGAATTTTTATAAAAAAGCCTATGAGCGTTTCTTGCCGCATATCAATAACAATTACGATTTCGCTGACCTGCTTAGTGAATTATTAGGCGAACTAAATGCCTCCCACACGGGTGCAAGATATTTCGGGACATACAACAAAACTCAAACAGCCTCCCTGGGAGCCTTTTATGACGCCAAATACAAAGGTAACGGTTTAAAAATTGAAGAGATCATCGAGAAAGGCCCGCTTGTTTCCGCCGACACCAGAATCAAAGCAGGAACAATCATCGAAAAGATCAACCAGCAAGAAATCAAAGCAGGAGAAGATTATTTCCAACTATTACAAAATTTAGCGGGGAAAAGAGTCCTTCTTTCCCTTTATGATCCGACGACCAAAGTACGTTGGGAAGAATACGTGAAACCCATTTCATCAAGACAAGAAAACGCCCTGTTATACAAACGTTGGGTAAAACAACGTAAAGTTTTGGTAGACAAATTATCGCAAGGCAGAATCGGTTATATACATGTCAAAGCTATGGACAGCCAAAGCTTCCGGGAAGTTTTTTCCGAACTACTGGGACGTTATCGTAACCGGGAAGCCATTATTATCGACACCCGTTCGAACGGAGGAGGGTGGCTTCATGAAGACCTGCTAACGCTATTAAGCGGTAACATATACGCCCAATTCGTCCCCAGAGGGCAATACATCGGCCGGGACCCTCTATTCCAATGGGCCAAACCTTCTGCGGTAATCATGAGCGAAGACAATTACAGTAATGCACACGGTTTCCCGTGGGCCTACAAAGAGATGAAGCTCGGTAAATTAGTCGGTATGCCGGTTCCCGGAACCATGACTGCCGTATGGTGGGAACTTCAACAGGACCCGACACTTGTATTCGGTATCCCTCAAGTGGGTATGAAAGATAACCAAGGACGCTATTTGGAAAATCTTCAATTGGAACCGGATATAAAAGTCAATAACGATCCGGCGAATGCCATAAAGGGGAGAGACCTTCAGGTCGAAGCTACCGTTAAAGCCTTACTGGAAGATCTTGATAATAACTAAAATAAGAGAGCAACTCAATATAAGGTGAGTTGCTCTCTTTAACTACTCTAATCCGCTAACTTCCCGCCTGTTTCTATCGACAACTTATTCATCGTTCCGTATATACCTTAGCCGATCGTGCAAAACAAGATATGCCACCTCCTATTTGGGAAACATAGAATACGATTATACTTTTTCTTGTATACCCATTCATTCTTACGATACTCACGATTCTAAGCTTAGGGAATAAAAGATTGAGAAATTAGGAGATTCCGTGATTAGGAGATTAAAGGATTGTAGATTGTAGATTGAATTCCGTTTTTAATTTACAATTTACAATCTAAAATCTAAAATAAAAAAAGCCACGATCTCTCGTGGCTCTTATCGAAATCGTAGCGAGATCCGGGATTGAACCGGAGACCTCATGATTATGAATCATGCGCTCTAACCAGCTGAGCTACCTCGCCAGAGAAAAATCGCCCTAATAAATTAGAACGATTTTTTAAATTCGGCATCGACCTACTCTCCCACCTCGCGGCAGTACCATCGGCGCTAACGGGCTTAACTTCTCTGTTCGGAATGGGAAGAGGTGGATCACCGTCGCTGTAGATACCTTTTAATACCTTTAAAAAAATTCAACGCCTCGCGTCAAATCTAAAGCTCGTTTGAATGAGAGGGACATCGAACGTGGAAATGAAACAACCAACAGAGTATATCGGGTGATTAGTACCGCTCGGCTATGCCGTCACCGGCTGTACACCTGCGGCCTATCAACGTCGTCGTCTACAACGACCCTAAATGGAGATCTCATCTTGAGGCCGGCTTCGCGCTTAGATGCTTTCAGCGCTTATCCGATCCGCGCGTGGCTACCCGGCCGTACGACTGGCGTCATAACCGGTTCACTAGAGGCGCGTCCAACCCGGTCCTCTCGTACTAGAGTCAGGACCTCGCGAATCTCCAACGCCCACGACAGATAGGGACCGAACTGTCTCACGACGTTCTGAACCCAGCTCGCGTGCCACTTTAATCGGCGAACAGCCGAACCCTTGGGACCTTCTCCAGCCCCAGGATGTGACGAGCCGACATCGAGGTGCCAAACCGCCCCGTCGATATGAGCTCTTGGGGGCGATCAGCCTGTTATCCCCGGAGTACCTTTTATCCTTTGAGCGATGGCCATTCCACACTGGAACCACCGGATCACTATGCCCCGCTTTCGCGCCAGATCGACTCGTGTGTCTCCCTGTCAAGCACCCTTGTGCCATTGCACTCTACACTTGATTACCGAACAAGTTGAGGGTACCTTTGGAAGCCTCCGTTACGCTTTTGGAGGCGACCACCCCAGTCAAACTACCCACCACGCGGTGTCTCTATCACTAGATTAGATCCCAGACAAGGGAAGGGTCGTATTTCAACGATGACTCCATGATTCCTGACGAAACCACTTCTATGTCTCCGACCTATCCTACACGTCCCGTGCCCGGGAACAACGCGAAGCTGCAGTAAAGGTTCACGGGGTCTTTCCGTCCCGTCGCGGGTACCCGGCATCTTCACCGGAACTACAATTTCACCGAGCTCGTGGCCGAGACAGTGCCCAGATCGTTACACCATTCGTGCAGGTCGGAACTTACCCGACAAGGAATTTCGCTACCTTAGGACCGTTATAGTTACGGCCGCCGTTTACCGGGGCTTCAATTAGGGGCGTCGATCACTCTAACCCCTCCTCTTAACCTTCCGGCACCGGGCAGGTGTCAGGCCATATACGTCATCTCGCGATTTAGCATAGCCATGTGTTTTTGGTAAACAGTCGCCTGGGCCATTTCTCTGCGGCTCTATCACTAGAGCGTCCTTTATCCCGAGGTTACAGGACCATTGTGCCTAGTTCCTTGGCCACGATTCACTCGAGCGCCTTGGTATACTCTACCCGACCACGTGTGTCCGTTTACGGTACGGGTCCTTCACGCTTGAAGTTTAGCGGGTTTTCTTGGGGGTGAAATTACGGGTACTATCCGCTCGACCGAAATCTCGCGGTACTATCGCCTTTCGCCTCGGCCGGCGTGCTTAACTACCGGCCTCGAAGGGTACGGGCTTCAACGTGCCATTCCGTCCGCACGCGACCCTGTCATCGCCCCGTCACCGCGTCACGACGTGAAGAAGTACGGGAATATTAACCCGTTCGCCATCGGCATCCCCCTTCGGGTTAGCCTTAGGGCCCGACTGACCCCCGGGTGATTGACATTGCCGGGGAAGCCTTGGTCTTGCGGCGTGGAGGGTTCTCGCCTCCATTATCGTTACTTATGCCTACATTTGCTTTTCCTGACGCTCCACGACACCTCGCGATATCGCTTCGACGCTGACAGGAATGCTCTCCTACCGACGTACCATTCAAGTACATCCTATAGCTTCGGTTGACGTTTTCATGCCCGTGTATTATCCACGCGGGAGCGCTCGACTAGTGAGCTGTTACGCACTCTTTAAATGAATGGCTGCTTCCAAGCCAACATCCTAGCTGTCTAGGCGATCCCACCTCGTTTATTCAACTTAAACGTCAATTCGGGACCTTAGCTGATAGTCCGGGTTATTCCCCTCTCGTCCGCGGACCTTAGCACCCGCGGGCTCGCTCCATCGATTTGAAGTTACCGCATTCGGAGTTTGGCCGGATTTGATAGGCGGTGAAGCCCTCGCGTCCAATCAGTAGCTCTACCTCGGTAACGAAACTCGACAGGCTGCACCTAAATGCATTTCGGAGAGTACGAGCTATTTCCCAGTTTGATTGGCCTTTCACCCCTACCCTCGCCTCATCCGAAAACTTTTCAACGTTTACCGGTTCGATCCTCCAGATGGTGTTACCCATCCTTCAACCTGGACAAGGGTAGATCACAAGGTTTCGCGTCTAGCGCCACTGACTTTGCGCCCTATTAAGACTCGCTTTCGCTTCGGCTCACGGGTCTCCAGACCCTTAACCTCGCCAGTGACGACTAACTCGTAGGCTCATTATGCAAAAGGCACGCCGTCACCACATCGCGTGGCTCCGACCGCTTGTAGGCGCGCGGGTTCAGGGTCTATTTCACTCCCCTGCTCGGGGTGCTTTTCACCTTTCCCTCGCGGTACTGGTTCACTATCGGTCTCTCGGGAGTGTTTAGCCTTACCGGGTGGGCCCGGTGAATTCAGGCAGGATTACTCGTGTCCCGCCTTACTCAGGATACCGTTATCACGGGAAGGTATTTAGCGTACTGGGCTTTCACCATCCACGGCGTCGCTTTCCAGCGACTTCTGCGTCTTCCTCTCCATGACATTACACGGTCCTATAACCCCGCTGGCGCCTCGACGCCAACGGTTTGGGCTACGCCCCGTTCGCTCGCCGCTACTGGGGGTATCACTGTTGTTTTCTTTTCCTGCGGGTAATGAGATGTTTCAGTTCCCCGCGTTCGCCTGCTATATATAGCATGACACGCGTCCCGCGTGCCGGGTTGCCCCATTCGGAAATCCCCGGATCTATGGTCATTTGCACCTACCCGGGGCTTATCGCAGCTTGTCACGTCCTTCTTCGCCTCCGAGAGCCTAGGCATCCACCGCGCGCCCTTAATTTACTCTGTCATTATTAACGCTCGACTCCTTTAGCCTCGCCCTCGCCTCGCGGCCAGGGCGGCTCTTGATTATCGTTCTACTTTCGTTATATATCAATGTTTCATTTGTACATCGATGTCCCACCATGTCAAAGAACTTTAACGTGGAGAATAAGGGAGTCGAACCCTTGACCCCCTGCGTGCAAAGCAGGTGCTCTAGCCAACTGAGCTAATCCCCCGTGCGTCTTACCCGTTAAGAAATCACGCGTAGTCCCTCGCGGAGTTGAACCGCGGACCTCTACATTATCAGTGTAGCGCTCTAACCAACTGAGCTAAGAGACTGTCTTGAAATGAAACAAAAAGCGAGAAAAACGAGAAAAAAGGGGACTCCAGAAAGGAGGTGTTCCAGCCGCACCTTCCGGTACGGCTACCTTGTTACGACTTAGCCCCAGTTACCGGTATTACCCTAGATCGGCCCTCGCGGTTCCGAGCTTCAGGTACTCCCGGCTTCCATGGCTTGACGGGCGGTGTGTACAAGGCCCGGGAACGTATTCACCGCGCCATGGCTGATGCGCGATTACTAGCGAATCCAACTTCACGGGGTCGAGTTGCAGACCCCGATCCGAACTAAGACCGGTTTTCGAGATTGGCTCGCCGTTACCGGCTCGCGACCCTCTGTACCGGCCATTGTAACACGTGTGTCGCCCCGGGTGTAAGGGCCGTGCTGATTTGACGTCATCCCCGCCTTCCTCGCACCTTACGGTGGCAGTCTCGATAGAGGGCCCGGCCTGACCGGTGGCAACTATCGATAGGGGTTGCGCTCGTTATGGGACTTAACCCGACACCTCACGGCACGAGCTGACGACAACCATGCAGCACCTTGCAAGTGGTCCCGTGGGAAAGGGATGTTTCCAACCCATGCAACCTGCATTTAAACCCGGGTAAGGTTCCTCGCGTATCATCGAATTAAACCACATGTTCCTCCGCTTGTGCGGGCCCCCGTCAATTCCTTTGAGTTTCATCGTTGCCGACGTACTCCCCAGGTGGCTCACTTTTACTTTCGCTCGACCCCGGACCGTCTGTCGCCCAGGGCCAGTGAGCATCGTTTACGGCGTGGACTACCAGGGTATCTAATCCTGTTCGCTACCCACGCTCTCGAGCATCAGCGTCAGTTACAGCCTGGTCAGCTGCCTTCGCTGTCGGGGTTCCAGGTGATATCTATGCATTTCACCGCTACTTCACCTGTTCCGCCAACCTCGTCTGCACTCTAGCCCGGCAGTTTCAACGGCGTGCTACAGTTTAGCTGCAGTCTTTGACCGCTGACTTGTCGGGCCGCCTACGCTCCCTTTAAACCCAATGAATCCGGATAACGCTCGCATCCCCCGTGTTACCGCGGCTGCTGGCACGGAGTTAGCCGATGCTTATTCCTGAAGTACTGGCAGGCGGGGACACGTCCCCGCGGTTCTTCCTCCAGAAAAGAGGTTTACAGGCCATGGACCCGTCTTCCCTCACGCGACTTGGCTGGTTCAGGCTCGCGCCCATTGACCAATATTCCTCACTGCTGCCTCCCGTAGGAGTCTGGTCCGTGTCTCAGTACCAGTGTGGGGGACCTTCCTCTCAGAACCCCTAGACATCGTCGGCTTGGGGGGCCGTTACCCCGCCAACTACCTAATGTCCCGCGTGCCCATCCGTCACCACCGGAGTTTTAACGTCAACGGCATGCGCCATCAACGTCTCATGGGGTGTTAGTCCGCGTTTCCACGGGTTATCCCCCGGTGACGGGCAGGTTGCACACGTGTTACGCACCCGTGCGCCGGTCGCCGGCAGAGTGTTGCCACTCCCCGCTGCCCCTCGACTTGCATGTGTTAAGCCTGTCGCTAGCGTTCATCCTGAGCCAGGATCAAACTCTTCATGATAAAAAATCTTTACTTTTTTGTTCTTCCTGTCCCGGTTTAATTCTCGCGCTCCTGACAACTCTCGTCATCAAAAGCCACGCTCGCTTTTTGTCACTTCAATATCTTTAAGAACTCGTCTCTCTCTGTCTTTCGGCTCCCGCCTTTTTTAACGGCGAAAGCGGACGCGAATATAACACCTTTTATTCTTCCCTTCCAAATCTTTTTCACTATTTTTTCGAACTTTTTTCACCCCCCTCGTTCAACACCTCCAAGCCCGTTTCGTGTCGCTACCCCTCCGGAAAGCGGGTGCAAAGATAAACAAACTTTATCCCCTTCTCCAAATTTTTTACCACATTTTTTCCCGGAAAAATTTTAACAGGCAATTATCAAGCTGAACCTGAAAGAATTAAAAAATGTCCCCCCCGGAAAACTACTGCCAACGAAAAGGAAAAACTCGACAACACAGCGAGAACGAAAATTAAAAGATGAAAAGATTAGAAGAAGAGATTGGGAGATTAAAAAGATTGACGATTGTAGATTGACGATTGCAAATTTAAAAACAGCGTTCAATCTACAATCTAAAATCTACAATCTACAATTTACAATGAACGGACGGATTAGGAGATTAAGAGATTAAGGGATTAAAGGATTAAGAGATTTGAATCACTAAATCTCAGAATCATTGAATCACTAAATCATTCTAATCGTCAATTAAAACATCTGACAAGATAGATTTTAAATCGGGATATTGCATTCGATAGCCGGAACGTAACGTTCGAAAGGGGATCACATTAGCAGAGCGAGTCAATACCAAAGCAGATTCTCCCAACAGCATCAGTAATACTTTCTCAGGAACTTTTATTGTTATTTTTATTCTAATATGTTCTTCCAAGGTTTTGATAAACTCTAAGTAACTAAGTGTATTTGGAATAACCATATTGTAAATCCCTTCTATATCTCTGTTTTCTATGGCGTACCGGATAAAACCGGCAATATCTTTAACATGCACCACCGGAAAAGTTTGCTTCCCGCTTCCCATGATCAAGAATAAATGAAACCGAAAGGATGGTTTGAGTTTCTTCAAAACTCCCCCATTTTTCCCCAGCACGATTCCGAATCTCAAAATAACCTTACGCACACCCTCCAAATACGCTACTTCTTTTTCCCAACCCTTTACAACTTCTGCCAAGAAACCGGAATCATAAGTTGTGGCATTTTCATCACTTACGCTCCCTTCCTTATATATACCCACGGCCGAAGCATTGATGAAAACCTGAGGTTTTCGCTGAAGTGCATTGACGGCCTTCACCAGGTTTCGAGTCGCCAATACCCTGGAACGCATAATCTCTTCCTTCCCGCGAGCTGTCCAACGGCCCATAATACTTTTACCGGCAAGATTAACAATCACGTCAGCATCTTCGATACATACCTTCAATGCCATCCCTCCCTCAAACAACACGTTTCTCGGAATCGCATTGACCTTATATCCATATTTTTCAAAAATACCTCGTATGGTTTCTCCGATAAAACCATGTATCCCCGTAATATAAATATTCTTCATAACGCTCTGCATTTTGTACCATTACCCATCTATATCTTCTACGGAAAAATACAGCATAAGCTACTCGTTTCAACTATTATTTTTAGGAATTACCTTCTATTTTGAATTTATCCATATATCGGCTTCGGCAATTTCTGTTTCGAAATTCACGCCATTGCTCCGATACAAAATAAAAATCTCATTTTCGCCGGACATTAATCTTTGTTTTTTATATTTATCTTTACCGCAAAACAATTAATCTGCAACAAAATGAAATTTAATTCCATTCAATTGATCTATTTTTCACCAACTCACACTTCTCGGGAAGTGGCAAGGGCCATCGCAAAAGGAACTCAACTTCCCATCGGAAAAGAGATCGACTTGACGCCCGCGTCAAACGCAACATCAATCGAAGCTGAGAATACATTAACAATCATAGCTGTTCCGACTTACGCGGGTCGAGTTGCGCAAACGGCCTTGGATCGATTAAAAATCATTAAAGCCTATCAATCGCCAGCCATTATCGCCGTTTTGTATGGTAATAGAGATTACGAAGATGCCTTAATCGAACTAAGAGATACGGTAAACGAACTCGGTTTTATTCCCATTAGTGGAGGAGCCTTCATCGGAGAACACTCTTACAGTACCTCCACAATGCCAACCGCTCCCGGACGGCCCGACCCATCCGATTTGCAAATAGCAAAAACATTAGGGAGAAAAAGCGTGGAGCAAGTGCATATCTACGGTTCTACCAGCGATATCCCTTTATTGGAAGTGAAAGGAAATATTCCTTACAAAGAAAAGAAACCCAAAACTCCCGCCTCTCCGAAAACCATAAAAGATTTATGTACCCGATGCGGATTTTGCGTCGAAATATGCCCTGTCGAAGCCATTCAACTGAAAGACGAAATCATAAGCAACGATGAAACTTGTATTAAATGTTGTGCCTGTGTAAAACAATGCCCCAGCCAAGCCAGAATATTCAATACCCCTTTTACGGAATTTCTTTTCAGGAACTTCCATGACCGAAAAGAACCGGAAATCTTCATGGCTGAATAACGACCCATAAGAACGGAGCAATGTACCGACAATCGATTAAGAGATTCAATTCAATCATTGGATCTCTTAGTCCTTCAATCTCCCGATCTCGTTAATTAAAAATTACAATCGAATTGACGCAACCTTTTTTAAAGTAGTGCATCATATAGATGAACTTTATAATTAAAAACAGCTATGGAAAATAAAACATGGAAATTGGCGTTAATTTGCTTTTTAGCCGTCTTCTTCTTTACGTCATGCGATGACGATGATGAATATTACTACGTTGGGAACGGAAATTCGTGGATAAGCTATGGTAATCTTGAAAAAGTCGATCATTCCCAATCCAAATACGTTATCCGCCGGGATGACGGAAATAAACTGATTCTCTCCGAAGGAGTACGTCTCAATGGCGATGAAGTAAAAGAAGGTCTGCGGGTTGTTGCCAATTACTCCATCATCGGGAGTGAAAGGGAGGAAACAAGCCTAAATGGCAAAATGAATTATTACATCCGTTTATACGATATTGACGATGTACTTTGTAAAGTCCCCGTAAAAGAATCCTTCATTAAAGAAAATGAAGCCGTCCGAAACGACAGCATCGGTAACGATCCCATTACTATCACGGAAGCATGGTTCGGCGGAAAATACTTGAATGTCGAATTCAAAATTCCGGTAAAGAAAGGCTCCTCTGAAAAACACTTCATCAATCTGGTTCAAGACGATATGGGATTACACAACGACTCCGTATATATCACTTTACGCCATAACGCATACGGAGAAAAACCCGATGCCCAAAACACAGATTCATATGTTTGGAGCTACGGCAGAGTATCTTTTGACCTAACTTCCATTGTACCGGAAGGTCATAACAAAGTTCCGGTAAAATTAATCTGGACCGAATATAAAAAGAATATCCCCGAAACCGTTACCAAAAGCGACAACGGAACATTTTCGTTGTCCGGAAAAGAGACAAATCCTCGGGCCAAGTCAGGCTTAAAACAAAAAGAGAATCATCAAGCAAGTCCGAACGAAACCCGAATTTCTTGTGAACTCAAATAAACAATCCCATTTTAAGGGGGCCTATCCAAAGCCCCCTTAAACTTATAACACTCGTAAAACCATACTTTTCTAAAATCCCGTATCCATTCATCAACAAGAGATCACTTCCTTTACAAATTCCTGTATAAAATCTACGCTACGATCGATTCCCAAAAGAGAAGAGTCGACAGATAAATGATAGGAAGAAGCTACTCCCCACTCTTTATCCGTGTAATAGTTATAATATCCCGGACGAGTTTTATCCATTCTACGAATAAGTTCCGAAGCATCATGCTCGGATACGTTTTCCCGACGCATCACGGTTTTTATCCGTTCATCCAATGGAGCATGAATAAAAATATTCACGCAATTTTTCTTCTCCCGCAGAATATAATCCGCACAACGTCCTACAATAACACAAGATTTCTCTTCCGCCAATTTACGGATAACATCCGACTGAATTTGAAATAGTTTTTCATTGGAAAGAAAATCGTTATATTGAAATCCGCCGAAAGTAAAGCCCGCGGCAAAAGCATGCAATAAACTACCGGAATTCTGTTCATCCGCTTTCTCAAAAAATTCTTTACACAATCCGCTCTCCTGAGAAGCTAACGTGATTAACTCCTTATCATAAAAAGCAATTCCCAATTTTTCGGATAATTTTTGTCCGATTTGCTTACCACAACTGCCGAATTGCCTACCGATTGTAACGACACAATTTTCCATAACACTTTATTTAGGATTAGTTATACATACAAAATTACTTATTTTTTCTTTCCTATAAGGTGCCGGAGCCTATTTTAAATCAAAATATTCGCGAGAGCCCATACCTAAAACGACAAAACATCGCAATCAAAGCAAATTCGAAATTTTTAACCGTTTCAATTGCCAATGCAACATACATCCCGTCACGACAGAAGCAATCACATCGGCTGTCGGCATACTGGCCCAAACTCCCGTCGTACCCCAAAAATGAGGAAATATCAAAAGAGCGGGAATCAAAAATAACAATTGGCGTGTCAAAGAAAGGAAAATAGCTTTTTTAGCCATCCCGATGGACTGAAAAAAGCTGGAAGTAACCATCTGAAAACCGACCAAAGGAAATGCAGCAAGCACAATCCTCAACCCGCTCGAAGCAATTTCGACCAACTCGGCATGTACGGTAAAAAGGTAAATAATAGGTCGAGGAAAAATCTGACCTATCAAAAAACCGGAAGTCGTTACACCGATACCGCAAATCAGGGTATATTTCAACACCCGAATCAAACGATCAAATTGTCGAGCTCCAAAATTATATCCGGCAATGGGTTGCATTCCCTGGTTGAAACCCATCACAATCATAATAAACAAAAAAACCACTCTATTCACTATACCATACGCTCCTATCGCCATATCCCCTCCATGTACTTTCAAACTTTTATTAATCAATATGACAACCAAGCAAGCACATAAATTCATTAAAAAAGGAGATAAACCGATAGCGAGCATCCCTCCCACTATGCTTCTTTTTAAACCGAAAATACCTTTTTGAAAATGAAGAAAACTTTTCGGATTAAAGAAATGCATCAACTCCCAACTCAAGGCCAAAACCTGAGCAAAGACGGTAGCGTAAGCAGCTCCGCGTATCCCCCAATCCAACACGAAAATAAAAAGGGCATCCAACACGCAATTTACCAACACCGCCATCAAGGTTGCCGCCATTGCCTTTTGAGGATAACCGGAAGCCCTCAATACCTCATTCAATCCTAAATATACATGCGTTACCAAATTTCCGGCCAAAATAACTTGCATATAATCTTCCGCGTAAGGTAATGTTTCGGGGCTCGCCCCGAAAAAAAGAAGTACCGGTTTTAAAAAAATCAGCATCAGCACCATAAACAACGCTCCAATGATTATATTCAAAACGATAACATTCCCCAATACATGCGTTGCACTCTCTTTATCTTTTTGTCCCAATTTTATGGCCACCAAAGTAGATGCGCCGACACCTACAAGCGAACCGAAAGCTGCCGCTAAATTCATCAGAGGAAATGTCACCGCCAATCCGGCAATAGCCAACGGGCCGACCCCGTGGCCGATGAAAATACTATCGACCATATTATATAAAGAGGAGGCCGTCATTGCAATAATGGCGGGAATAGCATAACGAAGAAGTAATTTTCCGATTTTCTCCGTACCTAAAATCAAAGGTGTATTTTGTGACATAAGATCTATTTAGCTGTTGAATAAAAACGGCCGCAAAGATAGACGAATTATAACATGTCGATCACCACAAATTCAAAAAAGTTCTTTCGTTTACTCCCAATCCCCATTATCCATGATCACCTGTTTTAATGCTTCGAGAGCTTCGCTCTCGGGAACGGCAATCCGAACGACTTCTTTTCCCCGGTAAAGATTCACTTTCCCGTTCCCAGCCCCCACGTAACCGTAATCGGCATCACCCATCTCTCCTGGGCCATTTACAATACAGCCCATCACGGCAATTTTCAATTTACTCAAATGAGCAAAGGCCTTTTTCACCTTAGCAACCGACTCCTCTAAATTATACAACGTACGTCCACATCCCGGACAACTAATAAACTCTGTTTTATAGCGCCGAACGCCGGCTGACTGAAGAATATTCCGACTAATGGATAGGGCGTCAAAAGGGCTACCCGCCTGAGGATAACTAATCCATAAACCGTATCCCTGACGATCTATAAATAACCCTCCGACATGAGCGGCAACTCGCAGATTCAAATCATCTATTTCCTCTCCCGAAGCGACCGCCCGGATAATCACCCGGTTTTTGATGTTCAATTCAGCCAATCGTTCCAAAAGATGGCGATAGTCAGAATAAAGTACTTCCGTCGGTGTCAATACCAAAATAGCCTCTTCCTCTCTTTGCAATTTCACGGCCAACTCCTGATTTATCTCCTCCACACCCCGTATCTCTACAAATACGCCATTACCTTCCGGTCCCTCCTCCAAGGTTAAAAATTCCCTTACCCCAATCAAGGCAACTGCATTCCGGTTATACACGTGAGCGACATCGATATTCTCATAGGGGACAAGGATCTTCACACTCTCCGGTAATTTAGTTAATTCCGGTCCCAAAGCTTCCGTGTAAATAATCTCCGGAGCCTGTTTTCCTGCTTTCAGCAAATCACCGTAAACCGGATCATTGACCGCGGCAACGTGAAAATCCAATCCTGCCGTAATTCGCTCGTCGATACAATCCACATGAGAAATATCCGCCACGATCAAAGGTTTAACAAAACGAGATTTCCAAACGGGAAATTCCGAACGATATTCAGGAGTACAAATCCGTACCAGCCGTTGAGCTATCGGGATCTCTTTTTGCGGAGCCTCCGTTAAAGAAACCCGAATCGTATCTCCGATCCCTTCATTCAACAGAGTTCCTATCCCCACAGCCGAACGAATTCGTCCGTCCTCCCCCTCCCCGGCTTCCGTCACTCCCAAATGCAACGGATAATCCATCCCCTCTTTCTCCATCTCCCTGACTAACAGACGAACGGCTTCCACCATTACTCGACAATCGCTGGATTTCAAAGAGATCACCACATCATTAAATTCTTCTTCCCGACATACTCGAAGATATTCCATCGTCGCCTCTACCATTCCTTCAGGAGTATCTCCATACCGACTCATAATCCGGTCGGATAAAGAACCATGATTCGTACCGATACGTACCGCTGTATGATATTCCCGGCACACGTTCAAAAAAAGAGTGAATTTCGCCCGCAAACGCTCCAACTCCTCCGTATACTCTTCTTCCGTGTATTCCAAATGTTCAAACGTAGCCCGTTTATCCACAAAATTCCCCGGATTTATCCTCACTTTCTCGACATAACGAGCCGCAATCATAGCAGCTTCCGGATTAAAATGAATATCCGCCGAAAGAGGTTCCCGATATCCTTTTTCCCGTAAAGCAATATGTATATTTTTCAAATTTTCTGCCTCTCTTCTTCCCGGAGCCGTAATTCTTACCAACTCTCCTCCTGCCTCAATAATTCGAACAGCCTGTTCCACACAAGCGAAAGTATCCATCGTACTCGTGTTTAGCATGGACTGCACAAGAACCGGATATTCCGACCCAATAAACGTATTTCCAATTTTAACTTGTCTCGTTCTCCTACGCATAATAATTATATTTCAATCGATTATGACATTATTCGTTTCAAATTCCGAAGGTTTCGCTTATTCGTAATAGCTTTCCCCTCCGGAGTGTAAAGGTAATCAATTTCCGCTCTAAAGTACTCGATCACGTTACGTCTCACGACCTTCATGGTAGAGTTCATCAAACCGTTTTGTTCCCCAATAACTTCAGGAAGTATTCCGGTAACCGCTGGCAGCCAACGTTCCGGGAACAAATTGGCCCATTTTCCTCCCTTTCTGAAAGCTATCAACTCCTCTTCCAGCTTCAAGGCCATGGAGCGATAGGCATCCATGGTATTCGGTTCTACCTCCTGCTGCATAATATACTCCTCCAATGCTGTTTTATTCGGTACAATCAGCCCGACCGTGTATGGAGATTGATTATTGTATAAAATACAACACTCGATATAGCGGGAGTGTTCCACGATCGCCTCTTCAATCCCCTCAGGACTGTATTTTTCCCCATCGTTAGCTATCAACAAGGATTTGTACCGGCCTAAAACATAAAGCCACCCCTCTCTCCCAAGATAACCGATATCACCGGTACGCAACCATCCGTCTATGATATATTCTTTTGTATTTTCTTCATTCCGCCAATAGCCCAGCATCACGTTGCCTCCCTTAATCCATACCTCTCCCTGTTCACCAACCGGAAGAACCTTTCCCTCCTCGTCACATATTTTCAACTCCAATGGCTTTACGACCATACCGGAAGAACCGAAACGATACCGTTCCGGCGTATTGGAGCTGATAACAGGCGAGGCTTCCGTCAACCCGTACCCTTGTAACATAGGAATCCCCAAGGCTGCATAATAGCGTTGCAGTTCGATATCCAACAAAGCCCCTCCCCCGACAAAGAATTGCAAATTTCCACCGAAACTCCGACGAATTTTAGAGAAAATAAACCCATCCGCCATTTTAACCCAAGGCCACCAAAATGCCTTTCCACCTTTTCCCCTATCATCTCCCAGACCATTATAACGATATGCAGCTTTCAGCCCCCATCGGTATAACTTCCATATAAAGCGTCCTTTCGCCCGTATACCGGCCTCTATATTTTTTCTGAAGTTTTTCGCTAATGCCGGCACACTAAGCAAGACATGAGGTTTTATTTCCAAAAGATTCACCGGAATATTTCTTAAATATTCCATAGGAGAATTTCCAAAATCCACCGAAGCCAACGAAGCTCCGTTATACATAAAAGAGTAGATGCCTACCGTATGAGCGAAACTATGATCCCAAGGAAGAAACAAAAGCACCTTATAAGACGATGGAATCTGTATCAGCGAATCGGCCTGTAACACGTTCGTCACATAATTTCCATGCGACAACATAATCCCTTTAGGGTCTGCCGTTGTTCCCGAAGTATAAGAGATATTTACCAGATCATCTGCCCGAACAGACCGAATCCGATCGTTCAAGACGTGAGAATTAGATGCTAACCACAACTTGCCTTCAGACAAAAGAGACTCGAAAGAAAGAGTACGCTCCTCTTCTCCCTCATAATCGAATACAATGATCTTCTCTACTTGGAGCAAACGGGATTTCATCTCACGCACCCGACGGAAATAATAAGAAGAAACAATTAAAAAACGAACTCCCGAATGTTCTATCCGGAATAAGATTTCATCACTTGTCAATTTGATACTTAAAGGGACATTTATCCCTCCCGCGTACAATACCCCCAGTTCAGCATATACCCAACGATTACATCCTTCACTCAAAAGAGCTGCCCGGTCTCCCTTATTCATCCCTAAAGAGAGTAAAGCTCCGGCAAATTCTATTACTTTCTCTTTAACCTCCCGATAAGACGCAGATACATATTTTCCATCTCTCTTCTCCCACAAATAAGGACTTTCGGAAAATTTCTCGCAACTCCTTTCAAATAACGCTATGATTGTATCCATACCTCTTTACAAAACCTCCTTACTAAAACTACAAAAATAGATATTTTACAAATCTAATAAAGAAATTCCAATTCCCGACGGCAACTCCCGGATAATAACCTTTTTTTCCAATCTCCTACCTATCAGGATGTAACCTGAATTTCTTTTCTCACGTAATCTTTACACAAACATAAAAGAATAACATGACCCGATTTTTAATCTTAACTATTACCGTAGTCTGTATAGGCATTACTATCGCCTGGAACAATAAAGCACATGGCGTTCTGCAACAAAATACCCCGATGAAAAACATAGAATTAAAATTCATCATCCAAGAGTCTTCGGAGATCCCCCTTCATCATGATATCATCATCTATGACGGTGATCCTTCCCGCAACGGACATGTATTGACAAAAGGCAAGGCAACAACAAAGAAGCCCTTTGTTACCTCCATAAGGGTTTCAGCACAAAAACACGAACTATTTTCCGTTAGTCGCATCCCTTTTCATTCCAAACAAATCACCCGTACTGTAAAACAAATCAAACCTTAAATCAAAAGGTGTTTCTCCTCGTATTTAGGAAAAACACCTTTTCATTCCGATATATACTACGTAGTTATTCGTTACCCATCTCCTGTTTCCGGGCATCTATGTAACGTACCGCTTTTCCGTAAATGATCAAAGCGATAGCCGAAACCAAAGCAATTCCGGCAAAATAATACCAGATATAATGAGCATTTGAAGCTGCTGCCGCCCACTCCGCCTCGCTACTAAACAAAGCGTGGTCCGGACAATATTTACTCAACAGGAATCCGGACAATCCGAAACCGAAAATAGAAGAGAGAAACGAATGCAAATGGCTAAATCCGAGATAAAGCCCTTCCTCTCCTTTAGGAGCCTGTAAAGAAAAATACTCCAGAAAACGCGGGGAAATAAATACTTCAGCTAATCCCTGGAACACGATACCCACGATCATCATAAAAGCGACCGGATGCATTCCAACAATCTCGCTATCGTTCAACATATTACCCGAAGCCATACATAAAGCCGATACCGGCATGATAAACATGCCTACCGTCATAGAAAATAATGCCGATTTTTTCCGCATCAATTGCGTAATCAAACTCACCGTCAACACAACCACCAACGGATTCACGTTAGCATACCACCCGATAGCACTTCCTTCTCCGGCCAAGCGGATCACGTACTTGGGCATCGTCGCGTATAACTGATGTTGCACCATCCAGAATCCCGTAATGATTAAAATTAAAATAATCAGACGGGCGTTCGTACAGACTTTCATCAAAGCGACCCATATCTGCCGGAAAGATTTTCCTTCTCCCGCATGTTTATCGCTTTTATACATAAAATAAATAGCTATTAAAGCTAAAAATGTCATGGAGGCAGAGAAATAATTCAAGACGATCATCCCCTCATGTCCCATAGAATCTCTTAACGGCGTCACCAACACCTTACCGGAAAAAGCCCCGATATTTACCATCCCGTAAAAAATAGCAAAACCTTTCGCTCGGGTACTCTCGTCCGTCTCCTTGGCCACGGTACCGGAAATAACACTTTTAATAAAAGATCCGCCGACAACGATTAAGGCCATAATCGGTAAGATACCGTAACGATAGTTACTATCCTGCAATCCGTTAAAACGAGTTTCGTATCCGTATTCCACCAATCCGGTAGAAGCCAAAAAAGTCGGAAATACCCCTAATCCCAAATAGCCTAACGTCAATAACGAAAAAGCCAGTAACATGGACTTACGAAATCCTATTTTGTCGGCAAGAGCACCCGAGAAAGTAGGCAAGAAATACAAACAAGCGGAAAATATTCCCGCGATAGTAGCAGCCTGAATATCTGAAAAACCCAATACATTACTCAAATACAAGGTGATTACGACAAAAACACCGTAATACGCCGCTCTCTCTAATAATTCGACCGTGTTGGCAACCCAAAACGCTTTACTGAACTTCACTTTTTTCTTTTCTGTTGTCACACTCATACATTTAATTTTTACTAATTTTCATCCAATCGTGCAAAAATAACATTTTTACAATACACGACAATACCCGAAATCGATAGATCAAAATAATCCGGAAACACTCGAAAATCATTTACAACCTATTTTTTGTAAATATTGCAGCGTAAAAATCTTACGACTCCAAAGCGTTTGCATGATTCCCCGCAAAGAAAGATAGACCAGAAAAGCCAGCCAAAGCATATGATTATCCGTACTCCCGGAAAAAGTATAAAAAATGAAGAAAAAAGCGAATGCAGCTATCAACATAGCCCCAAGCATCTGTTTCGTTGCAGTGGCACCTATAAGTATTCCATCCCATAAGAAAGCGGAGAATCCGGCTAACGGAATAGCCAAAACCCAATAAAAATAAGTAGCCGAAGCCTGTATGACCTCCGTATCATCCGTCAATATACTTAAAAAATTTTTCCCTCCTACCGCGTATAAAAGAGTAAAAAACAAAGATAGTCCGACGCCCCAAGCGAACAGATTACGGACAGCATGTTTCAATTGCTTTAAATTACAAGCACCCACGTAACGGCCTGCTAAAGCTTCCCCGGCATAAGCAAAACCGTCCATAATATAAGAAAACAATGTAAAAAGCTGCATCAACAGAGTATTAACCGCCAATATCACGTCCCCCTGACGGGCCCCCGTGGAAGTAAAAAAAGTAGTCACGGCAATCAAACAGAATGTACGCAAAAAAATATCCCGGTTCACCGCGAAAAAACGCCGCATAGCCGTTAAATATAAACTTTCCCGCAAAACAACCCTTACCCGCAAATAGCCGTATTTCTTCACCCATAAAACAACCGCCATGGCCAAACCGCCATATTCGGCCACCACGGTTCCCAAGGCAACTCCTTCCACCTTCATCTTAAATCCAAAAACGAAACAAAGGCTGCACAGAATATTAACCGTATTCACCGCAATAGCAATATACATGGGGAAACGGGAATTTTGCATTCCGATAAACCACCCCTTAAAACCATACAAAGCCAAAACAGCCGGAGCTCCCCAGATGCAAACCCGAAAATAGGCTACGGCATACCGTTCTACCTCATCGCTGGTATCCAACAGGCGAAAAGCCAAACGCTCGATCGGGTATTGCAACAACAATAAGGTGATTGCAGAGACCAACCCGACACAAACCGCCTGTACCAAAACCCTCGTTTCCGCCGAAGCGTCTTTCCGTCCATAAGCCTGCGAAGTCAACCCGCTCGTACCCATTCGCAAAAATCCGAAATTCCAGTATAAAATATTAAACAGCAATCCACCTACCGCGATCGCCCCGATATAAGCGGTCGCTCCCAAATGCCCTACGATAGCCACATCGACTAAACCCAGTAACGGGACCGTTATATTAGATATAATCGACGGAACGGCCAATTGAAGAATTCTCCGATTCATTACTTTTTATTTTAACACAAAAATAAAAGTATTTCCCTCAAAATAATTCAATAAAAAAAAATCTTGTTTCTATTAGCTATCTATTACATTTTAACCCAATAAAAATAGATTGTTAACGGGATGCTGTCCAACGGGCAAAAAGTAACTCATTTTTTCCGAAAGATTCTCTATTGAAAAACATTGCATTTTTCAGGTACGTATTATATTTTAGCATTCGAAATAAAAAAGAAATCAAACGATGAAAAAGAAATTTACCCGTATTACCCTATTGGGCTCTTTCCTTCTATTGATGTACCAATGTGCTACCGTACCCATTACGGGGCGTCATCAACTTATTTTATTTCCGGAAGACCAGATGGTACAAACCAGCCTGACTTCTTACAGCAGTTTTATTAAAGAGAATAAATTATCGAGCGACGATTCGGCCAAAAACCGGATTCGGAAAGTAGGGGCCCGCATATCCAAAGCCGTGGAACAATACCTGAGAGAGCACGGTTTAGAATCCGAAATTCAAAATTTCCAATGGGAATTTAATTTGGTTGTCAGCAATGAACCCAACGCCTGGTGTATGCCCGGAGGAAAAGTGGTATTCTATGAAGGGATTTTGCCTTATTGCCAAAACGAAGCGGGCATCGCTGTCGTCATGGGACACGAAATCGCCCATGCCGTAGCCCATCACAGCAACGAACGAATGAGTCAGCAAGCATTGGTTCAATACGGTAGTACTGCCGCAAGCGAATTACTCGGCCAATCCCAGGGGGCAGCAAGAAAAGCGTTACTGGAACAGGTAATCGGAATCGGAGCCAACGTCGGCATCATCCTGCCTTTTTCACGGAAACACGAATCGGAAGCCGATCATTTGGGACTGATCTTTATGACAATGGCCGGTTACGATCCCAATGAAGCCACAGCCTTTTGGTCACGGATGGCAGCAGCAGGGGGAGGCAAACAAGCCGAATTCTTATCCACTCACCCGGCAGACGAAAAACGGATCGCTCAATTAAAAGCCCTGATCCCGGAAGCCTTGAAGTATAAGCAGCGAGAGTAAATCTCCTATCCCGGCTCTTCTCTTGCCCTGTTTTTAAACTTTATAAAAATAGAGAAGTTGTTTTTTATTTTTTTCTTACTTTTGTTATCCGAAACAAATGACTAAAAATACCATGGAAAATAAACTGACGATATACAATACATTAGATCGGAAAAAGGAGCTGTTCGAACCTCTTAACCCTCCATTTGTCGGATTATACGTATGCGGTCCTACCGTGTACGGGGATGCCCATTTGGGACATGCCCGTCCGGCTATCACGTTCGATTTGCTTTTCAGATACCTGAAATACCTGGGTTACAAGGTAAGATACATCCGGAATATCACTGATGTAGGTCATTTAGTCAACGACGCGGACGAAGGAGAGGATAAAATCGGCAAAAAAGCGAAATTGGAACAACTGGAACCGATGGAAATCGTCCAATTGTATACCAACCGTTATCATAAAAATATGGAAGATCTGAATACACTTCCTCCCAGTATAGAACCTCACGCTTCGGGACATATCATAGAACAACAGGAGTTAATCAAAAAGATTATCGATAACGGTTTCGCTTATGAAAGTAACGGCAATATTTATTTCGATGTAGAACACTACAACCGGAAATTCCATTACGGAAAACTTTCCGGCCGAAAAATAGAAGAGTTATTTTCCAATACACGCCAGTTAGACGGACAAGGAGAAAAAAGGAACCCGTTGGATTTCGCTCTCTGGAAAAAAGCCTCCCCGGAACACATCATGCGGTGGCCTTCACCCTGGGGAACAGGATTCCCGGGGTGGCACTTGGAATGTTCTTGTATGAGTCAAAAATACCTGGGAGAAACGTTTGATATCCACGGGGGAGGGTTGGATTTACAATTTCCTCATCACGAATGCGAAATCGCCCAAAGTGCAGCCGCGTACGGACACGACGCCGTAAGGTACTGGATGCATAATAATATGGTAACCATCAACGGACAAAAAATGGGGAAATCGTTAGGTAACTTTATCACCTTGGATCAACTTTTCTCGGGAGAAAACGACGTATTGGAACAAGCCTACTCCCCCATGACGGTTCGGTTCTTCATTCTTCAAGCCCATTATCGCAGCCCGCTCGATTTTTCAAACGAAGCATTAAAAGCGGCCCAAAAAGGCTACGAACGTCTTATGTCCGCCGTCAACCAATTGAATAAACTGAAGCCGTCAATCGAGAATACGGTAGATGTGGATTCCTTGATAAATCAATGTTTCGAAGCGCTAAACGATGATTTGAATACTCCTATTTTAATCTCCCATCTATTCGACGGAGTACGGATCATCAATTCGATCAGCGCAGGCAATGAAAAAATAAACACCGAAAATTTAGATAAATTAAAAAAACTATATCAAGACATCGTAATTGATATTCTGGGATTAAAAAGCGAAGAGGATTCCGGGGCAAGCAATCAAGCTTTAGGGAAAGTAATAGAGGCGATGATGAACGTGCGGAAAGTAGCACGTCAAAATAAAGACTGGGCCACTTCCGATCAGATTCGTGACGAATTAAAAAATGCAGGAATCCTTATTAAGGACACAAAAGACGGATACGAATGGAGCCTCGAATAAGGAGGCTTCTTTTACCCTCCTCACAGGAGGAAGATAATTATAATTAGAAATCAATGGCTTACATATTCTACGCATTATTATTTACATTGGTGTTCATCTCGTGCAAAACGGAGACGAAGTCCAAAAACAAAAACGCAACGTCGGTTTCGGCAAATGCGAAACCATCACCGGAAAATACGACGAGATACGTTAAGAGCATCCAGATTATCTATCCTCAAAAAAACGACACGTGTGTATTCGGAGAGAAAATCAAAATAAATTTCGCTTACGACAAACGATATAAAATCGATTCTTCTCATATCCTGTACAATAACTCAAGGATCACCACATTAGACAGTAATACCCGGGAGTATATCTTCAAAATCCCGGAAGGGAAATGCGGAACTCAAACGATAAAAGTCATGGCTTTCCACTCTAACCAGAGACAGGGGATTGCTACCATGCCGATCGTCATAAAACCCAACAAAGCTCCTGTATCCCTCGATTACCAACTTATAAACACCTTCCCTCACGACAACCAGGCTTACACCCAAGGTCTTGTATTTCACGACAATTTCATGTACGAAGGAACCGGACAATACGGAGCCTCCTCTTTACGAAAAACAGATCTCCAAAACAATAAAATACTATCCGTCCTTCATCTTGACAGGTCCTATTTCGGAGAAGGTATTACCATCTACAAAGACAAAATTTATCAAATTACCTGGAAATCACACAAAGGATTTGTTTACGACCTGAATACTTTCACGCTGGAAACCACGTTCGATTACCAAACTCAAGGTTGGGGTATTACCACAATGGACGACAAACTGATCATGAGTGACGGAACTCATGTTCTCTATCATCTCGATCCGGAAACTTTCAATATATTGAAAAGAGTAGAGGTCTTCGACCATAACGGTCCCGTCCTGAATCTAAATGAACTGGAGTTCATAAACGGCATGATCTGGGCCAACGTTTGGCTAACCGATCGAATCGCCGTTATCGATCCGGAAACAGGGGTTGTCAAACAAGAATTGCATCTGCCCGACTTATTAACAAAGGAGGAGAGCGGCAAGTTAGACGAAAATGATGACGTACTGAACGGTATTGCCTACAATGCCCAAAAAGGAACCCTGTATGTTACCGGTAAACGCTGGCCTAAACTTTTTGAACTAAAGATAAAGCCTGTCAAATAATGACATTTTCAAAATCTCCCAATCGTAAATCATTAAATCTTTTAATTATAATCTAAATTCTACCTACCATGCCTGACGTCAAAATAGAAGAATCCTGGAAAGACCTTTTAAAGGAAGAATTTGAAAAACCTTATTTTTCAGCGCTCATTCAATTTGTGAAAGAAGAGTACAAGCATAACCGTATATTCCCCCCGGGAAAACTTATTTTTAACGCTTTTGACCATTGTCCCGTTGACAACACGAAAGTCGTCATTTTGGGACAAGACCCCTACCACGGGCCGGGACAGGCTCACGGCCTTTGTTTTTCCGTACCGGAAGGAATAGAACAACCACCCTCTTTACAAAACATTTTTAAAGAGATCAACAACGATTTAGGATCAGCCATACCTTCTTCCGGAAATTTGGAACGTTGGTCCGATCAGGGGGTTCTACTCCTGAACGCGACCTTGACAGTAAGAGCTCATCAGGCCGGCTCCCACCAGAATAAAGGATGGGAAGAGTTCACGGATGCCGTTATCAAACTATTAGCCGAAAAAAAGGAGCACCTCGTTTTCATGCTATGGGGTTCTTATGCCCAGCGTAAGGGAGCTTTCATCAATACGCAACGCCATTTGGTATTAAAATCCGTTCATCCTTCTCCCTTATCGGCCAATCGGGGCGGATGGTTTGGAAATCACCACTTCAGTCAAGCCAATACCTATTTAAAAGCACATGGTTTAGAAGAGATCGAATGGTAAAAAGATAGCGCATTGAACGACCTAACCGTACACCAGGCATTCGAACAAGATTGCAAACAGGGGTGCGCCGTGATCGCAGGCATGAATTTCAATCTCTATTTTCAATCCTTGTATCTCCGGACAACATGAAATTAACAGGTTACGCAAACGTTTGAAATTTTTTCCGGTTTTTCTTGGAAAACTCTGTTTTTAATCCTTAACTTTGGTGCAGATTATAAAAAATATCAGCTATGGTTAATTACAAAGACTTAGGACTGGTTAACACCAGAGAGATGTTCAAGAAAGCAATGGAAGGCAAATACGCCATCCCGGCTTTCAATTTCAACAATATGGAACAGATGCAAGCCATCATCGGAGCTTGCGTAGAAACCAAATCACCGGTAATCTTACAAGTCTCCAGCGGAGCTCGAAAATATGCCAATCAAACCATCTTGCGTTACATGGCACAAGGGGCTGTTGAATATGCAAAAGAATTGGGATGCAATATACCTATTGCCCTTCATTTAGATCATGGTGACACCTTTGAATTATGTAAATCTTGTATTGAAATGGGCTTTTCTTCTGTCATGATTGACGGTTCGGCCCTTCCGTACGAAGAAAATATCGCTCTAACGAAGAAAGTGGTAGACTATGCTCACCAATTCGACGTAACCGTTGAGGGAGAATTAGGGGTTTTAGCCGGAATCGAAGACGACGTGAAAGCAGCTGAACACGTCTATACCAGTCCTGCACAGGTAGAAGATTTCGTGAAAAGAACAGGGGTGGATTCATTGGCTATCTCTATCGGAACTTCCCACGGAGCCAACAAATTCAAACCGGAACAATGTACCCGGAATGCTGAGGGAATTTTGATTCCGCCTCCTTTACGCTTTGATATCCTCGAGGAGATTGAAAAAAGGATTCCGGGATTCCCGATCGTACTTCACGGCTCTTCTTCAGTTCCTCAAGACAAGGTCGCCATTATCAACAAATACGGGGGAGCCGTAAAAGATGCCGTAGGCATTCCGGAAGAACAATTACGTAAAGCAGCGACATCAGCCGTTTGCAAAATCAACATCGATTCCGACGGACGTTTGGCAATGACAGCCGCTATTCGTGAAGTATTTGCCCAGAAACCGGCAGAATTCGATCCGCGTAAATACCTCGGCCCCGCACGCGAATCATTAAAGGAATTATATAAACACAAAACAGTTAACGTGTTAGGAAGCGCAAACCGCGTTGATTGCTGATTCTATCGCATCATAAAAAAGGGACTCCGAGGTCCCTTTTTTATATTTTTTATATTCAACTGATTCACTTTCCAATAAAATGCATTACCTTTGCGCCCTATTTGGAACAATACCATAAAGGAGCAAAATGCAGAAAATTAGAAACATTGCGATTATCGCACATGTCGATCACGGGAAAACGACACTGGTCGACAAAATGATTTACCAAGGAAATTTATTCAGAGAAACAGAAAACAAAGGCGATCTATTGCTCGATAATAATGATCTGGAAAGAGAACGAGGGATTACCATATTGGCTAAAAACGTATCCGTTCATTACAAAGACTATAAGATCAATATCATTGACACACCGGGTCATGCTGATTTCGGTGGAGAGGTCGAACGCGTTCTGAATATGGCCGACGGTGTTCTCCTATTGGTAGATGCCTTCGAGGGGACTATGCCTCAAACCCGTTTCGTTCTTCAAAAAGCTCTTGCTTTAGGTAAAAAACCCATCGTGGTAGTCAATAAAGTAGACAAGACCAATTGCAGACCGGATTTTGTTTATGAACAGGTATTTGATCTTATGTTCTCTTTGGACGCTACCGAAGAGCAACTCGATTTCACCGTTGTTTACGGTAGTGCCAAACAAGGTTGGATGTCAACGGATTGGCATAAGCCGACAACTGATATTACCCCGTTATTAGACGCTATCATCAAAGATATTCCTGCTCCTAAAATACAGGAAGGAACTCCACAAATGTTAATTACTTCCCTGGAGTACTCCTCTTACGTGGGACGTATTGCCATCGGGAAACTAACCCGCGGCAAGCTAAAATCCGGAATGGCCGTAACGTTATGTAAGCGGGACGGGGAAACGCTAGTAAAATCCAGAATCAAAGATTTAATGATATTCGAGGGGATGGGGAAACAAAAAGTGGAAGAAGTAGAATGCGGCGAGATCTGCGCGTTAGTGGGTATCGAAGGATTTGAGATCGGCGATACGATTGCGGATTTCGAGAATCCGGAAGCTCTCGCTCCCATTGCAATCGACGAGCCGACCATGAGTATGCTATTTACCATCAACGACTCTCCCTTCTTCGGAAGAGACGGTAAGTACGTAACTTCCCGCCATATCAAGGAACGCTTGGACCGGGAACTGGAAAAGAATCTTGCTTTACGGGTACAACCCGGATTAACAGCCGATTCATTTGTCGTATTCGGACGGGGAGTATTACACCTGAGCGTTCTTATCGAGACCATGCGCCGGGAAGGTTACGAGTTGCAAGTAGGACAACCCAAAGTAATCATAAAAGAGATCAACGGCGTCAAATGCGAACCCGTCGAAGAGTTAACGATCGATTTACCGGAGGAACTTTCAGGAAAAGCGATTGAAATGGTTAACCGTCGAAAAGGTACCATGACCAACATGGAACACCGTAATGAACGAGTTCATCTCACATTCGATATCCCTTCAAGGGGAATCATCGGTCTAAGAAGCAATTTACTGACAGCGACGGCCGGTGAAGCCGTTATGGCCCACCGCCTGAAAGGCTTCGAACCTTATATGGGAGAAATCGAAATGCGTACCAACGGCTCTCTTATCGCCATGGAAGCCGGAGATACTTTCGCTTACGCGATCAATAAATTGCAAGACCGCGGACGTTTTTTCATCGATCCGGGTGAAGAAGTATATGCCGGACAAGTTATCGGCGAAAGTACTCGCCAGGACGATATCGTTATCAACGTCTGCAAATCCAAGAAACTGACCAATATGCGAGCCAGTGGCTCCGATGATAAAGTAAACATCGCCCCTGCCGTAAAATTTAGTTTGGAAGAAGCTCTTGAATATATTCAGGAAGACGAATACGTGGAGGTCACTCCCAAGTCTATGCGCCTTCGCAAAATCATTCTTGACGAGACAGAACGAAAAAGAAAAAATAAAGCTGCCGCTACTGCAGAGTAATTTAATCTTTGTAAGATATAAACAACGCTGATCAAAATGAAATTGATCAGCGTTGTTTTTTATCACTCATACAATTAAGAACAGACACTCTATTTAAAAAATTATTATTACTTTTAATCTTTCAAAATATATACTATATCGTACACGTAATGAAATATATCCTTCTATTATGCATGATCGGCTTATTGCTGGCCTGCAAGGAAAAAAAACAGATCGATTTTATCGGTTACGCCCACCAGATGGCCAATGGAAAGTGGGGGTTTATTAACGAAACGGGAGAAGAAATCGTAGCTTATAAATTCGATGGGGCAAAAGACTTTAAGGAGGGGGTCGCTGTCGTCAGGATGGGCAATGCCTACGGATTCATCAACACAAAAGGAAAAATCGCGGTCCCGTTAAAATACGAACAGGCAGAAAGTTTCCAAAACGGCTTGGCTGTTGTTACTCTAAACGCCAAAAAAGGAATTATCAATCAAAAAGGAGAGCATGTCGTGGATTGCCTCTATGACGAACTTCATGTCTTTCCGGAAGAAGGGATTGCCAAAGCCAGAAAAGAAAATAAATACGGCTACATCAACCTTTCCGGAAAAGAAATAATTCCTTTCCATTACGACGAGATTTTTGCTTTCGATTCCACAGGCATAGCTCTTGTTAAACAAAATGGAAAATTCGGGTACATTTCTCGAGACGGAAAAGAGATCCTCCCTTGTCTGTACGACGATATTCAAAAATTCGGGGCCCATCTTTACTCCGTTACAAACGATAGTCTGTCCGGCTTTATCAATCTCCAAAAACAGATGGTAACGCCTTGCAAATACCAATCGGCCACCTTTTGTGATGCCGACGGAGAATTATACAACGGAGAGATCATTCGGGTAGAAGCAGAAGGGAAATTCGGATTAATCGACGCTTACGGTAATACAATATGCGAAACCACGTACGACCGAATTGATGATTTTGGAGAGAGAGGTCTCGCTCTTGTTGTCAAGGATAACTTGTACGGTTATATCGACAAAAAAGGGAAAGAGGTCTTTCTTCCCCGGTATGAAGAGCTGGAATATTTCACACCAAACGTGTATAAAATAAAAAAAGAGAGAAAATTCGGATTAATCGACAGTTTGCAGAACGAAATCACATCCTGTATCTACGACGCCATCGGAAAAATGAGCGACCGTCTATTTCGGATTTACAAAGACGACGCTTTGGGCTTATTGGACGAAAACGGGGACATCGCCCTTCCCTCCGTGTACAAAGATATATACTGGTTTGATAAAGAGCGGCAATTCATTCTTGTGCTAAACCAAGACAATCAGGTAGGTCTGTTAAACGATAAAGGAGCTCCCCTTACCCGTTGTATCTATTCCCATATAGAACCGTTTAATTCCATGGGTTATGCTTTAGTCCGTGCCCAAGGGAAAGAGGGATATGTCAACAAAAAAGGGAAAGAGGTCGTACCTTGTATCTACTCTTACGTCTATCCCGTCTCGGAAGATCAGACCGTACAAGTAAGAAACGATAAAGGGGTAACTATCCGGCTCAGCGTCAACAACTGAACTTCATATCGAAATTCATATCTTTTATTAAAAATAATTCGTACATTTAACGACGTAAAAGAATTTTTTATGAAAAAAGAGGACGAATCTCCCAGCAACGCAATACTCCATTGTCAAAAAAAATTACAACGGATACGGGCTTTCATTTATATCCTCATATTAATTGCAATCGTACGAATAGCAATGATGGATTTCAACGGAGTCAGTACTCGAATATGTATCGACGTAGCCATCATGTTATTCATTATCGGCCTGGCTTTAGTTTGCGAAAAGAAGGCACGCCGAAAACTCAAACAAGCCATACGCCATACCGAAGAAGAGGAAGAAAGATGCTAAACGACCTCCACGATCGTACGGCTGCCATACGTGATATCATTTGAAAATGCCTGATTAAAATTATAAACACCAGCATAAATCAACACAGCTTGAATCGTTCCCCCGTGAGCAAAAATACAAACCTCCCGAAAAGGTTTCTTTCTCAACTCATCCAAAAAGGCAGAAACCCTATTGTATTGATCCAGAAAACTTTCTCCTCCTACGGGCTGGACATTTAACCAATTATCATACCACTCCTGTAACTTGGGATCCTTAATTTCCTCCCATCGTTTTCCTTCCCAGTATCCGAAATTCAACTCTTTTAAACGATCATCCAGTACTGGATCTGGAAAACCGCAATAGGCAGCTAATTTCGTACACCGTTGCAAAGGACTCGAGAACACCGCATCGAATCGCTTTCCCACTAAACCGTCCTTCACCTTCTCCGCCTCTTCCGGAAATGTTTCCGCTACATCTACATCGCTATTCCCGTAGCAAGTCCCGGCAGGAACTTCTACCCGGGTATGCCTGATCAATGTCAACTTCATCGGCTTATCATGATTTAAATTTAACTTTCGTAATAAAAGGGAAATGCAAAGCGTGAAGCTGTATCAATCCGATACGCTCCAATACACAACGTTTCAAAGGATCCTTTATTTTTTGAATATCTTCCGTCTTCTTCAGTTCCTTGCAATCATCCCATAGAATGGTATAAAAATAATCCTCATCCGAATGATAAAATCGTACCGGAGCCCCCTCTTCTCCTACCCAATAAATTCCCTTTTGCTTACGGTTGGGATACAAAAAATAATAGGCTTCGGCACGAGGGCCCGCAACGGAAAAATAAAATTCTTTTGAGGTCGCCTTAAAATAGATCGGCATTTTAAAATAATCCGCCTGCAAATAATATTGTATCTGCGATTTACCCTCCTTCAGCGGAGAAAAGGCATATCCGGCAGGGATTGTCCGTTTTCCAAAATCAATTTTAAACTCTTTTTCCAATTTTCCCTCTTTTACTCTATAATAAAAATGATCTCCTCCCTGTGTACGGATATAATAAGACCGATCATAAGAAGGAGAAATCAGGAAGAAAGGAATCGTATAGTCTGCACGAGACAGATAGCTTCCTGTCTTTTTCCCCTTTTTATCAAATGACACTAACTGATCGAATGGCTTCGAAAAACTATCCTCATCCAACATACAAAAATAGAGAAAAAAACCACCGTCCGTCGACGGAGCAATCTCATAAGCATCTCCCGCCTCCGAATATTCCGGATGAATACTTTCCAACCAATGACCATCGGTCAGATCGTACAATTGTACATCCCCCTTCCAATCCAATGCCAACAACACATTTTTATCAAAATCCAATGCCACATCCCGAATAGTTCCGCAATTGCCCTCCTTCGGCATACACTCTCTTCCAATAGTAAACAAATATTTACCGGAAGCATCGAAAAAAGCGATATTACGATTATCCCACAAAATAATATTCTCCCCCGGCACAAGCAAAATTTTACGGCTCCAAACTGTAATTCCCTCCACTTTATCCAACGGTATCACCTCCACTCGCTCTATCCACTTATTCAAATCGGTTACTCTCTCACATTGCTCTAAAGGCCTCAATACCCGTACATGTTCCTCTTTTCGGGCTGAAACAAAACCATCTTCTCCTCCCCAGATCAGGAAGCTTAAAATTATAAGAATAGTTTTCATATCACCGTTTTTTTATAAAGCAAATATAGGAAAAGAATTTATTGATAGCATTATATAGAATTAAAATAAATCGTCTAAAATTTTGTTTATAAAATTACAGTCGATACTTCGTCCTTCCATATTTAATCACTAAAGCGTACGAACATGAAAAGTTTAATTTTAAGATTATTTTTATCCTCCTTTCTGCTTATAGAAGGAGATATCCCCTGGGTCAACACCACGCTTCTCAACCTCCTTCAGAACCTATTTGTCATCTTTACGATCAGCGGGTTCTACAAGAGATCGACAGCCCAAAACCTCGAGGTTCATCCCGCCGGGAATAGCGAGTGGTTACTCGGAAAAACGTTAGGCGTTATAAAGGTCCTGTTTATTTTTTATTTAGCGTCCATCGGTATCACCTGTATCGTAATAGAAGAGCCACAATTGTTATATAAAATACTTGCTCGATCAATAATACCGAAGCCCCGCAACAATCTCCGGTATATCCTCCGATCTTGAATTTCAGAAAAAAACGCAACCCGCATGCCATCATTAAAGCAGGGAAAACTGCACACCATAAATAAGCGTCCAAAAAAAGAAAGGGTATTAAAACAAGAAAACCGACCCCTACAAAAAGAAAGAGCTTAACCTTATTATATAATAAATGTATTTTACTCTCTTCTACCTTTCGAACATAGGAAAGCGTATTGATCATTCCGGCCGCACAAAATTTAGAAAAACAATCCGCACTCAAAATAATGGCAAATAACACGGAAGTCTCCACTCCCGATTCCCCGATGGCAAACAACAAACTATAATAGAGCAGAAAATAGAGAATCAACCCGATGGTTCCGTAACATCCGATACGCGAATCCTTCATAATAGCTAAAATTTTCTCTTTGGTGGTTCCCCCGCCGAACCCATCAAAAAAGTCAGCCAAACCATCTTCATGTAAAGCTCCGGTTAGTAAAACACGGGCAATGATTGCCAATACGCAGGCAATCCCCACCGGTAACACGAACGAAGCTAACCAAAAAGTTCCGGCCGTAACAAAACCGGTTAAAAAACCGACCACAGGCCAATACCGTATGGCCTCCTCAAAATAACGTTTATCCACACTTACCCAATGCCACAACGGCAATCGGGTAAACATCATCATCGCCGCCAATAAACCTTTCATAGTATTGTAAATTGCAGATTATAAATCAACTGGATGGGAGTCAGAAAGATTAAGTGATCGAGAGATTAAGTAATTCAGAGATTAAATTCAATCGCTTGATCCTTATAATCATCGAATCTTTCAAACTAAAAATATTTCGTTACCTCGGCCTGTTTAAATGAAGCCATTTCATTAATCATACGCACAGCTGATTCCAATAGCGGATAGGCACAAATAGCTCCGGTCCCTTCGCCCAAGCGTAATCCTAAGTTCAACAACGGCTTAGCTTCCAAATAATCCAATAATAATTTATGTCCCGTTTCATCTCCCTGGTGTCCGTATACGCAATAATCCGTTACTGCCGGACAACATTTTCTTGCTGCCAGCACGCAATTAGTCATGATAAATCCATCCACGATAATAACCATTCCCAACTCCGCGGCACGTAACATTCCCCCGACAGCAGCAACCATCTCGAATCCCCCGAAATAACGTAAAATATCTTCTGTCGATCCGTCCCCGGTATAATTTTCCATGGAAGCCTTCAATACCTCATACTTATGTTTAATACCATCACTTGCCAAACCGCTTCCGGCTCCCACGCATTGTTTTAAATCGATCCCGGTGAAATAGGACATCCAAACGGAAGAAGGCGACGTATTAGCTATTCCCATCTCTCCAAAACTCACCACATTGGTTCCTTCCGCGTAAACCATATCCACGATCTCTGCTCCGATTTCAATAGCCCGCTCAAACTCCTCCTCACTCATTGCCGCCTCGTAACGAAAGTTAGAAGTTCCTTTCCTGATCTTTCGATCGATCAAACCCTCCAATACGCCAAAATCCCCGTTCACGCCACAATCTACCAATTTAAGGCCGAAATGATGCTGACGAGCGAACATATTCACGCCTGCACCGCCTTTGATGAAATTATAAATCATCTGTCGGGTTACTTCCGGTGCTGAAAAGCTAACGCCCTCTTTAACAATCCCATGATCGGCGGCATAGATAATATTTTGCGGCTTCCTCAATTCCGGCGAAAGCGTTTGTTGAATCGTCCCCAATTGTATGGCCAACCCTTCCAATCGTCCCAAAGAGCCCTTGGGTTTTGTTAAATTATTGATTTTATCCATCAAAACAGGCACTATGGCCTTATCTGTTTCTTTTATTACAAACGCTCTCATTTTATCGTATCGATTTTAGATTATAAACTGAAACTTCATCCTTTAATTTTTACTTCAATACCCGAAACCATCAGTATCACCTCGTCTGCCCGCGAAGCTACATACTGATTTACCCAACCCTGCAAGTCGGTAAAACGACGTTGTACCGGATCCACGGCTATTCCCCCCATACCGATCTCGTTCGTTACAAAAATAAACGTCCCCTCCTGCGCCGTAAAGCGATCGAATTCACACTGAATGTCTCTTAAAGATTTCTCAATATCGGAATCATTATCGAAAAAGAAATTCGTACTCCACAAAGTAATACAATCGATTACCACAACACGCCCCCTCACATCGCATTCCGATATATACTTCTCTTCTTCGATATTAGTCCACTGGGGACCGCGATCCTGTTGATGCCTCCTTACCCGTTCTTGGAACTCTTCATCCCAAACGCGTGAAGTGGCCAAATAAACCGGATGATCCGATAACTCCAACGCCAAACGCTGAGCATAATCGCTTTTGCCGGATCGCTGTCCTCCGGTGATCAAAATTATTTTTCTTTTCATCATAACGGCAAATTTCTCTGTTTTTTAACGAAATACAAAGGAATCGCACAAAAAAAACGAGGTTGTACTATAAGAAAACAAACGATCCCGTTTACAATTGATTTCTCACTGAAAAAAACAACCGTATCAGCACCTTTCATTTCAATAGAACCACAGCCAATTGTGAGCCACAAGCATCAATCGAACCTTCCAGCAATACAATCGCCGATTTCTCACGCCTATCAACCGAAAGAGTTGTTTTTTTATGCTTTGATAATCTCTATTTTTAGATCCCATTCATTCATATGGCACATTTCCCTATTCGTAATACGGTAAAAAGCCTTTCGGTCCTTGTAATTTATAATAAAGCAAAAAAAAATAAACCACCATCCTATACCGACCCCGCTTCCGGCGAACCTTCCATTTTAAAGAATAAATCATTATAGATTAATAATATATCCTGAGATTGATATCCCGAATACTCGTTCTCCTAATTCTTATTCCCGGGAATATTTCAATTTTAACAGTACTATGTATTGCATGCTACTATTTTTTATTTATATATTTGTACCGTACTAAAAATAAATTACAAAAAACAAAACCTGCAATTATGGAAACGCCCAATCTAAAAACAGCCATAACTTACGAGAGCAAGTTAGTAAAAAGAAACTGGTTATTTTACCTCTTTGTCCTCGGGGCATTGGGGTTTATATTAGGTGACACCCTCCTGGATATCATTGATTATGAATATATCCCATGGCGTAAATTTATATTCGCGTCTTCTTTTCCTTTATACGGATATTACTTTTTGAACCTCTTCCAACCGATAATCGTCACATTTATCGTCTGCGACATCCATAGGAAGCGGAAAAAAGCCGAAACCCGGGAAGTGCTTTCTGCACGGCCCATCGGTAACGGGCAATCCTTTCTCGGGGAATTTTTGGGTATTCTTATCCCGTTCCTCACTATAGATGTCATCTTTATGATCATCTCCATGATTATCCACCTATTTGTACCGGATTCCCCCGTCAATATAGGAATATATCTTTTCTATCTTTTCACGCACGTGCTGCCCACGCTTGTTTTTATTACCGGGTTATCCTTATTGGTAAACAGGTTAGTCAGGCACTCCTTGGTCAGCTGGCTTATCCTGATCGCTTTTCTTTATTTCGCGTATACTTACCTGACGACGCCTCTTCACGGGATATTCGATTTCCGGGGAAGTTCGCTTCCGAACTCTTTTTCCACCTTAATCGGGTTCATGCACATGGAGAATTACCTGCTCCAGCGAGGTACCATCCTGTTATTGGGTATAAGCCTGCTCTATTTCGCCGTTTTAGCCATGAAGAGATATCCCAATGTCGCCGGCCTGAAACGCTATTTAACGGTTCCCGCTTTCTTGTGCTTCGTACTTGCCGTGGGGCTCGGCGTTATATACGTTACCAACTTCCAAAGCCGTTTGAAAAACAGGATCGGGGTTCGCGAAGCCTTCGTGAAATACAATGAATACCCCAGAGCACGCGTGAGCGAGCACGATATCACCTATCGACCCGGGGGAGATAAATTCTCGGCAACAAGCCGGATGAAAATCCAAAACCGGAAAAAAACAGCCATGGAGCAGCTTCTGCTCTTCTTAAACCCGGGATTAAAGATCGACAAGATCGAATCCGGGGGACAAAACCTTCCCTTTCACAGGGATAGGCAGGTGATCGTCATCGAGCGTCCCCTGGCTCCCGGGGAAAACATCGAGATTGAGATCACGTACGGGGGAACGATCGACGAGGATACTTACCAAATTAACATTCCGGATAATAAATTCTTTTCTACCGTCACGTATGGTTTTGATAACGAAAATTACGGCAGGCACACGGCTTTTGTCTCGGGTAAATACACCTTACTGGTGCCGCAAGTGATGTGGTACCCGACAGCGGTTGCCCCTGTCGAGTTACAAGCATCCAAAGAGACCGATTTCACGGATTATACCCTCCATGTCAAAAACCCGGGCGAGATGACCGTCTTATCGCAAGGCGAACCGACAAGAGAGGGCGATAACGTCACGTTCAACAATTTACAAAACCTGACCGGGTTAACCCTCTGTATCGGGAATTACGAGAAAAGGGCCATCACCGTCGATTCCCTTACCGTCGAGTTTTACACCTACCCGAGAAACGATTTCTATCTGAAATATTTCGACGAATGGGAGGACCTGAAAAAAGACAATCCTGACCGGGAGAAAAATTTAAAAAAGATATTTAATCAATGCAGAAGTAAAATCGAACACGGCAAACCTAACCCTTATCCCTTTAACTATTTCAAACTGATTGAAGTTCCTTCCTCCTTTCTCAACAGAAGTCCGTTCAGCGACAACATTCAACCGGAAATCGTGCTTTTTCAGGAACGATTGTGTGAATGGGAGTATACACATCCCGGTACTTTTACTCCCAAGAGGGATCAGAGCGTGCAGAATTATATGCTGGACTACAAGATTCCCTTTTACCTGGACCAAATGCGCATAAATCGCATTTTCGCAGATTATACCAGCAGTATCACCTCCGACAGATATCAGGGGATAGATGCCATATTCAAGCAAATAATCAACCCGAAAGTATCTGAGCAAAATATGAATCCCAAAACGATAAACCGTATTGCGGAAAAAGGATTGAAAGGGATCATGGCCGAAGAATACAGCGAGGAACAACGCCTCGTCATTTCTACAAAAGTTTCGCATTTACTAAGTTATCTCTCGACAATTACCACCTGGGACTCCCTAAACCGCTTCACGCGGGAATTTAACGAGCGTACCCGCTTCCGGGAAATTGACTTCGACTCGTTCTTAGAGGAATTCGAGCAACGTTTCGGGCAGGACATCAAGGGGTATATGGACGAGTGGTACACGAGTCGCCGGATTCCCCTGTTAACGATAAAAGATCTGTCCCGCAAAACGACAGAAAAGACACAAGTCATCGACTTTATGGTAAGCAATTCCAGCGAAACGGACGGTATCGTCTCGATCATTAAGCTTGGTCAGTATGGTATCGGAGGTCAACCAATCGAAAACTGCCGGAATTACACCATCAAACCCGGAGAATACAAACGAATCGTCGTTCATGAAGACATAGAAGAAGAACTCCTGCTGACCACCAACTTCTCGGGTAATTTACCGAAAAGCATTTCATTCAGTAACAGTGAATCCCCCTTATCAGGCCCCGTACCGGAAGAAGGAGTCTCCTTTATCGAGAGGAATCGATTCACCCCCCCGGGGGAAATCATCGTTGACAACGAGGACGAGAACTTCCAACTGATCGATTCGGCAAACAATCGAAAACGATTAGCCGATCTGGTCAAAAAAGAAGATGCCCAAGAGTACACTTATTTAGAAAACTCGAAAGCTAACGCTTGGATTGTTACTTTATCGCAGGAATTCTACGGCAAACATATTCGTAGCGCTTTCACCAAAAAATCCGGCACGGGAAAATTCAAGGCCGTCTGGACAGCAAACCTCCCGGAAGCAGGGAAATACGAGATACTTATCCACCGGCCTCGTATTGTTGACGCTTGTGACGGGAAACTATGCACAGCCGACCACCCGGGGATGAAAAACTACTATACCGTCTACACCCCCAAGGGAAAAGAAGAAATCATCATAGAAAACCGAGAAGAAACTTCAGATTGGTTACCGGTTACATCCACCCTGTCGCCGGAAGAAGTCTGGGTATCCTTAGGCACGTTCACTTTACCGGCCGGAGAATCCCGTGTCGAGTTGGACGACCGGGGGGCTTCCGTTACGAATAAAATATTCGGTGAATATCTTCAACTGATAATAGCCGATGCCGTCAAATGGATACCGGTAAAATAATCAGAAATACAAGAGAGTATCATAAATCTAAAATTATTTTTTGACCTTATGGACTTTTCAAACCTGATGATTTTATGGACCTTACGGACTGGGATGATTCAACGATCAAGAGATGCCGTGACCAGTTTACAGTCTTATTTTTGCAGTCCTGAATTTCTATTTTCACTAAAATAGCCATCAGCCCCGCAAAATATAAAAACCAATCTTCGGTTACTATATAAACGAATTTAGATCAAAAAATTGAATCAGAAAGAAAAAGAGGCTGAATAACTTTTTGTTAAACAGCCTCACTTAAAACTATAAAACTCCTATTAAAATTTATAGGAAACTGAAACTTGATAATTTCTCGGAGTACCCTGTACCGGACTGGATGATTCGAAATACTCCTTATTAAATATATTATTTACATTACATGCTAACGTAATATGACTCTTTATCGTGTAAAATACACCTCCATCCATCAACCAAAGAGAGGGATAATACAATCGGGAAGTTACATCCCGGAAAATTTTGTCCCGGAAGTTTCCACTCAAATGAAAGGACAAAGCCTTAAATATCCCCGTCGGAACAGTATAATCGGCAAACACATAGAAAGTGGTCCGAGGTACTCCTGTCGTTCGCATGTTTTTTCCCGTCTGCTTATACTCGGGAAAAGCACTACTTTCCCGAATGGAGCGTATCCGATAATCCGACAAACATAAAGCTCCCCTCAAAGAAAAAGTAGGTAAAATCCTGGCTGTAACATCCATATCCAGAGTCTTCATATCGGCTCTACCGACCTGCGCATTAACCGTCATCTTGGTCACTTCCACGGTTCCATCCCCTTGCTCTTCTTCCACCTCACGGGTTCCCACGTTCGTAACCATATTGGTACGACGGATGTAAGAGAAATTAACGCTTGCATCCAACCACTCGTTAAAAGTATAACGAACTCCCGTCTCAAAAGAGTAATCCCGTTCGGGTTTGAAAATTTGATCCCCTTCTTTATCCGGATTAATCGAATTTCCGTTTTTATCCAAATAGATATTATTTACACGATATGTCGTCGTATTCGGAGTAAAGGCTGACCCGTGGGCAATATGAATCGATAATTCTGGGCGGGGGAAATAAACAGCTCCCACATGCCAGGTAAAAGCTGAGGCATGAAAATTCGCCCATTTTCCCATATCTTTTTTATCGTAATCGAACGATTTCCCGTCGATCGTCGGAAAATTGGCCATCATTCTTCTTTTGTAAAAATCCATACGCCCGGAAGCCATAAATTTCCATTTATCATTCAATTCAAACACATCACGGAAATAGATACCGTTTGTATACCATTTTCTCAAGTAAATGGAAGATACATTCTGTATCCAGTACCCTTGTACAAGTTCCGGATTTTTCACGGACAACATCACATCGGCTCCCGGACCGTAGGTATCTCCGTTATCCCAACCGCAATATTGTCGCATATCAAATAAGGACCAATTCCAACCGATAGCATAATGGTGTTTTGTAGAAGCTATTTCCGCATCTCCGGTTAACTCCAAGGTGTTGTTATAGGTATCGTGACGCGGAAAAAAACCGCTCGCCCCGAAACGACGCAAAGAATCTATATCCACATAAGTCGCTTCCCGAACCCCGTTTTTCTCCGTATAATATTTGTAATCCGCTCCTTCAAAGGGAGTTTTTGCACTTTTGTAAGAAAGGTTCCCCGCTCCGGAGGTCCGGTGATAACTGTGATCAAAAGCAAAAACTTCTTTTAACTTCAAACCATTCGTGAAAGTATAAACATAATCAAGTTTAATATTATATCCTTTCCGGCTATGCGAATCATTGGCAAAATCATTATAAACCTGTCCAAAATCGGCCGTCGGATGACGATCGCCCTTATGCATAACCACTTTATCGGTAGCCATATCCACCATATCGCCCGGCATATAAGGAGCGGCCCCCAATTCGACCGTATAATGGTCGTCTTCAAAACCAAAGGCGACATCCACTCTACTCTTGCCCAATGTTGCTCCCAATGCTGCCATTCCGGATAAACGCTGAGGAGACATACGACGCCACCCCCCAAAAGTAGCGTAATGCAAATTGGCCATGTACTCTACCGGTCCGATCAACTTACCGCCAAAACCTAAATTTACTTTTTTTACATCCCACCTTTCATAACTGAAACGGGCATTCGCCAAAAATTCGGGAGAGACTTTCTTACGCACGATATTGATAACACCTCCCATGGCTCCGTAACCGGCAAGGATGGCTGCAGGTCCGCGAAGCACTTCGATAGACTCCGCCGAAGCGAGATCCCCCAACGGAAAGGTATTGATGCTCTGCCTATCATCCCGAATACCGTCTACCATTAAAACGGCAGGCATATTGGAGCCTCCGACGTAAAAACGTCTCCATAAACCGCCCTGGTTGCCCAGTCGGACACCAGGCAGAAACCGAACGGCATCCACCCATTCGGTAATTCCTTTTCGTTCAAGCACTTTAGCAGACAATAAAGATACATTCAACGGAACGAATCTGAGAGGTACATTCAGTCCCATTAATTCCATTCTTTTCTTTTTTCCCAAGACTGTCGCTTCTTCAATATTAAAAATCGAATCCGTGATACTCTTTTTTTTCCTTTTGTCTTTATCTTCGGCCAAAAGAGAGCCGACACACACCAGTAACAATAATGTTAGTACAACAACTTTTTTCATAAAAACTATATATTAATAATGAATAAAGCATTATTAACATAGTTTAAGGGTACATGAGAAAAGGTATAAATTTATCTTTCTCCTCTCGCTTTTGTTCCCGAAAGCTATGGTCTACGTGTTTCGGCAGGTCTTCTGACTCGTTCCGAATTTTGCCGCCTTCCCGGTTTCAACCAGTGACATTGAAGTACAAAATTCTTTTACAGGAACTTACAGCTGCGGGTACAGTTCCGGACTCACACCGGATTCCCTATTTTGTTTCACCTCAAGAAAAGAGGTATTGCACCAAAACGGCACAAAAGTAATACAAATTTCTATATTAGAAACACTATTATCATTTTTTATTTCATGATATTTTTCCAGAAATAACATCATTTCAAAAAAAATTGTACATTTGCAGCGTTTTGGTGTTGTGTTATTATTCTAATTAACACACAAGAGGGAAACCGGTCTGAATCCGGTACAGTACCCGCTACTGTGATGCCCGCTTCTTCTGAAAAGAAGATATATGACGGATAAATTCTTACACCACTGTTCCAGCGAATACGAGGGAATGGGAAGGTATCTATCCGGGGCGAGTCAGGAGACCTACCGAAACCAATAGTCAACGCATATGCTCGGGGTTAAGGATAGCGTTACTGAAATGTTTTTCATCAAAAATGAAAAATTTTTACTATCAAGCCGTTATTGAATCGTTATCGAGCGATTCGATAAGAGTTCCGATGAATTCCTGGCGTGAGGTAAACAGCATATTTATAAAACTATAAACTAAAAAGATATGATTAAATTCTTTATTCACGTCCACCGGATTCTCGGACTTTTACTCTGTGTACTGTGTTTTTTATGGTGTATTTCCGGTATAGTATTGATTTATCACTCTTTTCCCCGAGTTGGTCCTGATAAACGTCTTCCCCGCCAGGAGGTTCTGGATACCTCCCGCCTGCCCGATATCAACGAAATATGGCAGCGCCTACCCAAAAACGCCTTGTCTAATAATTTAAATTTAAACAATCCTTTCGGCGAACCGGTTTTTCATTACGGTAGATGGCGTAATGTGAATGATGTTTATGTAGATAGTAATTACATACTTCCTTCTCCCATCTACGCTCTTTGTGAACAAAGAGCCAAATGCTGGTGTCCTGACCGTAAGATTACCGGAGTAGATACTCTTCACAAATTGGAAGTATGGATTCCTTTCGGACAATTGAAAAGAGACCTGCCCATCTACAAATTCTATTTTGACGGACCGGAACATTACCAACTTTATATCTCTTCCCGTACCGGAAATATTTTACAGTTCTCTTCCCGGGAACAACGTTTTTGGGCCTGGATCGGGGCCATTCCACATTGGTTATACATTACCTCCATCCGACAGGATATACAAAAATGGGATGCTCTTTTGTATTGGAGTTGCTTGCTCAGCCTTATCATGTGTATCAGCGGAATGTACCTCGGCATTCGTTCCTATTGGCTGACCCGCCGGAAAGGCTTCCTTCGTTCTCCCTATACAAAGCCGTGGTTCCGCTGGCATCACATCACCGGTTTCTTTTTCGGTATCTTTATCTGTACTTGGCTATTCAGTGCATGGGCGCCCATATCACCCACCTTTTCCAACTTATTCAACAAAAACAAAAAGGCAGGTAACGCATTCAGAAGCCGTCCTTCCATCCCGGCCGCTCCTCCTATCGAAAAATATAACCTGGATTACCGGAAGGCTATTGCCGAAGTATCAAAAACACATGGTCCGGTAAAAGAAATTACCTGGAGTAATTACCACGATATACCTCTTTACAAATTACGGACAGTGGAAGAAGAAATTATTCTGGATGCTTCCGTCGATACGATACGTCCTTTCCGGATCACCGAAAAGATGATCTACGCCGCCGTAAAAAAACTGACGGCCGATACGGTTCGCTACACCATCGTCAAAATGGAAGAGTACGATAACTATTACATCTCCCGTCGCAGAACCTTACCTCTACCTGTCTATAAAGTAACGTTGGATAATGAATCCGGAGATTGCTATTATTATAACTTAAAATCTTTTCAACCGCAACATTATGATAACAACGGACGCTGGAAACGCTGGGCCTTTCGGGGATTACACCGGTTGGATTTCAAATTTCTAATCGATCGTCCCGTACTATGGACAATCGTCATGTGGGGACTTTTACTCGGATGTGCCTTTGTCTCCGTGAGCGGGATTGTTTTATCCGTAAAATACATCATCAGATTGGTAAAAAGACGATAGTAACAAAAACTTGAATTTGTTTATTACCTTCGCGGAAGAGAATCAAAGAAGAGATGCCATGATAGAACTCATTCTTACCCGTCATGGGGAAACGTTAGAAAATCAACAACATATTTTGCAAGGGCAACTCCCGGGCACCCTCTCCCCGTCAGGTATTGAACAAGCAAGAAAGTTAGCCGAGAAATTAAAAAACGAAAGAGTAGAGGCCGTCCTATGCAGTGATCTGGCCAGAAGCCGGGAGACCGCCGAAGTAATCGCTTCATCTCACGAGTTGGAGCCTGAAGCGACCCCCCTGCTCCGGGAAATGGATTGGGGCGTATACACGGGACAACAATTGGACGATGTAAATTGGAGCGATTTACCGGATAGTGTCGAATCGGTAGATGAACTGTTCAACCGGGCTGCCGCTTTCATTCGGTATCTAAAGACATATCACGAGGGAAAACGAATCGTCGCCGTAGGCCACGGAGCCTTTAACCGAGCCATCGTCACATACCTGCAGGGGAAAAAAGCCATGGAGATGACCGAATTACCAATTATGGAAAATACGGCCTGCATTTTATTTCAGATTTTATAAACACACATTCTATCGACACTTACAGACATGAAAATATACACCAAAGGAGGAGATAAAGGAACAACAGGCATACACGGGGGAAAACGGGTCGACAAGGATGATCCTCGTATCGAGGCCAACGGGACCCTGGACGAATTGAACTCTTGTATCGGACTTATCCGGGCCCAAATCGGAGAAGGGCACGAGTGGCAGGAGATGCTCTGTTTCATTCAAAAATCCCTCATGACCGTTATGTCCCACGTGGCAACTCCTACCGCCTTACGTCCTCAAAATCCGAATCCGCTTCCCGAAGATTTAGATATTTATTGCGAGCAGGAAATAGACCGATGGCAATCGGCCATCCGACATCCCTCCTCACATTTTATTCTCCCGGGAGGAACACTCGTTTCCGCTCATTGTCATATGGCTCGCACCATCGCCCGACGAGCCGAAAGACGGTTATGGACATTAAACAAAGAAGAGGAGGTCACTCCGGTTATTCTTCGGTTTATCAATCGCTTATCGGATCTCTTTTTCACGCTGGCCCGCTATGAAATGGATTTACAAGGGACGGAAGAAGAACGTTGGCAATCTTTTCTATACAAGAAAAAATCTTAAACGACAATATTTGAAAATTTCATCTTACAAACCACTAAAATAAATTTACACCGCGCTATATTTGCATCGTGTTAAGCTGGCAAGTGAAATTTAAAATTTTCTATTTATGCGGTTAAAACCCATCATGTTCGTCGGAACCTGCTCCGATGCTGGAAAAAGTATCGTGAATGCCGCTTTTTGCCGCATTTTTAAACAAGACGGTTATTATCCGGCCCCGTTTAAAGCTCAAAACATGTCTCTCAATTCCTATTCCACTCCGGACGGATTGGAGATCGGACGTGCTCAAGCCGTACAAGCGGAAGCCTGCATGATTCCACCGCAGAGTGATATGAATCCCGTGTTGCTAAAACCGACGAACGAACAAAGTTCACAGGTCGTCTTAAACGGAAAGCCGATCGGCAATATGACGGCCAAAGAGTATTTTCTGGCGAACAACAAAGCGGAACTGTTCAATCAGGCCTACGCGGCTTACCAACGCCTCTCCCGGCGATACAACCCTATCGTGTTAGAAGGAGCGGGAAGCATATCCGAACTGAATCTGAAGAACCGGGATATTACCAATATGCGCATGGCTGTCCGCACGGGAGCCGCAACCTATCTCGTGGCCGACATAGACCGGGGGGGAGTATTCGCTTCGGTATACGGCTCTATCGCCTTACTCGATGAAGAGGAAAAGCGTCAGATCAAAGGCATCATTATAAACAAATTCAGGGGAGATGTCTCTCTTTTCGATGAAGGAAGAAAAATCATCCGCGATTTGACCCGTATTCCCGTGGTAGGAGTCATTCCCTATTTCCGGGATATCCATATAGAAGATGAAGATTCCGTGGCTCTCGAGAATAAAAATGACCGGGCTACGAAAGGAAAAATCAACGTGGCTATCATCCTGTTGAAACGCCTATCCAACTTTACGGATTTCAACATACTGGAACAAGATCCCAGATTTCATGCCTATTACACGAACAATACCCGGGAAATCGAAAAGGCCGATATCATTATCCTGCCGGGTTCTAAAAATACCATAGCCGACTTACAGGATATTCGTTCGAACGGAATTGCCGACGCCATACTTCAAGCCCACAAATCGGGGAAGAAAATCATCGGAATATGCGGAGGGTATCAAATGTTAGGATCCAGAATAGAAGATCCATTCCATATTGAAGGAGAGATCGATGCGATTCCCGGATTAAGTATTTTTCCGACAGTCACCGTGTTGGAGCCGGAAAAGATCACCCGCCAATGCAAATTTCAATTCAAAGGACTCGAAAAGGCCTGCGAAGGCTACGAGATTCATATGGGAGGAACGACTCTTCTGAACGATTCTCCGGCATCACCTTTAAATAAATTGAGCGACGGACGAGAAGACGGATACCTTCTCAATGATAAATGTTGGGGCACTTACCTACACGGTATATTAGACAACAGTATCGTTCTAAATGAGTTGGCGGAAGGATTGACCCCGATGGCTCCATCCGAATTCGATTATGCCGCCTACAAAAACAGGCAATACGATTTACTGGCCGATCACGTGAGGGCTGCCGTAGACTTAGCCTATATCTATTCCACTTTAAAAACAGATGAACGATGATACATGGACACGGAGATGATATATACAAGGCCGCCGGAGAGATAAAAGCGAACTTTTCCACGAATGTCTGGTACGAAACGGATATCAACCTATTGCAATCGGTTATCCTGCAACAAATGGATAAGATCCTCCATTATCCGGAACCCGATGCGGGATCTTTTGTGGAAATAATCGCCCGGCATTATGGAATCTCCTCCGAGAATGTAATTGCAGGCAACGGGGCAACCGAACTCTTCTACCTCATCGCTCATGCTTTTACGGGAGCCAATACTTGTTTGCCGATCCCCTCTTTTACAGAATACGAAGACGCCTGTTCGTTATATAAACACCGACTCGCTTTTATCCCTTTTTTTGAACGGGAATGTACTCCGGAAGAAATAGGAAAAATTTGTCCTGAACCGGAACTCATGTTTATCTGTAATCCGAATAATCCGGACGGACGAGTATGGGAACTCGACCAGATTCGGAATTTCCTCCGACATTACCCCCGAATGACACTTGTGGTGGATGAATCCTTTATAGATTTCGCCCCTTCTGCCTGTCCGGCAGAAGGTCTGCTGGAACAATTTCCGAATCTATTAGTAATCCACTCCATGACCAAGAATTTTGCCATTCCGGGACTCCGGTTAGGATACTTGTTAGGCAGCAAACAACTGATCTCCCGGATTAAAAAGTTCAAACAACCCTGGAGTATAAACGCTCTTGCCATCGAAGTCGGAAAATACCTCTTGGCACATGGAGAGGACTTACTCCCCGATACACAACATCTGTTACGCAGAAAGCAACCATTCGTGGCAGCCTTGCAACAGATTCCGGGATTTCGTCCCCAACCCTCCGAAACCTCCTTCTTTTTAGTCGAGACTGACTGGAATTCAACGGTTCTAAAACATATCCTCCTTGAAAGATACGGACTTCTGATCCGGGATGCCTCCAATTTCCGGGGACTAAACGACCACTATTTCCGGGTAAATACCCTGACCGATTTTAAAAACGGCCTGCTGATAGAGGCATTACAAGAACTCGGGGCCAACGAAAATTCTCGTACCAAAACAAAACCGTATTAAATCTTCCGACCATGTCTCTTCTACCTGCTTTGCTCCCTTTAATCTCCGGTTACATCCTGGACCTGCTTTTCGGAGATCCCCGCAAGCTTCCTCACCCCGTCGTGGCTTTCGGAAACCTAATCAACTGGTGCGAACGTCATTTGAATCAAGGAAATTATCGAAAAACCAAGGGATGTTTAGTAGCTTTACTCCTACCGCTTTTCATATGGGGGATCGGTATAGGGATTTCAATCCTAACCTGGAAAATCTCACCTGTCTCCTATTATATCGTCGCTTCCGTATTCGTCTTCTACGGATTAGCCAACCACAGTCTGATCCAAGAAGGAAGAGAGGTCATAGATACGTTGGAAAAAAAAGGAGTGGAAGCCGGACGCAAACGTCTGTCCTGGATCGTGGGACGAGATACCTCTACACTTCCCCCGAAAAAAATATACACGGCGGTTTTGGAAACTATGGCCGAAAATTTAAGTGACGGCGTCGTTGCCCCGCTTTTCTTTTACGCGCTCGGCGGATTTCCCGCTATGCTGGCTTATAAAATGATCAATACCCTCGACTCCATGGTCGGTTACAAAGATCCCAAATACAAAGATTTCGGATGTTGTTCGGCTCGTATAGATGATATTTTCAATTATATCCCTGCCCGGATAACAGCCCTGTTTATTGCCATCGTCGGTTATCGGAAAGGAATCTTCAATTTTATCCGGCAATACGCTCGGCAGCATGCCAGTCCTAATTCCGGCTACCCGGAATCCGCAATGGCCGGAAGTTTGGATTGCCGATTCGGGGGACCCAACATCTACCACGGTATACTTGTCGATAAGCCATATATAGGGACCAACGATCGGGAACTCTCCCGCACGGACTTTCGTCGTGCCGCCCGCATCAACCAAATGGTTTGTTTGCTTACGCTCCTGATAATCTCTATTTGCTACACTATATTCGCTTACAACGCATAATTCTCGATCAGAAATACGACAAACGCCTTTTCGCTTCTGTTTTTTTCGACATATAATTCGTCCCGAATTTTATACTTGAACAATCTTCCTTTTTTTAACAATACCATGTATTATATAATAGTTTTTTTATTTATACCTTTGGGACGTACTAAAAATAAATTATAAAAAATAAACCTGCAATGATGGAAAAAACAACTCTAAAAGCCGCTATAACTTACGAGAGTAAGTTAGTAAAAAGAAACTGGTTATTTTACCTCTTTGTCCTCGGGACATTAGGGTATATATTAGGTGACACCCTCCTGGATATCATTGATTATGAATATATCCCATGGCGTAAATTTATATTCGCATCTTCTTTTCCTTTATACGGATATTACTTTTTGAGCCTGATCCAATCGATAATCGTCACATTTATCGTCTGCGATATCCATAGGAAACGGAAAAAAGCCGAAACCCGGGAAGTGCTTTCTGCACGGCCCATCGGTAACGGGCAATCCTTTCTCGGGGAATTTTTGGGTATTCTTATCCCGTTCCTCACTATAGATGTCATCTTTGGAATTATCCTAATGTCTACGGGAATATTAATACCGGATTCTCCCGTTAACTTGTGGATAAATCTTTTTTATCTGCTCACTTACGTGTTGCCCACGCTTGTTTTTATTACCGGGTTATCCTTATTGGTAAACAGGTTAGTCAGGCACTCCTTGGTCAGCTGGCTTATCCTGATCGTTTTTCTCTATTTCGCGTATACTTACCTGACGACGCCTCTTCACGGGATATTCGATTTCCGGGGAAGTTTGCTTCCGAACTCTTTTTCCACCTTAGTCGGGTTCATGCATATAGAGAATTATCTGCTCCAGCGAGGTGCAGTCCTGTTATTCGGAATAGGCCTGCTCTATTTTGCCGTCCCCTTCACGAAAAGACAACCCGATACCCCCGGTAAAAAATGTCATTTAACCGTTCCGGCTTTCCTGTTTTTAATACTTGCCGTGGGACTCGGCGTTATATACGTTACCAACTTCCAAAGCCGTTTGAAAAACAGGATCGGGTATCGCGAAACTTTCGTGAAATACGATGAACATCCCAAGGCTCGTGTAATTGAGCACGATATCACCTATCGACCCGGGGGAGATAAATTCTCGGCAACAAGCCGGATGAAAATCCAAAACCGGAAAAAAACAACCATGGAGCAGCTTCTGCTCTTCTTAAACCCGGGATTAAAGATCGACAAGATCGAATCCGGGGGACAAAACCTTCCCTTTCACAGGGATAGGCAGGTGATCGTCATCGAGCGTCCCCTGGCTCCCGGGGAAAATATCGAGTTGGAGATCGCGTACGGGGGAACGATCGACGAGGATATATACCAGGTAAACATCCCCGACGACGAATTTTTCTCTCTCCGCAATTGGGCGGAGGGCGAAAACTATGGCAACCGTACGGCTTTCGTATCGGATAAATACACCTTGCTCCTGCCGCAAGTGATGTGGTACCCGATGGCAGTTCCCCCTGTCTGGTTGCAGGCATCCAAAGAGACCGATTTCACGGATTATACCCTCCATGTCAAAAACCCGGGCGAGATGACCGTTTTATCGCAAGGCAAACCGACGAGAGAGGGCGACAACGTCACGTTCAACAATTTACAAAACCTGACCGGGTTAACCCTCTGTATCGGGAATTACGAGAAAAGGGCGATCACGGTCGATTCCCTTACCGTCGAATTGTACACCTACCCGGGAAATAGTTTCTATATGAAATATTTCGACGAATGGGAAGCCTTGAAAAAAGATAACCCGGACCGGGAGAAAAATTTAAAAGAGATTTTTTATGAATGTAAAAAACAAATCGAATACAATACTCCTATCCCTTACCCCTTTAAATACTTTAAATTGATCGAGGTTCCTTCCTCCTCCTATTTTTGGACCAACAAAACTTCGTTTAGCGATAACAATTCGTTTAGCGATAACATCCAACCGGAAATGACTCTTTTCTGGGAACGTTTATGCAGAGCACAATCAAGTCATCCCGGTACTTTTTCCGAAGATTCTAATCAAGACGAAAGCTTGGAGGAATACGTTCTGTACCGCCAAATGCCCGCTTTTCTTAGTAGGATAGGAATAAAAAACATTTTCTCGAATTACAATAGCAGCCTCACGTCCGATTCGTACCAGGGTATAGAATTGATATTCAAAAATATGATAAACCCGAGACAATCGGAATGCAAAATAAGTCCGAAAATATTAAATCATTTTGCAGAGAAGGGGTTGAAAGGAATTATCGCGGAAGGGCATAGCGAGCAACAAAGCGCCATTATTTCGTTAAAAGTTTCGCATTTGTTAGGCTACCTTGCGACAATCACCACCTGGGACTCCTTAAACCGCTTCACGCGGGAATTTAACGAGCGTACCCGCTTCCGGGAAATTGACTTCGACTCGTTCTTAGAGGAATTCGAGCAACGTTTCGGGCAGAACATCAAGGGGTACATGGACGAGTGGTACACGAGTCGCCGGATACCCCTGTTAACGATAAAAGACCTCTCCCTTAAAACGACGGGAAAGACACGGATCATCGATTTCAAGGTGGGCAATATCAGTGAAACGGACGGTATCGTTTCACTCCTTATAACTGACATGTACGGTGGAATAACCGGATACGACCGAAATTACCTGATCAAACCCGGAGAATTCAAACGAATCGTCATTCATGAAAACATCGAACACCGTTTAGAATTGACCACCAACTTTTCGGGCATTTTACCCAATGATAACATTTTATTTTCCCCGGGAGAGTTTCCCTTCTCAGGTCCCGTACCGAAAGAAGGAGTCACGCCGATCGATAGAAATGAATTCTATCCCCCGGGAGAGATCATCGTCGACAACGAGGACGAGAATTTCCAGTTGATCGATTCGGCAAACAACCGAAAACGATTAGCCGATTTGATCAGAAACGAGGGCGATCAGGAATACGTCGACCCACGCAACCTTAAAGCTAACGCTTGGAATCCTATATTAGAAAAAGGAATGTACGGCGATCGTACCCGTAGTGCGTTTGTAAAAAAAGTCGGTACCGGCCAATTCAAAGCCGAATGGACTGCCAACCTTCCGGAAGCCGGAAAATACGAGATATTTATCTATCGGCCTCATTACACGGCATCAGGAAGAGATATATACACAACCTATTACCCGGGAATGAAAAATTACTATACCGTCTACACTCCAAAAGGGAAAGAGGAAATTATCTTAGAAGTTCAAGAAGGAAATTTCGATTTGTCAAACCTCTACCTCTTACCGGAAGAAGAAGCCTGGATATCGCTGGGCAAGTTTACCCTGCCGGCCGGAGAATCCCGTGTCGTGTTGGATGACAGGGGAGTAGATCATCCTTTTACATCAGAGAAATATCGTTATTCATTTATGCAGCTCGTGATTGCCGATGCCGTTAAATGGGTAAAGGAAAAGTAAATGGATCATTGAAACTCCGGTAATCTTATGATTAAGAGATTAGGTGATTACCTCAATCTAATCTCTTAATCATTTTTATATCTACTTATTTGTACAGGTGTTCGCATCCTGTAATTACAGTAAAAAGATTAAATACCGATCGGAGAATTACCAGTTCCATATCCCTCGATCGCAGGCCAATTAGCTAATCCCTTGTTCGTTTTTTTATATTTATTCCTAAAATACGATAATACTTTTCAACCTTTAAAGTATTTTATATGTAGAATATAGTGTTTAACCATACTTTTTTTAGTTGGAATAGCGAGAATAACGATCCTACAATATCCTATCTTATGAAAACAAGCTCAATTCTAAAAAGCCTCTTATTCGGCATCCTATATTGGGGATTCGTACCTCCTGCTTCTGCTCAGCAAATATCCTATGATCGTATAACCCGAATCGATAGCATTCACCCGTTAAAAGATTCCATCCGTTCGGAAGAAAACTCACCTCTTCCGTTCTGCATCCGTTTTTCCCAAACGGATAAACAAAAAAAAGAGATTATCCGGATATATATCCAAGAAAAAACGGCCACGGCATGGAATACGTTCATTTATGAAGAGTACTGTGATGTCATCAGTATTTTCCGGAAATATTATATACCGAGAAAAGGAGAATTCCAATTGATTGTCGAATACAAACTTCCAAACGGTAAAATAGAAAATTATACCTCTTCCATAAAGTCATTAAAAAGCATCGAAATCGTCCTCGATGGAAAAAAAAGAACGATTAGAGAGAAAAAGTTATAGTCCTTTTTAAGAAAGGATACCTCTCCTGTTCATCGCGTTAAAATAAAAAGGTAAAATCCCTTTCAACGATCAAAAAAAATCAAATAATCGAATACAAAGATTGAAATGTTTCCTCATCCCAATAAAAATGGATATAGGAAGCTAACACGTGTTTATAATGATACATCGGCGTGTCCGTTTCCCGCCCTTTAGCACTATATGCTTTTCCAATCGTAGGGATAAGCCGATCTCCGGACACGACCCGGGAATAATGGAATTCATGCCCCCGGAACACCATACCGTCGATCTCTATCCGCCGATATCCCAATTTCAAACCCATCTTTTCCATGGTCGCCCTATGTTTCAAAAGTCCTGCCATAGGGTATACCTTTCCGTCCATACCCGAAATAGAATCACAAAGATACATCATCCCCCCGCATTCGGCAAAGACTTTTCCTCCACTCTCCCCATAATCCCGAATCGAAGCCAACATTTCCCCGTTGGCAGATAATTCGGGCAAATAGTACTCGGGATATCCGCCGGGTAGATAGACAAAATCCGATAACGGCAACTCCCGGTCCCGCAAAGGGCTGAAAAAAGTAACTTCACCCATCCGTTTCAATACCTCCATATTTTCACGGTAAACAAAGTTAAAGGCCTCGTCCATGGCAACAGCGATCCTCAACCTTTCGGTTACTCTCCTCTCACTAACGGCAACCGCTTCAAAAGCCCTTTGCGTCAACTCCAATAAACGATCCACATCCACTGTCCGCGTGATAACCTTCGCCACCCGGCCGGCAAAAGCATCAAAATCGAACGTTTCATCAAGAGTTAACCCCAAATGCCGGGAAGGCACCTCAAAATCTTCCTGTTTCGGGAGGTATCCCAAAGCTTCCATACCGACATCCCGACACGCTTGCTGCAGATAAGAGTAATGCATGGCGGACCCGACAAAATTAAAAACGACCCCCGCAACCTGCAACTTCGGATAAAAATGTTTAAAACCGTACAAAACAGGGGCTACAGAATAAGCCGTCGACCGGGCATTCAACAACAATATCACGGGAATATTCAACAAAGCGGCAATTTCTGCGCTACTCCCGTTCATGCCGTCATAACCGTCGAACAGGCCCATTACCCCTTCGGTCACGCATACATCCGAATGTTCGCCATAACGGGCATATACCTCCCGTACACGCTTTTCTGCAGCCATAAAAACATCCAAGTTCACCGATTCTTCCCCCGCTGCAATGGCGTGATACTTCGTATCGATATAATCCGGTCCGCATTTAAAGGGTTGTACGGCCAAGCCCCGATCCTTCAAAGCCCGCAACAAACCGATCGTGAAGGTAGTTTTCCCGCTTCCAGAAGAAGCCGCTCCGATTAAAAACTGTGATTTCCGCATTTGATCCGAATTAAAAGGCAAATATAGTGATAATTCATGATCGCGGGTAAAAAGATGGAGTGATTAAAAAATTTTGAGATTGAAAAGCACACAGGGACGGGTGCAACAGGTTATTTTCCTCTCGACCGGATATAGCTCTTTTTTATGCTCCGATTTAACTTGTCATTTTTTTCAAGTATTTTTTTATTTCAAATCAAAAAGTAATACATTTGCACTGTCTTTGGTGTTGTGTTGCATATCCGCTAACACACAAGAGGGAAGCCGGTTAGAATCCGGAACAGTGCCCGCTACTGTGATGCCCGGTCTTTTAAAAGAAGGACCAAAGAACAGATTCTTACACCACTGTCCGATTGCGGACGGGAAGGTATCGTTCTTAGGCGTAGTCAGGAGACCTGCCGAGACATATAGGTAATAACTATTCCCGGGGTCAGGAATAGAATTATAAACAGCTAAAAATTAATCATTGTAATGAAAAAGTTTGTTGTGTTAACAGCTTTGCTGTTATCGGTTGTCAGTGTTTCACTCGCCGGCATTACCCTAAAAGGAAAAGTCATCGATGCCAAAACCCAAAAAGCTCTCGCGGGAGCTAACGTGAGATTGATCGGCACGAATATAGGTATCGCAACGGATAACAAAGGAGAGTTTGCCCTGAAAAACATCGCGGAGGGGACATACATCCTCAGAGCCAGTTTTTCCGGTTATGAAACGGAAGACATAAAAGTAAACAGTAGCACAGAAGAGATCGTTTTCAAACTATCCCGGACGCCCGTAAACTTGAATCAGGTCGTTGTCACCGGTACGGGAACTCACCGCAGACTAAAAGACTCTCCCGTACCCGTGGAAGTTTTAAGCGGAACAGAAATAAGAAAAGCCGGAGTCACCTCCTTCGAGGACGCCTTATTATTATTAAATCCCTCTTTCAATATCCGTCCGACCGTCATGGGCTCCTATTTCACGATGAACGGGTTGGAAAACAAACATATTCTAATTTTAGTGGACGGGAAAAAAATGGCGGGAGATGTTTCCGGCAACACGGACTTGTCGCGTATTGATATGAGCCGGGTAAAACGAATCGAAATACTGAAAGGAGCAGCCTCTTCCCTCTATGGATCGGAAGCCATTGCCGGAGTTATCAATGTCATTACCGAGCAACCCAAAGAACCTATCAGCATCCAATCCAAAACCCGGTTCGGGGGAAAATCCAGTTTCGTCCAAAACGCCAGTTTAGACCTGAATTTCGGTAAATTTACCTCCTCAACCTCTTACCAAAGACGCCAATCGGACGGGTGGAAATTAAGTCCCTACGAAACAAGCGCAGATACGGTCATTCCTACCAGGAAAGAATCCGTCAACTCCTTTTTCTCCAATATCGTAAGCCAACGTTTCACTTACGAGCCGAACCAGAGGCTATCGCTTTATGCCCAAGGAAGCTATTTTGACCGAGAGGTGAACCGTCCCGTCCAACACAAGAAAAACGACGGAGGCTACACGTACGATTTGACCTATATGGATTACAATTTCGGTGTAGGAGGAAAATACCTGTTTGATAACAAAGCCTATATTGCTTTAGATTTACACATGGACAACTACGAGTATAACAAGCTTTATACCGTGGCACAGGTGGTCAAAAACGACACGACCTTCCGGGTTGGCGACGAAGAACTGACCAAACGTCAAAAGTACTATAATGCCAATCTGAGAAGCGTATTCCGGGTCGGTGATTTTAACAAATTCACCGTGGGTGCCGAATACGTGGACGACTACATGAAAAATCCCGGTAGCTTGGATGAACCTAAAGAGGTATATACACTCGCTATTTACGCGCAGGACGAAATACGTCTATGGGACAAACTCCAGGTCCTTCCCGGATTCCGTTATGTTTATCATGAAAATTTCAAAAACAGATTTACCCCGAAATTAGCCTTGATGTACTCTCTGGAAAAATTCAATTTCAGGGTTGCCTATTCCGCCGGTTTCAAAGCTCCGACCTTACAGGAACTCTATTATGATTACGAGAACCGGGGATCTATCACCATCGGGAATCCCGATCTAAAACCTGAAAAATCAAACTATTACAGTTTGAATGTCGAATATGTCGGAAGATTTCTGAATATCTCGGTAAACGGATATATCAATGACATCAAGGACATCATTGACAGTTACGAGTTGGAATTAACGGAAGAGGACAAGGAGAACGGAATCAAAACGAGGAAAATGTATCGCAATTTAGATAAAGCGCGTGCACAAGGGTTCGATATTTCCGTTAACAGTTATCTCGGATACGGTTTCTCCGCAGGCGGAGCCTACAATTGTGTTTATGCCAAAGACCGGAAAACCGGACACCGGTTGAACGAGGCCGTAAGACACGCGGCCACCTTCCGTGCCGGATGGATGCACGAATGGAACAAATACAGACTGAACGTAAATGTAAACGGAAGAATACAAGGACAAAAATACATCTATTCCGAAACAAAGGATAAAACGACGGGGGAACCTATCTATACGGACAAGAGCGCCCCGAAGTATCAATTATGGAACCTGGCAACTACCCACACTTTTGCTCCGGTAGGAAACTTCTTCTTTGAAGTGAACGCCGGAATAGACAATATTTTTGACTGGACGGACGATCGTCCGAACGGGGTAAATTACGCCACACTCAATCCGGGCAGAACCTTGTTCGCCAGTTTGATTATTCGTTTCACCAAATAACCCATCTCCCCGGAGATGTTTGAAAAACACATCTACCTTTTTTTAGAATTTTCGAACATCCCGGGGATTATCCCTTTCTTGTCATGAAAAACATATTAATTATCATCTTATTACTACTTTTCCACATAACTCTCTTCGGACACGGAGAAGGTTTTAAAGAATCCGACATCTTTAAAACAGTAGGGCCCAATGATAAAATCGCTCTTCTCATCGTACATTTCGGGACAACCCATGACGATACCCGGGCCTTAACCATCGACGCCATTAATCAGAAAATAAAAAAAGAGTTTCAAAATATTGAAGTCAGAGAGGCTTACACCTCCCGTATGATTATACGTCGTCTAAAAGAAAAAGGAGTTCGGAAACCAAACCCGACAGAGGCATTAAACAAATTGGCAACAGAAGGCTATACTCATGTCATCATACAGTCGACGAACATTATCGAAGGTATCGAAATGGAATCTTTACGTCGGGACGCAGCTCAATTACAATCCAAATTCAAGGATATCCGTATCGGAAACCCGTTACTCTACTCACCGGAAGACTACCTCAAAGCCATAAAAGCAATCGCCGCAGAATTAAAAGGAAAAACGAAAGGAGAATGCGTATTTGTCTGCCACGGAACCTATCACCCGGGAAATGCCTCTTACGGTATGCTTGATTACATGATGAAAGCAGAAGGGCATAAAAATTACCATATCGGGACCATTGAAGGCTATCCGACTTTTGAAAATGTATTGTCCGGACTTGAATCATCCGGAAAGAAAGAAGTTACCCTTATTCCATTCATGTTCGTAGCCGGAGATCACGCAAAAAACGATATCGCCAAAGAGTGGAAAGAAAAATTGGAAAAAAACGGATACCGGGTTTCCCTCTGTCTGAAAGGATTAGGTGAATATTCCCGCATTCAGGATATTTTCATCCGACATGCACGTTACGCGGCTACCCACAAAAAAGAAGATATCGTAACCAAGAAAAAGAAATACGAAATATCGGACGATATCGAGTGATGGAAGAATTAAGAGATAGAAGGATTGGGAGATTAAGAGATTGAAAAGATTGACGATTGTAAAGAAGGCAAGAGCAAAACTCAATCAGAAATCATTTATACCCTATGGGCTTTTAAAATTTTATCGATTTGAAGAACCTTATGGATTCTATGAAAGTGAAATAAAAAAAGTAACTTTGTTCCGGTTAAACAATTCAAATATGAATAACGGAAAAATATACGTAGCGGGTATCGGTCCGGGAAGCGAAGAAGATATTACGCCTGCCGTACGGACAGCCATAGCCGATTCCGACGTTGTTATCGGCTATAAATACTACTTCAGATTCATTCAGGAAATTATCGGCAGTCACGCAGAATGTATCGACACGGGAATGAAAAAAGAACAAGATCGGGCAGCAGAAGCTTTCCGGCAAGCTCAAAACGGGAAAACAGTTTGTGTGATCAGCTCGGGGGATGCCGGCATATACGGTATGGCTCCCCTTATTTTGGAAATGAAAAAAGAGTTAAACAGCGACATCGAAATTGAGATTCTTCCCGGCATCAGTGCCTTTCAAAAGGGAGCAGCTCTTTTGGGTGCACCGATCGGACACGACTTCTGCATCATCTCCCTTTCCGATTTGATGACCCCTTGGGAAAAAATCGAAAAACGAATAACAGCTGCTGCCGCTGCCGATTTCGTCACAGCCATATATAATCCGAAAAGTGAAGGCCGTTACTGGCAACTTCATCGTTTAAAGGAGATCTTTTTACAGTACCGCCAACCGGAAAACCCGATCGGGTTTGTCCGTCAAGCAGGCAGAACGGAACAAAAGACAAAAATAACTACCCTTACCGATTTCGACCCGGAAGAGGTCGACATGTTTACCATCGTCATTATCGGTAATTCTCAATCCTACGCGTGGGACAATCACATCATCACTCCCCGCGGCTACTATCGGGATCAAGAATCCGACACCGAGATGAAAATAGGGCAAGAGATCATGATTCAAAGTTTCCGTACCATAGCCTCGGAACTAAAGAACAAGGATATACCTTTGGACCGGAAATGGGCATTATTACACACGATCCATACCACAGCCGATTTCGATATGGAAAATATCTTTTACTCCGATCCCTTAGCCGTGGAGAAATTGTACCAAAATTTCAAGGAGAGAAAGATCCGGACCATCATTACGGATGTTACGATGGCTGCATCGGGTATTCGAAAAGGAGCTCTCGAACGTTTAGGAGTATCCGTAAAATGTTACCTGCATGACGAACGAATCGCTGAAATGGCGAACCAGTTGAATATTACCAGGACACAAGCCGGAATCCGGTTAGCAGCAGAAGAACATCCTGAAGCTTTATACGTTTTCGGAAATGCCCCCACCGCCCTGATGGAACTCTGTTCGTTAATCCGCAAAAAGAAAGCCCGTCCCGCAGGAGTTATCGGAGCACCCGTTGGATTTGTCAATGTACGGGAATCCAAGCATATGCTTAAATCATTCACCCGTATACCCAAGATTATCATAGAAGGACGTAAGGGAGGAAGTAATCTTGCCGCTACAATTGTCAATGCCATCCTTTGCTTCGACGATGCGTCGCAATTACGTCCCGGAAGAGATTTATAATTTCAGACACCCTATTGGCGTTCTGTGTGTATTTCATTTTTAATTTTATTCTTATGGAATTTATTGTAATCGGATTGGACGACAACAAAGAACCGGATTTTAACAAGCATATCCGTTCGCTCATCAGTAGTCATTCTGTTTTTTCCGGAGGGAAACGACATCATGAACTCGTTAAGAAGTTGCTTCCGCCCGATTACACTTGGATAGATATAACCGTTCCCTTGGACAATGTATTCCGACAATACGCCTTATGGGGGGAAATGGTTGTTTTTGCTTCCGGTGATCCTCTTTTTTTCGGGTTTGCAACCACGATCCAGAAACGATTGCCTCAGGCAAAGATCATACTATACCCCTGTTTCAATTCGTTACAAACCCTGTCACACCGCCTGCTTCTGCCTTACCACGACATGCATACGGTCTCTCTTACAGGGCGCCCATGGCATGAATTCGACAAAACATTGATTGAAGGAAGGAAAAAGATAGGTATTCTGACCGACCGTGAAAAAACGCCCCCTGCCATCGCCCAACGCATGCTTGAATTCGGATATGCCAACTACCAAATGACCGTCGGTGAATTACTGGGAAATACAGAAGAAAGAATACGGAGGTTCTCTTTGCCGGAAGTCTGCGAACAAGAATTTCAATTCCCCAATTGCATCATCCTCGAACAGACCTATCCCCGAGAACGACCTTTCGGCATCCCGGAAGAGGAGTTCCATCTGCTGAACGGAAGAAGCAAGATGATCACGAAAATGCCGGTTCGCTTACTATCTTTAAGCATGTTAGATCTCCGATCCCGGCAACATTTATGGGATATCGGATTTTGTACCGGTTCCGTATCCATCGAAGCTAAACTACAATTTCCCCACCTTCATATTACCGCTTTCGAACAACGACCGGAAGGAGAAGAACTGATGCACGCCAACTGCCAAAAGTTCGGTACCCCGGGAATCGAAACCATCGCAAAAGATTTTACCACGGCAGACCTGACAGGCATCCCTTATCCCGATGCCGTTTTTATCGGCGGACACGGGGGAAAAATGAAGGAGATCTTACATATCCTAAGCGAAAAGATCGTTTCGGGAGGCCCTGTCGTATTCAATTCCGTCTCGGAAGAGAGCAATCGATTGTTTACCGTCACGGCGGAACAATGTGGTTTTACGATCACCAAACGACACCGTATAACCGTCGATCAACATAACCCGATAGAAATTATTCAAGCGACAAAAAACAGTTAATCATATGAATTCGATAGCCATCATCATAGCCTCGGATCAGGGAGCCGAAACGGCTCGGATCATCCGCCGGGAGATACCAAACAGCGAAATATTTTCATCGATAGAACGAGAAGGATGCACTCCTATCGACTCCATCGCCACATTTACCGCGGTTCATTTCCATGATTTCGACGCTTTCCTGTTCATAGGAGCTTTAGGTATATGTGTTCGGACCATAGCCCCCTGTATCCAATCCAAATACAAGGATCCTGCCGTGATCAACATAGACGCCGTAGGGAAACACGTCATCTCGGTTTTGTCAGGACACGTGGGAGGTGCAAACGAGTTAACCAAGCGCGTAGCGGGAATTATCGGCGGAGAGGCTATTATTACCACGCGGAGCGATAATACTAATCTATGGGCTCTCGATACCCTCGACCGCCAATTCGGATGGAAAGTGGAAAAAACACATCCGATGAACGAGATCATCGCCGCCTTTGTAAACAAACGCCCGACGGCCCTGCTGTTGGATATTAGAGACAAAGGCACAAACTATTTGGAACATACCTACCCTGAACATGTAGAACTATTCTATCGATTCGAAGACGTTCCTCAAGAACGCTTTCACTTGTTGATCGCCGTCACTCCCCGCGTTTACAATTTTTCCATACCGACCCTTACCTTCCGACCCCCCGTCCTCCACATGGGAATAGGCTGCAAAAGAAACGCTCATCCGGAAGGAGCGTGGGAATGGATAAAAAAAGATATGACAAACAAAGGCTTATCTCCTTTATCTCTAAAAAGCATTTCCACTATCGAACTAAAAAAAGAGGAGCCCCTTATCCGGGAAATCTCCCGACAAACAGGACTTCCTCTTACCGTATACGCGACAGAAGACCTACGAGGCATAGTGGTTCCCAATCCTTCCGAAAAAGTTTTCGAAGTTACCTCTGTTTACAGCGTGGCAGAAAGCACAGCTTTGAAAAGTGCCCGCAACGAACAGCTACTTATTGAAAAACAAAAAATGTCCCTTCTTGAAGGGAGCCATTTTACATACGCCATAGCATGCGATGCCCTTGCGGAACGTAAAGGTTTCATAGAAATTGTAGGCGCCGGACCCGGGGATCCCGAATTAATTTCCGTAAAAGGAAAGCGCTTCCTCGAACAGGCAGACCTTATTCTGTATGCCGGTAGTCTGGTCCCCGTGGAACTAACCTATTACGCCAAACCTGGAGCAACCGTACGCAGTTCGGCTTCTATGGATTTGGAAGAACAATTCGCAATTATGAAAGAGTTTTACGATAAAGGACTTTTTATCGTCAGGCTTCACACCGGAGACCCTTGCATTTACGGGGCGATTCAAGAACAAATGGCCTTTTTCGACGAATACGGCATGCACTATCATATTACGCCCGGAATCTCTTCTTTCCTGGCAGCAGCAGCAGCTTTACAATCCCAATTCACCATACCGGAAAAAGTACAGACCATTATCCTTACCCGGGGAGAAGGCCGCACCCCGATGCCGGAAAAAGAGAAACTACACCTGTTGGCCCGGTCACAAAGCACTATGTGTATTTTCCTGAGTGCTTCTATCGCAGAGCAAGTACAGAGTGAGTTGTTGGAACATTATCCGCCCACGACTCCGGTAGCCGCCTGTTACCATCTGACTTGGAAAGACGAACGGATTTACCGGGGAGAATTAAAAGATTTGGCCCGGATCATAAAAGAAAATCACCTGACTCTCACCACGATGATCGTTGTAGGAGAAGCTATCGATAACAGACAGGGACTTTCCCGGCTCTATTCGCACCAATTCAAACACCTGTTTCGCAAATAAAAAGCATCAATTGTAGATTGAAAATTTACAATCTACAATTATATGGTTTTAATAACACACAGAGACGGATATAATTTGCTAAAATAATAAAAGTAATTCCGCAATTATAAACTTCAAATGAATCAAATTTCAGAATCACAGAATCTATCAATCTCAGAATCATTTAATCTACAGTCATCAATTTAAAATTTACAAATAAATCATCGTTATTATGGTTTTAATATTCGGCGGAACGACAGAAGGAAGGACAGCGGTTCGTACATTGGACGAAGCGGGAAGTTCTTATTACTATTCCACCCGAGGTAAAACCCAACAGTTGGAATGTAGGCACGGTACCCGAATCAACGGAGAGATGGACCGGAAATCCATTCAAGATTTCTGCATTTCCCATGACATTCGCCTTATCGTGGATGCCGCCCACCCTTTTGCCGAAAATTTACACGCGAATATCGCCCTTATATCCGAGGAGTTGGAAATTCCCGTTATTCGTTTCGAACGCCGTTATCCCGAACACGATCCTTCGTTTATCTGGTGCGACTCTTTCGATGAAGCCATCCGATACCTAAAGCGATACTCTATCCGGAATTTATTGGCCCTAACAGGCGTCCAGACAATCCATAAGTTACATCCTTACTGGTCGCAATATCCTTGTTGGTTCAGAATACTTAACCGGGAAGACTCTTTACAACTTGCCCTTAAAGAAAATTTTCCCCGGGAAAAATTACTTTTTTGGCAAGAGGGAGAAGATGAAACCGCTCTTTTGGAAAAAATACGACCGGAAGCCATCCTCACGAAAGAGAGCGGAGAGTCGGGCTTTTTCCGTGAAAAAACAGAAGCGGCCAAAGCCCTGCATATCCCGCTACTCGTCATCAAACGTCCTCCATTACCGGATTCTTTTTATACCGTCAACGGAGAACACGGACTTCGTCACCGGGTGGAACGTCTTTTACCCGGATTTTATCCGTTACGCAGCGGTTTCACGACGGGAACCTGCGCCACGGCCGCAACCAAAGCCGCCTTGCAAGGACTTCTTACCGGAACAGTTCCAACAGAAGCAACAATAACTCTGCCCAACGGGGAAGAAGTGACTCTACCCGTTGAACAAGGTTTTTTGAATGAAGACTCCTGCAAATGCTGCGTTACCAAAGACGCGGGAGATGACCCGGATGTAACCCACGGACACCTGATCTGTTCCGAAATCAAATTCAACTCTTCTCCGGAAATCCGATTTCTTCCCGGAGAAGGGGTAGGAACCGTGACTCTCCCCGGTTTAGGAATCCCCGTGGGAGAACCGGCAATTAACGCCACACCCCGAGCTATGATGATTCGAGAGGTAGAACGTATGATTCATCAACACAAAGTCGATCAAGGAGTTGACATCCGAATTTCCGTACCCGAGGGAAGCATTTTAGCACAAAAAACGTTTAATCCGAAATTGGGGATTACCGGAGGAATTTCCATCATCGGCACTTCCGGAATCGTACGTCCTTTCTCCACGGAAGCATTTATCAATTCCATCCGTAAAGAAATTCAGGTCGCCAAAGCCCTCGGTTGTAAACATATCGTCATCAATTCCGGGGCCAAAAGCGAAAACAGGTTGCGGGAACGCTTCCCCGATCTTCTCCCACAAGCATTTATCCATTACGGGAATTTCATCGGTGAAACGTTAAAGATGGCGGAAACGGAAGGCATTGAAAAAATCACCATGGGCATTATGATCGGTAAAGCAATTAAATTAGCGGAAGGACATTTAGACACGCATAGTAAAAAAGTAGTCATGAACAAAGAGTTCATCCGTCGAATTGCCAGAGAAGTAAAAAGTCCTTCTGCTTTAATCCATTCGATTGCAGACATTACCTTAGCCCGGGAATTATGGACATTATTTGCTGATTCCCCCGCCTTCTTCGAAAAACTCATCGAGTATTGCTATAAATACTGTCTCCCTCAGCTCTGCTCTTCCGAATTGGAAATCATTCTTATACAAGAAAACAATTGACCAGGCTATCATTCTTCAATTGGATTTACTATTTTTGCGCCGAATTTTTGAGATATGAGTAGGATTAAGGGGATTATATACGCAATCGTGGCCTCCTCAACATTCGGGCTGGCCCCATTTTTTACTCTGACACTTTTAGCTGCCGGATATTCATCATTTGAGGTATTATCTTATCGCTGGGGAGTAGCTTCTCTTTGTTTAATCCTATTCGGATTATCTTTTAAGCGCAATTTTTGCATAGGTAAAAAGGATTTAGGTGTCGTTTTTTTATTGAGCCTGTTCCGGGCTGCTACCTCCTTCAGTTTAGTTATCGCCTATCAAAACATATCGAGCGGAGTCGCATCCACGATTCACTTCATGTATCCGTTAGCCGTTGCTGTGGTCATGATGTTTTTTTTCCGCGAAAGAAAATCAGGTTGGATCCTTTCAGCTATTTGCATGTCTATCGTCGGAGCCGTCATGCTCTCACTCGGTAACGTCAATCACAACGAAGGAGATGCGACTCTCGGAATTATATCCGCCTGCATCTCTATCTTCTCTTACGGAGGATATATTGTCGGCGTGAGAAAAAGTCGTGCCGTACAGATCGATTCGATCGTTCTTACGTGCTATGTAACGGCTTTCGGAGCCCTAATGTTTATCATTTGCGGCAGTTTCACGGGAGGAGTTCGGTTAGAGACCGACGGAAATCTCTGGCTTTACATCCTGGGCCTGGCATTGCCGGCGACCGCCATTTCCAACATGACATTGGTTAAAGCCATCAAACACATCGGCCCAACCCTTACTTCCATATTCGGAGCCATGGAACCCTTAACGGCCGTAGTCATAGGAATATGGGTATTTCACGAGTGGTTCACCGTCCAGGGAGCCATCGGAATCCTGTTAATTATCGTGGCTGTAAGTATCGTCGTCTTACAGGAAAAACGAAAAGTCAGTTAACACGATTCAAAGATTGCCGACGAAAGCATTCCGAGACTAAAAATCGTCACGGAATTCTTTTATTCACAATTGTCAACCAGTTGTTTCAGTAAAATATCGATATCGGGAACAGATACGATTTTTCCGGAGGGGAACTGTATCTTAAAACCTTGGGTCGTAAGATCTCCGGTCTCTACGACAATATCCGACTCTACATTCCGATTGGCCAACATACCGTTTCGTTGCAAAGCTTTCCGAACCATGGCATATTTCTGGCCATGCCCGATCAACCGCACTTGCCTCGTATATTGATTTTCAATCCGGAACAAACCGGTCTCCATATCGAAAACAATTCCCTTACGAGCGAAAAAATTACTCAAATGCCCGTCTAAGGCCAAATCTTCAGGAGTCCCGATCGTAATGCCGTGTTGACGATCCATTAACCAAATTTTATCGGCAATCTGCAAGGCCAACTCCAAATCATGGGTCGAGAGAAAAATGGTTTTATCGGTTTCACGCGTCAAACGATGAAGCAATTGCATGATCTCCACTTTACTCGGAAAATCCAAAAAGGCAGTAGGCTCGTCTAAAAAAATAATCGGGGTCTGCTGCGCCAATGCTTTGGCTATCATCACTTTTTGACGTTCTCCGTCACTCAAGGTATGTACCATCCGGGAGGCTAAATTCTCTATCCGGACCAAAGCGATAGACTCCTCGACAATCCGGCGATCCTCCTTATTCAACATTCCCCAAAAACCGGTATAAGGACTACGTCCCATTTCAACCAATTCCCGGGCCATCATGTTCCGGACATCACACTTCTCCGTGAGTACTACCCCTATGGTCGTCGACAACTCCTTATCGGTATATCTCTCGATCTCTTTTCCCCTGATCTCGATCTCTCCTGTCAACTTCGGTTGAAAAGCAGAGAGCGTCCGCAAAAGTGTCGACTTACCTACCCCGTTAGCCCCTAACAAACAAGTCAATTCCCCCCCGTAGATCGTCGTACAAATACCTTGTGCCACTATTTTCGTGTGACTTTTCGTCTTATAACCGATCGAAAGACCTCTTATATTTACCGTATCCTTTAATGCCATAACCTCATTTTATTCGTTCCAATCCCCTTTCCGTTTCCTAAACAAAACAGATGCAACCACGGGAGCTCCCACCAATGCCGTCACGGAATTAACCGGAAGAGCTCCTTCAAACCCAGGCAAACGGGCGATCAAATTACAGGCCAAAGCCAAAGCTGCCCCCACCAGCATAGAAGCCGGCATCAACATCCGATGATCCGAAGTCTGAAATATAGCCCGACACAAATGAGGAACCGCTAAACCCAAAAAGATAATCGGTCCGCAGTAAGCCGTCACGATAGCCGTCAAAACCCCGGCACAGGTAATTACTTCCACCCGGGCTCTTTTTATGTTCAATCCGAGATTACGGGCATATCCGTCACCCAGCATCAACAGATTCAAAGACTTGATCAACAAAAACGAAAGAGGAATGATCACCGCCATAATTCCGACAAACAACATCATCTGATTACCCGAGACTCGAGAGAAACTTCCCAAACCCCAGATAACATAAGCCTTGATATCCTCCTCCACGCTAAAGAATTTCAATACCCCGATAATCGCGTTGGCAATATAGCCGATCATCACTCCGATAATCAATAAAGTAACACTCCCTTTTATTTTCCCGGAAGCAAAAACGATCAAGGCCATAACAGACAGAGCTCCTATCACAGCCGCCACGGACATGGCCACCTCTCCGATAAACCCTAAACGGCTCAAGGCGACCCCTCCCAAATTGCCCGAAAGAAGCACAACGAAAGCAACCCCCAAACTGGCTCCGGAACTAATCCCCAACACGGAAGGACCGGCCAAAGGATTCCGGAAAATCGTCTGCATCTGTAACCCACTGATAGACAAGCCGGCTCCTGCCACCAATGCAGTCAACGCCTGAGGTAAACGAGATTTCCAAACGATATTCTGCCAAGCCACCGGTTCTCCCTCCCCCCCTGTCAACACGTTCCACACGGAGGTAAAAGGAATGGAAACCGATCCCAAAACCAAATTCAGCAACAAAAAGACGATAATAAATACTATAATGGAAAAAATCAATACCGTATTTCTCCGTATGTTCATCTTCCTACTTTTTTAACAAATCATAATACACCGGCCGATAATCCGGCAACAACTCCGGGTGAAATACCCTAATCATATCAGCCAAAACAATATCCGGCTCGGCCGGCATACTTTCGTAAAATGGTTTTTCCCTCATATTACAATAGATCACCCCTTTTTGCCGGAACGCCTTGAAATCCGCGTATCTTTCATCCTGTGCCTTCAACGCATCGTAACTATACTCTCCGGGAAAGCTGTTCGCGATACGCCAATAATCCGCACTCTCGGCCTGATTATAGACCGTTTCAAAATCGAGAGTAACTCCTCCCGATCTGGGATCATCTTTTAAAAAATAATCGGCTCCCGCATCATGAAACAATTGAGCCAAAAAACTTTTTCCCCCGACCGCATACCACACGCCACCCCTCAGCTCTCCACTGAATACAACCGGGCGCCGCTTCACATCCCGTACCAACCGTTTCAATTCATTATACCGTTGTTCTATCTGACCGAATATCCGATTCGCATCCTCTTCCATTCCCAACAATAAACCGGTAAATTTAATCCATTCGGCCTGCCCCAACGGGGTCATCTCCTTGTAGCCCAAATGAGGAACCAAAGGAATGCCTATATCCTTCACCGCATCATATCCCCCTCGTTTAAAAGGGGAAATCAGCATCAAATCCGGATTGATATTCATGATCACCTCATTATCGAAATTCCCTTCGATACCGATCTTTTGAGTCCTCCCCTCGTCCACTTGCTTTTGCATGGTTTCATTGAAAAGGTAACGGGTACTCGTAATTCCGACCACCCGATCCATCGCCCCCAACTTAATAACATTGGACAACTGTAAAGAGGTCATACAGATCAAATGCCTGACCGGAAGATCGATCACGGGAACTCCCTCGGGGAAAGAGGCATGACTTCCCCGCTTTTTCAAAACGAACCGGTAACAAGTACTATTTTTATTTTGTGGGTCTTGTATCTCCAATAACAAATAATCTTTCCGATATTCAACCCGAAAGCCTTGCGCATACTTCAGCCGGATTTGTCCTGCAGTGTCTGCTTCCGCTTTAATACCGGATACGACAGAATCAACCTTAGCCCGACGTTTTTCCGGTTTACAAGAAAGTAAACCGACAGATAACAACAATACTAAAGATAATCGCATGAATGTATTCATTTTCTTTTCCTCCGAAAGATTAAATTTAATCAATGTACACATCTGGCAGGTTTTCTGGCTTGTCATCTTTTCTCCTTCCCAAAACAGACACATTTCAGTGGTTGTACCGAAAAGATCTACCTCATTACGAGATAGCGATTGACTTTACAGCTGCGGGGACAGCCCCGGAATTTCACCGGATTCCCTTTTCCTTATGGAAATACCAAGACGCATGCAAAGATATAAATATTATTTTGATCACATTCTTTTTTTTACGACTTTTGCCCTCGCAAATTTATGACCCAGAGATCATAAAGAGATTCAAATTTGCTTTTTACGATTAAAATCATAGATATGGCAATAACAGGAAAAATCATAAACGTCTCATTAGGACCAGGCAATCCGGAATTAATCACGGTTAAATCCCTGAAAGCCTTACAAGAATCGACAAGCATATACTGTCCGGGAACCGCAGATAAAAACGGTAATTTTAAATCCCGTTCTTTAACCATATTGCAGGCATTGCCCGTCGATACAACCCGGATTCACTGTTTTCCGGTCCCTATGTCAAAAGACCGGACGGAAGCCAATCGGACGTATGATCAAATAGCCTTGGAAATTCAGGAAAAAATAAACAAAGGGGAGATCGTATCCATTACAGCGGAAGGAGACTCCGGTTTCTATTCTTCCGGCAATTATCTGTTTGAGAAACTATCAAACGCCGGAATTCCCATCACGACATCAGCCGGAATTCCGGCTTTTATTGCGGCCGGAGCATTGACCGGTCTCCATATCGTGAAACAGGAGGAAAAACTAATTGTTCTTCCCGGCACCGTCTCCACGGGAGAACTCCAGGGTTTAATAGAAAAAAACTATGTCATTGTAATTATGAAACTTTCACAATGTACGGACGAGATCCATCGCTTTATAGCAAAGAATCCGTCACTTCATGTTCATTATTTTGAAAACATCGGTACGACCGGAGAGCTTTATTGCCAAGACAAAGACGAAATCATGACGAGAGAATTTCCTTATTTTTCTTTGATGATTATCAAAAAGTAAACAAATGGCATAAATCTTGCGTACATCGTCTAACAGAATTAAAACCGTGTATTAAAATCTATATTCCAACTATTTCCAACAAAACAAGATATGATTCAACGATCACTATATATCTTTATTCTCCTGTTTGGCTTTGGTATATCCCAGGGCAAAGCAGACGGATCAATAGAAAAAAGGGACAGCATAAAAGAGATTCCGGATTCTGTGAAAACAAAAAAAGATAATTTTTTCAAGCGTTTTTATCGTTACTTTGCCGAATCGAACGAAGTAAAAGAAGAGAAAAAATTCGATTTCTCCATCATCGGAGGACCTCATTTTTCGAGCGATACCAAATTAGGCCTCGGTGTGGTCGCTTCCGGTCTATACCGATTAGACCGTTCCGACAAATCCATATCTCCTTCCAATGTTTCTATTTACGGTGATATCACCACAACCGGATTTTATCTGTTAGGGATTCGCGGAAATACGATTTTTCCGAAAGACAAATTTCGAATCGACGGAAACATCTATTTCTTCTCTTTTCCGAGCTCTTACTGGGGAATCGGTTATGAAGCCGGACACAGGGATTCCAGCACGACCTTCAAACGGTTAGAAAATCAAATTAAACTGGATTTTTTATTCAAAGTCGCTAAACACACTTACGTGGGGCCCAATTTGATGTTCAGAAACGTTAACGGAAAAGATTTTAAAGACATTTCATTCCTTAACGGAGAAAAAAGCAGCATCTCCTGTTTCGGTCCCGGAATCGTAGCTTCCTATGATTCGAGGGATTTTATTCCGAATCCGAGCAAGGGATTTTATGCCAAATTGGAACAACAATTCTTTCCTAAATTTTTGGGAAATGACTATGATTTCAATAGAACGAGCGTAGAATTCCGTTATTACCATAAGCTATGGAAAGGAGGAATCCTTGCTTCGGAGATACAAGGTATTTTCAATTACGGAGATACCCCGTGGAGTATGGTTGCCCTATTAGGAGGTTCCTACCGGATGCGCGGATATTACGAAGGACAATACAGAGACAACGATATGGTTCAGGCCCAGGTGGAGCTCCGGCAAAAAATCTACAACCGACATGGCGTTGTCGTTTGGGGAGGAGCCGGAAATGTTTTTCCGAAAACGGACAAATTCAAATGGAGTCAAACCCTTCCCTCCTACGGATTGGGATACCGCTGGGAATTTAAAAACAAAGTTAACGTAAGATTAGATTATGGTTTCGGCAAAGGACAGAGCGCATTCTACTTCAATATCAATGAAGCTTTTTAATTTTATTTCCGATTTCACGAAAAAACCCAAAGCAGTTTTTTGGTTTTTCATCATCCTGAACATGACACCCAACTGTTTCCTAATCTTCACGGAACCTCTTTCGGGATTAGGAAGAATCATTCTTATCCTTGCTCCTTTAGGAGTATACCTTATCGTATTTTCCCTACTCAAAAAGGCCGGATTAATCCAACTCATCCTAATTCCCCTATTGATATTCCACGCCTTTCAAATGGTCCTGTTTTACCTTTTCGGAGAGTCCGTTATTGCCGTTGATATGTTTTTGAATTTACCAACGACCAACGCATCCGAAGCAGGCGAGCTGTTAAACAGCTTGTGGCCGGCTATAATCCTGGTCTGTGTCCTTTATATTCCGACCATCGTTTTCGCCTCTATGTCGGTACATTATAAAGTAATCTATCCCGCGACCTTTCGCCGACACATGATCATAGGGGGAGTAGCTTTACTCGTCCTTACATCCGGATGTATCGTTTTTGAGAAATCACGGGACAACAGCTACGAAATAAAAACGGATATCTATCCTGCCAATATATTTTACAATTTGGGATATGCCGTTCATAAATGGCACCGTAGTGAACTCTACCCAAAAACGTCTAAAAATTTCACCTTTCATGCCACTCGGGATTCGCTGGTTTCCGAAAAGAGAGAAATCTATATACTCGTTATCGGAGAAGCTTCCCGCGCCAAAAATTGGAGTTTATGGGGATACGAAAGGGAAACCAATCCCCGTTTAAAAACGATGGAAAACTTAATATTGTATAAAGATGCCCTTACCCAATCCAACACCACGCACAAAAGTGTTCCCTTAATCCTTTCTGCCGCCGAGGCGGAACACTACGAGGCTCTTTATACCCAAAAAAGTATTATTACCGCTTTCAAAGAAGTCGGTTTCAAAACCGTCTTTTTTTCCAATCAGATTCCCAACCGTTCTTTCACGGACTATTTCGCTTCGGAAGCGGACATCTACAAAACCATCCGATTACCGTTAGAAGGAGGACTAATCACCGAAAATAATTACGATCAAGCCTTAATCCCTTTGATTAAGCAATGCATCGATTCCTTGTCCGACAACCTTTTTATCGTACTCCATACCTACGGATCACATTTCAACTACCGGGAACGGTATCCGGCAGAATTTGCCGTTTATTCACCGGACAACACCTCGGGAATCGAATACAAATACAAACAACAACTGATCAATGCTTACGACAATAGTATTCGTTATACCGACGGCTTTCTGGCCGACATTATCCAATTGTTGAATGAAAATCAGGCAGAATCAGCCCTATTGTACTCTCCGGACCACGGAGAAGATCTATTGGATGACTGCCGGAAAAAATTTCTTCATGCTTCTCCCATCCCTACCATTTATCAAATACACATTCCTTTCTTCCTGTGGTTTTCCGAGTCTTACAAAACATTAAAACCGGAACATTACACACAAGCCCTTACACATGCCGATGCTCCGGTTTCGACAAATGCTATTTTCCATACATTACTGGATTTAGCAGGTATCCGCACTGCTTACTTCAGACCGGACTTATCTTTAGTCAATCCGGAATTCAAACGCCGTCCCCGCATGTACTTGAATGACCACGACAAACCCGTCAACTACTACCTCGTAGGAATGAAAAAGCAAGACAAGGAATACATTCAAAAAATGAAACTAAACCATGATATTAAATAAATGTCTATATTAGGTGATTTAGTGATTGGATGATTAAAATGATTGACGATTGCAATTAAAATTATCATACATTTGTCGTTGTTTTTAATACCATCAATTATAAATTCTGCAATCCCAATATATCGATTGCAAAAAACTGAAAAATATGAAAGTAGCAGTAGTAGGAGCAACAGGTCTTGTCGGCAGGAAGATGTTGCAAGTTCTGGAAGAGAGAAATTTCCCCGTAACCGAATTAATTCCCGTGGCCAGCGAACGCTCCGTGGGCAGAGAGATCACATTTAAAAACCGAACATATAAAGTAGTAGGCACGCGAGAGGCTATACAAATGAAACCTCAAGTAGCTATTTTTTCAGCCGGAGGAGAAACCTCTTTAGCATGGGCTCCTCAATTTGCAGCAGCAGGGACTACCGTCATAGACAACTCTTCGGCTTGGAGAATGGATCCGGCTAAAAAATTAATCATTCCCGAAATCAATGCCGATACATTGACCAGAGACGATAAAATTATTGCCAATCCGAACTGTTCCACCATACAAATGCTTATGGCAATAGCACCTCTCCACAAAAAATACAAAATCAAACGAATGGTTGTATCCACTTACCAATCCGTTACCGGAAGCGGCTTAAAAGGAATCACACAACTCGAGGGTGAACGGGAAGGTAAAGAGGTGAAAAAAGCCTATGCCCATCCTATCGACCGAAATTGCTTACCCCATTGCGACTCTTTTACAGAAAACGGTTACACGAAAGAGGAGATGAAACTGGTAAACGAAACCTGCAAAATCTTAAACGACGATTCTATAAAGGTAACGGCCACCGCCGTCCGTGTTCCCGTGACGGGTGGACATTCCGAAAGTATAAACATTGAATTCGAACACGATTACGACTTAGATGACATTCGAAATTTACTGTCACAAACTCCCGGAGTGGTCGTACAGGATGATCCGTCGCAAAATATTTACCCGACGGCACTTACGGCTAATGAAAAAGACGAGGTCTTCGTGGGACGGATCCGACGGGATTTCTCCCGGGAAAACAGCCTTAACCTATGGGTCGTTTCGGACAACCTGCGAAAAGGAGCAGCGACCAATGCCGTTCAAATAGCAGAATACCTGAACAGACAGCAATTATTATAATACAATTTTTATTTCAGCTTTAAATAGAGATCGTTGTACTCCTTTCTATTTAAAGCTGAAATATCGAAATTGAAAATTCCCGAACGCGAGGTAATACTTTTTGCCCACTACAAACAAAACAAGAATACCGATGATCAATCGGACATTCGCTTACCTCTAAAGGTAATTTCTTGTTTTCTTCATGCAAAAAAATACCATCCTCCTCAAAGGCGACCCGAAAACTGCTCAACGGACGCGTTAAACCAGTTCCCGTATATTTCAAAAAGCTCTCCTTTACGGACCAAAAATCATAAAACAGTCTATCTTTTCTCTCTGCCCATACAGATTTCAACCGCTCTACCTCCAAAGGATGAAAAAAACGAGAAGCCACCTCCATTCGAACCTTTTGTCTCTTCTCTATATCGATTCCCACGGCCTGATCGGAAAAAGCACATACCAAATAATCTCCGGAATGAGAAATATTAAAAAAAAGATTCGGAACTCCTTCCAAATAAGGCTTCCCCTTTTCCTGTCTCAAGATTCGATAGGAAAAAGGAGCGATATGCCAATACGCTTCCAATACATAACGCACCAAGGCCTCTCCTACCGACCGGAACAATTTTACCCGTTCGTTCTTACAAGCGACAATTTCCCGATAAGCCTCCTCGGATATCCATTTTTTCAATCCGGGAAAAACCTTCTCATACCTTACGGTTGACGGCATGTAAATATAAAAAACCTCGAGCATGATACAAATGTAAAAAACTTACCCGAATTTCTATCCTTTAAGGTCCGTTTTTAGATTTCGAAGCGCCGGGAATACATAATTAACGTTAATTTAAGCTTGTATCGTGAAAAAATTAAGAAAATATTCACATTTATCCCTTGAAAAATTGTTTTTCTCATTTTTATATTCTACTTTTACATCATCAAATTAACGTTTGAATAACATTTGAATAGAAGAGCAAAAAATTAAAGAGCGATTTACATAAAAAGAAGATACATACAGTGATTTACATACAATACGAACATCCCGAAAAGCGGCAGTCTTAATAGGCTGCCCTTTTTACTTCTTCTTATTTTCAGCCTTCTACTTGCACATTAACACGATTTTAAAAGAGATTCGTTTTCTGTTTAACATTTTATTCGAAAAAAAGTTGTTATTTCTCTCCATATTGCTTATCTTTACGAACGAAAAGTGGAATAATAGTAAGCACATATTTAAACTAATAAAATGGAAGTAAAGAAATCACCGAAAGCAGACCTTGAAAGAAGAAAAGGTATTTTCTTCGAGATCGGTTTGGTTGCTGCCTTGGCCATCTTATTCTTAGCTTTCGAATGGAAAGTAAGCACTAACGTTGAAGAAGAATTCATGACCGTGGCAGAGCCGACAATGGAAGAAGAGGTCATTCCAGTTACGCAACAAATGTTGAAACCGCCTCCTCCACCTCCTCCAGCCCCGAAATTAACGGACTTGATCGATATTGTTGAAGATGATACGGACATTGAGGAGCAACTGGAAATCGAAGACGTTGAAGCTGACGTAGAGAACAGAGAGGTTCAAGATTACGATTATGACGGGGAGTACGATCCCGATGCAACGGGAGAAGACGATGTCTTTGTAACCGTGGAAGACATGCCGGTTTTTCCGGGAGGAGATATCACAAAATGGATTAACAAGCATGTGAAGTATCCGATGATTGCCCAGGAGAACGGAGTACAAGGTAAAGTAATCGTTCAATTCGTAGTTGGAAAAGACGGAACTGTTGGTGACATAAAAGTGGTTCGCGGAGTAGACTCGTCTCTTGACCAGGAAGCCGTTCGTGTCATCAAATCTATGCCCAAGTGGAAAGCAGGGAAGCAGAGAGGAGTACCAGTAAAAGTTTCCTTTACCGTACCCATTAATTTCCAATTGAAGAATCAATGATAAAAGATTTTTGAATTATAACAAGGGGCTGTCGTGATCGTCAGCCCCTTATTTATCGCTATTATGGGGAATTATTTTTATACGGAAAAAAAAGCAGAAAAAGCAATTCTTGTGGGTGTAGCCCTACAATCAGAAAATATCAGCTACGACACCATGTGTGAGTATTTAAACGAATTAGCCTTCCTGGCCGAAACGGCCGGAGCCGAAACCGTGAAAGTTTTCACACAAAATTTGGACAAACCGGTAACGGCAACCTTTATCGGTAAAGGGAAATTGGAAGAGATCAAAAATTATGTAGAAGAAAACGACATCGATTTGATTATCTTCGATGACGAATTGACTCCTACCCAACTTCGCAATATAGAACGGGAACTGAAAGGAAGAAAGGTGCTCGACCGGACCAATCTGATTTTAGACATATTCGCCAAAAGAGCCCGGACCGCAGAGGCAAAAGCCCAGGTCGAACTCGCACAATACCAATACCTCCTGCCTCGTTTAACGGGAATGTGGACCCACCTGGAACGGCAAAAGGGAGGTATCGGTTTACGAGGTCCCGGAGAAACGGAAATCGAAACGGACCGAAGGATCATTCGGGATAAGATCTCTCGCCTGAAAGAGCAACTCGACAAAATAGACAAACAGATGATTACCCAACGTAAAAACAGGGGGAAATTAGTGCGGGTAGCTCTTGTCGGGTACACCAACGTGGGCAAATCTACTCTGATGAACTTATTAAGCAAGTCGGAAGTGTTCGCGGAAAACAAACTATTCGCGACATTGGATACGACCGTACGAAAAATCGCCATCAAAAACGTACCGCTTCTATTAGCCGACACCGTCGGTTTTATCCGCAAACTGCCTCATCATCTGGTGGAGTCCTTCAAATCGACTTTAGACGAGGTACGGGAAGCCGATGTGATCCTGCACGTTGTAGATATCTCCCATCCGCAATTCGAAGATCAAATTCGGGTTGTTAACGAAACGTTGGCCGAACTGATCGAGAATCCGAAACCGACTATTACGATTTTCAATAAGATAGATGCCTTCACGTTTGTCCCTAAAGAGGAAGACGACCTGACCCCTATCGAACGGGAAAATTACAGCCTTGATGATCTCAAACAAATGTGGATGGCCAAACAAGGGGGAGAAACCGTATACATATCGGCCAAAAACAAGGAAAACATCGAGGAGTTAAAAGAAAAATTGTACAACATCGCAAAAGAGATTCATTCGGCCCGTTTCCCGTTCAACGACTTTCTGTATCAAGACGAAACGACGGACAATACAATTGCAGATTGACGATTGGAGATTAGGAGATTCAGTGATTGGGTGATTAAAAGATTTGCGATTTCGGATTTTAGATTTATGATTTAAAGATAGCAAAATCAGTATTTGAATCATAAATTAAGTTCTGACTTTAAGGACCTTACGGACCTATTATAATTGTAAATTGTAGATTATGAATTTATTAACTTACAATCTACAATTTACAGTTTACAATTACTTAATGTTCAGCAGGAAATAATTCTTTTTACCGCTCTGCAATAAAATAAATTTATCATCGATGAGATATTCCGCATTCACGATCAATTCCTGATCCGTTACCTTCTCCTTATTCAAACTGATCGCATTTGATTTCAATGCACGGCGAGCTTCTCCTTTGGAAGACATAATCGACGTTTTATCGGCCAACAAATCCACGATAGAGATCCCTGCTTCCAAATCGGAACGCAAAATATCATACTGAGGCACACCTTCGAAAACTGCCAACAAAGTATCTTCATCCAAACGTTTCAACGCATCCGAAGTCGCGTTTCCGAACAAAATCTGGGAGGCTTCCACGGCAGCCTCGTAAGCTTCCGGACTATGAATCAGACAGGTTATCTCCTTTGCCAGAACCTTCTGCAGTTTTCTCAGATGCGGGGCATCATGGTGTTCGATAATCAAAGCATCTATCTCGGCCGGAGGAAGGATCGTAAAAATCTTAATGTATTTCTCGGCGTCCTCATCCGTGGCATTCAACCAAAACTGGTAAAATTTATAAGGAGAGGTTCGTTTAGGATCCAGCCAGATATTACCGGATTCCGTTTTTCCGAATTTTTTACCATCACTTTTTGTCATCAAAGGCCAGGTCAAACCATAAGCCTCCGCACCGTCTTTCCGACGTATCAATTCCCCTCCTGTCGTAATATTCCCCCATTGATCCGATCCCCCCATTTGCAGAAGACAATTATAATGACGACGCAGATGCAGAAAATCATACCCTTGTACCAACTGATACGTAAACTCGGTAAAAGACAAGCCCTGTGTCGAATCGGCACTCAATCGCTTCTTTACCGAATCTTTAGCCATCATATAATTCACCGTAATATGTTTTCCAACCTCCCGGATAAAATCAAGAAAGGTGAAATTTTTCATCCAATCATAATTATTCACCATGATCGCGGCATTCGGTGCATCGGAATTAAAATCGATGAACTTCGACAACTGCGCCCTGATCCCATCCATATTTTTCTGCACGGTTGCCTCGTCCAATAAATTTCTTTCCAAAGACTTACCGCTCGGATCCCCTATCATTCCGGTAGCCCCTCCTATCAGGAAAATAGGTTTATGGCCTGCCATTTGAAGGTGTTTCATCATCATAACCGACACCAAGTGCCCCACGTGCAACGAATCTGCCGTGGGATCGATACCCACGTAAGCCGTCGTCTGCTCTTTCGCCATTTGCTCCTCTGTTCCCGGCATGATATTATGAATCATACCCCGCCATTTTAATTCTTCAACAAAATTCATCGCTTCTCAATTTATAGGATTTTGACAATTAATTTACAGCACTCTGATAGACCCCATTTGCAAAATTAACAAAAGGATAATACAACAGGCTCTGATTCTTCGTTTTTGCAGGAATAAAATCATATTTAGAGTCTAATGCGTTGACAATAAACAAAATGACACATACTACAATAGCAGCTTTCACCATCCCTAACAGTATTCCGAACAATTTGTTGAAAAGCCCCAAAGAGACCATATCGACTAATTTAGTCAATAACTTTCCCAACAAATGAATAACGATAACAACCAATAGAAAAGTTACCGCAAAAGCGACGTAATAAGAGTAAGAAACAGGAATATCGATAAAATCTTTCAAAAACGCTTCCGTTACGCTTCCGTACTTTAAAGATATGAACACGCCTAAAATCAACGCGAACAACGTCGACATCTCCACGATCAATCCGGAAGCAAAACCTTTATATGCTCCATATACCAAAGGAAGCAAAATAATCACATCAACATAATTCATCTCTGCCTTTCAATCCATATAATAAGGCTTCAAAGATAAAAATTTGTTTATTCATATCCGAAAAAATAACATACATAAATGGAGTATTTGGCATTTTAACAAAAGATTCAAAACATAAAATCCAAATACAGGAAATGAAGGAGTCGTTTTATGGAAAATTCATCCGAAAGAGGATACCCGAATCCGATCCGTCGGAAAACCCCGAACGTCGATTTCAAATCCGTTGACGACATATGCTGATTTTTTGTGGGATTAACACCGGAAACTGATAAATTCTTATTATTTTCGCAAATTGTTAAATAGGCGAATTATATCCTATAAACAAAGTCATATAAAAACAAAAGAGGACTTAGGAGTAGCTCCGAATCCGAATATTTAATAGTAAAACTATGTACAGAACACATACTTGTGGACAACTACGAATAGAAAACGTGAATGAAAGCGTTTGCCTCAGTGGTTGGGTTCAAAAGGTAAGACGGTTGGGCGCCATGTCATTCGTGGACTTGAGAGACCGTTACGGTATTACCCAGTTAGTCGTGGAAGAATCTGCTCCTGACGAGATCAAAAAAATAACGGAAAAATTAGGAAGGGAATACGTGATCCAAGTAAAAGGAACCGTGGTCGAAAGAGCCAGTAAAAACACCAAGATTCCTACCGGAGAAATCGAGATCCTGATTAAAGAACTCCATATATTGAGTACTTCTGAAATCCCTCCTTTCACCATCGAAGACCAAACCGACGGAGGAGACGACATACGGATGAAATACCGTTATATGGATTTACGCCGGCCTATCGTTCGGAAAAACCTGGAATTGAGGCATCGGATGGCACAGATCGTACGTAATTACCTGAGTAACATCGATTTTATAGAAGTAGAAACTCCCGTTCTGATCAAGAGTACTCCGGAAGGAGCCCGCGACTTTGTCGTCCCTTCACGGATGAACCCGGGACAATTCTACGCTCTACCGCAAAGTCCACAGACTTTCAAGCAATTACTGATGGTTTCCGGATTCGATCGTTATTTCCAGATCGTAAAATGTTTTCGGGACGAAGATTTACGGGCGGACCGCCAGCCGGAATTTACCCAGATCGACTGCGAAATGTCTTTTGTCGAACAGGAAGACGTATTAGAGCTATTTGAAGGGCTGGTCCGCCATCTGTTCAAAGAAATTCGAAACGTCGATATCCCGGCAATCCCCCGAATGACTTGGGCGGACGCCATGGAATATTACGGATGTGACAAACCCGATATCCGTTTCGACATGAAGTTTGTCGACTTGACGGCTATCGCCAAAGGAAAAAACTTTGCCGTATTTGACGATGCCGAATACATAGGAGCCATTTGCGCCCCTCAATGTGCCCATTATACGCGTAAGCAGATCGACGAGTTGACGGATTTCGTGAAACGCTCTCAAATCGGGGCCAAAGGTTTGGTTTACGTGAAATATAACGAGGACGGAACCCTGAAATCTTCCGTGGATAAATTCTACGACGAGACCGATTTAAAACGATGGGCAGAAGCTTGTAAAGCTCAACCGGGCGATCTACTTCTTATCCTGGTAGGTCCCAAGAAGAAGACCTTACCCCAATTAAGCGAATTACGTTTAGAGATGGGAAACCGTCTGGGATTACGGGATAAAAACGTATTCAAACCTTTATGGGTAGTGGATTTTCCCTTATTGGAATGGGACGAAGAAACACAACGTTTCTATGCCATGCACCATCCCTTCACCTCTCCCAAACCGGAAGATATTCCTTTAATGGATTCCGATCCGGGAAAGGTCCGGGCCAATGCTTACGATATGGTCATTAACGGGGTGGAAGTAGGAGGAGGTTCTATCCGTATCCATGATTCCAATCTCCAGTCCAAAATGTTCGATTGCCTCGGATTCACGCACGAAGCCGCACAAGCTCAATTCGGATTCCTAATAGGTGCCTTCAAATACGGAGCCCCTCCTCACGGCGGAATTGCTTTCGGATTCGATCGCCTGGTTTCCATGTTTGCCGGTTTGGATTCGATTCGGGACGTGATCGCTTTCCCGAAAAACAATTCAGGAAGAGACGTTATGATAGACTCTCCTTCCGAAATTTCGGAAGAACAGCTGAAAGAGCTGAATATCAGACTGAAGATAGAAAATGAAAAATAATAACATTTAGTGATTACTGATTACTTGATCGAGGAATATTCATTTCAAACAAAAGGAATTTTCGAATCCGAAATCACCTAATCAAAAAAGAGGAAGCCCTTGTGCGGCTGGAATATAAAATCTAAAATCATTAAATTTAAAAATTAAAACGTGTTTTTTAAAGAAGTCATCGGCCATAAAGAGATAAAGCAGCGACTGCTCGCCACCCTGCAATCGGGAAGAGTGAGTCACGCCCAGCTATTTACCGGAGAAACAGGTTCCGGTAGTCTGGCTCTGGCCCTGGCTTTTACTCAATATCTTTTTTGCACGGGCGATAAGCACGAGGAAGCTTGTGGGATCTGCCCGGCTTGCAAAAAGATGCAAAAATTAATTCATCCGGATCTGCATTTCGTTTTCCCCGTGGTAAAATCCACAAAAATCAAACTTCCCGTTAGCGATGAATATCTCAACGAATGGCGAAATGTACTACTGAACAATTCTTACATAGATTTGGAGAACTGGCTATCGGCCATGGGAGCCGACGAGAATGCACAAGCCATGATCTACACGGAAGAGAGTGGGAATATCCTGAGGAAACTGGCACTAAAACCCTTCGAATCGGATTACAAGGTAATGATCATATGGCTGCCGGAAAAAATGAAACCGGAATGCTCCAATAAATTACTCAAAATTTTAGAAGAGCCTTACCCGAGAACTCTTTTCCTGTTAGTCTCGGAACATCCGGAAGAGATTATCAATACCATTTTATCCAGGACACAACGTGTTCATATTCCTCCTCTCGGACAAGAAGAGATTGCAGAACAGCTGATCCGCCGGCAAAGACTGTCTCCCGATTCCGCAAACGAAGTCGCCCACGTGGCCTCCGGAAGCTGGCTAAAGGCCCTTAAAATCCTTGAAGAGACGGAAGAGTCCGTTTATAACCAGGAAAAATTCATTCAAATGATGCGCTTGTGCTGGGAGAGGAAGATGCTAACGGTTAACGAATTCGTCAACGAATTGGCTGCCCTGGGAAGAGAGCGGCAAAAAAGTTTTCTAACTCATTGCATCCGTATGATACGTGAAAACTTTGTCAGAAACTTTGAGCTCGAAAATATAGTATACATGACCAAACGGGAGAAAGATTTTTCCGTAAAATTTTCTCCTTATGTACATGAAGGCAACGTCATCCCGCTTTACGAAGAGTTTGAAAGAGCTTACAGCGACATCATCCGCAACGGAAACGGAAAAATCATATTCACGGATCTTTGCATTAAGGTAATGCAAAATATCCGTCCATAGGTCAACCGCACGTATAGGTTGATCAGAAAAGTGAAAACGGAAAACAGCCTGATTTTCAGTCGTAACTTTTAGCTTTTAATTTTTAACTTTTAGTTTTAACGTATGAGTGAAGAAATAAATGAAGAGATCCGGGAAAATCCCGAAAACCAAAATAAACAACCCTATCCTATCGTTCCGGTAATAGACCATCGTCTGCTTGCCGGTAAATTGACGGAATACAACTGGATGCAAGATATCCCGGAGGGTTGTAGTACTTCCGATATCGTCGAAGTTCGCTTTAAAAACACAAGAAAAGGTTTTTACCTGAACAACAGCAACCTGAATCTCACTATCGGAGATATTGTTGCCGTAGAAGCTGCATTAGGGCACGACATCGGTATCGTCTCCCTGACAGGAGAACTGGTCCGGGAACAGATGCGATTGAAACGGGTAGATCTGGAACGAAATCCGCTGAAAAAAGTGTATCGGAAAGCCAAACCGCACGATATCGAAAAATGGCAGCAGGCCATCGCCCTCGAGTACGATACCATGATTAAATCCCGCAAGATTGCCGCAGACCTGAATTTGGATATGAAAATCGGAGATGTCGAATACCAGGGAGATAAAACAAAGGCTATCTTCTATTACATTGCCGGAGACCGGGTGGATTTCCGGAAATTGATTAAAGTACTGGCCGAAACTTTTCATATCCGTATCGAAATGAAACAAATCGGAGCACGGCAAGAAGCAGGGCGCATTGGCGGCATCGGTTCGTGCGGACGAAAACTATGTTGCTCGACCTTCATCACCAACTTCATATCGGTATCTACTTCCGCGGCGCGTTATCAGGATATCTCCCTGAACCCGCAAAAATTGGCGGGCCAATGCGGCAAGTTAAAATGCTGCCTTAACTACGAAGTGGATGCCTACATCGACGAGCAAAAAGATTTTCCTTCCTCCAATGTTTGGCTGAATACCGGCGAAGGCATGCTTTATCATCAAAAAACCGATATCTTCGGACGTTCCATGTCTTATACCTATGACAAAGAGGGAAAAGGAGCTTTAATCAAACTTCCCGTGGAGCGGGTGAAAGAGATTATCGCCATGAACAAAAGAGGATATATTCCACCTAAAGCTTTAGATACAAATGACAAGAGGCCGGAAGATATCAAATACACGGATGGAGTAGGAGAAGAGAGTTTAAACCGCTTTGACGAAAAGAAACAACCTAAAAAGAACTATTCCAAAAACAGAAATAACCGGAAAAACGTACAAAAAAACAACAACCGGACGGAAACAAACCGTTCTAACGGAAACAAACCGGTAAACAAAGTGGAAAACAGACAGCATAAACCGGTAAACAAACAAAATACAAAACCGAACAAAAATGAGTAATTATCGTCCACTTTCCAATATTACCCCGGCGGTAAAAGCGATCATCATCATCAACGTGATCATTTTTTTACTGATCAACCTCATGGGAAAACGATCCGGTATCGATTGGGTCAATATTTTAGGATTACACCTTCCGGAATCCAAGCACTTCGCTTTCTATCAATATATTACCCACATGTTTACCCAAGAAGGGCTAACACATATATTCTTCAACATGTTCGCCGTATTCATGTTCGGCCGCATTCTTGAATCGGTGTGGGGAAGCAAACGTTTTATCATATACTACATGGTCACCGGAATCGGAGCGGCATTACTCTATTCATTGGTTAGCTGGTACGGCTATCACAACATGCAGGAGGAGTTCTATGCTTTTCAAAATACACCGGACCCCGGCCTATTAGCAGAATTTCTACGAACTCATCTGGGAGGCATTCCGAACGACTTAGTCGCCTTTATCGACGGTTGGACCAACCATCCGAATTCTCAGGAATATATTAAAACGGCGGAAGCCATCTATCAAAACGTCATACAGGGATACGTCAATATTCCGATGATCGGAGCTTCAGGCGCCGTTTTCGGAATCTTGTTAGCTTTCGGCATGCTGTTTCCCAACACGGAATTGTTCATTATGTTCATTCCGATACCGATCAAGGCTAAATATTTCGTTCTCTTTTATGGAGCCGCCGAGTTGTATTTAGGCATTCAAAATCAAGTGGGAGACAACGTGGCCCATTTCGCCCACCTGGGAGGCATGCTGTTCGGTTTCTTCATGATCCGTTATTGGCGCAAACACAGTAAACGTTTTTATTGATCGATTATGGCCGCGTATTATAACCCATATGGTAATACCCCTTTCTCCGAAGGAATATGGAGCGGAATAAAACGCTCTTTCAGACAAGGATCGACCCTTAGCCGACTGATATACATTAATATCGCGGTTTTCATTGTCATCAAGTTAGCAGCCGTATTCTTTATATTGGCCGGATACCGGGGGATAGACGAATTTTTATTACCCTACGTGGGAGTTCCCGCTTATCCTTACAATCTTCTGTACACTCCCTGGACCATCATTACCTATATGTTTACACAGTTCGGATTTTTTCATCTGCTGTTCAACATGCTATGGCTCTATTGGTTCGGAGGGATTTTTTTGAACTATTTTTCGGAACGAAAACTGACAGGAGTATATATTCTCGGCGGAATATCGGGAGCTATCATCTATATGGCTGCCTATGCCATCTTCCCGGCTTTTGCCACGGAACGCTATTTTTCATGGGCCATAGGGGCCTCGGCTTCTATCATGGCCATCGTCTTTGCCGTTTGTACCTACCTGCCGAACCACCGGATCTATATATTCCTGGTCGGCCCGGTAAAATTAATCCATTTGGCCCTTTTCACGGCAGCAATCGATATCATCAGCATACCTTCGGGAAACGCGGGTGGACATATCGCCCACTTGGGCGGAGCTCTTTTCGGTTATCTCTTCACGTTAGGCATTCGAAAAAACCGGGATATTGCAAGCGGTATCGTCAACTTCTTTGAAAAAATCGGAAAACTATTTATCTCCCGTAAAAAGATGCGGGTAAAGTATAAAAAGAAGGCATCGGATATGAACGACAGGGAGTACAACGAATACAAAAAACAAAAAGACGACCGGATCAACGATATTTTAGACAAGATCTCCCAATCGGGATATGAAAGCTTGACAAAAGAGGAGAAAGAGATTTTGTTCAAATCGGGAAGAAATTAAACCCATAAAACAAATCAGGTTGAAACGAATCATCGATACTTTTATCAGAATCATCACGTGGACCGCTATTTTAGGCCTATTGGGGAGTTATACTTCTCCCTACGTAAACCCGAACACCTGTTACCTCTCCTCTCTCATAGGGTTAGCCTATCACTACCTCCTGATCGTCAATTTGATTCTACTCCTGTATTGGATCGCGCGCTGGAAAAAAACGGCATGGCTTATCCTGCTCGTTTTAGCCGCAGGGTATCCTTTCATGAGAACCTATTACGGGATGAACGGTCCGATATCCGGAAATGCACCATACGATATCTCGATCCTCTCTTATAATGTCCGGCAAATGGATATATACGGCTGGTCCAAACAAAAAGAGACACCCCAACAACTGGAAGAGTACATCAATCGGTTCCCGGGGGACCTCGTCTGCCTTCAGGAGGTGCCCCAACAAAAAGGAATTTTTGCAAGATTCTCTACCTATCCCTACTATTACAATCAAAAAGATATCGCCATCTTATCCCGTACCCCTTTATTAAACACGGGTTTTATCGATTTCGATAAAAAATATACGGCCGCCTGCATTTACGCGGACATTGCCGTTTCGAACGATACCGTACGAGTATATTGCGTCCATTTGGAGTCCTACCGGTTAGGAGACAAAGACCGCAAACTCCTGCAAAAGCTATCGGAAGGAAAAGGACAAGCCCTGTCCGAAGAGGTCCACTCTATCGTTTCCCTGTTGATTTCCGCCAACAAAAACAGAGCCCGGCAAGCCGAGATCATCAAGAAACACATGAACCGATCCCCCTATCCCGTCATCCTGTGCGGAGATTTCAACGATACTCCTCTCTCCTATACTTACAGCACTTTAGACGACGACATGCAAGACAGTTTCGTCGAAAAAGGACGAGGATTAGGCAACACGTATATCGGAGAATTTCCCTCCTTCCGTATCGACCATATCCTTCACTCCTCCTCGTTCGAAACCGTCTCTTACCTCCGAGATACCGTCAAATTCTCAGACCACTATCCGATCCAGAGCAAACTCAAAAAGAATTGACAATTGTAGATTGACGATTGTAAATTAAAAAAATATGATTTTAAAGATTGTAAGATCAGAGTTTTAATCATAAATTAATTCTCAAATCTATTCGTCTTTCATTTAATCAATAACCCACGGGGCGGGTGCAATGTGTTATTTAATTGTCAATCTACAATTTAAAATCGTCAATGGCCAGATTTAACCACGATATCCGCACATTCGGCGGTATCGAAAAACTTTTCGGCCACAACCTGTACCTCCTTAGCGTTGATCTTTTCAATCGGCTTCTCGAAATAAGCCGGCGAATCGATATCTTTACCCGTTTTCACGTAGTAACGCAAGGTTTCCATCCAATGAGCATTCCCTCTGTTTTTCAGCATCCGGGCACGACCTTTTTTCATCATCATCACGATATCCTCCACCTCTTCCTCACTCACCCCCTCATGTCTCAACCGTTGAATTTGTTCATGGACGATAGCCCGCATCCGATCGCCTTTTTCCGTGCTGGTTTGAAAATCAATACCCATAAACTGATAAGGCTTGGGATAGGAAAGATAAGATGCACTCACCTCCACTCCATAAGCTCCTCCCTCGTCTTCCCGGATAATATCCCGGTAACGATTGGAAAGGATTTCACGGATAATATCTATACAAAGCTCCTCTTCCGGTTTTAATTTCAACTTATTGGTATACGCGATATTCACGATATATTTATGATCCGGAATATTCGCCTCGATCATCTCCGTCATCGAACCGCTTTTACGCAAATCATAATCTACCGGCTGCTCCTTGCGATAAATGGAAGGGATGGCTCCCAAGTATTGTTTTACTAATTTTTGTGCCTCTTCTCGCTCGATATTTCCGGTCAGGTAAAAACGGAAATCGGAAGCATCCCGGAAACGATCGCGATAAATGGCCACCATCCTATCGAAATCCATAGCATCGTAATACTGATCGTTCCTTTTCCATAACCGGGGCGAGTCCTTTAACCGAAGCTTCGTCATCGCCTCGGAAATCGTGTCTTCCGCTGTACGGGAGGTATTCTCGTAATCCATTTTGTTCAGGTAAACGAACTTGTCGAAATCATTTCGATCAAAACGAGGTTCTTCGAACAAGAGGTAGATAATTTGGAACAGCATCTCGGTCTCGTTGTTGTCACAATAGCCGCTCACCCCTTCCGAGGCCTCTCCCAAACGAATATCGGGATAAATCCGGTGTCCCTTCAATATGGCCTGCATCATCCGGACATCGTGTTTATACAGACCGGAACGCATCATCAAGGAAGAGAGAGCCGATGCGGAAGGCAAATCTTCGGCCGGAAGCAGCGATTTTCCCCCGGGACTTTCTCCCATAAGACTCACCTTCGGCCCGTCGGTATCCGAAAATTTATAATACACTTTACACCCGTTGGAAAGCGTCCACTCCTCGGCATCCAACTTTTTGATCCTTTTCTCTTTCACGATCTCTCCGCCTTTTACCTCGAAATCCATCAACGGCACCGCCGTCACCTCGAAGTCCAACGGTTTGACATCCGCTTTTCGGGCATTTTCCATGATTTGTTTAACCTCGTCCTTACACGGAAAATCATAAGCCGGATCGTTACCCCGCATCACGAACACCCAATTCCGATCGTCCGTATACCAGGATGCTACCCAATCCTGCAAATCCTTTGCCGTCAATTCCGACAAAATCTCCCGGGAAAGAGAGATATCTTCCTCCACGCTCGAGATAGGATTCCCTTCCAGAAAATTATTCTGGTAAATAGTCACATAAGCCGCGTTAGGCAACTTGTCCTTGTTTTTCTCCGTCTCCTCCAATCCCGGAAGATAGGCGTCTATCTGTCTCTTCAACTCTTTGTCGGTCAAAGAAAAACGATGGATCCGCTCGATCTCCTCCATCAATTGCGTCAACGCCTCCCGTTCCTTGTGCGGGTAAGCCTGGACGTAAATTCTCCACCTGTTGTAATTCCGGACCAACCGACCGTAATCGACGGCCGTCATCAGAAACAACGGATTTTGCGTATTGATATAGGCGTCCAATTGTCCCATCACGATATTGTTGTAAAACTTTTCGATCAAATTATTTTTCATCATCTCTTTTAACGAGGCCGGGAGAACCCTTCTCATCCTTCGACTCAATACCATATCGGGAGAGGCCAACTCTTTATCGAAAGCTTTCGTGTACAAAGGTTCCGGGTTATCCGAAATTTCAAAAACCGGCCTCGGCTTCGGATCGACCCGCTTCGGGATGGGATCGAAAAGACGGTGTATTTCTCGCTCTATCCGGGCTGGCTCCACGTCTCCGATAACGATCACGGCCTGTAAGTCCGGCCGATAAAAATCATGGTAATAAGCTTTCAATTCCGCCGGGGTAAAATTTTCCAGCACCTCTACCGTTCCGATGACATCCCGGGTGGCATAGCGACTACCGTTATACGTATAAGGATCCGTCTGTTCCTTTAGCCGGACGTTCATATCCCGCCGGGAACGCCGTTCCTCGAAAATCACTCCCCGCTCCTTGTCGATCTCCTTCGGATCGAGTAAAAGAAAACCGGACCAGTCTTTTAAAACCAACAGACAAGAGTCCATTAAGCATTTATCTTTCGTGGGAACCCTATTGATATAATATACCGTTTCATCCTGCCCGGTTTGAGCATTAAACTGTCTTATTCCTCTTCTTTCCAAAAACCGGGGAATGCCCTCTTTAAAACTCCGGCTCCCGTTAAAAGCCATATGTTCCAGAAAATGGGCCAACCCGTTCTGATTATCTTCCTCCAGCAAGGCCCCGACGTTCTGTACCAAGTATAAATCGGCTCGACCGACCGGAGATTTCGTCTGCCGAATGTAATAGGTCAACCCGTTATTCAACTTCCCGTGGCGAAAAACTTCGGCCCCTTTTTGGGCAAAAGCGCAATTCCCTGTCAGGAATAACACTGTCCATAACAATAACTTTCTCATAGGTTATCTAAACTTTGTTGTATCATTTTTTGAAGCTGAGCCATCATCATCTTGTTCTCGATCTGAGCACTGGTCAGGAAAGCCTGGTTGAAAGATTGTTTGGCCTTATCACTCTGTCCGGTATATTGGAAGCATTGTCCCATCATAATCAACAAACGAGTACGTAAATCTGGAGCCATCTCCTTTTCCAGCGCTTTGGCAATCCAAGGGATAGACTTCGAGTAAGCATTTTCCGATAATTTACCTTCATAGGCCATAAACAGATCTTCCAAGGGCTGAGTATAATCGTTCAGATCGGCCTGATCTCCTTTCCCGGCAAAATAGTTATCCATATATTTAAAGAAGTCAGCCTCATTCCGTCGGTATAAACTGTAGGTTGCGTCAGCCAATAAAGTGATGGCATCTAAAACGGAAAGCTTACCGAAAGAGATTCCGGCATATACTCGTTTCAAATCGCCGTCCACTCGTTTCAAACGCTCCTTATAGGCGACATCTCCTTTTTTACACAATTGAATAATATAACTATTATTCATCCCGATCAGGTAATTGGCCACGGCCTCTTTTCCCACGATCTCCGCATATTGATCGAAATGGGAAACTACAAAATCAAAGATCGGATCATTTTTATCGGTTTGCGGATGATAGAGAGTTAAGATGGCAAAATCCGGTTCGGAAATCATATAATCCAATTTCTTATTTTTCACATACTCCGCGTAAAGGTTTTCGATACGGGCTCCCCATTTTTGCCGCTCGTACCCCTGTAACCTCGGAATATAAGCGGGGGCCTCCAGCAACAACTGCTGCAAAAGATTCATATCCTTTTTTTTCTTTTTGTATTGCTCGTATACCTGTTCGAAACTCAAAGCTTCACCCTTGGCAATCTGGGCCTCTTTGACAAACGAAACCGGATCTTTCGTTCCCGTTATTCTTCGAAGCTCTTTCCCTTCCGGGGTAATAAAGACCATGGTCGGCAACGCCGTCACACCGTATTTTTTAGCGATCTCTTTATTCTCCTTGGCATCCACGTTTACCTTCACGCAGATAAAACGGGCATTGAAATACTCGCCTACCTCCGGCCGGGTGAAGACCTCCGTCGCCATCATCTTACAAGGCCCGCACCAGTCGGCATAAAAGTCCACGAATACATCTTTTTTCTCGGCCTTAGCCTTTAGCATTGCCTCATTCAACGTCCCCTCGAAAATCACCATTTGAGCAGACAAACTTCCCAGCATTCCCAATAGGAACACGCTGATCAACATCATTTTTTTCATAACAATAAATTTTATAATTGTAAATTAAATATCGATTTTTGTAATTACCAATCATTTAATCGTCAATTGCTTATTCGATTAAACATAACAGGTCCTAATCCGATCACGACCTCCCCTTTTCTCGGAACGTATATCATCGCTAAAGAATCCTGACTTAAAAAAAGAATTTTATATACTTTACAAGGGTACTCGTAAGGAGGTAAATAATCTTCACCGTATTGTGCCACGATATACTTCCCGCTTGTCCGGGCATTAACCTGTTTCCAATCAAATGCAGTCACGATACTATCCGACAAATAAAACCAATGTTTTAATTGTCCTACGGTATCACCATTCAGCAAACGAGTTACCGTATAAGTCCCATGAATATATTCATCTATAATTTGATCTGGCCTGGGAGATCGAGTATCCATCCTCCATTTCCCTCTTAACTGGGAAACTTTGTATTGCTTTTCGTCTGTCGCCTTTAAGCCGACAAGCAGTGCAAAGACAATAAAAAGGAAAAAACAAATCATCAGTTTACTACGCATACTATCATTTTTCATAATCACTTAATCATCGAATCATTCAATCTCTTAATCGCCAATTTACATTGGTCTATTTAATTCGTTTATAAGTAACCGCTTCTGAACCTATCATAACCTGCCCTTTTTTAGGAACATATTTTATAACCAAAGAATCTTTATTCAAAGAGATAATTTTAAAAACACTACACGGGAATTCATAAGGAGGATAAGAATTTTCGCCATATTGAGATATGATATATTCTCCACTTGTTCGGTCATATAATTTACGCTCATCAAAAGTGGTTACAATACTATCTGACAAGTAAAACCAATATTTTGCCTGTAAGATCGTATCGTTATTTACCAAACGAGTATTCGTATAGAAACCACCAAAAAATTCACGTATAATTTGATCCGGTCTGGGAGATTCGGTCTCCATCTGCCATTTCCCTCTTAACTGGGAAACTTTGTATTGCTGTTTACTCCCTGCACTTAATATTACCAACAAAGCACAGATCATTAATAATATGCCTATAGTTTTTATTGCTGTTTTCATAATCTTTTGTTTATATTATTTACAACCGGAAATACTTATATTATATCTACTGCCGGAAAACATAATTACGGGCGCATCTTGAAGATATCCCACTTCCGGATCCATATATATATATCTTTTACCATCACTCGTGTAACCCACGATAAGAACATTATGTAAAGAGTCTTTTATTTTAGAAGTTATAGTTGTCATCACAACTCGTTTTTTATCAATGGCATCTTTAACATCATAAAATGATTCAGTATTAAAAAAAAGCAATACCAATTCTCGTATATATCTAGAATCAACCCCATTATCAGAAATCCATTCCCCCGTCAATTTTTTATATCCCAGCCAAAAATCTCCTTCATTTCTTCCTTCCCCACAATATGCATCGCTAATGTATTCCATGATAGAAGTAACACAAGTATTTTTAAGCTGTTTGGACATGGTTCGTTTAATATTTTTTTTAGCCAGTTTATCTTTCGAGTCCACAATATAAGTTCGAGGTCCCGGTTCTCGAGGAGCAGATGGCAGTCCGATATTTCTTTGAGGAGGAAACGGTCGATCGGGATTTTGACGAACATAAATTATAGCCTCTTGTAAAAGATCCCGTATTTCCGTCATATAAGTACCGACACTTTTCAATTGTTTTGCTATCTCAATGATATGCTCACATTTATAGGTCTTTATAAGTACCTCATTAGATAGAATAACCTGCAATCCTCTTTTTTCGGCATAAGGCCATGAATTTCTAAACAACGTACCATTGATTAATCTTTGCTTAAACGTAGAAGCATATTGAGGATAACAAGCGGCAAACTTACTATACAAATCATATATACTATTCATGATATCTCTTGCCGTCATGATCGCATAAGTACAATCTCCATACACCTGAATCTCCTCCGACTCATAATCTACTTTGCCTGATGCTTTAGCCTGATTTTTATTCACGATATCATACAGTTTTTGAAAATAGATAAAAGAATAAGCATCGTATTTTTCTTTAATCTGCATAACCAATTCATCCAACTCGGTATAGCGCTTATCACTCATTTCCCGGATACAACTTTCCTGTTGTTCCGACGGAGTAGATTTCATAACGATATAAACTTGATCATAATATGTTTTGTTATTCATTAATTTTTCCATTTCCATAAATACAGAATCCCTCTGCAAAGCTTCCCATAATCTATTATCCCAAGTCGACTCTGCGTCTGTTTGTATCATCTCCGTGTCTGACTTCTGACAGGATAAACAAACCAGAATAATAAAACAACATGCAACGATATATTTTACATTCATCATTTTACCATACAATTAAATACCTGATGAACAAGAATAAAACGATATTTTTCGAGGTATTAAGGCAAATTCAAAACTTCCAATCGCTAAATCACCTAATCCTTTATCCCCATTGCAAATTGTAGATTGGAGTCTGGATTTTTTAATTTACAATCGTCAATCTTTCTAATCATTGAATCACTTTAATTACAGAATCATTTAATCATTTTACGGTTTTATGATTCACGATAGAATCTCTTCCATCGCAAACCATAAATCCCCGCAAACAAGCATCTACGAATATTGTAATTGAATCTTTATTTTACCCCCAATCCGGGCCCAATTACCTTCGATATTTATTTGCAAATTAGAAATTAATCTCGCTCACCAAACCGTAAAGCAATCACAGGATCGAATGGGTCCATAAGGTCCTAAAAGTCATTTTTTAATCACTTAATATTACATCTCTAAATCCTATAATTTTTCTAATTTACAATTAAAATGGTCCATAAAGTCGAAATCTCAATCTTCGAATCACGAAATCTCTTAATCACGGAATCATTTAATCTACAATTATCATTCGATCATTTTTCAATAATAAAAGTAAAGGCATTTCTCAACACGGTCGATTGTCCCTCGTTCTCTATTCGGACAGAGATAATATAACGTCCCGGGGGAGCTTCCACGTTTTGCTCCACGTACATTCGACCACCACCGATGATCGTCAAGCTTTTCCGGAAAAGTTCCGCGTTAACCGGATTTTCGTTTTTCACCTCGGCTATGGAATAGATTAAAGGTTCCGTGCCGAAAACACTTTCTATCGGCGAAGTCACCCAAGGAATCCCGTATTCCATCGTGTTTTTCAATTTCGATATTTTGTTACTCAACTCCCTTTCCGAACCGATTCCTAAATCGATAGAAATTTGTTCTATCTGTTTTCGAAGAGTCCATCTTTTATCGTTTATATCATCCAACTCTTTTTTTATTCGTGCCCTTTGCACATACAACTCCTCTAATTGTTTTTTAAGAGCCTCGAGTTGAACCGGATCCGTCGTAGCATCTATTAATTCTTCCAACGGAGTAATTTCATAATCATCAAAATCCCATAATTCATACTGTTTCTCCTGTCGTTTGACATCCCATTCAGCACGTTCTTGTATCAAAGGTCCTGCTTGGGCCTCAAAGCGATCATAAAGTTTCGTCAGCTCCTCCAACCTCTCTTGCATATTATACAGAGACAAGGTATCCTGTGCATAAGCTGCTTTTTCCACAGCCAAATACCCCACGTTCACATCGCTACAGGCCGTGGCTCCGATGATACCGGCCCAAACCAATAGATATACTATTTTTTTCATCTTACCTAACTTTAAAAATTTCTAAACTTAAAATCGTAATTAAGCGAATGAACGATCCCCGTGGTCGTTTGAATATCAGAGGATGCTATAGGTTCCGCCCTCGTACCCTTTTCATTCCGACTTGCCAGGTTTATTATTACGGCTCCCGCATCTTTCACTTTGTTATACATTCCCCTGTAAGTCCATAAGAACAACTCTCCGCGAATAGCCGGTGCGACCATCCCGTCATATTCCACAAACTCGTTTCCTCCCCGGTTTACTCGATTGCCACGAGGAATATCCTTCAACATCAAACGTTGCGGGACCACCAATTTTTGTAGGATGTCCACGCATTTTCCTTTTGGAATATCGGTCACCCGTTCGTAATTGTTTTCTAACAGATAACGCCGGATACTCGGGCCGGTTAATCCGAAAAAAGTAATCTGTTTATACTCGCCCGTACCATCGAAAAGAGACTTCAATCCGGCATGCTCGATCAGAATAATGGTCGAGTCCCAGTTGTAGCTGTCCGTATGGAAATATTCCCACATCGTGCAATCGTGAACCCCGTTGGCAATACCTCCGTCAATGTAACCGTACTTCGTACAAGAGGCAAAAATCACCACCGTCACGATTACAATGCTTTTACCTATATTTTTTATTGTTGACGCCATAACCAATAGATATTTTGTTTCATTAATGTATTTTTCTCAAACGAATTTTTCGACACGGGAAGATATAAGGCTCCATTTTTCACATCTTGATCTGATAATCCGGCATAAGCCCAAGAGAATTCTTCCCGGAAATAACCATTCCTCACTACATCGAAATAGCGTTGTCCTTCACCGAATAACTCCCTTTCCCGTTCATGGAAAATCTCTCTTCGGAGCAGCTCCGGATCGGTCGGACCGTCGTAATCGGTTAAGCCGGACCGATTACGAATACGATTTAAATCATTCACCGCCGTTTCTAACCCCAGGCGAACCCGGCACTCTGCCCGGAGCAATATCAAATCTGCCAATCTCCAAACAACCCGATTCCCATCCATCGCCAACAAGCGTGCTCCCTCCTCTTCTATAAATTGCGGATTAACGGAACGTATCTCTTCGTTCCATTTATCTATAAATGCATACTCGGAGAGGATCCAGGTCGAATCAGTCACGACCCCTTCGTCATCCATATACTTTTCCCAATAACCGACCTCGCCCAAATTGTACCAATACTCTTTTATTCGCTGATCATCTCTTTCATGATACAAAGCCTTTACACTTTCAACACGAATCGTCGGCATCCGGCTACTACTCTCTATACTTTCGGGAGTAGAAGCCACATAAGGATAATCGAGTAACAACAAACCGGGATAACGGTACTCGAACACACCACTCCAAAACCGATTCTCATCTTGCTCGTTAATCTCGATGCTAAAGATGGTTTCGACACTTCTCCTAACCGGTCCTAACGTGTTATTTTTCATAGAAAGAATATCCTTTTCCAAATCATAGAATCCGGCTTTTCCATCGATCACTAAAGAGGCATGTTTTTCGGCTTCCTCCCAATACTTCCTATCCCCGTACAATCCTCCCATCCAAGCATAGATATTAGCCAAAAGAGTATGAACCGTTCCCAGACTCGCAAATTGTTTAGACGTCACTGTTTTACCATTGGCATCCGTCAACTGCTCGTACGGCGGTAATGTTAAGGCTATATTGGCACAACGGATAGCCTCCTCGCAAAGAGTCATGGTCGAACTTTTACCCACCGGTTCGGTAGATTCCGTACCTGGGGCCAAAGGAGCTTCTCCCCACCGTCGTATCAAATCAAAATAAGACAAGGCTTTTGCAAAATTAGCTTGGGCTATCCAATAATCGGCCCGTTCTTTTGAGACATTCTCGAATCGGTAACGATTCTCCTCCAGCATATTGGCTAAATAAAACACATTATAATGAAGAACCCAGCTATCCATTCCACTAAAGAATTCTTTCGGATCCAGATTCCGAAGGCCTTCATAATCCCCTCCCCAATCACACGATAATCCCACAATATTCAAATGATTTATTCCTGCGAATATTCCCTTTTCACAACCGAATATGGAGATCAGCACCTTTTCCAAATCCTGCTCACTTTTAAAGTAATTGATATAGGTTACTGATTTCTCAGATTCGACCGTCAACCAATCGTTACAGGAAAAAAGTGGGAAAAAAAGCAATAAAACAAATATCTTTTTCATAACCTTCCGTTTTAAAAGTTAATAGTCAAACCGACCGTAAATTTCCGGGGTAGCGGGTAAGAAGCCAAATTATCCAAACCACTCGTAATGTTCACAATCTCCGGATCCAAACCGGAATAATTAGTCAATAAAAACAGATTTTCCATGGTCAGAAACACGCGAACTCCGGACAAACCTGCTTTTTTAGCCAACTTCTCGTGCAAGTTATACCCTAACGTGAGTTGCTTTAAACGAATCATATGTACTTTCTCGATATCGCAATCATTTGTTCCGGAGAATTGTCCTTCTAATCCATTATATATTTGCAACCGAGGAAAATCATGCGGTTTACCGTCCGGATGTGTCCAGGCATTGAATTTCCGAACATCTCCCATAACAGGGCCTTCTCCGGAACTGGGTTGAGCATAGGTTTGGCGATAAGCATTAATGATATGACGTCCTAAAGAGTAATTAAAGAATATATTCAAATCAAACTGCCTCCACGTGATTTCGTTGATAAAACCGCCATAGGCCAAAGGAAGAGGACTGGCCGCGTAATATTTGTCTTTATTATTGATTTTTCCGTCTCCATTTAAATCGATAATCCGGCGCGTTCCCGGGAAAAAGATATTATTCATTCCGGAATGCAACGGTTTAGGCATGCCGTCCGCTTCCGTGTACGAGTAAGGAATCTCCTTCATGGAATTAAAAAATCCGTCGGTTTTATATACCCGCATCCGGTATAAAGGTTTTCCCAACACATTTCCCTCGAAATCCCACCCGTCATAACTCTTTTCAAAACGGTTCCAGTTCCGGGATGCATTAAATTTCATCCGCCACTTTACGGCACTCTCCCTGAAAAAGTCTGCCACTAATTCCAACTCCAGTCCCTGATTGGATACGCCTAAAGCATTTTGCCATTGAAAACTATGAAAATAAACATCTCCGGGAAGCGGTGTCTTATTCAGCTGTCCTTTCGTGTAACGGTAATAGTAATCACAGGTCAAACGAATACGGTAATCCCAAAAACTGATATCCAATCCCAAATCGTATTGATTGGTCTCTTCCCATGTTAACTTTCGATTGATGACTCCTCCCTGCCTGTCCGGTACAATTCCTCCGGTCCCCTGAAACATATTATCGTTCGAGGTCATCAAGCCGTGGGCCAAATAACGTTGCCGAAATTTTTGCCCCGATGTTCCCCAACTGGCCCGGATTTTACCGAAACTCAACCAATATAAACCTTTCATCCAAGATTCCTCGGAAAAAGCCCACCCCACTGCCACGGAAGGGAATGTCGCCCAACGCACCTTTTCACCAAAAACCGATGATCCGTCCCGGCGAATAGTCGTTTCAAACATGTACTTTTCCTTAAAATTATAGGTTAAACGACCGAAATAACTATTCATTCTTTCCTCCTCAAAATCAGAGCTGTATCGAAAAGCCGATTCATATATAGGAGCAAGAGTAGGATCTTTGGGATCAGCCTTATTCACCAGACCTTCCTGGTTTCCCCATTGTCCCTGCACGTAATGTACATAATCATTCGGTCCTTTTATAGCACTTCCTCCGTTGGAAAATCCCTGATCCTTTTGATAAGACAACCCCAACAAAATTTCGAAATTATGTGTCTCTTTGAATGAAAAAGAGTAGTTCAACAGGTTTTCGTTCAATAGGGATATACTTCGTCCTATATTTCCTTTAGATCTCGACCAATGGTAATACGCGTAATCCCCTCCTTCGTATGTACTCGGCTCGAAATGGTTCATATTTTCCTGACTATAATCGACTCCTCCCGATACACGCAAATGTAGATTCCGAATAATCTCGTAATCCAATACCAAATTATAACGTGCCGCATAACTATGGTTTTTCTGCTCGACACTATTCAATCTATCCAACAACTCCTTTTTTATATAAGAAGCCCCTGGGTATAAAGAGGATATATACATCGGATTCACCGTCACCCCTTCTATCTTCGCTGTCGTTTTACTTCCTCCCCGGCTCCGGTCGCTATAGGTGAGCGAAAGTTGATTATCTAACCGCAACCGCTTCGCAGGATGGGCCGAAACATTCGTCATTACATTGATTCGTTGGAAATCGCTATCGTACATAATTCCCTCCTCTTTATAATACCCGGCGCCGATCATATAACGGATTGCCTCCGTCCCTCCGCTGGCCTGTATATTGGCATTATACACCTTGGCGGTACGATAGGCATACCTCCACCAATCGGTAGAATTATTGTAAAAGGCATTTAAAGAATCCTGTAAACGACTACTGCCATTGGCGGCAGCAGCAGACCCCCAAAACCAATCGAATACCGGTTGCGTGGAACTCCCCCGGAAATTCCATACTTCTTCGTAAGAAGTCGGTATTTTCCAATGTCCGTCCTGATCTTGATAAGGAATTACCGTGTTCCGAAGTCCCCGGATATTATAGTAACGTTCCAATTGCCCTCCACTTTGCACGGGAGTCTCGGGAAGCCAAGAGGCCGAATAAGACATATTGGCCGTGAACTTTGCTTTACCGGCCCGTCCTTTTTTCGTGGTAATCAAGATGACCCCGTTGCCAGCCCGAGATCCGTATATTGCCGCTGAAGCAGCATCTTTCAATACCTCCACCGATTCGATCATAGAAGGATCTAAATTCGAAAGGGTATTGGTTCCCGTGATCGGAGAGGTAAATGCCTGCATCGGGACTCCATCCACCACGTAAAGGGGTGTTCCATACCCCCGGTCCCCTCCCTCTTCTTCCGTAAAGAAAGAGTTATATCCCCGGATAGCAACAATAGAACCTCCTCCTCCGGGAGCACCCGAAAGATTATTGACCTCCACTCCGGCCATATGTCCTTGTAACAGATTCTCCAAACTATGGGTGGGAAGCTCCTTAATATCATCAGCTCTCACGGAAGAAACGGCACTGACCATCGTTCGCTTTTTCTGCTGACCGTAAGCAATCACCTGTACCTCGTTCAATCCGGTAACATCCTCCTTCATGACAATTCGAAGCGTATCCGACTTCTCGGTAAACTCTACTTTCTGCGTCTTATAGCCGATAAACGAACACTCTAACGCTCCGCTCTTTACTGGCAAAAGCAACTTAAAAAAACCTTTACTATTCGTCGAGATCCCCAGCGCCGTATTTACAAGCTTTACCGTTACCCCGATCATGGGAACCCCCTTTTTATCCTTCACGATTCCCACCACCTCATTTTTAACGGGTTGCTTGGATTTACTTAATGCGGTACCCGCCCTCAAAGAAAGGACGATTGTCTTATCGGAAATGGCATAGGTCCAGATCGTATTCCGTAGACAAGAGTCCAAAACGGTTTCCACCGGTTGATCTTTCATGGAAAGCGTGATATCGGTTACCTCCCGAACCTGATCCCCCACGAAAAGATAACGATAGCCCGTCTGGCGTTTGATCTCCTCCAAAACGGAAACCAAAGAGGCCTTTTTCACGTCGATCGTCACTTTCTGTGCCGAAACCATACCCGAATGCAACGAAATCACCATACCGAAGAGCATAATCATCACCTGTTTAGATGATAAAAATCCCTTAATTCTTCTCCAGAACGGAGAAAGTCGATTTTTTTTCATAAATTTGTGAATTGGGTTAAACAACATATATAGGTGTAACCTATAAAAATCGGGGGATGGTCAGATCTCCCGATTTTTTCGATTACCTCACTCTTTCTTGGATAAAATTTCCACTCGATCTTCCCGATAATTTACCTTCACCTCATTGGTCAACTCCAATACATCGAGAAATTCCCGGATCGATTCGTAACGTTTTAACGAACCGTTCAACGATCTATGACACAACACGCTATCCACGACGATCTCCATGTCATACCACCGGGCAAGTTTACGCCCTACCCTTTCCAGAGACTCTCCCTCGAACAGGAATTCTCCCGAACGCCAACCGGTATAAATTTTCGTATTTACCTCCTTTATTCGTAAAATGGAATCCGTTTTCTCAAACACGGCCTGCTGACCGGGAGACAACAAAGTTTCTTTATCATCGGCATGGATTCGTACACTTCCTTCTTCCAACGTCACTTCCACATTCGACTCGTCCGCATAGGCCATAACATTAAAAGCCGTTCCCAAAACCCGGACATCCATATTTCCGGTTTTCACGACAAAGGGAACCTCGGATTTCGTTACTTCAAAGTAAGCCTCCCCCCTCAATTCGACATCCCGTTCGACCGCATTGAAAGAAACCGGATAGGACAACTCACTCTCGGCATTTAACCACACCTTCGTTCCGTCGGCCAGTTCCACGTAATACTCGCATCCTTTCGGTACGACCAACTTATTTATAACCGGTTCTTCCGTGTCTCGTACCGATGCGCTTCGATAACTCAATTTTCCCCCGGCCCTATTTTCAACCACAACTCCTCGTTGCACGATGGTCAAGGAATCGAACAAATCTATTTTCTTGCTCTCCCCGACAAGCAAATAAGGGGTCTTCCATTTCTCGGCTGTCCATAGCTCTCTCTGCTCCCGCTTCTCATTCATCCACAAAACAACAAAAAATCCACAAGCAAGCACAGCAGCCACGTTCACCCCGACCATACTCCATCTTCGTAAACGATTCCTTTTCAGTCGATTCTTTATCCGTACGATTGCCTCCTCCCCATCGATCTCCCGGAAAATTTCCAATCCCTTCCGTAACTCATCCGGAGAAAAACGCCATTCCAACTCTTCCCGCAATCCGGTCTCCTCTTTCAGCTCCTCCCTCCACTTACTCCCTCCGTTCAACAGACCGTGAGCGATTTTCTGTGCCCAACTGTAATATTTTTTCAAGTTTTGCATATTTTGCCATTTTATATACAAAACGATTATATCCCGATAAGTGACTAAAAAAAATTCAATTTTAACATTCAACATTGAACGACAGCACCCGGGGATGGGGTTAAAGTGCTATCCGTCAAAAATGGACGACATGAAAGAAATTTTACAATCGAGAGACTCCGTCATCGAATCTCCGATAGCTATTTTCACATCAAACCTCCGAACACGAAAACAAAAAGATGTTGCGGAATATATTTTTTCAGTAATAAAAGCCCCCGTTGCTTTTGAGCCCGGACGGTACTGGGTTCTACATCCAATTTTTCAGCTATCTCGGTACTATTATATCCCGAAAGAGACAAACGCATAACTTTTGCACATTCACAGGGTAATTGATCAATAGCCTTTTTTATGATAGATAAAGTTTCGGACTCGACAAGAGCAGCCCATATCGAATCGCGAGAAGGCTCTCCGCCGGCTAAAAGCGATTCGGCCCGGTGTTTCTCTACCACTTTTTGATGTTTCAGATAATCTAAACAACGATTTCGAACGGTAATATAAAGGAAAGATTTTAACACACTGGATTTTTCAAAAGGAACTCCTTTCTCGAACAACATTACGAAAACATCCTGAACCACATCCTCTCCCGCCTCTCTATCCTTCAACAACCGGTAGGCAAAATAAGCCAATCCCCGGTAATATTGCTCAAAAATCCACACGTAATCCATTGTTCCATTTTTGCCCTTGATACACACCATCATTAAACTCTTTGGAGCAAATATACAACTTACATTTACAAAAATAAAATATATGACAATTTTACATTTCAATTCCTCCACTATTACACCTATAAATCAGTCTACAAAAATATAATCCGCACCTCGCTTTCGGCATTCACCCAGAAGCAATACAATAAGGACTCGTCCCGCCTCGAACGAAATAATCGTTATTTCTCCGACAACCGGATTCCCAACATGTGATTCTTGGTACGGGCGCCGGGAAACAACATATCCGACCGAATTTCCAAAGCCGACTGAAAAAACAGATTCATCCGATTTGGTTTTTCCGTAAAAAGACGTACCTTTGCAAATCATCTGATGATATGATTAATTTAAGATGCATATGATGATAGATAAAAAGTCATTGGCCGACAGGGTTGCCGAAGAAATAAAACAAAAAATCACGGAGGGCACTTATGGACCGGGCGACAAGCTTCCGACCGAACCGGAACTGATGAAAGCGTTCGGCGTGGGGCGGTCGAGTGTGCGGGAAGCGGTGAAATTGCTGGTAAACACGGGAATTATTCGCGTGCGGCAGGGTGCGGGAACTTTCGTCGCCGAACCGTCGGACGACGACCGCATCGGCATGAGAATAAACGCGGCCGACCGCACGGAGCTCGACGAAGTGAGAAAAATTCTGGATATCGCCATCGTGGAGAAAGCCGTGGCACGGCGAACCGAAAGGGATATACAGCGTATGCGGCTTGCGCTCGAAACAAGAAAAGCGCACGCGGAAAAGGGGGCGCTGGAGGCGTGCATCGAAGCCGACCTGAATTTCCATATCGCCATTGCCGATGCCACCCACAACCGGATATTGGCCGACATCTATCGCTCCGCATCCAGACATCTGCTGTTCGAATTCAACCGCATTTATGAAAGCACGGCGTGTTTCGCCGATTCGCAAGCCTCCCACGAAAAGCTGCTGAAACATATCGCTGCCGGCGACCTGAAAAGCGCCCGGCGAACAGCCATAAAAATCGTGGAGGAACCATAAAAAATAGCAAAAATCATGAAAGCGAGTAAGAACAAAGTGGTCGTACTCTTCGAAGTGGCGCCCACCGCAGCAGGTAAAAAACGTTACCTCGAACCGTTCGGCCCGACGGAATGAAGAGGGCAAACTGCTTCGATGAACGTACGGGAGAGCGAAGAGGCCCCGCGTGCCGGATTCAGACCCTGCAAAATATGCATGAAAGAATATTATGACAATAAAAGGAACGATATGGGAACCATAAAAATTACACGCTATCAATCGCCCGTGGGCGAGATGATGGTCGGCTCTTACGGCGACAAGCTGTGCATCTGCGACTGGGTCGTGGAGAAACGCCGCTTGACAATCGACCGCCGCATACAGCGGCACCTGAACGCGAAGTATGAAGAGGGAACGTCTGAGGTTATCCAACGGACAATCGAAGAACTCGACGAGTATTTCGCCGGACATCGCAAGACATTCGACATTCCCATTGTTTTTACCGGCTCGGAGTTCCAATGCACCGTATGGGAGGAACTGATGAAAATCCCTTACGGCACGACCATCTCCTACGGCGAACTTGCCCGCCGCATCCACAATCCGAAAGCCGTGCGTGCCGTCGCCTCAGCCAATGCCACCAACCCCATCTCCATATTCGTGCCTTGCCACCGGGTCATCGGCAGCAACCACAAGCTGACCGGCTACGGCGGAGGCCTTGATGCCAAACAAGGCTTGCTGGAGATGGAACGTTCATTTCGATAATAATACAAATATTTATGACAGAAAACATTGCCGATTCTTATAGGCGAATAGGACCATACGACTCTTATAGTGACATTTTTATCGGATAGCCTTCGGCGGTTGGTACAGCTCCTTGTATTAGGCGTTTGCCAAAGCTATTTTTGCTCGGGCTTTCCCGATATACACGAAAACTCTTTCGGGGGAGCCTAACACCCAGACTGACATTCGCCGTCGGAAAAGTTATCATACAATCCGTAAGAAGAGGCGGTAAGATTGTCCGATGTAGAGTCGATTATGGAATGGCAAACGGATAGACAGAATGCTTTTTACTTATCCGAAATTTAGCTTACGCCTACACAGTGCGAAAACTGGTAGCCGACAATAGGGGAAAAGGAAGATTTTACCTCTTATAACATTGTTACGTCAGGAAAGAATGAAGCTGTTCAGCCGGCCATATTAAGATTGTCTTTCATTGGACTAAATCGGAATTTTTCTCCGTAGCCCCCTATATATCCCAATGAAAAAAGTCAATCTCGGGACGTAGTTTTGGCTATTGAGCCGCACCCGATTTTCCTTCCAGTTGTTTGCTTGAAAAAGGTTTAGTTTAATTTGCTTCTCTTTTATATAGAATGAAAACCGCTTGTCAATACCTGGCAAATTTGTATTAATTATTGTTCGTTGTAGATCAAAACGGGAGCTACGCATTTAAAATAAGAAATTCTTCTCTCCTGAATTTCATATTTCCGGATTTTTATCTATATTTGCAGCGCAAACGGGGAATTAGCTCAGTTGGCTAGAGCGTTTGACTGGCAGTCAAAAGGTCGACGGTTCGATTCCGTTATTCTCCACAGGCACAAGCAACCTCCTGATTAGCAAGAGGTTGTTTTTATTTATAAATCACGGAGCATATTCTGTCACTAAATATCTATGAAACAGACATCTGCGACAACACCACTCGATCGCAAGTTTAGTGAAACCTTGATTGTAAAAACAGAATTAGAGATTTTCCAAATTCTTATAGACAACCTACCGATTATTAATCAAATTTAACTTCCGGTAAAATGTTCTTTAAAAGCTTGCCGCTAAAAATTCATGTGCAACACGAGCGATACAATCAACAATATTAATTTTTGTCACTTTTTAAATTATTAAAATAAATATTTTTTTGTGAAGCATCATACACGTTATATTGCAATCTACATTAATGTTGTTATATTTACATGCGTCGTATAATAATCCGTTGTCATGAAAAAAACATACTTAATCTTGTCCATTCTACTTGTATTACTCCTATTAATACACTCCTGTTATCAAACAGAAGATTTTTCAGAAGTCAACAACATCCAAGACAAACAGGATAGTACCACCCAATATTTGAAAGATTTCTTCACAATAGATCAAGATACTTACAAAGTATTGGTTCAAGATCCGTTTTTCAAAGACATCTGTCAAAAATACGAGCAAACGAGAGATAGAATCTCACGAGATACTACCAATATTAATCAAAAAATACCACAACTGAATGGCCTCTTTCCCGATATCGATTCATTAATCAATAGATATGAATGTTACAACCTTTTCAGCTATATGTTATTCCATATAAACAATACTTCACGGTCAAGGACAATCCATTCGTGGGGGACATGTTATTATAATCCAGATGCCTCTGGATCATGGGTTTGCGATACACGTCAAATGTGGAGAAATGCTTGGAGTATTTGCACAGAGAACGAATGTTCTGCTAATCAGTATTTAGAATTTAGATTAGATTTGGATAAATATCGGCAAATGATAAAGTTTTATTTACAACATAGCAATCCTCTATTTAATTATGCTCGTATTTATGAAATTTTTGAGCCCGTATCTCGCGTAGCAGGAGATTATTTCTACGCAATAAATGCAAATTTAGAATTTGTCACACACGAAATAAATACATTCGGATACAATGGAAGTAGCATTTGTCAATATATAGGTGAATTAAAAGAATCATTCATTGACTTTTATAGCTCTCGAGGATGGACAAGATGTACAACAAATATTCTTTTACCTCCTACACAAAATGCAGAAATTGATGGAGGCACAACTAATACACCTATAATAGATATCGATAATTTAAAAGAAAACGATTATATTGATTGCATTTACACTAAAGTCAATAGTAAAAGTGAAACTTTCAAAAAATTGATTGAACATTTTATTGAAGAAAATTCCATCGCTCATTTAAGATGGAAATTAGAAGGAATGCCCCAAAATATTAATGGAGAATTAATATCAGAAATGAATCATTACTGGTTTACTATAATACTCAATGAAATCAATTTAATGAACAGTCCACCTTTAATGGTCGCAAAAACAATTATTCATGAGGCTATTCATGCTAAAATATATGCTCAATTACTATCCCTAAAATCACACAATCCAGGATCTATATCAGACAAAGACTTTATAGAGTTAGGGAAAGCATTGGATAATCAAAGTTTCCCAACTTTATGTTATTTTTACAAAAAATATTATTATAACGCTACAGCTCATCATCAATATATGTCAGAATACTTCGTTGATATTATTGCAAAAGCTTTACATGAAATAGATCCTAACACAAATATATCTACTTGTAGATCCATTGCTTGGCAAGGATTAACACATTTCCAAGATTTAAAAGACAATAAATTAGTCTTAGTAGAATCAGAAGGATGGAAAAAAATCTCAAAAGAAAAGAGAGAGACTCTAAATGAGCTATATTTGAATTATTTGGAAAATGCCAAAAGAATATGTACACAAGAACATTAATTATGAAAAAATACTTAGTCATTTTTATAATTCTTTTTATTTACCCAGAAATAAATGCCCAGACGGTAAAAAAAGAAAACAAACAAGACTGGAAAGTCAGATTAAGTAAAGAAGTTCGGGAATCGGGAGACCCTTTTTATCAACGAGGAGATACGCTATATCTGCTATTCGATCGCACCGACACCTTACAATTTCGATACGACACAGACATACAATGGCTGCTACGTCCATTTACGGAAGAAGAAAAAAAAGTTTTAAAGAATGGAGATAATTCTGTCCTTTTAGCAGTCAGAAAACGATTTGCACCAAAAAATAAAAAAAGATTAACTTTGTCTTCGCAAGATTTAGAAGGAAAAATACTCACTACCCGTAAAGAGTTGATGGACTTTTACGAACGGGAATTTCCACGCCGGCTCGCCAGATTCCGGGAAACAAATGACAGTATAGATCTTATTGCTCCCGATTCCTGGGATTTACGGGTTTATTTCAAACGAATATATATGATCATTCCTTTAGAAAATGAGAAGTTTCTCATGTATGAAGTTTTTTGGTAAGTCTTCCATTTATCATATAGCCATCGTTTTATGTATTAAAAAAATCTACTCGTATTGCTTTTCGATATCCGCACCAATTATTTCATACAGTTTTTTCGATAAATCTATCGTTATTGGTATTGCTGCACTGCTTATCGCTACTTCACCTAAAGCGACTTTCAATAAAATCTATCACCCCATTTTATGAGACTTTGAAATTATCGTGCTTTTCATTATCTTTTTATGCCTTCTTTCAAATTAATAAAACAGATAGAGTCTACACAAACTCTATTTTCTATATTTGGGTGAGCATTTTATTTGGAAGGCGAATCCCAAAATACTCTTTCATGATTTTTACAGAACCACATATCCATTATAAAATTATTTTAATTCAAAAATAATTCCAATAATATTACATATTTTATAGCCTTATAGTCCTAAGCATAACCGATTAATAATCAATTGTTATTAAAAATAAATTTCTAATACCCCACAATCAACCAACACAAGCATATAGAAACCAAAAACATACTAAAAATAACACGCACAACACCCTGACAATATAACACTTATGATATATTTAAACTTAATTTTATAATCATATTGTGTATAAAAGTTTCCATATTTATTTCCGGAGATAATCCTAATTTTGCTCGAAGTTTTGAACGTTTCGTATAGATACTGTCTATTAGTATGGCTAAAAATCAATCGAATTTCTTGCGAAGAAAATCCTAAAGCAATCATACAACACAAACGAAGATCTTCATCGTTCAATAGCGGATAATTCTTTTTGAGATATTCTATGACTCCATTACAATACAAATTTGTCAATTCGTATAAATCAGTAAAAGCAGTCTTAGTTTTCGCTTCCAAGCATACATGCTCTCGAAATTTTTTATAAAAAATCTCTGATTTGTTTTCATAAATAGAACCCAACTTCAACAAATGCCGCAAACTCCCCAGACGATTTTCTAAAACTACATGCAATTGTCTTATCCGATCGGCTTGACAAGAAGAATGTTGACTTAACTTATGGTTTTGTTCCAGTATAAACCAATTTTCTTTTTTTAATATATTAATAAAATTGATATGCTTATCTATCTCAGGTTTCTGTTTCTTCCATATCCACCAGATAAACGTAAAAAATAGAAAAAATAATGAAGCCAGACATATTATTTGACTCCCACTCAACCGAATTTCTATTGTTCGGTCAAACTAACAACTATTTAAGGTGAACACCATTAAAAACCAAATCCATTTTCCCATAGTCCAGTTAAATGAATAATACAACTTATCATTTTGCCCCTTGGTTTTACTATATAACAACTGAAAATGAAAAATGGGGCAGTATAATACACAAAAACTTTCGGGTAAATGCAAAAATATATAATACGCCATTGAACTTTTTTTAGTAATTTAGCATCGACAAAATGTTGATTATGGCACAAGAGAATCCGGAAGGGAATAAACAGTTAACTAAAAAAATAAGCCCGTATAAAATCATATACCCTATCATTATCGGGTTAGCTGTTGTCTCTTATATGTTATACAAGGAATTTGACCCGAAAGCTTTCGACGTGATCACTTTCACCTGGAGTACGATTTTCTGGCTTTTCGTGGCTTTTTTATGCATGATCATTCGGGATTTGGGTTACGTAATCCGAATTCGCGTACTCTCGGGTGGCCGATTGAAATGGATTCAAGCCATACGGATTATTTTCTTATGGGAGTTTACCTCGGCTGTTACCCCTTCAGCTATCGGAGGAACAAGTTTGGCCATTTTATTCGTGCATAAAGAGGGTATTGGCGTAGGGAAAAGTTCGGCCATGGTCATGGCCACCTCTTTTTTAGACGAGCTCTACTTTATCATCATGTTTCCGTTGATTCTGCTATTCGTCAACCATCAGGCTCTATGGTACATGCCGGATACAACCAAAGCCGTTGCAGACAGTTTGATTCTCTTTGCCGTTATCGGTTATGGTATCAAATTAGCCTATTTGATCATTTTGAGCTACGGGCTATTTAAAAACCCAAGAGGTCTGAAATTTCTGATCATGAAGCTTTTCAAATGGAGAATATTACGAAAATGGAGACACGATGCCAACGAAGCCGGAAGCGATATCATCCGCAACTCCATTGAATTACGAAGAATGCCTTTCGGCTTCTGGTTAAAGACTTTCGGGGCTACCTTTTGTTCATGGACGGCTCGGTATTGGGTAGTAAATGCCATTTTAGTAGCTTTTTGGTTCGGGCGTTATGACTGGACCCAACATTTTCTTATCTTCGCAAGACAACTCGTGATGTGGATCATGATGTTGGTGAGTCCCACTCCCGGAGGAAGCGGTTTTGCGGAATTTGTCTTTTCAAAGTACCTCGGAGAATTCCTTCCGAACGCAGGAGTCGCTATCGCGATGGCGATCTTATGGCGTCTGATTAGCTATTATCCTTATCTGTTCGTAGGCGTTTTTATCGTTCCCCGTTGGATAGCAAAAAATTTTGGTAAATCATCGAAAAAAGAAACCGTAAATTAAATGGATTATGGGATTTTTTAATCAACCGAAACCTAAACGCTTCGAGCTAAAACCCCGCTATTGGGATCCGGAAGCAGAAGCAAGAAAAGAGCGAGAGAAAAGGATGAGGGCCGAACTCGGCCTAAAAGAAGACGGTGAAGAGTACATCCCTGACGTAAGGTCCGGTTTTCAACGGGAATACGCGCGCAGGAAAGCCAACAGGCCTGCCAAGTCAATGAGCTATTCTTTACGGCTGTTTTTGATCCTCATCGTTATTCTACTGGTCATATTTTATCTGGCCACATACAAACTCGACTTGATTCTCAAACTATTTTAGTACTAAAAACAAACGAAATTTATGTCCGATATTATTCAACTCTTACCTGATTCCGTGGCCAATCAAATTGCTGCCGGAGAGGTTGTACAACGTCCGGCTTCCGTGGTTAAAGAACTAATGGAAAACGCCATCGATGCCGGAGCTACACAAATTCAGGTTATTTTGAAAAATGTAGGAAAAGCGCTTATTCAAGTCATTGACAACGGTAGCGGAATGTCACCAAGAGATGCCCGCATGGCATTCGAACGTCACGCTACGTCTAAAATCAAAACTGCGACGGATCTGTTCAATATCCGGACCATGGGGTTCCGGGGAGAAGCCTTGGCTTCCATTGCCTCCGTAGCCGAAGTGGAACTAAAGACGAAAAAAGAAGAGGAGGAATTGGGTACTTATCTTTTTATTGCCGATTCCGAATTAAAGAACCAGGAAAGCATCAATTGCAACAGGGGAACCAATCTTTCCGTGAAAAATTTATTTTACAACATTCCCGCCCGCCGCAAATTTTTAAAATCGGACACCACGGAGCTACGAAACATTACAATCGAATTTTTACGGGTAGCCCTTACCGCTCCGCATATCGCATTCTCTTTAGTCAATAACGGAAATGAGATTTACAATTTTCCTATCTCCGGGTTACGGCAACGCTTGGTCAACGCATTCGGTAAAACCATAAATCCCAAGTTAATCACGGTGGGGTGCGAAACCGGCTTTATCGCGATTAACGGTTTCGTGTGTGCTCCACAACACTCCAGAAAGAGCTACGGGGAACAGTATTTTTTCGTAAACAATCGCTTCATGAAACACAACTATTTCCACAAAGCAGTGTTAGAAGCTTACTCCGGTTTAATCAGCCCGGATACGATTCCCTCCTATTTTCTCTATTTCACGATAGATCCCTCCATGATCGATGTTAACATCCACCCAACAAAAACAGAAATAAAATTTCAGGATGAAAACGCTATTTTTCAAATCATTTTAGCTTGTGTAAAAGAGGCTTTGGGAAAATTCAACATTACCCCTACAATCGATTTCGACACGGAGGGGAAAGTCGATTTTTCACCGGAAACGACACCTGTCATCCCCAAAATACCGAAAGTAAGTTACAACCCACGTTACAACCCGTTCAATTACGCGACCTCCATTTCAAAAGAAGATTCCGATTTCGAGCGTCCCGCTTCTTCTCCCAAAGAATACACGCGTGAGCAAGTAAAAAAAGAACGGGTACCGGCTAATTGGGATGCCCTTTTTCAAGGATTAGAAGAAAAAGAAGAGGTCATACAAACAGAAATTCCGGAAATGGCCGTCAAACAAGAAGACCACGAGGGAGTGATCTCTTTTATCCAAATGAAAGGCCGTTATATCGTTACCCCGGTTCATTCGGGATTGATGTTTATAGATCAGAAAAGAGCCCATGAGCGGGTACTCTTCGAACGTTATCGCGAATCATTGATGCAACAGAAAGTATGCGGCCAGAAGAGTCTCTTCCCGGAAACATTGGAACTATCAGCAGATGACTTCTTGCTGGTAAAAGAGATTCTCAACGACTTGAACGTATTAGGATTCGAATTAGGCGAATTCGGTAAAAATTGTTATGCCGTTTACACGACACCACCCGATCTCTCACATGCACGGGGCAAAGAGGTCCTGATTAATTTAATCGAACACTACAAAAGCACGGAAGGTTCCATACGCGAAAAAATGCAGGACCGGATTGCACTTTCATTGGCAAAAGCCGCAGCCTTAAGTTACGATACCGTATTGAGCAAACAAGAGATGAACGACCTTTTCGATAGCCTTTTTGCCTGTACTCATCCGAACTATACGGCTGACGGGAAAACCATCATTCACATTTTAAAAAATGAAGAGGTCATACCTTGGTTCGGTAAATCATGACGATTGAGAGATATGATGATCGAGAGATTAAAGGATTCTGTGATTATTTCTTTGAGTTTACAGACCTTATGGACTATATGACTTTAAAGACTTTATTGACCCATTAGTAGTTGAGTTAGTATTTTTTCCGTTTCGGGATTGGTCGGACGCAAAAAATCAGAATCCACGATATTTCCTTCCGGATCGATTAAAATAAAACGAGGGATTCCGCGAATCAAATAAAAATCCATTAATTCCCGATTTTCTCCCATATGGAGCTCAATATCACACGTGTGTTTCTCCTTTAAAAAGCGTTCCCAAGTTCCTCTATCTTTATCACAGGATATAGAAACAAAAGCTATTTTTTTACCTTTGAATTTTTCTACCAACTTATCCCATACCACACTTTCAATCCGACAAGGCGCTCCCCAGGTCGCCCATACATTCAACAAAAGGTATTTCCCTCTAAAATCCAGGGAACGAACGACATTCCCATTTTGATCCGTATAAGCAAAATCCAAAGCGGGACACCCTTTCACAATCCGGGCGCATCGGTTATAAAAATCATAAAAATGTTTCCGGAGAGCAGAATCTTTAACATAATAATCATAAACAGTGACGATCTCTTCCGTATGTTCGTCAATACCGGAACCGACTAAATAATTGTAAGCAAAACGATCAATTAAATACTCTATCAATACCTTATTCTTCAAATTTTTTTTCACGTAATCAAATTGAGCCATAACCCGTTTATAAGCATCAAACTCCTGAATACGATAGGTACTGATTAAAGAGACCAAAGAAGCCATCCCCTCTTTATACTCTTTCAATGACATTAATTTTTCATCTTCCCGAATCAAAGCCCTAATACAATCCATATAAGCCGTATCGGGCAGGTAATCCTTGTTTCCGGTACTCCAGGCATGGTATAAAGGATAATTCTCCAAAACGGTATAGATCGTGAATTTTATTCTCTCTCGCTCCATTTTCGTAAATTCCGGATCAAAAGACATGGAATCCAAATGTTCACATTGGCTGGTGATATGATCTTTCAATTGATTTAAAAAATCACTCTCTCCCAAAGCATAGTCAAGAGATCCTTCCTGAAATCTTCTGCCATTCAGATAAATATTCTTGGCAGCCCCATCCCCCTCAAAACGAACGTTTTGACGAACTTTATTCCCGTAAATAAAAATCGACAACGATTTTCCACTTTCGAAAAATAAAGGAATCCGATCTTTCCCGTACTTCAACACACCATACCCCAACTCGTTTAACACGATACGACCGTGTCCTCTATCATCCACGTCAACCCTGTATTCAGTAGTATCGACGGATAATACGAATTGATGTTCGTTAGTTCCAACAAGATTAAAATCAACAACAACCCTTTGATTTCTGGTACAAGATATGAATGACACCAACAATACAACTATTAACCCAAATTTCATCATTATCTATTCTACCTATTTTAGTTCGGCTAAATTAATAATAACCTCTTTTAACCTGCGTTAATATTTTGACTTTAACTTTTCATTAACATATTATATTTGTCGTTTGAAACAAATCCGGATAATTTTACACTAATACAAATAAGTTAGATTATGAATTTTATTGAAAAAACACAAGCTTTACAATATCATGCGACGGGACGTCCCGGAAAGATCGAGGTCATCCCGACAAAACCACATAGTACTCAACACGATTTATCATTGGCTTACTCCCCGGGGGTAGCAGAGCCTTGCCTCGAAATTCAGAAAAATCAGACGGAAGCGTACAAGTACACGGCTAAAAGCAATTTAGTCGCCGTTATCTCCAACGGAACAGCCGTTTTAGGCTTGGGAGACATCGGAGCTCTATCCGGCAAACCCGTAATGGAAGGAAAAGGACTTTTATTCAAAATTTTTGCAGACATAGATGTTTTCGATATCGAGGTCGACACGAAAGAAGTGGACAAGTTCATCGAAACGGTTAAAACAATAGCTCCGACTTTCGGCGGAATAAATTTAGAAGACATCAAGGCTCCCGAATGCTTTGAAATAGAGCGACGTTTAAAGGCAGAATTAGACATTCCCGTTATGCATGACGATCAGCATGGAACCGCTATCATATCGGCAGCCGGACTATTAAACGCCTTGGAACTTAACGGCAAAAAGATCGAGGAGATAAAAGTCGTTGTTAACGGTGCCGGAGCGGCTGCTATCTCTTGTGCCCGTCTTTATTTGACATTGGGAGTGAAGAAAGAGCATTTGATCATGTGTGACAGTAAAGGCGTTATCCGGAACGATCGAAAAGATTTAAACAGTGAAAAACAAGAGTTCGCTGCAGACACACCTCTACAAACTTTACAGGAAGCCTTAGTCGGAGCGGATTTATTTTTAGGTTTATCCGTGGCTGACATTCTGACAGAAGAAATGATTCAAAGCATGGGCAATAACCCCATCGTTTTTGCTTTGGCCAACCCCAATCCTGAAATCTCCTACGAGAAAGCCATCCATAGTCGCCCGGACATTATTTTTGCGACAGGTCGTTCGGATTATCCCAATCAAATTAATAACGTATTGGGTTTCCCTTACATTTTCCGAGGGGCATTAGACGTTCAAGCCAAAGGAATAAACGAGGAGATGAAATTAGCAGCCGTTTATGCTTTAGCCCGATTAACCAAAGAACCCGTTCCGGAAAAGGTTAAGATGGCTTATAACGATCCTTCCATTGCATTCGGCCGGAATTACATTATTCCAAAAGCCTTAGACGGCCGTTTGATCAGTCGTATTGCCCCGGCCGTGGCCCGGGCTGCCATAACATCCGGAATCGCCCGCAAGACAATTACCGATTGGGAAGCTTATCAGGAACAACTCGAGAAAAGAACCGGAGAGGATGACCGCCTTATGCGACGTATGACGGGAAAAGCAAAAACAGATCCCAAACGTATTGTCTTTGCAGAAGGAGCTGATATAAAAGTACTATCGGCCGTACAGGAAATCGTTACGGAGAAAATAGCGCATCCTATTCTCATTGGAAATACAACCGAAATTGAAAATTTAAAAAAACAGCTTCATTTGAAGATCGACGAATTAACGATTTTCGATCCGGCCGTGGAAAAAGAGAAGATAAGAGAATACACGCAAGCTTATTATAAGCTGAGGCAAAGAAAAGGGATCACCGCCGAACAGGCCGAAGAATTAATGCGTAATTCGAATTTTATCGGATTGATGATGGTCGAATCCGGGGACGGGGACGGACTGATATCCGGCATTCATTCCGATTATCGCCATGTACTACGGGCGGCTAAAGACATCATCGGTCTACGGGAATGTTGCAAATACGCCGTGGGGATGCATATCGTTACCCATAAAAAAGGAACTTATTTTTTGGCGGATACCACCGTTAACAGCCATCCTTCTGCCGATACGTTAGAATCCGTCACCGTCCTCACCTATGAGGCCGTGAAACAATTTAATGTAGAGCCTATTATTGCCGTAGCTTCTTACTCCAATTTCGGGGAATACCACTTGGGAAGTCCGGCACAGATACAAGAAGCCATCGAAGTTTTACATCGAAAATACCCGGAAATCATCGTGGACGGGGAAATGTCAGCTTCCGTTGCTTTTAATAAAGAGTTAAGAAAAAAACAATATCCGTTTTCCCCATTAGCGGATAAAGACGTAAACACGATCATTTTCCCCAACCTGAGTTCCGGAAGTATCGCTTTGGGCATATTACAGGAATTAGGAAGCAATGAAATCATCGGCCCGGTACTTTTAGGATTGAAAAAGCCGGTACATATTCTGCAAATGGGGTGCAGCGTACGGGATATCGTATACATGACCACCCTTGCCGTAACGGACGCTCAAAAAGAAAAACCGGTGGATATGTGCAGACTCTGATAATTGACGATTAAAAAGATTAATGATGAGGAAATCAAATTAATCACAGAATCTCCAATCACTAAATCACAGAATCATAAATGTTTCTTACCTTTGCAAAAAATATAACGTATAATCATCCGTTAAACGGAAATTTTAATTTATCTTATGAAAATAGCAATAGCATGTGACCATGCGGGTTACGAGTACAAGGAGAGATTAGTTAAATACCTTCGGGAAAAGGGACATGAAGTGAAAGATTTCGGGACTCACTCTTCCGAAAGCATGGATTATCCGGACACGGCACACCCGTTGGCCGTCAACGTGGAATCCGGAGAGTACGAAAAAGGAATTGTCCTGTGCGGAAGCGGAAACGGTATCTCCATGACAGTAAACAAGCACCAGGGAATCCGTTGCGCCCTATGCTGGAATATGGAATTAGCAGCTTTGGCGCGTCAACACAACAATGCCAATGTATGCAGTATTCCGGCTCGTTTCATTGCCTACGAAGAGGCTCAAAACGTGATCGACACCTTCTTATCGACAGCCTTCGAAGGCGGAAGACATCAACGGAGAATAGACAAGATTCCGGTAAAATAAACACCATAAAAAACGGGTCCCGAAAAAGAGACCCGTTTATTCATTTATCAGACATCAAAGGATTAATTTATATCCTTTTCCGTGAACATTGATAATTTCCACGGAAGGATCTTTCTTCAAATGTTTACGTAATTTGGTGATATAAACATCCATACTTCTTGCATTGAAATAGTTGTCATCCGCCCAAATGTTCTTCAAAGCAAAGTTTCTCTCCAATACTTTATTTACATTCAAGCATAACAAACGAAGTAATTCCGATTCTTTCGTGGTCAGTTTCTGCTCCTCTTCTCCATCAAACAAAGTTTGCTTTTTAGAGTTGAACGTCAACTTACCGATCTTAAAGATCTCTTGCTCATCTTCCGGTTTCAGTCCGGTTGATCTTCTCAATACGGCCTCAATTCTCAAAAGCAACTCTTCCATGCTGAAAGGTTTACTCATGTAATCGTCAGCTCCTAATTTGAATCCTTCCAACACATCTTCTTTCATCGTTTTTGCCGTCAAGAAAATGATTGGAATCTCGCTATTAATTTGTCGTACGTCTTTTGCCAAAGTAAAACCGTCTTTCTTCGGCATCATCACGTCAAAGATACAAATATCGAAAGGTTGATTTAAAAAAGTCTCGTAAGCGACTTCTCCATCCTCACATAAAACGGTGTCAAAACCTTTAGCTCTTAAATACTCTTTAAGCAGCATGCCGAGGTTTGTGTCATCCTCTGCTAATAAAATTTTAATTTTCTCATCCATAGCTATGTTGTTTTAAATAATTCTCTATATCGTTTTAAATTCTCTGAAAAAATATACGAAATTAGAAAAATAAGGTTCTCTTTACCTTTTGTTTTTTTGATGTTAATGGTAAAATAATGTCAAAACAGCTCCCTTTATCCGGGGAACTTTCCACGTCAATGTTTCCTCCGTGTGCTTCCACGATCTTTTTCACGTACGAAAGGCCCAGCCCAAAACCTTTCACGTCATGCAAATTTCCTGTCGACACGCGATAAAAACGTTCAAAGATCAATTTTTGATCTTTCTTAGCAATTCCTATGCCATTATCAATCACACTAATAACAATCTCATGATTCCTATTTCGCGTATAGATTGAGATCTCCGGAGCCCGGATACAATACTTAATAGCATTGTCAACCAAATTCGAAATGACGTTCGTTATATGAACCTCATCGGCCAATACTTCGTCATTTTCAGCCTCCAGGTGACCGAACATTTTACCCCCTTTATCCTCCACCCGTAAGGTAAATTTAGGTAACAAATCTTCTATAATGTCATTTATATTGATCTTTTTCAATTTTAACTTCATCCTCGTTTCTGTAAAAAGAGCGGTTTGTAACACCCGTTCCACCTGATAAGTCAAACGTTTACTCTCGTCCCGAATAATGGTAGCGACCCGATCAATGGTTTCCGGCGTATTCGTTACAGCCCCGTCCTTCAACATCTGTGAAGCCAAAGAGATTGTCGCTATCGGGGTTTTAAATTCATGAGTCATATTGTTAATAAAGTCATTCTTTATTACCGATAGTTTTTTCTGACGAATAATAACCACTAAACAGAATACAGAACAAAACAACAAAGCGAATGTGATCAATATACTGGGTAATAACATCCACAAAGAACTCGCCGCATCTCCTGCCAAATCAGGAAACCTCAAATACAGTACCGTTCCTCCTTTTTCACCCGGGAAAATTCTCTTATCCCAATATCGATCCTGTTGACTTAAAAAGTTTTTAGAGGCCAACACGAACTTTCCATTCTCTTTTATCCCGAACTCAAACGAGTTACGAATACCGTTATCGATCAGAGCATTTCCGATAAAACCGTACAAATCATTTACATCCATCCTGCCCTCTATCATTCGTTCCGGTTTATTCCCCTCCTCTACGACCAGCACGTAATCTTTTCCCAAACGTTCCTTAATCTGTTGTTGCAATTTTGCAAGAGAGGTCGATAAATTATCTTTGGTTACTTTACGACCTACAAAATCACTGACATCCTGTACATCCGAGTCATCGTCAATCAAACTCAGTACAGAACTAAACATCAAATTAGGATCATTTTTAGAAGCGATTTTCCGCTTCGGATCCACGTACATTCGAGTATCTTCTACACCATCCTCTGAACTTTTCAACAGATTGTTCCCCTCTGCAATGCGATTCATCTTCACTTTTCCCCGGATATAATCAACGACCTCATCCATCACTTTATTGACGGTATAATCAAACTGCTCTTTTTTTACTTCAAAGGCGGTTTGAAAATAGCTTGTCTGAAGCAGAATTAATCCAAATAACGAGAGACCAAACACAACACCCAATATGATAATCTGTTGTTTTCTCATACCACAAATTTAACAATTCAATTTTAACATTTCCTACTATTAACACAATTTAACTATACGACACTTGCATAGCTAATTATTTAAAAAAGCGTGGGTTGGTCATTCTTTACCTGGTCCTTTTTTAGATGTTTATAGGCCAGCTCCGTTACTTCGCGTCCCCGGGGAGTTCTTTTCAGAAACCCCTCTTTAATCAGAAAAGGTTCATAAACCTCTTCCAACGTGCCGGGGTCTTCACTTACTGCAGTAGCTATGGTTGTCAATCCGACAGGACCTCCCTTAAACTTATCGATAATGGTCAGCAGAATTTTATTATCCATCTCATCCAAACCGAATTTATCGATATTCAAAGCTTCAAGAGCATATTGAGTGATCTCATGATCGATAGCACCATTTCCTTTTACCATCGCAAAATCGCGTACCCTCCTCAACAGGGCATTCGCGATACGGGGTGTTCCCCGGCTTCTCGAAGCAATCTCTTTCGAAGCTTGACTTGTTATCTTCACGTTCAGGATAGAAGCGGAACGTTCGATAATCCCCGTTAAAATATCCAGGTCGTAATATTCCAAATGGCTGTTGATACCGAAGCGAGCACGCAAAGGAGCCGTCAGCAAACCGCTACGGGTAGTGGCTCCTATCAAGGTAAAAGGATTCAACTGTATTTGCACGGAACGGGCAGCCGGTCCTTTATCGATCATAATATCGATTTTAAAATCCTCCATAGCCGAATAGAGATACTCCTCCACGATAGGACTCAACCGATGAATCTCGTCAATAAAAAGGACATCGTTCGTTTCCAAATTAGTCAGTAAGCCGGCTAAATCGCCCGGCTTATCCAGCACCGGTCCGGAGGTAATCTTTATTCCTACTCCCAACTCATTGGCAATAATAGCAGATAAAGTTGTCTTTCCCAACCCGGGAGGCCCATGTAATAAGACATGATCCAACGACTCGTCCCTCATTTTGGCCGCCTGTACAAAAATCTCTAAATTATCCACAATCTTTTTTTGTCCCTGGAAATCACGAAAGGTCAAGGGGCGTAAAGCTTTCTCCAACTCTTTCTCACTTTCAGGAACATTCCCGCTTCTTATATCAAATCCAGCCATCTATTTTTTTTTACCTGTTTCAAAACCCGAATCCCTGTCTAAAAGGATTCTTCGTTTTCTTTTTCGAGTCTCAAATGTATAAAAACTCCATTGCATATACAATGCAGGAAAGAATTAATCACGTTTACGAACAAAAAATGTCTTCACTAAACCGGCGCATGTTTCGCCCAACACTCCGGCAACCACCTTGGTCTTCGGGTGAAGTATAGGGGGAGTCAGCCTCGCGTACCCCCGGTGCGGGTCCGATGCTCCATACACTAACTCTCCCAGCTGAGCCCACGCTAAAGCCCCCCCGCACATAGTACAAGGTTCCATCGTCACGTAAAGCGTACAGTCATTCAAATATTTCCCTCCCAACGAAGCGGTTGCCGATGTAATCGCCAACATTTCCGCGTGAGCCGTCACATCATTCAATCTCTCGGTTTGATTATGGGCTCTGGCAATGATTTTATCCTTGCAAACAATAATCGCTCCTACGGGGATCTCCCCTTCCGACTGAGCAATATAGGCTTCTTCCAAAGCCTTTTTCATAAAAAATTCATGTTTATCCATCTGATGTATCGTATAAATAGCTAAAGTCTGCATTTTTTTCGAGACCTACAAATTTTCTCTCTCATTTACGGACAAACCGACTCCCGATAGCCTTTTCATTTTTTTTCTTTGTTTAAATTCATTTTATACATACCTTTATCATGACAATTACGTAAGAATATATCTAAACATAAATAATATGCAGACGATTGACAATTACAATTTTAAAAACAGAAGGGCGTTAATTCGAGTCGACTTTAACGTACCTATGAATGACAAATTCGAAATTACAGATGATACCCGCATGCGGGCTGCCATTCCAACGATAAAAAAAGTATTGGAAAAAGGAGGTTCCGTTATTCTCATGTCTCATTTGGGACGTCCGAAAAACGGACCGGAGGATAAGTTTTCTTTGAAACACATTCAAAAGCACTTAGAGGAGTTATTGCATGCCCCCGTTAAATTCGCGGAAGATTGTGTCGGAGAACAAGCCCAAAAGATGGCAGCCGATTTAAAACCGGGAGAAGTACTCCTATTGGAAAACCTTCGTTTCCACAAAGAGGAAGAAAAAGGGGACAAACAATTTGCCAAAGAACTGGCCTCTTTAGGAGACGTATGGATCAACGACGCCTTCGGAACCGCCCACCGGGCCCATGCCTCTACTGCCGTGATCGCCGAATTTTTCCCGGACGACAAACTTTTCGGATACGTCATGAAAGGAGAATTAGAAAGCGTGGATAAAGTAATGCACAACCCGACCCGTCCTTTTACAGCCATCATGGGAGGTTCGAAAGTATCCTCTAAAATCGATATCATCATGAATCTGATGGACAAGGTAGATAACTTGATTTTGGGCGGGGGCATGACTTATACCTTTAAAAAAGCATTGGGAGGTCATATCGGAAATTCGATTTGCGAAGAAGATAAACTGGATTTAGCCCTCGACATCCTAAAAATCGCCAAAGAAAAGGGGGTCAATTTAGTGCTTTCCAACCAAACTTTAGCCGCCGACGCTTTCAGTCAGGACGCTCACACTCAAATTGTAGATCCCATGAATATCCCGGACGGCTGGGAAGGTTTGGACATCGGCCCGGAAACCCGAAAGGAATTTGCAAAAATCATTGAAAATTCAAAAACCATTCTTTGGAACGGTCCCGTGGGCGTGTTTGAGATTCCCAAATTTGCCGAAGGAACAAAAGCCATCGCCGAAGCCATCGTGAAAGCAACCGAAAAAGGGGCCTTCTCGCTTATCGGCGGAGGAGACTCGGTCGCAGCCATCAACCAATTCGGTTTAGCCGACCAAGTCAGCTACGTCTCTACCGGAGGTGGTGCATTGCTCGAATACATCGAGGGCAAAAAGCTCCCCGGAATCACGGCTATCCGGGAAGAATAATCGAAATAACGGAACTCTTTCCGAAAAGTCAATAAAAAACGTTACCTGTTTTACAGGTAACGTTTTTTATTCGTTTTTTCTCCTCTCTTTATTTTTCGCAAAAGGACCTTTCAATAAAAATTACTGAAAAAAAGTAGGAATACAATTTTATTTACATACCTTTGTATCGCTTAGGTGATTTATCCTCCCACGGGGGAATAAATTGAATAGGGAATCCGGTGAGAATCCGGAACTGAACCCTCAGCTGTAAGTTCCGCCAAAAGGGAAATTGCAATCTAATGGTCACTTTTTCAACAAGGAAAGGGAAGGCCGCAATTTCTGGAACAAGTCAGAAGACCTGCCAAGCAAAATCAGTCCCGTTGCTTTGGGGAATTAGAGCATAGGGAATGTGCGAATTTTTTCATTGTAATTTAAATGATGTTTAATGTCCGCGTGACAAGTAAATTATGATTGCTAAAACATCCAGGTATCTCTTTACCAAAAGAGATGCAAGTATCTCTTTTTCATGTATCGAAAAAGAGGATCTCTTCTTTATTATCCGGAGAGATCGCGTGTATTGCTCTGTCGAGAAGACAAGAAATACACACATTCCATCTACACCTTCGCACCTTCTTCCACTCTTTCCCTATTTTCTCCACAACAGGCCGGATTCATTATCTTATTACGTACTTTTTTCAGTAATCACCTATATTATAAATTAAAATCCAAGAAACCATGATGACAAAAGAGCAGTATGTTGAAAGTCTCCGGAAATTAAACCTTAAGGTCTATTTTATGGGAGAATTGATTAAAAATCCGGTCGATCATCCGATGATTCGTCCCTCCATGAATTCTGTTGCGATGACTTACGAACTGGCCGAAAAAGAGGAGTATAAAGCTTTAATGACAGCCAAATCCAATTTGACAGGTAAGACCATAAATCGTTTCTGCCATCTTCATCAAAGTACGGAAGATTTGAAAAACAAGGTAAAAATGCAACGTCTGGTAGGGCAAAAAACAGCCGCCTGTTTCCAACGCTGCGTCGGTATGGATGCCTTTAACGCTATTTTCTCAACTACTTTTGAAATGGATAAAGCCTACGGAACAGATTACCATCAACGGTTTATCGAATACATGAAATATGTTCAAGATAACGATTTGACAGTAGACGGAGCGATGACCGACCCCAAAGGTGACCGTAGCCTCTCTCCTTCTCAACAGGAAGATCCCGATTTATATTTACACATTACGGAAGTACGACCGGACGGTATTATCGTACGGGGAGCCAAAGCTCACCAAACCGGCGCTGTAAATTCACACGAGCATCTGATTATGCCCACGGTTGCCATGAAGGAAGATGATAAAGATTATGCCGTTTCTTTTGCGGTTCCTTCGGATGCTGAAGGTGTTTTCATGATCTACGGCCGTCAATCCTGCGACACGCGTAAAATGGAAAAAAATGCCGATATGGATTTGGGAAATTCACAATTCGGAGGACACGAAGCTTTGGTTATATTCGAAGACGTTTTCGTTCCCAACGAACGTGTCTTTATGTGTAAAGAGTACGATTTCGCCGGCATGATGGTTGAACGTTTTGCCGGATATCACAGACAATCTTACGGCGGATGTAAAGTGGGTGTAGGAGATGTATTGATCGGGGCTTCCGCCCTTGCCGCAGAATACAACGGAACAACCAAGGCAAATCACATCAAAGACAAATTGATCGAAATGGTTCATCTCAACGAAACCCTCTATGCTTGCGGTATCGCCTGTTCATCAGAAGGAGAAAAGACTTTAGCCGGAAACTACCAGATCGATCTTTTATTGGCCAATGTATGTAAACAAAATGTTACCCGTATGCCTTACGAGATTGCCCGATTAGCAGAGGACATTGCCGGAGGTATAATGGTTACCATGCCTTCCGAACAGGATTTGCGCCATCCGGAGATTGGAAGTTATGTTGCAAAATATTTACAAGGGGCTCGCGGAAAAGACACGGAAAATCGTATGCGCATACTCCGATTGATTGAAAATATCACTCTCGGAACAGCCGCTGTCGGTTACCGTACGGAATCCATGCACGGAGCAGGATCTCCTCAGGCCCAACGTATCATGATTTCCAGACAAGGAAATATCGAGGGTAAGAAAGAGTTGGCAAAAGTAATTGCGAAAATCGATGAAAACAGAAATCGAAAATAAAGATTCTCAAAATATCCTTTTTTCTAGAGTAGAACAGGTTATAGACCGAGAGATTCGTCCCTTGCTCCGGAAGCATGGCGGGGACATTATCATTCGGGAAATCCGGGGAAGAGATATTCGCGTATCTCTTCTCGGGGCCTGTCACCGTTGCCCAGCGGCTCAAATTACCATTGAAGAAACAGTTCAAGTAATACTATCGAAGCGGTTGGGTGAAGATGTTGGAAAAATTCTGTTAGTAAACGAAATGGACCCGGAACTACTGGATTTTGCCAAGCAATTATTAAAAATAAAATAATCATGAATTGGAAAGAGTTATATAAAGAGAAACGGACAACGGCCGAAGAAGCGATTAAGGCCATTCATGACAAAGACCGGGTGGTCTTCGCGCATGCCGCCGGAGTTCCCAGGGAAATTACCCGGGCATTGGTCGAACACGCCCAAGATTACCACGACGTGGAGATCTACCATATGCTATGTCTTGGTGACGGCATGTATATGCAAAAGGAAATGGAAGGTCACTTTCGTCACAACACAAACTTTGTCGGAGCCAATTCCCGGCAGGCAGTGGAGGAAGACCGGGCCGATTTCATTCCCTGTTTTTTCCATGAATTACCGACCTTTTTCCGAAACGGGACTTTACCGGTCGACGTAGCGGTTGTTCATCTTAGTCTTCCGGACAAAGACGGCTATTGTAGTTTCGGGGTTTCTTCCGACTACACGAAACCGGCTGCAGAAGCTGCACGCATCGTTATCGCCGAAATAAACGAACAAATGCCACGCGTTGGTGGTAACAATTTCATCCACGTATCCGAACTGGATTATATCGTGGAAACCTCTCTCCCTCTTATCGAATTACCCGCTCCGAAAATCGGAGAGGTCGAAAAAGCGATCGGACAACATTGCGCCTCCCTCATCGAAGATGGTTCCACTCTGCAATTGGGCATCGGAGCTATCCCAGATGCCGTACTCCAATGCCTCAAAAACAAAAAAGACCTTGGCATCCATACTGAAATGTTCTCGGACGGAGTCGTTGATCTGGTGGAACAAGGAATTATCAACGGAAGACGAAAAACCTTACATCCCGGAAAACTGGTTGCCACCTTCCTTATGGGAAGTAAACGTCTTTATGATTTTGCGGACAAAAATCCCGATGTGGAGTTATATCCAGTAAACTATGTGAACAATCCCCGGGTTATTTGCCAAAACAATCAACTGGTATCCATTAATTCCTGTATCGAAGTCGATCTTTCCGGGCAAGTAGGTTCCGAGTGTATCGGATCGAAGCAATTCAGCGGAGTGGGAGGACAAGTAGACTATGTACGAGGTGCCGCCATGTCGGAAAAGGGGATCTCCATCATGGCCATACCCTCCACTGCAGCCAAGGGAAAGGCATCACGCATTGTCCCTTTCCTTGCACCAGGAGCTGCCGTATCTACTTCCCGCAACGATGTCGACTACGTAATTACCGAATACGGCATCGCCTCCTTAAAAGGCAAAACTCTCCGGCAAAGAGCCGAAAGCCTGATTCGGATTGCCCACCCTGATTTCAGGGAAGTTTTAACGGAAGAGTTTTTCCGCCGTTTCCCGCATATTAAAAAATTTATAATATAAAAATATCATGCAATTATTCAAATTAAAAACCCGATTAAGTCATTTTGATCATTTCTCTGATTTTGCAAAAGAGTTCGATCTATCAAAAAAAGATCTTGTAATCACCAATGATTTCCTGTATACCCCTTATATGGAGAACCTACAGTTACCCTGTCGCTTTATTATGCAGGAAAATTTCGGCTCAGGAGAACCGTCGGACGAAATGATAAATCAAATACTCGGACAGATCTCTCTGAAAGAGTATGACCGAATTATCGCTGTCGGAGGAGGTACTGTCATTGACATTTCAAAACTTTTCGTTATCCGAAATTTCACAAATGCAACGGATGCTTTTCAACGCCATATTCCCATTATCAAAGAGAAGCAGTTGATTATTTTGCCTACCACCTGTGGTACAGGCAGCGAGGTAACCAATATTTCCATCGCTGAAATCAAATCCTTACACACGAAAATGGGATTAGCAGATGATGCCATTCTGGCTGACGATGCCGTTCTTATTCCTGAACTTTTAGAAGGACTTCCCTATAATTTTTTTATTTACAGCTCTATCGACGCTCTTATCCATGCGGTTGAATCTTATGTTTCTCCTCGTACAAATTCATATACGCAACTTTTTTGTAGGGCTGCCATTAAGACCATTATGGATGTATTCATTCACATAACGGCTCAAGGGCCGGAATATCGTTTTACACGTTTAACAGACATGCTAACGGCCAGCAACTATGCCGGAATTGCATTTGGGAACACCGGAGTAGGCGCCGTCCATGCTCTTTCATATCCGTTAGGCGGAAATTACCATGTCCCTCATGGAGAAGCGAATTACCAATTTTTTACAGAAGTTTTCAAACTCTACAACGAGAAAAAACCAGACGGTATCATCCGCGAAGTGAATACATTACTGGCAACAATCCTTCACTCGGACGAAAAACACGTTTACGAAGAATTAGACTACTTACTCGGTAAACTGCTTTCCAAAAATCCGCTCCACACATACGGAATGAAACAGAATGAAATCGAAAGATTTACCAATAATGTTCTTGATACGCAACAACGTCTTTTGGCAAATAATTACGTGGAATTATCCAAGAATGAAATCAAACAAATATATACTGTATTATATTAAAATCGAATATTATGGAAATCAAAGAAATGATAGAAAAAGCCCGTAAGGCGCAAACCATTTATGCCGATCGCTTTGATCAGGAAGGAGTGGATCAGGTCATTAAAGTAGCGGCACGTACCATCTTCGATCATGCCGAAGAGCTGGCTCGTCTCACGATAGCCGAAACCCAAATGGGAGTATACGCCGATAAGGTCGCCAAAAATAAAAATAAAGCCAAAGGAGTATGGTATAACCTCAGGGGAAAAAAATCCATGGGAATCTTAAGTATAGATGAGAAGACCAATCTGATAGAAATAGCAAAACCCATAGGAGTCGTAGCCGGCATAACCCCCATGACCAATCCGGTAGTTACGCCGATGTCAAAAATCATGTTTGCCTTAAAAACTAAAAACGCCATCATCATTGCCCCTCATCCCAAAGCAAAACAATGTTCTTCGGCTGCTGTAAAATTGATCATCGATGCCATCATACCTTTGGAAGTACCAGAAAACCTGGTTCAGGTGATAGAGGACCCCACGATCGAAAAGACCTGCGAGTTGATGGAAGCCTGTGATGTCGTCGTAGCCACAGGCGGAATGCCTATGGTAAAATCCGCTTACTCTTCTGGGAAACCCTCTTTTGGAGTAGGTGCGGGAAACGTTCAAGTTATTTTAGACCGTAATATCGATTGGGATGTCACTGCTGAAAAAATCATCACAGGACGGTCTTTCGACAACGGCATTATCTGCTCGGGAGAACAAAGTTTCATCTATCCCAAAGAGGAGAGAGAGGAGGTGATGAAAGCCTTCCAAAAACATGGTGCTTACCTTGTCCCGGAAAAAGACAGAGATAAAATCATTCATGCCATTTTTGAAGATAATCATATCGCCCGGGACATCGTAGGACAATCCACACAAACCATTGCCAAAAAGGCAGGTATATCAATCCCGGAAAATACCCGGGTCATAGTCGTAGAAGCTCACGGTATCGGACACGACGATCCCATATGTAAAGAGAAAATGTGTCCGGTCATGGCAGCTTTCCCCTACGAATATTTCGATGAAGCCATCCAAATCGCTAAAACCAATCTTTTTATGGAAGGAAACGGACACACGGCAGGAATCCATTCCATGAATCAGGCAAATATCATTAAAGCCGGCACGGAACTCTCCGTATCCAGACTTATCGTTAACGCGCCTTGTGCCACGACGGCCGGAGGCTCCATACAAAACGGGCTACCCGTTACAAATACGTTAGGATGCGGAAGTTGGGGAAATAACTCGATCTCAGAAAACTTCACTTATAAACATTTATTGAATATCACCCGGATCGCACCTCTGTCCACGCGTATACATGTACCTTCCGATGAAGAGATATGGAATTAAAAAAATAATTGTAAATTTGCAGAGGTACAAAATGACTGTTTTACAAGGTTCGAGTTGGTTTCATCAATCCAAACAGTCTTGTACCCTGCAAGTTTTTAATAAGCTAATACATGGAATTAAGTTTTAAAGAAATTTTTACGGCCTTTATGGTGCTGTTTGCCGTCATCGACATCACGGGTTCCACACCCATTATTATAAATCTGAATAGCAACGGGAACAAGGTCAATGCGGAAAAAGCAGCCGGAATTTCCTTGGTTATTTTTATCACCTTCCTTTTTGCCGGGGACGCATTGCTAAAATTGTTCAATATCGATATTTCCTCTTTCGCTATAGCCGGAGCTTTAGTACTTTTCGTATTAGCTATTGAAATGACATTCAGTATCGAAGTTTTCCGTAACGACGGACCCGGCGGCTCTGCCACCATCGTTCCCGTGGTCTTTCCTTTGGTAGCCGGCGCCGGCGCCCTCACGACAACCTTGTCTCTCCGAGCAGAATGTCATATCGCCAACATCATTATTGCCGTTATTTTAAATATGGCAGTAGTCTATATCGTATTAAAGAACGTAACCTTGGTAGAACGTCTGATCGGTAAAGGAGGCGTATACATTCTCCGTAAATTTTTCGGTATCATTCTGCTTGCCATGTCCGTAAAACTATTTACGAGTAACCTGACAAGTCTGCTTAACTCTTTTTCCTGAGCCTAACGATCGATACCTTCTCTGGACAAAACTCCCCGGGTATAATAATGCTTTACCTCCTGCATCTCCGTCACTAAGTCCGCAAACTCCGTTAAGGTTGCCGAAGCATAGCGGCCCGTAATAACCACTTCCGTACCGGTCGCTTTCTCTCGCAAAGCTTTCAGTGCCTCCTCCTCCGTTAATAATCGATAATAAAGGGCTATGGTCAACTCGTCCAAGATAACCACATCATACTCCCCGGAACTCAATTTTTTTGTACACTCCTCAAGTCCTTTACGAGCCATATCCATATCCATTTCTGACGGATCATGTTTAATAAAACATCCTCGTCCGAACTGACGGATCTCCAACCGATCAAACAAAGATTCTATTTGGGTCTCGTGGTATTTCATACTTTTGACAAACTGTCCGATAAAGACCCTTTTACCAGCACATAAGGCCCTCACGGCAAGTCCGAATGCAGCTGTCGTTTTTCCTTTACCGTTCCCGGTATACACCTGAATATATCCTCTTTTTTCCATCATTCCACTATATTTATAAATAGAGTTTCCCATATCACAATGAACAAAAATAAATATTTTATTTCATTTACCCTTTTTTATTCTTATCCAATTACATATAGCTAAAAATCAATGTCCTACTCCGGCAATTATTTTCGGGAAAAAACGTATTATCTTATATATTTCGTATTAAAAACAAAGTATTATTTGTTTATTACTAAATACTATCTAATTTTGCACCCGATTAGACTATCGATTTTGGTGTCACCTTTCGTTTTACGGAAGGTGGTGAAAAGGGAATCAGGTGAGAATCCTGAACAGACCCGCTGCTGTAAGCTCCACCGAAATTTTCGAACAATACTCACATCCACTGTTTCGACACGAAATGGGAAGGGCGTTTGAAAACGGAGTAAGTCAGAAGACCTGCCAAGATCGTTATAATCTTAAGCTTTCTGGGAGTAGAGCTTGGATATAAACGTGAACATCATCCGATTTATTCTTTACGACAAAAGAGTAACTTCGTCAGTTGTACCGCAGGATATTTTCCAGAAGGCTGTTTATACTTTAATGACAGCTAAAAATGAATTATTCGCATCTTATCGGTCTGAGCTTATTGTTGTTGATGACATCGGAAATTTATGCCCAACAGCAGGACACGACTAAAATGTATCACATAAAGGAAGCCGTTGTTTTCGCTAAGCAGATACAAAAAGAGATCATTCCCGTCCAAATCTTATCCGGGGCGACCCTACAAAAATTAAGCGTTCACTCGGTAGCGGATGCCTTACGCTATTTTTCCGGAGTACAAATTAAAGATTACGGGGGAATCGGAGGGTTGAAAACCGTTAATATCCGGAGTATGGGTACTCAACACGTCGGAGTTTTTTATGACGGGATCGAGTTGGGAAATGCCCAAAACGGAATTATCGATTTAGGACGGTTTTCGTTGGATAACATGGAATCCATTTCATTGTACAACGGGCAACGAAGCGCCATTTTCCAATCGGCCAAAGACTTCGGTTCAGCCGGATCCATTTATATGGTCTCCAGGATCCCCCGATTCAATCCGGGGAAAAAATACAATGCCAAATTTACCTTTAAGACCGGTTCCTTCGGGTTGGCCAATCCCTCCTTTCTGTTGGAAAACCGACTCGGTAAAAATATCAACAGTTCATTAAGCGCAGAATACATGTATACCAACGGAAAATACAAATTCAGTTACCGGAAGAAAAACGGTTACGATACCACTGAAATACGTAAGAACGGGGATGTATACGCCATTCGAGCAGAATACGGTCTTTTCGGCAAACTCAAAGAGGGAGAATGGAAAGCAAAAGCTTATTTCTATCATTCGGAAAGAGGATATCCCGGAGCCTCCGTACGTGAAGAGCCCGGGAAATTTAAAAATCAGGATCGACAATGGGATTCCAATTTTTTTCTACAAGGCTCTTTTAAAAAGTACTTCAACCGTTACAGCATGCTTATCAACGGTAAATACGCTTACGATTACCTGCATTATCTTTCCGATCCCCGCTTGGACGTTTCTACGATGTATGTAAACAACCACTATCGCCAACAAGAGGTATATCTTTCTTCCGCCAACCTGTTCAACGTTCTTCCCGGATGGAATCTAAATTTATCTGCCGATTTCCAATGGAATAAATTGAATGCAGACCTCGTCGATTTTGTCTATCCTACCCGGTATACCGGATTAATAGCCATTGCTACCGCCATTCATCTCCAACGTTTAAACATACAGGCAAGCTTGTTAGGAACTTTCGTCAACGACGAAACCGAAGTTAAAAATGCCGCCGCAGGCAGCAAACAGGAATATACACCTACCGTTATTCTCTCCTGGCAACCGTGGAAAGAAACAGATTTGAATTTCAGAGCCTTTTACAAACATATTTTCCGGATGCCGACCTTAAACGACCTGTATTATACCTTTATCGGAAACAAAGACCTGAATCCGGAATACACCACCCAATACAATGTCGGAATAACTTACGCCCGAAACTATACCCTTTCCGCTCTAAAAGGGTTCGAAATGCAGGTTGACGGATACTATAACGAGGTGACGGATAAGATTATCGCCATGCCGACCTCCAACCAATTCCGCTGGACGATGGTCAATCTGGGAAAAGTAGAAATACGGGGACTGGACGTAGCTTTACAATCCCATTGGAGTTTTAGCCGACAATGGTTACTGGACGCCCGAATCAATTATACGTATCAGAAAGCACAAGACTTTTCCAAGCCGGGAGGCTCCTATTACGGAGACCAAATCCCCTATATTCCCTGGCATAGCGGATCTATCATTCTGAACGGCAGCTATAAAAGCTGGGAGTTAAACTACAGCTTCATCTATACCGGGAAACGGTATGAGGCGAGTGCCAATATCCCGGAAAACGAAGCTAAAGAGTGGTATACCAACGATCTTTCCGCATCCAAAACATTTTTATGGAAAAAAACGAAAGTCCGTCTGACGGCAGAGGTCAATAACCTATTGAACCAGCAATACGAAGTGGTACAATGCTATCCCATGCCGGGTACCAATGTGAAATTTACGATAAATATAGAAATCTAACAAATCAATTTTTTAAGTATGAGCAAACTAAAATTTTACGTGTGCATGTTCTTTCTGGCAGGAGCCTTTTTACTCTCTTCCTGCCGGAACGATGATGAAGAGATCATCTCTTCGGTTATCACCCAAGTAGCGCCAAGCGATTCGGTCTCCGGTCCCATCAAAGGATTCTTTCTGTTGAACGAAGGAAATATGGGCAGCAATAAAGCCACTTTGGACTACTTCGACTACACGACCGGAAAATACCATAAAAATATCTTTCCGGAAAGAAATCCTTCGGTTGTAAAAGAACTCGGAGACGTCGGAAACGACATTCAAATTTACGGAAACAAATTATACGCGGTTATCAATGCCTCCAACCTGGTGGAAGTTATGGATGTCAATACGGCCAAGCATATCGGAACAATTTCTATTCCGAATTGCCGATACATCGTATTCGACAAAGGATACGCCTATGTCAGCTCTTATGCCGGAAAAATAGAAATAGATCCTAACGCCCGGTTAGGGTATGTAGCCAAAGTGGATACGGCTACCCTGCAAATACTCGACTCCTGTACCGTGGGGTATCAACCGGAAGAGATGGTCATTGCCGGAAATAAACTATACGCGGCCAACTCCGGAGGGTATCGCTTTCCCAACTACGACAATACGGTATCGGTCATCGACCTGAACAGTTTTAAAGAGATTAAAAAAATTCCGGTAGCCATCAACCTCCACCGAATGAAAATCGACCGGAATGCCAATATCTATGTTACCTCCCGGGGAGACTATAAAAACATACACTCCAACACCTATGTCATCGATCCCAGAAAAGACATCGTCACCGACGTTCTGAATTTCCCGGCAAGCGAGCTATACCTTTGCGGGGATTCGCTTTACGCCTACAGCACGGAATACAGCAAAATCACCGAAAAGAATACGGTCACCTATGCCATATACAATACCAAAACAAAACGTATCGTAACCAGAAACTTTATCAAGGACGGAACGGAACTATCGATAAAGGTCCCCTACTCTTTGGCCGTAGATCCGAGAACCAGAGAGATATACATTTCTGACGCCAAAGATTATGTCACCCCGGGCACTCTGTATTGTTTTACCCCGGACGGTAAGAAAAAATGGGAAGTGACCACGGGAGATATTCCGGCACACATCGTTTTTACCACAAAACCATTGAAAGATTTAAAATAAAAATCGCTCATTATGAAAAAAAACAAATTCTTACTTATCCTCTTGTTATGGGGCCTTTTCCTCGGAACCCTTCAATCCTGTTCCGACGACGATAAGGTACATATCGGTTCTCCTGACGTGACTTTCAACAACGGAAGTGGAGAATATAAAGTCAAAATCGGTAAAGAGATCACGTTAAAAGCAAAAATAAAAGATGCCGTAAATCCTGTCTATTCCTGGAAGATAAACGGCGAGATCGTCTCCACCGATACGACATTCCTGTTCTTCGGCAAGCAAATCGGCGAGAGCTTTGTCAACTTTCGATTGGATGCGGATAACGGAAGTATAGAAAAACAGGTAAAAATCTCCGTGGTAGAGAAAGCCCTTCCCGTGGTCTCCATCAACGGCTCCCTTGCACCGTTTGCCGGGATCGATTATCCGATAGCCCCCGCAGTAGAGAACAGTGAAGGTGCCAGTTATCTCTGGCGAGTAGACGGAAAAATATCCGGTACGGACAGCGTACTCATCTTCAATCAACCCGAAGCAGGAGAATACCAATTGGCTTTGACCGTAAAAAACGAAGACGGAGAGGCTGTTTACATGAATAAAGTGATGGTCTTATCCGTCATAGAAGCACAATTGATCTTTAGCGACGGCCGTTACCGGACTCCCTCGGACAACCGGATTCCCCAATTCACGGTTCCTCAAGGAAGAAAGTTAGTTTTATCTCCGACCACATTCGGTATTTCCCCCAACGCTGTTTATGAATGGAGTGTGGACGGAACCGTACAAAACGAAAAATCGGTATTTTTCACTTTTGAACCTACGCAACAGAAAACCTATCGTCTTAAAGTCTCTGTAAAAGAGGGAGAAAAAACAGTATTTGCAGAAGCCGATATTACCTGTACGGAACCGGAGGAGACCCATCGTCGGACGATCACCGCCTCAAGTTCTGCAAAGGTAACCGACATTTTCGAATATATCCCCGCACCGAATCAATTCAATTCATACCAGATCGGTTCTACTTTCACCCAAGCTTTAAACGATGCCCGTTCCATACTTACCAACGAGAGTTACACTTTCCTCGGGGCTTACGGGGGATACATCGTCATGGGCTTCGACCATAGCGTGGAGAACAAAGAAGGCGAATATGATTTAGAAATTAAGGGAAATGCTTTTTCCGGTAATTCGGAACCGGCTATCGTATGGGTCATGCAGGATGAAAACGGAGACGGACTACCGAACGATACATGGTACGAATTGAAAGGAAGCGCCACCCCGGAACAAACCACCCGCCAATACGCCATAACCTACTATAAACCGAAAGAGGCTCATGCCAACGTAATCTGGGTCGACAACGAAGGAAAAACCGGAAGTGTGGATATCAATAGCTACCACTCCCAGGACTATTACTTTCCGATGTTTATCCAAGGGAACAGCTATACCCTATATGGTACCAAACTGGCTCCCCTTACCGAGAATGTCGGAGGAATCTGGTACAATCGGGATTACGAATGGGGATACGTGGATAACTACGGAACAAATAAAGATTGTTTCGACATCGGTAATGCCGTTCAACGCGACGGAACCCCTATAAAACTAAAATACATCGATTTTGTCATGGTACAAACCGGAATAAGTTCCAAAGCGGAAAGCATCGGAGAACTTTCCACCGAGTGTTGTGCAGCCTACGATTATCACTTAAAGAATAAATGATCATGAATATGAAAAAATGGAATATAACAGGGGCGGTTTTCATGCTCTTTGCCGTACTCGGAATCACGGGATGTAACGACAAGGACGATCCCTTTACCGGAATGGATAATTACATCACCTCTTTTATTTTGACACAAGGCAGTAGCTCTTTAAAAGCAGAGTTGATCAACGACAGTATCATCATCACAGCCCCCGCGGCTCTTTCACTGGAAGGGGCCAAGGCAGAACTGACTTTGAGCGAACGGGCACGTATTACACCCTCCCCGGAAGAGATCGACAAATGGGACGAACAAATGCTTTTTAAAGTCAATGCCGCGAACGGAGAACAAAGAGTCTATTACTATCTGGTAAAAAAAGAACAATCCGTACTGGAAGGAAGCGTACAACTCACGACACAAGAGGAGGTTAATGCATTCGAAACAAACGGAATCACGGCAATCAACGGAAATCTGATCATTGCATCGACTTCCGGCGAAGACTCGATCACCTCTTTAGTTCCGTTACATAACCTTCGGGAGATACGATACGATTTGATCGTCAATGACCGGTATACCGGAAAAGATCTGTTGGGATTAGAGAATTTGGAGAGAGTGGGAGGAGTCTCTATCCAGGCAGGCAAAAACCTGGAACTGATAGAGTTTCCGAACCTGATTTCCGTGGGAAAAGACTTTACGGTAAATCACGCGAAGGTAGAACAAATCGTGTGTCCCAAGCTAAACCGTATCGGACGTCATTTGAATGTTTCAGGAAATTTAGCTCAAACAGAGTTCCCCGCGTTGGAAGAAATAGAAGGAGGCCTGACCTATACCTCTTCAGGTTCTCTCTCTTTGATTCCGACTATCTATTTCCCTAATTTAGTCCGAATCGGAGCCAATTTCTCCATCGAAAAACTGGAAAAGGTGGAGCGGATCGATCTACCCGCTTTAGAAAGGTGCGGAGGAATGTCTATTTTTGCCAATACTTCCAAGGCCACGCTTAAGATATTAAACACTCCCGCTTTACAAGAGGTTTCCGGGACACTGGATATCAGGTATTGTCAAATCCTCGAACTGGAGATGCCCGTACTGGAACAGGTTGCAGAGATCAAATTAAGAAATAACTCCATTCTTGCCTGCAAATTTCCTCTCCTCCGCGAAATAACCGGTAACCTAACCCTCGAAAGCTTGTCCCACCTGGAAAATTTAGACGGGTTCCCGGCTCTGGCATCGATCGGAGGCATATTCACGATTCAGTCCATAACCCATTTTGAAAAATTCGAAGCCCCGGCAACTTTAAAGAAAATCAACGAACTAAAGTTATCTAATCTGAATAATATAACCGAGATCCATATCAAAGGCTTGGACATCGCGACACTCAACCTGTTGAACAAAACATTAGCCACCGCTAAAGTAATCGGAGACAAGGTATTCAACGGTATCCTTCGTCTGGAATGCACCTCCTCTATCTCCCAAACAGATAATCTGTTCCCCTTATTGGAAGGTATAGAAGAGATCGGAGGCTTGGATTTAAACGGATATGCCTTATACAACATCGACGCCCAAGGCATAACCAAAATCAACGGGGATCTTACTGCAAATACAAGTTCACTTAAGACACTAAAATTTCCGCATCTGACAGAGGTATCCGGAAACTTCACCTTAAAGTCAAGCCTGAGTAGCTTAACCGAATTCGGAGTACCCTTGCTTGCAAAGGTCGGAGCAAATTTGAAGATCAACAATTTCTCCAAAAACTTCGCCCTGGAAATACCGGCCTTAACAGCAGTCGGCGGAGATATGACCATCTCAACGGCCGACTATAGCAACTCTTTTGCCTCCATCGAAATGCCGGCTTTAACAAGCATTGGTAATAAACTGACACTAAACACGAGCAGTAGTTATTATACCAATAAGGCATTGACCCATCTGGACGGATTCTCTGCTCTCGCGAGCGTAAAAGAGGTCGAGATCACCAGTCAGGCAGCATTGGTATCATTTTTAGGCTTAAAACAGGCGATTCCGGGCATTTCCAGTTTGAAAACGGAGAAAAACAAGTACAATCCGACACTCGAAATGTTACAAAACGGCCAATGGACAGCACCCAACCAAAATTGAAGTTTAATTCGTAAATGAAAAAGAATATGCAACTGTTATCTATAAAAAGAGTTTTTTTCTTTTTGTTTATCTCGCTTTTCGTGACGAGTTGTAGCGACGACGAAAGTGATTTCACGGGAGGAGACAACTATATAACCTCCTTTCGTCTGAAACAAGGAGAAGCTTTACTGCACACGACAATTCACGGGGACAGCATCAAACTGATCGTTCCCGAAAATTTTACTTTCGACGGCATTTCCGCCGCCATTACGACCAGTGAAAACGCTACCCTCTCTCCGTCCCTTTCGGAAGTCCAGGCATGGAATATCAAACAGACGTTTACGGTTACTTCGTATAACGGGAATAAACGTACCTATACTTATGTCGTAGAGAAGAGATCCGTCGCTCATGAAGGCAATGTCGTATTGGCAACCCAAGCCGATCTGGAAGCCTTCGCCGCACAGGACATAAATGAAGTAAACGGAAGTCTGACCATCGGAGAAGCAGAAGGCGAGGAAACCGTCACCTCTCTGGCTCCCTTGGCCAAACTTCGGAAAGTAAAATACGACCTCATCATTAACTCTACATACGGCGGGACGAATTTAGAAGGATTAGAAAATTTAGAATCGGTCGGGGCCATACGCATCAACAAAGGGACCGGACTGGAAGAGGTAAACCTCCCCCAATTAAAAGATATCGCCCAAACGTTATATGTAGAAAGCAGTCAGAGTAAGATCGTAACCATAAACTTTCCCAAGTTAACCAATATTGGGGGAAGTGTTACTTTGGGATCGCTCTCGACCTTGGAAACCCTTTCAGCACCTAAGGTGGAAAAGATTTGGGGCGCATTGAATCTATCTTCCGATCGTTCTTTGGTCGAACTGGATCTATCCTCGTTAAAAAGAGTCGACGGAGAGTTGAATCTTTCCGATATCAGTAAGATCACAAACGTGGACGGATTGAAAGCGCTGGAATTCATCGGTGGAAAATTCACCCTGGATAACTTATCGGCAGTGGAAAATTTAGACGGATTGAAAGCGCTCTCTTACGTGGGAGGAGATTTTTGGATGTACAGGCTCCCGTTGATTACTCGCCTAAACGGGTTCTCCTCTCTTAAAGAGGTAAGAGGTACCTTAACTATTTACTCCGTACCTTTTGAGTCATTCTCCGATTTCTCCTCATTAAAAAGAGTTCCCCAATTGGCTATCAAAAATAATGATGCCCTGAAAGATGTAAATATTTCGAATTTGGAAAATCTTACTTCAATGGAATTCGAAGGGATAAAAAATGAAGCGACCTTAACCGGTAAAGAAATTTTCCCGGGCTACATCAATGTCACCACATCCAATATCCTTATAAAAGGGATTAAAGAGGTCGACCGATTGAAGTATTACATCAATATACCGGATCAGGACAGAACGTTGGATATTGAAAAAGTAAACGGCGATTTCACGTTATTGGTCTACGGCCTTACAGGAAGCTTCAATTTACCCCGGTTAACGGAAATCGGCGGAAAGCTGGATATCCAAATCCAGAATAAGATCACGCTCGATTTATCCGCTTTGAAAAAATTAGGAAGTATAAAAGCAGAAGGAGTCAACGTCGATATCTTAGCATTCCCGGTATTGGAAACGGTAGAAGGTGATTTCAATATAACCACGGCAAACTATCAAAGCAATATGTCGGATGTTCAGGCTCCCAAACTGCAAAGCGTGGGCGGCCTGTTTGCCTTATGCGGTTTCAGCTCTTACTACAGCAACAAATACATAACCGCCCTAAACGGTTTCAGTTCCTTGAAGAGCGTAGGCAGTATTAAAATTCAACACAACATGATGTTGACCTCATTTAAAGGAATAGAAGGCGTCATCTCCTCTTTGGATGCAGCCCAATGGAAGGTTTCCGGTAACGGATACGATCCGACTTTCCAAGATATGGAAAATGGCTTATGGGATAAACCCTGATAGAAAAGTCCTGCCTGAAAAAACAGGCAGGACAATCACACTATATTTATCTATTTTTATATCTATGAAGATTCATATCCTATTCGTCGGTCTTATTCTTCTTTGTTTTTCCTGCAAAAACCAACCATCCGGTTCGAACGCTACCGGGTCTCCGATCCCTCTGAAATACGCCGAGAATCTCGTGCTGTTCCCGATCGAAGACTACACGATAGTCCAACTGCGTAATCCCTGGGATACTACTAAGATATTACATACTTACATTTTGGTTCCGAAAGAAAAAAAAGTTCCGACTCATCTCCCGGAAGGAACCGTAGTGAAAATCCCGTTGTCTAAGGCGATCGTCTACTCTTCCGTCCATTGCAGCCTGCTTCGGCAATTGGGTTCGATAACAAGTATCGTCGGTGTTTGCGATCTCCAGTATATCAAAATACCGGAAATACAAGAAGGATGTTCCTCAGGGAAAATCGCCGATTTGGGAAGCAGTATGAATCCCGATATCGAAAAAATCATCGACATTCACCCGGATGCCATCTTACTCTCTCCTTTCGAAAATAGCGGCGGCCACGGACGAATTGAAAAATTGAACGTACCGGTCATCGAATGTGCCGATTACATGGAAACCTCTCCCTTGGGACGGGCGGAATGGATGCGCTTTTACGGATTACTATTCGGACAGGCAGCAACAGCAGACTCTCTCTTTTCAGCGGTAACAAAAGAGTATAAGCGATTATGTCAACTGGCCCTGACGGCACCGTCAAAACCCTCCGTTATCAGCGAACTAAAAAGCGGATCGGCCTGGTACGTGCCGGGTGGAAAAAGCACGATGGGACAACTGTATTCGGATGCCGGCGCCCGCTATCTATGGAGCGACGACCCCCGGAGCGGATCCATTCCCCTGGTCTTCGAAGTCGTTTTCGACAAGGGACACGATGCCGATTTTTGGCTGATAAAATACAATCAGCAAACAGACAAGACTCTTCGCGAATTAAAATCGGATTACGCTCCCTACGCCAGATTCAAAGCCTTCAGAAAGAAGAACGTGTACGGATGCAACACGGGTAAGGTCGCTTTTTACGAAGAGTCGCCCTTCCACCCCGAATTATTATTAAAAGACCTGATACGTATTTTTCATCCTGAATTAGTGAAAGATTATCAAGCATATTATTTCCAAAAACTGAAGGAATGAATACCTCACACATGACATCTCCCGGCCGAAAATTCGGAATATTACTAACAGGTACCATCCTCGTGTTGTTGTATGGTAACCTGATCATAGGTTCCGTCCATATACCCGTTGATGCCGTTTGGGACATCTTGTGCGGACAGGAAGTCGAAAAAGCGAGTTGGAGATTTATTATTTGGGAATCCCGCGTTCCCCAATGTATTACGGCCCTATTATGCGGAGCGGCATTAGCGGCTTCCGGTTTGATGTTACAAACAGCCTTCAACAATCCTTTAGCCGGTCCTTCCATCTTAGGAATTACGACCGGATCCAGCCTGGGAGTCGCCCTTGTCATGTTATTGGGAGGAGGCATTATTTCAGCGGGCGTGTTCGATTTATCCGGTTTTTTTTCCGTCATTCTGGGAGCTTTTATCGGTTCCATGGTAGTCATGGGAATGATCCTGTTTTTCTCTACACTGACGAAAAGCAATACCATGTTGTTAATTATCGGTATTATGATCGGCTATATAGCTTCTTCCGTCATTGCCCTGTTGAACTTTTTTGCCACGGCGGAAGGGGTACACTCTTATATTATATGGGGGATGGGAAATTTCAGCGGAGTATCTATGGAACAATTGCCCTTTTTCTCCGCTACCTGTCTCGTCGGATTGCTTCTCTCCTTATCATTGACAAAACCCCTGAATGCTCTTCTGTTAGGTACTCGATATGCCGAGAACTTAGGTATAAACATCCGCCGCATCCGTAATATGCTACTGATCGCTACCGGGCTATTAACAGCAGCCACAACGGCCTTTTGCGGTCCTATCGCTTTTATCGGCTTAGCCGTTCCTCATGTCGCACGACTCCTGTTGGGCACCTCGAACCATAATTCTCTCCTTCCGAACACCATGCTGCTCGGAGGGGCCATTGCCCTATTATGTAATCTGATATGCGTATTACCGGGGGAATCGGGCATCATCCCGTTAAATGCCGTAACGCCGGTGTTGGGAGCCCCTGTCATCATTTACGTCATCATTAAACAACGCAAGATCCAATACTTCAACTAATATGCAAAATAATCCCATCATACGGTCGCGGGACCTGACCATCGGATATAAGAAAGGCCGGAAAGAGACGAATCCAATCCAGCAACACCTCTCTTTCGAACTCCGTAGAGGAGAATTAGTTTGTCTGTTGGGACCCAACGGGGCCGGTAAATCCACGCTTTTACGTACACTCGCATCATTCCAACCCCCATTAACGGGAGAAGTGCAGCTTGAAGGGAAACCTTTATCCGACTATTCGGAAAAAGAGCGTTCCCGAAAAATAGGGGTAGTACTCACGGACCGGACACAGGCCGGAGGATTGACCGTCTATGAATTAATCTCTTTAGGGCGTCAACCGCATACCGGATTTTTCGGACGACTCCATGCACGTGATCATAAAATCATCGAAGAGGCTATGAGTTCCGTGGGAATAGAAAACAAATTCAATAATTATGTTGCCGAACTATCCGACGGAGAACGACAAAAAACGATGATAGCCAAAGCATTGGTTCAGGAATGTCCGGTAATTCTTTTAGATGAACCCACCGCTTTTTTAGACGTAACGAGCCGAATAGAGATCATGCAACTCCTGCATACCCTTGCTTACCGACAACAAAAAACGATTCTGTTATCTACCCACGATATAGAACAAGCCCTTATGCTGGCGGATCGGCTATGGTTGCTATCGAAAACGGAAGGATTGCGTCGCGGGGTAACGGAAGACCTGATTTTCGATAACAGCATGGATACGCTATTCGATCGGGAAAAAATAAAATTCGACCGTGCCCAGGGAAACTATTATCCGCCCATACGGGGAGATCGCCATATCATCGTCGAGGCGGAAGACGAAACCTTAAAACATTGGGCTATCAACGCTTTAAACAGAAACCATTACACCTGTCTTTCCCCTCCCCACCCTTCCACTCTTTACCCGATATTAAAACTGAAAACGGCCCGGGAGATGAGTTTCCTTCCCTCCGGGGGAGAAAAAATCCCCGTACACTCGTTCGAAGAGTTGACCGATCTTTTAAAATCCCTACCCTAATTTAAACCTTCCCGAGAAACGATGGCTCCGCGGAACTCCGAAAACGTCCATCCCATGTTCAAAAAATGAATTTTCATTTTCTTTACCGAGGCTTTTTCATACCCGTAAAAAATCTATCTTTGTAAAATAAATCAAACGAAATCTCCGGAAAAACATCGGGTATAATCCGGATAATATCGAATTCATGAAAGAAAGTTTATTTATTCCGTTATTATTGACTTTACTTGCAGGATTGGCAACCGGTATCGGTAGCCTGATCGCTTTTTTCACCCATCACACGAACAAACGTTTTCTCTCCTTTTCGCTGGGACTCTCCGCGGGAGTAATGATATACGTCTCTTTCGTGGAAATCTTCCAACAGGCGGAAACTTCCCTTACGGCCGAGTTAGGTTCAAAATACGGTATGACCATGACGGTCCTCTGCTTCTTCGCGGGAATGTCATTGATCGGTATCATCGATCGTCTGGTACCTTCCTTTGAAAATCCTCATGAAGTTCGTTCCGTAGAAAGCATGGATACCCCTCCCCCCAAGGATACAAAATTGATGCGCATGGGACTGATGACGGCCCTGGCCATCGGCATCCATAACTTCCCGGAAGGTATCGCTACTTTCACGGCTGCAGTGGAAAGCCCGACTTTAGGAATTGCTATCGCCGTCGCCATCGCCATCCACAATATCCCGGAAGGTATTGCCGTTTCCGTTCCTATTTACCATGCAACCGGAGATCGTAAAAAGGCATTTCGTTATTCCCTTCTGTCCGGCCTGGCGGAACCGACCGGTGCTCTTCTGGCTTATTTAGTACTCATGCCCTTTATGTCGCCCGTCCTGATGGGATGCATCTTCGCAGCCGTCGCAGGCATCATGGTCTTTATTTCCATAGATGAATTACTTCCTGCTGCCCGGGAATACGGAGAACACCACATCTCCATTTACGGACTTATCTCCGGGATGGGAATCATGGCCTTAAGTTTAATTTTATTGGCATAACCAAAAAGATATGGAACATACGCACGAACATCACCACCATAAAATCACCAGTCTAAATAAAGCTTTTATCATAGGGATCACGTTAAACACGGCTTTCGTGGTCGTTGAATTCGTTGCCGGATTCTGGTTTAATTCTTTGGGCTTACTCTCGGATGCGGGACACAACTTAAGCGATGTCTTCAGTCTTGTATTGGCCATGCTGGCTTTCCGGCTTTCCCGCGTACAAGCCAATACCAAATACACGTACGGCTACAAAAAAAGCACGGTCTTAACCTCCCTTTTAAATGCCGTCATCCTGTTGATTGCCGTAGGCTTCATCTTGGGAGAAAGCATCAACAAACTATTCCACCCTCAACCGGTCGACGGAGACGCCGTCGCCTGGGTTGCCGGAGTCGGAGTAGTCATCAATGGGATCACGGCCTGGTTGTTTATGAAAGATAAAGAAAAGGACCTGAACGTAAAAGGAGCTTATCTACATATGGCAGCAGATGCCTTGGTCTCCATCGGTGTTGTGGTCTCCGGATTGATTATCGCCAACACGGGATGGAATATCATCGATCCGCTTATCGGGATCGGAATTGCCGTCATCATCGTTTATTCCACCTGGGGACTGCTGCGAGACAGCATTCGCTTGTCCTTAGACGGGGTTCCCGCCGGAACCGATTACAGGCAGGTCGAAAAAACCATTGCCTCTGTTCGCGGGGTAAAAGGATTTCATCATTTGCATATCTGGGCTTTAAGCACGACAGAAACCGCTCTTACCGTACACGTCGTCATCGATGACATGTCCCAAATGGAAACCGTAAAATGCGATTTAAAACATGAATTGGAACATATCGACATCATTCATGCCACGTTGGAATTTGAAGCACCGGGATCTCATTGCAAGGATTGCCCAAAAGAATATTCAGACTAAAATGTTTCCCAAAAATGAAAACTTTATCAAATAAATATCATACAAAATTTCCCCATTCATATACACAAATAACTTAATATAAGTTTATTAACAATATATCTCACTCAGAATTATTGTTAAAAATAAAAATTACGATATATCCTATCTTATTTTTACTTACTTTCGTCATGCATTCGGTTCACGTTTGTGATTAATAGGGAATCCGGTGAAAATCCGGGACTATACCCGTAGCTGTAAGCTTTTTTTGTTTTTCGATCAAGAGATCCACTGTCGGGTAACCGATGGGAAGGAGGTCGAAAATAGCGAGTCAGAAGACCTGCCGATTGCGATATATCCGTAACTTTCGGGTGAAAAGTGAGGAGAAGGCTTGCCTATCAGACTATTCTCATTTTACCCAAGGTTATAGTAAATTTATTTATTCATTACTAAAACCTTTAAGAATGAACGAAAACAGCTCTTTTTCAAAAATTGTAAAACGCAACGGGGAGATTTGCGATTTTAAAGCGGAGAAAATCGAACAAGCGATTTTTAAAGCCACGCGAGCAACGGGAAACCCTCATCGTAAAACAGCACGCGAACTCTGCAACAAGGTGATTGGAATTCTAAAAACCGACACCCCGGAAGGAGTCATTCCTCACGTGGAGATCGTACAGGACACGGTTGAACAGGTACTCTTTCAACACGGAGATTTCAATTTATTGAAAATTTATCTGCTCTACCGGAAACAACATGAACAGATCCGGAACTCCAAGGTATTGCTTACCAATATCGAAGTGATGGACGATTACCTGACATTAAGCGACTGGAAAGTAAAAGAGAGTGCTAATTCGTCCTATTCTCTACAAGGGTTAAATCAACATATCTCCACCCAAATCACGTCCAATTACTGGTTAAACAATCTCTATCCGGAAAGAATATCCGAAGCTCACAAAAGCGGGGCCCTTCATATTCACGATCTCGGATTTTTAAGCGTGTATTGTGTCGGATGGGATCTGAAAGACTTACTAACGGTCGGTTTCAGGGGTGTTGAGGGAAAAGCCCAAAGTAAACCGGCCAAGCATTTCCGGACAGCTTTAGGACAAATTGTCAACTTTTTCTATACCATGCAGGGAGAAGCCGCCGGGGCTCAGGCCTTCTCCAATTTCGATACCTTCCTGGCTCCTTATATCCGCTACGATCAATTGGACTACAAACAGATAAAACAATGCTTACAGGAGTTTCTGTTTAACTTAAACGTACCGACACGCGTCGGCTTCCAAACTCCTTTTACCAACATCACCATGGACTTAACTGTTCCGGATTTCTTAAAAAACGAACCGATTGTCCACGGCGGAGAAATCAAGGAAGAAGTATACGGCGACTTCCAAGCGGAGGTCACTTTATTGAATAAAGCATTTGCCGAAGTAATGTACGAAGGTGATGCTTCCGGCAGTCTCTTCTCCTTCCCTATCCCGACCTACAATATCACTCCGGATTTCGATTGGAACAATCCTGAATACGAAGGGATATGGGAGATGACGGCCAAATACGGAATTCCCTATTTTTCCAATTTCGTGAACTCCGATATGAAACCGGACGATGTCCGCAGCATGTGCTGCCGTTTACGCTTGGACAAACGGGAATTGATGAAACGGGGAGGAGGACTGTTTGCTGCCAACCCGCTTACCGGGTCCGTGGGTGTCGTTACTATCAATTTGCCTCGTTTAGGTTATGAATCCGTATCGGAAGAAAACTTTTATCAACGTCTACGTTATTTGATGGAAATCGCCAAAGACAGCCTGGAGATCAAACGAAAAGTCATTGAACGTTATACCGAAAAAGGACTTTATCCCTATTCCAAATACTACCTCCGACACGTATACGAACGTTACGGCTGTTTCTGGAAAAACCATTTCTCTACCATCGGGATAAACGGAATGAACGAATGCTGCCTCAATTTCTTAGGAGTACCTATCACCCATTCGGACGGCATAGAATTCGCTCAAAAAACAATGCTTTTCATGCGGGACATCTTAACCGAATTTCAGGAGGAGACCGGCAACATCTATAATTTGGAAGCCACTCCGGCAGAAAGTACCTCTTACCGTTTTGCTTTACTGGACACGGCCGCGTATCCGGACATTATCGTGGCCAACCGGAAAGAATTCGAAAAGGGAGCACAACCTTATTACACGAATTCCACCCATTTACCGGTACATTTTACGGAAGACCTGTACGAAGCGCTCGAACAACAGGATCAGCTTCAAACCCTTTATACCGGAGGAACCGTCTTCCACGTTTTTACCGGGGAACACCGGACTTCCGCCCAAGCCGCCAAAAACATGATACGGAAAGTAACTTCCGCATTCCGGTTGCCCTATATCACGCTTTCGCCTTCCTTCAGCATATGTCCTTCCCACGGTTACGTCGCCGGAGAACATTTTACCTGCCCCCAATGCGGAGCGAAGTCGGAAGTATACAGCAGGATCGTCGGCTACATGCGACCAGTGAGTCAATGGAACAACGGAAAACGGGCCGAGTTTGACGACCGGAAACATTTTGACAACAGTATCACGGAAGAAGTTGCGATATGCGAATCGGAGGATTGATTAAACAGAGCCTGATCGATTGGGAAGGGAGAGTGACCGCCGTTATATTTACCCAGGGATGCAATTTCCGGTGCGGTTATTGCCACAATCCCTCCCTTGTTCTACCGGAACTTTTCACGAAAAATCAAAAATGGACAGAAGCGGAACTATTTTCGTTTCTGTCCAAACGTCGACAATGGTTGGACGGAGTTGTTATCTCCGGAGGCGAACCAACCCTTCAACCTGACCTTATTCTTTTTGTCCAAAAAATAAAAAAGTTAGGGTTCGACATAAAATTGGACACGAACGGGAGCAATCCCGACCTTCTCCGGGAACTTATTGCCGGGAAACGGATCGATGCGATTGCCATGGACGTAAAATCCGCGTTAAACCTAACTGCCTACCGGAAAATAAGCCCGAATATAAGTTCCGAATTGCTGGACAAAATAAAAGTGTCTATTCGTATCATTCGGGCTTCAGGTATAGAGTATCTTTTTCGGACAACCGTTATTCCGGGTTTACAAACGGAAAAGGAACTGGAAAATGTAAAAAAGGAGTTCGAAAAAGATCCTTTTCTTTTACAGGAGTTCCGGAATGGGGATATTTTAAAAAATTACTTATTGCAACTGAATTCCTAACTTCCGGAAGTTCTTGTGTAATCCAAAAAGCACCAGAATATCCCTTCTTTCAAGTATCAGATCACTTGGCAGCTCGGGAAGAACCGTAGGCTTATCCTCTTTTTCCTGTAAACGTTTCAGGACTATCAATTTCAAACCGAACTCCCGCTCGAAATCCACATCGCCTAATTTACGGCCGACGAATCCGGCAGGAACTTCCCATTCGATAATCACGTGATCGGTATCGACCACGTAAGAATCGATGGTCGTTGCCAACTCTACCTTCAGGGCAAAAAAATCGGCATATTCCCACTCCGGATTGATAATCTCCGTGATACCCATCGTCTCCATAATCGTTTTGTGAACCTCCGACATGGCTCTGGCAACGATACGCTTGACTGCAAATTGTTTCAACAGGGCAAGTACATACAAAGAGGTACCGAAATCCTTACCGATGACCACAAACACGATATCCACATTTTTCAAAGGTAAAGATCCCAAAGCCTGTTCGCTCCGAACATCCAAGGCAATGGTCGTCGTAATGCTGTCCTTGTACTGATTGATTTTATTCAAATCGTTGTCAACTCCGATCACCTCATGTCCCAAAGCCGTCAAACGCTGTGACAAAGCCAGTCCAAAATGTCCCAATCCAATAACAATGCACTTCATATCATTCAAACATTAACTTCATTCGTATTTATAAAATCACCGTATCGTCCGCATACCTGTACAGCTTCTCCTGCCGCTGCTTGACGACACCCGATAACAACGTAATCAATCCAACCCGCCCCACGAACATCGTGAGGCTAATGATTATTTTTCCCGCATCACTCATAGACGGGGTAAAATTCAACGAAAGCCCTACCGTTCCCAAAGCAGAAAAAACTTCAAATACGATTTGAACAAACCTCCCCTGAGGTTCCAGTATCAAAAGCAGCATAACGGTCAAAGCCGTCCACGCCAAAGACAAAAAGATAATCGCCTGAGCCCGATTCACGTTTAAGCGGGTTAATTGTCTCTTACCGATCTCCACTCTATCTTCTCCCCGCAGAATAGCGATAACATTCTTTAAAGCGATAACGAAGGTGGTCGTTTTTATCCCCCCGCCCGTAGACATCGGAGAAGCTCCGATCCACATCAATAAGATAAATAGAAAAATCGTAGCCTGATGTAACGCAGCCATATCCACATTATTAAATCCTGCCGTTCGAGTCGTCACGGAAGCCATAAACGAGGTTGCCAACTTTCCTTGCCAGGAGAGACCTTCCAGGGTATTACCATCTTCAAAAAACAAAAAGAACACCATTCCCAACACCAATAAGGCCAGAGTTGTCGGCAACACGATCCGAGTAGTGGTGCTCACGATATGAGCCCTATACTCAACTTTTCGTTTTCCATGAAACAAATACACTAAAAAACACCGTAACTTATATTTAAAATAACTTCCGTAATTAAACAATATAGGAAATCCCAGGCCGCCGAAAACGATCAGAAGACCTAACCAAACTTGTAATCCATAAACATTTCGAACCAAAGGATCATACAAATTTCCGGGCAAAGTAGAAAAACCAGCGTTACAAAATGCCGAAACGGCATGGAAAAGAGAAAAGAAAAACTTATCCGGAATTCCTTCTACATCTTGAATCTGCCAATAAACAAGATATACCCCGACAGCCTCTATCAGTAAGGTGGTCGTTACCGTGTAGAACAAGGTTCTGAAAATATTATTCAGGGAAGATTCGTTCAACAAGTTTTTAAGAGCCAACTGATCCCGGAACGTCGTTTTCCCCAAAAAGGACATGGCGAAAAAACTGGTAAACGTCATCACCCCGATCCCGCCTAATTGAATCAATAATAAAAGGATCACATCCCCTGTCGGGGTAAAAACTTTTGCCGTATCAAGTACCGTCAATCCCGTTACGCACACCGCACTTGTCGCCGTAAAAAGAGCATCGATAAAACTGATTTTCTCGTAAGTGGCCGTGGGTAGTTTCAACAAGAAGGTCCCGATCAAAATCAACATCAGAAAACTGATAACGAACATCATTTCGGGACGGACGTTACTTTTAAGCACGACAAAAAACTCTTTTGAAAGATAGATCGTGCTCAGAATCAAAACGACCGTATAGGTTACGATTCGATTCAACCGGTACAGTACCGGATTCCGCGTTATCACCTCAGGGATCGAAAACCGGTATTCGGCAATAATCAAACCAAGTAAAACAATCAAAAAAAAGACCTCTAACCAGAAACCTTTTTCTTCCCGCAATAATTTAAAATTAAGGAGGAACCGGATGGTAAGAAAAATAAAAAAGAGATTGGTTATCCCTTTGTACATGCTATAAATCTCCTCCTGATACGCCGAAGCCCCTTTAAAACCGAATTTATAGACGACTAAAAAGATAGCCACAAATGAAGCCATAAACAACACGACACGCCCCGCTCCCTCCAAAATCGTTTTTGTTATCCGGTAAAATTTTCTAAATTGATATTGTATTTCCGTTGAAAACATAACTCCTATTTTCAGCAAGAGTAAACGTTATTAAAATCTCTTTAGTTTCATTTTTTTCTGCGAAATTCGATCCCCTGCTTCCAAATGTAACCATTTGTTTCGATTTGACCAAGTAGTTTTTCATGTTTGAACAGGCAAGACCGAAAACCCGATAGATAGAACGGCATCCGCACCATTAGGCCCTTCCCGTATAGGTAGGAAAATGGGATGAGCCCCGTGATTCTATTTCATAAACACGAAATAAACGGCCAAAACGAGACAGATACAGGCCGCCAAATGATTCCATTGAAAGGAAACACCTTTGAAGAACAACATAGAAAAAAGGATAAATATCGCCAATGTGATTACCTCTTGAATAACCTTTAACTGCATCAACGAAAAGGGACCGCCATTCCCTTCAAAACCGATACGGTTGGCTGGAACCTGAGCACAATACTCGAAAAAAGCAATCGCCCATGAAAAGAGGATTACGCCGATAAGCGGCCAATGACTAATTATTTTTGTCTCTTGCAATTTCAAGTGTCCATACCAGGCAAAAGTCATAAACATATTAGACACCAAAAGTAATCCGATCGTATAAACCCCTTTCATTTTCTTCTTGTTAACACATTTATATTCTCGACATATAGATGATAATCTTCCTCAAAGCAGCACAAAAATATAAATTTTATTACCTTTGTTGATAATGATTGGGAGCAAAGTTCATTTTTAATCGCCATTTGTCATGAAAGCCAATAAAATTCAAAAAATCGAGATACGGAATGTCTGGGGAAAATACAATTTCCGATGGGAAAACCTCAATCCGGATGTTAACATTCTGACCGGAATCAACGGCAGCGGGAAAACTACCTTTTTCAACGTAATGGACGCATTACTATCCGCAGACGTAAAAAGGCTGAGAAATTACAATATCGAGGCGGAAATCATCATCGACGACATTGCCGTTCTCTACCATCGCCAAACGACGCCAAACGAGATCAAACAAAAATTATCCGGCTTCAACTACATGAAAATAAGCACTTTTGATGTTCCTTTGAAGGACCGCCGAAAAATGGGAAAAGAAGATAGCCCGTTATTAAGCGAATTGAAAGAGATTGTTTACAGCGTAGGAGAGAATAATGCCTCTTTTTCGGATTACCGGTTAAAAGCGACCAATTTCCCCGAACAAGCGGAAGAGATAAATACCCGGATCCGGCATTTTTATGACACGGTCAACCACCTTTTTGCAGGAACGGGGAAGACCATAGAGATCGATCCCATGACCAATCAGTTGATCTTCAAAGACGGCAAAGAGACCATCCATCTTCATAAACTCTCTTCCGGAGAAAAGCAACTATTGATTATTCTATTGCGTGTTTTCCTGATGGACGGACAACCTTACGTGCTATTGATGGACGAGCCGGAAATCTCCCTTCATATCGAATGGCAATACCGGCTGTTCGAAGAGATTCAAAAATTAAATCCCTGTTGTCAAATCATTACGTCTACCCATTCGCCCAGCTTGTTCGGCGATGGATGGGGAGATAAACTGGTATTTATTGAGGACCTGATCGTTCAATAAAAATCATGGAAAACCACCTAAAGCACTAATTTACATGTTCCCTACTGTCGATATTAATAAAGAGAAATATTATTATCATGCGGCCAAACGTTTTATGATGGATGCGCAAATGTTACGCTGTCGAGCCGCCATACATGTTGAAGATAAGGATGATATCCTGTTTTGGAGCAAAATATTCAATCATTTCCGTCCCCGGGACCGTTTTCACTTCATCGCAGGCTCCCGAAACGAAAGGGGAAACGAAACGAAAGGAGTAACTCAATGCTTGAAATACCTGAAATTTTTAGGACCGAAATTTTTTATCTGCATCGACAGTGACTACCGCTACTTACTGCAAGAACGGGAAATGAGCATAAAGCATTTTGTCTTTCAAACCTATACTTATTCTTTCGAAAACCACCATTGTTACGGAAAGGGATTAAATGAAATTTGCCAACGAATCACCACATTGCCCAATACGATTTTTGATTTCGACCGATTCATAAAGGCATTTTCCCGTATTATTTACGAACTTTTCTTATGGCATCTCTATTTTCTCGTTGCAGATCCCAAACGTTTTCCAATTTCCGAATTCAACGAATTGATCACTCCCCGGTGGAGAGGTCCCCATCCGGACATCCGGCATAACGCCCAACGACTGCTTCAAGAGCTACAACAACGTATCAGACAGAAAACAAATTATTTACACCGTAAATATCCCAAAGCCGATCTCGATATGTTAAAGGAAAAATACGAAAACTTAGGCTTAGTCCCGGAGAATACCTATTTTTTCGTCAGGGGACATAATGTTTACGATCTGATCTACTCTTTGCACAAAGAGGTCTGCAAAAAGATTTTACGATCAGCCCGGGAATCATCCGGCAAAGAGATTTCAAAAATCAATCTTTTCGGTTATAGAAACAGTATCGACGAACAATTGAAAAAAAATTTACATTTTGGGGCTTACCCGGCCATCCTGAAAATAGAAGGAGATATCCGCTCATTTTTCAACGAAGTCTACCAAACGTAAAACAGCACGATCATCCTTTCGTTCTTTTCCTAATTCGAAACGGACAATCACTTCCACCCTTCCTATCCCATCGACCTTTTTCCACCGAGGACCGTCGACGAGCAAACGGATGATTTCATCATTTATGGGATAAGAAAAACCATCAGCTATCCGTATATGGGAAGGTACGCCTTTTTGATTAATTTCGAAAGAGAGTCGGACCTCTCCGGCTCTATTCTCCTCTACGTCTTCCTTCGGGTATTTCAAATTCTTCTCCGCGTAGCGATTAAAACGGATGACATTTTCTGCCATAAGAGAATCTCCTTTCGTTTTCTGCATTCCGGAATCAACTTTTACCGAACTCCCCATTACACTTCTTTTCATTCGAATTTCTTTTTCCTTGATATTCTGAACGGTACGATCCATCATCTCATCTTCTTTCTCCGTATTAACCGTATCTGCTCTTTCCGCATCGGCCATTATGACCGGCTTTGCATTTTTTGCCAAAGAATCCGGCATCATACTTCTCGACAATGCGACAGGGCTCTCTATTTCCCCCCCCGGTACACTGGCCTTTTCGCCACCCTTGCTCAACATCACATTCTGTTCCGTCTCGTTGACCGGCCATAAAAAACACAATGCAATACCCGTAACGACAATGACTCCGGCAACGATTCCCCATACCCATTGCCTAAAGTGATTCTCCTCCGAAGCCCGGTCATCGAGCTGTCGTTCCAAACGTATCAAACCATCCATAGGATCGGAAATCTGCGACAATCCTTCCATCGCCTCATACAAAAAAGGATCGGACAAAGCATCTTTTTCCAGGCGATTAGCCGCCTGGCCTTTTCGATTACTTCGAAGATACTCTTTTATGTCATTGCTCCCTATCATAGACACCCAAGCCTTTCCGATTTATACAAAGCTTCAAATTCCGTTTCCCGTTCTGAATAAAACTCTTCACGTTCTTAGAAGAGAATCCCGTTCGCATCTCCACTTCCTTATAGGAAAGTTCATCAAAAAAGAAGTGATTAATACAAATTCTCTGTTTCTCGGGTAACTCCTCCATACACTCCCGCACCGCTTTTTCCCGCTCTTCATTCTCTCCATCGAATTCAAGATGCAAATCTTCACAGAAATCCATAAACGAATGATCTAAATTTAAAGAAACATTCCATGTTTTTTTTCGCAACTCCATCAGACAATAATTCCTCGTACAGGTATAAAGCCAAGATTTAAACACTTCTATTTTCGTACTTTTAGCTTTTTCCACCGTATTTTCGAACAACTGCATGACAGCATCTTGAGCATCCTCCGGCTTTTTGAGGTATTTCAACGCAACACCATATACCAAAGGCATGTACCTCTTGTACAGATCGGTTAGATAAATAAGTTTCCCGCTCTTACAATACAGTTGTAAAAGTTCTTCATCACTTCTATATCTATCTACAGGAATCACGCTTACACACTCTTTTCCACAAATATATGAATAAAGTCGGAGTAATTCAACCCATCAGAATAAAATTGTCTCTTTTACCTTCAGCTTCTCATAAGAACCGAGATCAGGCAAAAGAGACAATTTACAATATGCTAATGAATGAATAAATCTCCTTTCAACTCCGTCCGGGGAACATTTATTTGCGCCACACCGCAAGCATAAGCTCCTAATACATATTGCGCATAAGTAAAACACAACTCCTTCTGATTAAAATTAATCGCCGTTACGGCATCCAATGTTGGGTCCGTAGTAAAACAATCATCCGGATTTTTAAAATGTGCTTTTAACAGGGTATTGATTGTTTTCTCCCTGGAATAATTTACAACGTCCTTCGGAGACAGCAGTTTTTGATTTTTCACATCATAATTAAAGGCATAAAAGCTTGTCATTCCGTGCGCTCCCCCCGTAAAAGTATAGACCGTTAAAAGAACGCTCACGTATTCGTCTGTCGCCATGAATACGCTATCGCCCGCAACCAACTCATAACTCCATACCGGACGATTTGTCGTATCCGTGACATAGGTTTTAAAAAAATCGGTCGCATCTGCTTTCAAACTATCGATCAAACCGTTTAAACATTTCTGGATTTCTCCGTTCAAAACCTCACAACTCTTGTTTACGGCCGGAGTCGAAGAGGAGAAAACCGAATGCTTTACTTCGATACTCCAATCACCTGTCGTATGAGACAAATGATCCTGCTTAACGTTCAGATTTTGAACCTTGGGTTGGCATCCGGCCAAAACAAAGGCCAAGAGTGCCGCAATCATTAATGTGTTTCTCATTGTTTCTGTGCTTTTAATTTGTCACGAATATATAAATTTAACTCCAAAAAAAAATCAAATTAATAAAATATTCTATCCACGTCACCGAATTCAAACTTTTACTTTTACGTAAGTCATTTTCCAAAGTTATCCGTTAAACGGAAAAGATGATAAAAACTATTTTTGACAATGTAATTATGTCAGTAAAAACTGCTAATTTTGCAGATAGGCATAATTCTAAAACAGAAATTGGAAAATGGAAGATATAAGAGCCATTAAGCAACGATTCGAAATTATCGGTAACGATTTAAAATTAAACAGGGCAATAGAAAAAGCTATACAAGTCGCCCCCACGGACTTCACCGTCATGATAACGGGAGAAAGCGGAGTGGGGAAAGAGATCTTCCCGCGTATTATTCATAGTTACAGTAGCCGTAAACACGCTCAATACATTGCAGTAAACTGCGGAGCTATCCCCGAAGGGACTATCGATTCCGAACTGTTCGGACACGAAAAGGGCTCGTTCACGGGAGCGTTGGCAGACCGGAAGGGATATTTCGAAGTAAGCAACGGGGGAACGATTTTTCTGGATGAGGTAGGGGAATTGCCTCTATCCACTCAAGCTAAATTGTTACGCGTACTCGAAGCCGGGGAGTTCATTCGCGTCGGTTCTTCGAAAGTGCAAAAAACCGACGTGAGAGTTATCGCGGCAACCAACGTGGATCTCCCCTCGGCAGTAAAAAACGGTAAATTCAGAGAAGACCTCTATTATCGGATCAGCACCATCCCCATTCAAATTCCCCCGCTTCGGGAACGTAAAGAAGATATTGTCCTACTTTTCCGCAAATTTGCGGCAGATTTTGCCGAGAAATACCGCATGCCGGCGATTAAACTTTCAGAGGAAGCCGCTTTCGTATTGGAAAATTACTCCTGGCCGGGTAATGTCAGGCAATTGAAAAACATTACCGAACAAATCTCTATCCTGGAACGGGAAAGAATCGTCGATGCCCAAACACTAAAAGAGTATCTTCCCCAACAGGGTAACAACCTTCCGACTCTTACCAACCTCCCGGAGAACGATCAGAGTTTTGCCAATGAAAGAGAGATCCTTTATAAAATTCTTTTCGACATGAAAAAAGACATGAATGATTTAAAGCAACTCGTGTACGACATCATGCAAAAAGAGCAGATAGAAAAAACAGATATCAAACCTTCGACCTCTATTGTTCTCCGGAATTTATACGATACGGCCCCGGCAGAACTCGGGAAACCGCCTGTTACAAAAATTTTCCCTAAAGAGGAAGAACACATCGAAGACACCGAAGCTGTTATTGAAGAATCTCTTTCCTTAGAAGAAAAAGAGAAAGAGATGATTATAAAGGCTCTGGAAAAGAACCACGGGAAACGAAAATTAGCGGCACAAGATCTCGGTATCTCGGAAAGGACCTTATATCGAAAATTGAAAGAATACGATATTGAAAATTGATTCTTGGAAAAGTTTATTACTTTTGTTCACTAAGTTTTATAAACTGCTTATGATTAAAAAAATTATACCTGTATTATTATTGGCTATTGGTTTTAGCGGTTGCAAGTTAGCGAGCGTAAGCTATTCATTTACCGGAGCCCAGATATCTCCCGACGTGAAAACGTTTTCCGTCGATTATTTTTCGAACAAAACCGCATTCGCTCCGGATTTAGGATCAAATTTTACAGAAGCATTGAAAAGTTACCTCCGTTCCAGGACCAACCTGACAGAAGTAACCAATAATGACGGAGACGTACGTTTCGAAGGGCAGATTGTCGGGTTTTCCCAACGTCCGATGGAGATACAGAACAACGAAGTGGCAGCCTCCAACCGATTAACCATTGAGATACGGGTAAAATATACCAACACGAAAGACGAAACAGGCAAATCAAATTTCGATTCCCGGTTTTCCCATTATCAAAACTACGGTATCGATGAAGATTACGATGCTATCGAAGCCGATTTAATCAAAAAAATCGTTGATGAAATTATCGAAGACGTATACAATAAAGCATTTGTCAACTGGTAACATTTAACAGATCAGTGAATTTGAACGAACTAATCGGATTCATTCATTCGCATGAGGCAGAAGATGAAAAATTAAAAGCATTGGAGAGCTTAATAGAAAAATTTCCTTACTTCGCCGTTCCCCGGATGATATACCTGAAACTATTGCATGTTTCAGGACAAATCGCTTATACTGAAAAATTGAAACAAAACACCATCCATATCCCTGATCACAAACAATTTTACCGGTTTCTGCATGATATGATCCCTTTAGAGGAAAAAATGGCATTTACCTTTTTTGAGTCTGACGCAAAAAACCACATGGCCATTGAATTCATCAAAGACACGGAGGAGGTCAACCTGAAAAAAGATCCCTCATCACCCGCGACACCGTTACTGATACCTTATCGAATCGAAAACGAATTTCCCGACGAAGAAATCTTGCCGATAAGCGAGATTGCACATGTTTTAAGAAGACCTTCAAAAAACAAAAACACCAATCGGGATGTTCCCATGGAAGGGCCCGAGCAAAAGAGCAGACCCATCCTGAAAGATCCGGAAGACTCGAGTAAAAACTCCGGGATAGCCATAGAAGAAAACGAAAGTTTCTTTTCAGAAACGTTAGCTAAAATATACGTGAAACAAAAACTATATGACAAGGCTATCGCAACTTATCTAAAATTAAGTTTGAAATATCCGGAAAAAAGTATTTACTTTGCAAACCAAATCGAAAAAATTAAAGAGATAATAAATAATAATACGAATTCATCATGTACATAGTTATTTCTGTTTTGATCTTTATTGTTTGCGCTTTACTTATACTGATTGTTTTGGTGCAAAATTCAAAAGGAGGTGGGTTATCTTCCACTTTTGCTTCCTCAAACCAAATTATGGGCGTAAGAAAAACAACGGATTTTCTGGAGAAAGCGACTTGGACATTAGCAGGAGCCATGTTGGTTCTATGTGTTGCAGCCTCTATGCTTATTCCCAGAGAAGAACAGGGAGGTAAATCTGCCATTCAGGAAAAAATCGGTAATATGACCGTCCCAATACAACAGTCCATGCCCGACTTTTCAACGGGAAGTACAGACAATAATACGTCATCTGAAGAAAATAAAACTACAACTCCGGAAGAAAAATAGGAAACATTATAACGACAAAACTCGTAAAGTAAAAATGTCAGTATGTCAGTCATACTGACATTTTTTTGTTTGGCACGGAAAATGCAAGTTTCCTGTCGTAATTAAAAACGAATCGAAATAATTAATATAAACTTTTAAACGATAAGAATTATGGCACTAAAGACTGTTCTTAGCAAAATCATCGTAGAGCCGGTAGAGGCAGAAACAAAGACAGCATCTGGAATTATCATTCCGGATTCAGCACAAGAGAAACCACAAAAAGGAGTTGTCATCGCAACAGGTAATGGAAAACATGATGAACCAATGGAAATTAAAGTTGGCGATACCGTTTTATTCGGAAAATACGCCGGAACAGAACTTCACATTGATGATAAGAAATATTTAGTAATGAATCAAACGGACGTTTTGGTTGTCCTCTAATCTCAAATCGTAAATCAAAATTTAAATAAAAATCGTTATGGCAAAAGAGATAAAATTCAATATGGAAGCCCGCGACTTACTGAAAAAGGGTGTTGACGAGTTGGCAGATGCAGTAAAAGTAACCCTCGGTCCGAAAGGTCGTAATGTTGTAATCGAGAGAAAATTCGGAGCTCCTCATATCACGAAAGACGGGGTTTCCGTGGCAAAAGAAATTGAATTATCGGATCCCTATGCGAACCTGGGAGCCCAAATGGTAAAAGAAGTCGCTTCCAAAACGGGAGATGATGCCGGGGACGGGACCACAACCGCAACCATTTTAGCCCAATCTATCATTAACGTAGGTCTTAAGAACGTTACAGCCGGAGCTAATCCGATGGATCTGAAAAGAGGAATCGACAAAGCAGTCATAACCGTAGTTAAGAGTTTGGAAGCACAAAAAGAGGAGGTAGGAGAAAACTACGAAAAAATTCGTCAGGTAGCCCGTATTTCCGCTAATGGAGATGATACGATCGGTTCTTTGATCGCCGAAGCCATGAAAAAAGTAACCAAAGAGGGAGTTATCACCGTGGAAGAAGCGAAAGGAATCGAAACCGAGGTGAAAGTAGTAGAAGGAATGCAATTCGACCGGGGATATATATCTCCCTATTTTGTAACCGACACGGAAAAAATGCAAGTCGAATTTGATAATCCTTACATCTTGCTATACGATAAAAAAGTCTCCACCATGAAAGAGTTGCTTCCAGTTCTGGAACCGGTAGCTCAATCAGGCCGTGCTTTATTGATCGTAGCCGAAGACGTGGAAAGCGAAGCTCTGGCAACATTAGTGGTGAACCGTTTGAGAGGTTCGTTGAAGATCGCCGCCGTTAAAGCCCCCGGTTTCGGAGACCGCAGAAAAGAGATGTTGGAAGACTTAGCCATCCTAACCGGTGGAGTTGTTATCTCCGAAGAGAAAGGATTGAAATTGGAAAGCACAACCATCGATATGTTGGGTAGAGCTGAAAAAGTGACCATTGACAAAGAGAATACAACCATCGTAAACGGAGCCGGCAAAAAAGAAGCCATCGTCGAACGAGTAAATCAAATCAAGAAGATGATCGAGAATTCGACTTCCGATTACGATAAAGAAAAATTACAAGAAAGATTAGCCAAATTAGCCGGTGGAGTAGCCGTCCTTTATGTCGGAGCCGCTTCTGAAATGGAAATGAAAGAGAAAAAAGACCGGGTCGACGATGCGTTAAGCGCAACCCGTGCTGCCATTGAAGAAGGAATTGTTCCGGGAGGGGGTGTTGCCTATATCCGCGCCATTGAAGCCTTGAACGGCTTAAAAGGTGAAAACGAAGACGAAACCACAGGTATAGAAATCATCAAACGCGCTATTGAAGAACCGCTTCGTCAAATTGCCCACAACGCGGGAGTAGAAGGAGCTGTTGTCGTTAATCGCGTAAAAGAAGGCAAAAAAGATTTCGGATATAACGCACGTATCGACGAATACCAGAACCTGTTGGAAGCCGGAGTGATCGATCCGAAGAAAGTTGCCCGTGTCGCCTTGGAAAATGCGGCCTCTATCGCCGGAATGTTCTTAACAACCGAATGTGTGTTAGTTGAAGAAAAGAAAGAAGAAGCACCGGCAATGCCTCCTATGGGCGGAGGAATGCCCGGAATGATGTAAAAACATGCATATGACCATAAAAAACCGATCGAGCTTTCGATCGGTTTTTTATTATCCCCGTTACGACATAATAGAGGGTATTAATACAATTTCACAGGATTTAATTGGTTAAAAACAAAAAAGGGGTAGTAATAGAGGCTTTTTTTATTTACTTTATATACCTTTACCGTCGCAAATTTTATTTTTGTTAGGAAAAGTATATTTATGAATTATTCCATTCTTGATTTTCTCCAGTTAATCGGATCGCTGGGAGTGTTTCTCTTCGGAATGAAGATGATGAGCGAGGCCTTACAAAAGGTTGCGGGTGACAAAATGAGACACATACTGGCAGCCATGACCTCCAATCGGGTTAAAGGTGTCATTACCGGACTATTAATTACGACTATTATCCAGAGTTCCTCGGCGACTACCGTTATGGTTGTCAGTTTCGTGAATGCGGGACTATTAAACTTAGTCGGTTCCATAGGGGTCATCATGGGAGCCAACGTGGGAACCACCTTTACTGCCTGGTTAATCTCCATCCTCGGATTTAAGGTCAGTATGGTCAGCCTCTCCCTCCCTTTAATCGGACTTAGTCTACCTTTACTCTTTTCAGCCAAACGAATTCGAAAAAGCTGGGGAGAGTTAATTATCGGATTCGGATTACTATTTATCGGGTTGGATTTCTTACAAAAATCGATGCCTAACATCCACGAAAACCCGGAGATTCTAAACTTTTTACACAATTACACGGATTTAGGATACGGTTCCTATATTCTATTTATGCTGATCGGAACGGCTTTAACCATCCTTATCCAATCCTCCTCAGCCACCATGGCTTTAACCCTGGTGATGTGCGCCAACGGCTGGATCGGCTTCGATATTGCCGCTTCCATGGTATTAGGCGAAAACATCGGAACGACTATTACGGCCAACCTGGCTGCCATGATAGCTAACACAACGGCCAAAAGAGCGGCTTTCGCCCATTTCCTGTTTAATGTATTCGGAGTCATCTGGGTCCTTGCCATTTTTCCTTTTTTCTTAAGATGGGTTGCGGGACTTAGCGAACACCTCGGGATCGGCGATCCTTTTACCAATATCGGTTCCGTTCCCGTTGCCCTCTCTTTGTTTCACACCTGCTTCAATGTAGCTAACGTCGTTATTCTTATCGGTTTCACAAAAGTGATTGCCCGACTGGTTACCCGCATCATCAAATCAAAAGAGACGGCAGATGACGCTTTTACCTTGAAACACATCAAAATCGGTTTACTATCTACTCCGGATGCTTCTCTTTTCCAAGCGAAACAGGAGATCACGCACTATGGAAATAATACCTTGGATATGTATCGGCTCGTCGTGGAATGCTTACATACTCCGACGAAAGATTTCGAGAAAAAATTCAATAAGATCGATAAATTAGAAGATGAAAGTGATTTGGTGGAGGTCGAGATCGCCGATTACCTGACCAAAGTTTCGGAATCCAAGCTTTCTACCGAGAACTCCCAGCGTGTCCGGGCCATGTTCCGTATTGTTTCCGAGATAGAAAGTATTGCCGACTCTTCCTTGAATATAGCCAAAGCCATCGGGCGAAGAAACAGTCAAAACATCACTTTTCCAGATTTCATAGACGAGAAGTTACAACACATGCTCGATATCGTGGACGAAGCTTTGGTTGTTATGTGTGCTAATCTGGCTACGGAGTATAAAGAAGTAAAGGCCAAAAAAGCTTATGAAGTAGAACAAACAATCAATGATTACCGAACGATTTTACAACAGGAACACCTCACGGCAATCGAAGAGAAAAAATACGATTACGCTACAGGTATTATCTATAGTGACATTTTCTTCGAATGTGAAAAAATCGGGGATTATGCTATCAACGTAACGGAGGCAATAAAAGAGATCGGCGGAGATAATTGATTCGTATTTTTAATGATTTATAAATCATAATTCTTAAATAATATGGCACAAGAAGATGTATTTAAAAAATTGGTCGCACATTGTAAAGAATACGGATATGTGTTTCCATCTTCCGAAATATACGATGGATTAGGGGCTGTATACGACTACGGGCAATACGGAGTGGAGTTAAAAAATAACATAAAAAAATACTGGTGGGATTCTATGGTATTGCTACACGAGAACGTGGTAGGTTTGGATTCTGCCATTTTTATGCATCCGACCATATGGAAAGCTTCCGGACATGTAGATGCCTTCAATGATCCTCTGATCGATAATAAAGATTCCAAAAAGAGATACCGGGCAGATGTGTTAATCGAAGAGCATATTGCCAAGTACGAGGACAAGATCGAAAAAGAGGTTGCCAAAGCCAGAAAAAGATTTGGAGAGAGCTTCGACGAGAATCTATTCAAACAAACCAATCCGCAAGTATCGGAGACTCTCCGAAAAAAAGAGGAATTGACAGCAAGAATGTCTAAAGCCCTAAATGACAATGATCTGGCAGAATTACGGCAAATCATTATTGACCATAAAATCGTATGTCCTATTTCCGGGACTTGTAACTGGACGGAAGTTCGTCAATTCAATCTGATGTTCTCTACCGAAATGGGTTCGACAGCGGAAGGAGCAAGTAAGATCTATCTCCGCCCGGAAACAGCCCAGGGGATATTTGTAAACTTCTTAAACGTACAAAAAACCGGAAGGATGAAAATACCTTTCGGTATTGCCCAGATCGGAAAAGCCTTCCGGAATGAAATCGTGGCACGACAATTCATCTTCCGTATGCGGGAATTCGAACAAATGGAAATGCAGTTCTTTGTACGGCCGGGCTCCGAGTTAGAGTGGTTCAAAAAATGGAAAACAACCCGGATGAGCTGGCATCAATCATTGGGTTTCGGTGCAGAAAATTATCGTTTTCACGACCACGAGAAATTAGCCCATTACGCAAATGCAGCCACAGACATTGAATACCGTTTCCCTTTCGGCTTTAAAGAGGTGGAAGGGATTCATTCCCGTACTGATTTCGACTTAAAACGTCATCAGGAGTTTTCAGGCAAAAAGATACAGTACTTCGATCCCGAATTAAATGAATCTTACGTTCCTTACGTGGTTGAAACCTCTATCGGAGTAGACCGGATGTTTTTACAAGTCCTTTCGGCTGCTTATCACGAAGAGGAGATCAGCAAAGAAGGCGGTTCGAAAGATTCCAGGATCGTCCTAAAATTACCGGCAGCCTTAGCTCCTATAAAATTAGCCGTCATGCCATTAGTGAAGAAAGACGGTCTGCCGGAAAAAGCAGAGGAGATCATGAAACTATTACGCTTAGATTTCAGGTGTCAATACGACGAAAAAGACTCCATCGGGAAACGTTACCGTCGGCAAGACGCCATCGGTACTCCGTTCTGTATCACCATCGATCATCAAACATTAGAGGACAATGCCGTTACGATCCGTTATCGGGATACCATGGAACAGGAGCGGGTTGCCATCGATCGTCTCTTCGATATACTGAAAGCCAAAACAGATATAAAGCAATTATTAAATCAAGTTACCCTGTAAATTTGTAAAGAACCATATACTGAAAATCGCTGTCTTATCGGATAGCGATTTTTTTATCCCCATTCTCTGCCAAGGTTTATAAACGTCCTTTTTATAAAATACAAACAATTTGAATCCTTTTATCTTTTTATATTACAGGCTTCGTTTCTTTTAACTCCACCCTCTCAACTTTCAATTTTTCACGTCGTATATAGCTCTATGATATTCTATTAGAAATTTATAATAACCTAATAATTGTAATGCTATGAGAAAATGGATTTTTCTATTGTTGATCGCCGTAATATGCGGTAGCTATTCCGAAACTCGCGCACAGGTCAACGTAACCTCCGTATCGGCCAAAAATGATGCGGATAACTTTTACAAAATGATGAAGGAGGCTTTTCCTCTCTCTTTCAATGATCCTGCCTCCCCGCGATTTGTTTTTTTCAATAAAAACAAAAATTTTGTTTTCGGTGTAGGCGGCTTCGTTCAGGTTCAAGGATTATATGATTTTAACGGAGTTCCCAACGATAACTATTTCACAACGAATTCCATCGCTCTTAAAGGACAACAAGCAGGCGGACGTTACGGCATTACAATAGGTCAATCCCGTCTATTTTTCAAGTTAGTCGGAGATACTGAAGTCGGTCGTTTAGTGACCTATATGGAAATGGAATTTGAAGGGGAGAACAATACTCCTATTTTAAGACAAGCTTTTATTAAATTCAAAGGATTTACGATCGGTAAAACCTGGAGCACTTTCTGTGATATCTCTGCAGGCCCCGCAACGATAGACGAAGAAGGTCCTTCGAGCGAAATCGCATTACGCCAACCTCAAATCCGTTATACCTACGATTTCACGCAAAACCTACAAGCTTCTTTAGCCATAGAGTACGTGGAGCCCTCTTACACGGAGGCCAAATCCACAGAATATATTCATCAAAGAATTCCGGATATCCCCTTAACTGTAAAATACACTTTCAAAGACGGCAGTCATTTACAGGCGGGAGGAATCCTAAGAAACATGTACTATAAAAATACGGCAAAAGATAAAGACGAAATCGTAACCGGTTGGGGAGTTGCCTTAAGCGGTATCTGGCAATTGGCAAAAAATACCTCTTTCAACTTTCAGGGGGTTTACGGAAAAGGCATTTCCAACTACATTCAGGATCTTTCCGGCACAGGTCTGGACCTGGTTCCAAGTGAGACGGACGACTCCCGTTTAAAAGCATTCAACGCCTGGGGAGGCTTTGTCGGCTTCACTCATCAATGGAATGAGAAACTCTCCTCAAACATCATGTATAGTTATGCCAGGGTACTGGAACAATACGGAATGCCAAGCACATCATATAAATACGCTCAATATGCCGCAGCCAATTTATTTTGGGATTTTTCCGAGTATGGAAGTTGCGGTATAGAATACGTGTACGGACGCCGCAACGACTTCAACAAAGAGTATGGTAATGCAAACCGTATCAATACGATGATACAATACAGGTTCTAAAGATTACTGCTATTTTTATCAATAGGCCATTCCTGAAAAGCAAACAGTTATCGGGAATGGCCCTCTTGCAGTAAACGGATAGCCTCCTTCTTATCCCTTTCCAACTGTTCCTTCAATTCATCCACCCCGTCAAACTTCTGTTCTCCGCGAAGCCGGGCTACAAAGTCCACCGTTAACATTTGACGGTATATATCTCGTGCAAAATCAAACAGATGAACCTCAAGAGAAGTTCTTCCGTCATTGCTGACGGTAGGACGAATCCCTATATTCAACATCCCGGGATGAACCTCTTCGCCGACTTTCACGCGCACGACGTATACTCCATTCGCCGGTAATAATTTTCGTTCATTATCTACCTGCAAATTAGCCGTGGGGAACCCTAATTTCCTCCCTAACCGGTGCCCTTCAATCACCTCCCCCGTAACGGAATAAGGATAACCCAAAAACAGATTCACCCGTCTGATGTCTCCAATAGCCAAGGCATTACGAATCTTCGTAGAACTTACGTTCACGTGTTCCGTCACAAACACTTTTTCCTGTTCCAGTAAAAAATGATATTTTCGAGACAGCTGCTGCAAATTTTCAAAATTCCCGGTTCGATCTTTTCCAAACCGATGATCATATCCCACCACCAGAGCTTTTATACCGATCCTACCGATTAAAATCGACTCCACGAATTCGGCATAAGACAGTTCGGATAACTCCCGGGTAAACTCAAGGATAATCAAGTGGTCAATACCACAACGCTCTAAAATAGAGATCTTCTCCGGTAAGGTCGTTAATATCCCCGGTTTCTTTTCCATGGGATAGAGAACCTCCCGCGGGTGAGGTTCAAAACTTATGATCACAGACTCCCCTCCCATTTGCCGGGCTTTTTCTTTCAAATGCTCAATCACACTTAAATGCCCTAAATGTACCCCATCAAAACTACCGATCGTGAGAACCGGACGATTTATTTCTATATTTTCAACACCGTAATGAACCTTCATGATCAACCCTTAATTACTTAGAATCCTTACCACAAAAGTAATACAAAAAAATAGTAAAGAAGCTGTCCGGATTCATTTATCGAACAGCTTCTTTCACTTTTATATCAAAAAATAACAGCATCAACCGCATTTAGAGGATCCGCAAACCTTGCAGATCAGGCATCCTTCTTGATAAACAATCGATTTCGAACCGCAATTTTCGCAAACAGACCCTGTAGCCTCCGTTCCATCCGGAATAAATTTCCTCAATGCACGCTCCACTCCGTTTTTCCAAGTATTGATATTTTCATTATCAAACTCCATGGCAGCCACTAACTCCACAATCTGAGTGATAGGCATTCCGTAACGCAAAACGCCGGAGATCAATTTGGCATAGTTCCAATACTCTTTGTTAAATTTATAGGATAATCCTTCCACTGTTGTTTTAAACCCCCGTTTATTGGAAAACTGGAAGTCGTAACGGCTATTTCCATCCTCATCCACATTTTTCACGATCTTACCATCCGTCACGGCCTTCGGCAACATGATTCCCTCTTCGTCGTCGGCAATACCCGTAAAGATCTCATAGGGTTTTCCCTCGTACAATCCGATAAAAGCAATCCATTTTTCTTTATTATTCTGGAAGCGAACGATCTCCGCATCCAACTCTTTCGGACGTTTCGAAGGCATACTTCCGGCCTCCTGCTTTTTCTCTTTATTGGCTACCAACACTCCCGAACGAGAACCGTCCCGGTAAACCGTACATCCCTTACACCCACTTTTCCATGCCTCAATGTAAAGTTGACCGACCAACTCTTCCGTCACATCAGCCGGTAAGTTTACGGTTACACTGATCGAATGGTCCACCCACTTCTGGACACGTCCTTGCATCCGGACCTTGGCGACCCAATCAATATCATTGGAGGTTGCTCTGTAATAAGGAGATTTAGCCACCATGGCATCAATCTCTTCGTTGGTATAACGTTTATGAATATCATATCCGTTTTTCTCCATCCAAACCATAAATTTATGGTGGAACACGATGAATTCCTCGAAACAATCCCCCGTTTCATCCGTGAAATCGATGTGTACATCCTTATCGTTCGGATTCACTTTCCTTCTCCGTTTATATACCGGCAAAAAAACCGGTTCGATTCCGGAGGTGGTTTGTGTCATCAGACTGGTCGTTCCCGTGGGAGCAATCGTGAGACAGGCAATATTCCGCCGACCGTATTTTAACATCTCTTCATACATCTCGGGGGCAGCCTCCTTCAAACGCAAGATAAACGGATTATTTTTCTCTCTTTCGGCATCAAAAATCTTAAAAGCACCTCTCTCGCGAGCCATATCAACAGAAGAACCGTACGCCGCAATCGCTAATCTTTTATGCACATCCACGGAGAAATCAATAGCCTCATCGCTTCCGTAACGTAGTCCCAACGCCGCCAACATATCTCCTTCCGCCGTAATGCCCACTCCGGTACGTCTTCCCTCTTTCGCTTTCTGTTTAATTTTATGCCATAACCGGACTTCAACGCCTTTCACCTCTTCCTCCTCCGGATCGCTGTCGATCTTATCCAGAATAGCATCTATTTTCTCCAATTCCAGATCGATAATATCGTCCATGATACGTTGAGCGATTCCCACGTGTTTGTCAAACAGCTCATAGTCAAACGAAGCGTCCGGAGTAAAAGGATCTTTTACGTATGAATAGAGATTAATCGCCAGCAACCGACAAGAGTCATAAGGACATAACGGTATCTCACCGCAAGGATTTGTGGAAACGGTACGATAACCCAAATCGGCATAACAATCAGGTACACTCTCCCGAATGATCGTATCCCAGAATAAAATACCCGGTTCAGCCGACTTCCAGGCGTTATAGACGATTTTATTCCATAATTTAACAGCACTGATCTGTTTTATATTTTTCGGGTGTTCGGAGTAAACCGGATATTTTTGAACATACTCCCGCTCTTCTACGACAGCCTGCATAAATTCATCGTCAATCTTCACGGAAATATTGGCTCCGGTCACTTTACCTTCCGTCATTTTAGCGTCTATAAAACTTTCCGAATCCGGATGATTGATAGATACACTCAACATCAAAGCCCCCCGACGGCCGTCTTGTGCCACCTCCCGGGTCGAGTTGGAATAACGCTCCATAAAAGGAACGATTCCGGTTGAAGTTAAAGCCGAATTTTTAACCGGCGATCCCTTCGGGCGGATATGAGACAAATCGTGTCCTACTCCTCCCCTTCGTTTCATCAGTTGTACCTGTTCCTGATCAATCTTCATGACTCCTCCATAAGAATCGGACGGACCTTCATTCCCGATAACGAAGCAATTGGATAAAGAGGCAATCTGAAACTCATTACCAATACCTGTCATCGGTCCGCCTTGCGGTACAATGTACTTGAAATCTTTCAACACCTCAAAGATTTCTTCCTCGCTTAACGGATTCGAATATCTTCTTTCTATCCGGGCTATTTCAGATGCCAACCGACGATGCATATCGTTCGGATTCAACTCGAAGATATTCCCATAAGAGTCTTTTAAAGCATATTTACTAACCCAGACCCTCGCTGCCAATTCATCTCCCTTAAAATAGTCAAGAGAGCTCGAGTAAGCTTCTTCCTGCGTATAAATCTTTTTCTGTTCCACGGTCTCTTTTTGCTTTTTAATCAGAGTAGTAGTTTTTTCCATTTTATATAATAAGTCTTTTTTTATGTTCACTTCCGATCAAACAAAACTAAATAAAAAAAACTTCTTGGAAAAATATTTTTACTAACATCAATAAAAAGTTTTCCATAATAATGAGTTATATTATTGTATATCAACTACATATAATTTCATGAAACATGAAAAAAATTTCCAAAATATAAATTCATTATAAACTACAGATAATTTTACAATAACCCCATCATGTAAACATTAAATTCCAATATTCGACAAATGAAACGTAGAATGGAACAATCGCTTCAAAAGAATTAGTATAATTCTTTGATCTCTTCCGGTATTTCCACTCGAAGAAGTTGTTCGTTTTCCGAGATTTCTTTCACGTATCTTTCGGAAAGCGGAAGTAAAATCTCTTTCGAGAAGATTCGAATAGACAAGAGCATATTACCGGAATAATTGGCTACATCGACCACTTCGCCGGATTCTCGCGTAAATATATCCTGAACGGAAAATCCTATTAATTCGGAAAGTTCAAAAGGTAAATCTTCCTCCTCTTTCTCCCCCACTAAATCTTTATCCATCAAAAGCTCTTTGCCAATCAGACGATCCGCCTGAGCCATTGAATCGACATAATCAAACTTGATGATATAGGACGAATGATTTCTCTTCATCAATCCGTCTTTGGCTATAAAAAAGGGAACCGGCGCTCCTTCCAAAAGAATAAACACCGGTTCTTCCTTGTATTGTTCGAGAAGATCGTTATCAGAATAAACAACAACAGCACCTTGCAAACTATGCGTTTTGCCAACCTCACCAATCTTTATACAATCTTCCTTTTTGATCATCGCAAACCTTATTCTGCAGCGGGAGTTTCAGTCTCTGCCTGCGTCTCCGCAGCTTCCGCAGCCTCAGTAGCAGCCGTTTCGACCTCTGCTCTGGCAGCGGCTTCAGCCTCTGCTTTAGCAGCAGCAATCTCAGCTTGTTTTTTAGCGATCAATTCTGCCCGAGCTTCTTTTACTTTAGCTTCAGCTTCTACACGTGCCTTGTAAGCACTTTCTGACTCGTCGGCCAAACGATTGATCTTGGATTGGATCTTGGCCATTTTCTCTTTCTTCCATGCTTCGAACTTCGCTTCGGCAGCAGCCTCATCGAAAGCACCTTTTTTCACCCCTTCCAACAAATGTTTTTTCAACAAAACTCCTTCATAAGAAAGAATACTTCTCACCGTATCTGTCGGTTGAGCTCCTACATTCATCCAATACAACGCTCTCTCGAAATTTAAATCGATCGTAGCGGGATTGGTCATCGGATTATAGGAACCGATTCTTTCGATGTATCTTCCGTCACGCGGAGCTCTACTGTCTGCTATCACTACATGATAGAATGGTCTGCCTTTACGACCGTGTCTTGCTAATCTAATTTTAGTTGCCATTTAGTCAAATTTAAATGATTGAATTACTGCCTATTCTCGATAGGCGGTGCAAATATAGTCATTTAATCGAAGTAAAAAAATTAAATTCAAACACAAATGCTATTTTTACTTTCCCGGCCCGACACCTCTCTTTTTCCCTCTCTCCCCGCCCCCGAAGGCAGCCTATTCAGAAGCCATTTTTCCATCGTAGATTTTTATCGTTTTCAATCTAATTTCCTTTACGCGATTAAATTGATAACGAATCGCTAAGCTCCATGTACATTCCTTGTCTCATATAGCATAGGAACGTACTTCATTAAAAACAAAAGAGACCGCCGATGACAAGCAATCTCTTTTTATGTATCGAACTTCCATATAATTAAATATCTTCAAATTCAGGCAACACCAAGGAGAGCCATTTATCCAAGCGGGGTTCGGTCTTTTCGGATTCGTAATCTTCATCCAAAGGCAAGCCGACAAAAAGATTATCCACAATTGCCGCCGAACCGCTGAAAACATACCCGTCCGTTGAAGTTTTTCCGACCAATTCAGCCCCTAATTGGGTTACCAACTCGGCCATGTATCCCATGCCATCTACAAAATTAGCAGGATAGGTTACGTGATCTCCCAAACCGACCAAGGCCACCCGGCGGTCACGTAAAGAAAGCTTCCGCATGGCCGGGAAAAATTTGGCCCACTGGTCCCGTTGTTCCCGTTCCCAAGTACTGCGCCCCAAAGAAGAACACACGATGATGATGTTCTTGTAATCCAACAACCTCGTCGCTGGAATCTCCGAAATATGAAACATCTCCACCCGCTTAGCACCTATTTTTCGCTTTAAGATTTTAGCGACACGGTGTACACTTCCTCCTGTCGGGGCATAAAATATCCCTAACCACTTCAAATCGGAAACCCGTTCTTCCAACAGATAATTGCCTTCCAGATCCGCTGTTAAACGTAAAGCCTCATTTTCTTTCTGTGTACTTTTTTGCTTACTGCTTTTTCCTGTATCTTTTCTTTCCATATCTTTTTGTTTAAGTTAATGCTTTGTTCCTTAAACTATACGATGGAAAATATGAAAGGTTTAACAGGACTTTACTTTTTATGCGTCGCTATGGCCAACAGAACCCCTAAGGCGACACCCAGCAAAGCGGCAAAAAGCACGCGCATGTCTCCCGGCAACAAAAAAGTTATGGTATGAGCGGGATACCAGAAAAAGGGTATCGTCTTTTTAAACACAAAATTCCATTGTACCCGCCAATTTAAATTGGCCATGATCTCTCCCATGGGAATGGGAGTAAAAAATCCGCGTAAAGTCCCTCCGTTATTGATAATATGAGTATCCGTTATTTTGTGCAGAGTCATAAACACAGGAGCAAAAATCGTATTCATTGCCACGGATATGCAAAAAGCCACAAACACCTTTGGCCACGAGAGAGAAGCACCCATAACGGTCATCGCATCGGTCATTCCCATCGTCGTCAGAAAAGCAGGCACACCATTGGCAAATATCGTCATCGCCATACTTATACCCATACCCAAAATACCCCATACAAAAGCCCGAGGCAATATCCCGAAACCTTTTCGATTATACACGCCGGCACTGATCCTCAATCCTATACACTCTCCTAAAGTCGATAAAATCGCAAACTTCAGAAAACTCATGATCATACCATGCTCCGCGTTGAACGTCTTATAAAAAGAGTATACGTCTTCCGACACGAAAAAGGGAAGTAGACAAATGACCACGCACCCTATAAAAATAATGTCTTTCTTTTTCATTTTACTCCATAATGGTTTCGTACACACCCAACAAAACCCTATATAAATTATTCCATTATTAAGATCGATCCGCTCTCTTTTCTCCCACGGAATCGGAAGAGCTTACTTTTTCCAAGAAATCCCTCTTCCGAATGCCCGGCTAATGCGACCAAAACTTAGGAGTACTGCCATAAACAATACTCCTAATACGATGATCATTCTCTTTTTCCTACTCTGTACATCTTGCCAGGCTTCAAAAGAACTTATTTTTCGATCCGGATACGGGCATCCACGGCCACAACCCCGTCTTTATTTCCTAACAACGGATTCAGGTCCATCTCAAAAATTTCGGGTGCTACTTTAACTAATGCAGATATCCGCATGACCGTTTCGGCAAATTTATCCTCATTTACCGGCTCTTGTCCGCGGACACCCTGAATAATCTTATAGGATTTCAAACCCTGTATCATAGTCTGTGCTTCCTTCTTCGAGATAGGGGCCAATCCGGCATTCACATCTTTCAACACTTCAATAAAAATACCTCCCAAACCGCAAAGCACCATATGGCCGAATTTATCGTCGCGTTTGGCACCGATAAACACCTCCGTTCCGCGCAATTGTTGGGCAAGCATGATCGCATAGGTGTCCTTGATCTGCATCATCCGCTTAAATTCACGTCGAACGGTCTCTTCGTCTTTCACGTTAAGCACCACTCCTCCCACGTCGGATTTATGTACCGGACCTACGACCTTCATTACCAAGGGGAATCCGATCTCTTTGGCCAGTTTCACAACCTCCTCTTCTTTATCGGAAACACCCTCCTTCGCGCGGGCAACACCTGCCGCATCCAACAATCGATGTATATCTTCAGGAGCTAAATAGCCATTGGAAGCCCGATCAACGACTTCCCGAATCTTCTTCACGTCCATATCAGGCATCTCAAAATACTCAGGCTGAGGAGCAGGCGTCTTCATGATCTTACATAACGCGTTTCCGAAAAGAACTTCGTCCGGAAAATAGACCCGTCCTTTGGCCACGAAAGCATCTATCTCGTCTTTCACGATCTTGGAAGAAGGGAATATGGGGAATATCGGCTTTTTGCTACTCTTCATTTTCTCGTTCAGTACATCGTATACATCGAAAACAGGAAATAATCCCGGACTTCCGAAAATAACGGCCATCCCGTCGATCTGATCGAAATCGCGATCACAAGCGTCCAGAATATACCCTAATTGTTCGGCCGTACCTGTCGCCAGAAAATCGATCGGATTTCCTACCGATGAGCCCGGGAACAATTTCGTTAACAGTTCCTGTGCTTTTTCGCCCTCGATACGCGGAACATCCATACCCCCATTAGAAAGCGCATCCGTTAACATCACGGCCGGTCCCCCGGCATGCGTTACGACCGCCATATTTTTCCCTTTTAACTCAGGATGCATAAATATTCCGGCAACCGTCATCAACTCATCCCTACCGTTACAACGCACGATACCGGCTTTCTTAAATAAAGCCTCTACGGCAACATCAGGACTGGCCATCGCACCGGTATGAGAAGAAGCGGCACGACTTCCGGCAGCAGACCCGCCGGATTTAATAGCCGCAATACGGCATCCTTTCCGAATCAATGAAGAAGCATGTTTCAATAACTTCTCAGGTTTATCAATGCTCTCCACGTACAGTAATTTAACCCGCGAGCTGGTCTGCGGGTCAAAAGATTCGTCCATATATTCTAAAATCTCCTCAATACCCATTTGAGCGGAATTACCCACAGAATAGGTACTATTAAATTTAATACCTTTCTGCATTCCCGTATCCATAATAAACAAAGCCGTTGCCCCCGAACCGGAAATCAAATCTACCCCTTGAGGATCCAATTTAGGAATCGGTTGGGTGAAAACCCCACTATAATGATTCGTCAATACCCCGATACAATTCGGCCCGATCAACGCACCTCCCACGGAATCGATGGTATCAACAATTTGTTTTTCCAATTTCGCTCCCTCTTCGTTCTCTTCATGAAAACCGGCGGACAAAATGATAAAAGCCCGGGTATTTTTCTGTTCTGCCAATACTTCTACGGCAGCAGGACAATACTTAGCGGCAATAGCCAAAATCGCACAATCCACCACGGGAAGATCCCTCACGTCCTTATAAGATTTAACCCCCTGTACTTCATCCATTTTAGGATTTACCACATAAAGCTCTCCTTTGAAGTTTCCATCCTGCAGATTCCTCAAGACAGCGCCTCCCGGTTTATGAATATCATCCGAACCGCCAACAACGACGATGCTTTTCGGATCTATTAATTGTTTTGTTACCATAAAAATACTGCTATTTATCTTTAAAACCGAATGGATGATTCCTTAAAGATCATCCATTCGAATCTATTACAATTTTTAGATATGATTAAAAAATGTCAGAAACTCCCGAGCCTTCAACACCATGTTCTTTGATCCGGTATACAAAGGCACTCTTTGATGTATGGCTTCCGGCTGAATTTCCAATATCCTTTTTTCACCGTCTATCGCCATTCCCCCCGACTGTTCCGCAATAAAAGCAATCGGGTTACATTCGTACAACAGTCTCAATTTCCCCGTCGGATGAGAACTCGTTTGCGGGTACAAGAAAATGCCTCCCTTCAACATATTTCTATGAAAATCAGCCACCAAAGAACCGATATAACGGGAGGTATACGGACGTTTCGTCGCATCGTCTTTTTCCTGACAATATTTGATAAATTTCTTCACTCCGACTGGAAAATTCACGTAGTTTCCTTCATTGATAGAATAAATTTTCCCGCTTTCCGGTGTTTGCATATTCGGATGAGACAAACAAAATTCCCCGATAGAAGTATCCAGCGTGAAACCGTTCACGCCATTTCCGGAACTATACACCATCATGGTAGAAGATCCGTAAATAACATAACCGGCCGCAATCTGTTCCGTTCCCGGTTGCAAGAAATCCTCAATCATAGGAGGTTCTCCTAAAGGAGATTTCCTTTTATAAATAGAAAAAATAGTCCCTACCGACACATTTACATCGATATTGGAAGAACCGTCCAAAGGGTCCATACAGATAATGTATTTGGCATCCCGGCATAATCCCTCTTCAAAAATAACGATATCCTGATTCTCTTCCGTCGCTACACCACAACACTCACCACTTGCACGCAACTCATCCATAAAGGTCGTATCGGCGTATACATCCAGCTTCTGCTGATCCTCTCCCTGCACATTCATACTACCGACCTTTCCCAGAATATCCACTAATCCGGCTTTATTTACTTCTCTATGTACTTTTTTTGCAGCAATTCCTATATGGTGCAAAAGTCTTGAAAATTCACCGGTAGCCCCGGGTATTTCGGCCTGTCTTTCAACGATAAATTGATTTAAAGTTGTAACTTTATGCATTATCATGGTTCTGTGTTTTTAATTTTCTGCAAATATAGGTTATAATCTTTAATTTAAAAAGTTTACCCAGTTTATTGCCTATTTTATTATTTTTGTCTCGAATTAATTTTTTGATGAATGAAAATATTCAAATTCGGTGGTGCTTCCGTAAAAGATGCAGAAGGAGTCCGGAACTTAGCTTCCATTATACAAGAACAAAGGGAAAATTTGATTGTGGTCGTATCGGCGATGGGAAAAACGACAAATCACCTGGAAGTTTTGTGCAATGCCTATTTTCACAAAGATCCACAACTATGGGTTGTTTTGAATGAGCTGAAAAAATACCATCAGGAGATCGTCAATCAACTATTCCCGATAGATGATCCGGTATACAGGCACATGGAAAAATGGTTCACTGCTCTTCAAAACATGTTATCCGAAGAATCCTCCCTATGTTACGACTATGAGTACGACAGGATCATCTGTTTCGGAGAGCTTCTTTCCACTACTATCGTTTCCGATTATTTACAAACGGCAGGATTAAAAAATCAATTCATCGACATTCGGAAAGTCCTAAAATCGGATCAAAATTACCGGAATGCCAATATCGACTTGACACTTTCGGAAAAGTTCTGTAAAGAAACTTTTACCTTTTCGGCAACTTCCCTATACGTAACCCAAGGATTCATCGCCGGAACAAGAATCAATCAAACGACGACTTTGGGACGGGAAGGCTCCGATTACACGGCCGCTTTATTAGCCAATCTTCTGGATGCGGAAGATGTCACCATCTGGAAAGACGTTCCAGGCGTCATGAACGCGGACCCGAAAGAGTACGCGCAAGCCGAAGTCATACACCGGATGTCTTACAAAGAGGCTATCGAACTATCCCACTTCGGGGCAAAAGTAATTCATCCCAAGACCATTAAACCCATACAAAACAAGCAGATACCCCTCTACGTGAAATCTTTTCTGTTCCCGGGTACAGAAGGCACCGTTATTCAAGAGCTGGAAGAGCGACTGAGCCTTCCGCCTATATATATCAACAAAGAGAATCAGCTCTTACTGACTCTTACACCACGAGATTTCTCCTTCATTGCCGAAGAGAAATTAAGCCAAATTTTCGGGATCCTGGCAAAATACAAATTAAAGCTGAACCTGATGCAAAATTCGGCCATCAGTTTCTCGTTTTGCATCGATAACCACGAGGCAATCCTTACCGATTTTATCAAAGAGTTGCAAAAAGAGTACGAGGTATTGTACAATCGGGATGTAAAACTGATTACCATTCGACATTATACAGAACATTGCATACAGGAAATCATCGGTCGGCAACCCATTCTGGTTGAACAACGAAGCCGCATCACGGCACAATTTGTCTTACACAATTAAAATCAAAAACACCATGACAAGTTTTCTCAACAAAATCGATACAAAAGTACAGACTTATCTATGCATCTGCCTGATCGGCATCGTTTTTGCTTTTAATTACGGAAAGATTTTCGATTACAAACCGGACCTAAACGGAGATAACGTCTATTATTACGCTTTGGGAAAAGCACTTGCCGAAGGAAAAGGATATACCAACATTATGGGTTTTGAAGAAAGTCCGCATACTCACTTTCCTCCCGGTTATCCATTATTCACGGCTTCTGTATTATCTGTTTTTCACTCTTATGTTTCTTTAAAGATGGCTAACGGAGTTCTTTTTTTCTTCGCCATTTTATTCCTATTTCTATTCATACGGAAAATATCCGACTCCATCCTTCTGGCTTTGGGAACCTGTCTACTTTGCTGCATGCAACCCGAACTCCTACGTTACTCGACCATCGTTATGAGCGAAATGCTATTTACCTGCCTGTCGATAGCCGCCCTGTACCTACTCAGTTTGATCCATACCGATAATCTCTTCGGAGGGGAAAGGCCCAAATCCCAAATCATGTTATTTATCCTGCTGATCGTATGTTTGAACTACATCTATTTTGTCAGAACGATGGGAGCTTCTATCATTCTGGCATTCATGATCTATTTCTCGATTATTTGCATGCAACGCGCCATTACCTATATCCGGGAAAAACGACAAGACGAAAATCCCTATCCGACAAAAACAAACAAACGACGCGTAATAAGCAACGCATTGATTCTTCTTATTTTAGTCGGGTCTTTCTCCTGTTCCAAAATCGGATGGGACATACGCAACCGAAGTCATGGGGTCGTACATAGCGATTACCTCAATGATTTCAAGAAAAAGCCCAAAGGTGAACAGATGACGACATTCTCCGATTGGGCCGCCAGGATTCAAAACAATATAACCAGTTATTCAGTGAAATGGATTCCTTCCGCCATCTGGCCATTTGATTACGACCGTCAAAAAACGAACTCCATGGCATGGGCCCGGGGTTTTTGTGTCATCGCTTTAATTATTTTCGGATTAAGCCGATTGAAAAAATACAGGTTACTATTATCCCTCTATTTAGGAATTACCATGGCGGTTCTACTTTTTTGGCCGGAACAGTATGCCGGACACCGTTACATGATCGGAATCATCCCTTTATTGATTTTTCTTTTTCTCAACGGATGTATCTCTTTTATCGCCTATCTTTTATCATCCTACCCTAATTTCAAGTACAAATACAGGGAACTCATCCCGACAGGAGCTCTCGTCCTGTTCATCGTATTTTTCATGTTTCCAAAATATTCTCAAGCATTGGAAACACAACGGAAACTGGCTACCTTTAAAGTCTGGAACGAACGGATTGCCCCGGAAGCTTTCATCGAATACGTGTATGCCATTCAATGGTGTAAAAAGAACTTACCGGAAGAGGCTCGCATTGCTTGTCGGAAACCGGAACTTTTCTATCTGTTTTCATCCGGAAGAAAAGCGGTTTCCTTCCCTCAGTACGGAAAACCCGAAGTTATTTTCAATAACTTTAAAAAAGAGGGCATCACTCACGTGATTATAGACAGATGGTTCCGTCACGGCTATGTCACTATCTATCCACTTGCGGCAAAATATTACCCGGAATACTTCCGACCGATCGTTCAATTCGGAAAAAATACGGATAAGCAATTACCCACATTATTATTCGAATTTCAACCGGAAGGAGTAGCTCCCGTTGACGAAAACGCTCAAAAATAGAAGAATAGTATTCTATCAAATCCCATTTTTATACAAGAAAGAGAGAAAAGTCTGTTTTTCTTTCCTAAGAAAATGATATATTTGCAACTTGATTTTTCAGATGCGAACAATAACTATAAAAATCAGTGACCAAAATGGACAAAAAATTCCATGAATATAAAAGTTTGGATCTCTCCCGGATCAATCAGGAAGTACTGAAGGAGTGGGAAGAAAACAAAACATTTGAGGAAAGTCTGAAGACCCGCGAAGGAAATCCCTCTTTCGTTTTTTACGAAGGGCCTCCTTCCGCCAACGGCATGCCTGGCATTCACCATGTAATGGCGAGAACGCTCAAGGATGTAGTCTGCCGTTACAAAACCTTACAGGGCTTTTACGTGGAACGTAAAGCCGGATGGGATACTCACGGTTTACCCGTTGAATTGGGCGTTGAGAAAAAGCTCGGCATCACTAAAGAAAACATCGGCAAAACGATCTCCGTGGCAGACTATAACAAAGCTTGCCGGGAAGACGTGATGAAATATACCCGCGAATGGGAAGATTTGACCCAAAAGATGGGATACTGGGTAGATATGCACAACCCGTATATCACCTACGATAACCGCTATATCGAAACTTTATGGTATCTATTGAAGCAATTGTATGAAAAAGGATTGCTCTATAAAGGATACACGATCCAGCCTTACTCTCCGGCCGCGGGAACAGGGTTAAGCACGCATGAATTAAATCAGCCCGGTTGCTACCGCGACGTTAAGGATACCACCTGTGTCGCCCAGTTTAAGGTCGTTCGCGATGCGAAATCCGAAAAACTATTCGCTCATAGCGATCAGGTCCATTTCCTTGCCTGGACGACAACTCCATGGACATTACCTTCAAACACGGCCTTGGCTGTCGGACCAAACATCACTTATCTTGAAATAAAAACATACAATCCGTATACTTTCCAGCCGATCACGGTCATTATAGCCGAAGAGCGGTTCAACAGCTTTTTTAATAAAAAAGCGGAATCTATCGCTTTGGAAGAGTATAAAGAAGGTGACAAATTAATTCCTTACCGGATCGTAAACCGATTTAAGGGACCGGAATTGGAAGGAATACGTTACGAACAATTAATACCGTGGATGAAGCCGTTAGGAGACGCTTTCCGTGTTATTCTGGGGGATTACGTGACGACCGAAGACGGCACGGGAATAGTACATATCGCCCCGACCTTCGGTGCCGATGACGACCGGGTAGCTAAAATTTCCGGCATCTCTCCAATGTTGCTCATAGACAAAGAGGGAAACAGACAACCCATGGTAGACAAACAGGGGAAACTTTTTCTCCTTGACGAAATAGATCCGGACTTTATCAAAAATAACATTGATGTTACATCATACAGCAATTACGCCGGACGTTTTGTAAAAAATGCCTATGATCCCAATCTCTCGGAAGACGATACCACATTAGACATCGATCTATCCGTTATGCTCAAACGGGAGAACAAAGCATTTAAGGTTGAAAAACAAGAGCATAATTATCCGCACTGCTGGCGTACGGATAAACCGGTACTCTATTATCCTTTGGATTCATGGTTCATCAAAACGACAGCTGTAAAGGAACGGATGATCGAATTGAATAAAACCATCAATTGGAAACCCGCCAGCACAGGAGAAGGAAGATTCGGAAAATGGTTGGAGAACCTCGTAGACTGGAATTTATCCAGATCACGTTATTGGGGAACTCCCCTTCCCATATGGATTAGCGAAGACGGAACGGAGCAGATGTGTATCGGCTCCGTGAAAGAGCTAATAGAGGAGATCGAACGCGCCATCCAAGCCGGTTTTATGAAAGAAAATCCATTTAAGGATTTTATTCCCGGGGATTACTCCGATGCTAATTACGATAAAATTGATCTTCATCGTCCTTACGTAGATGAGATTATACTGGTTTCACCTACAGGACGACGAATGATCCGGGAAAAAGACCTGATTGACGTCTGGTTTGATTCCGGAGCCATGCCTTATGCCCAATTGCATTATCCTTTTGAGAATCGGGAGGCCATCGATAACCGCTATCGGTTCCCGGCAGACTTTATTGCCGAAGGAGTAGACCAAACACGGGGCTGGTTTTTCACATTACATGCCATTGCCACGATGGTATTTGACTCCGTGGCCTTTAAGAATATCATTTCAAACGGACTGGTACTGGATGCCAAGGGCAATAAGATGTCCAAACGCTTGGGCAACGCAGTCGACCCGTTCGCAACCATTGAAAAACAGGGATCAGATGCTTTACGTTGGTATATGATCACCAACTCTCAGCCGTGGGATAATCTGAAATTCGATATTACCGGAGTAGACGAAGTAAAACGGAAATTCTTCGGAACTTTATACAACACGTATAGCTTTTTCGCCTTGTACGCCAACATTGACGAATTCACTTACGCGGAAACAGATATAGATTTTAACGAACGTCCCGAAATCGATCGTTGGATTTTATCTCTATTAAACACGTTAATTCAGGAAGTAACGGAAGCATACGAGAAATACGAGCCGACGCGGGCCGGACGGGCCATACAGGATTTTGTCATTGAAAATCTTTCCAATTGGTATGTCCGTTTATCCCGGAAACGCTATTGGGGAGGCGATTATACGAAAGATAAGATTTCCGCTTACCAGACGCTTTATACCTGTCTCGAAACGGTAGCCTTGCTGTCGGCCCCGATTGCTCCATTTTACATGGACCGTCTCTTTGCCGATCTGAATCAAGCTACAGGCCGTTACCAAACGAACGTACATTTGGCGACCTTCCCGATCGCAGATCCGAGTATGATCGACAAACAACTGGAAGAGCGAATGGAGATGGCACAGCAAATCTCCTCCATGGTCTTGGGGTTAAGAAGAAAAGTCCAAATCCGGGTAAGACAACCGTTAGGTAAATTATTGATTCCCATTTTAAATGGAGAGATGACAGCCCAGCTGGAGGCCGTAAAAAATATCATACTCTCGGAAGTGAACGTAAAAGAGATCGAATACATCACGGATACGGCCGGTATCTTAATTAAGAAAATCAAACCGAATTTTAAAACCCTGGGACCGAAATACGGGAAGTACATGAAACAAATTTCGGCTTTAGTAGGGGCCATGACACAAAGTGATATCTACAATTTCGAAAAACAGGGCTCTTTTTCTTTACAAGTGGGAGAAACAGCCGTCGTATTAACATTGGAAGATGTAGAAATTCTTTCAGAAGATATTCCGGGATGGTTAGTAGCCAACGAGGGTCGTCTGACTGTTGCTTTGGACGTAAATCTGACGCAAGAGCTGAAAGAAGAGGGAATTGCCCGCGAACTCATCAACCGGATTCAAAACCTCCGGAAAGACAGCAATTTTAATGTAACAGACAAAATCGACTTGCAAATCGGGAAACACGAACAGATCAACGACGCCGTATTGCATTTCAAAGAGTATATTTCCAGTCAGGTGCTGGCAGAAAACATAGCATTAACGGAATCTGCCGGAGAAGATGTTCAGGCAATCGAAATTGACGATATTCGTACATTTATAAAAATTCAACGGATGTAACCTCTCGCTCGCAAATAGAGTAAAAGTGGATATTTTACCGCAATGGAGAGCCATCAGGGAATTTTTTATTAACTTAGACAAAAACTTTATTACTATGTCAGAAAAGACAAGATATTCGGATGAAGAGTTACAGGAATTTAAAGAATTAATTCTCGAGAAACTCGAAAAGGCTAAAAAAGATTACGACGTTCTAAAGGCCGTAATCTCTGGCAGCGATGGAAACGATATAGCCGATACCTCTCCGACCTTTAAGGTTTTGGAAGAAGGAGCTTCCGTACTCTCCAAGGAGGAAGCCGGGCGCTTAGCTCAAAGACAAGCAAAATTTATTGCCCATCTGGAGGCTGCATTGGTACGCATAGAAAATAAGACTTACGGTATCTGCCGGGTAACAGGAAAGTTGATTTCAAAGGAAAGATTACGCGCTGTTCCTCATGCGACACTTAGTATGGATGCTAAAATGGGACAAGATTCCTAAGCACACCGGAAATTCATATTGAAAAATAAAAAGTGAAGGAACCAGGTTTCTTCACTTGGTTTTTTCAATTTCAATATCAAATTCAAATGAAAAAATGACAAATCAGAAGAAATTAATACTGTTTATTATCCTATTGCTGATCATCGATCAAGTTGTCAAAATCTGGGTTAAAACACATATGCAGCTCGGTGACTCGTTCAACGTTTTCGGAAACTGGTTCAAGATTCTTTTCGTCGAGAACAATGGGATGGCTTTCGGAATGGAGTTGGGAGGAGGTAAATGGGGAAAAACCGTATTAAGTATCTTTCGTATCGTTGCCGTAATCGGTATCGGTTGGTATATTCGTCATCTAATGAAACAAAAAGCCCCTCAAGGGGTCGTTTTTTCTTTTGCTTTGATCTTTTGCGGGGCCATAGGCAACATCATCGACAGCATGTTTTACGGTATGATTTTTAATGAAAGTTTTTCCCAAGTGGCAACCCTCTTTCCGAGCGAAGGAGGCTACTCCTCTTTCCTGCACGGACGAGTGGTAGACATGTTGTACTTCCCTCTGTATCGCGGTTGGTTACCCGAATGGATTCCCTTCTGGGGCAACACCTATTTTGAATTTTTCCGCCCGGTTTTCAATCTGGCCGATTCTTACATTACGATCGGCGTACTTATATTAATTATTTTTTACCGCAAATTTTTCTCGACGAAACAAGAAACTGCTTGAATAAAACCGGTTAAAACAGAGCGTTAAGATCAGGCATTCAATCTCTTCAGGGGATTTTCACGGAAAATATTCATTTTCATTTTTCAACTTTCAATTGTTTTACGTAAGTTTGCAGCCTAAATTCAGAGTGAACCGCTTGAGAAAGCGATAATTCTGTGCCTCAAGGCCAGAGATAAAGGAATCATCTATGATTGAAAATTTAGTAATAGTGGAGTCTCCGGCGAAAGCCAAGACCATCGAGCGTTTTTTAGGAAATAATTATATAGTAAAATCCAGTTTCGGCCACATTCGAGATTTGGAAAAAAAAGATTTAGGCATCGATATTGAAAACAATTTTCAGCCTAAATACGAGATATCCGCAGACAAAAAAGCTATTGTTAAAGAATTAAAGCAATTAGCAAAAGAAGCCAAAACGGTTTGGTTAGCTTCCGATGAGGACCGGGAAGGAGAAGCCATCGCCTGGCATTTGTTTGAAGTATTGGATCTAAAAAGCGAAAACACGAAACGCATCGTTTTTCATGAGATTACCAAAGATGCCATTTTACATGCTATCGAAAATCCAAGAAACATAGATAAAAACTTAGTCGATGCTCAACAAGCTCGTCGGGTATTGGACCGGCTTGTGGGGTTCGAAGTTTCCCCCGTACTTTGGAAAAAGGTTAAACCTTCGCTCTCTGCCGGACGCGTTCAATCCGTCGCCGTAAAACTTATCGTGGAGAGAGAACGTGAAATCAATCATTTTACCGAACAAAAATACTATAAGGTTTCCGGTCAGTTTAACACGAAAGACGCCGAAGGTAAACAGATTTCTCTAAAAGCCGAATTATCCGAACGTTTTTCAACGGAAGAGGCTACCCTTCGATTTTTAGAAGCTTGTAAAGTTTCTGACTTTACCGTAGGAGAAGTAGAAACCAAACCGACAACCCGGAAACCGGCTCCTCCTTTTACAACCTCTACCCTGCAACAGGAGGCTTCCCGGAAATTAGGTTTTTCCGTTTCACAAACGATGGCCGTCGCTCAAAAATTATACGAACACGGACATATCACCTATATGAGAACAGATTCCGTGAATCTTTCCCAATTGGCTATTTCTTCAGCTAAAAGTGTCATTATAAGCTCTTTGGGCGAAAAATATTCAAAACCCAGAAATTACGCGACAAAAACCAAAGGCGCACAAGAAGCACATGAAGCCATCCGGCCGACTTACATTGACAAAGAAGAAATTGACGGAGATCGTAATGAAAAGCAACTCTATACTCTGATTCGCAAACGCATGCTGGCTTCCCAAATGGCAGATGCCGAATTGGAAAAAACGACCATCCCCATTCATAGCTCTTCGCTCCCGCAAATCTTTACTGCAACGGGAGAAGTCATTCAATTCGACGGATTTTTAAAAGTATACATGGAGTCGCAAGACGACGAGAAAGAAGACGAGAAAAACGATTTGCTTCCGCCGCTTCACAAAGGAGACCGCTTAGAAAGAACAAAAATAGAAGCCATAGAACAATACACGATGCACCCGCCCCGCTATACGGAAGCCAGCCTCGTTAAAAAGATGGAAACTTTGGGGATCGGACGTCCTTCCACTTATGCCCCGACTATTACAACCATCCAAAATCGGGGTTATATCATTAAAGAGAGCAGGGAAGGTATCGAACGTCAAATTCAAAACTTCGAATTAAAAGGTAACGACATAAAGAAGTATACGTTAACCCGTCTTTTCGGAAGCGAAAAGAAAAAATTATTTCCTTCGGATATCGGGATGGTTGTCACCGACTTCCTATCCAATTATTTTACCAACATCATGGACTACAATTTCACGGCTAAAGCGGAGGAGGCACTTGACCATATTGCAGAGGGAGAAGTGGAATGGCAATCTATGATCGGGACATTTTACACACCTTTCCACACGAACGTGGAAAAGACATTGAAAGAATCGGAACGTAATACCGGAGCCCGTACGCTCGGGACTGATCCTCAAACAGGAGAAAACGTATCGGTTCGTATCGGCCGCTTCGGGCCGGTGGCACAAATCGGAGAGGGTGAACATGTGCGTTATGCCAGTCTATTAAAAGGGCAGCTCATGGAGACCATTACGTTAGAAGAAGCATTAGCTCTTTTCAAATTTCCGAGAATACTCGGCACATATGAAGAGAAAACCGTTTCCGTTGCCATGGGGCGTTTTGGTCCTTACATCAAACACGACCAACTATTCGTATCTCTGAAAAAGAGTATTGACGATCCCGGAACCATCACGTTGGAAACAGCCATCGAACGCATTAACGAAAAAAGAGAGGTTGAAAAAAACCGGCAAATCAACGTGTTTGAAAACGGGGTACAGATCTTAAACGGCCGCTTCGGACCCTATATCGCTTACAACAAAATCAATTACAAAATACCCAAAGGGAAAGACGCAGCTCTACTGACGCAGGAAGAGTGTATGGAAATCATCGAAAAGAGCGGAGATTCCAAAAAGAAAACGACAAAAAAAGCAACGACGAAAACTAATAGTAAAGCAGCGGCAAAAACGACAAAAAAAGCAACAAAAAAGAAGGAATAGCAATAGACGAGCGACGACATAAAATTTATTTGCAAAAAAGCGATCCATTTTATATATTCGTACGCTCGAAAAAATAGATTAATCGTGTGTAAAAACATTAAAATTTAATATAAATGGCAACGTTACAAAAAATTAGAAATCGCGGTGGAATACTTGTTAGTATCGTGATTGGTTTGGCCCTCGTGGCTTTCATTGTTGGAGATGCTTTGAGCTCTGGTGCCAGCATTATGAATCGCTCCAGAAACAAGGTAGGAGAAATAGCGGGAGAATCCATCAGCATTCAGGAATACCAGCAAAAAATCACTAAAAACGAGGAAATGGTAAAATCCATGAATGGCATTTCCGCCTTATCAGAAGACCAACAACAGATGATCCGTGAAAATACGTGGCAACAAATCGTTACCAACGCCATCATGGAAAAAGAATATGAAAATATCGGGATGGGCCTGAGTGGAGACGAACTATACGACCTTCTTCTCGGAGACAATATGAACCCGGCCGTCCAACAATTATTTGCAGATCCTCAAACAGGACAGGTAGACAAAGATCGGGCTCGCTTGGTTATCAAACAATTGATCGAAGCTCCGGCGGGAACTCCACAAAAAGCTTACTGGTTGAACATGGAAGAGCAGATAGCAACCGCCAGAAAACAAAGTAAATACAATATATTATTAACAAGAGGGTTATACGTTACAGATGCTCTTGCTAAAAACTTTCTGGAGAATGCGGCAACGACGGTCGATATCAGCTACATTTTGAAAAGCTATAATACCATCAGTGATTCTTCCATAACCGTTACTTCCAACGAAATCAAAGATTATTACAACTCGCACCAATACCTGTTCCAAGTACCGGAAAGCAGACGAATCGCGTATGTCAGCTTCGATATTACCGCCTCGCCTGAAGACATCAAAGAGACAGAAGAGTGGGTAAACTCATTAAAAGACGAATTTGCTTCGGCTCCAAACGTTATTGAATTCGCCACTCTCTCTTCCGAAAAAAGATTTCCGACCGCTTACCTGAAAAAAGGAGAGCTCGGGTACAGTGAATTGGATGATTTTATCTTTGTCGAAAAAAACAACGGCGTATTCGGTCCTTATCTAAAAGATCAAGCCTATAACATCGCACGGGTAGCCGATCGCAGAATGTTACCGGATTCGGTGAAAGCCCGTCATATCCTGATCGTACCGGAGAACGGAAGATCTGTTCAGGCAGCTGAGAAATTAGCAGATAGCTTAGCCGGAGTTTTACGCAAAGGAGCCGATTTCGAAGCTATTGCCAAACGCTACTCGGCAGATCAAAATTCTGCCATCAATGGTGGGGATTTGGGATGGTTCACCCAGAATGCCATGATCCAACCGTTTAGTGATACCGTGTTCTTTGCCAATAAAAACGAAATCAAAACGGTTAAAACACAATATGGTTACCATATCGTACAAGTAACCGACAGATCAAAACCGGAGGAAAAGGTATTAGTAGGAATTATAAGCAAAGAAATCACTCCGTCTCAGCAGACCATCAATAACATCTATAACGATGCCCGCGTATTCGTTAATAATGTAACCACGATAACAGACTTCGAAACTGCCGTTACCGATCACAAACAAACAAAAAGGATTGCCAATCTGGGTAAAAACGATAAAACAATCCCGGGTATGGATAATGCCAGAGAGATTATCCGCGAGGCTTATCTAACGGATGAAACCGGTAACGTATTGCTGACAAAAGAAAAATCACCGATCTTCGAAAGTGGCAATAAGTTTACGGTAGCCGTTTTGACAGAGATACAAAAAGAAGGCATCGCCCCGCTGAATAGCGTTGCAAGCCTCATTAAAAGAGAGCTGATTCGCCAAAAGAAAGGTGAAATCATCGCTAAAGAATTGGAAAAAGACATGAGCGGAAGCCAAAGCTTACTCTCCATAGCTCAAAAAGCCAAAGCCGAAGTAGTAGACGCAAACGATGTTAATTTCAATTCCGTTCAATTACCGGGAGCCGGAATCGAACCCAAGGTCATTGCCGAAGCCGTAGCTATGAACGAGGGGGAAATATCCAAACCGATCATCGGCAATCAGGGGGTCTATATTGTCACGGTAAATACAAAACATGTAAACGAAGTGACTCCGGAACAAATTGCTCAGGCTAAAGCAAGTATGTTACAAACTAATTTCTATCGGGTAAATTATCAATTACTTCCTTCATTAGTGAAAAAGGCCGGAGTTGTCGATTCAAGATACAAATTCTATTAGTAACCCAAACAAACAAACTTAACGTGAAAAAACCTGCCTGGTCTCAGGCAGGTTTTTTTATGGCATATCTCTCGGAAGATCTTGGGCCAACCATCCCCGGAACTACTCTCTTACCGCTCTTAACCTATCATAATCAATCCGACTAACTATTCGCTTCCTTTTTGAATTAAAAGCCGGATTAACTACGCTTCTGGTACTATCGAAATCCGTAGTCCCGATATTCGCCAAATCCAAAATCGTATGAATCAAATCATCTGTCATATAAGGCCTTTTAACCGAAGCGGCGATCTGTCCCACTTTTTGAGATTCCATCTCCTTATAAAGGGGAGAACACCAAATCAAAAAAGGAATCTCAACCATATATCTGCTCGGATCAGTCTCTGTATGCCCCGAAAAATCCCGACGTTCAAATAACTCTTCTCCATGATCGGAAAGGTAAACGATCACTGCTTTTCTCTCCCTGAAACGCTCTAATATTTCGTAAACGACATGGTCATTATAAAGGATCGTGTTCAAATAGGACGCCAATACCTCTTTCTTTTCTTCTTCTTCTAACCAAGTCACATCGTCGGCTTTAAACCGGGCATACTCTTCCGGATAACGATGCTGATAATTACCATGAGACCCCATCAGGTGGATAACCCAAAAATTCCGATTCGGATTTTTCTGCAATTGATCGTCTATAATAGGTAACAGCTCTTCGTCAAAATCCCCGTAACAATGTTCAAAGGAACTCCTGGTATGATTAAAAATAGTCACATCGCTACGCTTAGCTATCACCGCGGGCAAATTTCCATAAGCACCAAAAGATTCCTGATTGGATATCCATAAGGTTTCATACCCTGCTTTTTTCATTACATCGACCAACAGATCATATTTATTCCACGCTTTAACAGATTCGTAATGATAGAAAGAAAACAAGGACTGAATACATAAAATCGTTGAGACATAAGGACTGATCACGTCCTGGTACAAATAAATCTCACCCCGCTCTTTCAATTTTCGCAACAAAGGAGTCGTCGGATATATAGAATCATAAACTCCCATGTATTTTCTTCCTAAAGATTCTCCCAAAATAAGAACGATATCTTCTATATCGGGTTCGTTTCGGGTAATTACCGGATCACTACTTACCTGTTTCATTAATTTGTTACAAACCTTCATCTCGTCACGTACCATTCGTTGAGAAACCCATAAACGCTGAATCGGAACCATTGTCTTAAACAACGGGGTCTTGTTCTGACGATATATCATCGCCAGAATGCCCGCCAATAAAAACAATGCAACGAATTTACCTATCCGGAAAAGAGTACGGGAAGAGATTCTTTTCAAAGAAAACGTCGATATCCAACAGGCCATGACAAGAACAATACTCCCACCGGCCAGCCACTTCACACCCCCATACATTTGAAAAAACTCGTTCGCCTCTTCCGGGTTCGTGGCCAATAACGGCAAAACGATTGAAGGAACAAATCCACTTTTATAATAATAAAGCGTAAAGCACTCGCACACGAACAATAGGCCGGACAAAAAAATTACGACACCCGTATATACTCTCTTTAACCAAACAGAAGAGATGAATTCCCGAAAAGCACCCAATAGATAACAAACAAGAAAGGCATTGATAAATCCATGCACCCATTTGGTATATATGGATATTCCTATCTCTCGTTCCGCATTCATCCAAGCCCCTGTAGAAAAATTAAACAACAGAAGTACTACTATAAAATAGAAATTACGAACAAAAATTCCCCCTATTGGTTTCCACGCAAAACCGAATCTTTTCATTATTTCTCATTTTTCAAATCCCTATTGCCCTCTTATCCGTCTTATCTTCTCTCCAATTCACTCTGTTTCCGAAAAAACACTATTTTTGTAAAAAAGTTAATGCAGATCATCATGACGCAACAGCATACAAAAATAAAAAAAGTATTGGTAATTACTTACTATTGGCCTCCCGCAGGAGGACCCGGCGTTCAACGTTGGCTGAAATTTGCAAAATATCTGCCGACTTCGGAAGTCATACCCGTCATCTTAACTGTTGATCCGTACAAAGCAGAATACCCCATACAAGACCCTACTTTACAGAAAGATGTTGATCCTAACATATTGGTATACAAGACAACGGCAAAAGGATTATATTCATTATACAAAAAATTCACACGCGCTAAAACAGCTCCTTACAGCGGTTTTGTTAACGAGGGGAAACCCCGTTTTAAACAAAAAGTAGCCCGCTTTATCAGAGGAAATTTTTTTTTACCCGACGCCCGAAAGGGGTGGAATAAATATGCCTATGCTAAAGCCGTAGAGCTGATCGAAAAATACAACATCCAAACGGTTATCACAACCGGTCCCCCGATGTCCACCCACCTGATCGGCCTGAAATTAAAGAAAAGCAAAACCATAAAATGGATAGCCGACTTCAGGGATCCATGGACAGATATCTACTACTATCATGAACTATACCCCACCCGTATAGCACAAGCTATTGACAAGGCTTACGAAAGAGAGGTATTGGAAAAAAGCGATATTGTATTAACTGCCAATTTCATCAAAGAGAAACTCGTCTGTAAAAGCTCTAAAATCATCCCTGACAAGATACACGTATTAACCAACGGCTTTGACGAAGAAGATTTTAAAACAGAGGGAGCCAATAAAAAAGAGGAGTTCACGATTACCTATGCCGGAACATTGGCCTCCTCTTATCCTGTTCAATCCTTTATCGATGCCGTTGAGGAACTCTATCCGGAAAAAAAAATCGTTTTACAATTCGTAGGTAAAGTAAGCGAAGAACACAAGGCATACATTACTTCAAAAAAGAATATAAAAGCCGTATTTACCGGATTTATACCCCACGAAAGAGCCGTAAAAGAGTTGATCGAATCACAACTTCTATTATTAATCTTCCATCATACGAATCAAAACGAGGGACATATGCCGGGAAAACTGTTTGAGTACCTGGCGGCCCGAACACCGATTCTCTGTATAGAAGATCGGGAGAGTATGGCCGGCAAGATCATCCGGGATTGTCGTTCCGGAATAACCCTCTCTTTCCATGATAAAGAAGGTATCAAAAAATTCATATCGACGGCATACTCACAACCGGAATTCCAAGGAGACTCGGAAAAAATCTCTCGATATTCAAGACAAACATTAACCGCCCGACTAAGCCAATTCATTGATTAATATGCAACTAAAGAAAATCATATTCATGTTTCGCAAATTCCTTCGGGACCTGAACGGTAACAAACACCTGAAGATAAACCAAGAGAATACTACCCCTTTGTTGTCCGGTTACTATTTCAAATTCGAAGAGAATCTCTCCAGACTGAATCGGCTCATTCACTCGTTCGATGAAAAAGGAGTACCTATCAATACCAGTTATATCGACGTCGAAAAACAACAACTGCATTATTACCCGATTACTATCGGACAATACGGATTAGCCGTCTTCCACTCGTGGCTCTCGACCCGGCAAGAAGTGAAGAAACAACTGTTCCTGAATATTGCCGATTGGTTTCAAACTCACGCCGTAACGGATAACGACCTCGGCACCTACTGGCTGACCGAGGTTCCCAAACCGGAATTTCAAGTATTCAAACCCTGGAAATCGGCTTTTGCCCAAAGCCGGGGCATCTCCATTCTCCTGAGAGCATGGCAAATCACCGGAGAAGAAAAATACCTCGCAACCGCCTCCAAAGCATTGATACCTTTCACGAAAGATATTTCGGAGGGAGGCGTGGCGGTAGACCGGAATATGCAGGAGACATTTTATGAAGAGTACGTGGCGGCCCGTCCTACCCGGGTACTGGACGGGCACGGTTTTTCATTGTTCGGTTTATACGACTTCGTCCGGGCGACGAGCGACGAGCGATTGACGGAGTACAACCGTTTAGCTCTTCGCCTTTTTAACGAGGGAATAGAGGGATTAATTCGTCAACTTCCCTCGTTTGACATGGGATTTTGGTTGCGTTTCAATCGTTGCGAAGTACCCGGTTATCCGAAAGACGACCCCTGCACCATCAGTTATCTTCGCTTAGTCCTTTTACAAATAGAAGTGCTCTATCGGATCACGAAACGAGAAGAGCTGTTGGAATACCGGAATAAATTCGGAAAATACGACGCTCTCTTTCCTATTTTGAAAATGTACCGGTTTAAATTCAGAGCCCTGAAAAAATTAAACCGACTTTAATTTTCGTATCCGCCAATATTTACCGCAAAAGGGATGAACAATTTGTACAAGCTCCCGAAAAATAGTAACTTTGTAAACAAAGATCATAAAATCGTTTTATCGGAATAAGGGTAATTATGTGCGGGATAGCCGGGATATTTGAAAAAGAAAAAGACAATCGGCCGTTGATGTCGAAGATGTTGGACGCAATCGCCCATAGAGGTCCGGATGCCAAATCCATTTATACCCATCAAAATTTCACCTTAGGGCATCGCCGTCTCTCCATCATCGATTTATGCACGGGAGATCAACCCGTGTTTAACGAAGATCAGTCCGTTTGCGTTATCTTCAACGGAGAGATATATAATTTCGAAGAGCTAAAGGAGGAACTGCAAACCAAAGGACACCGATTTCGCACCCATACAGATACCGAGGTGCTGGTACACCTTTACGAAGAGTACGGGACAAATTTTTTTAACCGGTTAAACGGAATATTCGCTTTCGCGTTATTAGACAAGAACCGCAACCGGCTCCTTCTCGCCAGGGATCATTTCGGAGTAAAACCCCTTCATTATTACCTGAAGGACGGAATCCTATTATTCGGATCGGAACAAAAATCCATCATCCTCCACCCGAAATACGAACGGGAGCTCAATCTAAAGGCACTGCATATTCATTTGAATCTAAGATATACCCAAGGAAACGAAACGCTGTTCCAAGGGATAAAACGGCTTCCGGCTGCCCATTTCGCCTTATTCGAAAACGGACTTTTTACGGTCAGGCGATATTGGGAGATGCCCGTGGGCACAGACCGCTCCATCACGGAAAAAGAGGCCAAAGAGAGAATCAATGTTTTGATCAAAGCCGCCGTAAAGCGACAGCTGATCAGCGACGTCCCGGTGGGAGTCTACTTGTCCGGAGGATTGGATTCTTCCGCGATCGTACAAAAAATGCATGAATTGGGAGTCGCGGAGATAAACACGTTTACCCTCGGCTTTAACGAACCCACGGATGAATTTCCGGATGCTCAACAGATAGCGGATTACTTCCACACGAAACACCATACCCTGAGCCTCTCGATGAACCCCATGCAACAGATGCCCAAAGTCATCTGGCATGCCGAAGAGCCCAAGATCAATCTGTTACAGGGTTACAATATGTCCGCTTTCGTGCATCCGAAAGTAAAAGTAATTTTAGGAGGACTGGGAGGCGACGAACTCTTTGCCGGATACGATATTCATAAATTCATCTATCCGTTCAATCGCTGGCATCATTATACCCCGTACTGGATGCAACGTCTGTTACGCTGGAAATCGGACTTTATCTTTAAGCTCCAAAATAATTCTCATGCTCTGCGTTACGACGAATATCGGCGAGGAGTGCAAATGTTGCTTGCCATCGGAAACATCGAACGTTTCTACCTGATTATTCGAAATGTTTGGGATTACGATACTCCATTTTATAAAAACATATATAACGAATCGTTTCTAAGGCAACGACGCGTGGAGAGTATTCGGGTTCACCGGGAGTTCGACAGCCTATTTCACCGTGTCCGGCACGAAAAAGCCCTGGATCAGGTTCTTTACGCCGAATTTCAAACCAAAATGGTCAATGACTATCTATTGACCGACGACCGGATGTCCATGGCCCACTCGGTAGAAGAACGAGTTCCTTTACTCGACAAAGAGTTAGTTGAATTCGCATTCCGACTGCCGGTGGAATTAAAAATAAAGAATAACCAGACAAAATATCTTTTCCGAAAAGCGTTAGAACCCTATCTGCCGCCCAAAATCATCACGAAGAAAAAATGGGGATTTACCGTTAACCCGTACCTCCAGTTCAAAAAAGATTTAAAGGAGACCGCGGAAAAGATATTGACCCCAAAATACATCGATCGACAAGGAATATTCAATTACGATTACATCAAACGCATATTGGACTATCCGGCCCATCCGAAACTCCGGTGGCACTACAATTACATCTGGATTTTAGTCGGATTAGCCATATGGGAAGATCAATTCATTCACCACAGGACGGATGACCGTATTGAATCTTATTATAAATAGAATAAAAACGATATCAGGCATAAGCATGGGAGAAAAAAACGCCAATACGACATATTCCATCATCATAGCCGTATACAACCGGTTGGAGGAGGTCAAAGAACTGCTTGTCAGTGCCGAGGCCTTAGAAGGAGACCGCTCCCTTTTCGAACTTCTGTTCGTGGACGACGGTTCAAAAGACGGTTTTAAAGATTTCATCCGACACTATTCTTCTCCCAGCGGCCTGCAGATACGAGCTGTTTTCCAACAAAATCAAGGCCCTGGAGCAGCCCGCAATTTCGGCATGAGTCAAGCCAAAGGGGATTATTTCATTTTCGTAGACTCGGACTGCATGTTTCCCCCGCACTGGCTAACGGAAATCGAAAAAACACAACAAATACGCTTTTACGATGCTTTCGGCGGTCCGGACACCTGCCACCCCTCATTTTCCCCTTTGCTGAAAGCCATCAACTATTCGATGACCTCCTTCATCGGTACGGGAGGAACCCGCGGCAGTAAAAGACATATCGGAAAATTCTACCCCCGCAGTTTTAACATGGGTATATCCCGGAAAATTTATGAAACGATCGGAGGCATGGGAGGTTTACGTCACGGACAGGACATGGATTACTCCATGAGAATATACAACGCAGGCTTTAAGGTGGGATTGATTCCCGGAGCTTACGTGTATCACAAACGGCGTACCAGTATCCCTAAATTCTTCCGACAGATCTTCAACTGGGGTGTCGCCCGGATTAACCTGACCCGAAGACATCCGCATACATTAAAAGCGGTACATCTACTACCGGCATTATTACTTTTGGGATTAATCCTTGTCGGGATACTTTCTTTTTTATTACCCGCCCATGCCCCTCTGATTTGGATCGTCATCGGGTGCGGATTCATCGGTATCTGCTTGTTTGCTTTCGTGCAATCCTATTGTAAATACAAAAGCGGCCAAACGGCTTTACTCTCTATACTGACACTGAATATTCAAGTATTCGCCTACGGGGCAGGATTGCTTTGGGGAGCATGGAATACCCTGAAAGGAAAAGAAGTAAAAGGTTTCTCCAAAAATTACTACGGTAAAAACAAATAACCCATGAAACGACTGTTATTTTTCACCCAGAGTTTTCCCTACAGTTACAAAGAACCTTTTATCGAAAACGAAATCGGTTACCTGTCAAAAGCTTTCGATGAGATCACGATTCTTCCCTGGATAGGCGAAGGGGAGATCACCCGAAAGGTTCCGGCCAACTGCAAGGTACTAAAACCCATGCTTAGAAACGACCGGGATACGATTTTGTCGGGAATCTTTTGCCGGGCCCCTCTTTTTTATTTCATTCGCCGATTCTTTTCGGATAAAGCCTATACCGGCCTTAGCAAAATTATAAAATACATTTCGGTATCTACCTTCTGTCGGGCCATCCTCTCTAATAAAGATTTTAAAAAAGTCAATGACGAATTTAAGAATGATACCGTTTATTTTTATTGGGGCATCGGTACGGCCTACGTACTCCCCTTCATTAAAAACAAGCGCAAAAAAATCGTCCGTTTCCACGGAGCCGACCTGTACCTGGAAAGAAGAGCCAATCGATATATTCCATTCCGCAAAGAAGTTTACACTCACCTGACGCAAGCCGTCTACATCTCCAAACAAGGTTTGGAGTACGCCGCGGAACGATACGGAAATTACCATTTCAATGCCTGTTGCAGTTACCTGGGTACACTGGACTATGGGGTTAAAAAAAACTTCCCTCCAGATGGTATCATCCGCCTCCTGAGCTGCTCCAACGTGATTCCCGTCAAACGGGTAGCTTTAATTTTAGAAACCTTACAAACCATCCGCGATCAAAAAATCGAATGGACCCACATCGGAGACGGTAACCTATGGGAGGAATTAAAAGAGAAAAGTCTGCTTCTTCCCGATAACATAAAGGTAAACTTTACCGGCAGGCGAAGTAACAAACAAGTCATCGAATACTATCAATCACAACCGATCGACATCTTTATCAATGTCAGTTCCAGCGAGGGATTACCCGTGGCGATTATGGAAGCGATCTCTTTCGACATTCCGATTATCGCAACAAATGTAGGAGGGACACGTGAAATCGTCACACCGGAAACCGGTATTCTGATCGCTCCCGATTCTTCTCCCGAATTGATCGCTGCCCGAATCCGGGAACTATACAAAATCAAAGAGACTCTCCATCCCCGTAAATTATGGTTGAAAAAATTCTCCGCGGAGAAGAACTATCCCGATTTCATTCAACACGTTTTATTGCCAACGCCTGATAAATGAGTATACAGCCTGTTCAAGGCCTCCATATGCTTTTCTATCCCGTATTTTTCTTTAATGTAGAAGGCCGCTTTCCGCGCTTTCTCCTTATATTTTTCGGGATGAGCATAAAAATCTAAAAAAGAGGATAGCAATTGTTCCACCTCTTTTGTTTTATATATCACGGCCAACCGACCCTTTTCCGTCACCTCCCGCATCACCTCCCAGTCGTTTACAAAAACAGGAATACCGGCAGCGATCGCTTCTATAACCGCAATACCGAAAGAATCATGTTCCGTAGAATAGATAAAAGCATCCCATTGGGTCAAAAGAGAGGGCACATCCGATCTTGTTCCCAAAAAACATACCTCATCCTGTAAACCCGCAGTCTCACAGAAACGAACACATTCGTCATACAAGCGAGGGTAACGGGAATCTTTCCTACCGACAAATAAAAATCGAAATGGGATACCCGCTTTTTTCAATAAAACCAGAAATCGGCAAATAGTTATCTGATCTCTTCCGGGAACAAAATTACCGACGCTCCCCATCAGCAATCCGGGCGATTCAAAAGACTCTCCTTTCTCCCGTTGTTCGAATTTGGCAAAATCGATCCCGTTGTAAACGACCCGGCTCCGGTTCCGGGGGAAACGATACTTTTTCTCGTAATAGGACTTTTGTACCTCACTCACGAAAATATTCAAATCCGCATGCCGGATCATCCATTTCATAAAAAAACGCCCCTTTGCCGTCTGATGATAATCATAACCATGAAACGTCTGAACGATCTTTATCCCGCATCCCCTCGTTGCCAACCAAGCGTAACAAGCCTCTAACGAATGCTGGGCATGAACGATATTTACTTTTTCCCGGCAGAGCAACTTCCTCAAACGAAAAACGTAAGATAAGTCCATTCCTTTCCGGGGTGTCATCTTAAACATGGGAACTCCCGTGGCTTTAAATAGATCCGAAATAACTCCCTCTTCCCGATAAATACATATGATTTGATAAGAAGTCAGGTCCGCTCGGGATAAAATATCCAATAAAAGAGTCTCCATGCCTCCCCGATTTAATGCTCCAAGGAAATAAGCCACTTTCATACTTTCTTATTTTTATATCTCCGCTTTAAAAATAAAAGATATCCCAATGGATAACAGCAGAAGGTCCTTACCTTATCCGATGAATCTTCCAGAAGACGCCTCTTTTTACCGGCCAAGGCATAGCTGACATAATTAATCGTATTCTTCCACCTCTCTTTAAAGGATTCGGCATACATCGCCTTTTGATCGCAGTATAAAGCATATCCTATCGGGTTATCTTTTCTTAATTTCGCTTGATTACGCGTATACCCATCTTCCAAATAATTGCACACGATGATAATCCGAGGCAAAACCAACAGTTGAAATTGCCGATCTATCTGATTATACACATAGGCCTCGGTAATAAACTTCTCCCCTTCAATTTCGGGAAATAAAAACGAACGAAGCACCTCCGTTCTGTATACTAAGGTCGAATCTCCCCGGAAACCGTTTTTATACAACTCTTTCAAGGTCGAATTACGTTCATAAGGAAACTTGCCGTCCGACAAAGTCTCCTCGGTATTTTTCCCCCGGTATCCCACGAGTCCGGCAATCGTCGCATCTCCTCCCTTCTCTTTCCAAAAAGATAAAATTTTCTCTATCCCGTCGTCTACCAAGTAATCATCCGAATCCACACATACGAACAATTCGGTTTCCGTACTTTTTACTCCCCGGTTATGAGCCCTCATCTTTCCGCCGTTTTCCTGGTAAATATATCTTATGGAAATTTTTTCTTCCGATTGCCAGCTTTTTATAAGCTCTTCCGTTCCATCCTTCGACCCGTCATCCACGACCAACCATTCGAAGTCTTTATTACTCTGCCGGCATAAACTTTCGTACAGGCGTCCCAATGTATAAGCCCGGTCATAGGTTGGGGTAAAAACAGTTAATTCTTTCATCATCTTCTCCATTTTAGCCACTTAAAAATCAGATCATCCGCCAATTGATTTACCTCGGCCGAAAGATGCAGGAAATAAGTGAGTACACTTCCCGCGATACACATAATGGAACTCCGGAAAATCCCATCCAACCAAGGGTTGTCCATATCCGGCAAAATGGCATTCAAACCGTATAATAACAAGAAGATACCTAACAACTTAAGGGTATTCCATGTATAGGGATTTCCTTTCACTTTTGCAAATACAAGCCATTGTTGAACGGTATGGGAAAGGATACAGGTCAGCAATGTCGCCACGGCAGCCCCGGTCATCCCCAATATGGGAATCAACCAACTGTTCGTAAGAATGGTAATAGCCGTAATAAAAAAGGTAAAATAAAGACCCCAATAATAGTATCTGGAAAAACTAATCAATGTATATCCAAAACCTAAAAACATCACGATCAAACGAGAAAGACCGATGAAAAAAACAACCCATTTACCAGCCCGATAATCCGCTCCGTTAGGAATAATATCGAATATATTGTCTATGTTTATCCATAAAAGCAGGAACAGGAATCCTCCGATCAACAATTGATGCAAAGATACTTTTTTATACAAGGCATTTGCCTTCTCGAAATCGCCGGCTCTCAGGGCTTCCGCCGCTACCGGGGAAGAAATGGCCGTGATCGAACGGGAAGGGATATCGATAATGGCAACCATATAAAAGGCGATGGTATAGATTCCACCGTAATTCAATCCCATCTCCGCACTTACCATAAAAAGATCCAATTTACTCGTGATACTTCCCCCGATAACCCCCACCATTAAAAAAGCGGTATACTTCAAAATATCTTTACGAAGATCTTTGTTTATAAAAGAGAAATCATGTTTTAAAGAGACGGAACCAATCTGGGAAGCATACCATAGATTTAAAAACATCGCAATTCCATACACGGCAATGTAAGTAGCAACCAAACCGGTCATTCCCGTCACGTGAACGGCATACAAAATGTAAACCCCGATCAACAACAACCGGATCACCACTTCCCGTATCAATTTGGGGACAGCGATTCTCATCAGCAAATTGGAATACGTTTCGAATACTCCGAGGTAAACGATAAAAAACATCAAGGGAAACAACCAATTATAGTAATCCACGAAAAGAGCCGAGTTCTGCTCGAAATAAGCACATACAGGCTGCTTCAACAACCAGGCCACAGGAATAAAAAGACAGCACCCGACTAAAGGTAAAGCGACCAGATAAAAAAAGAAACCGTTATTACGGCCGTCTTTACTTTTAAAAAAAGGAAAAAAACGAATAGCGGAAGAGGTCGTCCCCAACTGAACAAAGGTTCCTAATAACGTGGCAGCTTCAAATAATACCCGAGTTAAACCGATCTCCTCTGAAGTTAAAAAACGAGTCACGATAAACATCGTGGAAAGGAAACCGATAAAAGCCCCCACGTAATTCACAACAGTGCCCTTTATGCTTTGCCGGATAATAACCCCCATGAACCTTTGTACTTATAGATTTATCGCGCAAATAGTAAACAAAAATAGGAATTATTTATCGATAATGGGGGTTTGACGATTATATTTTTTATTTTTGTCCCTGTTTGATCATAAGTTAAAGAATTTATCCATGAAAAAAATCAACTTCAAACCGTTATATCCGCATTTCATTGCACTAATTCTTTTTATTATCATTTCGTATGCTTATTTCCCCGCCCTTTTCGAAGGCAAAATCGTGCACCAGTCGGATATCTCTTCCTGGAGAGGAGCCGCCAACGAGATTCTTGAATTTCAAAAAAAGACCGGAGAGGAGACACTATGGACGAACTCCATGTTCAGCGGTATGCCCACCACTATGATCCTCACGAAATATAAAGGGAATTACTTAGAATATATATATAAACAATTATTTATCGGCTCTCGTCCGGCAAGCTACCTTATTATCGCACTCTTCAGCTTTTATTTGCTGATGTTAGCGTTTGGCGTAAATGCCTGGTTAGCGATTGCAGGCGCTTTAGCTTTCGGCTTTTGTTCCTACAACTTCCAGATCCTGTTAGTGGGACACAATGCTAAAATGATGGCTATCGCTTTTATGCCGCTTGTCCTGGCAGGAGTCGTCTACGCCTTCCGAAAAAAACGGTTGTTAGGCGCCCTGTTATTCGGTTTGGCCCTTTCGTTCGAGATCACGGCGAATCATCCTCAGATTACCTTCTACCTGGCATTTATCATTATTGCCTATGGTATAGGACAACTCTATACAGCCGTTAAAAACAAAACATTACCCGCTTTCTTTAAAACGGCACTTTTATTAGTGGTTGCGGCCGGATTGGCAGCCGGAACCAATGTCAATCATCTATGGCCCACCTGGGAATACGGGAAATATACCATGCGGGGAGGTTCCGAATTAACCTCCGACGATCCATCCGCCAAAACGAAAGGCTTGGACAAAGAGTACGCCACCGCTTGGAGCTACGGGATAGACGAAACATTGAATTTATTGATACCCAATTTCAAAGGAGGCAGCTCTCAAGGAGGATTGGGCACCGACTCGGAAACTTACAAATATTTGAAACAACAAGGAGTAAAAGAAGTCGATCAAGTGATCCGACAGTTAGGAACCTATTGGGGACAACAACCCTTTACGGCCGGTCCGATGTACATGGGGGCCATAGCCGTCTTTCTTTTCGTATTGGGGATCGTTCTGATCAAGGGGCCGATGAAATGGTGGATCGTAGGAGTCTCTTTATTAGCTCTATTCTTGGGTTGGGGACGACATTTCATGTTCTTCTCCAATATCTTTTACGATTATGTACCTCTATACAATAAATTCAGGGTACCGTCCATGATCCTGATCATTCTGCAACTAACGATTCCCTTGTTGGGCATTTATACCTTAAACCAAATATTCAATCAAAAATTCGACAAAAAAACCTTAGTCAAAGGATTAAAAATTGCTATTGGTATTACCGGAGGTATTTGTGCCGTCTTCGCCCTGATTCCCGGTCTGGCCGGTAATTTTACCGCTCCCGTAGATCAACAGTACTATGACTGGTTACGGGCATTGGTGATTCAGGACAGAATATCCATGCTACGGGCCGACGCTTTCCGCTCTTTAATCTTTATTCTTTTAGCAGGGACCGTTATCTGGGCGGGAGTGATCCAAAAATTAAAATTCTCTCAAATGGCCATTATCCTCAGTCTTCTGATATTGACGGACATGTGGACCATCGACAAACGTTACCTGAACAATAATCATTTCGTTACTCAAAAAGAATTTAATAATCAATTCCGGGCTCGCCCGGTCGATCTGGAAATCTTAAAAGACAAGGATCCGAATTACCGGGTACTGGATTTAGCCGTAAACGTGTTCAACGATTCCCATTCCAGCTATTTTCACAAAACCATCGGCGGTTATAGTGCGGCAAAATTACAACGCTATCAGGATATCATCGATTACTTTATTATTCCCGAGATTCAATCTTTCCAAAAAGACGCAAATGCGACTCAGACCCTCACGGGAATGGAGGAGAGCTTGAAGAGGCAAAAAGTGTTGAATATGCTTAACACGAAATACATCATATTGAATACCAATGCCTCTATTGAAAACAGATCCGCCCTTGGGAATGCTTGGTTTGTACAAGATTATAAATTAGTGAACACGCCGAAAGAGGAGTTGGTCACCTTACAGGCGATAGATCCGGCTGAAATAGCCGTTATCAACGAAGAATTCAAACCGATTATTCAAGACAAAGGTTTCAACTACGACGAAAATGGAGAGATCGTGTTAACCGGATACGCACCCAACCGACTGGAATACAAGAGTAAAGCCGACAACGAACAACTGGCCTTATTCAGTGAGGTCTACTACCCTAAAGGGTGGAAAGCGTATATCGACGGAGAGGAAACCGACCTTTTCAGAGCCAATTACATCCTAAGAGGAATGATCATTCCGGCAGGAGAACATGCTATCGTATTCGAATATAAACCGGAATCTTATTATACGGGAGCCAAAATTTCAGCTATATGTTCCGGCATATTATTACTGTTACTGCTCGGGTATATCATCGTAGGCATAAAAAAGATCCTAATATCTCCTAAAACCACTATGAATTAAAGAGACAAAATACAAATAAGAAAATTCTGGTACGTTTTTTGCTCGAAAATGTCCCATAATGTTAATACATCTATAAATAATTTACTTTACATTTTCAAATACGTAAAGTATGGTTTAACCAGAAAAATAAACTATGAGAAATTACTTTATCCTTCTTTTTTTAACAGGCATACTGATATTAAACGCCTGTACGAAAGTAGATAAACTTAGTGACGAGGCCAATATTACTTCACTTGCCATTACCGGAATAACTCCTCAAGGCATCAACATCGATCAGAACAATATAACCATCGAGAACAATATTGTTTCCATACCTTTGAACTACGGAAGAAAATTATTCCCGTTAACTTTATCTACTGAAATAAAATTTTCATCAACAACTGACGGAACAATGAGCACGAACGCCCAGCCGTTAAACCTGAAAGAATTTACATTCAACGATGTGTATACACCGCAAACTTTTTACCTGATTTCCGAAAGCGGTGTTCCTCATTTAGCCCGGATCATCCTTATAGATCAACCGAACGCTGAAATTTCCGACTTTAAAATTACCAATTTCCCGGAAGATAAGGTAAGTGCAAGAATCCGTGACAATTACGTAAGAATCGTCTTTAAGGACGCCATTGAAAAATGGCCTATCGATATCGAAGCACAAATCACCCGCATCGGAGAGTGGAAGGAGGGTTCCGATATTACTTCTTTCCATTTCACCCAACCGGGAGAAACTAAACACCTGACCCTGGTAGCCGACAACGGAGACGAAAGGGTATGGAACATCCAGATCGTACCTCCCATTGAAAATTCGGACTTCGAATTATGGATCAACGAGGGAACGATAGACGTAAATATTGATCCCATTCCGGGTAAAGGATTCGGCTGGGCGACCGCTAATAACATGTTCGTACAAGGGACTTTGCCCGTATCGAATAACGGGGGCAAAGCCGCCCAGATATCCACGGACATACAAAGTATAGGTTTTATCGGAGACCTCGTTACAGCCGGAACCCTGTTCACCGGTTACTTCAAGATGAATATATCCAAATTAGACGATCCGAGAGCCATGACCTACTTCGGTATTCCTTTTATCAATAGACCGGCCTCTCTCTCCATAGATGCAAAATATAAACCGGGAAACACGTTACAGCAATCCGTTAAAAATAAAGACGGAAAATATGTTTTGACAGAGGTGAAAGGAGTAGACGAGGGACGTATATGGGTTAAATTATTACACTGGAACGGGGAAGGTGAATTGGAGTATCACGATAGAGACATACCGGATCTGACCGTCATCGGAGAAGGAGATTATGTTCTTAAAGGATCGGATCTCTCCCTACGCGACTGGAAGAATATAGTCATTCCTATCAAATATACTTCCGATCTGGAACCCACCCACATCAGTATTGTCATGACTTCCAGTAACAAAGGAGACTTTTTTATCGGTGCCAAAGGAAGTACGTTAACTGTTGATAACCTCACATTCAAATATTAATCTACCATGATGAAATATATATTTTTACCCGTTTTATTCATTTTTTGCTCCGTTACCCTTTTCGCACGAAAAACGGAACAAACGCTCCCATCCGCTAAACAGGATAGTATCGATCGTAAAAATGTCGAATACAGGTTTGCCTTAGGAGTCCAATTGGGAACCGATATCGGGGGAGCCATTCCCTTTCCTTTCAGTAATGTTCCCGAGCCATTCAATCCTTATCCGAAACTTTCTCCCTCTTTAGGTGCGAAATTCACCTTCCCCGTAGATCGTTACTGGACCGTCGGGGCTGAAATAACCTACAAAAAAGTTGCCATCGATGCGGACGCAAGAATAGAAAACCAACGTTTCAACGATGCTAAAAACGATGTTATCGCCCGTTTCACGGGATCGGCTGAAATGAATATGGACTTTACCATGATGGAAGTACCTCTCTACTTCAAATACACGTTCCGGAATCAAAAAGACCGCATCCTTGCAGGAGGTTATTTTGCCTGGATCATTAAAGGAAAATTCAATGTTACCGTAAACAAAGGCTTTATGATGGACGACAACGGAGTCTATACAGGAGCCATCGACGACGAACCGTTAAAAATTAACTTTAGCGACATTCTGGATACTTGGGATGCGGGGCTGATCGCAGGATACGAGCGCAAATTATTTTCCAGAGTAGAGATCGGATTACGTGTATCTTGGGGATTCAAGGATATTTTCAAACCGAGCAATCAATATTTCGATTACAAAATGCTTCAGATACGAGGAGCTTTAGTCGTAAGTTATAACCTGTTCGACATAAAACCTCCCCGCTTAAATCCGTTTAAACATAAAATTTAGGGATTTACGATTTAGTGATTAAATGATTCGTTGATTGAAAAACGAATTATCAAATCACTGAACCACCGAATCATACGGTTTCTTCCAATCGATACAATTTATCACCTCTGCGCAAAAACGGTTCGACAGGCATAGAAAAAAGAGAACCTTTACCGACTTGTCGAACCGGTTGTAAATCAACCCGAATTTCCGGGACATGCATTTGCACGACTCCTGTTGTCGGTCCCATAATCAAAACTTCATCCCCGACTCTCAGATCATAAGACTCTAACTTAAATTCACCCACGTGCAGTTTCGTAAAATAATTGGTCACTTTCCCGATACACACCTTTTTTTTCGTGGCTTTCGAACCGTATACCTCACTCCACTCACCCAAACGTTGCCCCAGATAATATCCATTCCAGAATCCCCGGTTAAACACGGTTGAAAGCCGTTCTTTCCAATGTTCGATCTTTTCGGCGGAATAACTACCGTCCGCATAAGCATCTATTGCTTCGTTGTAACACTCGCAAACCGTTTTCACGTATTCGGCGGAACGTGCCCGTCCCTCAATTTTAAATACCCGTACTCCGGCATCTATCAGTTTATTAATAAAGCCTATCGTACACAAATCTTTAGGCGACATGATGTACTTTCCGTCTACTTCCAATTCCACCTCGCTATCCGTATCTTTCACCGTATACGAACGGCGGCATATCTGATAGCAGGCTCCCCGGTTAGCAGAAGCATTCATCTCATGCAAACTCAAATAACACTTACCGGAAACGGCCATACACAACGCCCCATGCGCAAACATTTCGATTTGCATGAGCTCTCCTTTGGGACCTCTTAAATCCTGTGCCACAATCTGGCGATGAATCGTCATGACCTGATCCAAATCCAATTCCCGGGCCAATACAACCACATCGGCAAATTGAGAATAAAACTTCACCGCCTCAAAATTAGTAATATTGCACTGCGTGCTGATATGCACCTCCACACCGATGGAACGGGCGTAAAGAATAGCTGCCATATCCGAAGCAATGATAGCCGTCAAACCGGACTCTTTCACGCAATCGATAATCCGGCGCATCTTCTCCAATTCATTATTATAGATAATCGTATTAACGGTCAAATAAGTCTTCACTCCCTTTTCCCTGCATTTTTCAACGATACACTTTAGATCCTCCAACGTGAAATTGGCCGAAGAACGGGAACGCATATTCAATCCCTCCACGCCGAAATAAACGGAATTCGCTCCTGCCTGCAAGGCAGCCTCCAAAGATTCATAAGAGCCGACGGGAGCCATTATCTCAAAATCTGTTCTTTTCATACGCAACATTTAGAACGACAAAAGTACATTTGTTCATCGAAAATAAAAACTGAAATTGAAAATTAGTGTATTGGAGAAGCCAAACCATTGAATCCATCTCTTGAAGAAATCGTATATCTCAATAAAACGAAAGAACACGCTTATGACACATCCGCAACCTCCCACACTCGTTCAAGCCGTTATCCCCATCCCCTTTTTAATTGGATTACTGTTTTTAAACGTCCTTTACTTTGAAGATCCATTGGGAGGAGCCAACCAAATCGCACTTATGATCACCGCGACTCTCAGCGGCCTGATCGCTTGGCATAATCACGTGGACTGGAATCACCTGCAAGGTAAAATTCTCAGTACCATTCATTCAGCCATGCCGGCTATTCTGATCCTCCTTCTGATAGGAGCCTTAAGTGGAACTTGGATGTTAAGCGGAGTTATTCCCGCGATGATCTACTACGGAATAGACCTGATGTCCCCCTCTTATTTTCTTGTTGCTTCCGTGGTCATATCCGGGATTGTTTCCCTGGCAACCGGAAGCTCTTGGTCCACGATTGCCACCGTGGGGGTCGCAATCGTCGGAATAGGACACGCTTTCGATATGAATTCCGGGATCGTTGCCGGCGCAATCATCTCCGGTGCTTATTTCGGCGATAAAATGTCTCCCCTCTCCGACACGACCAATCTGGCCCCGGCAATTGCCGGCACCGATCTGTTTACCCACATCCGCTATATGATTTACACGACGGTACCGAGTTTAATCATTACTTTGATCGTTTTTGTCATCATCGGATTAACCCACACCAATGAAATAAATTTAACCAGTACAGACGACATCAAGACCGGCATCGCCGAAACTTTCCGGATTACTCCCTGGCTACTGTCCGTTCCTCTCCTATTAGCGTTTATTATCATCAAAAAAATTCCTCCCATCCCGGCAATGTTAATTGGTATTGCTTTAGGCGTTCTATTTGCTTTGCTTTTTCAGACCGAATTACTCGAGAACTTAATAAAAGGAGAAACGTTCACCAATAAATATCAACTTATCCTACAAGTCATTTCCAGTAAAATGGAGTTTTCAACGGGTTCTCCCGACATCGATCGTTTACTCTCTACCCGAGGAATGGAAGGAATGCTCAGTACGGTATGGTTGATCCTGACGGCGATGATTTTCAGCGGAGTGATGGAAGCCGGAGGATCCCTGAAAAGAATAAGCGAAGCCATGGTTGCCTATATCAAGAACGACACTTCGCTCGTGGCGACAACCATCGGTTCTTGTATCCTTTTCAATATCTCGGCTTGCGATCAATATCTGTCGATCGTCGTACCGGGAAAAATGATGCAAAAGATTTATAAAGAACATAGGCTTAAACCTGAAGTTCTAAGCCGGGCGTTGGAAGATTCGGCCACCGTTACCTCTGTCTTAATCCCGTGGAACACTTGCGGAGCAACCCAATCACGCGTATTAGGGGTCGCAACTTTCGATTATCTTCCCTATTGCTTCTTCAATTTAATCAGCCCGTTTATGAATATCTTTATTACCGCCATTCACTATAAAATCCGAAAAATATCGAAACGATAAACCACTAATACACATCGTATTAATAATTACGCATTCTCCATACGAGAAAATAACTATATTTTTAGTTTGAAAACTAAAATATTAGTTCTATATTTGTTTGCACGTACAAAATACAAAACAATGAGAGAATTAACAAGAGCAGAAGAACAAGTCATGCAGATCCTTTGGGATCTGGACAAAGCCTTTGTCAAAGAGATCGTAGAGAAATTTGCCGACCCTAAACCGGCCTATAATACGGTCTCTACTATTATCCGAATTTTGCAGGAAAAAGGATTCGTAGACCATGAAACTTTTGGAAAAAGTCACCGATATTTCCCTCTTGTGGACAAAGAGACATACACCCGAAAATTCCTGAGGAATTTTGTAGGGAACTATTTTGAAAACTCTTATTCGCAAATGGTTTCTTTTCTCACCCGCTCGGAAAATATCGATTTGAAAGAGTTGGAAGACATCCTGCAAAAAGTAAAAGAAGCTCAACAGGCCGAACGAAAAAAATAGAGTCATGATACCCTTCTTGCCTTATATCGTTAAGTCGACAATCATATTGATTGTTTTACTGGGATACTATCAGCTGGTATTGCAAAAACAAACTTTTTACAATACCAACCGTTTTTACCTGCTCGGCATCCTGCTTATGGCTCAACTTATTCCGTTCATCCAAATAACAATTCCTTTCCGCTCCTTTATGGAGAGTCAGGGAATCATGGACAATCCGTTTGCAGCCATTTTCTTAACCGATACTAATGTTGAAGTTTCCGTTTCGGCTCCCGATTACTGGACTTGGATCTATTTTTCCGGAGTAATCATCGCATCCGTTAAATTCGCCTTAGCCATTTTGCAATTAAGGCATTTAGTAAATACAAATCCATCTAAAAAAATACGAGGGATACGAATCGTTTTTCTTCCCCGATCCTATCCGACTTTTTCGTTTTTCCATTTACTCTTTGTCAATCAATCCGTAGAAGACGCTGAAACCCGGCAAAATACTTTCGCCCACGAAAAAATACATATACGCCAGCTACACAGCTTGGATTTACTATTCATTCATCTTTTCTGCCTGTTCAATTGGTTCAATCCTTTTGCATGGCTATTGAAAAGAGCCATAATCCAAAACCACGAATTCATCGCCGATCACCGGGTGATCCAAAAGTATCAAACGGAAAGTTATCTGCGACTCATTCTGAACCAATCATTTAAAACCCATTTTTCTTTCACGAATCACTTTGCATGTTCTAACCTAAAAAAAAGAATAATTATGATGACAAAGCAACAAACCCAAAGGTACAAAGTATGGAATTACGTACCAGCCACTTTACTCTGTGGATTTCTCTTTATTACTTTTTCCTGTCAAACGGAAAAATCAAACTCCCAGGAGCAAAATGTCACAAAAACACTAAATTTAAGTAACGTTACCGCAGATACGACAGATATTTTTGTTACGGTAGAAGATATGCCCGTTTTCCCTGAAGGGGATATCGTCAAATGGATCAATCAGAAGACCAAATACCCGGCCGAAGCCCAGAAAAAAGGAGTAGAAGGCAAAGTAATTATCCAGTTTGTAGTAGCGAAAGACGGTAGCGTCAAGGATATAAAAATTGTTAGAGGAGTAGAAGAAACATTAGATGCAGAGGCCGTTAGAGTTATCCAGTCCATGCCAAAATGGAAACCGGGGAAAGCAAACGGAGAAGCGGTGAACGTCTCTTTCACCGTACCGATTAATTTCCAAATGAAGGACTTATAAACACGACAAAAAACAAAATTTCGGACGGAGGAGCCTTCTTCTTTCTCGACTACTAAAAATATATCGTAAAGGAAAACTCGAAAAGAATAGATTGAAATAAAGTTTTTTATACCTTTGTAATCAATAGGCAAAATAACATTAAATCACAATTTATATGAACGAGGAAGTACAATTTTATCTTGACGAAGCCAAAGAAAGAATGGAAGCTGCTCTGAATCATTTAGAAACAGAATTAAGTAAAATCAGAGCGGGAAGAGCTAACCCGAAAATCTTACAAGATGTCATGGTAGATTATTACGGAAGTCTTACCCCGTTAAATCAAGTTGCCAACATTTCCAGTCCGGACCCTCGGACGATCTCCGTACAACCGTGGGAAAAAAGCATGATTGCTCCCATTGAAAGAGCCATCATGGCAGCCAACTTGGGATTAAACCCGGATAACAACGGAGAAACCATACGAATCAATATTCCGTCTTTAACGGAAGAGCGTCGTCGTGATTTGGTAAAGCAAAGTAAGGGAGAAACAGAAACCGCCAAAGTCAGTATACGGAATGCACGGCGCGATGCCATAGAACAGGTAAAGAAAATGGTTAAAGACGGACTTCCCGAGGATGAGGCCAAAGATGCCGAAGCAGTCGCTCAGAAACTAACCGACGAATACGGTAAAAAAGTAGACGAGTATTTCGCTAAAAAAGAGAAAGACATTATGACTATCTAACTCGGCTATCCCCGACAAACCTTATGTTCCAATGGGAATATTTTGCTCGAATGAATAACGCCGCCCGGCAAATGACGGGCGGCCCCTTTAGTGTATAATACGATACATATTGCCCCACCTTCAATTATCGTGAAGATGAATCAACTCGTAAAAATCATACTACCTGTCTATAAAACGGATCTGAATCGTACGGAGATTATTTCACTAAATCAGGTGGTTAAGGTATTAAATCAATATCCTAAAGTCATCATCAAACCGAACAGCTTAGATGTGACGGAAGTGTTAGACTTGTATCCCGATACTTTCGAAATTGAAAGTTTCGACGATCGCTATTTTGCCGATATCGCAGGCTATAACCGTTTAATGCTTTCAGCTGAATTTTACGAACGATTTCTTCACGTGAAATACATTTTGATTTATCAATTGGATGCTTTTGTTTTCCGGGACGAGCTCACCCAATGGTGTCAACGGGGTTACGATTATATCGGGGCCCCCTGGTTATGTAAATTGAAGTACCGGAGGTTCCCTTTGAACTTTTTTCTAAAACTTCGGGGAGCAGTCTATTCCCTTACGGGAATAAAACACAGGCAGCAATGTTTTTTCAAAGTCGGGAACGGTGGATTCTCTTTACGCAAGGTTGATACGTGTTATCGCAAAACAATAGAGATGCAATCACGCATCCACACCTATCTTTCCCGTGTCGGCGAAAGCAGCCAATTCAACGAAGATGTCTTTTGGGCTTTGGAAGCAACGAAAAACGACGACTTCTCTATACCGACCTGGCAGGAAGCAATACATTTCTCATTCGACCTATTCCCGAAAATCTGTTTTCAATTCGCTCAAAAGCAACTCCCTTTCGGTTGCCACCGCTGGAACAAAGAGTTGAATTTTTGGAAAGACTATATCAATCTCCCCGATTAAGTAATAACTCGACATGATCCACAATCATTCGCGGTGTTATATTCCGAATATAATCTTCCTCATTGATCATATTGTTCTCCACTTTCAAGGCGATACCGAAATCGACCTTGGGAAGGATCGTAGAGGTCGGACTCGTGGAGAGTCCCAAAAGAGCCACAAATTTCGTGTGAACCGCTGCAGCGATATGCATGGCAGAAGAATCGATGGTAATCAACGCATCTAAATTGGCTATCGTCGTTACAAATTCCCCCACGGAAGTTTTTCCGGTCAGGTTGATAACACTATCCAATTTCACCCGTTTCAAATAGGAAGCATGAATCCCCGCATCGTTACGGTCTCCTATCAAAACAAGATTATAGCCGTTTAACAATTTCAACAATTCAAGCGACAAACTTTCCGGATATCTTCTATATTTCTTATTTATACCTCCCAAATACAAACCGATTATCTGTTTATTATCCGGGAAATAAAACGTCTTCTCTTGTTTATAGAATAATCTCAAAGGCGGAAGGTAAATATATTTATTATTGAAATACTTATTCACGAGCATAGCATACCGATTGATATAATGCACGTTACGATTTAATGGCATCTTAAAATCCAATAAAAAACCCCTTCCTTCATTTTTGTATCCGATAAGGCATTTTACCAAAGCCAGTTTAAATATAAAAACAGAGATAAACGTATTCGTAAATAGGATACCCAAGTCGTATTTACCCTGATAAATCCGTTTGACGAAAGTAAGGTAATTTTTTCTTCCTTTCTCAAAACAAATAAAATCATCGATTCGAGGATCATGTTCAAATATATCTTTTATAAAAGAAAGGCCCAACAAGGTTATCCTCGAATCCGGATACTCCTGTTTTAATAAATCTATCGCAGGAAGTGTATTTATTGAATCCCCAATAAAATTAGGCATTCTAATAATAATGTTTTTCATATACAATTCTTTATCCCTTCTTTTTCACAAACATCCTTTTAAAAGGATATACTAATCCATATAGAAATAGTTTCACAAAGTTAATATATAAATAAGGGCAACTCCAATAATGTTTAAAAATAATGCGAAAAGTTCCTTCCGTTTCGAAATAATACATCTCTCTATCTTTGATATAGATACGTTTAAGCCAAAGATAAAGATGCCCTTTAAAAAGTTTACGCTTCTCCTGTTTAAACACGTTGAAAGAGAGGGCGTCGCTCCGGAGATACTCCTGATAGATCCCCATATAGTTCTCTACAAAAATTTTAAAAAAATTATATCCTCCTTTTTTACTGGGAGGAAGCGTTTCATAAAGATCTTCCCGGTAGACCACGGTAGGACTCTTTTCATCCACGATTCTCAGCGTCCAATCCATTTGGCTCAGCTGTAAAGATCGGCAACGTTCCTTATCGGGTAGAGCCTCAAAACGCTCTCTCCATGTACCGAAATGCCCAATCCAAGTAGACCAGAAAGAGACTTTTTCCACAAAATCGTCCAATGAATAACATACGGCCTCGTTAAACTCCGGTTTTGAAACTCTCGTATAAAAGAACAGATTCTCACCGGACTCCTTATGCTTTTCTATCCTCTCCAACAAATAACCGAGTGTACCTGCTTTCAATATGGAATAGTCATTCAATAACTTCACGTACCTACCCGTCCCTAAAGACAAAACCAACTCGAAATTGGCATCGCGAATATTCTCCGGGTTCCTGTGATACACAACATTCGTGTAAAACGAGGAGTATTTTTTTACCACCTCAGGCGTTGCGTCCGTAGAACAATTATCCGAAACGACTACCTCAACCCGCTCGTCGAACTCCTCATCGCACACAATGCGAGAGAGTACCGCATCCAAGATCTCACACCTGTTATAAGTAGGAATACAAAGAGATAATAATTTTTCCATCTCTATCCGTGTCTAAAAAAACAATAACAACTCTTCTATATCCGCCAATACATTCGTACGACTCTTCTCTAAATCGGTCGAAATCAAGAAAGAGGAACAACCGAAATTTTGAGCCATCCGGATATCAGATTCATACGAATCTCCTATCAAAGCAATCTCCCGAGGGTTTAATCGAAATCTATCGGACACCATAGATAACATATAGGTATTAGGTTTGCCTATCACCACGTCCACCTCCCGTTCACAAGCCACCTCCATCGCACGTACAATAGCCCCGCACCCCGGATATCTTGCGCCTCCGCCAACAGGATAATTCTTATCCAAATTACAAGCTATTAACTTAGCTTCCGGATTCCTGTCTATCATTTTCAACGCCTCCGCGAGCCTGCTATAATCGATACTCGTATCGAGTCCCAGCACGATGGCCTCTACCTTGCAATTTTCCTTCTCGGAGTACTCGACCACGTTACACGCTTTTCCTATCTCGCGTTTCAACCCGGCCGTTCCCAAGCAATAGACATTCTTATATCCTTCTCTACATACAAAATCTACGGTTACCGTCAAAGAGGAGAAAATCTCTTCTTCTTCAGCCTCATATCCCAACCGTACTAATTTATTTTTTAACTCGATTTCGTTCTTGGAAGAATTATTGGTAAGGTATAATAACCGATATCCTTTATTCTTCAACTGTTTCAAAACCTCCGGAGCCCCGTCAACAGCCTTATCACCATTGTATAAGGTGCCATCCAGATCAAAAGCGAGTGTTGTTACTTTCAATTCATTTTCTCTTTTAATAATTTCCACCGGCTTCTTCGATTAATTTTTTATAACGAGCCTCAAGCATCACGATGCGATTAGCATCTTCCTCGTATATGCTTCGGTAGAAATGACGTTTATTTTTCAACCACATCAATTCAAAGCCCACGGCTTTCAATATTCCTTTATCCGACTCTTTTCCCAAGGCTTCGGGACAAGCAAAAATAACCTTACGGGTTTCATATCCATGAAGAGTCCCTTGGGGTAAACGATTGAAGAACGGTATGGATGCCGCAGAAACTCCTCCGCCTATAACACACTCCAATCCAGCTTTTTCAGCCCTTTTACACAGATCATCGGCAATTTTAAAAATCTCTTCCGAATTGATATCTTCCCGGGTCATCCCCATAGATCCCGTCATGTCTACCCGTCCCAATACAATACCTTTCAAATCTCCGATACAAGGCAATTCCAACATCCTATCAAAATTCCTATACCCGTCGATCGTTTCGATATTTACCAAAAAATCCACATCGTTCCACTCCTCGTCGGGGAAAACCAACCGAGTAGCATGAAGAAATTTCTTCAAGGCATAAGGGGTCTCGATCATAGGCGCCACAATACGCTTTACTCCGATAGAACGCGCATCATACATATCCTTAATGGCCTCTCCTCCTCCAATCTTTATCGTCAGGTCCAAGCCGGCCTTCGTTACTACTTCTTTCAATCGCAGAGCCTCTTCCATTCGAGTCCCTTCAGCCTCAAACTCTGCCTTAATGCCAATCACATGATAATTTTCTTTTAAGTCGATCAAAGTCTCGACCATCTTATGTTCAAGAGCATTCATAACTATTCATTTAATGGTTTTATAATCATATTTTCTAAAAATTCTTCCCGGGAAAGAAAAGGATACAGGTCTTCCAACGGTTTGGAAACCATCCGGCCGTCCTCTTTCCTCACGGATGAGGTTTTCGGTATAAACTTGTAATCATCCAACAGATTGACGACACACACCATCGGCGTATTGTCCCGCAATAATTCGGGTAACACCCGCTCCATCTCCTCGTGAGAAGCAATGGAAAGTGTTTTAATACCGAAAGCCGTTCCGAGTTTGACAAAATCAGGAAAACCGACTCCACTATCCTCATTGCAACCGATATATTGTCCCGCAAAAAAATTATCCTGAGTCTGTTTAATAGAGATATACCCGTGATTATCCAATACAATCAGCTTAATAGGTAATTTATAATAGGCCATCGTCGCCATCTCCTGTAAGTTCATCATCAGACTGCCATCCCCTGCCAGACAGATGATCTGCCGTTCGGGATGAGCAACGGCAACCCCTATAGCGGCAGGCAAATCATACCCCATGGAAGCACAGCCGGAATTCCATATATATTGCTGCCCTTTCTTCACTTCTCCAGCCTGAAAAAGCACCACGCACGCGGTTCCGTTTCCGGCTACAACAGTCGATTTATCAGATAAGCGACGGGTTAATTCCCTCATGAAATAATAAGGTTGAACTCTCTCCTTTGTATACTTATACTCTTCCGATACCGTAGGGTAACGTTGTTTCCTTGCCTGACACCAGGCTAACCAGTCCGGCCAGGACCGCCTGGGAGTATAGGCTCCCAGGCGGTCAATAAACCACCCGGCATCGGCACATATACCCATATCCACCCGAACCGTCGGTTTTCGAAGCTCTTCAGGATCGATATCCACGACCACGTGCTTACCCGCGCGTACATAGTATTCCCAATTATAACTTACCTGACGTATATTGTTTCTGGAACCTATCGTGATAACCAAATCAGCATTTTGAAGGGCAAAATTACCGGCTCTCGAACCTAATGTTCCTATCCGACCGATATAATTAGGATTCTCCTCTTCCAGAATATCCATTCCGTTAAACGTCGTAAGGACAGGTATATGAAATTTCTCCGCCAAAGCCCGAAAACGATCCGCAGCCTTAGCTATTTTTATTCCGTGTCCGGCCACGAATACGGGACGTTCGGCCTTTTCCAACCACTCGAAAAAAAGAGTAAGATCCGGCTCCTCTTTTTTTATCGAAGAAGGACTATACTCTTTTTGAATCTTTTCATCCATAATCATCCCCTGAATATCCATGGGCACATCTATCCATACCGGACCGGGACGACCAGAGAGAGCCCGATCCACGGCTTCGTCCAAGACACTCTTCACCTCATCCAACGAGGTTATCTGTTTGGCAAACTTCGTGAGCGGTTTTACCACCTCGATAATATCCACCTCCTGATCTCCCAATTGACGAAGTCTGAGCCGAGGGTAATGAGTAATAGTCGTCTGTTGTTTTACCTGACCGGAAATATATAAAACGGGTACGGAATCCGTCCACTGCCCCATAAGTCCGGTCAACGTATTTAATCCTCCAGGACCCGTCGTTACATTAACCACCGCCAACCTGCCCGTCGAACGGGCATAAGCTTCAGCCGCAATAGCACAGGCCTGTTCATGATGATTACAGGTATATTTCAGTCCTGCACAACGTCCGATAGCGTCATTCAGGTGCATCGCACCACCCCCCGTGATCATAAATACATGTTCAACACGGTATTTCTCAACCAATCGCTTAAAAATATAATCGCTTACTCTCATCATTTATCCACTAACAATAAATCTCTGTTTATATGAGCCTTATTATCGACATACCAACGGTATAACCGTGTAACGGCTTGTTCCAAAGGTGTGAATTTCAATCCGGGCATCTCTTCCGACAACCGGATATTGGAACCACTGTACTCCAATCCCTTTCCCTCTTTAGCGATAATGACAGGCAAATCTTTTCCGGATATACGCCTCACCATCAAAGCCAATTCATATAGAGAAACCGAAGAGGCCGGGGTAATATTATAGGCCTTGTATTTAGGCCGGGCTTCGATAAAAAACTCTAACACCGTCATCAAATCCTCTACAAAAATATAATCAAAATTCCGGTCCTGCTTTATCGTAATCGGCAAATCAAACAACGTCTTACAAATCGCATTCGAAATAAAACGAATCGCATAATCTTCATATTTTCCGAAAATTCCGAAGATTCGTAAATCGTATATATTCGAACTTTTTTCAATACACTTTTCACAGACATACTTGGAAAAACCGTGCTCATCTGCCGGAATATTTTGTCCATACTCCTCTTCCTTCATCTTGGGATGATAATACCTCATATCATAAATCGCACCGGAGCCCAATACAATCATTTTTTCATACTCCTTCACGTGTCGTTCCAGATTAAAAAACATCCGGGTATTGTTATAAAACAATCCTTCACAAGAAGCCGCATTCCTATGTCCCGGCTGACCGGCAGCATGTATCACCACATCCACCGAATGACCATGGAAATAGTCGTCAACCTCCTTCTCGTTGACAAGATTCAATTCCTTACTCGAAGGAGTCAACAGACGATACCGTTCGGAAAGGAAACTCTCCTTTATATTCTTACCGATAAAACCATTCGAACCTGTTAATAAAATCGTTTTATTCATGCTCATGGCAGAACGCTTTAATTTCTTTTATCATATAGTCGAGCATAGGTTTCTTCATGCCGGGATAAACACCTATCCACAAAGAGTTCGTCATCACCAGATCCGTATTTTTCAACTCTCCGACCACCCGGAAACCTTCTCCGCTTTTACGCATCTCATCGAAACAAGGATGTTTGATCAAATTCCCGGCAAACAACATTCGGGTTTGAATATGATGTCTCTCAAGGTGGTGAACCAGATCATTCCGGGTAAAACCGGCATTTTCTTTTACAAAGATTAAAAAACCGAACCAACTGGGATCAGAATTTCCGGTAGGCTCTGCAAAAATCAACCGATCCTCCAAACCTCTTAACCCCTCCCTCAAATAAGTCCAGTTTTGTTTTCTGGCCTCCACGATAGCCGGAATTTTTCTCAACTGCGCACATCCTATTGCGGCCTGCATATCCGTGACCTTCAGGTTATATCCGAAATGCGAATAGACGTATTTATGGTCATAACCGAGAGGAAGTTCTCCGAATTGCTGGGTAAAACGTATTCCGCAGGTATTATCTTTTCCCGAATCGCACCAACAATCCCTTCCCCAATCCCGGAACGAATTTACAATCCGGTGCAGTAACAAATTATTCGTATAAACGGCACCGCCCTCCCCCATCGTGATATGATGGGGCGGATAAAAGCTGGAAGTACCTATATCACCTATGGTCCCCGTGTATTTCCACTCTCCGTCCAGCCGGTATTTGGAACCCAATGCATCGCAATTATCCTCGATTAGCCACAATCGATGGCGGTCACAAAAATCTCTTACCGCTTTTAAATCAAAGGGATTGCCCAACGTATGAGCTACCATCACCGCTTTCGTCCTCGGCGAATAAGCCCGCTCCAACAAGGTCACGTCAATATTATACGTGGGTAACGTGATATCCACGAAAACAGGCACGGCCCCATAAATGATAAAAGGGGTCACCGTTGTCGGAAAACCGGCCGCAACCGTTATCACCTCATCCCCTCTTTTTACTTGTCTCTCCTTTAATTTCGGAGAGGTCAAGGTCATAAAAGCCAACAAATTGGCAGACGATCCGGAATTGGTTAAAGAACAAAATTTCACACCTAAAAACTTGGCAAATTCCCGCTCGAATTCCGAAGCATAACGTCCGGTCGTCAACCAGAAATCCAAAGAAGCATTCACTAAATTTTCCAATTCATCCTGATCGAAATAACGTCCCCCGTAACCGATCCTGTCTCCTTCCTTAAATTCAGTCTCTTTCTCCTTAAATTCCTCTATGTAATACTCCCTTACGAGCTTCAAGATTCGTTCTCTTTTCGTATTCATGCTCTTTCAAAAAAAATTTTTATCTGCTTTTCCGTGTACTCCCGTATATTTCCGGGATCCTCATTATAGTTTTTATACCATTCCAAGGTCCATTTCAACGCTTCGGAAGCATTCAACCGGGGATACCATTTCAATTCTTTATTAGCCAACGATATATCCAATCTCAACATATTCGCCTCATGCAACACTCGCGTATCTTGCCGTACGACATACTCCCCTTCTCCCCAAATTTCAATGGCCAACTTTGTCATCTCCTCTACCGTCAACGTGTCGTGAGACCAAGGCCCGAAATTATAGGCGTTGGACATTTCCCCGTACCTCTCGGATGCCATGGCCCCCAATAACAAATAACCATATAACGGTTCCAAGACATGTTGCCACGGACGGACAGCTCCCGGGTTTCTCAGAACAATCTCTTTCTTTTCCTGGAGAGCCCGGATGATATCCGGAACCAAACGATCCTTGGCCCAATCTCCTCCGCCGATAACATTACCCGCCCGGGCTACGACCAAAGCTTTATGATGTTCCCCGTATCTTTCGGTATTAAAAAACGAATTCCGATAAGAATCGATTACCAACTCGGCACAAGCCTTACTCGCGCTATACGGATCATACCCTCCCAACCTGTCATTCTCCCGGTAGGCATAGGACCATTCGTAATTATAATACACTTTATCCGTGGTAATCAACACGACGGTACACTTGTGTTGCCATCTCCTTAAAGCATCCAACAAATGAGCCGTCCCGATACTGTTTACGGCAAAAGTCTCCACCGGAAATTCATAAGACAAACGAACAATAGGCTGAGCCGCCAGATGAAAGATAAAATCAGGTTCAAACGTTGTAATTTCCCGGGACAGACGCTTAGCATCCATCAAATCCCCGATCACGGAGGTAGCTATCTCCTCCACCTGTAAAACGTCGTATAAGTTGGGAGATGTTTCCGGAGCCAAAGCATATCCCTTTACCCGAGCTCCTAACATTGAGAGTATCTTGATCAACCACGCACCTTTAAAGCCGGTATGGCCCGTCACCAAAACCTTTTTCCCGTTATAAGGGTTCTCTTTCCAATCCATACGTCAACAATTACGTTACCAAACTTTCCAAACAGCCTCTCCCGACTCCCACATCTTATTCAAATCTTCCTTATCTTTCAGCGTATCCATAGGTTTCCAAAAACCGGCATGTTTGAAAGCCATCATCTGATGTTGTTGTGCAATTCGCTCCATGGGCTCTCTCTCCCAGGTAATATGATCTCCTTCGATAAAATCAAACACTCCCGGCTCGCACACAAAATACCCCCCGTTAATCCAGGCTCCGTCTCCCTTAGGCTTTTCGATAAAAGATTTAACACTATTCTCCTCCTCTATCGTGATAGCACCGAAACGACCAGTCGGCTGAATGGTCGTTACCGTGCATAACTTCTTATGGTTTTTATGAAAACGAAGCAGTTCCCCGATATTTACGTCGGATACACCATCTCCATAAGTCAGCATGAAGGTCTCGTCACCTATGTATTTTTGAATCCGTTTGATACGACCTCCCGTCATCGTGTTCAACCCCGTATCGATCAACGTTACCTTCCATGGTTCCACATCCGTATCCAGTATCTCCAAAGAATTCCGTTGCAGATCGATCATCAGATTGGAACGATACATACAATAATTTGCAAAAAATTCCTTGATTATATGACCTTTATAACCTAAACAGATAATAAATTCATTCACTCCGTAGTGAGAATAAGTCTTCATGATATGCCACAAAATAGGCATTCCTCCGATCTCAACCATAGGTTTCGGTTTGATTCCCGTCTCTTCACTCAACCGGGTTCCTAATCCCCCTGCCAATATAACTGCTTTCATCTATTAATAAATTTAGAACACCAAATTTTGTTCAAAGATAACGCTTAATAATCAGAATTACCTTCATTCCGTTAAACAAAAAAAATGACAATTGACGATTGTAGATTAAGAACTTCGGCGCTTGAATGACGAAACGATCCATTTCCAATCACCGAATTATCAAATCATAGCATATAAATCCCTTAATCTTGGAGGATTTTCTTCAAATCTTCCGGCGTATCGATTCCGATAGATTCATGATGAGTGATGCTCACGGCTATCTTATAACCGTTCTCCAACCAACGTAATTGCTCCAAAGATTCGGCTTTCTCCAGTATCCCCTGCGGAATTCGGGTAATACTTTCCAATATTACCGGACGATAGGCATACATCCCCACGTGTTTATAATAAGGAGTGCGCGTCAGCCATTCACCTTGGTCTACGCCTCGACAAAACGGAATAGGGCAGCGACTAAAATAAAGGGCCGTATGTTGTTGGGAAAAAACGATCTTCACCTTATTGGGATCAAATATTTCTTCATTCTTTTCAAAAGGTTTGGCCAGAGTCGCGATCTGAATATCCGGTTCCTCGAACCTCGATATCAAGGCCTCTATCTGTTCCGGCAGAATAAAAGGTTCATCTCCCTGAACATTTACAATAACCTCGAAATCCTGTTGCAAAAGTTCTTTCACTTTTCGATAGGCCTCATAACAACGATCGGTCCCGCTTTTATGAGTTGTTGCCGTCATCACGGCTCGACCTCCGAACCGGATCACGGTATCGTAAATCCGTTCATCGTCCGTAGCCACATAAACATGTTCCGACACGGCCGTCGCTTTTTCATACACATGCTGTATCATCGGCTTCCCCGCTATTTCGACCAAAGGTTTCCCCGGAAATCGGGTAGAAGCATACCTGGCTGGAATTAATATTAAATTAGATTTGAGAATCATTATGCTATTCTAATTTGAGATTATTACTCTCGGCATGAAGTCGTCGTAAATGATCGGAATTGGACAATATTTTTAATTTCAGATTGTGCGGATAATCGGGATGTTTTTCCAAAAAATGAGTAACGACGGAATAAACATACTTGCTCGTGTGGCCGGATAAACCGGCATTCAACCAGTCGGAAGGGAAAAAGATATCCCCCGTCTCCTGTATTTCCTGCAATTTCTCCAACACTTGAGGTATGTATTCTTCGGACTCTTGACGGCGTAAGGGATGATTCAACCACCTCAGACTCTCTCCCGCCCAAACCTCATTTACTCTATTCTTTTCCAACAACAAAGCGTTAAAAACGCTATCCCGGACCTGTTTTTTTCCGGATACGGAAGGCAATACATAGGCAAAACGATTTAACAAGTCCTTATTCTTTACCGTTCTGAGGATGTATTTCTTCATATTCTGGTATTGATTGGAATCTCTCAATATCATATTATAAGCTATCAGTATCCTGTCGTCATCCGCGATCGTCATCCCACCCGTCTCTTCCGTACCGTATAATATTTTCGCTATATATCCTTTGGCTTCCGACGAGGTATATATACCCAACAATGTTTTAAAATAGGTTTTCTTGTTCACTCCCGTCTGTTCTTTTGACAACATATCCATGCAGAAACGCTCCAGATCCTCCTGCAATAACTGACGGCTCCCCTCATCCAGGTAAGTATTATATACGGTAGTTAAAAACGAAAGCGTCCGATTAATAACCAAATTATTCGTTTCCGCGGGCAGATGCTTGATACAAAAACGAACGAACAACTCCCCCTTTAACTTTTTATTCAAAACTCCTTCATATAGCAATTGCCAGCTGACTGCCCGGTACAACGGTTCAGGCAATTCACTCAAATACTCGTTCAAGGCACGAACAGAATACTCCGTAGGTAAGAAACAACCGTATCCCAAAACATCTCCGTCCGGCAACACCACCTTAGCATTACGGTAGCGCGTTAACGTATCTTTCAAAAAGAGAATATTTTCCCGCAAACGTCTGTTGCTTTCCCAAATAACCGATATCCGTTGAGGCCATACCCGGTTTTTTCCGGACTCATCGACCATTTCGACTCCATTTTCACCGAATTCGATCAATGGGGCTCCCCCCTCTTTCACCCATATTTCGTTCCACGCCTGTAAACCGACTCCGGATGTCTCTTCGAGCAGGGTGATCAAATCATTCCAATCCGCATTGGAATAAGCCCATCTCCTCAGGTAATGACGCAATCCTCTACGCAACTCCCCTTCCGTAATCAAATTCTCCAACATATTCATCACAATAGGCGCTTTATGATAAATAATATCCCCGTACAACGTCCCCGCATCTTTCAGGTTATCCAATCGTTGCAAGATCGGATGAGTACCCTCGGTTCGATCCGTACGTAAAGCAGCTTCATAGTGACTTAAATAAAAATTCAACTTATGATCGACCGTCGGATACAGGCCGGCTAAAATTTTACCTGCCATAAAATTTGCAAAAACCTCCTTCAGCCATACATCGTCAAACCACTTCATCGTCACCAGATCTCCAAACCACATATGGGCTGTTTCATGAGCGATAACCTCACTTCGTCTCAAGCGTGCCGTCATATCGGCATCCGGATCGAGAAATAACCGTGAAGCATGGTAATACGTTGCCCCCGGATGCTCCATCCCTCCGAATTGAAAAGCCGGAATAGCAACCACATTGTATACATCGAAGGGATAAGGCCTTCCCGTGTATTTCTCCATCCAATTTAACGAATAGGCCACCTCCCGGGCTATTTCGGATAGGCTGCCATTAATTTTAGAGGTATCTGTCTCCCGGTAATAAATACCGATCCAACGCCTGTCTACATACCATTCCGCGTAATCAAAAACTCCCGCCACAAATGCAAATAAATAAGTGCTCAACGGCTTTGTCTCCTCAAATTCATACAGTTTATAGTCATCGAACTGCTCCATTCGTAACAAATCCCCGTTGGCAACGGCTCTCCATGTCGAAGGAATTTTCAATCTCAATTTAAAACGCCCTTTAATATCCGGTTGGTCGAAACAAGGCATCAACGTCCGGCAACGGTCCGGAACCAATAAGGTGTAAAGAAAATCATCATTCCGATTTAAAGAGGTCTCTCCGGCTCGAAATTTAATATTCAACGAATTCCGCCCCTCTTTCAAATTTTTTTCTTCAATAATAATATGTTCATTCTTAAATATATACGGGACTCTTTCTCCATCGGAAGTAATCGAGATAATACTTTCTTCGTCCGCCTTAAAATCCAAAACGACCGGAGCCAACTGTAACAATTCGAAAGAGATTTCCGAATCGGCAATGATGGCAGCTCCTTTATCGGAGGGAATCGCAAAATACAAGCTATAGCTTACTCCCCCGATATTCGATTTTCGCTCTTGTGCCAGTTCTTTTGAAACCCCTTTTTCAATACCACCATTTCCCCTCTCGCAAGCGGCAAATAATAAACAGAATTGTATAACGGCTAAAAAACAACGCACGTCCTGATTTATTTCTGGTGAACTTCTCTTTCTATACGGCACTCCCCATTAAAAACAGCTCCTGATTCTATCATTATATAAGCGGCCTTTATCGTACCCACGAAGGTCGATTTCGCTCTCAAGGAAACCGTTCCAAGCGAAAGTATATTACCCTGAACATTGCCTAAGATATCTACACTCGGTGAATTTATCTCTCCTTCTACCTTTGCCGTCGGTCCAATAACCAAACGCCCCGTAGTATTAATCTTACCTTTAATGGTTCCATCGACACGTATGTCATTTTTCGCGTGAAGATCCCCTTCGATAGAAGTCCCCTCGCTTAATAAATTCAACGCTACCTGTTGTTGTACTTCTTTTCCCATAAAAGTCCTTTAGATTATATTTTTACCAAACACAACTCGTTAATACCTATTCTATTCCCCACAATCCGCAAACGGCAGGTTTCAACACGTCCCCCGACACGCCCTTCCTCACGTATAGTCAAATCCCCCGTATTCACGCTCCCCTTTACCAGGCCATCCACATCCAACACCTTGCAATTCACATTACCTTCCACAACTGCACCCCTTTTAATCACCAACACTCCGCCACAATCCACATTACCCGCGACAATACCTCCCAGGAACAAATCATTCGGCACTCTTATATCCCCTTGAATAACGGATGTACTAAGAATAACTGTTCTCTTCGCATTATGTTGATGTACATTTTTCGTCATATTGCAAGAAAATAAGTGACCAAATATACAACAAGTAATCTAAAATAAAAAATCAAATCTAACGAAATCTGAGCATCCGTCCTCCAATATTTCTTGCGACAAAACGGGATAACAGACGTAACGCCATAAACAAAAAAAAAAATGCTATCCTACCGGATAGCATTTTATAATATCGTAAATTGCAGATTAACCACCGAACCCTTCGATTACCGGACACCTGATCTCATTCCGCTTTTTTATCCACGACTGCCAATTGCATTTTTCCCGTCATACCCCCATTTGAGGTAGATCGCTCCCCAGGTAAATCCGGCCCCGAAAGCAGCTAAAATCAGATTATCCCCTTTCTTAAGCTGATCTTCCCACTCGTAAAGACAAAGAGGAATCGTCGCAGAAGTCGTATTTCCGTATTTATGAATATTTACCATAACTTTGGACCGATCCAGTCCCATACGGTCTCCCGTCGCGGCAATGATTCGCAAATTAGCCTGATGAGGCACGAGCCAAGCCACATCGTCGGAAGTCAGATTGTTTTTTTTCATGATCTCTACCGATACGTCGGCCATATTAGAAACGGCATGTTTAAATACAGGCTGCCCCTCCTGATATATGTAATGCTCCCGGGCCATGATCGTCTCCATGGCAGGAGGTTTTAACGAACCACCGGCTTTCATATGCAAATGCACCCTTCCCATTCCGTCAGAACGCAAAATATGATCCATCACCCCTATGTTCTCAAAGGTAGGCTCTAATAATACGGCAGCAGCACCATCACCGAAAATCGGACAAGTGGCACGATCCGTGTAATCGGCAATAGCAGACATCTTTTCCGCTCCCACCAAAACGACCTTCTTGTAACGTCCGCTCTCGACGAATTGTGTAGCCGTCGTCAATCCATACAGGAATCCGGAACACCCGGCATTCAGATCAAAACTAAACGCATTCTTTATTCCTACCATATCGGAAATTACATTTCCATTGGCCGGAAAATGCATATCCGCCGTAACGGTACAACAAATCAAAAGGTCGACCTCTTCAGGCGTAAGTCCCGTCTTGCGAAAAAGATCTTCAACAGCTTTCGCTCCAAGGTATGCACTTCCTTTATCCTTATCCCGTAAAATACGTCTCTCTTTGATACCAATCCGGGTCATAATCCACTCATCCGTGGTGTCCACCATACGACTCAACTCTTCGTTTGTCAAAATATAGTCGGGACAATATGCACCGACCCCCGTAATTACAGCCTTTGGCCTTTCCATAAAGTTTTTTTTGATAATTTTCGTTCACTCGAAATAAATACCCCTATACAACCATAGCCCCCTTATTACAGGGGGCTGTATTATTTAAGGCAACTTATCGTCACATCAAAATTATGCGACAACAGCTTTCTCAATAGCCAATTTACCCCTGTAATATCCGCATTCCGGACATACAGTATGATACTGTACTGCAGCACCACAATTTGAACACTTTGCTATTGCAGGAACTGTCGCCTTGTCATGTGTTCTTCTCTTATTCCTTCTCTGCTTAGAGGTTCGGTGTTTAGGATGTGCCATTTTTTTCTATTTTTAATTTAGTTATTAATTAATTTCTTCAATTCATCCCATCGGGGATCGCTTTTTTTATTCTCGTTTATTACCAAATTGTCCAGCACTTTTTCCATCTCCTCATTACACTCTCCAGCCGGATGTACAACCCGAAGAGGGTAATTCAACATATACATTTCATATAGCGGTGCACTCAAATCTAAAAAATCTTCCTCTTGCGACAACACGATAAAATCATCCTCGTTCCCCTCTTCACGTTCTCCGTATTTCACATAAAGATTCAACTCTCCGCAAACAGGTAATTCCATCTCTTCCAGACAACGATCACATACAGCTTTCACCACTCCCATAATCTTCATCCTCACCTCCATCAAAAGAGAAGACTTCACGATATCCACACAAGCCCTGACTTCTCCTTTCGTCCCTTTTGTCGTCTCAAAGCAATCGAAAAAAGAGTCGTCCAACATGAATTCGAAGGAGTGTTTCCCCTCTCCCAAGCCCCTGTGAGCAATCTTATATTCTTTCAACCTATCCACTACTATACGAAACAAAAACGGCGCAAATGTACAAAAAATAATTCATCCGTGACAACTATTTCCCTCTTTTTTATTTTCATCCCTCTCCAACACGAATATTACAATTTTGTACCCCGATCGTACACTTACCCCTTTCTATACTTTTCTGTCTCTTCTTCAAACATACTGACATAACTGAAATAACGGGTCTCACTGATCTTACCCTCTTTAACAGCCTCCAATACCGCACAACCGGGTTCATGAATATGAGTACAGTTATAATAGCGGCAATCTTCGGCATACTTAAATATTTCCGGGAAATAATGAGATATTTCGTTTTTTTCCATATGGACAAGTCCAAAAGCCCGAATCCCCGGTGTATCCACGATATACCCTCCGAAACTCAATTCGAACATCTCGGCAAAAGTGGTCGTATGCTTACCGGTATCGTGCATTTCGGATATTTTTGCCGTTTTCAGAGTCAGCTCCGGCTCTATCCGGTTGATCAAAGAGGATTTTCCTACACCCGATTGTCCTGAAAACACGGAAACTTTATCTTGCAACAATTGTTTTACTTCCTCTACACCCTCTCCCGTTTCCGCGGAAACGGCCAAACAGGTATACCCCACGTTCTGATAAACATCCACCAACGCCCGCAAAAGCCATCGATCTTCCTCGTCACATAAATCTATCTTATTAAAAATCAACACGGCAGGAATATTATATGCTTCCACGGAGGCTAAAAAACGATCGATAAAGACGGTAGAAACTTCAGGATGTTTCAAAGTCGTGACCAGTATCGCCTGATCTACATTCGCGGCAATAATATGGGCTTGCCTGGAGAGATTGGTAGACTTCCGGATAATGTAATTTTTACGGTCTAATATATCATAAATAACTCCTTCTCCCGCTTGTCGTTCAACCGCCACTCTATCACCGACCGCCACCGGATTAGTGGTCTTTATGCCTTTCGTCCTAAATTTTCCTTTTATCCGGCACGACCAGATCTCCCCGTCTTCCATCCGTACGGAATACCAACTCCCGGTCGACTTTACAACAACACCCCTCATCTTAGATTAGCCATTTAAATTAAAAATCGGTTCGCGACGAAAACTCATTCCCAAACAAGTACATCAAACTGATATCGAACATTCAAGAAGATACCCCAATGGACATTTTGAGACCTTTATTCTCAATTTCTATCTTTTCTTTTCGTTTTTAACTTCACAAAGATAATCTATTTCACTAATTTTGTCGCATGCAATACGCATAAAAACCGAAATCTCATTAAGATGAAATTAGTTTTTGCCACCAATAACGTTCACAAGTTAGAAGAAATCAAACAAATGTTAGGAGACGCCTACACGCTTGTTTCTTTGAAAGAAATCCGATGTTTTGACGATATCCCGGAAGAGCAGGACACACTCGAAGGCAACGCGTTACAAAAAGCTCGTTACATTCACGAAAGGTATGGGATCGACTGTTTTGCCGATGACACGGGACTCGAGATCGAAGCCCTCGACATGGCCCCCGGGGTTTATTCCGCCCGCTATGCCGGAACAGATCATAATTCCGAAGCCAATATGAAAAAAGTACTGTCTCAAATGAACGGCGTAACCAACCGGAAAGCTCGATTCAGAACTGTTATCGCCCTCATAATAAACCGGAAGGAATATCTTTTCGAAGGGATAGTGAACGGCCATATCCTATCCTCGCCCAAAGGAGACAGCGGCTTTGGTTATGATCCCATCTTTCAACCGGAAGGCTTCGCCCAAAGTTTTGCCGAAATGAACCTTGCGGACAAGAACAAAATCAGCCACAGGGGACGAGCCGTCGAAAAGCTCTGCATCTTCCTAAAAAATCGAGAAGATAAACATGGAAGTAACTAACGCCATCGTATTAAAAAACATACCTTACACGGAAAATCAACGCATACTCTCCGTTTTCTCCGCAGAACGGGGATTTCTTTCGCTGATCACTCCCGTCAATACGATCAAGCGCCGGAACAATCACGCTACTCAATGCATGCAGATTGTCGAAATAGAGTACATTTTCAATGAAAAAAACAACATCCACAAACTAACGACAATCGTCAATACCCGTAACACCACGGCAATCTATCTTGATGTATATAAAATGAATATCGCTTTACTATGGGGCGAGATCTTAAACCTGACTTTACGAAACGAAGGCAAAAACGAAACCCTGTACGAATACATAGAAAACTCCATCGAGTATTTAGATTCGGCACAACGGGACATCGCTAACTTTAATTTATTTTTTCTGTTCCATTTAGCCTCCCTGCTTGGATTCGACATCAATTCATCGACCTACCGCCCCGGTTATATACTTAATCTCAATGACGGGAATTTCTATCCGACAGCCGGGAACGGCTCCTACTCGACAGGCCCGCATGCGGCACAAGCCATATACAAGCTATGCAACTCTCCTTTAGCAGACATTGGAAATATTCCGTTAAACCGCCAAAGCAGAAGCATTATTTTAGATATACTTCTCCTCTTCCTCAGCTTCCACCTGAACATCAATTTCAACATCAAAAGCATTAAAGTCATTCGTGAAATCTTCTCTTAAAATTTGACATTATTCATCTTTAGTTAATATTTTCTTAAAAAATAAACTTTTCAAGCAGGAAAATGTCATACGATAAATGGTATTTTTCACTTTTTATTAACACACTTTGTGAATTACAAAAAATAAATTTAACCAATCAATTAAACCGCTAAAATTATGCGTATAAAAATTGACGACCTCAATAGAATCTATTCAGGTGACAAAAGGGTTTTTAGTGATTTGAATGTAAACATTGAACCGGTTTTTTTTTGCTTTTCAGTATTTCGTAATATTGAAAACGTTATCTTTGCGTGCATGCAATCTCCGCTTCAAGGTCATTCTTTCGAAAAGATTTTTTTTGACGATGACACCGTTGCCAAAGGAGATAAAACGATATGTTTTTTTGAAGAAGATCCTCTCGGGGAAGCTCAAAAAACGGGTTTTCAACAAATGACGGAAAAAAGAGAAGCAGCAATCCGGCCCGATTCGAAACATGCCCCTGTTTATCACATCGACAAACTGCCCGAGAAGCAGCATCGAAGTAATAGTAAACGCGAATTATTTCACTAAGAACACAAAACTAAAAAAACGATGAATCTACATAATATACATACCGTTTCCCGTTACGAAGCCAAACTCTTACGAAGAAGTTGGTTGTTTCGTATTTTTGCCATCCTCTCCTTATTAGTAATCACGTTTTTCCATTTGACTACTCAAGCCAATCTTTTTTGGTACCAATGGAATATGGTGGCGATGTCCTCTTCTATCCCCTTCGTCAATATTTATATTTTCAATATCGCACAATCGGTCATTGCCATTTTTTTAGCCGGTAGTTTTTTAAAAAGAGACCAAAAATTAGACACGGCGGAAGTCGTCTATGTCCGTCCGATGAGCAACGCGGATTACGTTATCGGGAAAAGCTGGGGAATCATTAAAGTCTTCATCTCTCTAAACATTCTCGCTTTACTGGTTGCAGCATTCATCAACCTCTATGTAAGTGAATCTCCGTTCAGTTTACTTCCTTACGTTTTCTACCTTTTAACGCTGTCCATTCCGTCTCTCGTATTCATCCTGGGACTCTCGTTCATGGTCATGTGTTTCGTAAAGAATCAGGCGGTAACTTTCGTCATTCTGTTAGGCTATATCGGAGTAACCCTGTTCTATTTAGGAAATATCGAACACGGTGCATTCGATTTCTTCGCACTCACGCTGCCCAATATTTTTTCCGACATTTCGGGACATCCCGTTCTATCGGATTATTTGTTGCAAAGAAGTTCTTTCTTGCTTTTAGGCATTAGCCTGCTCTCTTTCACCATCGCATTGGTAAAACGTCTTCCCCATCACCCCAAAAAGAGAATCTTATTAAACACTCTGGGGATCATTATCCTATTATTAGGTATAGGATCGAACTTGTCGTATCTGTGCCAATTCCGTCATAACGACACGTTAAGAAGCCGTTATATCGAAAAATACCAGGCTTACAACTCCCACGACAAAGTAAACCTTTTGTCCGAAGAGCTGATTTATTCCCAAAAAGGTAATCAAATCTTCGTCGACGCTCATCTAACCGTTCAAAACAGAAATCATCGGAAAATCAATTCTGTTCTGATCTATCTGAATCCTACCCTGCAGGTGACGGAGGTCTCTCACGAGGGTACCAAACTACCGTTTAAAAGAGACGAGCAGATACTCGTTATAGACAAGGAATTAACCCCTTATCAAATAGTAGATTTACAAATCCGGTACGAGGGCAAAGTGAGTGAAAACATTGGTTACTTAGAAGTACAAGACGAGGAATACTACGATACTCAAACCGGCAGCAGCATCCTGCGGTTCGGGAAGAGATACGCTTTCGTACAAAACGACTTTACCCTATTGACCCCCGAAGTTTTATGGTATCCGGTCACATTCCCGCCAATGAACCCGGAAGCCCCTTATAATATTCAAAAGAATTTTACCCATTTTTCATTGAAAGTCATTCCCACCGAAAAACAAACGGTACTTTCTCAGGGAACATCCTCCCAATCAGGAGATACCATCATTTTCCATAATACACATAGACTACCTTCCATCAGCCTGGCTATCGGAAATTACGAAAAAAAGTCTATCACGGTAGATTCCGTCCTATTTGAAATATATCATTTTAAAGGACATGACTACTTCTCGAAAGAATTTACGAATTTGAAAGATACCTTAGGCAGTATTATCTCAGACATCAAAAATCAATACGAAAGCCGGAAAAACAGGGTCTATCCGTTCGAAAAACTGATCCTGGCAGAAACTCCGGTGTCATTCGCCTCTTACGTTCGAAATTGGAAAGGTTACAGTGAATTCATCCAACCGGAGATAGCTTTTATTCCCGAAAGAGGAACAACTCTTCCCAGCGGGAATTTTAAGCTTGCCAAAAAAATGCAAAGGCAAAGAGGAGGAGGGCCGAACCGGGGAACGATAGACGAAACGGAAGTAGAAACCAGAGTTTTCAGAGATTTTATTACCTGGTGTTTTTTGAATGAAAGCAAATACGAAGAGACGGGAAATCTATTTGTAAATAGCATCTTCTCGTCCGGCTGGAACGGGACATCCAAATTAAATCCTTTTGATTTTTCCGGATTCTATTTCAATCATGCTAATTTTATCTATTCACACAACTTCCCTGTCATGGATATTCTTTTGAATACGATGTTCAAGCAGGAAGAAAATGATCCGTGGTCAAGGTGGAGAAGGAGATTTTCCGGCATGAGCGATGCTCAGAAAGCATCCGCCTTTTTAAAGGAAAAGAGTTTCGAACAAGCAGTTCTGGACCGTTCGCTCTCCCCGGAAGTATTTTACGAGATGCTTAAGCTCAAAGGAAATTACCTGCGTAATTACCTCACCTCCCAGATTCCTCTGGCAGATTATAATAAATTCATGACACAATTCATGAAAGATTACCAGTTTAAAGAGATCAATTTCACGGTATTGAATAACTCTTTTATGAGAAAATTCAATATCAATCTGATGGATTTTATCCCCCAATGGTATACGATCAACCAAACCCCCTTATTCATCGTGAAAGGAATCAATGCGGATAAAGTCGTTGTCGATGACTACACGAAATATGTTGTTCAATTTAAGATTCACAATCCGACGGAAGTAGAAGGTATCGTTTCCGTAAATATCGAAGAAGGAGAATGGGGTAGAAGGGGAAGAGGCAGACAACAGGAAAAACCGTTACAGCATTACATTATTCCGGCTAAATCCTATAAAGAGATTAAGACGCTGTGTGACGAGCGACCCCGTAATATCGACATTAACACCAATATCGCCCAAAACATACCAAGCGATATCGTCTATAATTTTTCCAAAATAAACACGGAGACCCAAGACATGGCCACCGGTATGTTTAACACGGATGCAACCCTTTTTGAATACAATCCCAAAGATATTATCGTGGACAACGAGGATCAAAATTTCCATTTGATCGAGTCCAACCAGAAAACAACCCTCCAATCCATATTTAAGAAACCGCAAGAAGACAAATACAAAAACCTGACGATTTGGATGCCTCCTACCCGTTGGACGGCTACCGTGGGTACCAATTTCTACGGGGAATATATCAACAGCGGCTATTATAAAAAAACCGGAAACGGGAACAATAAAGCCGAATGGGTAGCCCAGATAGAGACTCCCGGTTTTTACGAGGTTTTTGTCTATAACGCGAGAATCGTGTGGGGATGGAGACGCGAAGAATCAAACATGCAATATTATACCGTAAAACATGATGACGGGGAGGAAGAGGTTTCTATCGAGACCAATGAAAATACCCAGGATTGGGTTTCATTAGGCAGCTTCCATTTCTCTCCCGGAGAGGCTAAAGTTATTCTGAGCGACAAAGGATCGAATCCCAATCAAGTGATTTACGCGGATGCTGTTCGGTGGGTATTTCAAAACAAAGAAAAATAACAAATAAACCAGCACTTTTATGAAAAAAATCACAGCACTACTTCTATTAACCATCGGCTTAACCGGATGGCTTCCTCAACGGGTTTCCGCACAGGAAGTTCAGGTCCTGACTTTGGAAAAAGCGCTCGAGATTGCCTACAAAAACAGTCCCGATTTAATTCAAAGTAAGATAACTTTAGAGCAAAGTGAATTAAGTCTTGTCCGCCAGAAAGCTATGCTTAAATCGAAGTTTAGTTTGAATTTATCCCCTTTTCAGTATTCCCGACAAAATGTCTATTTCGATTACGAATCCAAAAACTACATATCTAAAGAGATGTCTTCCAGTGGTAGTTTTACGATAAACCAACCCATTATATGGACAGGTGGTAGCATATCCTTAACTCAAAGTTTAGACTGGCGGGATGCAAGTAATCAATCGCAAGGAGGAAAAAGCACTTATTTCAACAACGACCTTTCCCTTACTCTTTCACAACCCATTTTTAAATACAATGAATTGAAAATGCAACTGAAAGAAATAGAATACAATCTTGAAAAATCCAAGATTGATTATGCACTAAAACAATTAACCATTGAAACATCTGTAACCTCTCAGTTTTATAGCGTATATAGAAGTTATAAAAGCTTGATAAATCAACAGGAAAGCTATAAACAGGCAAAAGCGACTTATGAATTAACCAAAGCTTTGGTTGAACAGGATAATCGCCCGAAAGTAGATTTATTAGAAGCTGAAGTAAATATAGATGATGCTGAAATAAGTTTGGCAAAAGCTCAAATTGATTACGCCAATACAAAAGACAATTTTAAAAAACTATTAGGCCTGCCTTTGGACGAAGATATCTCCGTTCTTCCTAAAACAGAAGTTGAACCCATACATGTAGATATGGATTTAGCCATAAAATACGCCTTGGACCAACGAATGGAATTAATGCAACAAAATATTACAATTCAAGAAGGTTTACTTAATCTTATAAAAATAAAAGCAGAAGATAAATTCAGCGGAGAGATTTCCGCCACTGTCGGATTATGGAATAACAGCAGTAATTTCACGGGAGCTTTCCAAAACCTTCAGGATAAACAAGACATTCGTCTCAATGTTTCCATACCTATTTTCGACTGGGGAGCACGTAAAGCAAATATCAGAAATACCGAGTTAGCTAACGAATCTCAAGAAATTAATTTTGAGGAACAGAAAAAAAATATTATTATTCAAATTCGCCAAATTTGCAGGAATCTTCCTCAATTATATAAAGAAATTTCCATTGCTAAAAAAAGAGTAGATAATGCTGAAATCATATACGACATTAAATATCAAACCTATCAAGCCGGTCAGCTAAGTTACAAAGATCTACAAGATTTTCAAGACAAATTAACGACAGCTAAAGAAAACTATACCAGTGCAATTATTCAATATAAAGAAAAATTATTGGAATTGAAAATAAACACGCTGTGGGATTTCCAAACTAATACCTCTTACTTCCCCGTGGATCTGTTAAAATAATCTACTAACTTTAAAAACATAGAAATCATGATCAATAAAAATATGAAATACATCGGCTTTATACTATTAGCATTTGCTTTAAACGGATGTAATAGTCCGAGAATGGGTTCGGGAAACGAAAACCCCACCCCGGTATGGTTATCGGAAGTAGGCAAACGTACGATCCGGCAACTGACCACCACCACCGGAACGGCCAAGGCAAGCCAAAAGGCAGAAGTCAAAGCCGAAGTCACGGGAAAATATATCTTACAAACCAATCCCAAAACCGGGCGTCCCTATAAATTAGGCGATATCGTCGAAAAAGGAGCCGTTATCATCCGTCTCGAAAATAAGGAACAGGAAAATACCGTTTCTTTGGAAACCAAAGAGATGGAACTTGGTATTGCGAAAAAGGATGTAAAAGCGAAAGAGATCTTATTAGAGAAAGGAGGGGTTACGGAAACAGATCTATTAAATGCAAAAAAAAGTCTGCTTTCTGCCGAATTAGGATTGGAAAAAGCCAAGATGGACCTCGATAAATTGAATATCAGAGCCCCCTTTAAAGGAGTCATTGTCAATCTTCCCTATTATACGCCCAATGTAGACGTTGCTTCCAATGAGGTACTATTAGGTATTATGGATTACAGCAAGATGTATATGGAGATCGAACTTCCGGAAAATGCCATCGAAAAGGTAAAGGTAGGCCAAAATGTTTTGGTTACCAATTACAATATCAAATCGGACACCCTATCGGGACATGTAACCCAACTCTCTCCGGCCATCAACGAAGAGACTCGGACCTTTTCCGGTTTTATTACCATCGATAATCCCAATTTAAAACTTCGTCCGGGAATGTTTGCCAAAGGAGACATCATCACCCTGCAAAAAGACTCGGTAGTCGCCATTCCGAAAGAGCTGATCAGCTCGAGGAGAATGATCTCCGTCTTTACCGTGGAACGAAACATGGCCGAAGAAAAAATGGTTAAAACCGGAATCAGCGACGATCGGTTCATTGAAATCGAAAGCGGTTTGAATGCCGGAGACAAGATCGTCACCAAAGGATATGAGTACCTGAGAAACAGAAGCAGAGTAAAAATCATGAAATAATTTTTAGAGTTTAGCATTTTAAGCATGCAAAGACCATGACACAGTATGTAATCTAAAATCTAAAATCTAAAATTCATATATATGAACAGCATTACAAAATTTGCAGTCAAATACCCGGTAAGCGTACTCATGCTTACCTTAGCGGTGTGTCTGCTCGGAACAATATCCTATAATAAATTGGGAACGGACTTGTTTCCGGATTTAAAAAATCCGTCCCTATACGTTGAGATAAAATGCGGTCAGCGTCCGCCGGAAGAAGTTGAGAAACTATTCTCTTCCAAAGCGGAATCCCAGATCGCCCGCTCGGAAGGAGTTAGCAGCGTGTACAGCGTTTCCAAAGTCGGAAACGCCAAAATCACCGTCGAATACGCCTGGGACCAAGACATGGATGCCGCCTTCCTGGATCTGCAACGGAACCTGTCTCAAATGTCTCAAGAAGACGGTGTCGACGAGTTGAATGTTACGCGCTACGATGCCAACGCTACTCCCATATTGACCATCGCTTTGACGCATAATGAAATCAATGACATGAACGAGCTCCGGAAGATAGCGGAGAACTATATGCGTAACGAATTAGTGAGAGTGGAAGGCATTGCCGATATCCAGCTCAACGGACAGGAAACGGCCATCGTAGAGATCAATACCGACAGCTATATGTTGGATGCTTTCAATCTGGATGCCAATACTATCGCCAGTAAAATCGAAGGTTTAAACACCAATGTTTCGGGCGGGACCATCGAAGAGGGAGATATTACTTATACCGTAAAAGGGGTCAACCTCATCAAAACCGTCGAGGATATTGAAAATATCATCGTTGCTTTCAAAGAAACAACATCTTCCGGCAATAGCGGAGAAAACTCTGGAGCAACAAGCAGCTCTTCCAGTAAAGCCAAAGCCCCGATCTTCCTGAAAGACGTGGCCACCGTTACGATCCGGAACCAGGAGCCGGAAAATATAGTCCGGTATAACGGGGAACGTTGCCTCGGTATCAGCATTTTCAAAGAGAATAAATACAATACCGTCAATGCAGTCGATAATCTTTTAACCAAATTACAGGAATTTCAAAAAAGCATGCCGGCTTATAACTTCCATATCATCAGCAATCAAGGAGATTTTATCGGAAGTTCCATTAACGAAGTGAAAGACTCCGCTCTTTTGGGAATTTTATTGGCGGTTATAATTTTGTATGTCTTCTTAAGACGTATAAACATGACCTTAATCGTAAGTGTCTCTATTCCTATCTCCATTATCGCCACATTCAACCTGATGTACTTTAACGGATTATCCATCAATATCATGACATTGGGAGGGCTCGCGTTGGGAGCCGGAATGCTGGTAGACAATGCCATCGTGGTCATGGAAAATATTTTCCGAAACTTAGATGAAAACAAACTCTCTCCGGCGCAGGCCGCCGTCACGGGAACCTCCGAAGTTGCCGGAGCCATCACGGCCTCTACTTTGACAACAATCGTGGTATTTTTACCTATCGTCTATTTACAGGGAGCCGCGGGAGAACTTTTTAAAGAACAGGCTTGGACCGTTAGCTTTTCGCTTCTCTCCTCGCTATTCGTTTCCATCCTATTTATTCCCATGCTGGCTTCCCGATTCGTGAAAAAAAATCAAGACGTAAAAAGCCGCGCTATCTCCATCAAAGGATTCGGTAATTTCGTGGGACGGGTATTAAAAAGAAAATACGCGGTCATTTTAGTTGCCTCTATCCTTATGGTTGTCTCTTACCTTATGTTACCCTTTATCGGGATGGAATTTATGCCGAAAGCCGACTCCAAGGAATTTGCCATCACCCTCTCCATGGAGCCCGGATTGCGCCTAAGAAGTACGGATGCAGCAGCAGGAGGAATCGAAGAAACGATAAAGGCCTTGGGAGGAGATGACATCGAATGGATTTACTCCATCATAGGCCCCTCGAATATCAACGACCCCAACGGAGAGAAATTAGAGGGAGAACATCAAGCCCAAATTAAGGTAAAGTTAAAAAAAGAGTCTAAATTGAATGCCGACTACTTCATTTCCAACATCAGTGAAACTTATCCGCTACAGAATGGCATGGAAATCTCCTATCAACAGGGAGAATCAACGTTACAAAGTATCCTGGGTACGGAGGGTGCACCCTTAGTCGTAGAGGTAAAGGGCGAAGAGCTGGAAACCATTGACGAACTGTGTAAGGAAATCAAACAAAAAATAACGGGTATTGCCGGTTTATACGATATCAAAACCTCCATGGAAAACGGAGCTCCTGAGGTCAATATACAAATAGACCGCATAAAAAGCGGTATATACGGGATCAATATCAGTGATGTCACCGGTCAGATAAAAAGTAAACTACAAGGAAAAGAGGCCGGGACTTTCGATAACAAAGGAGAAAGCATCGACATCAGTATTAAGGTTCCTGAAGTCTCCTTAGCCGAATTAGGAAGTATCGAAATCAGCCAAAGCGATAAAAAATACCGCTTGGACGAGATTGCCGATATTTCGATCTTGACGGCTCCCAAGGAGATCACCCGGAATAACCAGAGCCGGATCGGAAGAGTAACGGCCATGTTGGAAAAAGGATACACGTTAGGCCACATCGCCCCTCAAGTAAAAAAACAAATAGCAGAGGTAGAGTTCCCTGCAAAATACACGGCAAAGATTACCGGAGAGGAGGAGATGCGTCAGGAATCATTCGGAGGTTTGGGATTTGCCCTGTTCCTCTCCATTCTTCTGGTCTATATGGTGATGGCTGCCCAATTCGAATCGTTACGACATCCGTTCACCATCCTGCTGACTATTCCTTTAGCGGGAGTAGGATGTATTTGGGCTTTCCTGCTCACAGGAGATACTCTCAATATGATGGCTTTTATCGGTATCATCATGTTAGCGGGTATAGCCGTAAACAGTTCCATCATCTTAGTGGATGCCATCAACCGCCTGAAGGCCGAAGGCCACCCGCTGGAAGAGGCGATCATGATGGCGGCTCAATTCAGAATACGCCCAATCATTATGACCAGTGCCACTACTATTTTGGCCTTACTGCCCATGTGTTTCGGTTTCGGGGAGGGAGCTTCCCTGCGTTCCCCGATGGCTCTCGCGGTAATCGGTGGATTGGCTACCTCCACCGTCATGACACTGATTGTCATCCCGTGCGTGTATTATATTATTGATAAGAAAAAGAAAGTGGAATGAACACGATCATAAAAAGAAGGGTTCTTATATCGATGTTATTCATCGGATTAGTTCTCATGGGCGTATTTTCCTACAAGTACATTCCCATGGAATTATATCCCAATGCCGATCTTCCGGTATTGTACGTGAGTATCAACGCCCAGAATGAACTCGATTTGGATTACGTTGAAAAATACGCGGTTATCCCGGTGGAAGGAGCTATCCGCTCCCAGCAAGGGATTGAAAAAATCGAATCGCAATACTACTCGAGAGGAGCTGATATTAAGGTTTCTTTAAACCAAGATGTGGATCTAAAATATGCTTTCCTGCAAATGGAGCAAAAAATAAAATCCACCCAATCCTCCGTTCCGGAAATCTTCAAGCTATCCGTCAGTAAAGGTTACTCGGGGTCTTCCAACGACCAATTTATGCACTTACTGATTCTCGGGGAAGGCGATATCGATTATGTCCGCAATATCACGGACGAAGATATCGTCCCCTACCTGAGCAGCGTGGAGGGGATGGCCTCCGTAAAAGCAAGGGGAGGACGGCAAAAAACCATCGAGATTATCGTCGATCCGGATAAATGCAAGGCTTTAAATATCACCAAATCCACTATCAGTAACCTGATTTCAAATAATCAAACAGGAAAAAACTTTATCGGTCTTACCTACGATGGAAACAAACGCTATTTTGCCAATATAACGGCAGAATATCTTAACACGGAAGATCTCGGCAATATCGTTGTGGCCAAAGGTCCGATTTTATTGAAAGACATCGCGGAGATCCGATTCGGGGTAAAAGAAGAGGAAACTTATTCCAGAACCAAAGGAAAAGAGGTGGTCTCTTGTGTTCTTTCCAAATCCCCGACAGTTAATGTTATCGAACTCTCTAAAAGAACTCGTGCGGAAATCGACCGCCTGAACGAGGAACTTAAATCCAAGGGAATTTCCATTGAGATCGACTCCGATACGGCCGAAATCATGAATAAAAATATCAATTCCATCATTGATTTGGCGATTAGCGGAGCGTTTCTGGCAATCATCGTACTATTCCTGTTTCTACGGAAAATAAAAATCGTCAGCATCGTGGCCTTTGCCATCCCGATCTCCGTATTCTCCTCTTTCTATTTCTTCTACCTGTCGGGTATCACGATCAACACCCTGACGCTTACAGGACTTGCTCTTGCTGTCGGGATGTTATTGGACAATTCCATCGTGGTCATGGAGAACATTTATCGGCTAAAAGCCACAGGTATGCCCACGGAAGAAGCTTGCGTACGAGGGACTACCGAGGTATGGAAAGCCATTCTGGCAGCCACGGTAACCACTGTTACCGTTTTTCTTCCTTTCCTGTTCACCAATGACTACATCATAAAAATGATCGGAGAGCATATCGGAATCTCCATTATTACGACTTTGATCATCTCCTTAGTCGTGGCGCTATTGCTTATTCCGATGGCAATCAACTACCTTTTAAGAAAAGAGACCGGCAATGTCAATTTCAGTAACATTTCCATACACAACCGTTTGGTTCAAATGTATATAGCTATTTTAAAAATGGCATTACGAAAACCCACGGAGGTTATTTTATTCTCCCTTGTCATTCTCTTCGTTACGGTAGTTCTCTCCCTCACGCTATCTCTGAATACCCTGAAAGAGATACAAAATGACAGTTTCCAGGTAGAGATCACCACCCCTTCCGGTTCGACGTTAGAAAAAACGGATGAACTGATCCGGCATTTCGAAGAGGAATTGCCCGGCATTCCGGAAATAAAAACATTCTCTTCCACCGTAGAGAAGGAAAAAGCCAACCTAATTATCAAGTTAGAAGACCAATTCGAAAAGATAAACGGTAAAAATCTCCAGAAACTCAAAGCCGATATCTTAGAGTTAGCTAAAAAAGTAAATATTACGGATATCAGTTTGGATGCCAGCGAGAGCCGCGATAATTTCAGTGGCGGTAGCAGTCTGCTCGGGAATAGCGACCTGCTCAGGTATATGGGAAGAGGAAGTCAATCCGAAAAAATTGTCATCAAAGGGGAGGATTTCGAAAAAATGACCAGCTATGCCAATCTGATCGACTATCAATTAAAAGAATTGGAAGATGTAATAGCCTACTCCAACATAAATGTTTTACCCGGAGATCCCGAAGCCCGTATCTATTTCGATCCTTACCTGATGGAAGTAAATGAAGTCACTCCTTCCGAAGTAAGCCAAGAGCTAACCGGCCTACAACCGGAAAGTCCGGTATCGAATGCAAAATTCAAAACAAAAGATCAGGAATATGACATCACGATCCGGGATATCAACTACGACAAAGAAAAAGAGGAAAAACAACAATACCCCTCTTTGGAAGATCTGCGTAACTTAGATGTCACCACCAGCAAAAAAGCCCTGATACAATTGAATAACTTCAGCCGGATCCGGTTAGAACAGGGTCAGGGAAGAGTCAAACGAGTCAACCAGGAAAAGCAACTGGAGATAAACTACATGTTTAAATCCGATATCAACGAATCCAAGGATTTGCTGGAAGCCTCCCGTCTACAGATCGACGAATTAGTACAAGGAACAGACGTTCCGAGCGGCGTTTTCGTAGAGATCGTACACGAGGAAAAACAACCGGAAGACTATACCTTCCTGATCATCGCAGCCTTCGTCCTTATCTATATGATCCTTGCCGCCGTATTCGAATCTCTCACCGCTCCCATCGTGTTGATGTTCACCATCCCGTTGGCAGCGATCGGTTCGTTGCTGTTTTTACTGTTTACCAATAATTCCGTGGCGAATAATGCCCAGGTATATGTCGGCTTTATCATCCTGATAGGTATCGTGGTGAACAACAGTATCATCCTGATCGATTACACCACCATGTTGCGGAAAAACGGTTTCCGCAAGCAACGGGCAATCATTACGGCAGGACTTTCCCGCCTGCGTCCGATACTGATCACGGCCATAACGACTATCGTCGCCATGATTCCGTTAGCTATGGGAAAAGATGAATCCGCTTCCGGATTGGGAGCTCCTTTTGCCATTACCGTTATCGGGGGACTGACCATGAGTACCCTATTGACTCTTGTGATCATTCCGACCCTTTATTCCGGATTGGAAGATGCCTTGAAGAGATTACGTACGCAAAGTCTCTTTATGAAGGTCCTGCAATTGTCGCTATTTGTTATCTGCGTCGTTTGTACCTTCATTTTCTCGTCGGAAATATTGAATCGTATTTTCTACCTGATTATCGCAGTCGTGTTGGTTCCGGGAATTACCTGGTTCCTCGAGAATAGTCTGCGCAGAGCAAAAAGCAATATTATTCCCGCACACGAGGAGTTAGTGATTACGATCCGTAACTTAGTGAAGATATACGGACGGCCTTCGCGCTTCACCAGGGAATGGACCTCTGGACTAAAAGTCAAGGAACGTTTAGGATTAAAAAACGACTACTACTCTTGGAAAGATTTGCAAGCTTTAGTTTGGCTCGTTCCTATTACAGTCTTCCTGTTCTATTTTACTTTTATCTATCAGGTACTATTTTTCTGGGCTATCGTTTTCGCCCTATGTTCTTGGTTCATGACCCTGAATACTATAAAAATCTTCTATGAATTGAGTATCAACAGGGAATGGCATATTACAAAAAAGATCCTGGAATATACGGTCATGGTCATCTACTATATCGGCCCGTTAATCATTCTGAACTGGGGAAGCAGCAAATTCAACAATAGCGGAGGAGCCGTTTTTATCGGGCTTTTTTGGTATTTGGCGATTGGAGCCCGCTTCCTTTCCAATAAAATCAATAACGAAAATATCAATATCGATCTGATTGACGGACGTTTCCGGATGCTGCGTAAAACCATCTTCCGGATGGCAGCTCAAACTCCGATTATCGGAGCAAAAAAGAAGCCTTTCAAAGCATTAAGCTCCGTCTCCCTTGAGATTCGTACCGGAATGTTCGGATTATTGGGACCGAACGGGGCCGGAAAAACCACGCTTATGCGTATCATCTGCGGTATTTTCGAGCAAAGTTACGGTAAGATTTTCATCAACGGTATCGATACTCAAAAGAAACGGGAAGAGTTACAGGGACTGATCGGTTATTTACCGCAGGAATTCGGAACATACGAAAACCTGACCGCCTGGGAATTCCTGGAGTATCAATCCCTTTTGAAGGGCATTTACGACAAACGAACCCGTTTCAATCGTATCAGCGAGGTCCTCTCGGCCGTCCACATGTATGAAAACAAAGACAAAAAGATCGGAGGATTTTCGGGAGGAATGAAACAGCGTATCGGTATTGCCCAAACGCTTCTGAATTTACCGCGCATCCTCGTTGTCGACGAACCCACCGCAGGATTAGACCCCAGAGAAAGAATTCGTTTCCGTAACTTGCTGGTGGAGCTTTCCCGTAACCGGATCGTGATCTTCTCGACTCACATCATCGAGGATATCGCCAGTTCCTGTAATCAGGTAGGTGTTATTAACAAAGGAATACTGAAATACTTAGGAACCCCGAACGATATGGCAAATATCGCAAAAGACGTAACTTGGAGTTTCGAACTCCCGGCCCGCGACTTCACGAAGTTGCCGTCCGACTTGTTGATCGTACACCACATCCGGCAGGGAGACGTCATCCGGGTACGTTGCTTGAGCGAAGAAAAACCGGCAGAAAACGCGGAAAGAATACTTCCGGCATTGGAAGACTCTTACCTGTGGTTACTACGAACGGTTAAGATTCAAAATAAAGAAGAGATTATTACTTAACACGGGACCATACTTCGTCTTCAACCGGAGTTGAAGACGAAGTCATAGCCCTCTTAAAAGGAGGAATATACAATGAGCGTTATCAATTCAAAACCACACATCCTGATACAGATTTGGACAACGATTCAAAAACTGGTCCAATACAATATTAAAATTATTTTTGGAAATAAGTTTCTCTATTTCATGTTAGCCGCTCTGGTTTTTTTCATCATCATCGTTACCGTAAAACTTTTCGGAGACGACGAAATTACCCAAGCGACAGCCTATTCCATGCTGATGATGCCTTGTATTCTACTCGTTTTCTATCCCATGTGTTTCGGGATTCAAAATGACCAGGATGCCAAAATCGTAGAGATCATATTCGGTATTCCGAATTACAGTTATAAGGTTTGGCTGTTCCGTCTGCTTATCGCTTATGTCATCTGCCTACTGATCACCCTTCTGTTATCCACCCTCACCTGGTGGGTAATCGTGGATGTTCCCGTATTCAAATTGACATTTCAAACGATGGTTCCCGCTCTTTTTATCGGAACTCTCTCCTTTATGCTGAGTACCGTGATTAAAAACGGAAACGGGACTTCCGTGGTAATTATTATCATCGGTCTCATTCTTAACTTAGTGGACGGACAGTTGGGAAACAGTCAATGGAACATATTTATCAATCCGTTCAATGTCCCGTTAGATAAAAATCCGGAGATCTTCTTCAACACGGTAGCCCACAACCGGGTTATCATGCTGGTAGCTTCTACCCTTTTTATCATCCTCGGCCTAAATAACACCCGCAACCGGGAAAAATTCATATAGAAACATCCGACAACGGATGCTATCTACCATCAAAAACAGGAGTTCGAGATTACATCGAACTCCTGTTTTTTTAATCTACGGCCATCTCCTAATTGTAAATTGACGATTGTAGATTGTAAATTGGACGCTACATTTTGTAATCTACAATTTAAAATTTACAACCTACAATTAACACGTAAATAATTCGTCATATACAATGCCTCACTACGCCTTTTTATGTGTGTTTAATAATTTGGAATGGCAACCGACAGCAATAGGCAAAGTAAAACGAAAAAAAGCTGAATTTAAAGACATCGGCAAAGATATTGCCTACCTTCCGGTCTGTTTCGACAAGCAAAATAGGACAATCATCAATTATCCGTTTATACTAAATCTGAAAGGAGAAGTAGAATACCTTATCCCAGATACATCTACACGTCAAGTCATTCGCATAAAACGAAAATATCCTCTAAACGAAAACTTACTCTCCTATGCCCGAGAACTCGAACGTATCACTTTTGAAGGAAGCAATGACCCTGAACTCCAAGAATCAGATACACTCCTGACAAATTTAGAAACATCCGAGATCACTTATTTGTTCGGAGAAATTAAAACCCGCAAATTATACCAGCACTACCGAATCACATCTCCCATTTCGACAAATATCGGTGAGATCATATTGATCAGTTCCAGTGGAGAACGATTAAAAGGAACCACAGATTCAATCTTTAATAAAAGTTTCGATCACAATCCTCTTACAAATACACGAGTAAAAAAAGACGAAGCAGTTAGTTTTGATTCTCCCGTCGAAATAGCTAAAATAATATGCCTCCCCCGAAGCGACGGGAACGGAATATACCCTGAAAGCGAATACGAACTTTTCTACCACGATCTGAACGGCTGGCAATCCTTAGGTCGGAAAACAGCCACGGATTATTACCTCGAGTACGACAACATTCCCAAAGACGCACTTCTCTGGCTCCGTAACCGTACGACCGGCATCGAAGAACGAATCTTCACCTACCAAAATCATAAAATTAAATTTTGTAGGTACAAGTTTACTTGCCATTGCCATAGCAAGTTGTTTCTCATATCCTCTGAAATATCCACTCATCTGCCTGATTCTAATGTTGAATTTGGCCATTTTATCCACGAGAGACAAGTGTATTTTTCAATCAATAACAGGATGGAAATTGAATGTATTTCGTTTTATCGGTTATAGTATTTGTATTCTATTTCTCACTTGGACATTCAATTGGATACATGCAGAAAGAAAATGGTTTGTGATAACGTATTCCCGCTCTTCCGATAGATGGAAAAAATACCATGATTTACACGAATGGTTGGGAAAAGACGGTATGTTCCTCTATAATCATGCAGCAGCATTACATCGAGATAAGCAATATAAGGAGAGTCTTATCGTACTTACTTTATGTACACGCTATTTTAATGATTTTGATGTTCAACTCCTGTTAGCCGACAATTACTATCATTTGGGAAACTTATACGCGGCAGAATGTTGTTATCTGACAGCAGCAAGGATGTGCCCAAACCGATTTTTACCTTTATACCATTTAGTCAACTTATACGAATTAAGAGGAGATAGAAAAATGGTTGAAAAAACGGTTTTAGATATAAAAAATAAAAAAGTAAAAGTACCGTCGATTATTATTGACGATATAAAAGATAAAATGAAACAAAAATATAACGAATTGTTATTGGAAAAGGATGATTTTTAGACCTGCTGATAAAGATCTGCTTCTACCTTTCATTTAATGTTTAATTAAAATATTCTCCAGATAGATAAAACCGAGTAGAAAGAAATGATAATTTTTTCTACTCGATATCATTTTATTCCATTTATATATTGGAAACCAATAACAGTTTTTCTATAAATCCAACTATTACCACTTTAGTCTCCGAATCACAGAATCACTTTATTTTTTTATAAAAATTTCTTTCATAGTAGTTTTAACCAATAAGGATTTCCCCATAAAGCCAAAAAAATTACGAGTATACCGCAAGACAAAAGAAGAATTTTCTGCTGTTTCTTTTCCATCCTGCAATAGATTAATCCCCCAATGATGCCGATCCAGCGAAGAAGAAGTTGCGGAGGTGAAGCTGTTAGATAACCGTAACGTATATAAAGATAAATATCATCAGGCAGTTCCAGAATACAACTTCCAATTAGCAAAAAAAGAACCGTGTAAAAAGGTTTCGTCTGCCCCTTGTACTTTCGTAACATGTATATCGTTAACAGGAAAAAAAGAATAGCTCCCACGAGCATACAGACCTGATGTCCTAAATAGGGACAAGTCGGTAAATACAACCCCCTTAAAGGGAAAATTAAAGTCTCCAATAAGGCGGCACTAATAAAAATCCATATATATTTCTTCATAACCTTAATCCAATAACACTTTTGTTTTCTTACCCAAAAATTACCATCAAAATCACATAATCTCCGAATCACGGAATCACTTTATTTTTTAATAAAATATCTTTCACAGTAGTTTTAACCAATAAGGATTTCCCCATAAAGCCAAAAAAATTACGAGTATACCGCAAGACAAAAGAAGAATTTTCTGCTGTTTCTTTTCCATCCTGCAATAGATTAATCCCCCAATGATGCCGATCCAGCGAAGAAGAAGTTGCGGAGGTGAAGCTGTTAGATAACCGTAACGTATATAAAGATAAATATCGTTAGGCAGTTCAAAAATACAACTTCCGATAAGCAAAAGAATAATTACATAAGAAGGCTTTATCCTATTCTTATACTTATGTAACATATACACTGTTAATAGAAAAAATAGAATAGTTCCCACGAACAGACAGACCTGATGTCCTAAATAGGGACAAGTCGGTAAATACAACCCCCTTAAAGGGAAAATTAAAGTCTCCAATAAAGCGGCACTAATAAAAATCCATATATATTTCTTCATAAAGTTGTTAATTAAGCCCATAAATGACGACAATTACCATCACATGCTTGTGTCCTAAACCATCCACAATCGATAAAATCTAATTTACATCCTGCGTCCTCTTTACATCTCTGTTGAAATTCTCCGGTCAAATCACAAAAATCCTGTTTCGTCGAGCAACTACAATTCTTCCAACCGGAGCCGGAACCGGATTCAGATCGGGATTTAACTAAAGGGTGATCCGAATCGGAAGCAAATGCAATATCACCTGCTTTATTTAACATTTTGTCCCCTGTTGCGGCTATCGCGTATAGCATCTTTTTGTTCCAACCCAACTTTTCTTTCGCATCATCTTGCCAACGATACATAAACAGATCGAATGTATCATCCGCTTTTTGATTTTTATCCGGAGAAAACATCTGCGGATTCTTTTCCAAAAAGTCAACTAAAATAAGCAGATGCGCTCTTTCTTGTTCGCTCCAGTCTAACTCCAATACTTCCGCCAATTTTTCTTTCCAGAAAGCATGCTTTTGCTCGGAACTAAAAGCCACATAATATCCCCGTTGTAAATCTTGTTTTTCAATGTTAAGCCATTGAGTTCTATCCATAACTTGTACCTCCGAAATATTATTTCTGACTATTTTATCTATTTCAGGATCACAACTGTAAAGAAGCTCTTTCTGGCATGCACATAGAAAGAAAGAGGCAAAAACAATTCCTAATAATAATAGACTTTTCATAATTCTGTTTTTATTGTTAGACATAAATTTATTTTACAAAACCTTTGATTTGAATTGATTCGATATCATTGTTAGCATTCGATTTAATATAAATTATCTTGTATAAAGCACCCCGCTGTCCGGTCGTATTGACAAATACTTTAATCGTATCTCTTTCATTGGGATTAATCGGACGCTTAGGAATCTCGGCAAACAAACAATTACATGTTATATCCGCTTTATATATAATAAGAGGGACTTCTCCTGTATTCGTGAATTCATAATTAATAGCTATTTGAGGAAACTTTTCTTTCTTAATGGTTCCAAAATCATATTGTTTCTTAACAAATTTCAAATATGCTTTATTCTCTTGTTTCTTTGTTAATGTATCATATGCCTCAGGTAATACAAGATCTTTTTTCGGAAAATTACTTTTTGTGTCCGATGTTTTAGATCCATTACATCCTATAATTACTATCCAAAATATAAGAATCAATATAGCTCCACTTTTCATAGTTTTATATTTTTTATTTTTACAAAAATACACTCTACGAATCACCTAAAATTAAAAAAAGGTTGCGAGAGGGTTGCGAATTTTATAATTTTGAAGCAAAATAAATGAAAAATGGATCAAAGAATGCGTTTTGTTTGGAATATTACAATTTTTGCGGGATCTATTCTTTTGTGCAACCAATTGATTCACGTGAATAATTTATACAGGCTGAGAAAAAATGCACACATATATCAACAAAATGAAATGATCAAAGGAGCTATCCACGAATTTAACATGAAGTCTACCAATCTGAAAAAATCGGGTTACTCGATCAGTTTCAACGCGAGAAATAACGAATTAAGATACATCATTAATAATCAGAAGTTTAAACACCAACTATACCCGCAAGACGACATCAAACATGTCATGGAACAATGTACTTACGATATTCGGGATCCGGAACTTTGGACCTTAGAGCATTTTTACAGCTATTTACAGGAAAAACAGGATTCCGGAATGTTGAAAAAACTTTCCATGCGTTTCCTTGTTTCAGACAAGACCGGAAAAAATATCGATACTTACCCGAAAAAACAGGTCGATCTTCCCGCATCTTACGAATATAAGGATACCCTCGGATTTATCTCCAAAGATATTTTGCTTGTCGCTTATGACTACCCGACCGCACTTTTCCTGCAATCGACCTCCGGACAGGTCATTCTTGTTATTTTTATGACCGCTTTACTTATCCTGTGTATCGTGAACCTCAATCGAACCGTTCGAAAGGAAAAAATAAACGGTAAACACCGGGAACTGTTTATCAACAATATAGTACACGACCTGAAACGTCCCGTCGTAAATCAAATCAACATCTGCCACCTATTACACGACACGATATCCCCGGAACAACATTCCTTTCTTAAACAAAGCGAAAAACAATTGAACGAGATGTTACACACCATCCATCAGATGTTACTTCAATCCACTGATGAACACGGGTTGCGACTAAAATTACGGGATTTCGATCTGGCGGAAATGTTGCAAGCCCTAACAGAAAAAAAACAATGGAACGTAAAAGAAGAAAAAGAATTTACGATTCTGGTCGATTTTTTACCGACCGATAACATCATCTCGGGAGACTATCATTTCTTAAGTGCCGTTTTCCAGAATCTCGTGGACAATGCTTTAAAGTATTCCGGAGACCGGGTAGTCATAAAAATCACGTGTGAAGAGATAGATGTCCAATTTATCCGAATCACGATTCAGGATAACGGCTTCGGAATTTCTTCCAAAAACCAAAAACAAGTATTCGAACGCTACAATCGCGGAGATCACCAAAACAATAACGAGATAAAGGGACATGGGCAAGGTTTACATTACGTTCGCACGGTAATTTCCGCTCACGGGGGAAAAATCGATCTGACGAGTACCGAAGGAGAAGGAACCTCGATCACCATTACATTACCCCGAAAAAATCGCCGGAAGAAAAACAACATCGCTAAAAATGGAAAATAAGATCAATATACTCTACGCTGAAGACGATCTACTGGGAGCAGCACTGACTCAAGCAATTCTCGAAAAGCATAATTTTCTGGTCGAGATCGCTCCTGACGGCGAAGAAGCCTGGAAAGCTTACAAAAGAAAAAAGCCGGATATTCTCTTGCTCGATCTCGATATGCCGGGTATTAACGGGCTTCAATTGACTCAACTCGTCCGGAAGCAAGATTTCCAAACTTTTATCATCGTTTACTCTTTGCACGGAGAGGCAGAAAAAGAAATAGCGATCCTGGATGCCGGAGCAGACGAATTCATCTGTAAAGAGCGTCCGCCGGAAATACTCGTGGCCTACCTGAAACGTATCAGCCAAAAAATCATGACAAACCTGAATACCCCTCATCTGTACGAACTTTCACCCTGTACAACTTACAATAGCAATGCGCAAACACTGACAATCGATGGCGAAAGTACATCCTTAAAAACCATCGATGCCCGTTTCCTGCAATTATTGTGCGCAAAGAATCAGGAAGTGGCCTCACGTGAATACCTTATCGAGGGAGTATGGGGCCAAGCTAACCTCGGCAAAGCATCCGAGCTCAAAAAATACGCCAGCCGGGTCCGTAAACTATTAAAAGTCGACTCCTCCCTAAAAATCGAGTACCGGGAAAACGGATATATTCTCATCACGGAATTATGAATGCCCTTCGCCCATTGTAAATTGTAGATTGAAGGATTCGGTGATTTAGAGATTCGGTGATTAGAAGATGAAAAAGATTTACGATTTCGGATTTTTGACTTTATGGACCTGACGACTTTACGGACCAATTATTTAATTGATTCCCGTGCGCCCGAGTTTTTCGTTTAGTCTCGCCCGGATCTTATTAATGGCATTCTTACGTTTGATCCATTCCAATACCTGAGCGGTATCTCCGCTATTTTGTGATTCCAATATGCGATTGTCGGCTTCACGGGTAAGCATTTCGATTCTTCGCATTTTATAGTTGTCCAAGATTTTAGGCAATAACTCCATCAGTTTCATCTGCTCCGTCTGCACGAAATTATCCATCTTATTCCAAATCTTACTCAGCTCATAAGGTTCACTCAAAATGTTCGCAACAACCGTACTGACTTTGATATCCGCATGGGCAATAAAATGACGGGCAGGAATAAAAGACCCCGACTGATACTCCCTTTTATACTCTTCCCGGATTGTATTAAAGACCGGATTCAATAACTCAAGGTCATCTTCCGCCAACTCCCGGATGATAAACTCTCCCACGGAAACCGTACGCCGGATGCCGTTCTCCTCCTCTTCATACAAACCATTGGTTCCATAAAGAATAAGATAACGGACCAACACGGTCTCCTCCAAATCGCAGGGAGTAACACTCCTCACGTTTCTTTCCATTCCGACAGCCATCTCCGTCAGCTGACCGGTTACTTTCTTGCCGGCTTCCTCCTCGCTCTTTTGCCGTATTTTAGCGATCTCCGTGTAAAGGATACGTTCTTCTACCTCTAACTGATGAGCCGTCTCCCGTACATAAACGGAACGGGTAATATTATCGGGAATTTTGGAAATACTGCGTACGATATCGCTAATCAAACGGGCTTTCTCCACCGGGTCATCTCCGGTTGTTCCAAGTAATAATTTCGTTTTAAAATTGATAAAATCAGTCTCATTATTAGTGATAAACTCCGTCAACTCCCGCGAAGAGTGATTTCTCGCAAATGAATCGGGATCTTCTCCGTCCGGAAGCAATAACACCCGTACATTCAACCCCTCCTCCAACACCAAATCGATTCCCCGCAAAGAAGCTTTAATCCCGGCCGCATCCCCGTCATAAATAATGGTCACGTTAGGGGTCAACCGACGGATCAGGCGAATCTGTTCAATCGTCAAGGAAGTACCGGAAGAGGCCACGACGTTTTCGATCCCTTTGGCGTGGAACGAAATCACGTCCGTATATCCCTCTACCAAAATACAGCGATCCTGTTGTACGATACTTTTTTTAGCGAAATAAATTCCATACAGGGTTTTACTCTTGTGGTAGATCTCCGATTCGGGAGAATTCACATATTTGGCTATCTTCTTATCGGCCGTCATGGTACGTCCGCCGAAAGCAATCACTTTCCCTGCCAAATCCAACACGGGAAACATCACTCTCGACCGAAAACGGTCAAAGACTCCCCGCTCATTTTCTATGGACAACCCCGTTTTTATTAAATACTCTTTTTTATAGCCTTTATTGATAGCCGTATGACTGAAAGCCCCCCACTCTTCCGGGTTATACCCCAACCCGAATTTCTCAATCATCTCATCGCTGATCCCCCGGTGACGCAAATAACCTAACCCGACAGAACGCCCCTCATCCGTGTGATGCAACTGGTACTTAAAATATTCCTGAGCGTAAGCCGTAACGACCAACATACTCTCCCGCTCCGTTTTCTCCTTTTTCTGTTCTTCCGTAAGCTCTTTTTCTTCTATCGGAATATGATATTTGGCCGCCAGGTACTTCAATGCCTCCACGTAAGACATCTGCTCGTGCTCCATGATAAAATTCACGGCATTCCCACCTTTACCGCAACCAAAGCACTTGTAAATACCCTTGGCTGGAGAAACGGTAAAAGAACCGGTCTTTTCGTTATGGAAAGGACATAACCCCAAGTAGTTCACCCCCCGTTTTTTTAAACTTACAAAATCGGAAACTACTTCGTATATATCCGCCGCATCGAAAATTTTCTGTATCGTAGCCTGATCAATCATGTGGCAAAGATAAACATTATACCACGGAAAACAGAATATTAAAAATTGAAAATATACGGAAGAAAACCTAATCACCCGAATCCCCTAATTCACTTGCAAATTAACAGAAAATTAACTACGCCGCATTCGTATAGTTTCAATTATTATATACCTTTGCCCACGGAAACGTTTTAAAGGTGTTTCGTTTCCTCGTGCAACATTAATACAAGAAACGATGGATTACAACAACCCGCAACAAAAAGAGGAATTATTGGAGAATATTTCCGAATTATTTCTGAAATACGGTCTCCGGAGTACTTCCATGGATGATATAGCCAATCATCTGAATATCTCGAAAAAGACTCTTTACCAATTATTCAACAACAAAGACGACGTCGTTGAGCAAGTTTTAGTCCATCGAAGATTAGCCAGAAGCAAACAAGCCGATATGGAAGGCGTTCAGCAAATGAATCCGATCGAGATCATGAATAAAATTAAAACATACATGATTCACGACCTCTCCCGAAGGGTCCCGGCAAATTATTTCGATATTAAAAAATACCATCCGACGGTATATCAAAAAATCATGAAAAACGATGAAAACTTCACAAAAAATTTTTTAACCGGTTTAATAAAAACAGGTATCAACCAAGAATACTTCAGATCGGAAATCGATGCGGAACTACAAGTCTACCTGTTGGGAAAACAATTGAGTTTCTTACGGGAGCCCGAGGTCTTCAGCCAAATCGCCTATCCGATAGAGACCGTAGTAGAAACCATCATCAATAATTTTTTAATGGCAATATGCACGGAGAAAGGAATCAAAGAAATTGAAAAACAAAGCAACGCAAAATAAAGTAAATAAATTATAATAAATAAACACGATGAAATAAGCGGTATTGTTTTTGTAAAGCGTATTATATTTAAAATTCCCCAAGAATAATAACAATTTAATCTATAAATCATGAAAAAAGGAGTTCCATTCTTTCTTATTTTTCTACTCGTGCCTTGGCTACTTCGTTCACAGGAGGTTCCTCAAACACTCTCCTTAAGACAGGCTATCGAGTATGCTATCAAGCACAACAAAGAATTACAATCTTCACAACTGGAAATAGACCTGTATAAACAGAAAGTACGGGAATCCGTTTCACAGGGGTTGCCGCAAATCAACGGTACTTTGGATTATAATACCAATTTCGGTTACAAAATGGATTTTGGAGGTAATTCCATGAAGATGAAAGATCAATCCAATGTAAAAGCAAGTTTACAACAATTAATTTTTAGCGGACAATGGATTTTAGGAATACAAACCAGCAAGATCGCCGAACGTTTGACCGAGCAACAGGTGGAGATTACCGAACTGGATATCGTCGAAAACATCTGTAATTCTTATTACACGATTTTGGTAAGCGAACGAATGTTGGACATTCTGCGCCAGAATCTCGAAAACATGAATAAGATTTATCAACACACCGATAACATGTATAAAGCAGGAACCGTAGAGGTTACGGATGTCGATCAAATCCGAATTACCGTCGGTCAACTGAAAAACAGTTTACTTTCCATGGAAAGGACCGTGGAGGTTAATTACAATTTATTACGCCTTCAATTGGGATTAGTGGCCGGTACGACCGTCAAGCTGACGGATAACTTAACCGTTTTTCTTGACGAGAACAAAGCCAGACAACTGGCAGAAACGACATTCGATATCCAGAAAAATCCCGAATTTCAGATTATGCAGACCCAAACGGAACTAAACAAAAAAATGCTGGGATTGGAGAAATGGAGTTATGCTCCGACGATTTCCGGTTCCTACACCTTTAACCACAAACTGTTGAAGCCGGAATTCGACATGAGTGCCAAACACTCGGCAAGTTTGACGATGACCATTCCTATCTTCTCAGGATTCGAAAGAAAGTCAAAGGTCGCACAGGCAAAAATTCAATTGGATCAAACTAATATAAACAAAAGCCTGTTGGAAGATCAGTTGAACTTACAGGATGAACAATTGAAGTTCGAATTGAGAAACGCAATTGAAAACTATAACCTCCAAAAGGAAAATATCGACGTAGCCGGACGGGTATTAGCCAATTATCAACGGAAATATGAATTCGGAGCCGTTTCCAGCCTGGATCTGACTCAGGCCAATAACAATTACCTGCAAGCTGAAAACAATTACACGAATGCCGTTTTGACCTTATTGCAAGCTCAACTGAATATTGAAAGATTGTATAATCAACTTCCTCATTAATACTTGGAATAACAAAAAAAGAAATACAATGGTAAAGAATCTCATTTTATCGATTATAGCGTTAGCTATACTTACCGGCTGCTCTAACAAGAAAGACAAGGCAGCAGACACATCGAACGCAACTGTTCAAGCCGTACCCGTGAAGGTTATGAAACTTGAAAAGAAAAAGATTGCTAAAACGATAGATTACACGGCCAATTTGGAAGCCGAAGAGCAAGTCTATTACGCTCCTTCCTCCACCGGAAGAATTGAAAAGATTCACGTGGAGGTAGGCGACCCGATTAAAAAAGGACAACTCTTAGTCGAAATGGACCGGACCCAATTACATCAGGCCGAAGTCCAATTGAAAAACTTAGAAACGGAATACAACCGGGCCGTCATGTTGAAAAAGACGGAAAGTATTTCACAACAAGCTTATGATGCAGCCGTTACCCAGTACGAGGTAGCTAAATCCAACGTGGAATTTCTACGGGAAAACACGAAACTTTTAGCCCCGTTCAATGGAGTGGTAACCGGAAAATTTTACGAGAACGGTGAAATGTATTCCGGTTCCCCTACCGGAGGTGCCGCCAAAGCCTCCGTGATCTCCATCGAGCAGATCAACCCGCTAAAGGCTAAGGTAAACATGACGGAACAATATTTCCCGCTCATCAAACAGGGTACTCCCGTTGAATTAAAGAGCGCCATCTATCCCGACCGGACATTCCCCGGAAAAGTAAGTATCGTATATCCGACGATAGACAAGGACTCCCGTACTTTCACCGTCGAGGTAAAGATTCCGAACAATGACCTGACGCTACGTCCGGGTATGTTCGGTTCGATTACCTTCTTTATCGGAGAAACGGAAACGATGGTTGTTCCCGCCTTGGCAGTTTTGAAATTACAAGGAGCCAATAACCGGTACGTGTTCTTAAACGACAACGGCAAAGCTAAACGGGTTGAAGTTATCTTAGGAAAACGTTTCGACGATCAGGTGGAATTGATTTCCGATGAGATCAAGGAAGGAGACGAATTGATCACCGTAGGTCAAGCCCGGTTGGTGGACGGAGCTCCCATCCAAATCACGAAATAATAGTAACACGCAGGATTTAAGCATCATCACGCGAAGAGAGGGGACCACAAGCAACCCTCATAAATCCGAATCATAAATCTAAAACAAAAAAGATGAGTATATTTAATACAGCCGTAGAAAAACCGATTACGACATTGATGATTTTCGTCGGTATCATCGTGCTGGGAGTCTTCTCGCTGGTCCAACTCCCCGTTGACCAGTATCCTAAGATGGACCCTCCCTATCTATCGGTAATGACAAGTTATCCGGGAGCAAACGCCGCGGATATAGAAACCAATATCACAAAAATATTAGAGGATCAGTTGAATTCCGTGGAAGATTTGAAAGAGCTGACCTCTACCTCATACGATAATCTTTCCGTTATCCAGTTGGAGTTCGAATGGGAAGCCAACTTAGACGAGGCCGCCAATGACGTTCGCGACGCTATCGATAAGGCCATGGATAATCTTCCGGACGATATCGATCGTCCCTCCTTGTTCAAGTTCAACACGTCCATGATGCCGGTAATCATTTACTCTTTGACGGCAGACGCTTCTTATCCCGGGATCGAAAAGATCGTCGACGACAAGGTGATCAACCGGTTAAACCGGGTAGACGGGGTCGCTTCCGTAACCATCGCGGGTTCTCCCAAACGGGTTATCTACGTGGATCTCGATCCGAACAAACTGGATGCCTACAACATGACCGTGGAGAGCCTTGGAAATCTGATCGCCGCCGAGAATAAGAATCTTCCGGCCGGTAATTTGAAAATGGGTATCATGGATTATCAGGTCCGCGTGGAAGGAGAGTTCGACGACAGCGAAAAAATCAAGAATATCGTAGTCGCAACGAATAACGGCAAATCCATACTGCTCAAAGATATCGCTATCGTTAAAGATACGATCAAGGATATCACCTTAGAGCAATTGATCAACCGGCAACAGGGAGCGATTTTGTTAGTAACCAAACAATCCGATGCCAACACGGTAGCCATCGCTAAAACCGTTAAGAAAGAGATGGCTCAGATCATGAAAGAACTGCCTCCCGACATTAAAATCGACGTATTGGTCGACTCGTCCGACTTCATCGTTCAATCCATCAACAACCTGTCGGAAACATTGATGTACGCCTTGATCTTCGTAGTCTTGGTCGTATTACTATTCCTCGGACGGTGGAGGGCGACGTTTATCATCGCACTGACCATCCCGATCTCGTTGATCGTGGCATTTATCTATCTTTTTATCACGAACGAATCGCTAAATGTCATTTCCCTGTCCTCCCTTTCGATTGCTATCGGTATGGTTGTGGACGACGCTATCGTGGTTTTGGAAAACATCACGAAACACATCGAACGGGGAAGTGCCCCGCGCGAAGCGGCCAAATACGGGACAAACGAGGTATGGTTGTCGGTTATCGTAACCACCTTGGTTACCGTGGCCGTATTCTTCCCGTTGACCTTGGTAACGGGTATGACCGGAATCCTGTTCAAACAATTGGGCTATATCGTATGTATTACCGTTTGTACCTCTACCGTAACGGCTATCAGTTTGACCCCTATGCTCTCTTCCCAGCTACTGCGCTTACAAGATAAGGATGTGCAGAAAAAAGAAAGCAAATTCAGTTATAACAGTACCGTTATGCGATTATTGGATAAGTTGGATGCCTGGTATGAAAGATTAATCCGTTGGTCTTTGTATCACAAAACAACCATCACACTAACAGCCGTGGTTATTTTCGTGGCTTCCATGTTCTTGGCCAAATACATCAGTACGGACTTTATGCCCCAGAACGACCAGGGTTCCATGAACGTGTACGTGAAGATGCAGACCGGACAAAGAGTAGAGGAGACCAAACGGGTTGCCCTGCAAATCGACTCGATTATGAGAACGAATTACCCGGAGATCAGACAGATCAATCTCTCTTACGGTAGTGAAGACGAGGATGCGGGATTCTCCTCCCTGTTCAATAAAACCGGTAGTAATATTTTGAATATCAGAGCCAGATTAGTAGATCTGAAAGATAGAAATCGCAGTGTATTTACCATCGCCGACGACCTTCGTTCCCGATTGAAAGAGCTGCCTGATGTTTTGGTATATACGGTTAGTACCTCCAGCGGAGGTTCCATGTCGAGCAATAACGTAGACATCGAAATTTCCGGATTTGATTTCGAACAAACCAATAAACTGGCCGCAACCATCAAACAAAAGATGGAAGACGTACCCGGTGCCGAGGATATCAACATCAGCCGGGACGACGACAAGCCGGAACTCCAGCTATTCTTGAACCAAGATAAACTTTCAAGACACGGTTTGACCACCACGGAAGTAGCCAACGCCCTACGTAACCGGGTATACGGATATAAGCCCACGAAATACAAGGAAGACGGAGAGGAGTATGACGTGATCGTCCGCTTGCAGGAAAAATACCGGAGTTCTATCACCGAAATAGAAAATATCCTGATTACGAATGCCGCGGGAGAAAAGATCCGGTTAAAAGAGTTGGGTGAAATCAAAGAGTATTGGTCTCCGCCAAACATCGAACGTAAAAGTAAACAACGTTTGGTAAAAGTATCCATTACCCCTTCCAGGGGAGTCTCATTGGGAGACATTGCTGTCGCCGCCCAGAAAGTGATCGACGACATGAAAAACGAAATCCCTCAAGAGATCTCCGTATACGTGGGAGGTAGCTACGAAGACCAACAGGAGTCATTCAGTTCGTTAGCCATGCTGATGGTGTTAGCCATGTTATTGGTATACATTGTTATGGCCTCCGAGTTCGAATCATTCAAAATGCCGTTCATCATCATGTTGTCTATTCCGTTCGCTTTCTCCGGGGTAATCCTGGCCCTGTTGCTGACAAATACGACCATGAGTGTGATCGCGGCATTAGGCGCCGTCATGCTGGTTGGTATCGTAACGAAGAACGGTATCGTATTGATCGACTTCATCAATCTGATGCGGGAAAGAGGTATCCGGTTATACGATGCCATCGCACAAGCCTGTCGGTCCCGTCTTCGTCCGGTATTGATGACAGCATTAACGACTATCTTGGGTATGTTGCCGATGGCACTGAGCACGGGAGAGGGTTCCGAAACATGGCGCCCGATGGGAGTCGCCGTAATCGGAGGTTTGGTATTCTCTACCATCATCACCATGATTATCGTCCCCGTCATCTATGCTGCTATGGATAAGAGCGGTAGCCGTGACAAGAAAAAGGCGTTAAGTAAACAATTCAAGTTTATGCGGGACTTTGATCCGAAAGAGTTAGAACAAAAATAAATTTACAACCCGGGATTCGGAAGAGTAAACTTTCGGATCCCGGGTTATAAACCAAATTCATATGAAAGCTGTATTTATATCCTATAATCAGGCCTTAACAGAACGGGTGGACTATTTACTCGACCAGTTGCAAGTACGAGGCTGGACCCAGTTCCCTTTAGTAAACGGTAGGGGAACGAACACGGGAGAACCCCGCATGGGGACACACACCTGGCCCGAAATGAACTCGGCCATTCTTACCATCGTGGAAGACCACAAGGTTCCCTTGATCCTCAAATACGTGGAAAAATTAGACAACGTGAACAGAGAAAACGGTATCAGAGCCTTTGTCTGGGACATCACGCAAACCTATTGACGATCAATGGACTCTATGATTAAAAGATTCCGTGATTAAGCGATTGGAAGATTTGATGATTCAAAGTTTGCATGTTCCAAATGAATCACCCAATCATTTCATTTCAGGATCACGAAATCTCTTAATGAAACTCTACCGTAAAGATAGAGTTCGACAACGAAAATAGATAAAGGCATCTTGAAATCAAGATGCCTTTATCTATTTTTACAACATCTCTTTTTTCAGAAAAGAATATGCTTAATCTTCTTTTAAGGATTTGAATCCTCTACCCAATATCTCACGGGAGTCGATGACGTTGATAAAAGCTTCCGGATCTATCTCACGGATACGATGACGCAATATCATCATCTCCCGACGGGTAAGAATCGTATAAATAATCTCACGGGATTCTCCCTTATAGGCTCCGACGGCCGGCAACAGGGTTGCTCCCCGGTTAATGTCTTTCAATATGATACTCTTTACCGACTCGACCTCTTTCGTTACAATCATCAAGGTCTTATGTACGGAAGCTCCTTCCACGATCAAATCGATCACCTTACCTTCGATAAACACGATAATCCAGGAATACATCGGTAATTTCCAATCCCCGAAAGCCAAAACAGTCGTCAACGTGATCGTACAATCTACGATAATTACCAGTGTGCCCAAAGAGATATGCGTATATTTGTTCAGAATCATCGCAATGATATCCGACCCTCCCGAAGTAGCCCTGGATTTAAAAATCATACCGATCCCTATACCGTATACGATACCCCCGAAAATAGAGGACAACAGTTGTTCCTGCAGATCGGCCCGATTTTCTACTCCCGGTTCCAACAAAGCATCAAAACCATAAGATTGGTGAATCAACCACATAAAACCCGGAATAGCAAAAGTACAGATTACCGTTTTAATACCGAACTTGGCTCCTAAGAAATAGATACCGAGCAACAACAGGGGCACATCCATACATAAAGCCGTTGCTTCCGTTCTCCAACCGAACAAATGATGGAAAACCATAGAGAGACCATATGTTCCTCCCGGTGCAAATCCATAGGGTTCGGCAAACATCACGGCTCCCAACGCAAACACAAAACAACCACCTATCAACCAAGAATAGGTAATAAAGAAATCCTTGGAGAATAATTTCTCCTTCGTTACAAATCCCATGTTTAAACTTATTTATTGAGTTATTAATTCCACTTTTTCAGACGCACAAAAGTACAACTTGTTTTCGATTTCCCACAACGTTTTCGATGTAATTACAAATCATGTAAAATATTGATAATCTTAGATTTAACCTTTGAATATCATGCATATTTATACAAGAGACCACATATTTATACAAAAAACAAAAAAAAGCCGTATCAACTCATCTCACCCTCAATCAAAAGAAAATAGGTCTTTCAAAATTATTATTTATCCCATCCTTATTTTCATTTATTTGTTTATATTTGTCTTCGCTTTGGATAGTGAATGTTCTTCGAACGCTCCGAGGGAATCATGTGAAAATCGTGAACTGTACCCGCAGCTGTAAGCTTCGTTAACTTTAGTCTCTACTGCCACTGTTTATAAAAATGGGAAGGCGACAAAAAGGAAGCGAGTCAGAAAACCTGCCAAACATTAGTTTTTACTGTAGCTTTCGGGAAAAGAAGCTGGTAAGATGTCTATTGTGCTTGCCACAATTTTCTTCTTCCCCATTTTCCAACAAGCGTTGTTCTGCTGAATAGGTGAGTAGGTATTTTTTATAGAATTTCTCTGCCAACTTAATTCTATAATAAAATAGAAGCTCACTTATTCTTTTTCAGACCCTTCGTATTTCTTTATAACCAGAGACCGTAAGCAGGAAGGAACCCAGTCGGAAATATCACCTCCCGAACGAACCCGGTCTCTTATCTCCGTCGACGAATAAGGAAACAAAGGAGCATCGACAAAAGATATATCCGGATACTCTTCCCCGGAACACTCAAACCCTTTACGGGGATAAACGAGCAGGGGATAATGCGTTCGAATCCATTGATCGTCTTTCCATAAATGAAAATTACACAGGTTATCTTTTCCTATGATTAATTTAAACAGGCAATCCGGATAACGGGATGAAAGTAATCTTAAGGTATCTACCGTATAAGAAGGTTTAGGCATGGAAAATTCGATGTCGCAAGCCGACATCCGTTCGTCTCCGGCAATGGCTGTTTTTACCATCTCCAACCGATCTTGTTCAGGCAATAATGCCTGATTAACTTTAAAAGGATTACAAGGACTAATAACAAACCACAACTTATCACAATATCCATTATCAAGAAGATAACGGGCAATTCCGATATGACCGTTATGAATCGGATTAAAAGAACCGAAAAACAATCCTATCCGCATAGGTATTTGATTATCATAATTCATTTTTCAAAAATTAGTCGCTATCTCATTCATTCCGTAATCAACGATCAGGTGACTTTATCAAGCTCTTCCTACCCTCCGAGTCCTCCCGTTTTTAAACGTGCCATCTAAAATAACCCATTGCACCCGTTCCCGCGTGCTATTTAAATTCCGGTTCGTTTTCGACCTACAAAACATTAAGGCTTTGCTCCTTAATTTTCTCCAACTCATCTTTCATTCGCACTACTAATTTCTGAATGTCATGGTCGTTTGCCTTCGACCCCATCGTGTTGATTTCACGACCGATCTCCTGGGCGATAAAACCCAATTTACGTCCCGGGGCTTCTTCTTTTTCAGCCGTTTCTATAAAGTATTTGCAATGATTGGCTAAACGCACTTTTTCTTCCGTGATATCCAATTTCTCCAAGTAATAGATGATCTCCTGCTCCAAACGGTTTTCATCTATATTCTTGATTTCCCCCCACTCCTTCATCTTCTCCTGCAAACGCTGTTTTATCGCCACAACACGCTGGGATTCAAACCGAGGGACCTCTGCCGATAAACTTTTAATCAGCTCTATACGATTCAATATATCCTTTATCAATACGGCTCCCTCTTGTACCCTGAACTTATTGACCTCTTCCAGAGCTTTCACGATTCCGGCCTTCAAATGAAGCCACTCCTCTTCATCCAACTCTTCGGATTTTACCTGAAGTGTATCCGGGAAACGCATGATCGTCTGTAACAACTCCCCTCTATCCGGTTCTACCCCCAAAGAAGAAGCAACATCAAGCATTTGTTGGTAATATTGGGAAACGACGGATTTATTTACAGCTACTTCTTTATCCGCATCCGTACCGTCAAAATAAATGAACATGTCTACTTTACCTCGTTCCAGGTAATTTTTTATCGTATTCCGAATCTCTATGTCTTTCTCTTTATATAAATTCGGAGTCTTCAAATTAACATCCAATTGTTTTGAGTTCAGGCTTTTTACCTCAATCACAATCTTCTTATCACCACTTTCAACAGTTGCTTTCCCGAAACCGGTCATTGATTTTACCATAATTTTCACTTTTGTTAGGTTACAATTCCTTGCAAAAGTAGGGCTTTTATTTTAGAAATAAGGTTACAAAATATCGAAAAAGTTCAGGAAAGCACCCGGGAAAATACTACTCTCCCAACATTTCTTGACGGTACTCTGACAAAATCTTATCTATCTCCTCCTGAATACGGTTCAGCTCCTCGTCCCGGAGCAAAGGATTTTCCAACCAGATCAACATCCGGGAGCACTCTTGAAGCCGCAATTCCACGTATTTTTTCAGGTAGGCAAGTTCCAAACGATCCTCCTTTCCCAAATCCTTCGAACGCTCTACCGTCCGCAACGCATCCTGATATTTTTTCCAACAAACGAGAGAGACCGTATCCACGTAAGCACGAACAATTTCCGGGTCCTCTTCCCACTCAATCATCTCGTAAACCTTCAACGCTTTTTCTTCATATAGATCCAGTTCCTCCGGCCATACATTCCCTATATCCGTAAAAAACAGAGTGGCGACCAGCAACAAGAGCAAAACCGAAAGACCCACGAGGCTAACACCCAAAGCCCGCCAGGCAGAATAGAACGTACCGCCCTCCCGGGCGTGTTCATCCAAACGGTTTCTTTGGGTCTTATAAACAACAAAACCGATAATGATTACGCTCAATCCCGGTATCAGAAATCGGGGAACCCGATCTGCCTGCTCATCCGGTAAAGAGCATAAAACAAGTACGATCCCAAGGGTCAAAAGTAAAGATATCAACAAGGTAAACCAAGCTGCCTTTCTACGGCCCATGTGAAAAAAATTTACACTCATCAACAATCCTCCCGAAAAAGGACCGAATAACAAAGTCATAAGGTCGACAATCTTCTCTTTATAAAATTTTGCCTCCATGTTTTCAAATAATAAAATTTCCGGTCTGATGCTTTTTCAAGCGCACAAACTTAAAAAATTATTCGAACATATTACCCTGTAACTACTTTCTGAACAGATTATCATTCATAAGATGAAAGGATTTACAAATCTGCCGATTGTAAAGCTCCTATCAATCCTTCTCGACTTCCTCCCACTCTTCGATACTCTCTTGTATCTCCTGAATATTTTTCAGCGTAAAACGCCGATAGATAGTCCAACTTAATAAAACGGCAAACAAAAGACCTATTGCAACAAAAACAAGAATGAAATAGTACGCGATATCGCTAAAAGCTTTAAGAGAGGTAAGGAATAAAACAGCATACATGATACCGAGAAAAGGAGTAAACAATAATTCTGTCTGAGAGCTCCTTTTATAACGATGAATGGACAAGGCAAGCTCTTTCATGTTTTTCTTTATCGCATCCATCCGGTGTAACGATCGTAGACCTCTCCACACGTATAAGACCATAAGCAACAAGACCAAAAGATTAACCCACAAGAACCACTCCTGCATATGTGTCTTCCCAACCGGCCCACTCCACACGATAGTACAACAAATGATACTTATACAAGCACATATTCCCGACCAAATCTCGGCATTGATCAATTTATCGATAGCCCGATTCCGTTTCCCTTCTATCATTTTTCTAATCATCCGTTCATCGAGAATCTCTCTTCTTTTGAGGGATTCTTCCCAGGAATTCCAATTATCTTTCATTTTATCCAATTCCATAACACAATAATTTAACCATTAGACATGTTTTTCAATTTTTCTTTGATCCTGCTGAGTTTTGTCGCAACATTCGTCACCGACAATCCCGTAATCACCGCTATTTCCTGGTACGACTTTTCTTCCAGATAAAGCAACACCAATGCCCTTTCCAGCTGCCCCAGCCGATCGATCAAAACATACATCTCTTTTATCTCTCCCGCTACATCCCTGTCATCGTCCGGCAAATTCGACGCGACATCAATCGATAGTATCTTCGACTTTTTTATAAACCGTCTGAAATAGGAGATGGAGGTATTCAAAGCAATCCGATACACCCACGTAGAAGGTTTTGCATCCCGGCGAAAATCGGGAAACCCCTTCCACAAATTGATTACCGTCTCCTGATACAAATCGTTTAAATGGCCTGTATCCCGGGAATATAAATAGCAGACCTTATAAATGATTCGTTGGTGCTCCTGAATAAAAGCAATAAACTCTTTTTCTAACTCCTGATCCATCGATTTTTTTCTCATAAGACGCACGCAAGAAACAAAAATCACAGCAGACTAAAAAATATTTTATACGATTCTGTCGTTTAGCCCGTTTCATTTTCAAAACCCGACACTTCATATTCACGGAAAATCACTATCTTTGCACTCCAAATTATTAATTGCAAATTTCATACATGGAGCACATTAGGAATTTCTGTATTATCGCACATATTGATCACGGAAAAAGTACATTGGCAGACAGGCTGCTGGAATACACGGGAACAGTGACAGGCAAAGCCTTACAGGCTCAGGTTCTCGATGACATGGACCTGGAGAGAGAGCGGGGAATCACCATTAAAAGCCATGCCATTCAGATGGATTACAATTACAAGGGAGAAAAATACGTGCTAAACCTGATCGATACGCCGGGACATGTGGATTTTTCCTATGAAGTATCCCGTTCCATCGCGGCCTGCGAAGGGGCTCTACTGATCGTGGACGCAACACAAGGTATTCAGGCCCAAACGATATCCAACCTTTATTTGGCAATAGACAATAATTTGGAGGTCATTCCGGTGTTGAACAAAATGGATATGCCCAACGCCATGCCCGAAGAGGTAAAAGACCAGATCGAAGAACTTTTAGGTTGTAAAAGAGAAGATATATTGGAAGCCAGCGGTAAAACCGGAATGGGTGTCGACCGGATATTGGAAGCCGTCGTGGAACGGATTCCAGCTCCCACGGGAGATCCTGAAGCTCCGTTGCAAGCTTTGATTTTCGATTCCGAATTCAACTCCTTCCGCGGGATCATCACTTATTGTCGCATCGTGAACGGTTCTTTAAAAAGCGGAGATAAGGTCAAATTTGTAAACACGGGAAAGGAGTATACCGCGGACGAAATCGGTGTTTTACGCCTGAATCAGGAACCCCGCGCCGAATTGCCGACGGGGGATGTCGGTTACATTATTTCCGGCATCAAGACCTCTTCGGAGGTGAAGGTCGGCGATACGATTACTCATATCAACCGCCCTTGCGACAAAGCTATCGAGGGTTTCGAAGAGGTTAAGCCCATGGTATTCGCGGGAATATACCCCATCGATTCGGAAGATTACGAAGATTTACGAACTTCCATAGAAAAACTGCAACTTAACGATGCTTCCCTGACTTTTGAACCGGAATCTTCAGCAGCTTTAGGCTTCGGTTTTCGCTGCGGATTTTTGGGGATGTTGCATATGGAGATCATTCAGGAACGGTTAGACCGCGAATTCGACATGAATGTGATCACGACGGTTCCTAACGTAATGTATATCGCTCACACGACCAAAGGAGAGGTATACGAGATGCACAACCCGTCGGACATGCCCTCTCCGACCACGTTGGATTACATCGAAGAACCCTATATAAAAGCACAGATCATCACCCCGACCGAATACATCGGTCCGATCATGACCCTCTGCCTCGGAAAGCGGGGAACTTTGATCAAACAACACTACCTGACCGGTAACCGCATCGAGTTAAACTACGAAATGCCGCTTGCCGAGATCGTGTTCGATTTCTACGATAAACTGAAGAGCATCACCAAAGGATACGCCTCTTTCGACTATTTCCAGATCGGTTACAGGCAAGCCAACCTGGTTAAACTGGACATCCTGCTGAACGGGGAGTCCGTGGATGCCCTTTCCGCACTTATTCATTTCGATAACGCCTATTCGTTCGGAAAACGGATTTGTGAAAAACTCAAGGAACTCATTCCCCGACAACAATTCGATATTGCCATCCAAGCTGCCATCGGAGCCAAAATCATCTCCCGGGAGACGATAAAGGCCGTCCGGAAAGACGTTACGGCCAAATGTTACGGGGGTGACATCTCCCGGAAACGCAAATTGCTGGAAAAACAGAAAAAAGGAAAGAAGCGAATGAAACAGATCGGAAACGTGGAAGTACCGCAAAAGGCATTCCTTGCCGTTTTGAAGTTAGATTAAAATAACCTGTTCATAAACAAACGGACATGAAAAAACAGATCATCAATGCCTGCATCGTTACGATGAATTCCCAAATGGAGGTGGTAAAAAACGGCTTTATCGATATCGAAGGAGATGAAATCCTCCGTATCGGATCTATGGATGAACGCCAAACAAACAGTCCCGAAATAGAGATCACGGATGCGGCAGGAATGATTGTTATGCCCGGTTTCGTTAACACTCATACCCATGTTCCCATGACCCTTTTGCGCGGATTTGCAGATGATCTTCCCTTGCACGAGTGGCTGACGGAACACATTTTTCCGGCAGAAGCTCGTCTCGTCACGCCCGAAAACGTTCGGATTGCCAGTCGGTTGGCTTTTATCGAGATGATCAAATCAGGCACGACCTGTTTCAACGACATGTACTTTTTTGAAGATATCATCGCGGAAGAGGCTAAAAAGGCAGGGATTCGGGGGGTAGTGGGGGAATCGCTTATCGATTTCCCGACGGCCAGCTTTAAAACAGTAGAAGAAGGACTCTCTCTTTGCGAACAATTGATACAAAAGTGGCAAAACGACAGCTTGATTCATCCTTCCGTTTGCGCTCACTCTCCTTATACCTGTTCCGAAAAGACATTGAAAAGCGGTAAGCGATTGGCCGACAAATACAATACGCTCTTACAGATTCATGTTTCGGAAACACGAAAAGAGGTGGAAGATATCAAAATCCGTACCGGAAAAACTCCGGGAGAATATCTCCATTCCATCGGGTTATTGGACAAAAACGTCATTGCGGCCCATGGCGTGTGGCTGACCCCGAAAGAAACAGAATTATTCGCAAGCACACGTACTTCTATCGGGCATTGTCCCAAAAGCAACCTGAAATTAGCCAGCGGAATTGCCGATACGGACTCCTACCGGAAAGCAGGTATCACGGTCGGAATCGGAACCGACGGCACCGCAAGCAACAACACCTTGGATATGGTGGAGGAGATGCGCTTCGCCGCCCTATTGCCTAAAGTAGTCCACTACAACCCGGAGGCAATCCAGGCCCGTACGGCCTTACAAATGGCAACCATCAACGGGGCAAAGGCTCTGGGGTTAGACGGAATCACCGGTTCCATAGAGACAGGGAAAAAAGCGGATCTGATACTCGTGCATGCTAATGCCAGCAATATGATTCCCGTTTACGACGAATACTCCGCGATCGTCTATGCCATGAACAGCAAAAACATCCGTTATTCCATGGTAAACGGGGAATGGATCATGAAAAATCGGGAGGTATTGCACATCGATAAAGAAGAGACCTTAAAGGCAGTGAAACGAATTGCCTGCTCGTTTCGTCTTTCGTAAAAGGATTTGTATTTAAAAAATTCCTATCCTTTGAGCCTATTTCTTCCGATTCGTAAAAAGATTAGGACGGAAGCAAGTAATTTTCAATTTTCATCTTTCAATTTTCAATTAAATAGTTTAGCTTTGCAATCCTTATTTATAAAAGAAAAAGTTTATAAACGATATAAACACAAGAAGATATGGAAAATTTAAATTATGGCGGACTGGAAGAAGAGTATACAGCATACGACAAAGCCGAAATCGTAGTATTACCGGTCCCCTATGACGGGACAAGTACTTGGATAAAAGGTGCCGATAAAGGTCCGGATGCACTTTTAGAAGCTTCTGCCAATATGGAGCTTTACGATATCGAAACAGATTCTGAAGTATATAGAAAAGGCATTGCAACCGTAGAGCCTGTCTCGGAAGCATCTTCTCCCGAAGCCATGTCTCAGGAAGTTGAACGCCGGGTCGATGCGATACTAAAAGACAAGAAGTTTCCTGTTATCTTAGGAGGAGAACACTCCGTAAGTATCGGAGCTTTTCGGGCTTTTGCCAAACATTTCGATAAATTCTCGGTTTTACAACTCGATGCCCACTCGGACATGCGTAGCGAATACGAAGGTTCCACCCATAACCACGCCTGTGTTATGGCCAGGGCAAAAGAAGTCGCAACCATAGCCCAAGTTGGAATCAGAAGTTCTGCCATCGAAGAGAAAGAGAATATCATGCCGGACCGCATCTTCTATGCCCATGACTTACATGATGCCAAGGAAGGTAGTAACTGGATGTACATGGTTTCTCAAAAATTACACGACAACGTGTATATCACCATCGATCTCGACGTGTTCGACCCGGCCATCATGCCCTCTACCGGAACTCCAGAACCGGACGGACTTTATTACCGGGAAGTTCTGAATTTCCTGAAACTGATCAACGAGAGACATAACATCATCGGTATGGATGTCGTGGAACTATGCCCGAACGAGTCGAATAAAGCTCCCGATTTCTTGGCCAGCAAGCTGATTTATCAGATATTGAGCATGAAATACAACAACCAATAAAAGATTTATGATTAAGCGTTTCCGTGGTTTTACGACTAAAAAATCACCCGATCGTTCAATCAACTTCCAATTAAAAATATTGAGTCTATAAGGTCCTCATAATTGCACCTTTATATTTTTAAGATTAACAAAAATGGAAAAGAAAGATTTATTAAAAGACACCATCAAACACATCGACATCAAATCGTACGACTCAACGCAATTAATCGACGCGATGCGCGATATGTCATTCACCTCTCGCGATACCGCTCGTGCCGCCGATATCTTGATGAAAATGGTGAAAGAGAAAGAGTGTACTAATATTCTTACCATTGCCGGTAGCACCAGTGCCGCCGGATGTATGCAGGTATACGTGGACATGGTTCGCAACAAAATGGTCGACGTCGTGGTTTCTACCGGGGCCTCCATTATCGATATGGACCTTTTCGAGGCTCTTGGTTTCAAGCACTACAAAGGTAGCCAGGACGTGCCGGATATGCAATTACGCGAACTTTACATTGACCGTATCTACGATACGTTCATCGATGAGGAAGAACTTCAGGCCTGCGACCATACGACTTACGAGATCGCCAACAATTTAGAGCCACGTCCTTACTCTTCCCGCGAGTTCATCTGGGAAATCGGGAAATGGCTGCACGAGGGACATGCCGTGAAAAAAGACAGCTTGATTCAAACATGCTACGAATGCGGAGTACCTATCTTCTGTCCTGCTTTTTCCGATTGTAGCGCCGGATTCGGTATCGGAAAACATCAATGGGAACACCCGGATAAACATGTTTCTATCGACTCCGTGAAAGATTTTATCGAATTGACCAAAATTAAAATCGAAGCAGGAACCACCGGTTTATTCATGGTAGGCGGAGGAACTCCGAAAAACTTTGCACAGGACACGGTTGTATGTGCTGAAATCTTAGGTTACGAAGTACCTATGCATAAATACGCCATCCAAATCACCGTAGCCGATGTTCGGGACGGAGCCTGCTCTTCATCCACATTAAAAGAAGCTTGCTCCTGGGGTAAGGTAGATGTCACCTACGAACAAATGGTATATGCAGAAGGAACCACCGTCATTCCGTTAATCGCCAGCTATATATATCATAGCAATGCATGGAAGGCAAGAGAATACAAAAACTGGAATAGACTATTTGTAAAATAAGTCATTCCCGGTTTTTACCATATAAAACTGTCCCTAATTTATTTTCGGGACAGTTTTTATTTTATCAGGTATTTCCCTTTTTAAGGAATATGGATGGTTAGCGACAAAAAAGAGTGAAATCACTTTCATTTATTTTCCTCATTTCCACATCATTTTTGTGCTGTTATTCTTAAAAAGAATTGAATAAAAAAAGAAATGCCCGTCTCTTTTAACGGAATAACAAATAATCGGTTACCTTCGTAACGACCAACATGTACAACCGAAAAATCATCCATATCGATATGGACGCTTTTTATGCATCCATCGAACAACGCGACCATCCGGAATACCGGGGAAAACCCGTTGTGGTAGGACGTCCGGAAGCCCGGGGAGTCATCGCTGCCGCCAGCTACGAAGCACGTCGGTACGGAATCCATTCGGCCATGTCCTCCATGAAGGCCCTAAAGCTTTGTCCCGACTTGATCTTTATCTCTTCCCGTATGGAGGTATATAAGGCCGTTTCCCGGGAAATCCATCAGATCTTCAGAAAATACACGGACCTGATCGAACCGCTTTCCATCGATGAAGCTTTTTTAGATGTAACCGAAAATAAAAAAGGTATCTTTCTGGCAGTCGACATTGCCAAAGCAATCAAAAAAGAGATCAAGGAAAAATTAGGACTTATCGCTTCGGCTGGAATCTCTTACAATAAGTTTCTGGCAAAAATCGCCTCCGATTACCGGAAACCGGACGGTCTCTACACGATTCATCCGGACAGGGCACTCTCGTTTATCGCGAAGCTCCCTATTGAAGCTTTCTGGGGTATCGGAAAAGTCACAGCCCGAAAAATGCATGAGCTCGGAGTACATACGGGACAGGATTTACAATACTGTTCCCCGGAATTTTTGACACGCAATTTCGGAAAAGCGGGAACGCTCTATTACGATTTCGCTCACGGCATCGATTCCCGTCCCGTGGAACCGCTTAGAATCCGTAAATCGGTAGGATGCGAACAAACTTACGATAAAGACCTGACAACCCATACCGCTCTTATTATAGAGCTCTATCACATCACGAAAGAGCTCATTCGTCGATTGAAAAAAAACAACTTCAAAGGGCATACACTAACCTTAAAAGTAAAATTTCACGATTTTACACAGAAAACCCGCAGTATCAGTTTAAGCAACGAATTGACTACCTTACAAGAGATCCTCCCTTTGGCGAAGAATTTATTGAACGAGTTGAAATTGGAAGACTACCGCATTCGCCTGTTAGGTTTATCCGTTTCCAATCCTTTTGACGGTTCGTCCCCTCACCAACCTACACAACTTAGCTTTAATTTTAAATAATTACGAAAACATTTAGGGCACAGTCTCCGTAAAAGAACACAAGAAACAACTACTCATTAACCGAGATGTAATAGAGTTGTCTTATTTATAAAAACAGAATCCACTACGTTTGTAGTGGATTTCAAACTGAACTTAGACGTTTTTTTTCATAAATTTGTTATTGATACTGTAAGGTCCCTGCTGCGACAGCACGGACCTTTTTCTATCTGCCTAAATTATTCCAAATAAGTATATCCATACAGGCCGGAACGGTAATTAGATAAAAATTCCCGTCCTTCTTCCGCCGATATAATTCCTTTTTTCACTGAACTGGTAACCCAAACCTCTACAGTCCGAGCCATTCGTTTCGGCATAAATTGTACATATTCAAGCACGTCGGCTACCGTCTCTCCCTCGATGATCTTATCGATCACGTACTCGTCTCCCTTCACTTTAATATGCACGGCGTTGGTATCCCCGAAAAGGTTATGCAGGTCTCCCAATATCTCCTGATAAGCCCCGACGAGGAAGACGCCAAAATAATAGGGCTCTTTCCCGTTCAACTCGTGCACGGGCAAATGATAGGAGAAATTACGGGTAGAGATAAAATTATCTATCTTTCCATCCGAATCACAAGTAATATCCTGTATCGTAGCCGATTTGGTCGGTTGCTCGTTCAACCGAGTAATCGGAATAATCGGGAATATCTGATCGATGGCCCAAGAGTCCGGCAAAGACTGGAACAGTGAAAAGTTACAAAAATACTTATCCGGCAAAAGTTTGGAAATCTTTTTCAGTTCATCCGGAGCGTGTTTCGTATTGACAGCCATGTCGTACACGTCACGGGCCACCGACCAGAAAAGACGCTCCACCTGTGCTCTCGTCCGCAAATCTATCAGTCCTAAATTAAAGAGTCCCAAGGCATCCTCCCGGATCTGCATGGCATCGTGCCAAGTTTCAATCAAACGCGGCTGATTCAGGTTTTCCCACAAATCGTAAAGTTCTTTTACCAATTCATGGGCATCCTCCGTTATCTCCTCGTTTTCGTTAAATTCGGGCAAGCTGGTACTGGCCAATGCTTCAAAGACCAATACCGAATGATGAGCCGTTAAAGAACGACCGGATTCCGTGATAACATTGGGTTGCTTCAATTCATTCTTCTCGCAGGCATCGACAATCGCCGAAACCGCATCGTTTACATACTCTTGAATCGAATAGTTCATACTATTCCCACTCGTAGCCGAACGCGTTCCGTCATAGTCCACTCCCAAGCCTCCGCCGATATCAACGAAATCGATATCGTATCCCATGGACTGCAATTGCACGTAAAACTGAGAAGCCTCCTTTAAAGCTGTCTTTATCCGACGGATATTGGTTACCTGACTACCGATATGGAAATGGATCAGCTTAAGACAATCCATCAGTTTGTTCTTTTCCAGGATATCCAGGGCTTCGAGCAATTCACTCGAATTTACGCCGAACTTGCTGACATCGCCCCCGGACTCTTCCCATTTTCCACTTCCAGAACTTGCCAATTTAATCCGGATCCCGATATTGGGACGTATCTTCAATCGTTTGGCAATAGAGGCAATATTCCGAAGTTCGTTTAACTTTTCGACCACCAAAAATATATTCCGTCCCATTTTTTGGGCCAAAAGAGCCAATTCGATATAATTCTCATCCTTATAGCCATTACAAATGATCATGGCATCATCATCGATATCAATAGACAATACCGCGTGTAATTCCGGTTTCGAACCGGCCTCCAATCCGATATTATACTTGGTCCCGTGACTTACAATCTCTTCCACTACCGGACGCATCTGATTCACCTTTATCGGGTAGATAATAAAATTTTTTCCCGTATAACCGTACTCTTTCGCCGCAGCCTCGAAACAATTCGAAATCTTCTCGATCCGGTTATCCAAAATATCCGGGAATCTTAATAATACAGGAGCCGACACGTCACGAACCTGAAGTTCTTCCATCAGTTCTTTCAAATCAATACGGGGCCCTCCCGTTTTAGGGGTCACCGTAACATGTCCTTTCTCGTTGATTGAAAAATAGTTCAGCCCCCAACCGTTGATATTGTACAGTTCGGCCGAATCGTCAATACTCCATTTTCTCATTTCTATGTAAGACCGTTTTAAGATTGATTGTTTGCGCAAATCTACAATATATTTTCAATATTAATACACTTTTCAGACAGATTGTCAGCAGAATATTAGTTACAAATTTTAAATTGCAGACCGTATATTTAAAATTACAACTTAAGCCATCAGCAGCAAGAACAAAACAGTAGTAAAATACGACTATCCGTTTCGATAACGATCAGGGACGACGCGACATGCCATCCAAAAGAAAAACACGCTGTAAATCAGCGTGTTCATTTCTAACGGTCGGGATGACTGGACTCGAACCAGCGGCCTCCACGTCCCGAACGTGGCGCGCTACCAACTGCGCTACATCCCGTTTTCGTTTTGCGAGGGCAAAGATAATAAAAGTCTAAATTAAAATCACTATCTTTGTAGAAATTTTTACCGAATCATCAATTTTTCTTATAATGGACTCAATCAGACAAAATAAAGTAGGACGTTTAATTCAAAAAGACTTAAGCGAAATGTTTCAGAAAGAGTGTAAGGAGTATGCCGTGGGAGCTATTTTATCCGTTACAGCCGTAAGAGTCAGTCCGGATTTATCCTACGCGAGGGTATACCTAAGCATCTTCCCTTCCGAACTGACGGAAAAGGTTCTGAACAGCTTAACGGAAAAAAATAAAAACATCCGTTTTATCCTCGGGAAAAAAATCGGTAAACAGATCCGCATCATTCCCGAACTGAGATTTTTCGTGGACGACAGTCTCGATTATATCGAAAAAATCGACGAACTTTTAAAATAATTTCGATACCTTCGAGTCGAGCCAAATCAAACAGTCGGCGAGGCTGAAACCAAAGCTCTCTTTCATGAATTTATCGGTTTTCATCGCACGGCGATACCTGTTTTCAAAAAAGAAGCAGAATGCCATCAATATTATCTCGATCATCAGCATGATCGGGGTTGCTATCGGTACGGCGGCCCTGATTGTCGTCCTCTCCGTTTTCAACGGGATCGACTTGCTTCTAACCGACGCTACCGATAGTTTTACCCCTGACATCACCGTGTCCCCGGTAAAAGGAAAATTTTTTAAAACGGACTCTTTACTGATAAAGACGTTGAAACACATGGAAGGAATTCGATCCTACGATCCCGTCATAGAAGAAAAAGCTTTGGTAAAGTACGGGAAAAAACTTATGCCTGTAACGGTAAAAGGAGTCGATAAAAATTACAACAAACACACCGGGATAGACCACACGATCTCTACCGGAAAGTACTCCTTAAAAGAAGGAGACAAATACACGGCCGTCCTCGGATATTCGATTGCCGCAACACTCAAGCTCCGAATCGGGCTAACGACGCCCATGACCTTTTATTATCCGGACAAAAACTCCTCTTCGGCGGCATCGTCCCTGAACAGCGAAAACATTTTTCCGATAGCCCTGTTCTCCGCTCAACAGGACATTGACGGCAAATACGTCATCACGGACATCGATTTCGCCCGTACGCTTTTTATGGTACCGGGAGAGATCTCTCAAATCGAAATCAAATTAAACGATCCGGACCGGATCTCTAACATCAAAGCCGAACTCAAGAACGCCATTAACCAACAACAATATAAGGTCGAAGACAAATACGATACCAACCGTTCGTTCTACGCCATGATGAAATCGGAGAAGTTAGCCATCTTCCTGATCCTGCTCTTTATTCTTTTAATCGCCTCTTTCAATATCATCGGGTCCGTATCCATGCTGATCATCGACAAAAAAGAGGATATCGGCATATATCAGGCCCTTGGAATGAGCAGGGAAAAAATCATCTCCATATTCAAATTGGAAGGAAACCTGATTACCGGTATCGGAGCCCTTTTCGGACTTATCGTCGGTTCCTTACTCTGTTTGGGGCAGGAACATTTCGGATGGATTACTTTGGGTGAAGGAAATTACATGATCGATGCCTATCCCGTTAAACTGATAGGTCACGATATATTGATTATCCTGATCTCGGTCATTGCTATCGGTTACCTGGCATCACATTTTCCCGTAAAATACCTTATTCGTAAAATCGTTAAAAATTAATTCCATGAGACCTTATTTCTTTATCGGTTTGCTCTGTTTCCTATTCACCACAGCTTCCGTCCGTAGTTTCGGACAAACAAAAGAGACTCTCGTCCTGATCGAAACCAATATGGGGACGATGAAAGCTAAATTATACAACGACACGCCCATTCACCGGGATCATTTTATCAGACTGGCTAAAGCCGGGCATTATGACGGGACCCTTTTTTACAGAACGATCAAAAACTTTATCATTCAAGGCGGTTCTTCCGACAGCAGGAATGCCGTTCCCGGACAAGTTATCGGATTCGGAAAAGGAGTTATTATCGATGCGGAGATAAAACCGAACCATTACCATAAAAAAGGGGCTTTAGCAGCACCCCGTCAACCGGACCGGGTCAATTTCTTCAAAGAATCGGATATCTCCCAATTTTATATCGTACAAGGGAAAAAATATACTCCCGAGGAGTTAAAGAAAATAGAAAACGCCGTGAACGTTCCGATTAAAAAAGCCATCCAACAGAAATATTTCACGAAAGAAAAAAAAGCTATTTTAGACACGTTGCGCGCGCAGAAAAAAGTGGCGGAATTTCGGGAAATCGCTGAAAAAATAAAAACGGATATTGCTTTCGAATGGAATCTGAATACCGACAAAATCCACATGCCGGAAGATAAGATCGAGGCATACACGACCTTGGGCGGTGTCCATCATTTGGATAAAGAGTATACGGTATTCGGAGAGGTGATCGAAGGCTTGGATGTCATCGACCGTATTGCCGCCTTAAAGACGGACAAGCAAGACCGTCCGCTTACAGACGTAAAAATCATCCGCGTAAAAATCATCGAATAATGATACCACGTAAACAAACCCTGCTATTTAGAAATATCATTTGGGCTCTCGTCATATTTATTCTATGTGCCATGCCCTCCGAGTCGGTTCCCGATCCTCATTTAAACATCCCGCACTTAGACAAAGTCGTACATTTCGGTATGTTTTTTATCATGGCCATTTTTTTATGCAGTGAACTGCATTATCAAACCAGAATACGTACCCATACCATCTTTTGGATAACCGTGATATTCAGCTTCATCTACGGCGGACTGATCGAGATTTTACAGATGACCTATTTCCAACGCGGAGGAGAGTGGGGCGATCTGCTGGCAGACGTATTGGGTGCTGTTGCCGGTTGTTTGCTCTATCCCGCGGTCAAAAGACAAAAAGACAAACTATTATCCCGAATCAAAAACAAGTTCTGATTGCACTCTCGACAATAGAACATTTGGAATTCTCCCCCCATTCGAATAAATTTGTTCCTTGTTTTGAATTTATACCCGTGAAAAAAAACGGAACAAAAGAAGAGTTTTATTCGGATGTATATCAAATCGTAAAAGAGATACCTCCCGGCTTCGTAAGTACTTACGGACAGATTGCCCGCCTGGCCGGACAACCGCAATATTCCAGACGGGTAGGACGGGCTATGTCTCATGCCCCTGCCTCCCTAAATTTACCCTGTCACCGGGTTGTTAACAGTCAAGGGCGCACGGTTCCGGGATGGACGGAACAAAGGGAATCGCTTCTATCGGAAAATATCACTTTCAAATCGAACGGTTGTGTCGATTTAAAAAAACATCTTTGGAGATTATTTTAAGAACACGAACCATGACAGAAAAAGAAAAAATGCTGACCGGAAAGATGTACATCGCCTCCGGGAAAGAGTTGACGGCCGAACGATTACACGCAAGAGAACTTTTGCTCGAATTCAACACTACGCCTCCCCGCGAACAGGAAAAACGGAGCGTTATCCTGAAGCGATTATTAGGAAAGACCGGAACGCAATATTACATAGAACCTCCCTTCCGGTGCGACTACGGCTACAACATTACCATCGGAGAAAACTTTTATGCCAATTATAACTGCACTATTCTGGATTGCGCCGAGGTAAAAATAGGAGATCATGTCCTTTTGGGCCCCAACGTATCCCTTTTTACAGCCGGACACCCGTTAGAAGCAACCGAAAGAAGCAAAGGTCTGGAATACGCTTATCCCATCACGATCGGTAATAACGTATGGATAGGAGGAGGAACGATCATCAATCCGGGTATTACGATCGGGGACAACAGCATCATCGGATCAGGCAGTATCGTCACTAAAAATATTCCGGCGAATGTCCTCGCCGCAGGTAATCCTTGCAGGATCATCCGGCAACTCGGTGAAAACGACGAGGATAAAACGCAAACACGTTAAAAGCGGAGATTCCTCATAAAAATAACCCGCGATAGTGGAAAATAGAAAACTCTTTTTTTTAACTTTGTCCTCCAAGGATTTCAAAATTAGAGAAGATGTTAGACAAGATTAAACAACTCTGCGCCGAAATCGGCAATTTCAGAGCAAGCCACCTTGAAGAAGTGGAACAATTCAGGATTAAACATTTAAGCAAGAAGGGAACGATTGCCGCTCTTTTTGATGACTTTAAAAATGTACCTGTAGAGCAGAAGAAAGAGATAGGACAGGCTTTGAATGAGCTAAAAACGACCGCCATAGCCAAGGTGAACGAGTTGAAGGAGACGCTCTCCAACGTTCAGGAGGGCAAAAGCGACATCGATCTGACCATGCCGGGAGATCCTCTTAAATTAGGAACCCGCCATCCGCTCTCTATCGTAAAAAACGAGATTCTGTCTATCTTTAATAAATTAGGTTTTACCATATCCGAAGGACCGGAGATCGAAGACGATTGGCACAATTTTTCAGCCCTGAACTTCCCGGAAGAACACCCGGCCCGCGATATGCAAGATACCTTTTTCATCCAGAAGAATCCGGATCTGGTATTGCATACCCATACCTCGTCCGTTCAAGTACGGGACATGGAAACCCATGAATTACCGATCCGTTTGGTGACGCCGGGACGCGTGTTCCGTAACGAAGCGATCTCTGCGCGGGCTCACTGCATCTTTCACCAGATCGAGGCCCTTTATATCGATGAAAACGTATCGTTTGCCGATCTGAAACAGACTCTAACCTATTTCGCAAAGGAGTTGTTCGGACCGGAGACCCGAATCCGTCTGAGGCCCTCTTACTTCCCTTTCACGGAACCCTCTGCCGAGATGGATGTATCTTGTACCCTATGTCACGGAAAAGGATGTAACGTGTGTAAAGGAACAGGATGGTTAGAAATATTAGGCTGCGGGATGGTTGATCCCAATGTACTGGAATTAAACGGGATAGACAAAGACAAATATACCGGATTCGCTTTAGGAATGGGCATCGAACGTATCTCCATGTTAAAGTACGGCATCAAAGACCTGCGCCTTTTCTTCGAAAACGATATCCGGTTTTTAGAACAATTTTCCGCCGCGGGAATCTAACTCGATTCTATGATGTTGTGATCAAGGGATTCTGTGATTGAAACTTCTACAATCGCCGAATCGCTTAATCCTTTAATCGTAAAATATATGAACATACTTTTTTGTATCATTTTTTTCTTTTGCTGTCAGCCAAGTAATCCGTTGCAACCGGAGGATCAGGTCGTACTGGACCGTTTCTTTAAATACGCGGAAAAAAACCAACTCTCACGTCTCTCTTTTCAGGAACGAATCGTAAAAACAGGTGAATTTTTTCTGAATACCCCTTACCGGGGAGGCACTCTCGAAGGAAAAGAAAAAGAGCAATTGGTGGTGAATCTGCGGCAGTTGGACTGCGTCACCTTCGTAGACAACGTCATGGCCCTCGCCCTGTTAAAACAATACGATACAGAAGCTTGTAAGGAATTTTTATCCAATCTGCAAAAAATCAGGTACAGAGACCGTAAAATATTGAACTACACTTCCCGATTGCACTACTCTACGGACTGGCTTTACGAAATGCAACGAATCGGGCTCGTCTCGGACGTAACGAAATCAAACGGGGGGATTCCGTTTCCGAACAAAGTCGGCTTTATCTCCCTGAATTACCGGAAATATCCGGCATTGACGAAAGACACCCTCTTACTTCCCGAAATCGCACGAATCGAAAGAACCATTAATGCAAGAAACTATTTTTATATCCCTAAAAAACAAGTAAATGAAAAAGCCGGGCAAATTCAAAACGGAGATATTATACTGATCACGACGAATAAAAAAGGACTTGATACTTCACACGTGGGAATCGCCATTGAAAAGAACGGAAATATCTATCTTTTACACGCCTCTCTTGCCGCTCGGAAAGTAATCCTTTCCGACATTCCCCTCTCCCTCTATTTAAGTCAGATTCCTTCTCATACGGGCATTATGATCGCTCGTCCTTTAAATGTTAACTTAAATTAACATCAGTACGCCCGAACAAATTCTATATTTGGTCAAATTTTTGTAATAAAATTCTCGAAGAGTCAACCAAATGATCGGTTTTCACGTAATTATCCCATATTACTAAAACCGAGAGGTTCTCCTAACATGTATAACCTAAAAAGAGAAAATATGAAAAAACTATTTGTCGGAACATTTCTTTTCATAACGTTTGCTTTCTTAAGCGGATGCGGAAGCAGAAACATTACCCGTGTAAATTCAAACGAAACCATCGATTTAAGCGGAAGGTGGAATGACACGGATTCCCGGTTAGTATCGGAAGAAATGGTTGCCGATCTACTTACCGCCCCCTGGCCTGCCAAATACACGAAAGATACGGGGAAACGCCCTGTTATTGTCGTCGGATTGATCGAAAACAAGAGTCACGAACACATCAATTCCGAAACATTTATCAAAGACATTGAAAAAGCCGTTATCCGGGACGGGAACATCCGTCTTGTGGTTGCCGGAGAGAAACGAAACGAACTCCGGAAAGAACGGGCCGAACAGCAAGATTATTCAGCTCCCGAGACCATCAAAAAATGGGGGCGCGAATTAGGAGCCGACTTTATTCTCCAGGGAACCATCAACAGCATCGTCGATTCCTATAAAAAACAAAAGGTAGTGATGTATCAAATAGACCTGCAACTGACCAATATCGAAACCAATGAAGTAGTTTGGATGGGTGATAAGAAAATCAAGAAGCAGATCAAAGACCGGGTACTTTAAGACTGAAATTATACTCGTTAGGGTTTATTCATGCAAAAGACAGCAGAATACGCGAAAGAAATTCAAAAGCGGAAGTTGGGGTACTTGTTACGCCAACTTGGCTTTTTTACATGTATCTCCCTCTTTTTGCTACCCTCAGGTTGTGCGACCTGGTACCAGCGGACAGCAGAATTTCAATCTGCCGTTACAAGCGGTAATTTTGAAAAAGCGAACAAACTGCTGGCAAAAGACAAAAAGCAAGCCAACGGTAAAAACCGCATACTCTATTACCTGAACAAAGGCTATACGGAATTTATGCTGGGAAACCACGAGGCCAGCAATCAGGCTTTCGAAACCGCAGAGATCCTTACCGACGAACAAACTAAAAATCTATTGAACGAAGCGGCCGTTTTAGTCACCAATCCGGAAGCCAGGCCCTATCATCCCGAAGATTTCGAAGTAATCATGATCAACTATTACAAAGCGTTGAATTACCTCGAGATGAATGACATGGAGGGAGCTTTGGTGGAAGTCCGGAAAATCAATATCAAACTCAATCAATTAAACGACAAATACCCGGACAACAAAAATCGCTACCAGCAAGACGCTTTTGCCCACCTGTTGATGGGACTGATTTACGATGCCGCGGGAGATATCAACAATGCCTTCATCGCTTACCGGAATGCTTATGAAGTATATCAAACCGATTACGTGAAAAATTTCGGGGTATATCCTCCCGAACAGTTGAAAAAGGATTTGCTCCGGACAGCTTACAGATGCGGCTTTACGGACGAACTGCGGAAATACGAGAAGGTATTCGATATAACCTACACGCCTTCGGCGGACCCGACTTACGGAGAACTGGTCTTTTTCTGGTTAAACGGATTCGGTCCGGTAAAATCCGAATGGAGTCTTAATTTTGCCAAGCAAAAACGAGGAGACGGAGCTATTGTCTTTTACAACCAGGAACTCGGACTCGCATTCCCCTTTTTTATCGGCAACCTGAACGACAACGAAAAGCAATCTTTAGCCGACCTTCAAGTAGTGCGGGTCGTATTTCCCAAATACATGAAGCGCAATCCGCTCTACTCCAAAGGTTCGATTACCCTTTCGGGACAAGTTTACCCTTTTGAGTTAGCAGAAGATATCAATGAAATCGCTTTTAAAACCTTACACGATCGTATGGTGCGGGAACTCTCCAACTCCTTGTTGCGGGTAGCGACCAAAAAAGGAATCGAGTACGCGGCACGGAAACAAAACGAGTGGTTAGGCTTCGCTGTCGGATTAGCCAACGCGATCACGGAGAAAGCGGATACCCGGAACTGGCAAACTCTTCCCTACTCCGTATATTACGCCCGTATTCCTCTCTCTTCGGGAGAAAACCGGATCGATCTCCGTTTTTCCTCCGACAAAGCAGCTCCCCTTATCCAGCCGATAACCGTCGAAAGCCACTCCCGTAAAACCCATTTCCGCGTATTCCAAACCATGGATATTCAGAACAATCATTAAAACTCTTGTCGCCATCGTTCGAACGATTACGGAGCTTGATTATTTACGCCATAGGGAAATCATCACAATACATATAAACACGACAACAATACGTGCATTTTTGATTATTATTCAAATAAAAACGGGGTAAAGCCAATTTTCGCTTTACCCCGTTTCTATATAAATTCGAGAAATTATTTTTTCATAATCTCTACAAAATAGTCGTAGAACAAAGGAATCGTGGTGATACCGTTGAAGAACTGCTCCAGAGGATAGTTTTCGTTCGGAGAGTGAATCGCATCAGAACCTAATCCGAATCCCATCAAAACGGACTTGATGCCCAATACCTCTTCAAAAGTAGCAATGATCGGAATACTACCGCCTGAACGTACCGGGACCGGCATTTTACCGTATACCTGTTCATAGGCTTTTTCGGCAGCCTTATAAGCCGGCAGGTCGATCGGACACACGTAAGAGGGGCCTCCATGCAAATATTCCACCTTCACGGTCACATAATCCGGAGCGATCGATTCGAAATACTCTTTGAAAAGTTCGGCAATCTTCTCGTACTTTTGATTGGGAACCAAACGACAACTGATTTTAGCATAAGCTTTGGAAGGCAAAACCGTTTTGGCTCCCTCTCCCGTGTAACCGCCCCATATTCCGCACACGTCGAAAGTCGGACGGATTCCCGTGCGTTCGTTGGTCGTGAATCCCTCTTCGCCTTTCACCTCCTTGATCCCTAACGACTCTTTATATTTTTCGAGATCGAACGGAGCTTTAGCCATTTTGGCTCTCTCCTCGGCACTCACCTCCAACACGTCGTCATAAAATCCCGGAATCGTAATATGTCCTTTCTCATCTTGCATATCGGCTATCATCTTGCAAAGCACGTTAATCGGATTGGCCACGGCTCCGCCGAAAATTCCGGAATGCAAATCGGCATTCGGTCCGGTAACTTCCACCTGCCAATAAGCCAATCCCCGCAACCCGGTCGTGATAGAAGGGATATCCCGGGCAATCATACTGGTATCGGAAACCAAAATAACATCGGCTTTCAACATATCCTTATGATCCCGGCAAAATTTAGGTAAACTCGGGGAACCGATCTCCTCTTCCCCTTCGATCATAAACTTCACGTTACATTTCAACTTTCCGGTCTTTACCATATATTCGAACGCTTTGGCGTGCATAAAGGATTGTCCTTTGTCGTCATCCGATCCGCGGGCCCAAATCTTCCCGTCCTTAATCACCGGTTCAAAAGGTTTCGTATGCCATAAATCCACAGGATCTACCGGCATCACGTCCATATGTCCGTACACCAATACAGTAGGAAGAGAGGGATCTATGATCTTTTCGCCGTACGCTACCGGATTTCCTTCGGTTTCATAAACTTCCGCCCGGTCAGCCCCGGCTGCCAGCATCAGTTTTGTCCATTGTTCGGCACAACGGTACATATCCGGTTTGTGTTCCGCCAACGAAGAGATCGACGGGATACGAATCAATTCAAAAAGTTCATTTAAAAAGCGCTCTTTGTTTTCCTCGATGTAATTTTTGACAGCTTCCATTTAATTTACATATTATATTAATAATTGATTGATTTACGACTTTACGGTGGTAAATATAACAAAAACAAATGAAAAGAAAGGAATGAATAATTTCCAAAATCAATACTTAGTTTTCGATTAATTTCATACTTTTGCCAAGTGTTTCAACTAAGAATTAAAATCTATGCCAAATTTTCCCGAAATCAAAGTTTTCGCCGGAGAACAGAGTACCTATCTCGCTGATAGCATCGCTCATTCTTTAGGGCTTGAACTTGGTAAAAAGAGTTTTACGAAATTCAGTGACGGAGAATTCGTCACTTCTTTCGATGAAACGGTGAGAGGAGAGCATGTCTATCTTGTTCAATCTACCTTCCCGCCAAGTGATAATCTCATGGAGTTACTTTTAATGATCGATGCGGCCAAGAGAGCATCAGCTTACAAGGTTATCGCGGTAATTCCTTACTTCGGTTTTGCCCGCCAAGACCGGAAAGACAAACCGCGCGTGGCGATCGGAGCTAAATTGGTTGCCAACATGCTTCAGGCGGCCGGTGTAGATCGAATCATCACGATGGATCTTCATGCGGATCAGATTCAAGGTTTTTTCGACATTCCGGTAGATCACCTTTACGGTTCCACTGTTTTGGTTCCATACATCAAATCATTGGGACTGAAAGATCTATCCATTGCTTCTCCTGATATCGGGGGAGCCAAAAGAGCCAACTCCTGGGCAAAACATTTTGATTCGGGACTGATCATCTGTCACAAAACCCGGATCAGAGCCAACGAAGTGGCCGATATGAAGGTGATAGGAGACGTGGAAGGTAAAAATATTATCGTGGTCGACGACATGATCGATACGGCAGGTACTATCTGCAAGGCCGCCGACATGTTGGTTGACAAAGGCGCTGCCAGCGTACGCGCTGTCGCAACCCACGCCGTACTTTCCGGTAAAGCATACGAAAATATCGAAAAATCCAAATTGACGGAGATCATTTTCACGGATTCCATTCCGCAGAAACAACCCTGCTCCAAAATCAAGGTTTTACCGATTGCCCCGATGTTTGCCGACACGATCCGCAACATTTACGAACATAAATCCATCAGCGACAGTTTTATCATGTAAGCTGTCCGGAACAAAAATAGAGACAGCCCGGTAGAAACCGGGCTGTTTTGTTATTTTACAATGCCTTATTTCCTATTGTGGATTAAAAATATAGATTACTTCTCCTAATATATATCCTCTCCCTCCAAGAGAAACTCCAATTCCATTTGCAATAGATCCTGGCAAATCCGTTATCTTTTGCCAAATATCCTTTCTTGGATCATATCCCCAACAAGAAAAAAGTTCTTTTCCAAACACATCGACACCCGACACGAGGTAGGCATAATCTTTACCTTTCACGTTTAATACAAAAGCCGAAGCATATTTCCGGGAAACTTCCGCCGCTTCCCCCTCTAAAGGACTCATAAAGGACCACTTTTTCGCACCAGAAGAAAATTTATATATACCTTGAAACAGCCAAGGAGCCCATTCTCCAGCCCTTCCTCCTGTACAAATATAGGCATTCCCATCCGCAACAAAAGCTACAGCTCCAGTCATAGGAGTTTCTAAAGACTCAAATGGTTTCCACCCCACGCCCGATTCAAACGTGTACACATCAAAAAAAATATTTTTCCCGTTATCTCCGGTACCTACATATCCCTTTCCGTCTAAAGTAAATGCCACAGCTCCTCTACGAGCGATCCCAGGAAATTTAAACACCAAAGGCTCCGGTTCCCAACGTTCTGTCTTTATGTCGAATACCCAAAAATCATCATAATAAACCTCTTCCTTTTTTTCATTTTCCGCATAGCCCAACCCTACATAAGCTTTTGATCCAAGGACAAAAGCAACAGCTCCTTTCCGCGGCTTCCCAGGAAAAACAGCGACTAATCTCCATTCCTCTTCCTCGCCGTTAAGAGTATAGCGCAAAAAATAGGGACTTGTCATTTTATTCCAATTAGCCATTCCGAATCCAACATAAAGCGTATCCTTAAATGTAAAAGAGACCCCTTCTTTAAAACAAATTGGAAACTGGGGATCCATAAATTTCTGTTGCCATACTCCTTTAGGCACCACACCCGCATCATTATCTTTATTACAAGAAATTTGAGCGAACAACAAAATACCGATAAATATGAAAAAAGAATAGATTTTCATCATATTAAAATATCATGGAATAAGCTCTTCCAATATCCCACCATCCACAGGAGGAACCGAACTTCCGTTAACAAACGTGTAAAAAAACGGTCCACTTGTTGGTGTTTGTCGTTCTCCTCTAAATGCAACTCGAAGTTGAAAAGTAGAAGATTCGTCTACTCGTGTTATTCTATATATAATACACTCAAACCAAGATAAATAAGGAAATTCATCTGTTGATTCCAATATTGTTTTACCGGCAACAACCATTTTATAGGGTAAATAAACCGTATAATAATCATCATAGCCCAATGCATCTCCCCTTTGTTGAAAAGAATCATTAACTCCTGCTGTTTGAGTACCAAACATAAAATTATAACTATAATTTATTACCTTAAAACTATATGAATTTGTTCCTGGTATTGGTTCTTGCCCTATTGCACGACAATATGTTTCTCTTGTATATCCATGTTGAGCTATTAAAAGATTTGTTTTATCATAAAAGATCACAACAACCCTCTCATTATAAGGACTAATCCCATAAACACCTTTAGTTATATTATAAAAAGTTATCGGATAAGTAGTACGAGCTAATGGCTCTTCAATAGACGTATCTTTTTGACTATAATCTGTAACAAAAATTCTGCGAGATTCGTCTGAACTCGTATAATTATTCAACTCGGTATATCTATTTATGTCACCACCAATCCATATTTTCAAATATTTAGGAGTTACTTGATAGATCGTATCTCCAACAGCAAAATACCCTTTTTCATTCAAAACTTTAGCGTAGTAAGGAGTAGCTAAATTAAGATCATAAGAGGTTGAGCCGTCATTATAAAATACTTCTTTGATAAAATCTTCTTTTAAATACTTATAATAAAGCTTACTATGCTTAATAGCTTTTCCCAAATCTACCTCATTAAGAGTTCTTAAATAATCAATTTGACCACTTTCCGCTTCAATAATTTCATCCATGACATCACGCTGAGATCTAAACGTCATAATAAATGGATCGTAGTTAATTGATTGCTTTCCATTTATAATTGCCTCTAAAACTTTATAGTTAGAAATAATCATTGTACTTCGTTTTGAGCCTTATTATCTTGTGGCTTTATTTCATTAATATTGTCCGAACAAGATAAAATACAAAATAAGATACTATATAAGCAAATAAGAATCACTCTATTTTTTAATATTTTCATAACTTGTTAATTTTATAAGTTAATAATGAAATCCTACCGTTTGCATTTTTCTCCTTTCCTATAAAAACGGCTTTTATATTATTTAACAATACCCGCAATGCAAATATAGTATAATGTTATTACAATATATGCAATGATGTTATATTAATTAAAATATTAATATATCGTGGATCAATATAGAATCTAATATGATTATATTAATTTTGAAGTATCAGGAAATCGTTATAGGTTCTCCCAAATGGCGGGGTCCTTTACCGAACAAAAGGTCGACAAACACTTTTACCCGGGCTAAAAGTTCACGCGTATTGGTTTTTAATCCGCTATAGGCATCCACGTCCGTAGCGTTAAACCCGACAGCCTCTATACCGTTATATTTGGCTATATACAGAGCCCGCTCGTTATGAAAACGTTGGGAAATAATTGTAAAACGATCTTGTCCGAATACTTTTTTAGCCCTTACGACGGAGTCCAACGTACGTATCCCCGCAAAATCCATCACGATGACACTGTCCGGAACTCCTTTCGCCAACAAGGCTTTCCGCATCTCTACCGGTTCATTGTAATTCCGTTGCCTATTGTCTCCGCTTACCAAAATACGTTCGATCTTCCCGCTACGATACAAAAAAACGGCCGCTTCGATACGATAATCAAAATACCGGTTTGCCTTTCCTCCCTTAAGTTTCGGAGAAGTCCCCAATAACAACCCCACTCGATTCGCCGGAATCTCTATGACATTCCCGTATACCCGACCTTCCGCCGACTTTTCGATGATCCAATTACACGCAAAAATAATTCCCGTAATCATCAACAGCAATATCAAAAAACAAAATCCCAATCGTTTCATCCAGTTCATGATACAGAGTTTAGAAACAAGAATCGGTATATTCCGACCAAAATTAAATATATATTTTCACGAAACAAAGGTTCATAAAACTTATATTCTTCTTTTTCCGTATAAACAATAATAATTATAAATTATGAAAACAATATTACACAAAGCAGCAACAAGAGGTTTTTTCGACCATGGTTGGTTGAAAACTCATCATACATTCAGTTTTGCAGATTACTACGATCCGGAAAGAATTAATTTCGGAGCTCTGCGGGTATTGAATGACGATAAAATCGCGGGAGGGACCGGTTTCGGTCTACATCCACACCAGAATATGGAAGTTGTCTCCATTCCTTTGAAAGGAGCCTTAGAACACAAAGACAGTTTAGGACACGCCTCCGTTATAAAGGAAGGGGAGATACAAGCGATGAGTGCCGGAACCGGTATCCGCCATAGCGAATACAATAAAAACAATAATACCCCTGCTGAATTTTTACAAATATGGGTTATACCCGATCGTATGAATGTATCTCCAAGATATGAAAATGCCGTTATTGCCGATTTACTCAAGAAAAACGAGATTACGGAAATCGTTTCTCCTTATCCCGGAGACGGCAAAGGATTATGGATATACCAACAAGCCTGGTTCTCTATCGGAGAGTTGGAAAAAAACACATTACAGGGTTATAAATTAAAATCGCCCAACAGTTTAGGCGTTTACGCCTTCCTCATCGAAGGGAAAGCCACGGTCGCCGGAAAAGAGCTGGAAAAACGGGACGGATTAGGTATATACGATACAGAAAGTTTTGAAATCAAAGCAAACGAATATACCAAAATCCTACTCATCGAAGTTCCACCATACAGCTAAACAAGCTACAAATTGTAAATTTATTTTAGATCGACGATTAAGCCTCGGATTCTGTGATTAAGCGATCGATCTTAATCACAGAATCAAAAAATTCTTGTGCCGCACAAGACCATTGCGATTCAAAAAAGAACCGGATCATTACCTTCATTTTTAAACTAAACATCCTACTTTCCCAATTGAACATATAAAGTTATCCGGCATGACTACGAAAGAAATAAAACAATTAATCGCCTTTCAGGTCAATGAAGCGACTGAAAATATCATCTACCGGCGTTTAGCAAAAATACAGAAGAAAGAACATAACCGGCATGTACTGGAAGGCCTTTCTCGAGAGGAGTTAAGGCATTACCACACCCTCCAAAAGTTCACCGGAAAAACTCCCGGACCCAATCGTTGGCGAATTTTCTGGTACGTTACCATTGCTCGCCTGTTTGGTTTAATTTTCGGTATCAAGTTAATGGAAAAAGGAGAGATCCGCACCCGACTTACTTATCGCCAATGGGAAGAGATCGAAGAATTACAGGTTATGGCAAAAGAGGAAGAAGAACATGAAAACAAACTGATTTCCTTAATCGATGAAGAGGGATTAAATTACATGAGTGCCGTCGTTTTAGGTTTAAACGACGCCCTGGTGGAATTCACGGGAGCATTAGCCGGTTACACCTTTGCCTTACAACATCCCAAATTAGTCGCCCTCACCGGAGGGATCACGGGTATTGCCGCGGCTCTCTCCATGGCAGCCTCGGAGTATCTCTCAACCCGGGCCGACAACGACGGGAAAAACGCAGTCAAAGCTTCCGTTTATACCGGCATCGCTTACCTCATTACAGTCATTGCGTTGATCCTTCCTTTCGTCCTTATGCAGAATGTCTACTGGGCATTAGGCATCTGTTTGCTCAGCGCCCTATCAATCATTGCCATTTTCAATTATTATTACTCTATTGTCCGCTCCGAAAGATTTGGACATCGATTTGCAGAAATGGCAATCATCAGTCTTGGAATAGCTGCCGTCAGCTTTGGAATCGGTTATGCCTTACGAATATTTACAGGCATCGAACTATAGACTCCGGATCTTCTCTTTCGAATCAGCCACAACCCGCCAAAGCACAACAAACCGTTAAGCAAAAGTATTTCAAACCCGAAACGATACCCGAAAAGAAGCTGTTCCGAATAACAATTGATTCCAAAAGAGAGCAGCGGGGAGAGCAGGCATACCCAGGGCAAATAGGTCTCTTTTACAGCATATTTCGTTGTTAATCCGAATGTAAAAAGTCCCAGTATAGGACCGTAAGTATATCCCACGGCTTTCAATACCGCCGAAACCACGCTGCTGTTATTCAACTCCCTGAAAAGGATCACGACCAAACACATCAGCAAGGAAAAAAACACGTGTACCATCATCCGTTTACGCCGTTGAGTTACCTCCCGAGGTGTCAGTTTTAAAAAATCGATACAAAAAGAAGTGGTTAGCGCCGTTAATGAAGAATCGACAGAGGAGTAAGCAGCAGCCGTGATTCCCAGCAGAAAAAACAAAGAGGCAACAGCCCCGAAATAGTTCAAGGACAAAAACGGGAAAAGATCATCCGATTTTTCGGGAGGGTCGATTCCGTTAGCTCCCGCGTACAAGTAAAGCAAAGCTCCCAAAAAGAGAAAAAGAAGATTCGTGACCAAAAACAAAAAGGAAAAAGAAAACATATTTATCTTACAGTCCCTTAATGTTCTGCACGTCAAACTCTTTTGCATCATATTCTGATCCAACCCGTTAATTGATACGGTAATGGCGACTCCTGCCAAGAACTGTTTCCAGACATTATGGCCCGACCTCCAATCCCAGTCGAAAACCCGGGAAAAAGAACTCTCCTTCACTTTTTCAATAGCAGTCAAAAAGCTAAAGTCCAACGCCCGGTTAATGACACAAATGGTCAACACCACGGACACTAACATAAAAACAGTCTGTAACGTATCCGTCCAGACAATCGTCTTTATCCCCCCACGCACCGTGTATATCCATACCAATCCGACCGTAATGAATACCGTCACCCAAAAGGGAATTCCCATCGCATCAAAAAGCGCCAACTGCAATACCCCAACCACAAGGAACAAACGAAAGGAAGACCCCAAAAGCTGGGACACGATAAAGAAAAAAGATCCCGTCAACCGGGCTTTCTCCCCGAAACGATCCCCCAGCCAGGAATAAATAGAGATCAAGTTTAACCGATAAAACAGGGGTAAAAGCACGATGCCGATAATGATATACCCCACACAATTACCCATCACTAAGGTCAAATAAGTCCAATCGCTACTACCCACCTCTCCCGGAATGGAAATAAACGTGACACCGGATAAAGAGGTTCCGACCATACCGAAAGCGACCAAGTACCAGGGAGAATTCCGGTTTGCCGTAAAAAAAGATTCGCTATTCAGTTTACGAGTCGTAAAAAAACCGACAATGATCAACAAAACGAAATAGGACAAGAGAATTGTCAATACCACACCCGACGTCATTTGAAATAAATTTGTATTTGGACAAAACTACGAAATAATTAAAAATTGAAAGTTGAAAATTGAAAATTTATTCTTGTAAGTTTTATATCTTTGCCTACTAATCAAAAATCGTAAATCTTAAATCATTCATACAGATATGGAATATAATTTTAAAGAGGTAGAAAAAAAGTGGCAAAACTATTGGCGAGAGCATAAGACATATCGGGTCGAAGTGGATCACTCCAAGCCCAAATACTACGTGTTGGATATGTTTCCTTACCCTTCCGGGGCAGGTTTGCATGTGGGACATCCTCTTGGTTATATTGCATCCGATATCTTTTCCCGTTACAAACACTTGAAAGGATTCAATGTCCTGCATCCTATGGGATATGATGCTTACGGACTTCCGGCGGAACAATACGCTATCCAAACAGGACAGCACCCGGCAATCACAACGGAAAAAAACATCAACCGTTACCGGGAACAAATGGATAAAATCGGTTTTTCTTACGATTGGGACCGGGAAATACGTACCTGTGATCCAGGATATTATAAATGGACTCAATGGACCTTCATTCAGATGTTCAATAGCTTTTATTGCTATGACGAACAAAAAGCCATGCCGATCGGTGAATTGGTGAAAGCATTCGAGACCTCCGGGACGGAAGGACTGAACGTGGCATGCAGCGAGGATTTACACTTTTCGGCAGAAGAGTGGAAAAGGAAGCCGGAAAGAGAACAACAGGAGATTTTGTTGAATTACCGCCTTGCCTATCTTGCGGATACGATGGTCAACTGGTGTCCTCAACTCGGAACGGTTTTGGCAAACGACGAGGTTAAAGAAGGTTTATCCCTCCGGGGAGGTTACCCTGTCGTACAGAAAAAAATGAGACAATGGTCTTTAAGGGTATCCGCTTACGCACAAAGATTATTGGACGGATTGGACACGATCGCATGGTCCGATTCTTTAAAAGACATACAACGTAACTGGATCGGACGTTCACAGGGTGCGGACGTGCGGTTCGACGTGAAAGATTCCGATATAAAATTAGAGATTTTCACCACCCGTCCCGATACGATATTCGGCGTCAGCTTTATGGTGCTGGCTCCGGAATCGGATTACGTCCAACAACTTACGACTCCCGAACAGGCTCAGGCCGTTAAAGAGTATCTGGATTATGTTGCCAAAAGGACGGAACGGGAACGCCAGACGGAAATCAAAAAAGTAACGGGAGTATTCACAGGCTCCTACGCCATCAATCCGTTCACGAACAATGCCATTCCTGTTTGGATCAGCGAATACGTTTTATCCGGCTACGGAACAGGAGCGATTATGGCTGTTCCGGGCCACGATAGCCGGGACTATGCCTTTGCAAAACATTTTAATCTGCCTGTTATTCCAGTAGTCGATGACGGAGAAGGCCACGACATGAGCGAAGGTTCATACGATGCCAAAGTCGGAAAAATGATCAATAGCGGTATGATCAACGGAATGGAAGTTAAAGACGCTATCCGTTACATTGCCGAAGAGATTGAAAAACGGGGTATCGGCAAAAGCAAAATAAACTACCGTTTGAGAGATGCCATTTTCAGTCGCCAACGTTATTGGGGAGAACCGTTCCCGGTATATTACAAGGAAGGCATGCCTTATATGTTGGACGAATCTAAACTGCCCTTGGAATTACCGGAAATCGACAAATACCTCCCGACGGAAACGGGAGAGCCTCCTCTCGGACGAGCTCGAAATTGGAAAACCGAGGAGGGATATCCGTTGGAATTGAACACGATGCCCGGATTTGCTGGATCATCGGCTTATTACCTTCGCTATATGGATCCCCGCAACGATCAGGCTTTAGTAAGCGAAGAGGCGGACAAGTATTGGCGTAACGTAGACCTGTACTTGGGAGGCTCGGAACATGCTACCGGACACCTCATCTATTCCCGTTTCTGGAATATGTTCCTATACGATTTGGGAGTGGTATGCGAACCGGAACCCTTTAAGAAACTGATCAACCAGGGAATGATACAAGGACGATCCAATTTCGTGTATCGCATTCAGGGAACAAATACGTTCGTCTCTGTCGGGCTGAAAGACCGGTATGAAACGACTGAAATCCATGTGGATGTCAATATCGTGAAAAACGACATTTTGGATATCGAAGCTTTCAAACGATGGATGCCGGAGTATGCCAGTGCCGAATTTATTCTCGAGAACGGGAAATATGTCTGCGGCTGGGCCATCGAAAAGATGTCGAAATCCATGTTCAACGTGGTAAATCCTGACACCATAATCGAAGAATACGGTGCTGATACATTGCGTTTGTACGAAATGTTCCTCGGACCGCTTGAAGCCAGTAAACCTTGGGATACCCAAGGAATCGACGGGGTATACAAATTCTTGCGTAAATTCTGGCGTCTGTTCCAAAACGGAGAGGCATTTCAGGTCAGCGAGGACAAACCTTCTCCCGAAGAATTAAAAATTTTACACAAAACCATTAAAAAGATCGAGTTCGACGTGGAGAACTTTTCATTCAATACTTCTATTCCGGCCTTTATGATATGCGTGAACGAGTTGACAGCCCTAAAATGCAACAAAAGAGAGATTTTGGAACCCCTGGTTATCACCATCGCTCCTTACGCCCCGCATATGGCTGAAGAGTTATGGCACTTACTGGGGCATACGAACAGCGTAACCAAGGAAAGATTTCCGCAATGGGAAGAGAAATATTTAGTAGAAAACGAATTCGAATACCCCGTATCTTTTAACGGAAAAGTAAGATTCAAATTACCCATGCCCTTATCTGCCAGCCATCCGGAGATAGAGACGGCCGTAAAAACCGCTCCGGAATTTGCCAAATGGGCAGACGGAAAAGAGATAAAAAAATTAATCATCGTACCCAAAAAGATTATCAACGTCGTCTTGGGGTAAAATATTTAAATGCCTTTATCCGCAACGAGATAAATTCATTTCATTTTGGTATTCTGTGATTAGGAAACGGTTTCAATTATAAATTTTCTAATCACAGAATTTTTTACTCTATGGCGATAGTACTTTTACCCCGTCTCCAAATGCTATTTTTTCTCATTCGGGACGATGAATAAAACGCTACAAGTTCCGATCATCCCTAATCCCAGTAACAACAAGCGAAGGTGCACATGCTCTATAAAGCCAAAAGCCGAAATGGAGATCATCGTCCACATGCAAGCAATAGAAACCCATTTCGTCTTCCAACTGACGCCTCGACGCTCTTGAAAACGTTTCAGGTAGGGGCCGAGCCATCGGGAACGATGCAACGCATCGTGCATTCGTTTGGAACTTTTATAAAAAAGCCAGGAACTTAATAATAGAAACGGAGTCGTGGGCAGCCCCGGGACAAAAATGCCGATAACCCCCAAGACAATGGAAATACAACCCACCAGAATATATATAGCTTTTCGGATCTGTCCCATATCTACTCTTTAAAAGCCTCTGCCACGGCATCGTTATATTGCGTCACTTTATTGGCCTTTTTGATCTTTTTCAAAACCTTCCGATCGGTTCCGGGTAAAAAGTATTCCCAAAAAGTTTTCATTTTCATCAACAGCTGATGATCTCCCTGCAAACGCTCCCCGTTAAGCTCAAACAACTCATCATGAAATTCTCTGAACTTTCTCAAACGATTTTCCCGGCACAGTTCCCGGTTTTCCCGATATTCCATCGCCAAAGCCGGATTCGCCAATAATCCCCTCCCTATCATGACTCCCTCCAATAGAGGAAAACATGTTACGACTTCCCGTATATCTTCAAGGGTACGAATATCACCATTATAATAAAGCGGATGACGAGAGCCTTCGTAAAAAGCCCGAAAGGCCTCCCGGTTCACCTCTCCCCCATACTCCTGAACTCCCACCCGCGCATGTAAAATAACAGCCTTCAACGGGGCCTCGTTTAACACGGGTAAGAGTTTCATTCCCTCTTCCGGACTCTCCCATCCCAATCGCATTTTCACGGAGCAATGCAAAACGGGAAAAGCATCGATTACGTCCATTAGAGCCGCAACCTTCTCCGGATAGGATAAAATTCCCGCACCCCTCCCTTTTCGCGCGATCATTGAAAAAGGACATCCCAAGTTCAAATCGACCCGACCGTATCCCTTATCCGCCAGCATGGCAAGCATTACCCGCAATTCGTCGGGATCTCCTCCGAGTACCTGGGGTATCAATTCCCCGACTCGATTTATTTCCGGCGTAATATCTCTCAAATCTTTCGTCCGGAACCCATTCCCCTTTTCAACACGGATAAAAGGCGTATAGTAAGCATCTATGCCTCCAAAATGTTTTTCGTGCAAATTGCGATAAATCCAATCGGTATGACCCTGTACCGGAGCAAAATGTATTTTGTAATCTTTCAATTCCATAATTAATCCCATTACCGTTGCAAAAGTATGATTTTACCCCGAATAGGCTTCTGTTTTCAACTGAAAGTTTCTTATCTTTGAAAACAAAACGAAGATAGATGAGATTTTTACTTTGCCCGCAATGCGGAATCCGGCGTTTTTACGTGAAAGACAGCAACGGCAATCAATGCCTTGTCCAGGTTACCGCAACATACGAAGTCGTACCCGTGAATGAAGGAGATTCATTGGAAGGTTTCGACACGGAAATTGTTTATTGCTTAGGCTGCTCCTGGAGCGGGAGCGTCAAACGTCTGAAAAAATATTAGTCAGAAACAGATAAAAAGATAAAATGAAAAAACTTATAGGGTTATTACTTGTCGTACTCGCTTGCTCTTTTACTCAAGTGCAGTCAGAGGATAGAGGTTATATTGTTAAAGTAGGGGACGAGGCTCCCGATATAGAACTTCTTTTTCCCGACGGGACCAAAAAACAATTGAAAGATTTACGGGGGAAGGTCGTTATGTTACAGTTCACCGCCAGCTGGTGCGGAGTATGCCGAAAGGAAATGCCTTTTATAGAAAAAGATATATGGCTAAAGCTGAAGGATAACTTTAAGTTCCTCCTTTTCGGAATCGACTTGAAAGAGTCCAAAGAGACTATCGAGAAATTCGCCAAAGAGACAAAAATTACCTACCCTCTTTTACTCGATCCGGAAGGTAAAGCGTTTTATGCTTTTGCCGCCCAAGGAGCAGGAGTTACCCGGAATGTCATTATCGACGAAAACGGAAAGATCGTTTTTATGACCCGCCTTTATGACAAAAAAGAATTCGATGAAATGGTAAAGGTTATCAACCAATTGCTAAAAAAGAAGCAGACGGACACGACAAAAGATCGATAACGGAACGGCTGAAAAGGCGTCCCATCTGCCGCCGGTCTCATTTTAGATCCTCCTCTGCACGGGAAATATACTCCCACGAAAAACATCGATACCCCCGTAAATGAAACGGGAGTGAATTTGTCTTTTCCATATTCTTTGTATCATCCCAAACGAAAAAAACTCGAGAACTACCTCTTTCTCTTCTTTCTTCTGCCTTTTCTTTTCCGGCCCTTTTTTCGGATCAAAAACTGCAAGGCAACAAAAAGAACAACGGTCGCAACCACCAAGACAGCCTGTTCCCGTTTTCCCGGTTTATCCCCCCTTTTCAAACCGGAAACCAGTTCGGGATGTGCAGCGGTATCAGCCTCCAGCAACTTTTCTATCTCATCCGGTAGTTGCGGAAAAAAATCAATCCCCGTTAAAGCTTCTATCCGGTCCACCGGTACGGCAAAATCTTTTAAAGGCTGATCACTCCCCGCGTTGGGAAGCAGATAGGCGATCATCTGTTGTGAGGCGGGAGCATAAAACAATTTATAGTAATACCCCGGGACCGTAACCTTATTTTTGCCTATATGACCTTTGTTTTCTTTAAAAACCGGGCCGGTAACCACGTAAAGCAACTCTTTCCTTCCCCGTTTTCGCAGCAAATCTTCCAATCGTTTCCAGATTCCGCGGTTAAAAGCGGGAACTTGCGGAGACATATTCGACATATAAAACGTTTCACTCATCGCCTTTTTATCAAAAGCCATATCGGCTGCCGGACATAAATGCCCCCGGTCGTAACCGCTGCGTTTATAGTCGTCGGGAGTTGCCGAAAACAAGTTCAATTGGGGGTCTACCCGAAAATCATTCTCGCGGCCAACGGTTTTATTCCCCCTGCTCTTTAGTTCGTAATACACCCAGTTGGCCTGCCTGTGAACCGTATCGAAACCCAGGGAATAAAACGCATGTTTCACTTTTATCCCTGTACCGGAAGGAGTATATTCTTGCGAATAGATGTGCCCTGTACCGGTCAAAAATAGAAATAGGAGGCTTAACAGCCTCCCGTATCCTAATTTTATTAAAAACATATTATTCCTCTATTGCCTTCTGTATCGTTATATCTTTTTCACCAAGTATAGGATAAAAACCCTCGTCGTCGATCAGGTGGCGGGCTATAAACGCTTCCAAACGCACCCGAAGTATTTCATACGAATCCTTTATTCCCCTTTTATCCTTTTTCAATCCTCGCTTTGCCGCATAATCAGCCATATCGCCTACCAAATCGAAGCGCTTCAAATACTTCTGGATCGATTTATAATCCTTGAGCTCCTTCATTTCGGCCCGGTGATGCTCCATAAAATCAAAGGTATAATCATACAACAATTGAGATTCAGACAACGCGACTAAATATCTCGAAGCACCCGTCGTATCCGCGGGTACGAAAATATCCGGCATCACGCCTCCTCCCCCGTAAACCGTACGCCCGCCAACCGTCTGGAATTTTAATTTCTCATCGAATACAATACTGTCTTTCTGAGAAAATTCACCGTGCTTCAACCGGTTGTATATATCATTGTAATATTTTTCTTTTCCCTCATTATAAGGTTTTTGTATCGACCTACCGGAAGGAATGTAATAACGGGCTACCGTCAAGCGAAGGGCAGAACCATCCGGCAACATCCGTTGTTCCTGCACCAATCCTTTTCCAAAAGACCGGCGACCGATGATTGTTCCCCGGTCATTATCCTGAATTGCCCCCGCAAAAATCTCACTCGCCGATGCACTGAATTCGTTAATCAATACATCCAATTTCAAATCCTTGTAATTCCCCTTTCCATTCGCATTAAAATCGCTGCGAGGAGAAGCTTGCCCCTGGGTGTATAAAATCAATTGACCCTCCTCCAAAAATTCATTAATCATCTGGATGGCTATCGGAAGGACCCCTCCTTCATTATCCCTCAAATCCACCACCACCTTCTTCATCCCTTTTTGAGTCAGATCCGCCAATGCCCGCATAAACTCCCCGTAAGTGTGCATCCCGAATGTTCTTATCTTGACATAACCCGTTGTATCATTCAGCATATAAGCTATATCTATACTTTTTATTGGAATACTTCCCCGCGTAACGTTTTTGATCAACAATTGAGGCTCTCCTCTACGAAGGATAGTCAATTTCACATCCGTTCCCATCTCCCCCCTCAACATACTCATGATCTTTTTCGAATCCATATTTTTCCCGGCAATGAGCGAATCATTTACCCGAATGATGCGATCCCCATCCTGTACTCCGGCCTTCTCCGAAGGACCTCCCGGAACGACCTTAACCACTAATGCCGTATCTAAATAATTGTAAAATTGCACTCCGATACCTCCGAAATTTCCCACGATACTTTCATTGGCCCTTTGCATATCCTCAGCCGGGATATAGACCGTATGGGGATCCAAATCTTTCAACAACATCGAAATGGCTTTTTCCACCAATTCATTCGCGTTAACCGTATCCACATACGAATGCTGAATCATGTTGATAATAACGTCCATTTTACTACCATTAACCGGTAGAAATATTTTAGAAGCGGCCGCATTATTCCTTTTCGTCGGTATAAAATGATTAATCATCATCCCAAATACAACCGCCAACGCCAGCACGATCGGTGTTAAAACGGCCCTTAAATTTTCTCTGTTCATTTTCATCTGTTTTATTTACTCTATCTCTATCAATTCCACCTCGATATCGGCCTTCCGCAGCAATTCCACTCCATCCGCCGAACGGTAATCTTCAGAATACACCACACGCTTAATTCCTGCCTGTATGATCAATTTAGCACACTCGATACAAGGAGACGCTGTCACGTATAACGTGGCCCCCAGGCTACTGTTATTCGACTTGGCAACTTTTGTAATAGCGTTTGCCTCCGCATGCAAAACATAAGGCTTCGTCTTATTCATATCATCTTCACAGATATTTTCAAACCCGGACGGAGTCCCGTTATATCCATCAGAAATAATAGCATTCCCTCTCACGATCAACGCTCCGACCTGACGACGTACACAATAAGAATTTTCCGCCCATATGCGGGCCATCCTCAGGTAACGTTCATCCAATAATCGCTGTTTAGATTTTTCCATCGTATTATTTCTTACGGTCACACAACGCGTCTATTTCCTCATAAAGCACCCGTTTGCGCTCTTCCGGAACTTCTATTTGAGACAATATCTCCCGACTTTTCTTCAAATATTTGTTAATGGCATCCAATGTGACCTGTTTGATTCCTAATCGGTTGTATATATCCGTTATGGCCTTAATCTTTTCTTCCGGACAGAAATCCTTCATCTCAATCCAGCTCGTCAACTCTTTTTTAGTCGCCTCATCAGCCAACTCGAAAGCCCGGATCAACATATAAGTCTTTTTATTGGAAACAATATCCCCTCCTATGTTCTTCCCGAATTCCGAAACATCCCCGTAAACATCCAGGTAATCGTCTTGAAGTTGAAAAGCCAAGCCCAAGAATCCGCCGAAATCATACAAGGCTTTATACTCATGTTCCGGAGCTCCCGCGATCAAGGCTCCATGTCGCAAACTTCCCGCAATAAGAACAGAAGTTTTCAAATAAATCATATGAAGGTACTCTTCCTCCGTCACATCATTTCTGGTCTCAAACTCCATATCATACTGTTGTCCCTTGCAAACATCCATCGCCACCTGATTAAAACCGTCGATAGCCCGCCTCAGGTAGCGGTCTTCACAATGCTCAATGTATTTATAAGCCGTGATAGCAGCAGCATCACCGCTCAAAATAGCCACATTGTTATTCCATTTTTTATGCACGGTTTGCCTCCCCCGCCTCAACTCCGCATCATCCATCACATCATCGTGCAACAACGTATAGTTATGAAAGATTTCTATGCCGATGGCAGATTTCAGAACCCTTTCTATATCTTCCCGGTATAAGTTATAGGCCAACAAGGTTAAAATCGGTCTCAACCGTTTCCCTCCATCTTCCAAAATATATTTAATCGGTTCGAACAGCGAGTAAGGCTTTTCTATATACTCCTGTTTCGCCATTTCTTTCTTTACAATTTCACGAAGTTCGTCTATCGTATACATAATCCCAAATTTTACACATTATAATTCGGCTAAAGTATAAAAAAAACTATATATCGACAATCGTAGATTAAAAGAATTAAAGAATGAGGAAATTACAAAGATTAGGAGATAGATTAAAAGATTAGAAGATTAAGAGATTGGGAGATTAACGGATGAAAGATGAGGAACAGGGAGATGAAAGGATTATTCAATCCCAGCACCCGGGAAAAGGGTGAAAATGCTATTAAAAAAGATCGACGATCGTTTTCAAATTGACGACTTAAAAAGGGAATATCAAAATTCCGTCTTAAATCGTAAACCAAAAACTAATCCATTGACCATCAATTAAAAAATTGTGATCCCACCAAGAATCGAACTTGGATTTAAAGTTTAGGAAACTTCCGTTCTATCCGTTGAACTATGGGACCTTTACGGTTTGCAAAAGTAATTGAAAAAAATGGCAGTTCCAAATATTATTTAAACGGCAACCAACGGCAAAAAAATTCACTATTATTTCATTGGTAATATCGGCAAGGGAATACGATCCCTTTTTAATCATCTTGTGTTTTCTTTCGACAGGCTCTCAAATCCTTAAAAAACACGGTGTACGCGTCATCTATCGTGATCACGGAAACAAAATTATTACTAAAAAAGCCTTTAAACATAAAAAATGAAAGCAGGACTACCCGCATTAATAAAAAATTGATACGAAAAATTTTATTTCAAAAAGTTATTATTAACTTCGCAACACAAATAGTATTAAGCGTCTATTCATTTAATTAAGATAAACATGGTTAGCGACTACAAAGAAATTTTATCAGACAGCGCCAAAGGGATGAAGCGCTCTGCAATCAGAGAGTTATTGAAATTGACTCAGAAACCGGAAATCATTTCATTTGCCGGAGGTCTTCCCGCAAAAGAATCCTTCCCATTAGAACAATTGCAAGAAATTTGTGCAGAGGTAATCGCCACTGACGGAGCAGCGGCTTGCCAATACGGTTCGACCGAAGGAGTTCCCGAATTATTGGAAATTCTGGCCCAACGTTACCGGGATCAAGGATTAAGTTATGTTACAAAAGAGAACATCACCATCATCACCTCTTCTCAACAAGGGCTGGATACTGTAGGTAAGATTTTCCTTAACCGGGGTGACAAATATATTTGCGAATTACCCTCCTACTTAGGGGCTCTCGGTGCTTTTAACTCCTATGGTGGGATTGCTGTCGGAATTCCTCAGGACGAACAGGGAATGAGCGCCATCGAACTGGAGAAAACATTGGCCGATATGAAAGCCAAAGGCGAAAAACCCAAATTTATCTATTTGATCCCCGACTTCCAGAATCCTGCCGGAATGACTATGCCGGATGCCAGAAGAAAAGAGATCTTGGCTATCGCTAAAAAATACGAGATCTTAATCGTTGAAGACAGTCCTTACCGGGAATTACGCTTTTCCGGCAAGCCGCAACATATGTTATACGAATTAGATAACGGCGAAGGTAATGTTATCACGCTGGGAACTTTCTCTAAAATATTCATGCCGGGATTCCGTATGGGATGGGTATTGGCACACCCGATGATCATTGACAACTTCGTGAAGGCAAAACAAAGCACGGACCTTTGTACTTCTGCATTTTTACAGAAGATTACCGTGAAATTCTTCCAAAAGAACTATTTCGATGCCAACGTGAAAAAGATTGTCGAACTCTATCGTGGTAAATTGAATGCAATGATAGGGGCATTCGAAAAATACATGCCGGAAGGCGTCAGCTGGACTCATCCGGAAGGAGGTCTTTTCTTGTTCTTAACCTTACCGGAGCAATACGATGCAGAAGATCTTTTCAAAATTGCAATCGAAAAGAACGTGGCATTTGTATTAGGTACCGTTTTCTTTTGTAACGGAAAAGGTAAAAACACCATGCGTATCAACTTCTCTTACATGAGCGAGGAACAAAATATCGAGGGAGTGAAGAGATTGGCCGAAGCGATCAAAGAATTGTACGCAAAAAAATAAAACGATACACGATGAACTTTAAGCTAAAAGTTGGAGGGAACTCCGACTTTTAGTTTTTATAACAGATCCCCCGCGTGATTTTAAACCTTATTCATCATGAAAGTAGTCATCCAACGAGTTTCCCGCGCCAGCGTCACCATAAACCGGCACCTCTTTTCAAGCATAAATAAAGGCATGTTGGTACTTGTCGGGATACAATCGGACGACTCGGAAGAGGATATCAATTGGTTAGTATCAAAAATCATCCATCTCCGCATCTTCGACGACGAAAACGGAGTAATGAATAAATCCATATTAGAAACCGGAGGAGAGATTTTAGCCGTGAGTCAATTCACCTTGATGGCCCGTACCAAAAAAGGAAATCGCCCTTCCTATATCGATGCGGCACCACCGTCCATCTCCATTCCCCTTTACGAGCAATTCGTCTCCACATTGCAAAAAGAGATTAAAAATGAGATCAAAACCGGACAATTCGGTGCAGAAATGGAAGTAGAACTCCTCAACGACGGACCGGTAACCATCATCATGGACAGTAAGAACAAGCTATAAAACAGCCGATCCGTAAACGCTTCACTCCAACAGGAGATTTCAACGAATGAATAACATGGCTTTTTAAGAGCAACAAAAGGACGACGACGAATTTTAAATTATTATAGTATGGACTTGACAGAATTACAAACGGCTGTTGATGCCTGGATCAAAACTTACGGGGTAAAGTATTTCGGAGAACTCACCAACATGGCCATTCTGACAGAAGAAGTAGGAGAATTGGCAAGAGTCATGGCCAGGAAATACGGGGACCAGTCTTTCAAAGAAGGAGAAAAAGATAATTTAGCCGATGAAATGGCTGACGTTCTTTGGGTTTTAGTATGTTTAGCCAATCAAACGGGGGTAGATTTAAACTCCGCCATAAATAATAATTTTGCAAAAAAAACAGCAAGAGATGTAAAGCGACATAAAAAAAATCCGAAACTGTTTAAAGATTAAATGCATTTATCCTACTTTTGCGACAATATATACAATTAACATGTGAAATATGTGGATTAAGATTGCCGGAATTCTTCTTAGAAACCGGATAGGTTTTATTATTGCCATTTCGATTATTACCCTCTTTCTGGCTTCTCAAATCAGAAAGGTCGAAATGTCATATGAATACGCCAATCTTCTCCCATCAACAGACAGTGCTTTTCTCGATTACATCGATTTTCATGAAAAATTCGGTCAAGAGGGGAATGTCATGGTTTTTGCCATCCAGGACACCTCCTTTTACAAAGTGAACAAACTCAACGATTGGATACAAATGTGCGATAGCTTAAAAGCTTTACGCGGAGTCATCGCCTTAGTGGACATCACTCACTCTTTCAATCTCTGTAAAGATACGGCCAATCGCAGATTCGACATAAAACCCATATTTCCACATCACATCAAACACCAGCGGGAAGCCGATAGTTTGTCTCAAATCGTGGAGAATCTCCCTTTTTACGACGGAACACTTTTTAACAAGAAAAAAGCGATTTATGGCATGATGGTTTCCGTTTCGGCTGATGTCATGAACTCCCCGGCACGCGTAGGACTGGTCAAAGATATCTTAAAAATCACGGAAGGATTTTCTGCCAAACACGAGCTTAAAATGCATTATTCCGGCTTACCCTACATTCGGGTCGTAAACGCCGAAAATATCAAGGGAGAGATGTATATGTTCATCATTCTCTCCTTGCTGATCTCGACTTTTATCCTTTACCTCTTCTTCCGCTCTTTCCGAATCATCGGGTTTTGTTTATTAATCGTACTTACATGCGTTTGCTGGACCGTAGGTGTCATGGCTATGCTCGGAATTAAAATCACGCTTTTAACAGCTATGTTACCCCCATTATTAATCGTGATCTGTATTCCCAACATGGTCTTCATGATTAATAAATTTCACGCTGAATACGATCGCCACGGGAACAAGATCAAGGCTTTACAGAGAATGATTCAAAAGATAGGAAACGCCTCTTTCCTTAGTAACCTGACTACAGCTGCCGGTTTTGCCACATTTATCGTTACCTCCAGCCAGATTCTCGTTGAATTCGGTATCACCGCTTCCATCGGCATCAGCTTTGTCTATTTGGTTTGCCTGATCATGATTCCCTGCGTATTTAGCTTTCTGCCGTCTCCGGACAGCAAGCAAATCAAGCATTTACATAATAAATTTGTAAACGACACCTTAAATAAGGTTATTGAAATTATTATTAATCACCGGAATAAAGTTTATATTACTGCTTCCATTGTAGTCGTTTTAGGGTTTATCGGTATCTCTTTGATGAAATCTACAGGGTACATGGTAGACGATCTGAAAGAGAGCGACCCGATCCGACAGGACCTCCTGTTTTTCGAGGATAATTTTGACGGTTTAATGCCTTTGGAAATCACGATTGATTTCAAAAAACCGAATCAAGTCATCAAGTTGTCCAACTTGGAGAAATTAGATTTATTAGCCCAAGAACTCTCCCAAGACGAAGACATTTCTAAACCCATTTCCATCGTTGAAGTGATTAAATTCGCCAATCAGGCTTTTTATAACGGGAAATCGGCCTATTACAAATTGCCGAGCAATCAAACGAAAAATTTTATTTTAAAATACGCTTCCCAATCCGCGGGAAGTATCGGGGGAAAAGCAAATTCATTTGTTGACTCCACCCTAAGAAATGTCCGGATGAGCTACCGTATAAAGGATATCGGTACTAAAAAAATGCAGGAAAAAGAGAATAAATTATACGAGATCATTGAGAAATATTTCCCTGGAGACCGAAACGTTGTAAAGGTAACCGGATCAAGTGTCATCTTTTTTAAAGGGACCCAGTATTTAGTCACCAATCTATTTACCTCCCTGCTATTAGCCATTATCCTTATCGCCATTTTCATGGCATGGATGTTCCGGAGCAAACGCATGGTCATCGTCGCCCTCCTGCCAAACCTCATCCCGCAAATTATTACAGCCGCTATTATGGGATACTGCGGTATCCCTATCAAAGCTTCGACCATATTAGTATTCAGTATTGCTTTTGGTATTTCAGTCGACGGGACCATTCACTATTTAGCAAAATACAGGCAAGAGTTACAAGGGACAAACTGGAGTATTCGGTCGTCTGCCGTCCTGGCTTTGAAAGAGACAGGGCAAAGCATGATTTATAACGCCATTATCCTTTTCTTCGGTTTCGGAATCTTTGCCTTGTCGGACTTCGGCGGAACCGTTGCTTTAGGCATCCTTGTTTCCATCACCCTATTGGCAGCTATGCTTTCCAACCTCATTATATTACCCTCGCTCTTGTTGACCTTAGATAAGCATACGACAAACAAGACTTTTAAAGAACCGGTCATTCAAATTTTCGACGAAGAAGACGGAAGGGAGAAACATAGATAAATATATTCGTGATCCCTCATTGCTCTCAGGTCAGCCGTTATCACTAACGGATTTTTAATAAAAAAAAACCGGCTTATGCCGGTCTTCCATTATTTCTTCATCTCTTTCAAGATATCATCCATTAACTGGGACGTCCCGATTCGAAAATAGCGAGGAGTTACCCATTCTTTCCCCAAAACATGGTTGACGATGGTTAGGTAACGAATGGCATTTTGTACTTTGGAAACGCCTCCAGCCACTTTTATTCCCACCATTTTACCCGTTTGGGCATGATACTGACGAACGGCTTCACACATCACGTAAACAGACTCGGGAGTAGCATTCACAGGCACTTTTCCCGTGGATGTTTTCACAAAATCCGCTCCCGCGTATGCACTGATCAACGCGGCATTAAATATACTCTCGATATCCTTCAGCTCCCCGGTTTCCAATATCACTTTCAATAAAACGCCTTTACAAGCTTCCCGGATGGCCGCAAGCTCCTCGTATACCCTCTCGTAATTTCTCTCCAGAATATCCCCCACGGAGAGAACCACATCGATTTCATCCGCCCCGGCGGCAACGGCCGCTTTACACTCTGCAATTTTTACTTCCATAAAAGATTGAGAAGAGGGAAAACAAGCTCCCACGACAGTCGTTTTAATGGATGTTTCACTCAATCCGTCTTTTACAATCGAAGCATATTTCGGGAATACACATACCGAAGCTACCTCAGGCAAAGTATTCTTCTTGATTTTCTTAAGCAGTTCCGCAACAAATTCCGTCACGGACCTATCCGTATCCGTCACCTTCAATGTCGTATAATCCATGCAGGTTATACATAGCTCGAAGTTCTCCGGACAGTAGGCCAAAGCAATCTCTTTCTCTATAACTCCGTCCAACTCGAACTCTATCCGATCTTCTAAATTCGAAAAATTATAAGTAGCTAATATTCCCGATATATTTTTCATAAACATTCAATTTATTTCCTCCATAAAGCGACTGGAAATATCTATACGTAATTTCCTCGTGCCAAGTTTATTCTTCCCTAATTTTTATTAACAAACTTATGCTCGCTTGTTTTCAGTTCGACAAAATTACATAATACTTCTGAGATTTTTAAACAAATATCATGCAAAATATTTATTTTTGGGATGCGTAAACACTCACACGATCTATAAATTCATAAGCAAAACCAAATGGCTACAAAATCAGAAATACAAACACCTTTGATGCAACAATACTATGCAGCTAAGGCTCAATATCCTGATGCACTACTTCTTTACAGAATGGGAGATTTCTATGAAACCTTCGGGGAAGATGCCATCACTGCCTCAAAGATTTTAGGGATTACCCTCACGAAACGATCTCATGGCTCCCCCGGAGACGTAGAGCTGGCCGGTTTCCCCCATCATGCCATAGATACCTATCTTCCTAAATTAGTCCGTGCCGGTCAGAGAGTAGCCATCTGTGAACAATTGGAAGATCCTAAAAAAACCAAGAAGTTAGTCAAACGGGGAGTCATAGAATTAGTAACTCCCGGTGTTTCGTACAACGAAAATACCATTGACAATAAAAATAACGTATTTCTGGCCTCCGTCTATTTTACCAAAAGCAAGGCCGGGATCTCGTTGTTGGATCTTTCCACGGGTGAATTTTTAACGACGGAAGGAACTCCTTCCACGGTAGACAAATTATTGAATAGTTTTCAACCCAAAGAGGTGTTATATCCTAAAGGCTCTGAAGCCTTATTCCATGAACTTTTCGGAAATAAATACTATACTTACCCGGTAGAAGCCTGGTTTTTCGAACCGGATTCTTCGGAAGATCGGCTGAAGAAACATTTCGATGTCTCTTCTCTGAAAGGCTTTGGAATTGATAAATTAGAATGCGGTATCGCCGCTTCCGGGGCCATTCTCTATTATTTAGACATGACCAAGCACGAGTTGGTGGGGCATATCACCTCTATTGGACGAATCGATGAATCCACTTGTGTATTATTAGACCGCTTCACGCTACGAAACCTGGAAATATTGGAATCGCTTCACGAGGGAGGTTGTTCGTTAACCGATATTATTGATAGAACAATTACTCCCATGGGCAGTCGGATGCTTCGCCGTTGGATTTGCATGCCGTTGAAATCTCCGGAAGAGATCAACGAACGGCTGGATATCGTAGAAAGTTTCATTCAACACGAAACCGAACGTCTCGAGCTGGAACAACTATTACGGATCATCGGGGACCTGGAACGGTTAGCCTCTAAAATTGCCGTATGCCGGATCTCCCCGCGAGAGATGGTACAATTGAAAGTAGCCTTGCAAACGTTAATCCCGCTAAAAAAACATTGCCGGAATATCAACAATCCCCAATTAACCCAATGGATCGAGCAATTAAACGAATGCGAGGCTCTTCACCAAAAGATAGCGCAACAAATACAGGAAGAAGCACCCGCTCAGCTGAACAAGGGAAATGTCATTGCCCCCGGGGTTAACGCGGAGTTAGACGAGTTGAGAGAAATTTCCTCCCATGGAAAAGAACTTCTGCTTCAAATGCAACAACGGGAAATAGAAAAAACCGGTATCCCTTCATTAAAAATAGGTTTTAATAATGTATACGGCTATTATATCGAGGTGACCAAAACTCACAACAGTAAAGCCCCCGACACCTGGATCAGGAAGCAGACATTAGTGAATGCAGAACGCTACATCACGCCCGAATTAAAGGAGTATGAAGAAAAGATTTTAGGTGCAGAAGATCGTATTCAGGAGTTGGAGAGTACGATTTACAACGAATTGTTACTCGTTGCCTCATCCTATATCAAAGCCATACAAACTAATGCCCATATCATCTCCCGGATCGATGCTTTAATTTCGTTCTCTAACGTATCCATCACGAACCAATATCACCGTCCTGAAATCAATGACTCCTATTTTATCGATATAAAAGCCGGGCGTCATCCGGTCATCGAAAAGCAGCTTCCCCCCGGAGAAAGTTATATCCACAACGATTTGTTTTTAGATAATGAAAGACAACAAATCATTATTATCACGGGACCTAACATGGCCGGAAAATCGGCTTTGTTACGCCAGACAGCACTTATCGTCATTATGGCACAAGCCGGTTGTTTCGTTCCGGCAGCCTCCGCATCAATCGGGTATGTCGATAAGGTCTTCACAAGAGTCGGGGCCTCAGACAATATCTCCTTGGGAGAATCTACTTTCATGGTAGAAATGAACGAAGCCGCCAATATATTAAACAATATATCCGATCGGAGCCTCGTTCTGTTCGACGAGTTGGGAAGAGGGACCTCTACTTACGACGGAATCTCCATTGCCTGGGCCATCGTGGAATTTTTACACGAGCATGTCAAATACCGTACGAAAACACTGTTTGCCACCCATTATCACGAATTGAACGAAATGGAACGTTCGTTCCCGAAAATCAAAAACTACAATGTTTCGGTAAAGGAAGTGAATAATAAAATTGTCTTTTTGCGTAAATTGGTAAAAGGAGGTTCAAATCACTCTTTCGGAATCCAAGTCGCTAAAATGGCAGGATTACCGCAATCCGTCATATTACGGGCTTCTGAGATTCTGAAACAGCTGGAAAACGACAAGAACAAAAGCGGGACCTTACAAAAAAACGTGAGTCGGATTGCCCATGAAAGGGAAGGGGTCCAGCTCAGCTTTTTCCAATTGGAAGACCCTGTTCTTCTCCAGATTAGAGACGAAATCGCCGGCTTGGACATCAACAGTCTAACCCCACTTGAGGCTTTGAATAAGCTAAACGAGATTAAAAAGATCACCGGAATCTAAAAACGTTTAAGTTACAAATTGACGATTGACCTCTGCAATCGTCAATTCAAACGGTCATTTAATAATTTCCATGTGCAGGATTGCGACGTTTTCCAAAGGACGATCGTTGGCATCGGTTTGTACGGCAGCTATTTTGTCCATAACCTCCATTCCTTCGACAATCTCCCCGAATACGGTATACTGACCATCCAAATGAGGAGTTCCTCCCACCGTCGTATAAATCTTTTTCTGCTCCGGAGTTAACACCAACTCTTCTTGAACAAAAAGACTGTCACAGGCATGAGATATCTCTTCCGTCAACCGATCCATTCCCTCCTGATCTTCGGCTTTTTGCAAACGAGCATATTCGGCTTCATAACCCGATTTGATACGGTTATACAAAGCGATCTTCCGGCGTTCATTAATCCGCTTAACCGTGTTATCCAGCTTCTCCGGCGAATAAACGACACCCTGCACCATATAGAAATGCGAGCCGCTGGACTTTCGCTGAGGATTCACCTCATCTCCCTCCCGGGCTGCCGCAAGTACACCTCTTTTATGAAAGTAACGAGGTTGAAACTCCGCATCGATGGTGTACCCATTATCACCTTCTCCCAATAAAGTTCCCGATGCCGCTGTTTTCGATTCCGGGTCTCCAGCCTGTATCATAAAATTTTGAATAACACGATGAAATAAAACGCTATCATAAAATTGTTCCTTCACTAACTTCAAAAAATTATCCCGATGCTTAGGCGTCTCGTTATATAACTTAACTTTTATATCTCCCATCGTCGTAGACATGCTCACGATCCGTTCTTTCTGATTACTACAAGAGATACCGCTGCAGAATAAGAGTATCAATAAAAAAAATTTATTCATAAACCTGATTTTAAAATTAAAACGAATAATTTCATCGACAAAAATAGAGGAATTTGTTTTATTTACAATATTTTTGTGTTCATCTTGGCTAACTTATAAAAAAAGACGATCATGAAAACTGTTTTAATTTTTACAACCGCTTTAATATTTGTTTTTTTTTCAGCTTGCAAAGAAAAACAAGCTCCGAAAAAAGAGACTCCCGTACAAGTCGTTAAAACGGAAAACACGACTTCTCCCAAGGTAGAGGTAGAAAAAACGAAAGATGTAAAACCGATAGCAAAAGAGAAAAAAAACTACTTCCTGGTTGCCGGCTGTTTTGAATATAAAAGCAACGCGGATAAACTGTGTCAAAGACTCCAAAAAGAAGGTTTCTCCGAAGCGGAAGTACTGAACTATTTTGAGAATCTCTATTTGGTCGTCTACGAGGGGTATGCTCAAAAAACGGATGCGCTCGTAGCCTTGAAGAATATACAAAAAGAGGCCAGTAAGCAAAAAACCTGGTTGTACCACGCCAAATAAGTAAAGAAGAATGATAAAAATCTTATTATTTCTGGCAATACTCTTTCTATTCGGTCATTGCCAGCATAATAAATTAGACTCCAAAGAATTGACGACGGCAAATGTCACGAGAGATCTGACTGCCGTTTTAAAAGACAGTATAGCTACGCCGAAAGAGGACACGACGGCCATACGGCAAGAGCATAAAACCGAAGCCTTACAAGCGGGAAGCCCATCGCGAAAAGATCGCATTATCACTTCTCCCACGGAAAGCTATTACGTTATCGTAGCCAGTTATCCAGAACTATCATCCGCCGAAAAAAGATTGAATCGTCTGGTAGAACAAGGATACACGGAATCACGGATCATCACCAAAAATAATCGCTTCCGCGTGAGTGTCGCCCAGTATAGAGATAAAGAAGAGGCTATTCGTCAAACAAATAATTGGAAAAAACGTCTCGATCGGGATGATCTTTGGGTGATCCGATATTAATAAAGCACGACAACGATAAAGGTAGCTCCGTATAAAAATCCGAAGTACACTTGGGCGGGGGTATGACATTTCAAATACAGCCTGCAGCTACCGAGAACTCCTGATAACAGGATCAGGAAGGATAGCGTATTCATTACATCCCCAAAATATTTCGTTCCCAAGATAAAAACGAAACCGCATAAAGCTCCTATCGCCATCATATGTATACTCATTTTCCAACAGATCGTGACAAACAGAAAACCGGACAATAAAATAATGATAAGCAGGTAAAACTGACGAACGATATGGGCGTAAGGGAACTCCCGAAGCAAATAGACAACGACAAAAAAACAGACGATCGTTATCAGAATCGGGAAAATACGTTCCTGCTTGTTCCACATGGCATAGCTATCTATTAATCGCAAATATTTCAACAAAGGCAAACATGCCAGAGGAATAAAAACAGGACCGGTAATCGTTAGCAAATAGGCCGTATATTGAGTCTGCGAAGGAATAAAAGAAAAAATAGTTCCCGAATGGAAGATAATAAACAAGGCATACAAAGGGATCACAACAGGATGAACCAATAAAGACACAAGAAAAGCGACATTCTTCATAACACACACACTGTTAAGTTATACTTCCCGTCTTAAACGAGCAACCGGGATATCCAATAGCTGCCTGTACTTGGCAACCGTACGCCTGGCTATTTGATATCCCTTCTTATTCATTAATTCTACCAACTCGTCATCCGTAAACGGTTTACGTTTATTTTCCTGGTCTACAATCTCCTTCAATACGTTTTTAATCTCTCCGGTACTCACCTCTTCCCCGCTATTGGTAGGCATACTCCCCGAAAAGAATTGCTTTAACGAATATATTCCAAACCATGTTTGTACATACTTCGAATTGGAAACCCTGGAAATGGTCGAAACATCTAATCCCGTAATATCTGCAATATCCCGCAAAATCATAGGTTTCAAGCGACTTTCATCGCCGGTCAAAAAGAATTGTTTCTGAAATTGAACAATAGCAGTCATGGTCAGCATGAGGGTATTATTACGCTGCTCTACGGCATCGATAAACGAACGAGCCGAATTCAATTTATACTTCACAAAAGAAACCACATCTTTTTTTTCTTTCGAAGTAGCACTTTTCTGATATTTCTCCAATAGATTCAGATAAGACTTGTTTAATCTCAATTCCGGAACATCTCCAGAATTAAGGCTCAGCTGCAACTCACCATCTACAATATCCAAATTAAAATCCGGAATAATTTTTTCAGAACCGGAATTAACCGAATCCGAAACCTGTCCTCCCGGCTTAGGATTCAACTTTAAAATTTCATCGATAGCCTCTCTCAACTCTTTATCCGAAAGCCGCATACGTTTGGTAATCTTTTCATAATGTTTTTTGGAAAACTCCTCAAAGAAATTTTCCAAAATCATCTGTGCATGACGTAATGAGGGAGTCGGATTTCCTGCCAAACGACGTTTTATTTGCAACAATAAACACTCTCGCAAATCTCGTGCCCCTACTCCTGCCGGCTCAAACTCCTGCACGATATGCAATAGACGCAGTACTTTTTCTTCATCTATCTCTATCCCGGCACCAAAGGCCAGATCATCCACGATATTTTCAATATCCCGTCGTAAATAACCATCCTCATCCATATTGCCGATGATGTATTCCGCAATCTTACGATCCATCTCGCTCAATGGCTTTACCCCCAATTGAGCGATTAAATTCTCTCGAAAAGAGATTCCTCCGGACAACACAAAATCCCGTCCGTCATCGTCTTTGGAAACATTGGAAGCAGACAACTTATAATCGGGAATGTCATCATCGTCACTCAGGTAATCATCCAAAGAAAATTCATCCTCGACCGTATCGTGATCTTCCTCTTCGTCGGAAGCTTGATCATACTCCTCCTCGCTCTCTTCCCCGTACTCCTCCTCGTGCTCCTGTTGCTCTTCTTCCCCCAAATCCAACAAGGGATTCGATTCCAATTCCTCCTTTATTCTTTGCTCTAATTGGTAAGTAGGAAGCTCCAGCAGTTTTATCAACTGAATCTGCAACGGATTTATTTTCAATCCCAATTTTTGTTGTAAATTCTGCTTTAGCATCTCTCTTCATCGTTGTTGTAATGAAAGAGATTCAATCGTTATTTGAATCTCTTCCTGTATTAAAATTCTGCACTTTTCGGTGTCCGCGGGAAGGGTATCACGTCACGAATATTTCCCATTCCGGTCACAAAAAGTAATAGACGTTCGAATCCCAAGCCAAATCCGCTATGAACGGCAGAACCAAAGCGACGGGTATCCAGATACCAGCTCATACTTTCCACGGGAATCCCTACCTCTTTCATTCTTGTCACCAATTTATCGTAATCTTCTTCCCGTTGGGACCCACCAATAATCTCTCCGATCTGCGGGAAAAGCACATCCATCGCCGCCACGGTTTTTCCATCCGGGTTCTGCTTCATATAAAAAGCCTTTATCTCCTTCGGGTAACCCGTCAAAATAACCGGACGTTTGAAGTGCTTCTCAACCAAATAACGTTCGTGTTCGCTTTGTAGATCTACTCCCCACCCCGTTATCGGGTATTGGAATTTACCGCTCTTGTTTTGCTTGCTATTTTTCAAAATATCAATAGCTTCCGTATAAGTAACCCGTTCGAAATCATGATTCAGCACGAATTGCAATTTTTCAATCAACTCCATGGAACGATCCTCCGCTTTCTTGTCTTTCTCTTCGTCCTGAAGACGCTTACTCAAGAACTGAAGATCATCCATACAATGTTCCAAAGCGTAACGAATCAAATATTTTAAGAAATCTTCCGCCAGATCCATGTTATCTTTCAAATCATAGAAAGCAGCCTCCGGCTCGACCATCCAGAACTCGGCCAGATGACGAGTCGTATTGGAGTTTTCAGCACGAAATGTCGGTCCGAACGTGTATATTTTCCCCAAAGCCATAGCTCCTAATTCTCCCTCTAACTGCCCACTTACGGTTAAATTTGTCGATTTACCGAAAAAATCCTGTTTAAAATCGACCTCTCCCCTTTCGGTCAAAGGCGGGTTCTTCGGATCGAGGGTCGTTACCCGGAACATTTCACCAGCACCTTCACAATCTGATGCGGTAATCAAAGGAGTATGTAAATAGTAAAAGCCATGATTATTAAAATATTGATGTATCGCGAAAGCCATAGCATGGCGAATGCGAAAAACAGCACCGAAAATATTGGTCCGGAAACGCAAATGAGCAACCTCTCGCAAAAACTCCAACGAATGCTTTTTGGGTTGAATCGGAAATTTATCCGGATCCGCTTCTCCTAAAACAACTATCTCCTTTGCCTGGATTTCGTAAGATTGACCGCTTCCGGTACTCTCTACCAACATTCCTTTTACATGAATAGCGGCTCCCGTTGTCACTTTTTTCACTAACTCCTCCGGGAAATTATTCATTTCCACGACAATCTGTATATTATTTATCGTAGAGCCGTCATTCAAGGCTATAAAATTAACCTGTTTATTACCGCGTTTGGTTCTAACCCAACCACTTACCTCGACCTCTTTGTCACAATCCTCAGACTGTAACAGCTCTTTGATTAATCGTTTTTGTGTGTCCATCATCTTACATTTACACCATTATCATTTTATCTACACCATGTTCCACCCGAAACACGGATGGGCAAAAATAATAAATTAAGCATCAATTCACAAATAGATACCTCTTAGATTCATATCCTGAAAAAGTTCCGTCTCCAAACCCGTTATAAGTTTTGAATATCCTCCACGAAAAGAAGGAATTTTTCTCGTTTCAAATAAACAGCTCGCTAAAAATTCCGTCAGAAACCAGCCACCCCCGGGGAGACAACCGAATTGTATTATTCTCTACCTCTAAAAGTCCGTTTTCCCTCCAAACAGGTAACTTGTGTTTTACCCGGTTCCAATAAACGGCGTACCTCCGTTCAAGCCGCTTTATGTCCAACCCCCACATCGTACGCAAACGCGTCATTATACATTCATTATACTTGTCCCTATCGCTTAACTCTTCCCGCTCGAAATATAACCGATTTTCCTGCAAAGCATCCATATATTTTTCCAAATGAGCCACATTCCATTGCCTGGAATCCCCGTCATAAGAGTGGGCCGCTGCCCCCAAACCGAGGTAAGGACGTTGCATCCAGTAAGAAGTATTGTGTTTCGAATATTTACGTTTTTTAGCAAAATTAGATATTTCGTAATGCTCAAAACCAATATGCTTCAAGTAACCGGAAACCCAAAGATACTGTTCGGCCAAGCGGTCATCATCCAAAGGAACAAATTTTCCGCGGGCCGCCAAGCGTTCGAAAACAGTATCAGAGTCGATGCTCAACAGGTAAACCGAAACATGGGATACCGGTAATTTCTCAAGTATTTTCAGATGATGCTCCATATCCGAAGAGGTACTTCCGGGCAGACCGATAATCAAATCAATTCCGATATTTTCAAATCCGCAATCAGCAGCCCGGTACACCGCCTCTTCCGCCCGGCGAGCCGAGTGTGTCCGGTTGATCTGCTTCAGAACCTTATCGTCGAAAGACTGCACGCCAATACTTAGACGGTTAAACCCCACCTCTTTCCAAAATCTCAGCTTTTCAACAGTAATATCTTCGGGATTCGCCTCCAACGTACGCTCGGAATCGGGAGAAAACGTCCAACAGGACTCCACTTTCCTCACGATCTTCTCCAATTCATTCACCTCTAAATAAGAGGGAGTACCTCCTCCGAAGTAAAGCGTATCCGCCTGTCGAGACGGCAAATACTCCTTTCTTAATTCAACCTCCCGGCACAATGCCCGGACATACTCCTCTTTCCGTTGCATGGAAGCCACGGAATAGAAACCACAATAAAAACATTTACTTCGGCAAAAAGGTATATGCACGTATATTCCCATGAACGAAAATTTATTAAGCGACAAATTTAACAACAATTATCGCGTATCCCTCACATTGAATTATGAATTGTTTGCTACATTTGTAAAGTTCAGTGGGAAGTGCAAGTTAAAATTAAAACCATGTTTAAGCTTATCGCCTTCTTATTTTTATTCGGGCCTATCTACCTTCAGGCGCAAACCGTAATCCTGGGAAGAGTGATATCCAACACGGGAGAAGCCGTACAAGGGGTAAATATTTATTACGTGGAAGGGAAAACAGGGACGACAACGGATTCGACCGGGCACTTCCGGTTGGAATGTGAACTTCCATGTACCCTCGAATTATCGCACGTGAATTATCAAAAGGAGACCTATAAGCTACTGAATAATCGAACCTCTTTTGTGATTGTCTTACGAAATAAACACAATAACTTAAAAGAGGTTATCGTGACCGGTTTTCCGGCCAGCGGTAAGATTTTTGCCTCATCGAACAATATCGAACGGATTCCGGCCATCCTCGGGGAACAGGATATCATGAAATACTTGGCTACCCTGCCGGGAATTATTACCACCAATGCCTTGAATTCAGGAATATACGTACGGGGAGGCAACAGCAATGAAAACGGATTTTTAATCAATGACATGCCTATCGCCAATCCAGATCACCTGACCGGAATTCTTTCCACCTTCGACCCTTACATCATCAGCAATTCGACCTTGTACAAAAGCGGATTTCCGGCCCGATACAACAGTTTTCTCTCGTCTTATATCAACATGCGACCGGAACAAGGGAACAAACAAAATTACGAGGGAGAGATTACGTTAGGGTTAGTCTCCTCGTCGATAAAGGCACAAGGACCGATTATAAAAAATAAAACCTCCTTTGCCGTATCTCTCAGGACATCTTATCTCGAACATATCGCAAGAATATATAACCAAACCATCAAGGATCAACAAGAACCGAACTACATGCCGGAATATGGTTTCAGCGACGTTACGGTTAGCTTAGATTCCAAAATCTCCGGCAAATGGCGCATGAACGCTTTCGGATTATTCACCATCGATAATTTAAAGATGAAGCTAAGCGACCATATCCAATACAAATTCAATTGGCACACGTTATCCGGTATCGTAAACACCACTTACGTTCCATCCTCCGATCGGTTCTGGAGTTTACAGGTCGGAATGAACACCGCTTACAGCAAAGGAGATGCCACAGGCAGTATCCCGATGGGAGGGGGTAACCAACACTACTCGGTTCTTGCAAAACTCTCCTACTCCCGTTCCTTTTCGGAACGGATACAATTCAATACCGGAGGCAAATTCGAGTACGCCCGCTTTGAAACGGCAAACAAAATGGACGACTACCACAACTTATTAATAAAAAGTTCAGATAAATCATTTAATTTATATGATTTATATACAGATATAATTTATCAAATTAACCCTTACTTCAATATCAACGGAGGGGTCAATTATCAATTTTATCAGGGAGCAACCCTCCGACATACGTTTTCTCCCCGCTTCAAAATCAGCTACACCCAAGGAGGCTTTACCCTTTGGATGGACTACGCCAAGACCGCCCAATACTTGAGTCTTTATCCCTATTTCACGGTGAAGACTCCCATCGACATTTGGTATCCGTTAGAAAAAAAATCGAAACCGGCTATCTGTCATCAATATTCCATCGGAATAAATCAGACCGTCAGTCAAATTTTATCCATCTACGCGGGAGTTTTCTATAAAGACATGCGTCACGTCAAAGATTTTGCATCCGATATAAAAACGGAATATACGGCATTAACCGATAACCAGATCGAAGGGAAAGGCCACGCGAAAGGATTCGAAATAGATTTCACCTTGAATAACCGAGCCTTTTACGCACACGCGAACTACACCCTATCGGAATCCAAAAGGCAATTCAAGGAGATCAATAACGGCAGGTCTTTTTATCCCCCCTACGATGTCAAGCACAATATCATTATCAACTTTTCCTATAACCTCTCTTCACGCCTTACATGGAACGCACTCTGGTCATTCTCCTCGGGAGTTTACACTACTTTCCCCGTCGGAGCGGTTATCGCGCATAACATTACGGACATTCTGGATCATCCTGTTCTTATTCCGGTTTATACAGACCGTTACAATTACAAACTCCCTAACAATCATAGATTAGACGCGGACATCAACTATAAGTTCAATTTCCGGAATCTCTTCTTCAAATTGACGATAGGCGCGTACAACATATACAATCAGTCCAATCCCTCATTTATTTATTTCAGACCGGAACGTACGGGACAAACGGGGACAAAATTCGTACCCAAATCCAAGGTAATGTTACCGTTTATTCCGTATATTTCGCTACGTTTAAGATGGTAACATGAAGAAAAAAAGTGTATTGTTAGGAATTTTGCTCTCCGTTTACGCCTGCATTCCGGAAGAAGATCTTCCCATAAAAAACATGGGAACCGTTTCCGGCTACTTTATCGAGTGCTATTGCCAACCGGAAGAAACTTTCTCCTTGAGTGCCATTCCCGTTTTGCCCATCTCGGGCAATTTGGCTCCAGACTTTTCGACGGAATTCGATATCTCGATCCGGGCAAACGAATTGATCAAAATGGAACACGTCATCTTTACTCTCCCCGGTTCCGATTTCATTTACAATTACGGGAGCGAAAAAAAACTGGCACCCGGTAACGACACGCTCTATTTAAAAATAATAACGCCCGAAAAAAATCAGATAACAGCACAAACAGCCGTTCCGGAAGCGATCAAAATAGATTCATATCAAATCAAAAATAACGTTGCCAGCATCCATTTTTCCACTTCGGAAGATCCGACCCAAAATTACTATATTTACACGCTTCAGCTCTCAGCCAACGATTCGATATTCAGAAAAGAGGTTTCCTACCTGAATCTCAGTCATTACAAATCAGTTTCTACCATAACACGTCGTATCGTCTGTTCACAAATCGCAGAGGCAGATATAGCCTTTGTCAGCCTGATGCGCATCACAAAAGATTGTTATAACTATCAGATATCCTTAAATGAAGCCAATAGCGCGAATCAGGGGAGTATCACGACTCCGGTGCCTTTAGAGGGAAACATCGAGGGAGCTTTGGGAATCTTCACTTGCTACACGGAAGACACGAAAAGCATCGCTCTCAAATAAACAAACGCTTCATATTCAAACTTTTTACCGCAAACTTTTTGTATACCCGAAATTTTATGTAATTTTGTCCCTCATTTTGGAGTAGTTTATTCGAAAAAATGCAGGAGTGAACCTTAGCCATTTACCTTGCATCGCAGACCCGAGGATGAAAACGTTCAACAGTCGCCCGACTAACCTCGTTTGTTTTCACCGAAAAGGGATGCTAAAGTAAACCACGAAAAAAGACAAACAGAAGTATAATTTTAAATTACAAAAGAAGTGGATCAAATTAGTTACAAAACAATTTCCGTCAATAAAGCCACCGCTAAAAAAGAGTGGGTTTTAATTGACGCAGAAAACGAGGTTTTGGGACGTCTTGCTTCAAAAGTTGCGAAACTCTTAAGAGGCAAATATAAACCCAGCTACACACCTCATGTTGATTGCGGAGACAACGTAATTATCATTAACGTGGAAAAAGTACAGTTAACCGGTAAGAAATTGACCGACAAGCAGTACATCAGACACACCCAGTATCCCGGTGGACAAAGAATTTCAACACCGCAACAGTTGTTGGCAAAACACCCGGAAAGAATTATCGAGCACGCTGTTAAAGGAATGCTTCCGAAAAATCGCCTTGGCAGAGCTGTCATGAAAAATCTTTACTTGTACGCCGGTACGGAGCACAAGCAAGAGGCTCAACAGCCAAAAGTAATTGATTTAAACTCACTTAAATAACAAGGTATGGAAGTAATTAATGCAATCGGTAGAAGAAAAACGGCAGTAGCACGTGTTTATCTCAGCGAGGGAAAAGGCAATATTACGATCAACAAAAGAAATTTGGAAGAGTATTTCACCTTGCCGACCCTTCAATACATTGTAAAACAACCGCTTGAATTGTTAGGAGTAACCGGACAATACGATATCAAAGTAAATCTTGGAGGAGGTGGCTTCAACGGTCAGGCAGAAGCATTACGTTTAGGAATTGCCAGAGCATTGGTAAAAATCAATGCCGAAGACAAACCAAAATTAAGAGCAGCAGGATTCATGACCAGAGATCCGCGTGAAGTGGAACGTAAAAAACCGGGGCGTCCGGGTGCTCGTAAGAGATTCCAGTTCTCTAAACGTTAATGGAGGTTTAGTATCTAAATTGGCGGGACTTCTAATGAGAACTACCCGGCAATTGATTAAATGTAAGAATGTAAACTTTATAAAAAAACAAAAATGTCAAATACAAATTTCGACGAATTATTAAATGCAGGTTGTCACTTTGGACACCTTACCCGTAAATGGAATCCCAAAATGGCTCCTTATATCTTTATGGAGCGTAATGATATCCACATCATCGACCTGAACAAAACAGCTATTATGTTGGACAAAGCAAGTGCTGCTTTAAGACAAATCGCTAAATCAGGTAGAAAAATTCTGTTTGTAGCAACAAAAAAACAGGCTAAGGACATTGTTGCCGAAAAAATTTCTAATATCAACATGCCGTATGTAACGGAAAGATGGCCGGGCGGTATGTTAACCAACTTCCCCACCATCCGGAAAGCCGTGAAAAAAATGACGACCATCGACAAAATGGAGAAAGACGGAACTTTCGATCATCTTTCAAAAAGAGAGAAACTCCAAATCTCCCGTCAAAGAGCCAAATTGGAGAAAAACTTGGGTAGTATCGCCGATTTGACCCGGCTCCCGGCCGCTCTTTTTGTTGTCGATGTTATGAAAGAATACATCGCTGTTAAAGAGGCAAATACCCTCGGGATCCCCGTATTTGCAATGGTAGACACGAACTCTAATCCGGACGGAATCGACTTCGTAATACCTTGTAATGACGATGCTTCGACTTCCATCTCATTGATCATTGAAAAAGTGGCTTCTGCTATTAAAGAAGGGTTAACCGAAAGAAAAGTTGAACGGGAAAAAGAGGGCGGAGACAAAAAAGCCGTAGTAGAAAAAGCAGAGAAAGTGGAAGATCAGGAGGAAGCAGAGGTAGAAGAAGTAGAGGTAAAAGAATCAGCTTCAGAAGAAGAAAATTAATTTACGATCTTACAGACTTACGATTGTATCGTAAGTCTGCCACTGTAAATGATCATTTACAAATTAAAAAAAGGAGACAAATGGAAATAAAAGCAGCAGACGTAATGAAGTTGCGTAAAGCAACAAACGCCGGAATGATGGACTGTAAACACGCTCTTCAGGAAGCTGAAGGTGATTTTGACAAAGCCGTGGACATTATCCGTAAAAAAGGTCTGGTTATTGCCAGCAAACGTGCTGACAGAGATGCTAAAGAAGGATGTGTATTAGCTAAAACCGACGGGAAAAAAGCCGTAATCGTTTCACTGAATTGTGAAACAGATTTTGTGGCTAAGAACGAAGGCTTCATCGCATTCACGACCCGTATTCTGGAAGCAGCTCTTGCTAATATGCCGGAAAACATAGAAGCTTTGTTAAACCTCCAACTGGATGGAAGAACTATCGCGGAACAGATTGCCGAGCAAACAGGCGTTATCGGAGAAAAATTAGAGTTAAGTTATTACGGAAAATTAGAAGCTGAAGCTTCCGTTGTATATATTCACCCGGGAAACAAACTGGCTACTGTCGTAGGCTTCAATAAAGAAGCCGACATGCAGGCAATGAAAAACATCGCCATGCAGGTAGCAGCAATGGCTCCTGTCGCATTGGATAAAGACGATATTCCCCAGAGTGTCATCGATCACGAAGTGGAAATCGGTCGTGAAAAAGCACGGGAAGAAGGCAAACCAGAAGCCATGTTAGATAAAATCGCACAAGGACGTCTGAATAAATTCTTCCAAGAATCGACTCTATTAAATCAAGTTTACGAACAGGACGGAAAAATGTCCGTAAGGGAATACTTGAAGAGTATTGACAAAGATTTAACCGCCACCGGATTTTTACGTTTCACTCTGAATGCTTAATTGGTGGATCAATTCATATAAAAACAGGCTATATAGCCTGTTTTTTTTGCCTAAAACGTACCGTGCCTCAGAAAAATTACACTTGCATATTATTGGATTTAGACGGAACCGTCACGGATTCCATGCCAGGCATTACCAGATCCGTACAATATGCCTTATCCTGTTTCGACATTCAAGTAACGGATATCAATACGTTACAAAAATTCGTAGGCCCACCCCTGAAAGAATCGTTCATGGAATACTATCAATTCAATGAAAAAATGGCAATGGAGGCTATCAAGGTTTACAGAAAACGATTTGAAAAAATCGGAATTTACGAAAATAACCTGTATCCGGGTATCGAATCTTTATTGAAGGAGTTGAACAAAGCAAAAAAGAAAGTGATGTTAGCCACTTCCAAACCAACAATCTACGCACGTCAGATCATCGATTACTTTCATCTTACCCCCTATTTTTCTTATATAGGAGGAAGTAGTTTAGACGGTTCTATTTCGCATAAAGATGAAGTCATTCGTCTCGTAATGGAGCAGAACTCGATTGAAAATAAAGAAGACATCGTAATGATCGGAGACCGCAAATATGACATCGAGGGTGCCCGAAAAACAGGAATAGACTCCATAGGAGTACTTTACGGATACGGCGACAGAGAAGAATTAAGTAAGGCTGGAGCAAATTATATCGTTCAAGATATACAATCCCTCTCCGACCTGTTGTTAAAAAATTCTCTCGACCGATTGTAAATATAACAACGCATACTCGTTCTTATGTCGGTTCGACCGTCTCCTTTACCTCTTCTACCGTATAATAAATTTCGTATGTAACCTTTCGTAATTGAGGATAAAGGGTCTGTTTTATGTATTTGTATTGAGGCAGTTTACGAAGAGCAACTTCCCGTTGATCGTCATTATCAACCCGGTTTATCACACCTAAAACCTGTTCTTTATTTGCCATATCCGATACGTCAATCAACTTAACTAACCCTCTCCAATCTTCAGCAATATACTGAGTTGTAATCAGACTTGCATCTATTCCCAACTCGTGTACCAAATAATCTTTAACGGAATTCGCCCGTTCCCGAGCCAACATTTCATTGAATTTCCATGCTCCGTCCGGTGAACAGATTCCGGTAACAACAATACGATCGATTCGTGCAGAAGTATCACTTAATGTATTACGAATCAATGTTGTCATTTCAGCAAGTTGCTCCCGATTCTGAAACAAAAGCGTATCGATGGTATAGCCATTCACGGGATAAAAAAGACGAGTAAAACCTTCTTCTTTACGTGTTTCAACTGTTCTTACATATTTTACGCGTACAGGTCCGGGACCGAGCGGAATATAAATTACACCGTCGGCTAACAGATGTTCAGGAATCGAATGCGTCTTATTGCAAGTTTCCAGTACGGAGGTTAGAACAAACTTAGCATTCAGCATCCAGATTTGGAAAGGGACCTTTTCATCAACCTGAATCTGCATTTTTTCTCTCGTGGAGAGATATCGTTTCACGTTCGGATAATCCTGTACAGCCTCTTGCAAATAGAGTAGGCGCTGTTCCATTTCAGTATATTTCTTACCTTGTATGATTATCGGGGAAAAGGCATGCTCATTTCCCTCGCCCACGAAACGGGGTGTAATAACAAGACGGGCACAAGAAGGAACGTAGTGAGACGGGACATCTATATCGAATTTTACTGGAACAGTATAAGGATCCGTATTCTGATCGACAACAAGTTCCAATTTGGCGGGCGTAACGGTTAAAGCCTCTTTTTTATCGAAATGTTGAAATCCTCCACAGGAACTTAAACATAAGACACCGGAAACAAGAGCAAGATATAAATAGTTCATAGCATTGTATTTTAACGAATGACATAAAGAATACTAATACTGAATTTTGTCGGTCCGACATAGTTTTTGTGTCCGGGACCGATACGCTTTCCACAAGCACTACGACAGTACTTATCATAACTCAGGTAAGCATATCCGAGTCCGAGCTCGGCCTCAAGATTCCAGCGTTTCCCCAATAGCCATTGATAACCGTACGACACTCCTCCCCCGACAAGCCAACCCTTGTAACGATATTTCTCAAGACCGGCGTTATATCGACCATAATGGAGATGTACTCCAAAAAAATGACTCATAAAACGTTGACAGGTCCAGTAACGCCACTCCGGTTGTACAGCCCAATGCATGATTTTTTTATTATCCCGAAAAACAAAAGGATTGTAATTTCCCGTAATATCCAATGTCATTCTCGGAGCAATGGCCAACTCGGCTCCTATATTCAGTGTTGTCGTGACCCAATACGCCGCATTGGTTTTTACAGCTATCTCTTGAGCAAAAGAAGGTATTGTAAACAAGACAAACAAAAACGTAACTATTTTTTTCATAATCTTTTTTTAATGGCAATCTACTTATTGATATGCCGCCGGAACACTCCATTTCCCACTGATCGTCAAATTCGAAACGGCAAGCAAAGGCAAATTAACCGGAACGGTAACCGTAATATTATTTAATGGTGTAAGTACAAGAGCCAACAAATCTCCTATCCCCGGAAGTCCGGTTAAAAGTTGAGTTATATTCGTCACATTACCGAGTCTAACCGTTAATGACAAAGGGGAGGTCCCCGTTTGCGGGTCGTACGATTTCAACCCGATATCCACAAGAGAATAATCCGCTTTATATTGTATGTTTGTCGCCGTATTGTTTCTTAAGGAGTCTCTGATATCGACAAACGTACCATCCAATAACAACGTATTGTCAATTACCTGGTCTACGAGCAGACCGGAAATAAGTCCCTCTTTGATCACATTAATCTCCTGAATATTATACAAGCCCGAAAAGCCCTTTATATTGATCGTTTTTTGTTTAAAATATTGATCTGTACTGAATTTACAAGCAAACCGTTTCTTACCTGTATACAACTCTTTTACGACCAGGTTAAAATCGATTGATTTCGGAAAATCTTTAATCGTAACAATTGCGGTATTGGCTTGACTGAATTCCCAAGGATTAAGCAAAGAACCGAGTTTCTCCAGTAGAGTTGCTTGATCGGAGTTTCCCGTAAGAGCGACACTGATTTGATTGACAAGTTCTTTTAGCAAATGATTGTATAAGGTATCGACTACCGGGTTAAGTAATCTCCCCACGATCGTGTCGGTCGCTGCTGTAATTCCTCCTAACGGAAGCAATAAAATACCGGCCGGTCCGAGAGCCGTCTTCACCTTATCCGTTAGAATCGTTTTGGCCGTATTCCGTATAACATTCTTATACCCCATCTGGGTAACGATATTCTGAACCAACTGGTTGAGGGCTTGCTGAGCATCCACAACATTACGATGCACGTTGAGTTTACCCAAAATACGTTGCAACAACACGGGAGGATTCGGCGTTTTCTGCGAAAAAGTGTCATTTGCCCAGTAATATTCCGTGTTATCGGCAAACTCTACATTTGGAAGGTTGAGTCTGGCATTACTATAAGTCGACTGATAATTCACTAAAATATCGGACAAAGCCGTGGCACCACCACCTCCAGTCACTTTATAAGGAAATAAGGTTTTATCGGCATTCCCCATAAAAACAGCCCGATATTTACCCAAAGGCAGCGTATCTCGAACAACCGGAAGCGGCCAAGAAGGAGTTGCTCCACCCGGCACAAGTATGACACGTTCCTTAACATACTCCCCGGTAGATTTGTAGAGAATATAAAGCAAAGACTGAACGCGCGTATCGGATCCGGAAACAGGTGTCCTAGCCGATTGATTAAACGTAACTACAAAATAACCTTCCGGAACTTCCGAAGGAATTTCAATAGAAGGAGATTCCGTTTCCCATTGTTCCACGTCATCGTTACAACCCCATGTTATCAGCACGAAGAATATTCCGAATATATAGGTCCATTTTTTCATATTCAATCCATTTTAACTTATTGTAATCCATCCCATTTCCCATCGTCCAATTTAATCGTATAACTCAATTCAAACCCCAAATTAATCTTATTATACGGCCCGGAGATATTTACGACTCTATTGGGTTTAAGAATAATACTATTATCCGAAGAAACTTGTGAATCATTAATTTTAATCGTATATATGTCTGTCACAGACCCATAACTAACATTCAAATAGAGTTTTGTTTTATAGGTGGTCATCGTCGGTAGAAGAATGTTACTAAAAAGTACCTGTCCCGCCGAAGGAACAAGTTTCTGTATTAATCGACTCTCTGTACCTCCAGTTGTTTGAACAAGCGAAGCAATCGTGTCGGATACTCGAATAGCCTTCACCATTCTCTCGGCCATAAGAGATATCGATTTTACATAACCGGGAATAGCCGTAATTTTCACGGTCAATCCGCTTACAATGCGATTCAATTGGCCACTTAACGTAAGATTAACATCGCTCGTGGGAGTAAAAGTGGTTCCGATAACGATCGACCCATTGGTTGCTGTAAGATAACATGTGAAAAATTCAGGAACTACATTAGGAGATTTGGGATACAAATGAAAATTATCGAGACGTGTAGGAGAAACAGCCGAACCGATAGAGAATCGATTTGAAGTCGCCCCTTGATTATTAAAATCGTAATCATTTGAATTGTATCCGATAACCAGAACTTTATACGCAAAATTTCTCGGCAATTTCAACACCAAATTTCCCACGGGAAAACTTGCAACATTCCATTGACGAGCAAAAAGATAGAGTGGAGCATAATTGTTTAAATTATTATCGGGGAGTAACGGATTGAGTTTTTGAAAAGGCAACACCAAAATCCTGTTAACCGAATGTACGGGATCTCCTAAAGCCTTTGCATTTAAATTATTATCGAATAAAAGCTTTAACGGAAGAACGACCTCCGATTGTTCTATCTCTTCTTTCCGGGTACACCCGATAAATACAATCGTACACAAACAGAAGAATAAAAGATATGACTTTACCTTTTTCATCTCTCTTCCTATTTAGTATAAAACACTTATCCCTTAACGAGTAAACGAACAACTTTTAAAAGTCGTTCAAAAAGCACCCAAGAGCAAAATTTCAATTGAGGATATAAGTTACTTTGAGTAAAAATAACCCGCTCACGAGTACTTTTTGAACGCATTTGTAGTATTAATTAATTTTGAATGACAAGATTATGAAATTGCGACCAGTTCGGGTTAATTGTTATTGCAATAACCTGATCTTTCAACAAATCAATCGGAGCATCATCGTCTCCTTTATCCGGTGTTCCGCCTCCAGTCGTATCCCCTTTCGTCACTTTCTTACCCAAAGTATAAAAATGATTGGGAAGAAGATCGAATGTCGTACTGCTTTCGTTAACAACACTCCATGTTTTCAACGCATTACCGGCAGCATCATACAATCCGAGAGTCATTGATATATTGCTTGTCGGAATAAAGAAGCGGCCCATCAACTGCGTATTGTCGAGTTTCACTACTCCTTGTCCGGTCAGATCATTCCCGGCAAATACACCAGCCGAGGTAACTGCCTGACCGGTAAGGTCTATATTAAAAACGTTAAAACTCGTTCCGGTAGGACTGGAACCTAAACCACTATACAGATTCAATTGCGTGGATGCATTGGTAATAGTCAGACGCAATGTTGCCACATTTACGTTACCGATCACAGCCGGTACATTTATAAAATAACCTAAGATACCGGCTATTTTACGAGTCATCTCCACACTAACCCTCACACCCTCGGAAGTAACCGATACATTTTTCTCTCCGGCAAAAATCTCGGATTCCTTACCTACAGAAGGAATTGTCGCCGTCATATCAGTAATTTGCGTTGTACCGATTACCGGTGTTGTAAGTGTAAAATTATCTGTAAGCTCACGCCCGACAACTAAAAACTGATAATCTCCAGCTTCCAATTTATTGTTATTGGCCACGAAATAACGCATAAAAGTAGTTCCTTTTGGCCAAGCTGTCGTATACGTCGTATCATACACGTAATTGGTTCCATTGTTCTTAAAGGCATAAATAAATACCCTTTCCACTTCTTGAACTGCTTCCTGACTGTAAAGCGGACGAGTTTTTGCTTTAATTCCGTTTTCCGATTGGTTAACCGTTGCCAATTCGAATACGATATTTCCTTGAGAAATATCCCGTGGTCCCTCGGACTCATTCTTTGAACAAGCAAGCATTAATATACTTGCTAATGTCATAAAATACCATTTTTTCATACAAAGTTAGTTTAGTTTTAGAAATTAATTTAATCCATTTATATTGATATCCATATTATGCAATTTTTGCCAAGCTCTGGAAACATAAATCCATATTTCAACACCCGACGAGGTGAAACCAATTTTAGCAAAGGCTATTTCATTTTGCATGACCACAAGCTCTATATCCGGTAAAATTGCGTAAGGCATCGTTTCGTTCTTTGAAAAAAGAGAAAGGCGTACTACAGATTTTTTACCCGAAACCGTCGGAGCAACAAAAGTTGAAAAGAGATCCGGTTGAATCCCGTCTCTCATAAAGGATTTATGAACGAAAGATTCTCCCGAATAACCGTTTACTAAATCGAAGTTTTGTTGTACGGAACTTATATTCACCTCTACCCTCGCCAAAGAATCGGGAGCATCTTCCAATAAAACAACCAACAAACCTTTAACTCGACTCAACGAAAAATAGTATGTCGTCTTTTCTTGATTCAATGTAATCGTATCGTGAAAAAAATAGGTGTCGAAACTCTCCTGATTATTTGCATGCAAAACAAAGACTCCATCCTCAGGCACATTCGTCACGTCGGTGCTACCCAAAACGGACAAGGCATAGCGTCCGTCAGGGATATCGGTCGTTCGAAGCGTGTAAAAACCATCATTTCCTTCTACAGGAGAGGACGAGGCATCGATAAAAACCTGCCCGGTGGCTACATTTTCCAAGCAATACATAACATTCCCCACGTACGCACGAAAAGGTAACGATTCATCTTTAGGTGATAACTGAGGAATCTCCGAAATATTTACATAGTTTTTGTCTCCAACACTTAAACGAAGCTGATACTCCGCAGGACAACTCCTATCCGGTTCAGACAAACAAGAGGAAAAAACAAGTGTGTATATAACCCCTAACAGAAGTCCATGTAACACGAATGGTCGGTGTTTTTTAGTATCCATTTTATGTTTATTAATATAATCTTAAACGACCTCCTTCAATATAGGTTACTGACCGACACATCCGAATTAACTTAATTAATAAAGAAAATAGTGAATCTTATGTTAATGTTATGTTTATAGAAAAAGATCTTTATTTGATACATAATTCTTCTATCATGGAAAAAAATCCATTTTCTAACTCATTTCTATTCCTTATTTTTAATGTATCATAAAAACAAAAAATTCGTATATCCCTTTAGATTACATTAAATAATACAATATGCAAAAAGAAATTACAACGCTCCTATTCGACCTGGGCGGCGTCCTCGTAGACCTGGATAAAAATGCCTGCATACGGGCATTTCAAGCCATCGGCTTTAAAGATATAGATGAATATTTAGATATTTACCTCCCTAAAGAAGGAGTTTTCAAACAATTAGAACAAGGACAAATCGGCATCGATGAGTTTCACGAAGGTGTCCGAAAACTTATCGGAAGATCTGTAACGGACGAAAGCATAGATGATGCTTACCGGGAGATATTAGCCGGTATTCCAGGGTACAAACTGGAAATGCTGAGACAATTAAAAGAGCATTATCAAATATTATTGTTAAGCAACACGAACCCAATCATGATGGATTACATCCGGAATACCTACTTTAAGGACGAAGGCGCAAGCTGGAAAAACTATTTCGACGAACTGTTTCTTTCTTACGAATTAAAAATGACCAAACCGGATCCCGCTATTTTCAAAGAGGTAATCCGCCGCTCCGGAATTCATCCCGAAACCACCTTCTACCTGGACGATTCTTCTCAAAATATCGAAGCGGCAAAACCTTTCGGGTTTAGAACCTATACGGTACAACCGTACGAAGATCTCCGGCCTTTATTTAAAATATAGGATCATTTCTTCTCTATAACTGTGACGTAACGGACAAATTTCGGGGAGTGATATTTGGTATTCTTTTTTCGAGCATTATTATCATACACGTCCACGAAGCGGAGGTTAACCCGTTCTAATACATTTTCCGGCAATACTTCTGCAGCTGGACGCCCTGATACGAGCACGATGGGAAGTACATTCAACATCGATGTATCCTGACGTACATTCCACGGCAAAATCCGGCGACCGGCTTCATATACCAACTCCATCCGCAACTCTTCCTCTTGAGGATAATAAAAAGGCAACTTATTGATACTTTCAATCTCCCTGACCGCCCGTATACTTTTTATCTCCTCATTATTAAACATCGTCGCCACCGAATTCATCAACAAAGTCTCCACGAGAATCAATAAAATAACCATTCCCGTAAAAACTTTCAGAGGCTTTAGCCTTATGCCTCCTACAAAAATAGAATAAGAGACTAACCAAAAAAGGAAAGAGACTACGATATAGTAGACCCAACCGATTTGCCGGGTTTGAAAAAACAATACATACAACGCAACAGGCATTCCCAAGGCAATGATCGCGGGCAGGAAAGCATTTATCCGGAATACGATCTTATCGCCCTTCGTCAAACTCTTTTCTTTGACGGCTATAAAAATGTATAGCACATAATGAGCAACCACCATAGCGGAAGGTATCAGCAACGGTAACAAATAGCGCGTTTTCTTTTCCGGAAAGCAAGAAAGTAAAACCAAAGAAAGCAATGTCCAAACAATCGCCAGCTTATACTCTTTCTTTAAGGTTATTTTATGTTTTAACCAGGGCCAACATAGTCCCGTTAACAAAAACAAAGACCAAATACCCGACTCCGCAAAAAATTTCCAATAATAATACCATGGACGAACATTCCGCTCTATCCAAGCCGTGGACTCTTTAGCCATCACAAATAAAGCCATGTCTTTATGGAAGACATACAAATAGAGCGGCCACCAGAAGCTGATCAGAATAAAAATCAAAACCATCAGTAAAACAGGCCATAATTTATGTCCGAATTTCGGACGATAAATAAAGAAATAGGACACCAGAAAGGGCAAAAGAAGAGCATAAAACGAAACCGGCCCTTTTCCTAAAAAAGATAGTCCTAATAATATTCCGGCCACGCAAAAATCCCACCACCTCGTCCGCATCGCCGCCATCCCACGGTAAAAAAAGAATATGGCACCCAGCATAAAACTATGACAATAGATATCCCATGTTGCAACCCTCCCCTGCATGATCACATTAAACGACGTCGCAAGTACCAACGCCGATAATAAGCCGAATAATCTATTCTGAGTCAAAGCGGATGCAAAAAAATAAAGGAAAAATACCATTATCGTCGCCATAAGCCCGGCAGCCCCTCGCTGTAACGCGATATTATCCGGGCTTATCATATCAATACCTGCCGCTATCCACGTCGGTAAAGGAGGCTTCTCCAAACGAAGTTCCCCGTTCATGGTAGGCACCAACCAATTATCGTAAGCCTTCATCTCGTGGGCCGTTACGAGGTTGCGCGACTCCATAATATCAACGAATATCGCATCGTTGTTCACGAAAAAAGCAAACCAACAAACAACAAGGATAAATAATATATGAATCCAATCTCTTTTTTGCATAACACCAAATAATTATTTGTTTGAGTCAGAGCGCAAATTTAAAATAAATTAATAGAGAAGCGATAGAATGGAGAAAGAAATGAACGTAAATATTTTTTGGCAAAAAAAATCAATTCGCGTAACAAAAAAGAAACATTTTAGTATATAAATTTGTACGTCGTTTAAATCTGACTAAAAAGGGAAAATATGAAAATAGAACGGTATTTTCTTCTATTCATTTTGGTTTTACCGGCCTTAATATTACGAGATTTCACACCAAATAATGAATTAAAGTATTTAAGCATCGCAGATGAAGCCATTCGCCATGGAAATTGGTTTACATTCTATAATCACGGAACGATCTACGCGGATAAGCCACCCTTATATTTCTGGATCATTATGCTTTGCAAGATCGTATGGGGCAGTCATTCCATGTTCCTTCTCTCCCTGTTTTCGGTCATTCCCGCTTTTATTACCATAGGGATAATGGATCGTTGGATCCGGGAGTGTTCCCTGGCCTCCCGTCGGAGCGTAGCATTACTACTGTTTACCAGCGGACTTTTTCTCGGATCTGCCCTTGTATTGAGAATGGACATGATGATGTGTATGTTTATCACGTTATCCCTCTATATTTTTTACAAGCGATACACGGATCAAGACCGGAAGCACAATCACTTTTGGTTACCCTTTTGCATATTTATGGCCCTCTTTTCAAAAGGTCCCATAGGCATTATTGTCCCTGTATGTTCCATTGTCGTTTTTTTAATAGTGAAAAAAGAGATTCGGAAATTCGGAAAATTCCTCGGATGGAAAGAATTTACCATACTATTGACACTATGCGTCATATGGTTCGGATGCGTATTCTGGGAAGGAGGGTATGCTTACTTGTACGACCTGCTGTTTCACCAAACCATAAACCGGGCAATAGATTCTTTCCAACATAAAGAGCCTTTCTGGTACTACGGAACAACCATTTGGTACGCTTTGGCTCCCTGGTCTCCTTTCTATATCCTGATTCTGGTCACAGGTATTTGGAAAAGACTTATCACAACGGATAAGGAAAAACTTTTCTTTTCCGTCATCGCCACAACATTCATTCTATTATCGTTGTTCAGCTCGAAATTAGATATCTATTTACTGCCTATATATCCTTTTGTCGCCTATCTTTCCATACTGCTCCTTCCAAAAATAAAAGAGAAATGGATCCGTTTTACCCTGTACATCCCTATTGTCATATTTATTCTTGCTTTTCCGATCTCCTTTTTCTTGGCCGACCGAATCGAATTTATCAGACCTTACTGTATCCGTACAGGCATCGGAATTCTTTTCATCAGCGCTTTGTTTGCCTTCGTCAGCCTACGTCGGCATAACCTTCACCAGGCAATCCGAACGACAGCCTTAGGATTATTATTCTCTATCTTTGTCAGTTCCTTTGCTCTTCCGAAACTGAACCCGAATCTCGGCTTTTCCGCTTTATCTCAAAAAGCCTTAGAAATTATCAATAACCGTACGATTGAAAACCTTTACTTTTACCGTTTTCGAAGCGGAGAAAATATGGACATTTATCTTCACCGTCCCCTTTTTAAAATAAAAGAAAAAGAGAAGATGCTCCGCATATACGAGAAAGGGGGAAACCTCATTTTTATTAAGATACGGGATGTTCAAAAATCTCCGGAATTAAGAGCGTGGCTGTCCCGTACGCGCTATACAGCCATCGGAAAATTTTACATCATCGAAAAACCGAACTGAGGAATCAATTCCCCTTGCAGGAAAAGGAGAGATAAATATTTCGGCTATAAGCGATAAAACCTGTTGATTGTCCCAAAATCAACACGGGATCACGCCGGTAAATAGCATAAGCAACAATGATAAACGACCCTACCAAACTAATCACCCAAAAACCCAATGGGAGCAGAGATTCATCTTTGTGCCTGGAATAAAACCATTGATAAACAAACCGTAAGGTAAAAACAATTTGCCCTAACGATCCGAAAATCAACAACCATAACGGGATAGAATCATTTCCGAAAAACTGTTCTGCAAACGCCCGGGCGTCTTTTAACAAATAAAGAACGACCACGACGGGCGTTACCAACAAAAGTATTCGGACTATTCTGGGCCATTTCTTCCATTGCTCCTTTTTATCTAAATTCCAGATATAGATATAATAGGCAATAAACTGCCCGAATATAATGGCGAAATCATCCCTGATCCATCCGTAAATAAACAAAAGATAAGAGCCTGCCAGACTAAGCTGCCAAAAAATAGTCGGAGAAATAACCCGTTTCGCCCTCTCTGATAAGATCCATTGCAGTAATATTCGGGCCGAAAAAAATAGCTGAGCCAAAAAACCGATGACATATACCATGCCGCTGAACTTTAAATTAAACCTTTGATTACTCCCTATTGTAAGTTATTTTCCGCTATTTGGTAATTGATATAACGCTTTTTCATCCAACGGTAAGCAAAACAATCTTTAAAAGGACCTACCAACCGATTCGTCAAATTGTATTTGGATTTACCTGCAATCCGGGGAAAGTGTTTTACAGGGACCTGTTTTACTTTTCCGTTCTGAAGCAGAATCAAAGCCGGAAGGAAACGGTGCATTCCCGTGAAAAAAGGAATCCGTTTGGCATAATCCGTACGCAAAATCTTCAGGGGACATCCGGTATCTTCCACTCCGTCATGAGTCATCATACGACGGAAACCATTCGCTATTTTAGAAGACATATTCTTTACCAAGCTATCTTTTCTCCCGGTCCGAATCCCCATGACCATCTCGTATCCGCCCACGTATTCCAATAAACGATTGAAATCGGCCGGCGTCGTTTGCAAATCAGCATCGATATAACCGACCCACGGTGAAAAGGAGTGATCGATTCCCGCTTTCATAGCGGCACTTAATCCTCCGTTACGGGCCAAATTCATAAAAAAGAATTTTTCGTTCCTGGAACATACTTCACGAATCAGCCGCTCGCTATCATCCTTCGAACCGTCATTAACAAATAAAACGCAAGAAGAGACTTTCGCCGATTTCAAAAAATCACCCAACTCTTTTTCCAATCGCAAAATATTTCCCTCTTCATTATATACCGGAACGATAATGGTTAACTGATAGTTTGCGGTCCTATTCATAAGTCAAAAAAATTTAAATGCATAAATTAAATTATAGTTACAACAAAATTGTTTAGCTTTGTTGTTCGTTTTACGGTCATGCAATATCGTAATTTATTACTATAATTCAGATTATTTTGTTTTCAAAACTAAACGGACAAAGATATGCAATATAACCGAATTTTATTAAAACTCAGTGGAGAATCTTTAATGGGAGAACAAAAATACGGTATAGACGCCGCTTGTTTGGAGAGTTATGCACGCCAGATTCACGAAATAGCAAACTTGGGCATTCAGATCGGGATTGTCATCGGAGGAGGAAATATTTTTCGGGGGTTGAGCGGTACAAACAAAGGTTTTGACAGGGTAAAAGGAGACAGCATGGGAATGTTAGCCACCGTTATCAACAGCCTTGCCCTAAGTTCCGCCTTAGAAAACGAAGGTTGTAAGAATAAAGTACTTACGGCTATACGCATGGAGCCTATCGGAGAGTATTATTCAAAAGCAAAAGCCGTGGAATACCTGCAAGAAGGTTATGTAACGATTATCAGCGGCGGCACGGGCAATCCATATTTTACCACGGATACGGCAAGCAGTCTCAGGGCCATAGAGATCGAGGCCGAGGTCATGTTGAAAGGAACGCGGGTGGATGGTATCTATACTGCCGACCCGGAGAAAGATCCGACTGCCGTAAAATTCGATAAAATCTCATACGACGAAATTTATTCCCGAGGATTGAAGGTGATGGATTTAACGGCAACGACCATGTGCAAAGAGAATCATCTTCCTATTATCGTTTTCAACATGGATGTCCCCGGTAACCTCAAAAAGGTCATGACGGGTGAAAACATCGGGACAATCGTTTACTAAATTTAAGGAGTTAAACGGAAAAGAATGCATCCCTTTTCCCGCTTTAGAGACTATTGATCGTGAATAAAAATATATTAGAAACTATCAACTCTCCTGCCGACTTAAAGAAAGTCCCAGAAGACGATTTAATTCAACTGTGCCAGGAACTCCGTCAAAAAATCATAGACGAATGTTCCGAACATCCCGGCCATTTCGGTGCAGGGTTAGGAGTCGTTGAACTTACGGTAGCTTTGCATTATGTTTTCGACACCCCTTACGACAATCTGATATGGGACGTCGGACACCAAGCTTATCCTCATAAAATATTAACCGGACGAAGAGAAAATTTCGATACGAATCGTCAATACAAAGGAATTAGCGGATTCCCTAAACGAAGTGAAAGCGAATACGACTCTTTCGGAACCGGCCACTCTTCAACTTCTATTTCCGCGGCATTAGGCATGGCCGTAGCTGCCAAATTAAACGGAGAAAAAGACAGACTTTCCGTGGCCGTGATCGGTGACGGAGCCATGACCGGTGGAATGGCTTTCGAAGGATTGAATAACGCGGGAATAAATAATGCCAACCTCTTAGTTATCTTAAACGACAATAACATGGCCATCGACCCGAATGTCGGCGGCATGAATGAATATTTATTGGATATCTCCACCTCCAAAACTTACAATAAACTAAAAGAAGACGTTTGGCGAATCTTAGGACGATTGAATAAGATCAGCCCGGGAGCGCGAAATTTCATTCAAAAAGTAGACAATAGTGTCAAATCACTTCTGCTTAAACAAAGCAATCTGTTTGAAGCTCTGGGGTTCAGATACTTCGGTCCGGTAGACGGCCACGATGTAAATCACCTTATCAAGGTACTCCGGGATCTGAAAGCGATCCAGGGTCCCAAATTGCTACATTGCATTACCGTTAAAGGCAAAGGGTTCAAGCAAGCCGAACTGGACCAGACCACCTGGCACGCCCCCGGAAAATTCAACAAGGAAACAGGTGAACTGATCAAAGAAAACAAGCCCGATACTCCCCCTAAATTTCAGGATGTATTCGGACATACTATTTTAGAACTGGCTCGGAATAATGAAAAAATAGTAGGCATTACACCTGCCATGCCTACGGGTTGTTCCCTCAACATTATGATGAAAGAGATGCCGGACCGTTGTTTCGATGTAGGTATTGCCGAGCAACATGCCGTAACTTTTTCCGCCGGACTCGCCGCACAGGGATATATCCCGTTTTGCAATATTTACTCCTCTTTTATGCAAAGAGCGTACGACCAGGTTATCCACGACGTGGCACTGCAAAAACTACAGGTGATTTTTTGCCTTGATAGGGGAGGCTTGGTCGGGGCAGACGGAGCTACACATCACGGGGCCTACGATTTGGCGTACTTCCGTTGCATACCGAATATGACGATTGCCGCTCCGTTCGACGAAGAAGAGTTGCGTAATATGATGTATACGGCTCAGCTTCCCGATAAAGGTCCCTTTTCAATCCGTTATCCGCGCGGTAACGGTTCCGCACTCCATTGGAGGACTCCGTTCAAGGAACTCGAAATCGGAAAAGGAAGATGCCTTATCGAAGGAGACGAGGTCGCCGTATTATCTATCGGTGCTATCGGGCGAGAGGCCATAAAGGCAATTGAAAAAAATCCCCCCCGCTCTGTTGCAATTTATGATATGCGTTTTCTTAAACCCTTAGATACGGAGTTACTGCACACGGTTTTTAAAAAATTCTCCAAAATCATTACGTTGGAAGACGGGACAACCATCGGCGGTTTGGGTAGTGCCGTTCTCGAATTCATGGCCGACCACGGGTATTCGGCCAAAGTCATTCGATTGGGCATCCCCGATCGTTTTATAGAACACGGTAGTCAACAGCAATTATATCGAGAATGCGGATTTGATGCGGAAGCAATTTATAATTATATTTGTTCGATATAGCGTTTATTCAACCAGGCCATGAAAGCAGAAATCTTATTACCGGAAAACATCGAATGCATCGCCAGATTCAAGAAGACATTTAAGAATGTGCCCGATCAGGAAATCGAAAAGTTACTTGCAGATAACGTGATCAAACATTATAAAAAAGGAGAATTTATCTACAAAGAAGGCTCTCGAATAAAGGGGTGTTATTTCCTGTATTCCGGAATCGTAAAGATTTTCCAGACAGGTAACGAAGGAAAGGATCAGATCATTCGGTTCGGGAAAGAAGGTGATATTTTCGGTTTTCGTTCCGTTATCCGTAAAGAGTCTGCCTGTACTTCCGTAGAAACATTATCGGACTGTATTTTATGTTATATACCGGACGCCTCCTTGATGCATATGATCACCAATAGCCCTAACTTTGCCTACGAAATGATGCAAATCGCCTGCAAAGAATTAGGAGATGCCAATCGCTATATCAAAGATATCGCACAGAAATCCGTCAAATCAAGACTGTCAGAAATCTTACTACTCATTGCCGGGGATTTCGGCTTGGAGGAGGACGGAACATTAAAATTAAGCGTTACCCGGGAAGATTTGAGCAACTTTGTAGGTACGGCAACAGAAACCCTTATCCGGCTGCTGTCCGACCTGAAAAACGAAGGCCTTCTCGAATCCAAGGGACGGAGAATCAAACTACTGGACATCGACAAGCTAAAAAAATTAGCGGAATAACTCGTCACGAACAGTTCACAAGGAGGCGTACAATGTGCTCTCATTGCAGACAGACGGTTCGAATTACAGATTAAAAGAGCCGGTCATCGAATTTAACCTCCGAATCACATCATCATTCAATCACCCAATCACTTCATTTAAAATCTCCGTTTTTTAGGATAATTCTAATTATTAAGCATTATATTTGTGCACAAAACTTAACATCTTAAACACGAATCTATGCCACAAATATCAGAAAAAGGGATGGCGATGCCATCTTCGCCGATCCGAAAATTAGTTCCCTTTGCGGATAAAGCTAAAGAAAAAGGAATCAAAGTATATCACCTGAACATCGGACAACCAGATATTCAAACCCCGGATGTTGCGTTAGAAGCATTAAAACATTGCACGGAAAAAGTCATCGCTTATACGAATTCCGCCGGAAATCTCTCTTACCGGAAAAAATTAGCTAAATATTATCAAAATATTGGTATCCAAATCGATGAAACCAATATCATGATTACAACAGGAGGCTCGGAAGCGATCACCATTGCTTTTATGTCTACCTTAAATCCCGGAGATGAAATTATCATTCCGGAACCATTCTATGCTAACTACACGGCTTTCGCCCTTATGTGCGGTGTAAAAGTAAAAGCCATCACATCCAGCATAGAGACCAACTTCGCCTTGCCTCCCGTCAGTGAATTTGAGAAGCTGATCACTCCCCGTACGAAAGGTATCGTTATCGTGAATCCGAATAACCCTACCGGTTACTTATACTCACAGGAAGAGTTGGAACAATTGGCTTCCATCGTGAAGAAATACGACCTCTACCTTTATTCGGACGAAGTATACAGGGAATTCTGTTACGACGGACACAAACATTTCTCCACGATGCAATTGAAAGGAATAGAGCAAAATGTCATATTGCTGGACTCCGTTTCCAAAAGATACAGCGAATGCGGATTGCGCGTAGGGGCTTTAATCACCCGGAACAAAGAAGTTCTGACTGCCGCACTTAAATTCGGCATGGCTCGTTTGTGCGCCCCCGCTATCGGTCAGATCCTGGCGGAAGCCTCTTTGGATACCCCGGAAGAGTATTTTAAGGATGTTTACAACGAATATATCGAGAGAAGGGATTTCATGGTAGAAGCTTTAAATAAGATGCCCGGAGTTGTTTGTCCCAAACCGAAAGGAGCCTTTTATGCGGTAGTTAAACTTCCCGTAGACGATGCGGATAAGTTTGCTCAATGGTTGCTGGAAGACTTCGAGTACAACAAGCAAACCGTAATGGTTGCTCCTGCCAGCGGCTTCTATTCTACTCCCGGATTAGGTAAAGACGAGGTAAGAATAGCCTATGTCTTAAAAATCTCCGAATTGAAAGGAGCGATGGAAACATTAGCCAAGGCATTGGAAGTATACCCTGGAAGAGTAAAATAGTATTTTTCTACTTGATATAATCCTGGATGACCTCGGTCTTTCAGGATTATTTTTTATTGTCTTTTTTAGAAATCCGGGAAAACGAACGTTCATTTCGTTTAATATCGCAAACCAAGTACTCGTTTATCAAACATTTTATCTATCTTTGTCCAAAGATTTCTAAATTTAAGATCAAGACATGACTTCAGATCCCCAATTTGATAGTATCAGGCCATATATAGGATCAGAGATTCCGGAAGCCGTTGAGCGTCTCAGTCAGGCAGAAGAATTTTTGCAACTTTTTTCTCATATGACCAAAATCGATAAAAACCTTATCGCACAAAAACTTGAAGGCATCACAACCAGAGACGAATTCCAAGCCCGCTTCTTCGGACCGGTAATGGAAAGACTCATCGCCGGAACAACAGACGGCGTCACAGCGGTAGGTTTGGAACACATAGAAAAAGATAAATCCTATTTATTCGTGACCAATCACAGGGACATCATCCTCGACTCTGCCATCCTCAATGTGCTATTGAGGAAACGGGGGGATCATTACTGTGAAGCTGCCATCGGAAGTAACCTGTTAATAAATAAATGGGTCACGGACCTGGTAAAGTTGAATGCCTGTTTCATTATTGAACGGGGATTACCGGTCAGAGATATGATTTCAAGCGCTTCTTTACGTTCACATTATATCCGGGATATTATTCATGAAAATGAATACTCCGTGTGGATCGCCCAAAAAGAGGGAAGAACAAAGAACGGGGACGACCGGACGCAACACAGTCTGCTCAAAATGTTTAAGATGAGCGGTCCCAAAGGGTTTGTTGACAATTTTAAAGAACTACGTATTGTTCCGATTGCGATCTCATATGAATGGGAACCCTGTGACGATTTAAAAACCGATGAACTTTATCAAAAAAGTATCGGTGATTACGTGAAAACCCCGGCGGCAGATATGCGAAGCATGCAACAGGGACTTTCGGGTTACAAAGGAAGAGTACACTTTACGATTTGTTCTCCCATTCAACATGAGCTCGACGAACTCGATGCCCAATCGAATAATGGAGATCGGATAGCGGAATTAGCGACCTACATCGATTCTAAAATTCATTCCGGATTCAAATTATGGCCGAATAATTATATAGCTTACGATTTACTCCACGGGACAACCCGTTTTTCCTCGAAATATTCGAAGGAAGAAAAAGAGAAATTCATTCAGGTGATGACAGAAAAGATAGAACGTCTTAACGGAAACCGCTCTGTTTTAAATAATATTTTTCTGGAAATTTACGCCAATCCGGTAAAAAACGCCACGACAGGAAACAATCAATAACTTCGATCTTATGCGTATATCTCGATACCTACTGATACTTGCAGCATTTCTAATTATGATCTCAAGTGTTCTCTCGTTGTTTCATGGAGGAGACCGTACCGCCGTTTACGTTAACATCGCCGCAATGGCATCCATCGCTATTGCCGTTTCGATCATCAGTTTTAAAAACCCTAATAAACGTAACCTGTAATGTACAAATTCAGACGTCGAATCTATGCCGGAGGGAAAAGTATGGAGTTCTGGTTTGGATTAACCAGCAAAAGCCGGGATCATCATTCAAATTACACCCTGTTTCTTTTAACGGAGAGCCCGGATTCCCCATTTAGTTACGCGGAACAAATCGGAAGCGGATTCCATGCGAAAGCCGACGCCGAACGTTTTGCCATTCAATACGCCAAAGATCTTTTTCGAAATCTATTGGACCGGGAAAAAGAGACCGAAGAAAAAGACGATAATAATCAATTACAATAAATAAACTGAAAAATGGACAGAAAAGTTAGAGTAAGATTTGCTCCCAGCCCCACGGGTGCACTCCATTTAGGAGGTGTCAGAACGGCCCTATTCAATTATTTATTTGCTCGCCACCACGGTGGTGATTTCCTTTTAAGAATAGAAGATACGGATCAAAACCGGTATGTACCCGGAGCCGAAGAATATATCATAGAATCATTAAAATGGTGCGGATTGACCGTGGACGAAGGTGTCGGAGTCGGAGGAGAATACGGTCCCTACCGACAAAGTGAACGCAAATCCCTGTATAAGCAATACGCGTTACAATTAGTAGAATCCGGAAATGCATACTACTCTTTCGATAGTGCCGAAGAACTAAACGCACAACGGACGGCAAGCGAAGCCAAAGGAGAGACGTTCATGTATAACGCCGCTACCCGAAAAAATCTCAAAAATTCGTTGAATATGCAGGACGACGAAGTTAAGAATTTGTTGGAAAGCGGTATCCACTACGTGATCCGTTTTAAAATGCCTGAAAACGAAGACCTGTATTTACGCGATATCATCCGGGGAGAGGTACATTTCAATACTTCGCTTTTGGATGATAAAGTTTTATTCAAATCCGACGGTATGCCGACGTATCACTTAGCCAATATCGTCGACGATCATTTAATGAAAATATCGCACGTGATCCGGGGAGAAGAGTGGTTGCCTTCCCTGCCTCTACACGTACTTTTATACCGAGCTTTCGGTTGGGAAAACACCATGCCGGAATTCGCCCATCTTCCCCTAATCCTGAAACCGGTAGGAAACGGTAAATTAAGTAAACGAGACGGAAACAAAATGGGATTTCCCGTATTCCCTATGGAATTTACCGATCCGGAAACGGGAGAAAAATGGCATGGCTACAAGGAGGACGGCTATCTCCCGGAGGCTTTCATCAATATGTTAGCCCTATTGGGCTGGAACCCGGGAACGGATCAAGAGCTTTTCTCCCTACAAGAACTCTGCGATCAATTCTCATTGGAACGGGTTAATAAATCAGGTGCCCGCTTCAATCCGGATAAAGCCAAATGGTTTAATCATAAATATTTGGTACAAAAAAATGACAAAGATCTGGCCATCTTATTGAATGAAATGCTCGTCCAAGACGGTATCACTTATGATATAGAAAAATTGGAAAAGATATGCCGATTATTAAAAGAGAGAGCCAACTTCGTTTCGGACATATATGCTTCATCCGGGTATTTCTATAAAGCACCGGAAACCTATGACGAAAAAGGGGTGAAAAAAAGTTGGAAAGAGGAGACGCCGGGCCTTGTTCAGGAGTTGATCGATATTCTGGAAGGAGTATCCGAATTCACCTCCGCCAATACCGAAGAAGCCGTGAAAGCATGGGTTACCGGTAAAGAGATCGGATTCGGTAAAGTCATGAATCCGTTCCGTTTAGCCATCATCGGTTCGGCCGACGGGCCTCATATGTTCGATATTATCGAAATATTGGGCAAGGAAGAGACCCTAAAACGGTTGAGAAAAGCATTAGCGACTCTATAAAAATTGGGCGATTCCGTGATTATGCCACCTTGTGATTATTTTAATCGCCGAATCACCCAATCTCACTATCTTATTCTACTCTCGATATTTTATTCGGGTCATATTTGTCTTTTACTTTTTGCGGACCGTCGGGATAGCCGATCGGAATAACACAGAGCGGGACCAAATTTTCAGGCAATTGGCTATATTCGCGTACCACATCCATCCGGTCTTCGTACGGATAGGCTGCTGTCCAGACAGCCCCCAATTCCAATGCTTCGGCTGCCAATAGTATATTTTGCGTGGCTGCCGAACAATCCAAATACCAATAGGAGGATACCGAGGGATCCCCGCAAACCACGATAGCCAAAGGAGCTTGAATCAACATTTTCGCATAAGGCAATCCCGCGGCCATCGAATCCAACGCAGCCCGTTTTGTCACAACCACAAATGCCCAAGGACGGGTATCCTTTCCCGAAGGTGCGGCCATCCCCGCTTTCAATAAAGTCGTAATCTTCTCCTCCTCTACCGGTTTATTCAAATACTTCCGGACACTTTTGCGTCCCATAATCGTTTCTATCGCACCCTTCTCCAAAAGAGCCGACTTCTTTTCATTTCTCTCTCCCATAACGGATGTCTTTAATATAACAATAAATAATACTGCCGCTAATAAAACATACAAAGCACTTCGTTTATTCATCTCTATATTCTTTTAAAACCGATTCTAAGATAGGACATTTTTTTCTCCCGTATGGCTTATGATTTTGTTAAAAACGCTTTTTAGAATAAAATTTGTAACAAAAAATCCTAAATCCCGTAGAGAAGATAAGCCTTAACGATAAAACAAACAGAATCATGAAAACCGAAAAATACGTACTGGCCTTGGATCAGGGAACAACTTCTTCCCGCGCCATGCTCTTCAATCATAACGGCAACGTCATTGCCATGTCGCAAAAACCGATAGAACAGCATTTTCCCCGTCCCGGATGGGTGGAACACGATCCCTCGGAGATCTGGTACTCCCAATCTTCGGTTGCGGCCGAGGTGATCGCCAAAGGTAACCTGACAGGATTGGATATTGCCTGTATCGGGATCACCAATCAACGGGAAACCACGATCATATGGGATCGCGAGACCTCCATTCCCGTTTACCGGGCCATCGTATGGCAAGACCGGCGGACGGCCGATATTTGCAAGGAATTGCAGGAAAACGGATACGGCGATATGATCCGGGAAAAAACAGGTTTGATCATAGACGCTTATTTTTCCGCAACAAAAATCAAATGGATATTAGACCATGTCGAAGGAGCACGGGAACGCGCAGAGAAAGGGAAACTTTGTTTCGGTACGGTCGACAGCTGGCTTGTCTGGAAATTTACCCAAGGGAAAGTCCATGTTACCGATGTCAGTAATGCTTCCCGGACCATGTTATTCAATATTCACACGCTACAATGGGATAAAGAGCTATTGGAGCTGTTCCATATTCCCGAATCCCTATTACCGGAAGTAAAAGCCAGCAGCGAGATCTATTCCGAAACGGCAACGACCTTGTTCTCCACCAAAATACCGATTGCCGGAATCGCCGGAGATCAACAGGCTGCTCTTTTCGGCCAACTTTGTCTCTTCCCGGGAATGACGAAAACGACATACGGAACGGGATGCTTTATGGTAATGAACACAGGGAACAAAGTAGTCAAATCAAAAAATAACCTATTGAACACGATCGCCTGGAAAATTAAAGGAGAAGTTACCTATGCCCTTGAAGGCAGCGTTTTCGTGGGAGGTGCTGTCATCCAATGGCTGAGAGACGGAGTTAAGCTCATCTCCACGGCCTCTGCCAGCGAGCCTATGGCAAGTTCCCTATCCGATAACGGAGGCGTATATTTCGTTCCGGCCCTGACAGGCTTGGGAGCTCCTTACTGGGACCAATATGCCCGAGGGGGTATCATAGGCATTACCCGGGGAACCACGCCGGAACATATCGCAAGAGCTGCCTTGGAAGGAATTGCTTTCGAAGTATATGACGTGATCCAGGCCATGGAACACGACATGAAACAAGCCTCTCCGGAATTAAGAGTCGACGGAGGAGCCGTAGCCAACAACTTTCTTATGCAATTCCAAAGTAATATCTGCAAAGCTAAAGTCGTACGCCCGAAGGTATTGGAAACGACAGCCCTCGGAGCCGCCTATTTAGCAGGATTGGCAACCGGATACTGGGAAAGTACGGAAGAGCTTCAGGAACAATGGAGCATCGACCGGGTTTTCGAACCTCAGGATACCGACGAACATGTGAAACAACTTTTACACATGTGGCATAAAGCCGTGGAACGGGTACGCGATTGGGAAGAGTAACATAAAATCCGATCCGTGGTGATTACGTGATTTCACGATTGGGCGATTCGTTTGAACCACCGAATTCTGAATTCTTTCGCTATCCTTTACATCCAACACTTACAACCGTCATTTTCAATTTAAAATTATATCATCATGTCTCCTTTTACAGCTGAACTTATCGGAACAATGGTCATGATTCTCCTCGGGGATGGAGTGGTTGCCAACGTGGTATTGAATAAAACCAAAGGATTCGGCGCGGGGTGGATCACGATTACCACGGCTTGGGCATTAGCCGTATTTGCCGGAGTAGTAATTGCAGGGCCATATAGCGGGGCTCATCTGAATCCGGCCATTACAATCGGTTTCGCCATCACGGAAAAATTTCCCTGGAGCGACGTACCGTTCTACCTCATCGCCCAAATGATCGGAGCAGCCCTCGGAGCCCTGCTTGTCTGGATTATTTATTACGATCATTTCAACGCGACGGATAATCCGGGCACAAAATTAGGCGTATTCTGCACGGCTCCGGAAATACGGCATAACATCATCAATCTTTCTTGTGAAGTAATCGGAACTTTCGTCCTGATGTTTTCCGTCTTTTATATCACCGGGGCAGAACTCATTGCCGACGTGGATACGACCACTCCCATCGGCTTAGGCTCTATCGGTGCCATCCCCGTGGCTTTCATCGTATGGGCTATCGGTCTTTCGTTAGGAGGAGTCACCGGATACGCTATCAATCCGGCACGGGATCTCGCTCCCAGAATCGTGCATGCCATCCTGCCTATTTCCGGAAAAGGCAGCAGTCATTGGGACTACGCGTGGATTCCCGTTTTCGGACCTTTAATCGGGTGTGGAATCGCCGCCCTCTTTTACGGAATTCTCTCCGTTTAATGCTCCGGAGCCATATCTCTCGTTGATCCGGTCAAAAACCTCCCACAAAACTTTTATATTAGGGGCTTGTAGCATCTCTATCCTTAAATCTCTGAAATGAGACAAGCCCTTAAACATACAAGCCATGTGCCGGCGCATGTGAAACAATCCGCGAACCTCATCCAGCCACTCCATAGATAAGAGTATCTGCTCTTTAATGATATCGATCTGTTCTGCTACCGTCAATTCGGGCAGCACTTCACCAGTGGAGAGATAATGTTTTATCTGTTTGAAAATCCAAGGTTTCCCGATCGTAGCCCGACCAATCATCACGCCGTCGACACCATAACGCTCAAAGGCCTCCTTTACCTTTTGAGGAGAATCTATATCCCCATTTCCAATAACGGGAATCCTTATCCGGGGATTACTTTTAACCCGGGCGATAGGTTCCCAGTCAGCCTCTCCCTTGTACATCTGGGAACGGGTTCTGCCGTGAATGGCCAAAGCACTGATTCCGACATCCTGCAACCGCTCTGCCACCTCATCGATCATAATATGATCGCAATCCCATCCCAAGCGGGTTTTTACCGTCACCGGAATATTTACAGCCCGGACGATCTGCCGCGTCATTTCCACCATCAAGGGGATATCCCTGAGCATACCTGCCCCCGCACCCTTTGCAGCTACCCGTTTCACCGGACACCCAAAATTAATATCGATAAAATCCGGTCGCACGGTCTCTACGATCTTAGCCGCTTCTACCATCGATTCGATAAAGCGTCCGTAAATCTGTATGGTTACCGGTCGTTCACTATCCTCTATCGTCAATTTTTTCACGGTCTTATTCACCGAACGTACTAAAGCATCTGCAGAAACGAACTCGGAATACAGCCAGTCTGCACCATAACGCTTACAAAATTTACGGAAGGGAGGATTCGTAACCTCCTCCATCGGTGCCAATATCAATGGCCTTTCTCCCACGTTTTTTCCTCCAATAATCATAAGATGTACGTAATTTTAGAGAGATCTTATTTATAAGTTTGGCCACAAAAATAATAATTAATATCTTTAACTTTCAAAATAAAACGATTCATATGCATATACTTCATCTTGTTCTGGCAGGCCTGCTCACTTTTAGTTCAACAAGTGACGAATGGATACGGGTTAAAGGTCCGGATCACCTCTCGTTTCTATTTCCCAATCATGCCCAACGTTTAAAAAAAGAGATCGAAGGTGCTCAATCATGGATTTTCCAAACCAAAAATCTAACCTGTGTATTCGGCGTCGTATGTACGAAATTGAATACGGAAAAAGGGACATTCAAAGACCTTACCGTAACGCAATTGTACCAACAAATGAAAAAAGAGACCCTGACAATGGAATCGGCCGTCCTGAAAGAAGAAAAAAACATCCCGCATAAAGATATGGAGATAAAAGAAATCTGTTATACTATAACGAAAGACAAGGATAACATGATCTATTATAAACGGTTTATATTCAGAAATAATTGCATGTACCAAATCGTCATCGGGGGAAAATCGAAACTTTTGAATGAAATTCTCATACAAAAAGAAAAATTTTTCCATTCTGTCTCTTTCAATCCGAAACCGTAACCTTTATATAAGATAAAACGAAAAATACAGCAATATAAACTATCTTCATCACCATGAAAACAATACTTCTTTTTACGATTCTCCTAATCGCTTGTCCCGTATGGGCTCAAAAAACAAAATCAGATACGACGAAAGGGGAATTCAAACAAATCTATTTACAGGAAAAAAGAGAAAAAAGAAGAGCCAACCCGACGGAAATATTAAGCGATCCGTTACACCGTCACTCTTATCAAAACAATAATTTCCTCTATTTTAAAGGTCACTGGAGCGGTTTCTTCTTCGGTTTCATCAATTTCGACAATACAAACTATATCCAATCCGGAGGAACCGCCTACATGGAATTGGACAGGGGGAATTCATGGGTTATGCAATTTAATTTAATCCAAAAAGGCATACGCCTGAATCCGTCCAACACCATCGGGTTGGTAACCGGACTCGGCCTGGAGTATCAACGTTTTCGTTTCAAACACAAAAATACGATCGTAAAGGATGAACACGGAGTAATTCATGACGATCCGTTAACCGATTTGCATGTGAAAAAAAGCTCTTTCAAAAACCTATATCTTACCATTCCTTTGCTGTTCGAAGTCCAATTCCCCGGCAAGAGTAGAACCAAAGCCTTTGTATCGGGAGGACTTACGGGAGGTCTGAGGTTACACACGAAAACAAAGGTCGTCTATAAAAAAGAGGACGGGAAAAAACGCCGTTTAAAAGATTCCGGGAATTTCAGCATGACCCCGGTCAAGGTCGATGCCACTCTTCGTGCCGGATACGGACATCTGGCCGTATGGGGAAATTATTCCCTGAACCGGATGTTTAAAACCAATAAAGGACCAGAACTACATCCATATAGCATAGGGATAGGCATCACATTCTGACCTGTTATTTATCCGGTAATCGGCAACGACCGGAAACAACTCTGTTTTCCCATTCAGTTCGGTAGAACTCACGCGGGAGATTCTATTCAAGCTCGAATGCAAATGAAAAAGAGGACAAATTGAAAAGGAACCTTTTCGAAAATCCTTTATTGTTCTTTTGCAAACAGCAATTTTTTCTCGTTTTATAACAATTAATCCCCTCCTTTTTATAAATTCGCCGGCATAACTTAAAAACACAACCCAAAATGAGAAAACTATTCCTATTTTTACTTTTAGGTTCTTTTGCGTTCTCTTGTAAAGAGGCCAAAAAGGAGACCAAAGAAAGCCCTTATAAGCCGCTTGCCGACCAATACGCCGAGTTTACACTCACGACGGACATGAGTAAGCTAACCGAAAACGAGAAAAAAATGCTACCTATCCTTATCGAGGTAGCGGACATCATGGAAGAAATTTTCTGGCAAAATGCTTATGGAGATAAAGAAGAATTACTCGCTCAAAACCCGGATCCCTATGCACAGAAATATATCAAAATCAACTACGGACCATGGGATCGGTTAAACGACAATAAACCTTTTATCGAAGGCGTAGGCCCTAAACCTTTAGGAGCCAATTTCTACCCGGCCGACATGACCAAAGAGGAGTTCCAGGCATTGAAAGATCCACGGAAAACCGATTGGTACAGCGTTATCAGACGGGATACTTCCGGCCAGCTGATTGTCGTGCCGTTCCACGAGGCTTATCCCGAAGAGACGGCCAAAGCCGCGGAATTACTAAAACGAGCCGCAGAATTAGCAGAAGATCCGGGATTGAAAAAGTATTTGGAACTACGCTCCCAGGCTCTTTTGACAGACGATTATCTCGCCAGCGATTTAGCGTGGATGGATATGCAAAACAACACCTTAGATTTTGTAGTAGGTCCGATCGAAACCTATGAAGACCAACTTTTCGGTTACAAGGCTTCACATTCCGGTCAGATTTTAGTCAAAGACAAAGAGTGGAGTAAAAAGCTCTCCTTATACGCCCAATATTTACCCAAATTACAAGAAAATCTTCCGGTACCGTCCGCTTATAAACAGGAGAAGGCCAATGCCAACGCCGATTTAAACGCTTACGACGTAATCTATTATGCCGGAGATTGCAATGCCGGCAGTAAAAATATAGCCATCAACCTTCCGAACGATCCAAGAGTACACGCCGCCAAAGGAAGTCGCAAATTGCAGCTCAAGAACTCGATGGATGCCAAATTCCAGACGATGGTGGTTCCTATCTCCAAATTAGTGATCACTCCGGAACAACAAAAACACGTGAAAGGAGATGCCTTCTTCGAAAACACCATGTTCCATGAAGTGGCACACGGTCTCGGCGTCAATTACACGATCAAGGACAAGCAGGAGGTTCGCTCCGCTTTACAAAATACTTATACTTCAATCGAAGAGGCCAAAGCCGATATCCTCGGGTTGTATTGCCTCACTCAGTTAGCCGATTGGGGCATTCTGAAAGACAAAGATTTGATGGACAACTACGTTACTTTCGTGGCCGGTATTTTCAGATCCGTGCGGTTCGGTGCAGCCAGCGCACACGGGAAAGCCAACATGCTTCAATTTAACCATTTCATGGAAAGCGGAGCCATCACGAAAGACGAAACGACCGGATACTATACCATCGATTTTGAAAAAATGAAAAAAGACATCGGCGTTATCGCCGGGGAATACATTACCTTGCAAGGTAACGGAGACATCGCCGGCGCACAAGCCTTGATTGCAGCCAAAGGAGTCATCCCTCCATCCCTCCAAAAAGATTTGGATAAAATCGCCGGAGCCGGAATTCCGAAAGATATCTTCTTCAAACAAGGTAAAACCGTTTTGGGGTTGGAATAACAGTCGGCCCTAAGACTACTTAACTTATAAAGCGCTGTCCGTCGGGATAGCGCTTTTATTTTTATACCCTCTTTTTTGTTTTATCACCGCCGAGTTAATACAATACGATAATTCAATAGATTAATATTGAATTAATAATACAAATATAGAATATTCGTCTATATTTACATCCAATTATAAACAACAATAGTAGTCATTCAATCTTCATTTTATGAAAACATCTTATCTCATAGTATGCGTATTGCTTATTTTATCCGGTTGCAGTAATAACACAGATGAAATAATTTCCACAACCCAAAATGAAACTGAAAATAAAGTGGAAAAAGATTATCAAAAAGCTTTGGATTTGGTCAAAGAATTTGCAGATTTAGACCCGTTTCACCATATATCGATCCCCAGTATTAAACCTTACTTATAAACATATGATAAAAAACATGTTTCTTTATACCATCTACCTACTTTGTATTATTTCTATTTATTCCTGTTCTGAAAAAGAAGAAGAGTTTGCAAAAACCTTATTCGATGTAGAGGCATTAGTATTAAATTCGGCGAGTCACGAAATATCCGTAAAAATAAACAAGATTACGATGCCGTATTTTTTTTATCGTCTTTGTGATTATCCTATAGCTGATTCTATTACAATCTATGAAGTTAGGCATAATAATGATACAATAACGGGAGATTGGTTTAGCGTCTTTATAAAAGATAACAATATTCATATTAACACAGAAAAAAACAGTACGATCAAAAATAGAAGGATCAGACTTATATTCGGTTACGGACAAGCGAGTGAAGGGTTCGATGTTATTCAAAAGAGACGTATCGATTAAACTATTTATAAAAACGCTCCCCCATCCGATTAAAAAAATATCCCTTGTAACTTTAACGTTACAAGGGATATTTTTCAGCTTGTTGCCCCACTAGGACTCGAACCCAGACAGACAGAACCAGAATCTGGAGTGCTACCATTACACCATAGGGCAATTGCGCTGCAAATATAGTAGTTTTTTGAAAAATCAAAAACTACTGCCTACTTTTATTTTAAAATTTTCCGGTACTCCTCCTCATCGGAAAGCATTTCGACAGCTTTGGCCACATCCCGGTCATGTCTCATTCGGTATTCGATCACTCCATCCTGCATATAATACCGTCCCATCAATTGGTCGGAAAGGATCTCGCCGATCTCTTTCCGGAACAAATCCAGATCCCGGTCGATGGAGTGCCCCAACTCGGCTTTTAAACGATCTATATGACCTTTTACCTGATCATAATATTTTTCGGACTTAGCCGTTTCGACCAACTTATCCAAAGCCGTTTGCGATGCCGTTTCATATTCAAACTGATGCTCTTTCAAATACTTTTTAAAGTCATTATAGATTTCATCCGTTAACTCAAAGGTCGCCGGAGCAGGAATAGAGGGATGTGTCAACGCATACTCATTGACAAAATCGAAAATCATATCCTTTATTACCAATTCCTGCGTGATTTTAGCGTATTTTTCCGGTTCTATTTTTACATCCGGAGTAATTCCTCCCCCGTCATATACGGTTCGTCCCGCCTTCGTTTTAAAAGCCGTAATCAAAGAATCCGGTATGGTGCCCACGCTTCCGTCCGGATTCCGGTGAGCGTAATCCACGGCCTGTATGCAACGGCCGCTCGGGATATAATATTTCGCCGTGGTTACCTTCAATTTCGTATTATATACCAAATCACGGGTCGTCTGAACCAATCCTTTACCGAAAGAACGTTCTCCAATAATCACGGCCCGGTCGTAATCCTGTAAAGAACCGGAAAGAATTTCAGAAGCGGACGCAGAAGAACGGTCGATTAAAACGGCCAGTTTCATATCGGGGACGATCGGATTATTGGAAGTAAAATACTCCTTATCCCATTGTTTTATCTTTCCTTTCGTATTAACTACCAATGTATTGCGAGGTAAAAAATAGTTAGCTATTTCCACAGCCTGATCCAACAAACCTCCGCCGTTCCCACGCAGATCCAAAATCAAAGACTCCGCCCCCTGCTGTTTCAAATCCATAATAGCCCGGCGCACATCTTCCGCCGACTTATCCGTAAAGCCGGTAAAATAGATATAACCGATCTTATCGTCGAACATACCGTAATAAGGGACACTCGGCAACTGAACGTTTTCCCGGACCACCTTCACCTCCATAGGCTTCTCCTCTCCCAAGCGCTTTATCTTTATCGTAACCTCTTTTCCCGGTTGCCCTTTCAGATGCTGACTGACAAATTCCGTATTTTTCCCTTTCATATCCATCCCGTCTATGGCAAGAATCAAGTCGCCCGGCAGGAGTCCGGCTCTATCGGCCGGGGAATTTCGATAAGGCTCCCGAATCACCACATAGTCGTCTTTCATACTGATAATCGAACCGATACCCGCATAAGCTCCCGTTGTCATCATCTTAAACTCATCCATCTTCGATTCCGGATAATAGACCGTATAAGGATCCAGCGATTTCAGCATGGCATCAATTCCACTCTGTACTAATTTTTCCGGTTCTATCTCATCGACATAGAAAAGGTTCACATCCCGAAAAAGGGTCGCAAAAATATTTAAACCTTTACTGACTTCAAAACGTTTTTCATCTTCCTTTAAACTTAAAATTCCCAATGTCAAGATGAAAACACCGAGAATGCTCAGGACGATACGCGTACTTCTATTCATAACCTTAGTTTATTACATAAGAACGAAAATAATATATATTCCGGAATATTACAAATTCACGGGACAGGATCGTATCCCGAACCACCCCAAGGATGGCAGGAACATATCCGTTTGACGGCCAACCACAGTCCTTTTACAGGGCCATGCTTTCGTATGGCCTCTATCGCGTATTGGGAACACGTGGGCGTATAACGACAAGTGGGAGGCTTTAAAGGCGATAAACAATGCTGATAAAACTTAAGGGGTATCAACAACACTCCTATCACGATCCTTTTTAATATGAGTTTCCATTTTCTTAAAGGCACCTGTTATTGCTTTTTCAATTTTATCGTACTTCACAATCGAGTCATTCAGATAAATAAATAACATATTCCATGTTTCATTTTCCGGAATATTTCCATACAGATGAAACTTGTTCAATCGATAGGCTTCCCGTACCAAACGTTTTACCCGGTTACGCTTTACCGCTCTCTTAAAACGTTTTTTAGAAACACTGATAGCCATCCGGGCGGGAAATTCCTCTTCCTCTCGTTCCGACACGTATACAATCACCCGCAAAGGATAAGAGATAAAGCTAAAACCCGACGATAGGAGACGCTCAAAACGACTTCTACTACACAAGCGCTCGGCCTTACAAAACGTATATCCTATTGTCTCTCGATTCATGATCACAAACAGAATAAAAATGGACATCGTCCGATGTCCATTTTATCACTTCTTATTCTCTTTATTATAAGCCTTAATGAACTGTTCCAAAGCCATCGTCATGGATGGCGCCTTTTCCGTGGGTGCCTTAATATCCAACCTCAAACCCGCTTCTTCCACTGCTTCTGCTGTCGCCGGGCCGAAAGCGGCAATCACAGTCGTACCCTGTTCGAAATTCGGGTAGTTTTGAAATAAAGATTTTATTCCCGCCGGAGTGTAAAATACAATGATATCGAACTCCTTCAAATCAGGAATTTCATCCACGAGATCATTCGCTACCGTTTTATATAAAACAGCCTTCGTGTATTTTAAATGCAATTCGTCTAACAATCCCGGCACGTTTTCTTTATGCACATCGGAGAGAGGAACAAAAAAATGCTCTGTCTTATGCTTCAACAAAACCTTGGTCATATCCTCTACTTTTTTATCGCCATAGAAAATCTTTCTTTTCCGATATACGATATACTTCTGCAAGTAGAAAGCCACTGACTCGGAAATACAAAAATATTTCATCGTGTCCGGTACGACAACTCTCATCTCGTTACAAATCCTAAAAAAATGATCAATAGCCGTTCGACTTGTAAAAACAATGGCCGTATAGTCAAGTATATTGATTCGTTGTTGCCGAAATTCTTTTCCGGAGACACCCTCCACTTTAATAAAAGATTTGAACTCTAATTTCAAACCATACTCCTCAGCCAAATCAAAATAGGGAGATTTTTCTGTTGTTGGCTTAGGCTGCGAAACTAATATTTTCTTGATCCTCAATGCTGTATGTTTTTAATTAACACTTGCTTCAATTATCTCTTCCAACATCTTGTATATTACAAGAAATGGCAGTATTTCGAGCGCACAAAGGTACAAAATCATATATAAAATTGAAACTCTATATTCAAATAATATTTTAATCAATCTTATAAATCTAAAAATCAAATAGATAGAAAATATGGTAAAAATAAAATAAATCAACGGCTGAACGGAAGTCGGACGGACATAAAACAACGCGATAACAAAAGGAGAAATCATTAATCCAATCACCGTATTGTAAACCCACAAGTTTGTGACCATCTCTTTGGCACAATAACGAGCATTAAACGTCCAACCCAAAAGACGAATAAAACCGACCAGGAGCAAATGATATCCCGCAAGGAAAGCAAAAACAATAACAGAGTCGTCAAAAATAAAATCGCCATTGATCAGGTAAACCAAAAATATAGAAAGAACGGAAGCAGAAAGACAAAACGTTATAAACAGAAAAAAATAATTGGGACGAAGTCCTTCCGTGTATACTTTCTCCTGGTTTTTCTGTTTAAAAAAGAAACCGAATAAGCCAGAGAACAGCCCTTTCCCTCTCAATCGGATAAACGCCAACAGTCCTAAAAAGATAATCGTATACAACAATACCCCGGACATAAAATCCACATCTTGTTGTCCTTTCAAGGGAACATCCTTCCATGAACCGATAGGAGCTGTTGAGGATGCAATGGTGTCAAACAGAAATTCTTCCCTTACAGATACCTTTTTTTCAAAAAGAGAAACAGGCCGAATAACAGAATCTGCCGATGCTCCTGTTAATGGCAAATGCAACGTATCAACTTGTTCTCCACGCATGAATAAAATTATTTATACACAATATTAATGGGCTTCATACCAGTTTTCCCCGTATCCGGTACTTACGGTCAAGGGTACGGCAAGTTTAATCACATTTTCCATACAATCCACGACCAACCCTTTTAATTCTTCCAACTCTTCCCTATGACATTTAAAATTCAACTCGTCATGTACCTGCAATATCATTTTGGACTTTAACCCTCTCCGCGCGATCTCCTGATGGATACAGATCATCGCCTTTTTAATGATATCGGCAGCAGATCCTTGTATCGGAGCATTTACGGCGTTCCGTTCCGCTACCCCGCGAACGACAGCATTCCTGGAATTGATATCCCTCAAATAACGCCGCCTTCCCATGATGGTTTCCACATATCCTTGTTTCCTGGCCTTTTCGACGGATTTCTCCATATACTGTTTCACTCCGGGATAAAGATTAAAATAACCGTCTATCAACTCTTTCCCTTCTTTTCGCGGGATCTTCAATCGCTCGGCCAATCCCCAAGCCGAAATTCCGTAAATAATTCCGAAATTAGCCGTCTTAGCCCGACGCCTCATTTCCGGCGTAACCTCATTCAAAGGTACATGATAAATTTTTGCGGCCGTTTCTGCATGCACATCTTCCCCGTTCAAAAAAGCATCTATCAACTCTTTCGTTCCGCTCAAATGAGCCATTAATCGAAGCTCCACCTGTGAATAATCGGCAGAAAAGAAGCAGTAATCAGGATCCCCGGTAATAAAAGCTTTCCGGATATTCCTCCCCTCTTCTGTCCGAACGGGAATATTCTGCAGATTGGGATTCAAACTACTTAAACGACCGGTAGCCGCTTCTGCCTGATTAAAACGCGTATGAATTTTACCGGTACCCGGATCAACATAGGTAGGCAAAGCCTCTGCATAAGTGGTTAATAATTTCTTCAATCCACGGTAGGTCAATATGTGTTCAATGATCGAATGTTCACCCTCCAACTTGGATAAAACCTGTTCGGAAGTGCTATACTGACCCGTCTTGGTCTTTTTATTCGTTCCCCCGATATTCATATCGTCGAACAACACCTCCCCCAATTGCTTAGGCGAACTGATGTTAAACTCTTTTCCCGCCATTTTATAAATAACCTTTTCGGAATCTGCAATCTTTAATTTCAACTCCTCGGACAACTCTTTCAATGCCTCCTTATCGATAGCAACACCTTCATACTCCATGTCTGCCAAAACAAAAACCAAAGGCATCTCCAACTGCTCGAAAAGAGTATATAAGCCGACCTGTTCCAAGGCCTCTTTGAGTCTCCCTTTCAACCGGAAAAGAATATCGGTCCTCTCCTCAAAATCCTTATTCTTAACGGAATCATCTTCAAAAGACAACGTAAGCTGCTGACTATCGCCGTCATCTCCCTTAACCAACCGATAATTCAGTAACTCCAGGGCGATGCGTTCCAACTCGTGCGAGCTATCCGGCTGCAACACGTAATGCGCGATTTTTATATCAAAAATCCGATTTTTAATTTCAATTCCTGCCCGACGTAACCAGATGATATCATTTTTCACATCATTAGAAATCAATATTTTATCCGGATTTTCAAAGACGGATCTCAACCTTCCGATCATTTTCTCGGCAGCTTCTTTTTCTAAGGGTAATCGCAAATAACGCATCCGATTAGCCCGAACAGAAAAAGCAAGATAAGTCGGATAAGAGTTATAGAGGGTTCCATCCCCGAATACTGAATGCAAAACATATTCCGAGGACTCTTCCAATACCCCGATCAATTCATTCAACTCTCTTTCGCTTTGAATTTCCTGATAAGAAACCTCTTCCTCGTGCAAAGATTCAATCGAAACTTCAGTGTGCTCGATCGAAAATATCCGTTTAGACAAGGAAAAAAGCTCCAGCTCTTTAAATATCGGTTCCAACACCTCTTCTTTTATCTCCGTCCGAATTAAATCTTGTATAGAGATATTTACTGGAACCTCGCTATTGATCGTTACCAACTCTTTCGATAAAAATACCGTGGGTTGACAAGCCAATAAATTTTCTTTTTGTTTCCCTTTCAGCTCTTCTATATGCTGATATATACCTTCGATACTCCCGTATTTATAAATCAAAGAAGAAGCGCTCTTCGGTCCTACCCCGGAACATCCCGGAACGTTATCGGCAGAATCACCCATCAATCCCAAAATATCAATGACCTGTTCCACCCGCTCTATTCCAAAGTGATCCAGAACTTCCGCAATCCCCCACACTTCCGACTTGTTTCCAGCCCGTCCCGGCTTATACATAAACACCCGCTCGCTCACCAACTGGGCATAATCTTTATCCGGAGTGATCATATAGACTTGAAAGTTTTCTTTCTCTCCGATTTTAGCCAAGGTTCCGATAACATCATCCGCCTCAAAACCGTCCACGGCAATCAAATTGATCCCCAATCCTTGAATTATTCTCTTTATATAGGGAACGGATTTCTTCAAATCTTCCGGCATGGGAGGACGCTGGGCCTTATATTGAGGATACATTTCATGCCGAAATGTGGGTCCTTCCGGATCAAAAACAACAGCCAAATGAGTCGGTTTTTCTTCTTCCAACAGTTCCAGCAGAAAATTACAAAAACCAAAAGTTGCCGAAGTATTTATCCCCGTCGTTGTAATCCTCGGATTATTGATAAACGCGTAATACGAGCGGTAAATCAACGCGTAAGCATCCAATAAATACAACCTTTTTTCCTCATTTATCATCGTTTTTTCTTTTCAAATTAGTTTTCACAAAGTTAGAAATAATATGCAATTAGGCGTCTATTAAAAAAGAAAAGAATATCTTTGAAAGATTTCTTTCTAACGAATAAAATCAAATACATCTGATATACAAAACATTGATTACAAAATAATTATAGTATGTTGTCCAAACCGGATATATATCCATACACGGAATGGAATTTTTTCTCCGATACCCGTCGGCCATTGATTATCGCAGGTCCTTGCAGTGCGGAAAGCGAATTTCAACTATTCCATACGGCACAAGAATTAAAAAATAACGGCATCGACATTTTACGGGCCGGCCTTTGGAAACCGCGTACGCGTCCCAATTCTTTCGAAGGAGTCGGGAGCAAAGGGCTTTCCTGGTTAAAACGCGTTCAGGAAGAGTTGAACATGAAAGTCTCAACGGAGGTTGCCAATGGCCACCACGTGGAGATGGCTCTCTCTGCCGGTATCGATTTGTTATGGATAGGAGCACGGACGACGGCTAACCCCTTTGCGGTCCAGGAGATTGCAGAAGCATTAAAAGGAGTGGATATTCCCGTATTAATAAAAAATCCGATAAATCCGGATATCGAGTTATGGATCGGGGCCTTCGAACGTCTGAACCTATGTGGTTTAACCCGATTGGGAGCTATCCACCGTGGATTTTCCTCGTATAATAATTTAATCTACCGGAATCCTCCGCAATGGCAGATCCCGATCGAATTAAAACGAAGAATTAAAAATCTACCCCTATTTTGTGATCCCAGTCATATCGGCGGACATTCCGAATACATCCAGGAAATAGCCCAAAAATCCATGGATCTCGGATTTGACGGCTTAATTATCGAATCTCATATTTGTCCCGCTTCAGCATTAAGTGATGCAGAACAACAAGTTACACCGCAAACGCTTAAACACATTTTATCGAAGCTAATTATCAGGACGGAACAATCCTTGGATTCCAACTGTCAACTTATGATCGAAGAACTTCGAGAAAAGATAGATAATTTAGATAACATGGTATTGGAAACATTAGCCAACCGAATGAAAATAATAGAAGACATCGGACAGTACAAAAAACAGAATAATATCACGATCTTACAACCCGACCGATGGGAAAAGATATTGAACCGGGTCACGGCAGAAGCTAAACAGCTCGGATTAAACAGGGAGTTGGTTGAAAAAGTATTTAAAGCCATCCATCAGGCATCCATAGACAGACAGACTGAGATCATGAATGAATAAAACGGATTGAATTTTTTCCATGAGCGAATTAATCATAGCGGACATACAAGATATTACTAAAGCAGGACTTCTCTTTTTATCACAAAAGCTGAAAGGATTTAAAACCATTTCAGAAGTAAAAAACAAAGAAGAATTGATTCAACGGCTTACCTCTGATCCAGAGGCCGTTGTAATTATAGATTATATGTTATTCGATTTCGTCGACATAAATGAACTGCTGAAAATAAAAGAACGCTTTCAACAAGCCAAATGGATTTTATTTTCAGAAAATTTAAGCGACGATATTCTGAATAAACTGATTTTCAGCACCCACTCATTCAGCGTTATTTTGAAAAGCTGTTCCAATGAAGAGATTACCTGTGCTTTAAAATGTTCAACATGCGGAGAGCGTTTCATATGCAATCGTATATGTAACAAATTACTTACAATAAACAGCTCCGGCCTCCAAATACAAAATAAACTTACTCCCACGGAAAAGGACATCCTTAAAGAAATTGCTTCCGGTAAGACAACGAAAGAGATTGCACATGAACGGAAGCTGAGTTTTCACACGATCCTGACTCATCGGAAAAATATTTTTAGAAAAATAGGAGTACGCAATGCCTATGAAGCCACAAAATACGCGATACGTACTCGGCTCGTTAACCCCGACGAATACTTAAGTTAAATACCGAGACCATCGGAAAAAGTATTGGACAATGCTTTCTGCTGCAAAACATGAGAACCGGGCGGAACGCTAACCGTTAACCAAACGTTACCACCTATAACGGAATCTTTGCCAATCGTTACCCTCCCTAAAATACTCGTGTTGGCATAAACCACCACGTTATCTTCCAGAATCGGATGACGGGGAACATCCATGGGACTTCCTTTTTCGTCCAATACAAAACGTTTGGCACCGAGAGTAACCCCCTGATACAGACGAACCCGGTCACCGATAATACAAGTTTCTCCGATGACAACTCCGGTTCCGTGATCGATGCTAAAAGATTCTCCGATCTTCGCACCGGGATGTATATCTATACCTGTCTCGGAATGAGCCATTTCAGAAATAATACGCGGCAATATCGGAACTCCCAACAGTAATAATTCGTGGGCCACCCGATGATTTAGCAAGGCTCGTACAGCCGGATAACAAAAGATAACCTCTCCGTAACTTTTAGCTGCCGGATCTCCTTCTAAAATCGCCCGGACATCCGTATGCAACAAACGTTTTATCTCCGGTATCCGATTAATGAACAACAAGGCCAAATCCTCGGCACATTCCGACGAAGCACTGCAATGCCCCTGAATATTAAAACAGCTCCCATATAAAATTTGCTCGGACAACAAATGATATAAACGCTCTATTTTCACTCCTATATGATATCGAATAGTCTCCGGATGTACACAGGGTTCACCGTAGTAACCGTAGAAAATGACAGAACGCAGCAAATCGACCACCTCTTTCAATTTTTCGATAGAAGGAAGCGGCATCTCGTGTTGCAATATATATTCGTCTTCTCCCGATGGAAGAGAAAGTTTTTCCACGTTTTTTTGCAAGATATCGAAAGTATCGGTTCGTTTCATATTTATCAATAATTATACAAAGGTGTCGAAAGGTATCTTTCTCCGGTATCCGGTAATAATACCACTATATGTTTTCCTTGATTATCGGGATGTCTCGCAACCATAACAGCCGCATGCAAAGCTGCCCCGGAAGAGATTCCGGTCAATACACCTTCCGTTTTAGCCAATTCCCGTGCCGTTTCAAAAGCCTTTTCCGTTTCAACCTGTACGATACTATCCACTACCTCATTTGAAAAAACCCCGGGAATAAATCCGGCACCGATTCCCTGGATTTGATGAGGACCGGCTACTCCTCCGGATAACACAGGGGAATCACTCGGCTCCACGGCAATAATTTTTATTCCGGGCCTCAATTGTTTCAAGCGACGACCGACCCCCGTGATAGTACCTCCGGTTCCCACTCCGGCAATAAAAATATCCACCCTACCATCCGTATCTTCCCAAATCTCTTCTGCCGTAGTCCGTTCATGAATGGCAGGATTTGCAGGATTTTCAAACTGTTGCAATATGGTCGAATTCGGATTTGCCTGCTGTAACTCCTCCGCCTTGGCAATAGCCCCCCGCATACCTTCAGAACCCGGAGTCAACACTAAATTCGCCCCTAAAGCCTTCAGTAAATTTCTCCGCTCCATACTCATCGTCTCCGGCATCGTCAAAGTAAGCCTATAACCTCTGGAGGCGGCAACCATGGCCAATCCTACTCCGGTATTTCCGCTCGTAGGCTCAATAATTTCCGAACCCGGCTTCAATAGGCCTGCCCGTTCCGCATCCTCGATCATTGCCAAAGCTATACGATCTTTCACGCTCCCGGCGGGATTAAAATACTCCAACTTAGCTATAATTTTAGCTTTCAATTTTTTATCCCGATTGAAATTAGATAATTCCAACAAAGGAGTATGTCCTACCAAATCCGTTAATTGTTTTGCTATTTTTCCCATATTACCTGTCTAATTAAGTCGTATCAAAACTAAATGTTTATTTTACAAATAAAAATCGCATAAACAAGGTATTTTCATACCCTGTTCATGGTATTCGTTTTTAACCGCAAAAAAGTTTCTCGAAAAATAGATTCTATTTAGATCATTGATAAACAGATGAAAGCACTATCTTATACCATAGAATTAAAATAGTCTCGTACGATTTTAGCTTTTGCTTTCCCAATAACTTCAGAGAGTTTTTCCAAAGGAGCTTTCGCTATTGCATCTATCGTTTTGAAATGTTGAAACAAAGTAATTTCAGTTTTTTCCCCAATACCTTCAATTTCATTTAGAACGCTATTAATCTGCCCCTTTTCCCTTAACCTTCGATGAAACGTGATACCAAAACGATGAGCCTCGTCACGAATATGCATTAAGGTTTTTAAGGCAAGTGAATTTTTAGCCAGCAGATAGGAGTCCGTATCCCCGGGATAATATATCTCTTCCATCCGTTTTGCCAAACCTACAATAGGAATTTGTCCCCGAAGGCCTAATTTTTCCAAACTATTCAAAGCAGCGTGCAATTGTCCTTTACCTCCATCTATCACAATTAAATCCGGAAGCTCTTTTCCTTCGTCTAAAATCCTGTGATATCGCCGATAAATAATCTCCTCCATAGAAGCAAAGTCATCCGGTCCTTCTACCGTTTTCACGTGAAAATGCCGATACTCTCTTTTAGCGGGTTTACCGTCTATAAAAACGACACAGGAAGCAACAGGATTGGTTCCCTGTATATTCGAATTATCGAAACATTCCATCCGATGCGGAATACGAGGCAATCTCAATTCCGTCTTAATCGTGTTCAGCATGGTAAATTTACTCTCATCCTTTCGAAAAACCCCCCGTTGCCTTTCCCTGTCCATTTTAAAGAATTTGGCATTCCGTTCCGACAGTTCCAATAATTGCTTTTTCTCTCCCCGTTGCGGAATAAAATAAGTAATCCCATCCATCAAAACATCAGGATAAAAAGGAACTAAAACTTCCTTTGAATGACTATTGACCAACTGTCTGATTTCCAGAATGGCAAAAGAAAGAAGAGATTCTTTCGATTCATCCAATTTACGTTCTAATTCTATAGTATGAACCTGATTAACAGCTCCATGTACGATACGCAAATAATTTACATAGGCATATTTATCTTCCTCTATATAAGAAAAAACATCCATGTCATGGATAGAAGTGCGCACAATCGTGGATTTCGCCTGATGAGTCTTCAGCGCTTCCATTGCCTCCTTCAATTCCTGGGCTTTTTCAAATTGCATGGAAATAGAAAATTCTTTCATTTTATTATTCATAGCCTCCAGAACAGTAGAGATATTTCCTTTCAGAATGGAACGAATTTGTGCTATGAAATCCAAATACTCCTCCTCCGACACTTTCCCCACGCAAGGAGCTAAACAATTTCCTATATGATACTCCAAACAAACTTTATATTTTCCATCGTAAATATTTGATTCATTTATAGATAAATTGCATGTACGCAATTTATAAAGTGATTTGATAAGCGTAATCAAAGTATGAGCGAATTTCGCTGATGTATAAGGACCAAAATATTCCGAACCGTTCCTTATGAATTTTCGAGTAATAAAAACCCGGGGAAAAGGCTCATCAGTTATACAAATCCACGGATAAGTTTTATCGTCCTTTAATAAAATATTATAACGGGGTTTGTATTTTTTGATCAAATTATTTTCTAATAGAAGTGCATCTTGCTCACTATCAACGACTACATACCTCAAATCGCGTATCTTTCTCACTAAAACCATGGTTTTAGATGATTGATTCGTCTTGATAAAGTAAGATGAAACCCTGTTCTTCAGATTTTTAGCTTTACCAATATATATAATAACTCCATTAGCATCTAAAAATTGATAAACCCCAGGGTTAGTAGGCAACTTACTCACTTTTTCTTTCAGAGGATTGTCTTCCATCATTCCTATACAAAATCGAACTTATTATAATCAAACATCCCTTTTTCTCCTATCTTAAAATAAGGAATCACGATCAACGACATAAAGGAAAGGGTCATAAACGGAGATTTCAGAACAGACCCCATCGTTTTTATCTCGTCATTCAATTTCAGGTATTGCCCGGCAACTTCTTCACAGGATAAATTACTGATAATTCCTCCTATGGGTAAAGGTAAAAGTAAAAGTTTATCGCCGTTTTTAATCGATAAACCTCCTTGTTGTTCAATCACGGCATTAATAGAAGCGACTAAATCTTCATCCGTACAACCGATTGCAATTATATTATGCGAATCATGAGAAATACAAGAAGCAAAAGCACCTCGTTTTATACCAAATCCGGAAACGAATCCGACCTGAGGCCTTCCGTTCAAATAACGATTCAAATAAACAATCTTCAAAACATCTGCCGAAAGATCGGATTCAAATTTATCATTCATGTTATCGAGCGAAAAAATCATTTTACCAGTCACAAGTTCATCCGGCATAATTTTAATACACGCCACTTGATTCGATAATGTCGTTTCTATATCCGAAATAGTTAATTTATCATGGTAGAAAAGATTACATGAATTCCATTCCTCTTTTAGGCCGAAAAAAGATCTCTTTTCAAAAACATCTTCTCCATCGATAAAAGTAGAAATAACATTCATTCTCTCTAAATCATCCGTAATAATAAAATCAGCTTTATCTCCTACATTCAAAGTACCCACATCCAAACGGTAAAAACGAACCGGATTCAAACAAGCGACCTGCAATACATCAAAAATACCAAATCCATCCGATAAAGCCTTTTTTACCATATAATCGATATGCCCGAACTGAAGAAGATCGTCGGGATGAGCATCATCCGTACAAAACATAACATCATCCGTACGTGTTCCGATCAAAAATTTCAGTGCTTCATAATTTTTTGCAGCACTTCCTTCGCGAATAATAACCTTCATCCCCTTCATGATTTTTTCCTCCGCTTCATCCAAAGTCACACACTCATGGTCCGTCTCTATTCCATGCCCTATATATAAACTTAGTTTGTCCCCTCTCAATGCAGGTGCATGACCGTCTATTCTTAAATTATATTTTTTCGCAAGAGCTAATTTAGCCATTACTTCAGGGTCATTATTCAAAACACCAGGTATATTCATCATTTCCGATAATGCCACAAATTTTCCGGTAGCAGCCATCTCTTCAACATCTTCAGCATCTATTTTTCCTACAGTCCGGTCGAAGAGTGTAGCAGGTACACAAGAAGGAATTCCGTAATAAAATTTCAATGCAGCTTTTTCACCATTCTCCATCATTTTTTTCACTCCTTCCATCCCTAACACATTTGCTATTTCATGCGGATCATTGATAACAGCAACCGTACCCAGTCTGGTAACTACATTTGAAAACTCGACAGGTAAAAGCATAGAACTTTCAACGTGTACATGGGCATCGACAAAACCAGGCATAATATACCTATCATAGGAATTAGAATTTCTTTCAATGGATACAATTCTTTGCTCCGAAATTTTTATAGTAGAAGGATAAATTTCTCTATTGACAACATCTACTAAGTTCCCCTCTATTGTTTTCATAATGCATTTTTAAACGATTAGCCCTTATCAACCCTTCGCATCATTTTGAACGTTCCACGTGAAACATCCTTTTATCTTCCCATCAAAATGAGTAAAACATTAATATCGGAAGGAGATACTCCAGTAATACGAGAAGCCTGGCCAATTGTTTTAGGTTTAATCTTTGTAAGCTTTTCACGGGCTTCCATGGAAAGTGCAGTAATCTCCATATAATTAAATTTATCGGCAATAATCAAATTTTCCAAACGATTTAATTTGTCTGCCATCAGTTTTTCTCTCTCTATATAACCTGAATACTTCACTAAAACTTCAGCAGCCTCAATAATCTCCTCTCTAATAAATCGATTGCAAATTAATGATTTTAAAGAAGGAATAAAATCAATAATTTTCATTAAGTTGATTTGAGGTCGAGAAATCAAGTCAATCAACTTCATTTTTTGTTTAATCGGAGAAGAGTTCAGACTCTCGAGAACTCCATTAATTTCATTAGGGGAAACGCTGTAATTTCGAATAAAATCTATCAAACAATCTCTTTTTACTACTTTGTCCCGAAATACAAGATTTCTTTTTTCCGATACCAAACCTATGTCGTACCCTAAAGGAGTCAATCTTACATCGGCATCGTCCTGACGCAATAGAATACGATATTCAGCCCTGGAAGTAAACATACGATAAGGTTCATCCACTCCCTTCGTCACTAAATCATCGATTAAAACACCAATATAAGCCTGATCCCGATTCAACACGAAAGTTCTACTCCCATGAAGTGACAAATGAGCATTTATACCGGCCATCAAACCTTGGGCCGCAGCCTCCTCATAACCGGTAGTACCGTTAATTTGTCCCGCGAAATAGAGTCCCGAAACCAATTTCGTCTCCAAGGTCGAAAAGAGTTGAGTCGGCGGAAAATAATCATACTCTATGGCATATCCCGGACGAAATATTTTCACATGCTCAAAACCTTTCACGCGACGCAGAGCTTTTAATTGCACCTCCAAAGGCAAAGAAGAAGAGAAACCGTTCAAATAGTATTCAGTAGTCGTTTCTCCTTCCGGCTCCAAAAAAAGATGATGACTCTCTCTGTCGAAAAAAGTATCCAATTTTGTCTCTATACTGGGGCAATAGCGAGGACCTACACTTTTAATCGTACCGTTAAACAAGGGACTATCGTCAAAACCCGTACGCAAAATATCATGTACTTCCTTATTCGTGTAAGCGATATAACAGGGACGTTTGTTCAATTCGTTTTCATAATCGAAATGAAGAAAAGAAAATCGATGAAAATCATTATCTCCATCCTGACGTGTCAACTTTGAGAAATCAACACTGCGGCCATCTATTCTTACAGGAGTTCCTGTTTTCATCCTCCCCACGGTAAAACCTAAACTTTTCAATTGCTCGGATAACCCGAAAGAGGCTTGCTCCGAAATTCTTCCACCGGGAAAACTCACTCTTCCCACGTGCATCAAACCGTTAAGAAAAGTTCCATTGGTCAAAATAACTTTTTCAGCAGAGAAGTTAACCCCTAAAACCGTCTTTACACCATTTACATTTCCTTTAGAATCCAGCAATAACTCATTTACGTGATCTTGCCAAATATCCAAATTAACCGTGTTTTCAATTATACTTCTCCAATTTTGAGAAAAAGACATTCGATCGCATTGAGCACGAGGACTCCACATGGCAGGACCTTTCGAAAGATTAAGCATCCTGAATTGAATCGAACTTCTGTCCGTTACAATACCCGTATACCCTCCTAATGCATCTATCTCCCTAACAATCTGTCCTTTGGCTATACCTCCAATGGCAGGATTACATGACATTTGAGCTATCTTATTCATATCCAATGTAATAAGTAGCGTCTTAGAACCCAAATTAGCCGCGGCACAAGCTGCCTCGCATCCAGCATGACCTGCCCCTACAACTATGACATCATATCGAGGAAATAAAGACGACATATTATAGCGTTTTAAGCAATCCTAAACAATGATCTTCGTTCTTTCTCATCAATTTAGCATCTTCATCCGTTTTATCCTTAAAACCTATTAAATGAAGAACCGAATGTACCATAACACGATTCAATTCGTTTTCAAAAGTCGTACTAAATTCCAAAGCATTGGATTGTACGGTATCCAAACTGATAAAAACGTCTCCTGAAAGGATATCATTTTCTCTATAATCAAAGGTGATTACGTCCGTATAATAGTCATGATTCAAATACTTTCTATTTACATCCAAAATATAAGAATCATCACAAAAAATAAAAGAAATGGTTCCTATACGGCAAGAGTAATCGTAAGCGACTAAATCCAACCATTTCTTTACCTTTTCCGTCAATAGAAAAGATGGCAATTCACATCCCTCATTAAAAAAGAAAATTTCACCCATTACAATTTATAAATTGAAAACCAACGTTACTTTAGAACCGCTGTCTTCAAAAATCAAATCATCTGACAAGGTTTTCATTAAATAAAGTCCGCGTCCGGCATCTTTCTCGATATTATCCGGCAATGTCGGATCCGGAATATAATTGTAATCGAATCCGTCTCCTTCATCTTTTACCGTTACGCAAAGCTTACCGTCATCTTCACGCACAAAAAACTTTACATATTTTGAAGGATCGAGCTTATTTCCATATAAAATAGCATTGTTGACCGCTTCAATAACACACAGACTGATTTTACCGAATACCTCAGGTTCAACATGATACACATCGACAAAGTAGTCAATGAAATTTTCTACTTTAACGATGTTTCCAATCTCTGAAGTAATTGAAAATTCTAATTTGTCCATCACCAACTAAAATGAAATAGTTCATATTAAATTTACCAACACAATAACAATATCCACTCAAATCTCAATCACAATTAAAACCGCATATACACAGCTTAACGTATAGCGAATTTAAACAAAAAAAATTTAAATATCAATTCCTCAAATAGATAAAAATTTTAAAAACCGTCTCTGCAAACCTACCAGGGTGACAACCATAACTGAGGATCCAGTTTTTCCTTATCCCTCCATATCTGAAAATTCAAAGTACTACTACTTTCATTATCAGAGGCCAATTTACCTATTTTTTGCTTCAGTTTAATTACATCTCCCTTTCTGATATAAACTTTTATTATATTCGAATAAAGTGTCAAGTAATTACCGTGCCTAATCATGACTACGTTGTTATACCCCGGTATAAACATGATTTCGACAACCGTTCCCGTAAAAACCGATCTGACATCCGCACCGGCGGATGTCGTAACGGTTATTCCGTCATTTGTCAACTTAACCTGTTTAAAAAGTGGATGAACGTTCACTCCAAATTTTTCCGATACGAATCCCTCCTCAACGGGCCAAGGCAATTTTCCCCTATTTTTAGCGAAATCATCCGAAATAAGTTTCTCTTCCGGCGTTAATTTATAGTTAGAATTTTTACTACCGGACTTTTTAGCCTGTGCGGCTATCAAAGATTTCAGTTTATTAGCCAAAACTTCCCTTTTCTTAATTTCGGCTTTCAATTTTTTATCTAATTCCCTCTCCTTTTTCTTTAATTCGTTTACATAACTGTTAGCCTGATTCTGCTCTCGTATTAATTCTGCATTCTTTGCAGCAATAAGATTCTGTTTCCCGTTCTTTTCAGAAACCAAAAGATTCAGCTTATTATTGACAGTCGTCAAGGAATCGTTAGCTGTCTTTATAAGCTCTATTTGCCGTTTGGAATAATCTTGTACCTGATCAAAGTATTTATAACGCGCATAGGCTTGCATAAGAGTCGTGGAAGAAAAAATAAAAACTAATTTATCCGATTGATTTTTTTTCTTCCAGGTTTCGTAAACCATCTTCGCGTAAAAATCCAACATTTTTTGTCTGTCCGACTCCAGATGAATCTTTATCCTTTCGTTATCCGTAATCAGTTTTTCAAGATAGGAGACTTCATCATTCAGAGATTGAATGATCTCCTTTCCCTTCACTATCTTTTGATTGATTATAGTCAGCTTTTGTAAAGTAGTCGAACGATTATTCCGAGTAGAATTCAGTAATTTATTCAAGTATGAGATTTCCTTTTCTGCCTGTTCTTTCTTTTTCTTTACCTCATCGATAGATTGAGAAAAGGAAAAAGCGAAAGCATGCAAAAATAAAAAAATCAATATATAACGCACAATCACCATCAATAAATTCGTTTATACTTACTGGATATCTTAAAATTCGATTCTACCTTTACATCAAATTCCAATCTGTCAAAAACAATTTTAACTTCAACCGAATCCGATTCCATATAGAGATTGAAAAAAATCTTTCCAGGATATAGGTATCCGCCGAAGTCTTTAAAATCATCATACTTTACATTCAATCCTATCTGCTCTTCCATATCTTTGATAGAGACGAAAGAAGGTCTAAAATAATCCGGATCTATCTGAATCTCCTGCAAAATCAAAGAATATTCCTTGTTTTTCCTCCTTTTTTTATACAATTTTTTCAACTTCCTACCCAATGCTTTCTCTTCTAAGGTATAAAGCAAATAATTATTTCCCGACTTATCGAACTTGTATCGTTTAGTTCTATCGTTCAAAGACGTACAGGATTCAAAATTAAAAAAGTAATTCGAAAGAATCCGTTGAAGACAATCAAAACTTAAATTTAAATCGAATCTATTGGAAAAATAACTATAATCCGATATAAAATATTCTTTATCATGAAAGTTAACGAACTTTACGCTATCGGGAGTCAACAATAAACGAGCCACATTAATACCAAGGGGCGATGCCGACATGGAGATACAAATAAAACTGTCTTTTTTCATCTGCATCGTGGCTCTCAGACTATTCGATTTTTTCTTCGTGCTCAAAGAAATATCCATTTTCTTCGAATACAAAGACTGGAAATCCAATTCATTTTCAACAATATTTTTAAATAACCTTCCCTCTGAAATATTTTCAAGTTCCCTTTGCTTTGGCAATTTTTTTGTCGAATGACAAGAAATAAAAAGAACAACCAACGATAAAATAAATAAATTACTTCTCATTTTCAATCAATAATCCATGCTCAATTTTATTTTCTAATTCACTACTTAACTCTTCACCACCCAACTCCAACGCTTTTTTCCACATTTTCACAGCCTCTTCCTTCTCCCCGTTCATGTATAAAATGTCACCATAATGTTCATATAAAACAGCTGAAGGCGATTGACTTTTTTCAATCGCTATATTCATATAGTATTTGGCCAACGAATAACTTTTCTGCTTAAACAACACCCAAGCATAAGTATCCAAAAAAGTAGGATTATTTGGATCGGCAGAAACCGTTTTTGCACTCATGCGTTCGGCATCGTTCAATCGTTCGTCCCGGATAGAGAGATAATAACTGTAATTATTCAAAGTCATAATGTCGTTTGGATTGATCTTCAGTACCTCGTCAAACATTTTAAAAGCACGTTCGACACTATCCAAAACGTAAAAACTTTCGCCTAAATAAGCATAAAATTGAGCTTTCATAGGAGAATTATCAGGAGACAATTCAAGACCTTTATTCAAATAAACCAAAGCATCTTTATATTTCTTTTGAATCATCAAAGGTAAACTAACCATTGCATAAGGTAAAGGTTGATTCGGAAAATACTCCATACACTCTTTTCCTCTGTCATACATCAAAACAGTATCGCCCAACTGACTATACAACAGTAATAACTCTTCCCAAATCAAATAGTTATTTTTATCCTTGGATAATACAAATTCTAACTCGTTTGCACTCTCTTTCAGCTTGTTGTCCTTCCTCAATAAATCCGCATAAAGCGTTCTAACGGTCAAATCGTTATTGTATTTTTCCAATAATAACCTCATGTATTCGTGTATTCTTCTATCCGACATAAACGAATCGGAAGAATTAACAAGCAATTTTAAAAGATACTGAACCTTAAAATTATTATCGTTATTATCGTTCAATAAGGCCTTTCTCAAATAAATATCAGCATGTAACGTATCCTTCTTTTGCAAATAATAATCTGTCAGATAAAAAAGAACAAAACCATTGGAAGGATCTCTTTCCATCAATTTGTTCAATATCTGTAATCCCTTCTTCTCTTGATCATTTGACAAATAAAGTTCTGCCAATAATCCTAAATAATCGCTCTTACCGGGATATTTCTTGATCAACTTCAAAATCTCCGAAGAAGCTTTTTTTATATTCTTAGCTTTGGCATACAGTTTTACCTTTTCTACGGAAGAAATCTCCGAAGCACCGAACTGTTTTTCGTACCGATCCAATACAGCTATAGCCTCCTCCCATTTTTCCACAGAGGTTAACAAATTCGTCTCAATCAAGTAAAAATCTTCCCGTTCCGGATATTGCTTTATTAATTCGTCATAAACGACACAAGCCTGATCTATCATCGATTTTTTTTCCAATATATTGGCCAACAAAATTTTATACCAAATATTAGAAGATTCTAACTCTACAGCTTCCCGCATCAATTTCAAAGGAATATCCAAATTATCCGTCAATAGTAAAATAGAAGCCAATTCATAACGTACTGCCGCACTTTTATTATCAATTTTCATACATTGATCAAAATAAGATAGGGCAGATTTAAAATCTCCTAATACTTTGTACCTTATCCCCTCCATAAAAGCGTAGTCAAACGCTACTTTTTTATCGTCGTCCAAAGTAACACTTACACCATTTTTTTTATCAGCAAAAGATAAAACAGTACATCCAATAAATAGAAATGTAAGTAATGATTTGATCATTATATTTTTATGTCGTTTTAATATTTACCTGTATGACCAAAACCCCCTTCGCCTCTCTCCGTTTCATTTAAAGCCTTTACCTTAACAAGTTCCACTTGTTCGAATTTTTGTATGACCATTTGACAAATTCTGTCTCCATCGTTAATTTGAACCATTTCGTGAGAAAGATTAACAAGAATAACACCTATTTCTCCTCTGTAATCGGGATCGATAGTTCCCGGTGCGTTCAAAACAGTTATTCCTTCATTTAGAGCCAAACCACTTCTCGGTCTGATTTGAGCCTCATACCCCTCTGGCAACTCTATAAAAAGTCCTGTCGGTATTAGCTTCCTCTCCAGAGGTTTTAACATAATGGATTGTTCTAAATTAGCACGAATGTCCATTCCGGCGGAAAAATTCGTTTTATATTCCGGAAGAGCGTGTTTTGATTTGTTGATTATATTTACTCTCATTTTTCTCTTTAAATAATACAGTATTACCCTATCATAATAAATCGTGCTAAGATAGGGAATTTTTACGAAAGAATCTGATAAAAATCCTTTCGCAAATAAAAATCTTATTTACAAAAATATTTAGGCGAAAAATATCTTTGGAAAGGGAGTTATTCTTCTCTTATCCTTATTATATTTTTTCTTTATTTGAAAAACAAATTGATTATGATAATAGCGTGTGAGTATTTGTAATAAAATATGTATGTATCTTTTGTTTTATTCGTTATTAAAAAAAGGTCGTAAATTTACTCACAGGATTTTTATAATTAATATATTGATTTATAGTGAAATTACTTAGTTATTCACAGCTGTTAATTGTATTTACTTTGAATAAATCTTCTGTAAATGAATGAGACGTTTGTGTTAATAATTTGTATAAACAAATCAAATTAAAAATAGAAAACATTGTTGTATTTCCGGATTTTATTATTACAAGAGTATCGGAATGAAAGATCAAAATGATTTTATTCTTTTTATTTCGATTTTAATACACCTTTTTTTCACGAGGTATGGGGATAAAAAAAGAGTTGGTCAATTGCTTTTGGCCAACTCTTTGAAATAATATCGTATCTGTTATATCTTGTTTAAAATGGAAGTGGTGGAATAACCTTCAACGAAGTCAATGGTAACTATTTTCCCGTTTTTTGCTTTTACTATATCATAACCTACAATCTCTTCCGGATTATAATCGCCGCCTTTTACCAACACATCGGGTTGAACGTAGTCAATGAGATCGTAGGGAGTATCGGTATCGAAAAGAATAACCTCATCGACAAAAATGAAAGAAGCGAGAGCCAAGGCTCTGGCATTTTCATCGTTTACGGGTCTGTTTTCGCCTTTCAGGCGTTTAACCGAGGCGTCTGAATTCAGTCCGATAATTAATTTGGTGCCGAGGTTGGCTGCTTGGGCCAAGTATTCGATATGTCCCTTGTGGAGAACATCGAAACAACCGTTCGTGAAGACGATTTTTTCGTCTTTGAATCTCCATAAACTTAACGTGCGTGACGCTTCTTCCTGCGTTCTTGCTATTTTATTTTTTATATACGGCAAATAATCCATAATACTATATCAATTTATTCGTTGTTGTTTCAGGAAAAACCAGAGTGGGTTTATGTTTTTTAGCCTCTTCGAAATCCATCATGGCGTAAGATATAATTATGATTATATCTCCGACTGCGCATTTTCGTGCGGCGGGTCCGTTTAAGCAGACGATGCCTGAGTTACGTTCTCCTTTTATAATATAAGTATCCAATCTTTCTCCGTTATTTACGTTTACGATTTGTACTTTCTCGTTTTCGATCAGATTGGCTGCTTCCATCAGAGTTTCGTCAATGGTGATGCTTCCCACGTACTGGAGATTTGCTTCGGTTACGGTCACCTTGTGAAGTTTGGATTTAACGACCTCTATGAACATATTCGTGGTATTTGTGATGAATGGTTAAAATACGATATTATCAATTAGTCTGATTTTGTCGGCATACACGGCAATGCAACCGACTTTGTTTTTGTTTTCGTTCCAATCTTTGATGGGACGCAGATCCGTATCGTCTACGATTTCGAAATATTCCACTTCCAAATAGGGATTTTTGTTGATTTCGCTTGTCACCCATTGTTTCAACTCTTCCACATTCATCTTGCCGGTTAATTCGGTTGCTTCTTGAAGTATCTTATGAATGTGAGGTGCGTTTTGCCTGTACAAAGGTTTAAGAAGCGTATTTCTTGAACTCATGGCTAAGCCGTCCGTTTCACGGACAATAGGGCATGGTATGATTTCCAAGTTATAGTGTAATTGTTTTACCATATTTTTTATAATGGCGATTTGTTGAAAATCCTTCATTCCGAAATAAGCCCGGTGAGGTTTAACGATATCGAATAATTTACTGACAACTTGTCCTACCCCGTTAAAATGCCCCGGACGCTTTGCTCCTTCCATAACAGTCTCAACATATCCGAAATCGAATGAACGCGTATCTTCTTCAGGATAAATTTCTTCTACGTCAGGTACGAATGCATAATCACAACCGTTCTTTTCCAAAAGAACGATATCTTTTTCAACGGTTCTCGGATATCTTTTCAGGTCTTCTTTATCGTTGAACTGTGTCGGGTTTACAAATATACTGACAACCGTTATATCATTATCTCGTTTACAGGTTTTGACGAGTGATATATGTCCTTCGTGTAACGCACCCATTGTAGGTACAAATCCCACCTTTTTTCCCTCATTCTTCAATTTTTCAATTAAGGCGGTCAATTGTGATTTTTTATATATCGTTTCCATCTTATTTTTTTGAAAATTCGGGATGCAAGTTTACAAACTATTTTCGATATAATTCAAAATTGCCGATTGAAAATTGAAAATAGCTTTGTATAAAGGTAATATTATAGATATATTTACAGATATTATTAGTTCGTTAATGTTATTTATACAATGAATGGATATTGGGATGAATGGAAGATAGAGTATCCAGCAATTCGTTTCGATTTACTCCTTCCCGCATAACGACGAGAATCGTGTCGTCTCCTCCAATGGTACCTAACACCTCAAAATAATTTCCGCTATCGATAAGGACAGTGACGGCTTTGGCATATCCGGGTAAAGTTTTAATAACGGCGATATTTTGGGAAAAATCAATGCTGAGAATAGCGTCGGTAACGATGGTAGATGCTTTTTCATCGGATGGTTCGCTTTGCATATTATCAGGAATGATATAAATGTAACCTTTGTCTTTATGCGGTATCTTGGCCACTCTCATAAATTTCAAATCGCGCGATAATGTACTTTGAGTAGCTTCCACTCCTTCCTGTTTTAATCTGTATAGAAGTTCTTCTTGCGAGCTGATCTGTTCGTTATCAATTAATTTACGGATGATCAACAAACGTTTTGTTTTGTTTCCCATATTATTCTGTGTATTGCACTATACAAAAGTAAATAAAATAGTTTGATTTTCAATAGAGAGAATAAAATTGCATATTTATTTGTTATAATACATAAATATGCTTTGAATCTTCAAAAATAACCCCTATTTTTGCCGAAAATTAATCATAATCTGTATTGAAATAGAATAAATATGCATGATTTTAAAAATGCTCGTCTGGTTTTGGAAGACGGGACTGTTTATGAAGGAACTTCCTTTGGTTACGAGAAATCGGTTTCCGGGGAAGTTGTTTTTTATACGGCAATGACGGGTTATCCCGAAAGTTTGACGGATCCTTCTTATAAGGGGCAGATTTTAGTACCTACTTATCCGATGATTGGGAATTACGGGGTTCCGGTGGATGATGAACGCGATGGTATTTCCAAATTTTTTGAATCGGATCGAATTCATTGTAGTGCTTTGGTGATTTCCGATTACTCTTTTCAATACAGCCACTGGAACTCGCGAAAAAATCTGGGAGATTGGTTAAAAGAACAAAAAGTTCCGGGAATTTTCGGTGTAGATACCCGTTCATTGACGCAAAAATTGCGGGAAAGTGGGGCTATGTTAGGGAAGATCGTATTTGATGGGAAAGAGATTCCTTTCTATGATCCGAATAAAGATAATATAGTTGCGCAGGTTTCTACGAAGAGAATTATGGAGTATGGAGATGGAAAGTATAAAGTATTGCTTGTGGACTGCGGTGTGAAAAATAACATATTGCGTTGTTTGCTGAAACGGGATGTTGCGATAAGACGAGTTCCTTGGGATTACGATTTTACACGGGAAACATGCGATGGCTTATTTTTATCCAATGGTCCGGGAGATCCGGCCATGTGTGGTAAAACCATAGAAAACATAAAGATTATGCTGGAAAAGAGTATTCCTATAATGGGTGTTTGTTTGGGAAATCAATTGATGGCTCGGGCTGCAGGAGCACAAACCTACAAGATGAAGTACGGGCATAGAAGCCATAATCAACCGGTCATGCAACCGGGTCGCCAACGTTGCTATATTACATCGCAAAATCACGGTTTTGCTATAGATGAAAAAACTTTGCCGAAGGAGTGGGAACCTCTTTTCGTGAATGTAAATGATGGATCGAATGAAGGAATCCGGCATAAAACGAAACCCTTTTTTTCGACACAATTTCATCCCGAGGCTTCGAGTGGACCTGTAGACACGGAATTTCTATTCGACGATTTTATAAGAGCCATGGAGAGAACGGATAGATAATTAGAATTTGAACATTGTAAAATAGATGATGATGAGAGAGATAAAGAAAATATTACTTTTGGGTTCGGGAGCTTTAAAGATCGGGGAAGCGGGAGAATTTGATTATTCCGGTTCACAGGCTTTGAAAGCTTTACGGGAAGAAGGAATCTATTCCGTGTTGATTAATCCTAATATTGCTACGGTACAGACCTCGGAAGGAGTAGCGGATAAAATTTATTATTTGCCGGTGACTCCCGAATTTGTAGAAAAAGTAATAGAGAAGGAGCGTCCTGATGGCATTTTTCTTTCTTTCGGCGGACAAACGGCTTTAAATTGCGGGATTACTTTACATCGGATGGGAATTTTAAAAAAATATGATGTAGAGGTATTGGGAACTCCCGTGCAAGCGATTATTGATACGGAAGACCGAGAGATTTTTGCGCATAAATTATCTGAAATTCAGGTGTATACTCCTAAAAGTATTGCGGCAGGTACAATGGAAGAAGCTATCGCTGCGGTTCAAAAGGTAGGTTTCCCGGTGATTGTCAGAGCTGCTTATACGTTGGGAGGATTAGGGTCCGGTTTTTGTTCCTCTATGGACGAGTTTAAACGGCTGTTAGAGAGTGCTTTTTCTTATTCTCCTCAGGTTCTGGTGGAGGAGTCGTTGAAGGGATGGAAAGAGGTCGAATACGAGGTTGTCAGAGACCGATACGATAATTGCATTACTGTTTGTAATATGGAGAATTTTGATCCGTTAGGCATTCATACCGGCGAAAGTATCGTAGTCGCTCCTTCCCAAACGCTGAGTAATGGTGAGTACCATAAACTGAGAGCCATTGCTATCAAAATAATCCGGCATATAGGTATCGTCGGGGAGTGTAATGTACAATATGCATTGGATCCGAATTCGGAAAATTACCGGGTGATAGAGGTAAATGCCAGACTGTCCAGATCGAGTGCCTTGGCTTCAAAAGCTACCGGTTATCCATTGGCTTTTGTTGCGGCAAAATTGGGATTAGGCTATGGATTACACGAAATAAAAAATTCGGTGACTAAAATAACGACGGCTTGTTTTGAACCCGCTTTAGATTATGTGGTTTGTAAAATTCCGCGTTGGGATTTAAATAAGTTTGGAGGTGTTTCCAAGCTGATAGGCTCTTCTATGAAAAGTGTGGGGGAGATTATGGCCATAGGCAGGTCTTTTGAGGAGGCGATTCAGAAAGGAATTCGAATGATCGGACAAGGGATGCACGGTTTTGTCGGTAATAGGGTAAGGGTAAAGGATATCGATGAAGAGCTTATTCATCCTACGGATACTCGTATTTTTGCTATTGCGGCTGCTTTTGATAAAGGATATAGCGTGGAGCAAATCCATGAAAAAACGCGTATTGACAGATGGTTCCTTCAACGTTTGGAAAATATCCATTTGCTGAAAGAAGAGTTAGGATCTTCGGAGAAAGAGACAAGTATAGATAAATCATTTTTAAGAAAAGTCAAACGGTACGGTTTTTCGGATTTCCAGATCGGTCGTTTGGTGATTCGGGACTCCTCTCTTTCTCCTCATGAGAAGATGTTAAAAATCAGAAGTTATCGTAAGAAATTAGGCGTTTTGCCCTGTGTAAAACAGATAGACACGTTGGCCGGCGAGTATCCGGCATTGACCAATTATCTTTATCTAACCTATGGCGGAGAAGCTAATGATATTGCATATGAGCACGATCACCGTTCTGTGATCGTGCTAGGGTCTGGAGCTTATCGTATCGGGAGTAGTGTCGAATTTGACTGGTGTGGGGTTAGTGCTTTGAATTCGATTCGTAAAGCGGGTTATCGTTCGGTAATGATTAATTACAATCCGGAGACGGTGAGTACGGATTACGATATTTGCGATCGACTCTATTTTGACGAACTTTCTTTTGAGCGGGTAATGGATATCGTAGAATTCGAGGGGCCTAAAGGGGTGATCGTTTCTACGGGAGGACAGATTCCCAATAATCTTGCCATGCGTTTACACGGGCAACAGGTACCTATCCTGGGAACTTCTCCGGAGTCTATCGACCGGGCGGAAGATCGGCAAAAGTTTTCTTTTATGTGTGATGAACTGGGTATAGATCAGCCGCGGTGGAGTGAATTGACGAGTATCGAGGATATCTATCAATTTGTGGATAAGGTCGGTTTCCCTGTTTTAATACGTCCCTCTTACGTGCTCTCCGGAGCTGCTATGAGCGTGGTATCGAATAAGGAGGAGTTGATATATTTTCTTGAACTGGCAGCTGAGGTTTCTAAGGATCACCCGGTAGTGGTTTCCGAATTTATAGAACAGGCGAAAGAGATCGAAATCGATGCAGTTGCTCAGGACGGTGAGATTAAAGCTTACGCTATCAGTGAACATATTGAATTTGCAGGGGTCCATTCGGGGGATGCGACCATTGTATTTCCGGCTCAGAAACTTTATATAGAAACTATACGGAGGATAAAAAAAATAGCTCGGTCGATCGCGAAGGAGTTGAATATTTCCGGTCCTTTCAATATGCAGTTTTTGGCGAAAGATAATGATATTAAAGTGATAGAATGTAATTTAAGAGCATCTCGAAGTTTTCCGTTTGTTTCGAAAGTATTGAAATATAATTTTATAGATATGGCGACCCGGATCATGTTGGGAGAAAAAGTGGAGTTTTTGAATAAATCGGTCTTTGACTTGGATTACGTGGGAGTCAAAGCTTCCCAATTTTCTTTTGCCCGGTTATTAAAGGCAGATCCGGTATTGGGAGTTGATATGGCATCTACCGGAGAGGTCGGTTGCATAGGGGAGAATTATTATGAAGCCGTATTGAAAAGTATGCTTTCTGTCGGATACCGGATTCCTTGTAAGAATATTTTAATCTCTTCAGGTCCCTCTCGTTCGAAAGTGGAGCTGCTTACTTCTGCCCGGATGTTACAGGAAAAAGGATATGCCATCTATGCTACGGAAGGTACGGCAAAATTCTTTGAAGAGAATGGAATAGAGGTTACTGTTCTATATTGGCCGGATGAGGACAAGAAGCCGAATGTCATGGAATTTTTGAAAGAGAGAAAAGTGGATTTGGTGATCAATATACCTAAAAACCATACGAAAAGAGAACTTGATAATGGTTATAAAATTCGCCGGGCGGCGGTAGATTATAATATTCCGTTGATAACGAATGCCCGTTTGGCGAGTGCGTTTATTTACGCGGTTTGTAAAGTAGGGGCGGGTGAGATCGTGATTAAAAGTTGGGACGAATATTGATCGCTTGGCATTCGTCAATTGAAAATGTTATATCGTAAATGCTTCTATGTCATGACAGAGTTGTAACCCAATCTTTGGTTTGTTCGCTTTTTATTCAAAAACAAAATAAACCTGTGCCGGAAATAGGAGAAAATCATTTATTTTTACGGAATAATAATCTGAAATTATGAATAGGAGAAAAATAAATCGATTGGTTTATACAGGGGCTTTGTTGGTATTGTTTGTAATAGGTGTGATTTTATGGTATCAGCAAGTAGGAAGTTCGGAGATGAAGGTTTTTACCGTTATTCATCAAAAAGAGGCTTCTTTTGATTTTAAGTCCAAATTCAAGAAGCCGGAACAAATAAAAATCCGTTTCGAGGGAAAAGTGGATTGCGATGCTTTGCTTGTCGTAAAAAATACAGGGCAATCGGTAAAATCTAGAATAACATTTCCGATTAAAAAAGGCGATTTAAAAGAGAAGGTTTTGGATTGTCCGTGGACTTCTCCCGGTGTATTGCTTCAAATACGATCTAACGAATGCGAGATAAATGATTTAAAGATCATTCTTGAGGTTTCGGAATAGTTTGTATACGTGAGTTTTATGGAGGAAGGTCAGAGAGTTGAGAATATATGATGAAGGAAAGATTCGGATTTATTTTCTAACTTTGCGTCTCAAAATTAATACGGATTAGGATGTTAAAAAGGTATTGGAAAAGCTTTACAATTTTTTGGAGTCTGTTTATTCTTTTCGTGGCAGGTATTTTTTTATTTTTTTATTTGATATCTGACGGGAAGTTAGGTTTTATGCCTACTTTCGAAGAACTGGAGAATCCGAATAATCGTTTTGCCAGTGAGATTTATTCGGCAGATGGAAAAATTATTGGAAAATATTTTCGGGGAAGTGAAAACCGGCGTTACACGGATTATCACGATATTCCCCAGAGCGTGATAGATGCGTTGATTGCCACCGAGGATGTACGTTTCTATGAGCATAGCGGTATCGATATACGGGGTCTGTTCCGGGTGGCGAAAGGAATGGTTACGGGAAATAGTTCTTCCGGGGGAGGAAGTACGATCACACAACAATTGGCCAAGATGTTATTTCCGCGCTCGGCCAATCAGAATTTTATGGAATTGGCTTTGCGTAAATTTCGGGAATGGGTCATCGCGGTGAAGTTGGAAAAGAGTTACACGAAAGAGGAGATCATTACCATGTATCTTAATAAATTTGATTTTTTAAATCTGGCGGTCGGTATAAACTCGGCAGCTAATATTTATTTTGCGACAACTCCTGATTCTTTACGGGTAGAACAGGCTGCCATGTTGATAGGTATGGCTAAAAATCCTTCGTTGTTCAATCCTATCCGTCGTCCGGATAAGACCCTGGGACGCAGGAACGTGGTATTGGGACAAATGTATAAATACGGTAAAATCACTCGGGCGGAATACGATTCTTTGGTCCTTTTGCCTTTAGGTATCGATTTTAGAAAAGAGGATCATAAAGAGGGAATTGCTACTTATTTTAGAGAATATTTAAGGCAGTTTATGACGGCCAATAAACCGAAACGGGAGGATTACAAATGGAATAAGTCTCAATATGCTTTAGATTCCATCGCCTGGGAAACGAATCCGCTTTATGGTTGGTGTAATAAGAATATTAAATCCGACGGTTCACATTACGATATCTATTCCGACGGTTTAAAAATTTATACGACCTTGGATTCGCGTATGCAGAAATACGCGGAAGAGGCCGTTGCCGAACATTTGGGGCAGACTTTGCAGCCTACCTTTCATAATGAAAGAGTACAAAAGAGAAATCCTCCTTTCTCGAACGATATGACAAAAGAGGAAATAGAAGATATTATGAATCAGGCTATCAAACGGTCCGATCGTTATAAATCTATGCTGGCGGAAGGTAAAACTTATAGAGAGATAAAAAAAGAGTTCTTGAAACCGGTACAAATGTCTGTTTTTACTTGGAAAGGTGTTCGGGATACGCTTTTATCTCCGATGGATTCGATTAAACATTATAAGTCGTTTTTCCGTGCCGGTTTTATGGCGCTGGATCCGAAGACAGGTAATATAAAAGCCTATGTGGGAGGACCGGACTACCGTTATTTTATGTACGATATGGTAAGCGTGGGAAAGCGTCAGGTAGGATCGACGATTAAGCCGATTCTATATACATTGGCCATGCAGGAGGGATTGGCTCCTTGTCAGAAAGTATTGAATGTCGCCCAGACGTTTGTGTTGCCTGACGGGACAACCTGGACTCCGCGGAACTCCACGGATAAAAGGGAAAACGAGTGGGTAACGTTGAAATGGGGATTAGCCAATTCCGTAAATAATATTTCTGGATGGGTAATGAAACAGTTTACTCCAGAGGCGGTGGCTCAAATGGCTCATAAAATGGGAATTACCAGTTTTATCGATCCCGTGCCCGCCCTGTTTTTAGGATCTTCCGAAATTTCCGTGAAAGAGATGGTATCCGCTTTTTCTATATACTCTAATAAGGGAGTCTATAACTCTCCGATGATGGTAACGAAGATTGAAGACAAATACGGGAATGTGTTGGCCCGTCTTGAACCGGAATCGAGAGAGGTTATTACTGAAAACACGGCTTATCTGATGGCAAGTCTTTTGAAAGCGGTTGTCGATGAAGGAACGGGAAGGCGTATCCGCTTCCGGTATCATTTTACGAATCCGATTGGAGGCAAGACGGGTACGACGCAAAATCATTCCGACGGGTGGTTTATCGGTATCACTCCTGATTTGGCAGGAGGAGTCTGGGTAGGAGCTGAAGATCGTTCGATCCATTTCCAAAATTTGGCGAACGGACAAGGAGCCAGTATGGCTTTGCCGATTTGGGCTTTATTTATGCAAAAAGTATATGCAGATAAATCTATTGCCATGCCTCAACGGGATTTCGAAGCTCCAGTGGGCATGAGTAATGTGTTGGATTGTGGTGATGAGGAAAAAGACGGGAGAGCGGTCCAGCCGGAGGAGGAAGAGGAATTTTTTTAGTTGGGATTTGTATTCCGAATTAACGATTGTAAAAAGAGTTCCTTGTTTGGTCTCTGCGTCCGGAAAATTTTCTATTACAGTATGATACATTACTAAATATACGGAGGGTATGGTAAAATCAAAGAGCGTTTTTGTTTGTCAGAACTGCGGAGCCAAAGAGTCCAAGTGGGTTGGAAAATGTTCTACTTGCGGGGAGTGGAATAGTTTTGTAGAGGAGGTTGAAGTCATCACGAAAGGTAATCGGACTGCTTCCGGACTCGGAGGGAGTTCATTAAGACCTTTAAGATTGTCGGAAGTGAAGGCCAATGCTGACGAACGGATGGACACGAAGGACGATGAGTTGAACCGGGTTCTCGGGGGAGGTTTAGTCCCCGGTTCCATGATTTTATTGGGAGGAGAACCGGGGATCGGTAAATCTACTTTAGTCCTTCAATTTGCCCTTCATAATCGTTGCGGTAAGGTACTTTACGTCTCGGGGGAGGAGAGTGTTTCCCAGATTAAGATGCGGGCACAACGTTTAGGGGCGGAAAATGACGATTGCCTGTTTCTTTCCGGTAATTCTTTGGAGGCGGTGATGGAGCATGCCAAGGTTTTAGAGCCTAAGTTATTGATTATTGATTCTATCCAGACTTTGGCAACAGAAAGCGTCGATGCTATTCCCGGTAGCCTTTCTCAGATTCGAGAGTGTACGAACGTGCTGTTACGATTTTCAAAGGAGAATACGATTACAACCATATTGATCGGGCATATTACCAAGGATGGCCAATTGGCCGGTCCCAAAATACTCGAACATATGGTGGATACCGTTTTGCAGTTTGAAGGAGACCAGCAATACATGTATCGGATTTTGCGTTCCATGAAAAATCGCTTCGGATCGACTTCCGAGATCGGAATTTATGAAATGTTGCAATCGGGATTACGTCAGGTGACGAATCCTTCCGAGTTGTTATTGTCGAATCACGGGGAAGAGTTGAGCGGTATAGCCGTTTCGGCTACGGTAGAGGGTGTAAGGCCTATCTTATTGGAAGTACAGGCGTTGGTGAGTACGGCTGCTTATGGAACGCCTCAGCGTTCGGCTACCGGTTTTGATACGAGACGTTTGAATATGTTATTGGCGGTTTTGGAAAAACGGGTCGGTTTCCGTTTGGCGGCGAAAGATGTCTTTCTAAATATTGCCGGAGGTATTCGGGTGAGCGATCCCGCTCTTGATTTAGGGGTCGTTATGGCCGTGTTATCTTCTAATATGGATGCGGCTCTTCCCAAAGATACGGTGTTTGCCGGAGAAGTCGGTTTATCCGGAGAGATCAGAGCCGTTAGTCGTATCGAACAGCGGATAGCCGAAGCGGAGAAATTAGGATTTAAGCGGATTTTTATTCCTACCGGAAACAAGAAGGCCTTGACCAAAAAAAACGAAAAAATTGACGTCCGTTCCTTTTCAAAAATTGCGGATATATGTCGGGAACTTTTTAAATGATAAAAGGCTGATCGTATGACCAGCCTTTTGCCTTTTTGTAGAAGCTATTTTGTTAAATCGTATTTTTGATCATAACCTCTCTCTTTGATATTGATTCCCTCTTTCATCCACCGGGGTAGAGGAGTATCTTTTAAATAGTGATCGAAAAACTGTTCCATCCTTATGGTCCAGTCGACCTGTGCGGGACGGGATCTCAGGAAATGTCCCTCTCCCATATAATTTAATAACCATGCCGGCCGTTGTAGTCTTCGCAGGGCCAGGAACAGGTTGCGTCCGTCGTAAAATGCCACGGCTTCATCTTTATCGCAATGAAAAATCAGGGCCGGAGTATGAATTTTGTCGGCAAACAAAAGAGGCGAATTTTCAATATATCCCGGTAGATCCTCCCATAATGTTTTACCCATACGGCATTGCCAATCTTCATACATAAGCATGCAAGCTATTCCTCCCTCGTCTCTTATCCCGGTGTATACGGATGTGATGTTGATTAACGCGGCCCCGATATTAACGCATTTGAATAGATCGGTTCGAGTAACGATGTAAGCTACTTGAAAGCCCGACCAACTGTGTCCTTGCAGTCCGATTCGGTTTGAATCCAGGATCTGTCGGTCGATTAGGGCTTCTGTTCCGCTGACAACGGCATTGTAAGAGCTTTTACCGGGTTCTCCTATTTTAAAATAGACATCCGGTTGAAACACGATATATCCTTTGCTGACGTAAGTCGGAATATCGATCATGGCGTGACTCAATCCCGGGACAGGATGAATATGCATTTCCGGAGTATGTGTCTCGTAAAACGTGACGATGGAAGGATAACTTTTGTTCGGATCGTAGTTGTCCGGAAGATAGAGCAATCCTTGATTCCGTTTTCCGTCGTAATTGGTCCATTCAACTTGTTGAACGGATCCCCAAGCATACTCTTTTTGTTGGGGGTTTACGGAGGTTATCTTTTTCATTCGTTTGAAAGAACGGTCACAGATCCATAAATCCCGTTCTTCTTCATAGCTTTGTTTGAAACATACGACAGTTTTTCGGTCTTCACTCTCTTGAAGAATTTCGATATCGAATGCTCCCTCTATTTTGGGTGTTAATTTTCCATGGGGAGAAAGTTGGTATATTCCATGATCTTTGTTTTCCCAATTCACGGAATAGATTTCCTGGGTTTTGTTCAGATCAATGAACAACTCGTTTCTTTCGGGATTGACAAACCTGAAGACAGTATGGTGTTTGCGACCGGATCCCTTTGTCCAGCAATGGGTTTTTTCCTCGCCTTCCAAATCGACCACCCAGATATCGTATCGGTCGTAAACGAGTAATTTTTTCCCGTCATTACTCCACCCTGCAATACCGTACGGGGGTGCCGGGTTCGGTCTGTCGTATAATTCGTTTTGTAAAGGATAGGGAATTTCATCCGTTAGTTTTCTTCGGGTAAAGGTCTCCGGGTCCAATAGTATCCAGGATGAATTCGTGTTGTCGAAAAAGAGGATGTGATCTCCGTTCGGTGTCCATTGAACGGGCCGGGTTAACGCCTGGGCGATCATTTTACTCTCCCCGTCAGCTAAATTTACAAGATAAAGGTCGTATCTGGTATCGTGTTGCCAGTCTCTGAACTTTCGGTAAGGAATTTTGTCTGTCTTAAAAGCGAATTTAGGATCTTTGCCGTTTTGGAGGTATAAAGCGGAATAGTCGGAATCACAAATTTTATAATATTTCTTTCGTTGCAGATCGAAGATCCCTTTGGAGGGAGAGGGCATAGGGTTTAAGATGCCTCCTTTTGCCTGTTGAGACGGGATCATCTCGTCATTCCAACTCCAAAGTTCCAATTGGAAACTTTCGTCTTTTTCTCCCCGGGAGGGACGTGGTTTTCGGGGAGTAGGCAGATCGTATAGAAGAAATTTATTATCTCCTAAAATTTCTGCGGATTCGATATCCATTGATAGGGTGTCGATCTCGCTGTAATCTACTAATTTAATTGCCGAATTATTTTGCAAGGAAAAAATATGGAGATTTTTTGCCGTTTTATAATTGGTATCGGCGATAACGATAAAACTTCCTTTCTTTTCCCGTTCATCGAATCTGAAAAAAGAGAGGGATTTTGTCGAATCTCGGTATAATGTTTTATGTTGTTGTGCGAACACATCACCGTGACGGATAATGTTGCAGGAAGGAGTTTGCTCGATGTATATTATTTTGGAGTCCCGGTCGTACAATTGATAGTTCCCGATGTGTTCCAGAATGGTGCTGTCGTTGGTTTCTATATTTTTTATTATTAAGGCTTGGTCGTTTTCCCGAAAATAGGAAAATTGAGGGGCATAAAGACTAAATTCGGCTCCCTCGGGACATACGGTTTCCTTTTGATTTTTTAAAGATCTGGCTATTACGAGAGATCCTGAATTATTTTCGGAAGTGGCTCTACTGTAGGTAATCCATTCTCCCGAGGCGAAAAATTGATTGAAATCGATTTGATTCAGCGTAATGGTTTTTCCGGTTTTTACTTCGTATAGGTAGTAGGTTTGGCGCGCATCTTTATTTTTATCTTCGTTATCGTGATACAGGTAACGGTATTTAACCCATTTCCCGTTCATGGATAATTCATAGGAATTAACATATCTCCATTGTTTGTAGGCTTCTTTGTCCAATGCTTTTTTTTGGGATAGGCCGGAGAGATGAAAAAAGAGAGAGAAAAACAGAAAAAGAAAGAGTGAGTGTAGATAATGCATATATTATAAAAATTTGAGCGGAGATACCTCAAGAGTCTTTTATAAAAGGATAAGTGTTAAAAATTTTGAGGTATCTCCGGAGAATGTTATTATTGAACATCGGTATTTACGGTAGAATCTTGCTCTACGGTCGTATTTATCTGAGGAGTGACTTTTTCCTTAATGATTTTGGTATTCAAATACAAAAAAGCAAGGCGAGGATTGGCTTCTTGTACGACTAAGGATAATGAATCGGCTGTCAGCTGTTCGATTCTTTCTTTTGTTTCGTAAGCCTCTTTTGTACCGTCTTCTTCAATGCTGGTTCCCTTAATGATCAGGTAACCGTCTTTGATTTCCCAGGTTTTCAAATCCAATGAAGGAATGTTGATGGCTTCGCATACTCCGTCTTTTTTGAAATTGAATCCTTTTAATTCTCCTGTAGACTGATAGGTATAAGGGTTACACCACTCCCCGACGAGTTTTTTTTCCATCTCTTTTTGGGGATTACTGCTACAGGCACAAAAAATTAAAATTAAACCAAAGTAAATTAAGTTTTTCATGTTTTTGTTTTTAAAAAATTAAGGTTTTACTATTATTACACTCTCCGGATCAAAAAGGATTAATCCGGTTTTCTTTTTGACTTTATCTTAACAATCTAAAGTAAGTAAGGGAGGTTTCTCGTTAGGTGCTGCAAAAGTATTCATTTTTGGATAACGGCCAAACATTTTTTTGTCACTTTTATCTCTATGTGACGTAATAGCACTTGGGGGACGGGGCAAAAGTGCTATTTTAAAGTGAAATAATATTGGATAGGATTCGATAATACTAAAACGGGGCAGGACGGCTTCCCTGATCCGTCCCGCGTGAGTATTACGGAATCGCTGAATTCTTTCTTCTTTGTGAAAACAAAATGGTATCTTTGCAGCCATTTTAATTTGCTGGCTTATAGTGGATATAAAAATGTCTTACCAATGATGAATTTAAAGGCTAAAGGATATATTTTAGGGGTTATAGCGGCGGCGACTTACGGTATGAATCCCTTGTTTGCACTTCCCCTATACAAGGCGGGAATGAATCCGGATTCGGTTCTGTTTCTAAGGTATTTGTTCGCTATCCCCGTGTTGGGAATCATGATTAAGGCGAGGGGACGTGATTTCAAGTTAAAACGGAAAGAGATCGTCCCGCTGGTTATCATGGGATTGTTGATTTCTCTTTCTTCCCTTACTCTTTTCCAAAGCTATAATTACATGGAAGCCGGTATTGCGTCTACCTTATTGTTTGTCTATCCGATTATGGTGGCATTGATTATGGCTTTTGTATTTAAAGAGAGACTGACATTGCAGACCATCGTATGTATTTTATTGGCCTTGGGTGGAATAGGGTTGCTTTATAAAGGTGATGACGGTACGACGCTTAATTTGACAGGAGTTATTTTAGTCGTTATTTCAGCTCTTTCCTATGCCATTTATATTGTCGCTGTAAACCGTCCCCTGCTAAAAGATATCGCGACGCTAAAATTGACGTTCTACGTATTGCTTTTCGGAATGACTTTATTTTTAGTGCGGGTTGATTTCGGGATGAGTTTGCGGGTTGTCGATACCTGGTATTTGTGGGGTAATTTGATAGCCTTGGCTATTTTTCCGACGGCTGTTTCGTTTCTTTGTACTACTCAAGCCATCCAATACATCGGTTCGACGCCGACGGCCATTTTGGGGGCTTTGGAACCCCTGACTGCAGTTTTCTTTGGTGTAACCGTCTTCGGAGAATCTTTTACGATGAGATTGGCTTGCGGGATACTCATGATTGTTTCTGCCGTAACCCTTATTGTTGCAGGAAGTAATGTTACCGTCTATTTGGTTCGTTTTAGAAAACTTTTTCCCAAACTTCCGGTCAAAAAAAAGCGGATGCATTGAATTTTGTCGGCGCTTTTGCTTTGTTATTAGAGACGATAGGAGATGTATCCGGTATCGATACGCTTGTATTGTGATAGGAATCATGATTTTGTATCGACGATAACGCTGTATAAGATATTGTTATTTAATTTATAATTATTATATTTGCAATAATTGTATATCAAATAATAAGAGAAGAATGATTGCTAAAATTAAAAATCCTTTTGTTGTAAACGGGTATGTTTCGGAGGAGTATTTCTGCGACCGGGAGAGTGAAACAGCAGAGTTGACCGGAGCCTTGCGTTGCGAGCGTAATACGGTCGTTGTATCGCCCCGGCGTATGGGAAAGACCGGTCTGATAGAGCATTGTTTCCATCAAAAGGAAATTGAAAGGGGGTACTATACTTTTTTTATCGATATTTATGCTACCGGTAGTTTAAAAGAGTTCGTTTTTATTCTCGGCAAACATATTTTTACGACCTTGAAATCCAAGGGGAGAAAATTTGCGGAACATTTTTTTTCGGCGATCGGTTCTTTACGTCCTGCCTTCAAACTCGACCCGGTTAGCGGTCAACCCGTTTTTGATATCGGAATAGGTGAGATCCGACAACCTCTGTTGTCATTGGAAGAAATTTTCAAATACCTCGAAACGGCCGATAAACGTTGTATTGTGGCGATAGACGAGTTTCAGCAAATAGTCAGATACCCGGAGAAAAATGTAGAGGCTGTTTTGCGTACATACATACAGCAATGCAAGAACACGACTTTTGTGTTTTGCGGGAGTCAACGCCATATGATACAGAATATTTTTTTCTCGGCATCGAGGCCTTTCTACCAGAGTGCGTCGTATATGAATCTCGAGCCGATAGGACTTGAACCTTATAGAAAATTCGTGCAGAATCATTTCAATAAAGCGGGAAAGAATATTTCGGACGAATGTATAACACGAGTCTATAATCTGTTGGACGGGCATACCTGGTATATGCAGGCGGTTTTTAACCGGTTGTATGAACAATTGGATCGAGGAGAGGAGATGACTGTTGACATGGCCGATTTCGTCTTGCATATGACGGTGGAATCGAACCGGACGGTTTACCAGAATATGGTTTCGATGTTATCCGAACGGCAAAAAGAGATCTTGTTTGCCATTGCCAAGGAAGGAAAAGCTTCAGGGATCACTTCGGCTGAATTTATAAGGAAGCATGGCCTATACTCTCCCAGTTCGGTACAATCGTCGGTGAAACAGTTATTAGAAAAAGAGTTTATAACTAAAGAGGAGAATAGCTACCAGATTTATGACCGCTTTTTCGGTCTTTGGCTTGCCAAAACATACGGAACCGGTTATACTCTTTAGTAGCACTCGGGGGACGGGGTAAAAGTGCTATCAAGGTATATCTACAATTGTTAATCTGAAATTTACAATTAAATAACACATTACATTGTCCCGGTGGATTAGTAAAAAAAGATATACAAAAAGACAAATCTGTACTATATTTTTTCTTCCGAACATGGTTACCCTCGATCCCATGTACTTCTATATATAGAGAAAGCTCCTTAGACGTGTGAAGTTGAAGGCTATGAAGAATATGACATCAATATCAGTAAGAATATAGATGTGTACACGGACAAGGATGAGTTTTACGTTGATTACAGCCTCAACACGTTTGAATCTTCTACTGCATATCAGTCGGTCAAATGCAAAGAGTTGCTGATACCATCTCGGGTTTTCTGAAAGTATTCGGAGGGAATGGAGATCGGAAAGTGTGCTGGGCATTGTTTCAGTTTTGCACTTTCGAAATCCGTAACTACCCAAAAAGCGTGACCTGAAAAATAAAAAAATGAAGTAGAATGTAAAATAAACCATATTTATGAATATAATATTGTATTAATTGTAGTATTTTTTAATTATAAGTTTGTGAAGTTTCAATAAATTTTGTATGTTGTGCAATGTAAACATATTAAATTAACAAGCTATGAAGAAAATTAATCGAAACTTTTTTAAGCCATCCATGTTTATCTGTTTGTGCTTAATGACTGTAACACTTATAAGTGCAACAGTGTGTAGGCCTCCCGGACCTCCCGGAAAACCCGAGATCGTTGACGTTGGGAAAGATTGGTGCACAATTGAATTTACTGCACCGGGTGATGACGGCGGTTGTGCTATAACGGGTTATCGCATTAGTTATAGATATAAAGGTGGATTATGGAATGTGTGGACTTCTAAGGCAAAATTGTTCAGAGTAAGGCTAGTGGGTCTTTTAGAAGGAAAAAATGTTCAATTTCGTGTTAGTGCCATAAACGCTGAAGGAGAAGGTGAGCCATCTGAGCCGAGTAAAATGGTCTTACTCCAATAGGTAATACTATTTCAAAAAATATCATTTATAAAAAGCCAACTAATTCATTGTTGGCTTTTTATAATACTCTTTCCGACCTACTTTACTTTTACCCATTTTACCGCATCCGCCACGACCAACTGGGCATGCTTGTCACCACCAATTGAAACTACTTCCCGGGTATACTCTTCATCATCAAATGGAGGAACACCCCGGTCATCCAAAACAACGCGGGATTCCCCCGCCGGTAAAACAAACGTACCCAGAGACACCCAATCGGCATCTCCCTTTGCCACCTCCCGCTCGACTTTTTCACTTCCCCCGGGAGTATCGACGGTATAATAATTCTTCATTCCCGGGTACTTCGATTCATAGGTATAAAGCGCATCTGCATTTCTAACATCAGGCAGGTAAACAAAAATCTCGTACCTGCCCGCTTCCGGAAGATTCGCTATCCATTCCGCCCTAAAACTTCCGTTCCCGGCAACTTTGGTAAAGGCGCTATGGACCTCTTCCCCGTAAAATTCAACTTCTATGCATGGCTTTCCCCACGTGTGCTTCTTAGCATTAATGCCATAATTATAATCTTTCATATTGTCTTCTGCCAACCGTTCCGCCAGTCGTTTCAACCTGTTTCCCGAAGAATCGATCAAATGAAAACCCTCGTCCTCGTTATCGACGATAATTTCACCGGGAGGATAAAACTGGTACTTGTCAAGCGGAACGACACGCTCAGCGGGAATGTCTCCCTTCCACAACGAGGTGCCATGGAACTCAAGACGTTCCGGGAGGCATCCCGAAAAATTGGTGGACAAGAAAAAAGAGTATCCATTAACCTCGTGAGCCACTATCCGCTTGTATTCCCCCGGTTTGACCAGGAAACTCCGCCAATCGCCAATTATCCACCTCCCGTAATCATCAGAAAAAGCTTCAATTACCGAAACGACCCCGTCTACCTCTCCGGTATTACCCACCTTAAAATCGACCGCCTGCACCTTCTCCGTTTGCCGGTATGTCAAGTTTTTTATGACCAGCCGGGGTATCTCTCGCGTCGTGTACCAATCCTCCACGAATGGCCTGATGTCCCGCCCGAAACGCTCGCGGAACCCCTCCATGAACAAATCAAAATCCACTTCCCGGAAGCGGGCACGCTCGTAGAATTCCCGTGTGTAAGCGCATAACGAATCCCAGCCGGTAATCGTCGTCAGATAAGCCAGTAACTGCGAAACTTTCATGCTAATCAATTTATCGTATCCCTGCGAATACCCTCTCCGGATTAGTCCCTCCAATCCTCCTTTCGTGATACTATCCAGCATTGACGGGAACAAAATCAACTTGTCAAGCGACGGGTTTGCTATTTTACCGAACAACATGTCTATCCCCGCATACCTGTCGGAAGCAACGCTCCAGTGGAAATCAGAGAAAAGCCGCTCCGCGTGTATATCGTCAAGGAAAAAAGGAAAATCATTGAGTAACAGGTATTCCTGTTTATTCATATCTCTTAATCTGTCAACGGAAGGGGCTCCCGGTTTATAAGATTCTTCCAACATCCGTTCCCCGAAAAACGCCATTTCCGGCTGGATGTTATTGTGGAATGAATACTGGTAAAGAAAAGAGGAAGGAGCCTCCACTAATTTAAGAAACCTGAACGGGTACGGGTTAGGCATGCTTCCCTCTATGCGATTGCGGCACTTGTTCACCAACTCCTCCCAGTACTCCGCCGCGTTCGGGTATCTCGCGATTTCATCCAACCAGCCGTCGAGAGGCTTCAAGTAAAAATCATTGCCCGGGTACGTGTAGAACTCCACCGTGATAGAGTCCGCCGTCACCGACCGCTTCACGTAATTGCCCATGCAAAGCGACAGGCCGGTCAACGACTGCAAATTACGGAATCTCACCTCGTCCTCTACTTCCTCCGGGATGCCCTGCGACAAGACGACCTGCCTGCCGGGATTCTTCACGCGCAGCGTGTAATCCGTGAAATTCGTTTCTCGTGACGGCTGCAACGCTACCGGGGCCACTGCCGCCGGGTACCACAACACCTCCGGGATGAGTAGCGTGTAATCCCCCGACACGAACGCAGAACGTTTCCCGTACCGATCCACCTTTGTCAATGGCCGCTCGGGAGCAAAATAATCCTCTTCATCGATGTCCACCTGGTAAATATCCTCGTCGATACATCCGCCGTACTCTATCTCCAGCACCGCGCTATCCCCGGGAGCCAGCGATCGTTCGACAACCACCACCTGTCGGTCCCGCCGGAAGGGCACCTCCTGTTCCCCCGACTTCAACCTGCCGATTTCCAACCCGGGATTCAGGAACAAGATCAACTGCTCCATCCTCTCTGCTTTCCGGTTCACCACCGTCATCCGGCTCGTGGCAGAAAAAGTCTCTCCTTTCGGCTTATACGTGATCTCGTGTGTCGCGATTCGCACCTTGGGATAAGCCTCGTAACGGGAAAAAGCCTCCCGGTACGTTTCCCGGTTCTCCCGGCGGGTCTGGAATTTATCGATATAAACGTATCCCGCCCCCACGGCTGACATCAGCAACAAACAACCTGCCGCGTGGTAAAACACTTTTCGTCCCGGCATGTCGGACAACCGCTTCGTGAAAGGAACTGCCACGCACAACAATCCCAGCCCCAGTAACAAGAACATCCCCCGTTGCAACAGGCACACGTCGGAATGCATAAACCCCACGATCGAGGAAAACGATTCCGGCAACAGGCTTCCCCGGAAATCCAGTATCCCGTGAAATGGTTTCGTCAGGTAAGCATACGACACGCAAAGGAACACGGTCAGCACGAGCCAACTCAAGAATGGATGTCTCAGAATCCTATTCACCAGCAACGACAGCCCCGTCACGAACACGAATGTCGGCAACACGTCTTTCAACAAGAAGGACAAGTACACCCACGGGTTCATCGGCGAATCTGGAATCATCAAATGAATGAACAGGCAAAACGCCATGAAAACGACATCCGCGATCAAAAAAGGGAGTGCCATTCCTGCTAATTCCGCCCAAAAAAATGGACTGTTGCCTAACGGCTTCACTGAAAGTATTTCCCGGCTTTCTGCTTTCTTCCTCTTCCTCTGCATATCACAAGATAGGAGCACCACGACCAAAGACTGGAACAAGTTCAGGAAATAAACCCCTCTCGCCGGGAGAGAGGATGCGAACGCTATATTCCTCCATATTTCCCGTTGAAAGTCCCACGGGACGAGAAACGCCAAAATGTAGCCCAATACTCCCACGATAAAAAGGCGGAACAACCAGTTCCTCTTTACCAGTTTACTCTCGTAAGTCACAACGGTTTGCCATGCTGTCATATTCATTATTTTTATATATTTACATTCTCATCTAAAATCACTTCTTGTCATAAAGATAGAACTATATTGGTGTATTTCCAATTTTTTTTAATATATTTTTATAAAAATACATTGGGTATTTATTGAATCAGTCAGTTACGACTTGAAAAATATCGCCTGGGTTGAACACTTTTCGGAACACTATCCTATTTATCTTCTTTAGGATATTAAAACAAGATGGAGTATCTACTGTATAAGAAAAATTTAATTCGAGGTTGTATACAATTTGTATTCAAGCGGTAAAAAATAAGAGGTTATGATTTTGTTCATAACCTCTTTGTTTTCATTTGGTGACCTCGGAGGGGCTCGAACCCTCGGCCCATTGATTAAGAGTCAATTGCTCTACCAGCTGAGCTACGAAGTCATCCTTTGCTTACAGTGTTGACCGATTCGCGGGTGCAAATATGCAACTATATTTTTTAATCTGCAAGAAATTTATTCTTTAATGTTGTGATAAACATTGGTGACATCGTCGTCTTCGTCCAGTTTATCCAGGATTTTGTCGACTTCGGCACGTTGTTCTTCCGTCAATTCTTTCGTATCTAACGGTATCCGTTCGAATTCTCCGCTAACGATGTCGTATTTGTTGTCTTCCAAGAATTTTTGGATGTTTCCATAAGCCTCGAACGGGCCGTAAATTACGATAATGCCGTCCTCGTCTTCGAAGATTTCGTCAGCCCCGTAATCGATCATTTCCAGCTCGAATCCTTCTATATCGAAATTTTCCGGTTTACGTATTTTGAACACGCATTTCCGGTCGAAGAGGAAATCCAAAGAACCGGTGGTTCCGAGAGAGCCGCCGTATTTGGTGAAAGCATGGCGTACATTGGCTACCGTACGCGTATTATTGTCCGTGGCGGCTTCAACGACAATTGCTATTCCGTAAGGAGCATAACCTTCGTATACTACTTCTTTATAATCCGAGGTATCCTTTGAAACGGCTCTTTTGATGGCCCGTTCCACGTTTTCTTTCGGCATGTTTTCAGCCTTAGCGTTTTGGATTAAGATACGGAGGCGTGTATTGTTTGCGGGGTCGGGTCCTCCGGCCTTCACGGCGATATCAATTTCTTTACCTATCCGAGTAAAAGTACGGGCCATGTTACCCCACCTCTTCAGTTTACGTGCTTTACGATATTCAAACGCTCTTCCCATAGTTGTATCTATTTGATTATTATTCTATCTCTGAATTAGGGTTGCAAATTTAATGGTAAAACTTAAAACTAAAAAGGAAATAAAAAGAATTTATTGGGATGACCCGTATGAAATCGTTATTCTAATTTGCGGACTTCGAAATTATCCACGTAGACAGCCTCTGCCGGATCTGGTGTTTTTGATCCCGGAGAGTAGGTCCTGATCTCTATTCTCAGGAATTTAGCTCCCATCGGAGCCCTGAATTTATTATTGGCTCCTAAAGGTTCGATCCAGCCATCGGTCGCTTTTGTTTCTTGGGTCTGAAGTTTTTCGTTGAAACCGGATAGGGCGGTTGATGCTTTACGCCATGTACTGGTTATTTTCCAAGCGTAAGAGGTGGCTGTCGAGTTTACGTTTAATTTGATTTGGAAACATTCTCCTTCCATGACCGGAATATCTTGATAAATATAGGTTTGATGTTCCAGTCGAGCGGAGTTACCCGAGAGAGAGAAAGTCGCATCCGTGTTTTTATGAATAACGTTATGAGCTCCTCCGGTTACCAGCCAGCCGACAGGGGTTACCGGGGCCGTTTCCCAGGTTTCGAAATCTCCGTTTGCCAGAAGATTCGGGCCGGTCGGATTGCCTGGAATCGGTCGGTCGTCGGCGACAATGAGGTTATTGTCGTCAAACGTGAATTGGCTACCCGCGTCGATGACGTTTTCGTCCCAATCTTGAATAATAAAGTTGAAAGTTTGTCTTGTCGTCGGGATGAATCTTCCGGAGATTCTTACGATCTGATTTGCTCGGATGGCAGGAGCCATGGGCATGACACCCCGGTAGGTAACCTGATTTTTTGTATACAGAATTCCGATTTCCGCTTTATTGGCCGCAACGGGAAAGGTTAAGAGTTCTGCCGTACACGTTCGCGAACCTCTTGCGTGCGCTAACTTTTTAAGGATAGTATTGACGGTTCCGAGTTTGCTTCCGTCGACGGTAGAGGTGTATGGAACTCCTTTCAGTTCCACTTTGATCGAATCGATATCCGGATCGATATCGTTGAGTTCGATAATTACTTTTCCGACCCGTCGTTGGAGGTGAACGGCAATGGGGGCCGGAGGAGAATTTTCAGTGATATTTACGCGTTGTATGACCGAGAGAAATTCAGAAGATTCCCGGTAGTTTTCACCTGTTTTTAAAAGTTTCAACAGTATCTTCTCTTTCGGGTCACCTATTTTGGCACTAACTTCGTTTTCATCCGTTCCGTTGGCAATAAAAGCAATGTCATAATTGCCTATCGGGAGGTTGATCGATAGGTCGGTTCCGTCGAGATCTTCTTCCGAATAGGAAAATAGGCGTGCGACATGATTGGTTTCATCAAACGCGATAACGCGTAAACGGGAAAACGCGGCGTTTACGTCTTTCGTTTGCGAACCTGCAAGCGTCGTACTAAAACTAACGTGAGTTTCCTGACCTGTAATGATTTCGTCCATGAAGCAGCTTATGCAAAAGCATACGATTACGAGTAGAAAAATTAATTTTTTCATGGGGACTGCATTTATTATTTTTCAGCATATTAACGTACCGTGATAAAATCACGTAATAAGACGAGGATATACTCCTTCTTTTCCCGAGCAGAAGGAGGGAGCATCGGATAAATAATTTTGGTAAGAGATTTAATACACGCCTCCGTGTTTCAAAATTAGGACAAAAAAACGAGAAATCAATGGAATATTAGAAAATAGAAATACCAATATTGGTGGTAAAACGTTCCAAGGTCTCTATGCCCATGTATGAATTCCCGTGGCAATTTAATTCGGGACTCCACACGGCGATACTGAGTTTACCGGGAATAATAGCTACAACTCCTCCTCCGACACCGCTTTTTCCGGGCATACCTACCCGGAATGCAAAATCTCCGGATTCGTCGTAAAATCCGCAGGTCAGCATCAAGGCACTAAGCCGTTTGGAACGACTGACGGTAAGAATTTCTTCTTGATTATAAGGATTCGTTCCGTGATTTGCCAAAAAAAGAAAAGATTTGGCTAAATCGACACAATTCATGGCAATACTGCATTGATGACAGTAAACGTCTACCAGTGAATCCACGTCATTCCGGATGTTTCCGAAGCTTTTCATAAAATGCCCCAAAGCTTTGTTTCTGCTGGCGTGTTCGAATTCGGAGGAGGCTACGTTTTTATCGTAATAGATATCGTCATTTCCTGCCACCTCCCGAATAAATTGTAAAATTGCTTCTTTGGGGCGCGGATAAAGGTCCATTAACTTATCGGTAACGACAAGGGCTCCCGCGTTGATAAAAGGATTTCTGGGAATACCTTGTTCATGTTCCAATTGTACTAACGAGTTAAAAGGAGTACCCGAGGGCTCTCGTCCCACGTATTGCCATAAGTCGCTTCCGAGGTGACGGACAACCATAGACAGAGTAAAAACTTTGGATATGCTTTGTATGGAAAACTTGGTGAGGTAATCTCCGGTGCCGATTATTTCACCGTCTAAAGTAGCGATGGCAATACCGTACTGGTGCGGATCCACATGGGCTAAAGCCGGAATATAGTTAGCTACTTTTCCTCTTCCGAAAAAGGGTTTGACTTCCTGGTATATGTTCTCGATGACCTCTTTGTAATCCATCTCGTTCGTAATTTATCGGTCCAAATATACGAAAGATTTTATTTGGGTGAAGTACGTGACGTGACTTAAAGTTTTCGAATGACTTTTCCTGAATAAGTTTCCCGGAACGGATTTTGGAATAGAATATTTTTAGGTACCTCGTAAGGAGGAAGTAACTGTTTTATTTGTTTTTTCAGGGCTGTACACCGTTTCTTCTCCCAAGGAGCGTCTTCTATAACTAAAACGGCTTTTTCTCCCAAGTAATCGTCCGGTTGGGAAGTAATAAAAAAACGTTGAGCGATGTAAGGGGCTAATTTTTGCTCCAATGTTTCGGGGAAGAGCTTTATACCCCCCGAATTGATAACGTTATCGTGACGCCCTAACCATTCGAAGTGTCGCTCGTCTATAAGCCGGACGATATCGTTGGTCGTGAATGTTCCGGTATGCAAATGCGGAGTATGGATAACCAAACAATCCCTGTCGTCGGTAGCAAACCGGACTTGGCCTATGGCAAAATACGGATCGGAAGCCTGCGGACTGTTGAGATAACGAAGAGCTACGTGTGAGACGGTTTCCGTCATTCCGTAAGTTCCGAAGCAACGGGAAGAAATATATTGCAGCTTTTTATGGAGTAAAGGAGAGATAGCTGCCCCTCCGATAATGACGTGCCGGATCCGGTTAAGTCGTTTGGCTGTCTCCGGGGTTGATAATGTTGTATCTACTTGCATGGGAACCATCGCGGCAAAATCGATCGCTCCGGAGAAATGGGATAAAGGGGAGGAAGAGGGTGGAGTAACCCATAAATTTGCCTGTGCCGTCAAAGCTCTTACGATCATCATCTTTCCGGCGATGTAAGAGGGGGAAAGGCATAACAGCATATTGGTTTCCTGTCCTATTTCAAAAAAAGCATTGGTGATCCGGGCGGAAGCCAGCATGTCTTTTTTTAAAAGTCGGATCTCTTTCGGCTTCCCTGTTGAACCGGATGTGCGACCAATAACGTATTCGTTCGGGTCGAACCATTCTTTTAAAAAAGAGACGACTTCTTTGTTTTCGGATGCATCGATTTCCGAAAGTTTTGTGTAAGATTTGCCGTTCAGTCGAATTTGTTTCATGCGGTTGGTATTAAAAAGAGAGTGGATTCAATTCCCATTTTTTAGTCGGATTATAACTGATAAAACAACCTTTTTGTTCTAAGGGAGACGGTATATTGTTGATGTATAATTGCCCGGTTCCTAACCCTTGGGGCATGGCGGTAGGTAGTGTTGCCGTCCATTGGGCGATGGCGTTTAGCCCTATGTTCGATTCCAAGGCGGAAGTGATCCACCAGCCGATACGGAGTCGGCCGGCTATTTCGATCCACTCTTCCGCACCGGAGAATCCTCCTGTCAGGGCGGGTTTTAATATGATGTACCGGGGTTGTATCGTCATCAGCAACTCTCTCTTTCTTTCTGTTTCCGATATCCCGATTAACTCCTCGTCAAGGGCGATAGGTACGGGAGATAATCGACAAAGCCGGGCCATCTCTTTCCATTGGCCTTGGCGAATGGGTTGTTCGATGGAGTGGATATCGTAACGAGCTAATTGTTCTAATTTTGCTAAGGCTTCATCGGGAGTAAAGGCTCCGTTCGCATCTACCCGTAACTCTATATCGTGACGGTTAAAACGGGAACGGATCAGTTTCAATAGTTCCAGTTCCGATTGAAAATCGATTGCTCCTATTTTTAATTTTATGCAATGGAATCCGGCGTTCAATTTTTCAACCAGACGCTCTTCCATCGTTTTCCGGTCTCCCATCCAAATAAGGCCGTTGATCTCTATCGGCCGGCTGTTTTCAAGGAAAGGGGTAGGGTAAATCCAACGTTTACCCCCGTTTCCCAAATCCGCCAAAGCGGTTTCTACGCCGAAACGGATCGAACTCCAATCATTCAATGTCTCCAAGGGTAACCGGTCTATGTTTAGGCATACCTGTTCCAGTCGTTTTTCGTAGTCGGGCCGATCGTCGGCACTTAACCCCCGGAATAGTGCGCATTCCCCTATCCCGAAGACCTCGGGGCGCTCAGTGTTCCATACTTTTATAAACCAGCTCTCTTTTGTCGTCAGGATTCCTCTGGAAGTTCCCGCCGGTTGTTTAAAGACGAGACGATAAGGGATATAGGATGCCTTTAGCATAGAATCAGGGGAATTTAGGGAACTTTTTAAAATCCGGATCTCTTTTTTCCAAAAAGGCGTTTTTACCCTCTTGGGCTTCCTCCATAAGATAATACATCAGAGTGGCATCTCCGGCGAATTCCATTAAACCGTGTTGCCCGTCCAATTCGGCATTAAGCGCCCGTTTGATCATCCGAATGGCCATAGGGCTCCGTTGCATGATGGTTTTGCACCACTCTACCGTTTCGTCCTCCAGTCGATCGAAGGGCACCACTTTATTCACCATTCCCATCTCTTCTGCTTCCCTGGCCGTGTACTGTCGACATAAGAACCAAATTTCCCTTGCTTTTTTCTGGCCGACATGTCTTGCCAAATAGGAAGAACCGAATCCCCCGTCGAAACTTCCCACTTTGGGTCCGGTTTGACCGAAACGGGCGTTCTCGGAAGCGATCGTTAAGTCGCATACGACATGCAGGACATGACCGCCCCCGATAGCATAGCCGTTTACCATGGCGATGACGGGCTTAGGAATGGAACGGATGGCTTTGTGCAGGTCTAAAACGTTTAACCGGGGAACTCCGTTTTCGTCTATATATCCACCACTCCCCTTTACGTTTTGATCGCCTCCGGAACAAAATGCTTTATCCCCGGCACCCGTGAGGATGACGACATAAATATCGCTTCGTTCCCGGCATATGGCCATGGCATCCAGCATCTCCGCATTGGTTTGCGGCCGGAAAGCGTTGTACACCTGTTGCCGGTCGATCGTTATTTTTGCAATTCCTTCGAAGAAATCGAATTTGATATCTTCGTATGTTTTAATTGTGGTCCAGTTTCTTGTTGTCATATTATTATTCAGTTTCTTTTTCTTAGGTGTTTAAAATATTCTTTCAATATATTGCCGTTTACAGTCCGGGGGGTTTTTACGACTAACAGATAGGGTTTTTCTGCCGGTTGAAAAAAAGAGGAGATACATTCTTTCAGGGTTATTTCGTTGTCTGCTTCAAATACCTTAAAACCGTGGAGCTCTCCTAATCGGACGATATCGACTTGATGCGGCGTTTCAAAGAACTCTTCTACCTCATCCAATACGGAGGGACCGGGAAGAAATCTGAAGATGCCCCCTCCTCCGTTTTGGATAACAACGATTTTTAAATTGGAAGATTTGTATTTTATCCATAAAGCGTTCGAATCATATAGAAATCCGATGTCTCCGGTAATCAGTATCGTGGGATCGCGAGTTGTCGCGGAGGCTCCAACAGCGGTAGAGGAGCATCCGTCGATTCCGCTGGTCCCCCTGTTTCCGTCTGCTCTTGCTATCGTGTTACAATGGAAAAGTTGGGCATATCTTACGGGGGTGCTATTCCCCAATTGCAAATGCGTATTCGCGGGCAAGGCGGGAAGCAGAAGCGAGAAAGCCTTCAAATCGCACCATGGAATCCGGCTAAGGTATTCATGATGCCGTTTTTCCGCTAACTTCTCTTTTTCTTTCCAGAGCCGGAAATAATCCGAAGGTTCCGATTTTTCCGCTAATCCGCTTGTCAGTTGAGTAAAAAAAGCCCGGACCTCCATTTTTATCGGTAGAGTCAGGGATCGATAAGTATCCGGGGCAATTTCTCTTAAATCGATATGCCAGTGTTCCCGAGGCGGATGGTGGCGAATAAAAGTTTTGATCATTCGCGAAACGACGGCTCCTCCGAAAGTAATCAATAAGTCGGGAGCGAAGAGGGATTCCTCTTCGTTTTGGATCGTGGCCAAAACCCGGTCGATGGTCGGAATGGCCTGCGGGATGTTTTTATTTGCTATATTTTCGGTTAAGACGACAACTTTATGTTGCCGGATGAGCTGTTCTATTTGTCGGGAAATAATTTTGTCGGGTGTATGAAAACCTACGATCAGTAAGATTTTGTTATACCGGGAGAATAATCCCTGTAATTTTGCTTTTTCATCCGGCAGCAGTTCGGTTCGAGTAGGACTTACCCGGATGATTCGCTGGGGCGATATCTCGTGTGTGTGAAATCCGTACAGGGGTTCCCGCAAGGGTATGTTTACGTGTACAGGACCTTTATATGCTGTCTGGGAGGCATTGATCGCTTCGTTGATCAAACGATTGGCATACCACCGGTCTTCCGGCGTAACGATATTTACCGGTAATTGGCAAGAGTATTTGACGAAAGGGGTCAGGATGTTGTTTTGCCGGATGGTTTGGCTATCGTCCTGATCGATCCATTCCGGCGGACGGTCGGCCGAAATGACAAGTAAGGGAATCCCTTGATAATAAGCTTCGGCTATCGCGGGAGCATAATTCAGGAGTGCGGTTCCGGATGTGCAAATGAGGGCGACTGTTCGTTGACTTTGTTGCGCTATGCCTAAAGCGAAAAAGGCGGCGGATCGTTCATCGGGAATGACAAAATGCCGTAACTTTTTTTCTTTGGCCACGGAGACCAGTAGGGGGGCATTTCTGGAGCCCGGGGAGAGGACGATATCGTGAATCTCCTTTTGAACCAACAGTTCCGTGAGTATACGTACGCTCTCTATATCAGAATGTAGTTTTTCCATAATTGATCTGTCGTATTAAATTTAACAGGGTATCGGCTTTTGTACAAGTTTCTTCCCATTCGTTTTCCGGATCGGAGGCCGGAGTAATTCCGCCGCCCACGTACAGTTTTAATGCATCGTTAAAAAGCTCCATGCTCCGTAGGTTTACAAAAAGATTGAAGGCGCCGTTTTGTTGTATGGGGCCTAAATACCCCGCGTAATACCGCCGTTCCTGTTTTTCTATTTCTGAAATCAATTGCATGGCCCTCTTTTTAGGAATGCCGCAAACCGCCGGTGTAGGATGCAATAGAGAAATCAATTGATCTATCTCTTCGGCAGGCAGTTGCTCGTCGCTTTTAAACAAGGTACAAAGGTGGTATACGTTTCCGGCTTGTACGGTTTCCGGTCCTGTTATTTCTAAATTGCGAGTAAAAATCGGTTGTAAAATCTGAGAAATATAGTCCGTTACGATCTGTTGTTCTATCCTATCCTTTTCACTCCACACGATTTTTTCTTTAGGTGTTGTGGCCGGTTGTGTTCCGGCAAGAGACATCGTAAAGAAACCGTTCCTGTCGTATTTCAAAAAAGTTTCCGGGGTAGCTCCCATCCAGGCGCATTTGCCGGGTATGACCACGAAAAAGAGAAAAGCATGATGGTACTGCTTCATCTGCTCGAAAAGAATGGGAGCCATTTTGAGTGAATCGCAGGGAATTGTTATGGTCCGTGAAAAGACCACTTTTTTCATGGATTCTCTTTTTAACGTGGCAATTAAAGTCCGGAGTTCATCCAGGTATTCGAGATGATCGCAATCGTTTTTGGTAAAATGGCGTTCGGGGGTATTGAATACCGTGTTTTGAAGATTTATGATGGCTTCCTGATCGGTCAGGTAATCGGTAAAAGCGAGGTCTTCTTTGATAAAAAAAGGAAAACTCCAGGAGGCACGGCTAAAAGGCGCAATGATAAATCCTTTGCCTTTCTGGTGTTTATCGAAACCATTGAATATATTGATATCGTTTGAAAGCTGTGCTCCGAAAACCATCTCCTGAGAACCGGGTAAACGATACGTGTAAAAAGGAATATTATTTCTCAGACAAATTCCTTGCACTTCCGCGATAGAAAGTTTGCTTTTTGTTTCCGACATAGTACTAAATTCTTTATTAAACGAATTTGTCTTACAAAAATAGCCAAAATTCTGCTGTTGATGTCTACATTGTTTAAAATCTGACTACTTTTGCCTAAGTTAGATTACTGATCGGAATGCATGAGGATAAAAATAGAAAGAAATTTTGGGGAGGAAGAAAAGGATGGCGAGAGTTATTACCCAATAACTCGAGTGCTTTTTTTTATATTTTTTCTTCTTTGAAAAATTATAATTTTCGTCTTTATTTTGGCGGGCAATGTGTTTCTCTGATCGGAACGTGGATGCAGCAGATCGCCATGAGCTGGTTGGTATTCCGTTTGACGGGTTCCGTTTTTTTGTTAGCCACGGTGACTTTTATGGCTCAGATCCCGATCTTGCTCGTGACACCTTTCATGAGTGTTTTTGTCGATCGTTTTAACCGTCGTCATATTTTGATCTTTACCCAAAGTTTATCTATGTTGCAAGCGTTGATTATGGCTTGGTTGACCTTATCGGGTTGGATCGAAGTGTGGCATATTTTAGTTTTAAGTGTATTTATCGGTTTGATCAATGCCCTGGATAACCCTACCCGTCAATCGTTTTATCCGAGTTTGGTTCCGAAAGAGAATTTGGGGAATGCCATAGCTTTAAATTCAGCGGTAATTAACGGTTCCCGGTTAATAGGTCCGGCGGTAGGAGGTGTATTGATCGGATTATTCGGGGAGGGGTATTGTTTCTTATTGAATGGAATCAGTTATTTGGGCGTTATTGTTGCTTTATTGATGATGCGTTTGACCCCTTTCCGGCCGAAACCGGTTGTTCAGCGGGTATGGGTGGATATAGAAGACGGATTTCGGTATGTGTGGGGAAATATTCCTATACGGACTTTATTGTTATTAATGAGTAGCGTTAGCTTTTTCGGTATCCCGTTGATGACTTTTATTCCGGCATACGTGAAGACGATTCTCGGGGGAGAGAGCGAGATGTTGGGCGTATTGCTCTCCAGTATCGGGATCGGTTCTTTCGGGGCGGCCCTTTATCTGGCGGCCCGGAAAAGCGTGTTGGGGTTGGGAAAGGTGGTGATGTTATCCACTCTCTTACTTGGAATCGGGATTATTCTGATATCTTTTGTCTCCGTTCCCTGGGTGGCAACGATCTTATGCATACCGATCGGTTTTTTCATAATAGCGGCAGTAGCTTCCGTCAATACGTTGTTGCAGACGTTGTCCGATGAGGACAAGCGGGGGCGGGTTATGGGATATATGGCCATGACTTTTACGGGGATGGCTCCGGTCGGGAGCATGGTTTTGGGAACTATTGAAAAGTATATCGGGTTACCCGCTATCATTTTGTGTTCGGGTAGCGGTTGCGTATTGGCTGCTTGCCTTTTCGAGCATTATCGCCCGTTGATCCGCCGCCTGACCCGGCCTGTTTACGTGGAAAAAGGCATTATCCCTGAAATTGCTGTCGGAATTGAAAATTCGGAGGAAAACTTTTAGAACTTAAATATTTTTTCTTTTGCGAAGACCATAGAAATGAATCCATTTTGATTTAAATATAAACACTATAATTGGCGTTACTTGTTTTATTTTTTTACAAGTTTTCAGGTGTGATTAATCATTTTCTTTATGAAGCTACCCAATAAATGTCTAAGTCGGTTACATGATATATTTTAAGTATGGATTTGGCAATAATGTACGGTGGAATTGGACAATAGTATATAATTCACCTGTATCTAGAGATACTAAACTTGAATTTATCGGACACTGGGAAGATCCAATGCCTCCACACAATGCGGGAAATCCAAACTACATATATTATTGGAATAATTTCCCTTCTTACGTCTATACATTTAAAGATTTACCAAATAAAAGGTTATACATAGAAATTATACATTCAGGAACATATACAATACTAATATATCTGAAACATGGTGAAAATGACTATCGACTTTATCGAGAATCACATTATGAACCCGCTTACGAATATATCAGATTACCATATCCACAAGATTGCACATTTTGGCTAGTAATATATCGAGTAGCTATAAAAGATCATAAAATTAATTACGAGTATGTGGGTGATCGAGAATTTCCTTATCCCCTATACCTCGATCAAAACTGAAAAAAGTAGTCTATAACACTTGAACAAGATTAATAAATTTCAATTACAATAAATACATATCTATAATAATATACATTTCATTTATTTACATACTTAGAAGGTCGATTTATTCCTGCACAGTCAATATTAGTAGCGTTAGAAGGAATTCGTATTAGAGGAGAAGAAAAGCTCAAACAAAATCAGCAGCCAGATTGGACAGATATTCAGTTACTGAGAAATATGGATGCACGAGATATTGGATTAGCACAAAGCGCAAGTAAGTATTCAATTGATATGGTTAAAGACTTTCTCGTTAAATTCAAGTTCAAATCATGGAATACTCATTCTTCAACAAATACACCTGTTACAAACGATGAAAAAATAAAAAGAGCTAATGAAATAGCTAATCTTTTATGTAGTCATAGTAACTGGAAAAGTCATGGTCATGCTATTAATAGGGATGTTGCTTGGAATGTCTGCAAACTTAAAGTCACCCATTCAGAATCAATTGAAGGATTGGATAAGGTCATGCGACGAATGTGGGCAATGTTTTATTGGATATTTGAAAATACGGGAATAGTTAAAATATTTGTTTCCAACAACTATTGTGTTATAAGAAATGCAGCTCCCATTAATATTCCATTAACTCCCCAAAGAAGATGAAATCGCTAGATAGTACATTAAAAGAGGCTGGATTCTCCGAGAAGTTTATAGATGTAATTATTAATGCTGACTTCCCGACAAACCAATACATAGAAATTGAAAACACAAACTTTCAATCACATGAAAATACAATCCAAAGTTCAACAACATTAGAGATCAAGGAATCAAATAATATGTCTGCTAATTATTTTGCAATAGATATAATTACAGAATAAAATAATTTAATGAGCATTATCATATCATTGTGTGCCAAACAAATATCGTTTTGTCATTGAATAATATTGCTCGGCTTGCGTACATACCGCAAAAATTCTTTCGGGGGAGTCTAATAACCCGACTGACATTTGTCGTCTGGAGAGTTGCCATATAGTCTGCAAGCAGAGGCGGTAAGATTGTCCAATATGTAATGAATTGTAGAGTGGCAAACGGATAGGCAGAATTGCTTTTACTCGTCGAAAAATAACATGACACAAGTAGATTGCCGAAAAGAGGGAAAGAAAAATATCGCTCTGATCTCGATATTTCTTTTCCCTTATTTTCGTGATAGCAGATTTACTTTGTTTTTTTCCTATACGTACCCGAATTAAAGTAAACTTAAATCTATTTGTAACCCAGCTATATTATAGATGTGAAAACATGGGAGAGTTTATATAGTCCGAATGTAAAGGACTGTCTAACACGTTTCAGACCGTCCCAATTATGAAAATCGGTTATGCACGTTTCTCGACCGTTTCGGCATTACACTTACCGCAGGCATGGATATACCGAAGAACGCAGATGGAAAACTTCCGACAATCGCCGTAAGCGGACCATTCGGAGCGGTAAAAAAACAATCGTCCGGCCCTTACGCCCAGATGCTCGCCGAACGAGGTTTTCTCACCATTGCTTTCGACCCGTCTTTTACAGGCGATAGTGGAGGAGAACGTCGCAGCATTGCCTCTCCCGACATCAACACGGAGGATTTCAGTGCGGCAGTGTCTTTCTTACCATATTCGACCGTGTAAATCCGGAGCGCATCGGCATACTCGGCATCTGTGGTTGGGAAGAGACACAAAAGAAACCCCTTCAGTGACTCTCTCCTGTTTTATTCGTCTATTCGATAGATTTATCGTAACTTTGCCACCGTTAAAAACAATAATATGTTCCATTTTTCAGATATCAATTTTACGACCATCATCGACTACATCGGAACCTTTGCTTTTGCAATCAGTGGTATCCGGTTAGCCTCGGCAAAGAATTTCGATTGGTTCGGGGCATACGTGGTAGGAGCAGCCACGGCTATCGGGGGTGGAACCACCCGGGATCTCTTACTCGGAGTGACGCCTTTCTGGATGCACCAACCCTCTTATTTAATCGTTACCGCACTTGCCTTAGGTTTTGTTATCCTTTTCGGAAAACACGTGATCAGATTGAATAACACCTTCTTTATCTTCGATGCCATCGGATTGGGACTATTCACCGTGGTCGGCATTGAAAAAAGTCTGTTAAGCGGATTTCCGGCCTGGGTGGCGATTATCATGGGAATGACCACCGGAGCCGTCGGAGGAGTCATCCGGGATATCTGTATAAACGAAGTTCCGTTGATCTTCCGAAAAGACATTTACGCAATCGCCTGCATCATAGGAGGATTCATCTATTTTTTCTGCGATTCTATACAAATCGGACCGGTATCTACTCAAATCGTCACGGCAATTAGTGTCATCATCATTCGAGTCTTAGCTGTAAAATATCACATTAGTTTACCCGTATTAAAAGGAGAACAAACCGGAAAATAATCTGTATCATGTACGATTTCGATCAAATCATAGAGCGAAAAAACACCGACTGTGTCAAATACGATAACCTGAACGAGGTATTCGGACGCACCGATATCCTTCCGATGTGGGTAGCCGATATGGATTTCCAATCTCCGCCCGAAGTGATCGAAGCCGCCCGAAAGTGCTGCGAGAAGGGTGTCTTCGGCTATACTTTTCGATCCAAAAAAGCCAAAGAAGCATTTAGCGAATGGGTAGAGCAACGTTATCAATGGAAGGTTAAAAGCGAATGGATACTCTCTTCACCGGGAATTGTTACGACTCTTGCTCTAGGCGTACGAATTTATACGCAAAAAGGAGATAAGGTAATGATCTTTACCCCGGTATATCCCCCTTCCATTCCGTGGTAAAAGACAACGAACGGGAGCTGGTTTGCTGTCGTCTCGTCGTTGAAAACGACCGTTACGTTATCGATTGGGAGGACTTCGAGAAAAAGATAAAAAGCGACGTAAAACTACTTATAATCAGCAATTCGCATAATCCCGTCGGACGAGTATGGACCAAAGAGGAGCTGACACGTATCGGAAACTACTGTTACGCCAATGGAGTAATTATACTATCCGATGAAATTCATTCCGATCTGGCGCTTTTCGGTCACAAACACACCGTTTTAGCCTCCATAACCGAAGAGATTGCCTCCATAACCATCACCATGATGGCTCCCAGCAAAACCTTCAATATTGCCGGGATGATGAATCCCATTATCGTGATCTCTTCCGATGCATTGCGTCGCTCCTTCCGTCGGGAATTACTAAACTTACATTTGGATCTAGGCAATATTTTCGGTCATATTACACTGGAAGCAGCGTATCGTTACGGCGACAAATGGCTAAAGGAATTACTCCCTTACCTCGAAAATAACATTTTATACACGGAAAAATTTCTTCTGAATGAACTTCCTGCTATCCACATGCTACGGCCGGAAGGCTCTTTTTTATTTTGGCTAGATTTCCGGGAAACCGGATTATCCCACGAAGAGGTCGGTAAACGACTCTTAGAAAAAGCTCACCTCGGCTTCAATAACGGCTTGGATTTCGGAACGGAAGGAGCGGGATTCCGACGCATGAATATCGGTTGCCTTTTATCCGTAGTACAAGAAGGATTGGAACGATTAAAGCAAACGTTTCGATTGTAAATGCATAATTATTGATTTGTCCTATAAAGCTATTAAATAGTTTATATTTTTTCTCTAAAAATTAGAATATACGCTCCACATTAGAATATATTCATTTTATAATAAAACCACAATCTTTCAATACGAGATTAAATGTAAATATACTTATAATTATTTTGATAATTAAAAAAATAATTATATATTTAGAAACAATAACATATAATTCATATTAATATGATTCTGAAAAAAAATTCACTGTTATTCCTAATGATAAATACCGGTATTTTTTTATCGTCATGCGCTTCGCTAAATCAAAATTGTTCTAAAGAGGCTTTAATTAAAGCAATCAAAACAAAAGTAAATAATAGGAATTATATCATCGATTTACCGACGACTTATAAGACTGAATATGCATATATACATATACCTGGATACATCCAAATACACGGAGACACGCTAATCTCATTCACTGAATATGACAACCCGGATGGATTAAATTATTTCAGAAAAAATTATGTAGAACAAATGCAAAGTAAGAAGTATAAAATTTTAGACTACAAACAGACTGAATCCGGCCGTAGTCGAGTCATAATCAGTTTTTGGTTTAAAATGGAGTATCAGGGTGATGATATTCGTACCCAAGTATCATTTAAGGATAATCTCATTCCCATACATTACAAATTAGAGTTTAGCAATTCCACTAAAGTCCGTGTTTACATGAATGATTATTTCATTTTTGGAATATTAAGACTTTAACCCGTTTCAACTACTATGAAGAAATCAATTGACACTCGATATTTTCACATGTACATTGGATACTATTATTTAACGAATCAATTAGTAAATTATGAAAAAAATTAATCTATTAATTTGGACCTATTTGATTTTGGGTTGTTCCAATTCACTGGAGATCATTGAGCCGGAGATAGGTTATATTGACTATTCAAATTACCCACAAGAAAAATTAACACAGAATGACAGAACCTTACTTGAAAATATTAATTTTCAGGAGGGTAAACTCATTAGCTTACTAAATTTAAAATCAGCTTTAGAACAAGGAATCCCTAAAGAGAAATATAGCCATTTTCTTCAATACCTACAAAATGAAAATCAAAAAATAGAAAATTATCTGGATTCTGGAGCTATTGTTTTTTATAACGGAGAAGGTTTCACACGAAATGAAAAACTATACCAATATGTTGAGAATACAAAACAACCTTTAGCGAAAGCTACTTATAGTCAATCGACATTATTATACACACATGAACACAGTGGAAGTTTTAATTTTTACAAAGAATATTCGGCTAATTTCAATGGAACATCGAGGATCTCGGTGAATTATCATGGTCCAAATTCCGTTTATATAAAAGAAAATCTTAAACGAGTATCTGCTTATTTAATCAAAGGTGTAAACGGGTCGCAAGCAACTTTTGACTTTGTATTTAGAACGCCCCAACAACCGAAACCAACCAGAAATATCCAATCATAAACCTTTAATTGTCAATACATTTCAAGATTTAACACATTTCGGCTGCTTTTTGATGCTTCCCAAATTTCCACATATTTTTGAGACATATTTCTGACGTGGAGAATTTGCGGAGCTTATTTTTTGTCACATCGTGCATAGAGTTGACAAGGGTTTATAACCGTTTACGATAAGCGACAATTTCCGCCCCGGTATGCAGCGACAGTCACATCGTGTGGAAATGCGACAACGGTTGACTGCTGTTTACGACCGTTCACCACTTCAGGGATATACAAAGTGAGAAGTGAACAAGTAAACGATAAAGCAGTATGAAATCAACCAAGAAATGCCAATTTTGCGGCAAGCCGTTTGTAACCCGTAGCGGTGTGCAACGGTATTGCAGCGAGGCTTGTCAGGTGGAAGCCAAGCGAGCCAGAACAGCGCAGAAGAACAACCTCTTCAAAGTCGTCCTGCCACTCATGGAGATACAGCATCAGGAGTATCTCACCTTTTCCAAAGCAGCCACACTCATGGGCTGTTCCCGACAGTACATCTATAAACTGGTAGCCACCGGCAAGCTGAAAGCCTCACGCATCAGCAACCGCATGGCGATTATCCGCAGAGCCGACATTGAGCGGATGCTGGAGGGCAATCCCTATCACCGCATCCTGCCCGGCAGTACCTCCACACCGAAAAAGTCCGTTTCATTTTCCCAATCCCCCAAAAGGGAGATGAGGGAAAAGGAAAACGATGAAGTGCTGGACTTCTATTCCGGTGAGGAGGTGATGACCCTTTATAAGGTAAAGCAGTCGTGGCTCTATACCTCCGCCAAGCGCAACCGCATCCCCATCTGCCGCATTGCAGGAAAGAACTATTACAGCAAAAGGCATATTGACAAGTTTTTCGGTGTGTCAGTCGATATAAGCAGGATTACCGACTGGCTCCTGACCGAAGAAGCGGAAAAGGTGTTCGGCATGAAGCCGTCCGCACTCCGGGCATACGCCTACCGCCACAAGATACCCACCAAAAGAGAATACGGGCGTACCTACTACTCCAAATCCCATCTGGACGAGCTTCGCAGAACCGACCTTGTGAACGATGAACGCTACTACACCGTGGAACAGGTACAGCAGATTTACGGGCTGTCTTCTGCCAACATCTGCCATATCGTCAAGGTAAAGCACATTGAAAAGGTAAAGGTGGGTGTGAAGAACCTGCTTTTACGCTCCGATGTGGAGCGAGTCATGGCAGAGAGGAACAAACAACCGTGAACAACCTCCATTATCGGAAAATTATTTCAAAATGATTGTCCGTGGCGTTTCTCACGGTTGTTTCACGTTGTTACTTTGCCCCCGAAACGGGAAACTCCCACAAACGTATTATCAATTAAATCAGAATGAATATGAAATGCAAGACTGTAACTTTGCGCAAGCGCAAAATCAAGAACGGGACACAGTATTCGCTGTGTCTGGACTATTATCCCGGCTACCGTGACAACACCACCATGAGGGTGATTACACGCGAAGCCTTGGGTATCTACCTGTTCGCCAAACCTGCCAACCAGCAGGAGCGTGATTTCAACACACGCATGATGAAGAAAGCGGAGATACTGCGTAACCAACGCTACGAAGCCATCTTCAACGAGAACCACGGTTTCTTTGACAAGACGAGGATGAAAGGCGATTTCCTTGCCTACTTCAAGGAGCTGGCTGACAGGAAAAACACCAAGTGGCAGCACGTCTACAAGCACTTCGAACGGTTTGTGAACGGCCGATGCACCTTTGAGGAGGTGGATGTGGACTTGTGCCGCAAATTCATGGAGTATCTGCTTGATGCTCCCCAATCCATACACACCAACCGAAAACTGCATATCAACTCCGCAGCCGGGTACTGGTCAACTTTCCGTGCCGTACTCCACACCACCTATCGGGACAGAAAGATAAAGGAAAACCCCAACGGATTCTTAGACCGCATCGAGAGTATTCCGACCATGAGGGAACATCTGAGCCAAGAGGAACTGATACGGCTTGCCGAAACACCCTGTGAGGAAGATGTCTTGAAAAGGGCTTTCCTTTTCGGCTGCCTCACCGGATTGCGGAAGAGCGACATCAAGCAGCTCACTTGGCAACAGATACAGCCGTACACCAACGGCAAGATGTTCGTGACCACCCGTATGCAGAAGACGAAGCAGATAGTACACAACCCCATCAGCGATGAAGCATACGGACTGCTCGGGGAACGGTGCGAGGGGTTTATCTTTGACGGCTTCAAGGACAAGATGCTGCAAGGACCGCTGAAACGGTGGCTCTCGACAGCGGGAATAACCAAGAAGATAACATTCCATTGCACCCGCCATTCCTTCGGAAGCCTGCATGTGGAAATGGGTACGGATATGGCTGTCATCCAAGCCTATCTGGGACACAAGAACATTACCACCACACAGATATATTCCAAAATGGCAGCACAGCAGATGTGTGATGTGGTGGACAAGATAACCCTGAAACGCAAGGAAGCATAAGGCGGTTATAAGCAGACGGAAATTCGGAGGGAGCGGTCAAGGCATTATTACACCAACCGCTCCCTCTGTTTCCATCCTTACAAGCCATCAGAGTATGATAATTGAGTATGATTTTGGCAATTTGGTGAAAAACGCTGAAAAAGAACCCTCTGACTACGGGTAATGAATAATAATCAGAAGAATAGCATTAACTTTGCACAAAATTCAGACAGTAACCTGTAATACCCGAACAGAATATGGATTCATCCGTCAAAGACAAACATATCATTTTAGGCTTCATCGGCTTTACCATCTGCCTAATTTCATTCTTTATAACGCTTATCGTTGCAGAGAGTTTCAACCAGGACAACTTTGTAAGGCTGATAGTATTCTTGTGCAGCAACCTGTTGGGCTGGCTGTTCTACTTATCCTTCCAGACAATAATCTTTGATACTTACCAGCTTTACAAAATCAAGTTCGGCAAAAAGGAGGCAAAAGAGATTACTACGGAAACCGTAGCCTTGCAGGAAGAAGAACCGCAGAATACAATAGAACCTGTAACGCAGATAGCGGAAGAGGCAAGCTCCGATGCCCACCCCATAGAGCTGAATATCGATCCGAAGCGTCACGAAGAAATCCGTTCAAGTTATGAAGATGAGCAGGACAAGGAAAATGAGAGACGCATCCGCATGGTCGTGGAGTATATACATTTTTACATGCCCCGTATCGCTGACGAAGAGACCGTGAACCATGTCTGCAACGAGGTAAGCAACTGGATGAACAAGAACAACTACAAGCCGAAACCGATAAAAAGGCGGCTGACACAGGACATCTCCAATATTCCGCTCCGTCATTTCATATGGAACATAGCGGAGCGTTGCATGTACAAGAGATATTATAATGGGGATAACCGCGCCCGTTTCGTCAAAGAACTTTTCCCTCGCGAGTTTGCCGAAACGGATATAGCGACCATCAAGAACTTTAGGATTGACCCGTTAAAGCCACCGATTCCCATTGACGAACTCGAAGACGGCAAGCTGGATTTCCATTATCCGAATGGTTACTTGCAAAAAGAGTAAGGATCATCCCGTCTTATAGCAATAATGACAAGTAGCCGACACTACTTAACAGTCTGTCTAAAAGTGTTTCCCGAACAACTTTACCCATCATTCACGGTTGGGTATCGTTATTCGGGAATTATTTTTTCGTGGAGATATTCACGACCCTATCATTGCAGTCCTTTGCGGCAAGTCTTACAAAAGAGACGAATCGCAAAATGGAAAAAGTAAATCTTACATTCAACGACCTTCCGGAGGTCGTGGCCCAGCTTCGGGACGAAGTGATGAGCCTGAAAAGCCTGCTCACCGAGCAGAACAGTGTGAACAATGCAAAGGCTGTGGACACCCATGTCCCCATGTCGGTAGATGAAGCTGCGGAGTATCTGGGCATCCCCAAAGGTACGCTCTATATGAAGCTATCGGACGGGAGCATCCCTGCCACCAAGCCCGGCAAACGCTATTGCCTCTACCGTGACGAATTGGACAAGTGGCTGGAATCCTCCCGGAAGAATCCCGTGCCGCTGTCCGATGAGGAACTGAACGAGTCCATATCTTCATCGCACCGTCGCAAGCCCAACAAACGTAACTGGTAGATGCTATGGAAGAGGATAAGAATTATATCGGCATGATACATGGCGACCTTGCGAGGGCTTCCCAAGTACGGAGCGGTATGCCGGAGAGTATCGGTGTGATGAGCATCAAGACCGCCAACCGCACCATACTCGAAGCATCGCTGCTGCCCACGCCCCGTGCGCTGTGGGACAGTTTCTGGTACGAGGGGGAGCTCTCCTGCCTATTTGCCGACTCCAACGTGGGCAAGTCCATCCTTGCCGTGCAGATAGCTGACCGCATCGCCCGAACCGACAATGTGCTGTATCTGGACTTTGAGTTGTCCGACAAGCAGTTCCAGCTCCGATACACCAACGAACATGGAAACCTCTACACCTTTCCTGAAAGGCTGTACCGGGTATCACTTGACTGCAACTCACTGTTGGAGGAAAATTTTGAGGAAGCCATTATCGGCAGCATTGAGCAGATGGCATTGCAAACCGCCAGCAAGATTTTTATCGTTGACAACCTTACCTATCTGTGCTGCGCCATGGAGAAAGGCGATGCCGCAGGGCGGCTGATGATACAGCTTAACAACCTCAAAAAGAGATACGAGCTATCCATCCTCGTGTTGGCTCATACGCCCAAACGCTCCTTGGACTGTCCTATCACATCCAACGACCTTGCAGGAAGCAAGCGGCTCTACAACTTCTTCGACAGCGTGTTTGCCATAGGCAAGAGTGCGCAGGATAGCGGACTTCGCTATGTGAAGCAGTTGAAAGTACGCTATGGCACATACTCATACGATGCGGACAATGTAATCATCTATGAGATTGAAAAGGTGGATGCCTTCTTGCAGTTTGTACATAGGGGGTATTCCACGGAAAAGGAACATCTGAAAAAGTTGGGCGACAATGAATCGAGCCAAAGGGACTGCCTGATATTGCAACTGTCCCAATCTGGCAAATCAGTAAGGGAAATAGCTTCACAGGTGAATTGCGGCAAATCCACCGTCAGCCGGATTATCCAGCGCAACAAGGAGGGTGACAAGACGGCTGTCCCAAGTGTCCCACCGTCCCAGCTCACGGCAAGTGGGACAATGGAACAGGATGGGACAGCCGGGACAATCAAGGAAGTAAAGCAAGTGGAACTGTTTACAGGAAATGACAATACGGAGGATAAGCTATGAAAGGGCTTATTACACATACCGTTATAAAAGGTAATGGCTTCATTTACTGGATAAGCAACCCTGCAAACAGAAGCGTTATTTCTCAAAACATCCCAAGTGTCCCAAGGTGTCCCACTGTCCCACGCACTATGAGCCGGGACAGTGGGACAGGACGGGACAGTGCAATAACCAACGAAAAAACAAAGGAGGCAGACAATGAGCAACTATTCGTTACAGAGATATAAAGGAACGGCTACACGGCACACTTGCCCGAATTGTGGCGACAGACACTCCTTTACCTATTATGTGGATGAACAGGGCACACCTCTTCATCCATCGGTCGGCAGATGCAACCATGAAAGCGGTTGTGGGTATCACTATACTCCCAAGCAATACTTTCAGGATCATCCCGAATGTCGTACAGTAAAGGATTTCTCTTTTGGTGGGCAAAGGATGAAACAACCGACCAAGCAGCCGTCACTACCGCCTACGGTATGTTACATACCGACCAACTATGTGGAGAAGTCTCAGAGCGTTCACAGTAACTTCTTCCGTTTCCTCTCCACGCTCCTTACCGCCTATTACGGCAGCAAGGCAAGAGAAGTATTGACCCGGTTGTTGGAGGAATACCGTTTGGGTGCTACCCGTGACAGGGCTGTCATCTTCTGGCAGATAGACCGCAACGACAAGGTACGTACAGGCAAGGTGATGCAGTACAATCCCGAAGACGGACACCGTATCAAAGGAGGGCTGACATCGGCAGTGAACTGGATACACAGCATACTGAAAAAGCAACAGGTTTTGCCGGAGGAGTGGCAGCTCTCCCAATGTCTTTTCGGGGAACATCTGCTAAAAAGCAACCCCGGCAAGGTGGTAGTATTAGTGGAATCCGAAAAGAGTGCTGTCATAGGTTCGGCTATCTTCCCCGGCTATGTATGGATGGCGACAGGAGGCAAAAGCCAGATGAGAGAAGAAAAGCTCCGTGCGCTGACCGGGCGAACCGTGCTTCTCTTCCCCGATGCGGACGGATATGCAGAGTGGAAACAACGTGCCGGGAGCATGACATTTTGCAGGGCTATTGTATCTGACATCATCGAAAGAAACGCCACACCTGAACAGAAAGCAGCTCACATCGACATAGCCGACTGGATTATTTATCAGATACGGGAGGGCAGACTAATGTGTACTGCCAACCACTTGGTAGAAGCTGAAAAAATCCTCCAACAGATGATAGAGAAGAACCCCGTCCTGCAAAAGCTGATAGACGATTTAGACCTTGTACTGGTCGGTGCAAGTCAGGTCGGAAGCAGTGACTGAAACCCTTCCTAACGGCAGGAGAGCGGAAACCAAAGGCTGTGGTATACGGACAAGGGCTTGCCCTTGATATAGCCCACTATAACTACACGCTTCGCTTCCGTAGTTGTGGGCTCTCCCGAGGGGCTGGGCTTTGCCCCGTCCCACTCAGGACGCTGCCCTGAGAACCCGGCAAGGGCTGTCAGCCCTATGCAACCCGACCAAAGAGTGACCCTCTCTTTGGAAACTCCGCTTAGTGGCTTCCACCCCTAAGAACCCGGAGCAGGAAGTGACCCTCTCCCTGCACCCTCCGATTAAGGCGATGCCCTAATAACTCATTGCGGTTATGAGCGGACAGCGGAAAAATAATTTTATCAACAAATCAAATTCTAAGAAAATGGCAACAAAATCAAGCATACATATCAAGCCTTGCAACACCAAGTCAAGCGAGGCTCATAACCGAAGGACTGCCGAGTATATGCGTAATATCGGTACATCCAAAATCTACATCGTGCCCGGACTCTCTGCCGACAACGAGCAGTGGATAAACCCGAACTTCGGCAATCCCGACCTGCAAACGCATTACGACAACATAAAACGGATGGTAAAGGAAAAGACGGGTCGTGCCATGCAGGAAAAAGAGCGGGAGCGGAAAGGCAAGAATGGAAAAATCATCAAAGTGGCAGGATGTTCACCCATTCGTGAAGGTGTGTTACTCATCAAACCGGACACCACACTGGCAGACGTGAAGAAATTTGGCGAGGAGTGTCAAAGACGCTGGGGCATCACTCCGCTTCAAATCTTCCTGCACAAGGACGAGGGGCATTGGCTGAGCGGACAGCCTGAAGGCAATGACAAGGAGAGTTTCCAAGTAGGTGAAAAATGGTTCAAGCCGAATTACCACGCACACATCGTATTCGACTGGATGAACCATGACACGGGCAAGAACCAAAAGCTGAACCACGATGATATGATGGTAATGCAGACTTTGGCATCTGATATTCTCTCGATGAAGCGAGGTCAGTCCAAAACCGTGACAGGCAAGGAGCATCTGGAGCGTAACGATTTCATCATTGAGAAGCAGAAAGAGGAGATGAGCCGCCTTGATGCCACAAGGCAGTACAGGGAGCATCAGTTGGAAATGACAAATCAAAAAATGCAGGAGGTGGAAAGCAGAACCAGCTCTCTTATCGAGGCTGCTAATCAAAAGGAACGACAGAGTGAAGACCTTGACAGGGCTATCAAAGAAAAACGCTCCAAACTGAACAAGGAGAAAGGTAGCGAGCTTCTTGATGCCGCTGTCGGTTGGGCTACTGGTAAGTCAAAAGCTCTGAAAGGGGAAATAGAGGGCTTGCGCCATGAGATTGCCACGCACGAGGAGACCATCGAGCAGTTGCAGGGCAGAATCCAAGCCATGCAGAGCGACCACCACCGTGAACTGATGAAGCTGGAAGCCAAGCACCAGTCCGAACTCAACCGTAAGGAGGCGGCACATACGGAAGAAACAGCGAGGCTCAAAAACCGCATTTCGTGGCAGAATCAAATTATTGGCACTCTCAGTTTCTTCTTGCTCAAAACAAGCGACATCTTCCGCAAGGCGGTAAATGGCATCATCCGTTTGGCAAGGGAGTATTACAAGTCCCGTTTTGATGCGGAACAGGTATCAGACATTAAAAGTGCCCTAAACCTGTTCGGTGACGATAGGCAGTCGCACCAAGTAGCCGGGGATTTCCTGTATATCACAGCCACGCAGAAAGGCAAGCTGGATAACCGTGAGCAAATTAAAGCCAGACGGGAAGTCGATAACGTGGTGGAGGGACATTATGACCAACAACAGAAGAGAGGTTTTTCGATGAGAAGATGACCCATGTAGAGGCATGTTTAAATAATCGTAATATTTTGAGGTTCAATCAAATAAAAATGAGTAACTTTGCAAATAAATTAAAGAGGAATATGGCTAAGGATACGGACATACAAGTGACTGGTAACTTGACGGATAACTTTCGAGGTTATGCGGCATTGCTGCGCAGAATAAAGCAAAGGGTGCTGATTGCACAGCAACGCGCGATTTATGCTGCCAACGAAGAAATGCTTCGGATGTATTGGGACGTGGGCGAAATGTTGCAGCATAGCCAAGATGCAGACGGCTGGGGCAAGAAAACCTTGCAACGGTTGGCTGTGGACTTGAAGAACGATTATGCCGAGATAAAAGGCTTTTCCGTACGGAATATGCAGTGCATGATGCAGTTCTTCAATGAGTATAATCAGGAACTTACAATGGTAAAAGGGGAAGTTATTCCAATTACGAAATCAGCGATTTCGCAATTAAGGAACAATCCCGACTCAATTACGCAACCACTGGTTGCGCAATCAGGAAAGTACAATTTTACTCTCCCTATCAAACATTTGGGCTGGACGCACAACCTGATTATCATGCAGCAGGTTAAAGATATACATGCCCGTTACTGGTACATGATACAGAGTATCACTTCACATTGGTCAAAACGCTATCTGCAAGAAGCCATCAAACTGGACGACTACGGCAAGCATGGTGCATTGGCAAACAATTTCACAGAAACACTGCCTGCACCGGAAGCTGGCGATGTGAAATCCATGCTCAAAGACCCGTACATATTCGACATGCTGACTTTCACAGAGCAATACAATGAGCGTGATGTGGAAATCGGCTTGGTCAATCATATAGAGAAATTCCTCGTGGAAATGGGAGCCGGATTTGCCTTTATGGGGCGGCAATACCACATCGAGGTGTCGGGCGATGACTACTATATCGACATATTGATGTACAATGCTTTCCTGCACCGCTATTTGGTGATTGAGCTGAAAGATACGGAGTTTATGCCGGAGTATATCGGCAAACTCAATTTCTATTGTTCTGCCGTGGATGATACTCTTTGCCGCGAGGGAGACAACCGCACTATCGGACTGCTGCTCTGCAAGAGCAAAGATCGCATCAAGGCGGAATATGCCTTGCGCGATATTCAGAAGCCTATTGGCATATCCGACTATGAACTGGGACAAGCCTTGCCTAAAGACTTCCGGGGCAGTCTGCCTACGATTGAAGAGATTGAGAAAGAATTGGATGGAAACAGCTAATAGACACGATACCAATGACTAAAATATTATGAAAAAATGGCAATTGTATGTGATGTATGCCGTAATGGCGATTGGTTTCATTACCAAGGCAGTGGAAGCCCCTTTTGCTGCACTGATTATACTTGTTGCCTTTGGCGTGATAGGGTTGTTGTGGTGGCTTTATAGGAAAGGCGTGTTCAGCGAACGGGCGATGAACCTCTTGCACAAGGGAGGGCGTGTGCTTTTATGGCTTTTTGCCGTAGCGTTTGCAGGCATATTCCTCTGGGGCGTGGCAAGCAGCATGATGTCCGATGGGGAGTACAGGGCGTTGTTTGTTGTCTTGTCCTGCGCGGTTGCAGTCGGGGTTTCCGTCTATGTGGTAAAAGACAGGCGTTGGATGATGCGCAGAATGAAATGCCTTGACCAGACGGCACCGGGCGAAACATACGGCTTGCGCGAACCTATGTACAGCTGTTGGGGCGATGGTAGCATCAGGTACATCCTGAAACGCAAAGAACGCAAATTCGTGATAGACGGACTTTATTTCTGGCTTCCTCCAACCGAAGATTCCGAAAGCGAGTTACACTACCGCTTAGAACACTTGAAAAAGGACATACATGAATTGGGATTATCGCCCGCCTACCAACTTGATTATGCCCATGGCTCTATCTTCGCCCGTCTTGAGATGGAGTTTCACAAACGGGACATTACCACCAAGAGGCTCGTTGCCATCAGCCGGTTGTTGTTCGATGTACAAGGTGGCGATTATAACGGCAGGTATTATATCCACTGCAAAAATGAAGACGGGATTTTCCTTGCCGAGCTTACTATATACCATATCATAAGGGCGGTGCATATTCCGCAAGCGCAATGGGACAATCAGCAATGGGAGTTTGTCACGGAAGACTATGTGTATTATTACGAATATGATGCAATATCGGACGTGTTTGACAAGTGGCTTTCTCTTTGGCCACAGTGGGAGGAGGGCAAATATACCATCATCGACGAAGATATTTTTTATGAAAAATGGCATCGATGGGGGTATTACATACATGCCGGAAGTACGGATGCGTGGCCTGTGTTCTTGTTGAGTGCGAGCGAGTATTTTGCGGCAGCAGAAATGTTGGACGAGAGAGGAATGAAACGCAGCTTAAAAGACATCAGAATGGCAAGCGAATGCCTGCTGGACGACGAAGACGGAATGGCCGTGATTCGCGACTTGCTCGATGACGACGATGAGGGTGTTGCTTATTGGGCTGCGATCGAGTTTGCCTCAGTAAACAAGAAGCAAGACACGATTGCCACGTTGGAAAGGCTGGCACAAAGCAAAAACGGGATAATAGAAGCACATGCCTCCAAAGCATTGAAGGAGATTGGTGGTGATTACAATGAAATTAAGACTTAAAATATTATGAAACGCTGGCAGAAAATAGCAGGAGTAATCATATTGGCAATATTGGTCGGTTATGAATTGCTGATATGGGTCAATGCGGAATTGGATTTGAAATACATATTCACTCCTCACGGACTATATGATATTGACAACTGCGTTATGGAACGCGCCCGTCTTAGAATTAACAGTTTGTCTGTCGCCATGTGGCTGAATCTTGTTTTAGCTGCTGTCTTGTTTGTCTGCCTTTGGCGCAGAAAAGGAGATAGAACCTGTCATTCGTCTATCAATGTAATACCTTACGGAAAAATCGAGTACCCTTTCACCTTTGATAAAACCTATTGTCGTATAGGTGTTATTACTGATAACAGTGGAATAAAACGGATGGAAGCCTATTTTGTCCGTAATGACAAAACGGCAATCTGCTATAAAAACAGCACTTTCAGTCATGTCGTTATTGATGATACAAGGTATGACAAATCTGTTCATTGCGAAATAAGTACAGGTATGATTGTCGGCATTCGCACGACAGAGGGGATGTCGAATCACATTGTCCGATTGTCAGACGGACGATTGATTGCCTTTGTTGTTCATCCTCGCGGATATGGGGAACTTTATGAGAATTACGAGTTATGCACACAAAATGATGATGGCTATGCAGACTATCTGGCAGAATATGAACAAGGAACAGATGTTGAGTTATGAAACAGGACGATATACGAGCAGAATTACCGACATCAGCGTCCGAAAAAATCCTAGGCTGGCGTTATTTCATAGTCGTTGTAACTATGATTGTTTTGGGCAGTGCTCCTCTTTTAGTTTTGGTTTATGATGATGTGGCTTTGCTCATGCTGTTTATGGCATGTGCCATATTATGGTTTCTTGTTATTCCATGTATCGGTATATGGATCTATTCGTTCGTAAAATCGATAATGCATAGGACAAAGCACGACAAAATTCTTTTGGCACTTCACATTGTCAATATAATTCAGTTTATTATTATCTGTACGCTTAACACCACTTGCAGCGCAGAGATCATGGAGGCTCATTACATTGAACACAAACAGGAGTTTCAGACCTTTATTAACAACACTCGCCATAGACTTCCGGACAGCACAAGCATCGATATTGAATTTAATCGACGTGGAGAGATTGACAGATTGTCGACCAATACAGAGATTGACCAATCTTTCATTAACGAACTCCGATCCGATTTGGAAAAAATCGGTTGCAGAGGTTTTGCTATTGGTACGAACCACTTTGTTTTCCTGTTTCGCAGAATCGATTTAGGTGCTTATTATTTTTATATCTATGACCATCCGTTAATCGATGAAGAAATAGAAAAATTTAATCATGATCCCGGCTATATAGTTTTTGACCGCCAAACACTATTTTATTATGGAGGTGGTGCTATCGGTACACAAGAGTTCTTAGGTAAAAAGGTGTATTTGCAAAAGAAAGGAGATACACAATGAAAGCAAAGAAACCAAGAGGTCTCAGACGCTACTATCGGAATTTGGCGGCAGACCGTCCATTTGCAAAGCAGATTGACGAATGGACGGCGTGTGTACATTGCCCTGACTTCGACTACGAGCATATTCATTTCGACTGTCCGAAATATACCCTTCGGCGTTGGAGAGGCATCAAAGCCCATTTGGACGCGCTCATACATAACTTCAACCGTGTGGCAGAGTCCTTCAAAACAATGGAAACACAGTTTCAGCTATGGGCTTTCATTGGATTGCAAGAAGATTTCGGAATACAGCCGATTTTATATTTACATACTCCCAATACGATGCACAACGATTTTCCGCATAAAATCGAGGGATTCAGCACTATTTGCTATTTGAAAGACAGGAATCTTGCATCGTACATAGATGAATTGACAAAGAAAGGATATGAGGTGCTGTATTCTTCCGTTGGAGATGAATTCCCCTCTATTATTGTTTATAAAAAGAATGTAGGAGAAGATTTAGTATAATATGAGATTGAAAGATAAACGGTTTTGGATATTTGAGGCAATAGTGCTGATATGCTCGATTATCGCTATGGTTATTTTATGGGCAGACCACTGGTTTATTTTACCCCATATTGGGGTTCCTGCTGCATTTTGTTGCCTGTTTCTTATTGGAGGCATCATAGCGTGGAAACTATACAAAGGCAACCAATGGTGGAAGTTGGCAGGATACACACTTCTATCCACAACGGTACTTCTTGCCATTGTGCTGTTCGGCTTTGTATGGGACTGGCATGATACAGGAGGACGCCCTGCCGACCTACCGCCCGATGTCGGCACATACATTACCAACAATGAATTGGTTGGAATCATATTGCTGCTGTGGCTAATCATTGCTCCTATTCTTTCTTGTGCGATTTCATATATTACCAAATGGGTTATAATCAAAGGCATAAATCATAATAGCAGGAAATGAGGCATCAACACGAAATAGTCAAATACAATCCGGCTTTCTATAATGAGGACAGTGTATATTGCAAGGATGAATGGACTTCTGTCAGCGATATTGGCAAATGTTTCAATGGGAAAGTATTGACCCAAGAAGAGTATTTTGCTGTGGAAAACAATTATATTGATGCCGTTTGTGAGATTTTGCAAGTTGTCGGTGCAGACAGTCTGACCATTGAATACATCGAAAAACAAGATGAATGGATAGAAGAGCAAATGGTAAACTCAAAGATTCCCGAACAGGATTTCCAACTTCTTCCTATCGCAAAAAGTCTAAAACAAGGTCAGACAATGAGTGTAAATAAATTTTGTAACGCAGCACGATTGTGTTTGCGAGAATATATCTACGCCATATTCAGTAGCCAATCCTGCAATTTGAAAATTAAGTTTGGCTATGACTACTATATGTACATCGAATGTCCTTTATGCAAAGAAAAGTTGTCGGATATTACGGCACGGCATTCATTATTTCTTGACCCACGATAAATGCTCTACTAAACAATCGGTCATTTATCCCCTATGCCGGATGCAAAGGTAGCCAGCCTCATTGAATGTGTAAAGGTCAAGCGGTAACCGTTTGTAGCAGTTTCTTCCTCCTTTGGAGAGTAAACTGCCCCAAAACCTTTCCCATTCATCGGCTTGGCTTGATGCAGCATCCGGCAACGGAGACAAACGACCGACGAAATAGTAGGTTACAAGAGAAAATCAAAAACGAGGATTATTGCCCTTGATTCGATAATCGATTACACACATTATTGATTTCTCTTTTGGTGGCACATGTCTTTTGACAAATTTAGATTTGGCAAGCGGCAGACTGCACTCCCTCTAAAATAATAGATTTGGAGATACGCTTCCTCTCTCTACCATTCGTGCCTCGGATAACTGGTTGAGAAATGGTAGCGCAACCAAAAGACAAGGAAAATCGAACAATATCCAACAAAATATAGTACCTTTGCAGCGGCTTAGACAATGAGCCAAAATAGAAGTGGAATATCGGAAACAAACTGCACCGAAAAAGAAGAAACCGCTCGTGTTGACACTGCGAATAAGTTAATAATCAATAAAAGCGTTAAATCTTCACCCTTTAGAATGTACCCTTAAAGGTTACGACCATATTTCTGACTTATTACTTGCAAATTATTGAGTAATAACCGGTTGTAAATACTAAGTATGGAATTATCGGATCATCGTCCCATTCCAATGCATTATATGTAGTGCCCTTTAATTAATACCTCTATAATACTGACACATAAAAACTCGTGCATGGTTTCATCTCAACGGACACGAATCTGCCCTCCGACTACCTGCCAATATCCCGTTGCTTGAATAATATTGCAGAACAATTATAGATGTCCATAATTACTTATTCTATATTAATTGTTGCGACACCCGTAAATTCTCTTTTAATATTTTACCGAGACTTTTTGCAAAGTGTTTGTATGAATTCTTTTCTATACCTTTATGGTCATCCGATAAAGAGCTGCTGTCAATTTCAGAGTGTACAAAACTGATAATACCATCAATTGCATCATCTACAGTTTTGCTACTGATTTTGGATTTATATCCCAATGCATTTATAACGCATATGTTTAACAGTTCCAATATCTCCGGTGATTTAATCGCTGCTTTTATTCGTTCAGCCATTAGTTTAGTACCTTTATCTTGTGATTCTGACAGGATGTCAAGAAAAATATCAGCTAATGTTATTTCCTTATTCTCCATAATCTTCAAATTACAAGCTTTCCAGCAACTCTATCATTTTATAGATGGTAGTTGATGGATTATTATATGTCTCCAACACCTTGGCTCTCGTCGTTGCTTCTGATGTCTTGTCTGACAGCTGCTGTTTCTCATTCAATGCCAAAGCTCCCTTTGTGTAGTGTTCAAGATGTCTTTTCAGTTTCTTGATGCAGGCGTTTTGAGTCAGTTCGGCATGACATTCCTCAAAGTGTAGCAAATACCACAACTCAATACATGGATTCGACACCAGCAATACCGCATCCGGAATACTTTGCAAATGTCCTAACATCCCAGCCACATCAAGGTCATACATTAGAAATGTTTTATCTTTTTTGGTTACAATATATTCCCGTTTGCAATTCTCTATATATCGAACGGAGATGTTCGAATCGCTCTTTCTTGGAATAATCTGAAGAGGCACACGGTATTGCGAACGGAGATGACTGATATAGGCAACCTCAGACTCCCCTTCACAGAAAACAAAGAAGTTTGGCTTCATTGTTTTACCTTTGGATTTTCTTATTTGTCGTCCCATATCAGTTTCTATTTTATAAAACTATCCGCCTATTCGTCAATATACGGGATGGCATCAAAACGACCTTGCAAATATGCCTTCTCTGCATCTAGCCCGTCGCGGAAATCTTTGTAATCAAACAGCGAATACAAATCCGAGGACCCGTCATCCCGTTTGTTAACAAAATAAATCTGATCCTTACGCAACTTGTTGGTATTAAGCAGGTATGTATTGTGCGTAGTATATATCAGCTGCGCTGATTCGCTTTTATTGAACAAACCGATAATATATTCCACCAGTTTTATGTGCAGCTGCGTTTCGATTTCATCTATCAACAAGATTTTATTATTCTTGACGATATCCAGAATTGTCAGCATCATATTGAATAAACGCTGTGTTCCATCAGACTCTTCAGTAAAAAAATTGAAGGGTATATCCGGATTATTCCTATGGTAGGTAGTAATAACCAACTGTGATTTCTGAATATTCTCTAGCGACAATATCTGGTTTTCAGTAGGGTCAATCACCGCAGTAGACAGGACTTTATTCTCATGCCGGCTGTCGATTTTGACAATGTCGCTGTCGGCAATTCGCAGTACATTAAGGAACTGCTCTTTGTTCTCATTCAACAAACGCTCGACAGAGAACGAGTTATATCCGAAATAATTCAGAATAAAACGCTCATTGAAATATCGAAAAACATCTTTTGCGACATCTCGGTCCATCTGGCTGGCGCGCGACACGAAAAGCGTTTTCTTGGACGTATTGGCAGCAACATCCATAGGACGGCGAATCACCGATCGGAATTCATAGATATCCTTTTTGTCGGGTCCCTTTGTCTCATCACGAGAAAATACCAGTGAACGACGGCCATTCGGATAATAGTACAGTGCCTCCTTCAGTATCTCAACTTTATTGAGTTCAAAAGAATATTCATATTCGATACCTTCAAGAAGAAAGCGAATGAAGAATGTACTTGGCTTGCCAATGCCCCCGAATTTGAACGGAGTAAAAGCAAATATCGTATTCTCGTTGTAATTGTGAGATGAGAATATCATTCCCACACAAGTGCGAATAGCCTTGATAATACTGCTCTTTCCAGAGGCATTTGCACCATAAATGGCAACAGTTTTAAGCAACCGTTCATCACCGCATACAAATGTATTTTCTTCAAGGTCCTTTGCCTTTTTAGTCTGGATACTTGCTGCCTGCATATCCAGCACAACCTCATCTTTAATTGAGAAAAAGTTGCTCAAACGGATTTCGAGTATCATTTTATCCTCCAGATTTGTAATTCTTTTGCAAAGATAGCAAATTAAATGACAAAATCATAATTCGGACAACTTTTTATAAAAAGGTGCATTTTGTTTTTGCCGTGAATTTTGCTATGTTTTTATTTTTGCAACTTCCTTGAAGTTCTATCAAAGTCAACTCTTAAGGTATATGATCTTAAGGGGACAGTAAAATAAAAACTGCAGCGAAAAGAGAAAATATGCTGTGTACTTTCCTTCTCTTTTGGCTGCAATAATTCATGGATGAGCTATCGAACGATATTCTTCGGATGAGAGGTCGATAGTCGGAAAACTGCTTTGAGAGGCACTTTGAATGCGACCAAATGCAAGGGATGAAACTAAGTGAAATACGAAAAGCGGAGAATCGCTTAAATTATTGATTTTGTTTCTATGTTGTTCCTTTGATAAGATTTGTGAAATGTTATTTTATTAATATATAGAATATAAACTTTGTTTATTGTAACATTTTCCAGATTCCAAGATATTCAATTGTATTTCGATTACATGGTCAGCTCCCAATAATTGCAGTCGGGGCATCACATTTTGTATTTTGCTATGTCTGGCAGGCTGATATAGTCATTTTCATTGACTGATATAATTGTGACGCCTGTGTCTTTTACTGTAATCTTTGCCATTTATTATTGACCCGTTGAATTTTAGCTACAAAAGTAGCTATCATCTATGAGATTATATCCTTTTCAATGAACCGTGTACAAGGATGAAACCAAATATTTGATAAAGGGACCTGTATGCTCAGGGATTATGACTACCGTTATAATCGAAAGAGGTATTTGATAGCACGGCACCGCAAATCACTGAAAATCGCATGGTTTCCAAATCGTTACCTCTGTATTTCAAGTACTTCGCTAAAAGTTTATTCTCCGATCGATTATATCAAACTGATGAATATTCAACACGAACACAGGCGCATGGGATACGTATGAAGGCTATGTTAGATATAACAATTGGATACATCCTTATAAAATACATGTTTACGAAGATACCGATATTCAGGTAGACATCATAAAACAAGAAACAGCAGATCTTAACCATGTTGTGATAGCCGCACGAATAGAAGATCTGCGAAATGGTTATCACGCAATAATTTTCACGGCAATAAAAAGCAGGGTAAACTTCTAAAAAGCGGGTTGGATATCACTCTGGAAGTTATACAATGAAGATGGTTACGGACGAGATCTAACGCACGATTTTAAAAGATGATAGTGTGTGCGTTCAGATTTTCTTACTCACGATAGGAAATATACACAAATATACATAACAAGCATCAAAAATAGCCTTTCCTTCAATCATCGTAAATTTTATTAAACCTGTTTTATTGTACTCGGGAAACGGAATGATTGCCCCGCCTGACCGCTCGCGAGCAAGATGGAGGGAAACGAATCAAAAGACAGAAGGAAAATTTTCATTGCAAAAATTTGATTTATAAATTTTTAATTTGACGGTAGTTCATAATAATACAATAGCATGAAAATCATTTTTTATTTTATTTTCTTTTTAAATAATTTTTTATAACTTACGAGCGTATTTTTTACACTAAAGTTCTCGATTGACATGAAAAGTTGTGGATTAATAGCTCGCGTGCAGGCCAAACTGCTTCTTCGATCCGGCCTGGGAAGATTCTTTTTTATCTTGATCTCGGCCTGTATTCTTTTTCACGTCGGGTTTAACTTGAGTGCGCTTAATCCCGCGAAAGGGTCGGGAGAAGTCCACATGGCCTCCCTTTTCCCCTACACGATCGCTTTTTTATTCACCTTGTCGCAATACCCTGTTTTGATTTTTCTTTCCGCGTCGTTTTTTTCCCGGAAAAAAATCGACACGCTCGATTCCATCAAAGCCCGTCCCGCGAGTAACGCGGGGTATTACACGGGAGTCGGTATCGGTTTTGTCCGGGTATTCGTGGCGTGGGCGATCGTCCTCTTTTCCCTGGGCATGCTTTTTCATGTTTTTGCCAGCAAGGCTCCTTTTAACCCGTGGCTTTACCCCTATTACCTGGCGACGCTGGTGTTCCCGGCCACGGTCTTCACGCTCGGTCTCTCCTTTTTTATTTTAAGTCTTTTACGTCAATCGTTTGTCTCCATGATAATCTTGTTCGCTTGCGTTTGGGGAACCGTCTCCTTGTCTGGAGAATCTTTTTCCGGTATTCTTAATTTCTCCGGGCTGACGTTACCGAACGAGTATTCCGAGATAACCGGTTTCGCTGATGTTTATCCTTATCTTTTACAACGCCTGGGATGGTTGCTGGCGGGTGTCGGGTTGTTTTTTTTCTCGATACTTTTTTGTCGACGCCTGGAGAACCGTCCCGGGGAACGGGTGGCGATAGGGAAAAAGGCCGGCGGAATATTGTTGCTGGGACTTGCCTGCTTGTTAGCCGTTCAGGGAATATACTCTCGCGAGTACGCCCGCCGGGCTCGTTACGCCGAGGTGTATGATCGCCACGTGAATCATGACAGGTTATACCTCCTGACTCAGGAGTTGGATGTCACGCCCGCCGGCCGCCGGCTAAAGGGCCTTAGCCGGATGAAACTCTTGAACGAGACGGGGAAGGTCTTGCCCGATTTTTTACTTTACTTGAACCCGGGGTTACGCGTGAAATCGTTGACGGTGGGGGATGATACCGTCTCGTTCCGTCGAGAGGATCAGGTTATTGTCGTCGGGAAAACCGTTTTGCCGGGCGACACGCTCCGGGTGGAGATGGTGTACGAGGGAGGTATCGATGAAAATATTTTTTATCTCGACGTGCCGGAAGAAGAGCTAAAAGACTCGTGGGTAGAGGGCCACCCGCGGGATTTGTGCCCTCGTGGCAAACGGTACGCTTACCTGGACGATCACCAGGTGTTGTTAAACCCGGAGGGTTTGTGGTATCCCGTCACGGTCCCCCCGGTAAATCCCGCTTCGCCGTATGTCATTGAAAAAAATTTTACCGGTTACAGGTTGACCGTTCACGGCGTGAAAGGCCAAACTGTCATCTCGCAAGGAGAGCGGCGGGATACCGGGGAAAGTGTCGTGTTCGAGAATAATTACCCTCTTGCCGGGATTAGCCTGTGCGTCGGGGATTATGAAAGGCGTTACCTCCGGTTGGATTCTGTCGATTACGAGCTTTTCCTGTTTAAAGGACACGGGATCTTCGTGGAGGCGTATGAAGATGTTTTGAACGATTTGCCGGGGTATTTTTCCGACAAGTTGAAGCCTTCGATTGAATATGATTTTAATAAAGAGTACCCGTTCAAACGATTGCTGTTTATCGAGACTCCCCGTACCTTTGTCACGTATTACCGGGATCAAAGAGGGGGAAGCGAGTACGTGCAACCCGAGATTATTTTTTTCCCGGAGCGCATGCCCACGCCCTGGATGGACAGGTGGGCGTTGAACAGGAAGAGCAAGCAATTCGCGGAGTATTTCACGGGAGGGGAGAAGGGGGTGAAACTCGATATGATTCAGTCGATCTATATCAATGACCTGGAAAGAGAAACCAGGCCCGTGTATTACCCTCGTTTAAAACGAGTGATTGATCGATTGACGTTTCGACCGTCAAAGCCGGCGAGAGTGAATAACTTGTTCTTTACCGGTCCCCTCTTTTATAACCATGTCTATTCTTTTCACTCGCTCGATTACCCGATCATCGAGACCGTGTTCAACACGATGGTCAAAAACTCTTTTAACCCGGCCGCGGCCGCTTTTTCCTTTAATAGCCTGGAAAATTACCGCGAGGGGATTCGTTTTTTAAGTACCCGCGGGTTGAAAGACGTGTCCCGGTACCCCGGCTTGAGCCCGGAGTTGACGCGTAGGCTCGTGAATATTAAAACGGATGAATTACTGTCTCTCCTGGACTTGCACGGTCTCCCCACGGGCAAGCTTGCCGGCTATCTACGGGAGTATGTTTCCCGGAGGCATTTTAATCGTGTCGATTTAAAGGAACTCGACCGGGACATGAGACGTGACCTGGGAGTAAATTTAATGGATATTTTACCCGGTTGGTATCGACAAAATCGCTTGCCCTCGTTTATCGTGAAGGATATTGACGCGAGATGGGTTAGCCCGGATGGACCTTATTATAACGGTAACGACGTGACGCGATTTGTTTTCACCGTTTACAACGACAGCGAGACAGACGGTTTTGTTACCCTGTCTTACTTCTCGGAACTTTATGCCAGGCTTCCCTCCAATTATCATTATCGGGTCCCGGCGGGGGAGGGAAGAAGGATAAGTCACGTGGCTCGTGGCATGTGTTCGGAGCCTGTTCTGAAATTGAACCTCTCCCGAAATTACCCTCCCGATATCCCTCTCGAGGAGTTCCTTTCATCTGTCGCTTCAGTGGACACGGTAAATCGGGAGGAAAAAATCGGTAAAGAGGATTTATTCCCGCCCGGGGAGATTATCGTCGATGACATGGATGCCGGGTTCTCTCGCGGTACTCGCGGGTTATCGCTTGTCAAGCGATGGAAAAGAGAGCGACAGGAGAAAGTTGCCCGCGAGAAGGATGAAGACTCTTTTGATAGATTAAACCCGGACTGGCAAACGAGGATAGATCAAACGGCTCACGGGTATCCCACGCGCACGACGGTGGCCCGTTCAGCGTCGAATTCCGGTGACGGGGTGAGCTGGAGTGCGGGGATCGACAGGGAAGGATATTACGAGATCTCGGTCTATATCCCGCCGGGCTTGATAAAATACACGGGTTCTCACGTGAAGAGCGATAACACGGCCAAGCCGTCGTTCTCGCAATATTACACGATCGAGAGCGACGGTAAATTGAAAGAAACCAGTATCGAGATTTCCGGTCAACCGGGCTGGGTGTCGATAGGGAAATTCTATCACGTGCCCGGAACGACGCGCGTGTCTCTCCTGGATAAAGGAATACCCGGTCAGCTCATTTGGGCGGATGCCGTCAGGTGGAAATATCTTGGCGGTAAAGATGAACAAGTTACAGGTCGTGCCCCTCGTTAAACTTATTATAAACCTTTAAATTACGAACATTATGAAAAGAATTTTACTTGTATTGAGCGGGGTCTTTTGTTTTTTGACCTCGTTTTCTCCAGCGGCGACGGAGGGAGACGTGGCGTGGATTGTTAGCCCGATGACAGAAGCTATTGTTGAAGGGAGAAAAGTTGACTTTGAAGTAACAATCTATAAAACTTACGGGGAGTTTAGAGTATTAGACGTTGAGCCGATTAGTAGTGACCCCAAAAAATTTCCTGTTTCGAAATTAAAAATAGATGATAACTATAACATGACTAAATTTAGAGTTACGGGAGAAGGTAAGGAAGCGGGAGATTACACGATCACGATAACAATTTCCGGTTCCTATAATAAAGATGGAATTAAAAATTTCAATCAAAGTAAAACCGTTAAAGTGGCGGTCGTGAGAATAGATTGATTACCTAACGAAATAGGTTTAACGAGGGGTTATTAAATAGCGTTATAAAAAACGAAACCGACCGAGAGTTTTCACAACCGGAAGTTCGTAAGTACTTGCTTTTGCTATTATGGTACATAACAAACTCATTAATAATGTGAAAATTATTTTTTTCATATATTTTTCGTTTTGGAATGAATAGCAAATAACAGGTAAATTCAAATTATATTTTTGATAAAACCGCCTCTTGGATGAGCATTGAGGCGGTTTTTATTGTGAATTATTTTTTCTTTTTCAGCATCTCCTCGACTTTCTTTTCCAATTCCCTACCCCGGAGGTTTTTGGCCACGATACGATTTTCCGCATCGAGTATAAAGGTGGCGGGTATTGCTGTTACGCCGTATTCTGCGGCGATTTCAGAGTGTTGGCCTTTCAGGTCGGACACGTTCGGCCAGTTACAACCGTCTTGCCCGATGGCTGCCAGCCATAAATGTTTATTGTCGTCTATCGAAACACTGATGATTTCTAAGCCTTTCGGGCGGAAACGTTTATAGAGTTTCACCATGTTCACGTTTTCTTGTCGGCAGGGACCGCACCACGAAGCCCAGAAATCGATTACCTTCACTTTTGCACTTGTTTCGTGTAGTGAGAGTACGCCGCCGTTAGACAATGGAGCGCTGAAATTAGGAGCGATAGCACCGATGGCAACCTTTTGTAACTTGGCTAAATTGTCCGCTACCTGTTTCCCGTATATTGATGCTTTGGCTTCTTCTCCCAGTGCTTCGTAACGTTCAGTCAGTTTTGCTTCGTCGATACCTTGCATTTTGGAGGCGACCACGTAGGCTGCTACGGTCGAGTTACTGTATTTTTTTAGAAGGGCTAATTCTTCGCCTTCCACTTGTGTCAAGATTTTCTGGAATTCTTTCCGTATTCCTTCTGTCCGCATGGGGTTGGCGCTTGCTTGTGCTTGGAATTGTTGTTGGGTTTGTGCAAGATACTTGTTGAGGTCGTTGAATTCTTTCCATATTTTCTGTGCCTCACCGCCACCTTCCACGAGTAACTCGTTTGAACCGAGAGTAACCCTGTAGTTGGCGTTCTCCAGCATGATCAATGCCAAAATCGCATTTTTCTTAACCGGCATCAAATAAGCCACCGTAACTTTTGGCATTCGACCTGTAAATTCGAAAACTCCGTTTGTGACTGTAGCCTCGCCGATATCCAGCAGTCCTCGATCCGTGTTGGCCACCAGTAACAATTTTCCGTTGGTTCCGTTATCTAATTGACCTTCGATTTTGAAACTATCCTGTTGAGCCATACTTGTCATGCTCAACGTTAGTAACATGCATACCGTAAATAAAATCTTTCTCATTTTTTTGTTTTTAGTTTTTAAAAGACTCCCGTATCGGCTATTGTTAGTTTTAACGGGAGACTTTATTGAATATAAAGAATGGATTGGTTATTTTTAATTCCGTTGTCTCGGTAGTTTTAATGCCGGTTCTTTTTCTGTTTTCGGTGTAGCCTTATCGATTACCAGACCGTCCACGATCATCCCGGCAGGATAAATCATTGAAGCGGGATAAGAGTTCGGCAGGTAGTTCATTACTTCCTCCTTAGAGGAAATGGCTCTTATGTTCAGTAATTTGGTCAGATCAGGCATACGGAACCCCGTGGTACGAACGCGTGTCTCCTTGCCGTCCTTAAGATTCACCTGGTAAACCTCGAGGGCCGATCCGGAGATACCTCTCACGATGTAGGCATACGATTGACCTGCCTCCTTGGCCGCTTTGATCAGCGTCTTTTTCATCTTGTCGTGGGAAGTGCCTTTTTCTGTCTGCACGTGAAGCGTACCGGTTCCGGTCGTCACGGTCGGTGCCTGAGGCGACATCATAAAGCGAGAACTACCCGTTGTTCCCGGGGCATTTTTTGTCGGGATTCGTCCATTCAACATCTTTTTGAATACCCCTTTTTCTACCAGGATCATCTCAGTTTCCGGTTGGACTCCGTCACCATCGAATTCATAATAACCGTATAACGGGGTGCCGTTATACTCTTTCTTGTCCGTGTAATTTTTGATCGTCAGGCGACTATCGATGATTTTATGACCGAATTGATCTGCCAAACCTGCCCGTGTCGGGGTAAGAGAACGAGCCGCGATCAATCCGCCGCGATAGAGTAGATTGTTTGCCAGAATGGTTGCCACTGCTCCTCCCTCGAACATAATCGGGCCGTTGTAATATTCCGCTACCGGTGGTGCAGCTTTTAATTCCAATAGTCTCTCTGCAAATACTTTTGTTCTTTTTTTCAATTGGTCGATAGAGGGAATTTCATCCGGATTTTGTAGCGTAAGCGAGAACGTATCGCCCAATTTTGAACCGTCGTCACCCCGTACCTCGGCCGAAACCGTTACGGTTACAAATCCTCCGGGTACTTTTAACTGTACTCCTTCCGTTGTCAATCGGTAGACGTCTACTTCCATTCCGTTGATGACCACGCTGGAATTATAAATATCCTTGTATTCTTCGAAAACGGCAGAAACTTCCGTTACCAATTGTTCCAAAGCCGCTTGGTCGATTTCGTATTTCGTTGCCCGGTTTTGTACGTGAGTTACAGACGGTAGAGCTTGCATGTCAGCCAATCCCGCTTCATCAGCCGGTTTGGGATTTTGTTGCAGGTAGTTCGTTTTTTGGGCCATCATTCCCAGTGCATATTTATACATCATGTCCGATGATTCCCAGAATCCGCGACGAATCACGTCGTAGTCCACCTCTGACGGTAACTGAGCCGGGGCTATTTGTTCAGAATAAGTAACGTCGTTATTGTTTTGATAGTCTCCGATCATGAGTTGTGTACCTCCGCTCATTTGCCATGGTGAAACGCTCGAGAGCATCAGTCCCCCCAACGATCCGCCTATTTGAAAGCTTCGGAAGCGAACGATCTCGTACGAGATGTAATAGGGTTTCGGTCCGCCCGGTAGGATCAAGGCAGCATTGTTGCGATCCAGTTCGGAACGCATGGCTGCAAAAATGACGTCATCCGTATTTTCTTTTGTCCTGGTTTCCGGTTTCGGAGAGGGTAGAATCGGGGCGATATCACGTGCCTGAGCCCGGCGTTGCGTCTCTATTTGGCTCACGAAGATCGTGGGTGACGATGCCGTTACGGGAACCCAACCCGATTCTGCACCGCAAACGCCCGTGAAAACGCTCGGATCGTTTCCGGCAGCCGTAATATTGGAAAACATCGATAAAGGAGTTCCGATCATATCTACTCCTCGTACCAGTTGATCCGGACGACCGTCCACAAATACCCGGTATACTTCCAGGGGAGTCACGTTGAACGAATTCAGACTTCCTCCTTCGCCCGTGTATGTGAAGCCGCTTGTGACCGTCCGGAAATAATAACCGTACTCTTTTCCTTGTTTTTTTGCTTCAGCCACGAGCATGGCTCGCAGTTCGTCTTCCGTGTATGGACGTGTGGTCTCGATGACCAGATTGGATTGTCGTGATACGGGATCTCCGCCGCCGGAGGTACGTCCGTGACCGTTACTTGCGGGAAAACCGTCTAAAGGTACTCTGCTCATTAAAAACTCTTTCAGTACACCGTTAACGACGTTATCTACACGACGAGCCTTTACTCCTTCGTCGTCATACAAGTAGTGACCGTATAAATCTGTAGCAGCATAACTTTTTAATTGCGGATCGCAATACACTTGAAATTCTGCAGGTAATACTTGTTCACCTACCATCTTCTTGAAGGTTTGACCGCCTGATTTCAAACGATGTCCTTCTAAGCGGTGTCCGAAGATCTCGTGAAAAAATACTCCGCTGGAAGGACCGGAAAGAATTGCGGGTCCGGTGTAAGGATCTGCAACCGGAGCATCACGTAACGCCAGCAAGCGTTTGATCATATCTTGTGCGTCGGCAATCATCTGTGCGTTATCGGGTAACTCGTCGGGTGAGTAGGCAAAATAACTCATGTTTAGCGGTAGCTCCATTCCGTCGGCTGCTTTCAGCGATGCCATCAGCATCACCCGGGCGGCGATCCGGTTCTGTACGACGGCAGTTCCCTCGCTGTTTACGAAATAGGTGCGTAATACTTGAAAGCTTAAACCTGCGGATCCTTCGCGTAGCTCGGGACAGGTTTTGAACACGGCAGATACTTCGTCCATTCGTTTTTCCCAAGCGCGTACGTCTATTTTCCGTTTTTCGGCCGGAATGGGAGCTTCGTAATAATGCTCCGCTGGAGAGGAGGAAAAGCAAGGGGCTTTGTCCTCATCCTCTACGCTAACGGTAGCTTTGGTTTTTGTTTGGTCATACATGTTTCGGGCGAATTCGTAACGTTTCAATGTTTCCCGCCAGATGGCTTCCCGAATCGCATCCGTAGCCTCGTCGCGTAGGGGTAGAATTACCCCTCGTGCTCCCTGGGCATGAGCACCGGCAGACCCTCCTTGCGAGTTATACTTGAAATTGTCCAACTCCGGACTTCCCAGACGAATTTGCGGTATCAGCATGCGGGTATGATTTTCATTGGTGGCGGCCACGGCTCCGAACTTGCTTGTCACCGTTAGGGTATAGTCGTCCATCGTCCGCATATTCATGTAATAAGGGGCGTTCTCTTGTTTTTTCAACTGCTCCATATTGTATTTCAACTCCTGCTTCATCAATTGCAAGAGTCGATCCTCCTGTTCTTGGGCGAATATTCCGGAGCAGTTCAATAACAGTAAGCCGCTCAAAAATAGTTTGATTAAAAAATTGATTGTTGACATATTTTATTGTTGTTTTTGATATACGACCGCCGGAGCGGTCGTGGTATTTATTTTACTTATAGAGGATGACATCTCCTAAAACGACTTGGCAAACACCTCCCGGATCGATTCCGTCACGTACCGAAAATTTAATATAGCGTACTAATCGAGACCCTTCGGCGATCGGTAACAAGGTTATTTCGCCTGAACCGCGGCCCAGTTCATTGCCCTCGAGGAAGGTGACATTCTGCCAAGTGGCACCGTCTGTGGAAGTTTGCATGGTGATCGAAGAGGGCATGAAATGCGGGGTTTTTCTATCCAGTCGCGGGGAATACAGTGCCTGTGCTATTTTAATTCCGCGAATCTCGGTTTCTTCCAACAATTCCATCATCATTTCATACCTACGCGGAATATTGCTTGACGTTGTTTCCCACCGGGTTGTATTGTCGTTGTCCAGCAATTCTTCCAGCTTTGCATAAGGATCCGAAGGTGTACAAAGAATTTTGTTTCCGTCGTCGAACACTTTCAGTTTATCTTCCGTTATCGGTTCCATATGCGGTAATACGGAGTATCCTTTGTAGACCATATACCGTAAGGGTTGACCGAAATAATGTGCATTAAACCTGTTTCCGTAGTAGTCGATCGTCAGTTTAAACAATTCATTTGCCTTGTCCAGAATTTGTATGCTTTTTTTACTATTACCAAGTAACTTACTTTGATCATTTTCTGTACTGTATTGAAAATTATCTTCTAAATACCGATTCTTACCTAATATCAGCTTTTTCAAGTTCGAACAATAGAGTACATCTTCAAAGGTTTCCATGTTGTAGTCGAACTCCAATTCTTCCACTTTTTCGATAAATTTATCGAACTCCACCTCCTGTTCTTTTGTGTACGTCGAATAACCGTAACGTCGTTCTATGGCGTTTATAAATCCGGCACTATAGTTCTTTTTCCGACTGATTGCGAGCGGTTCGAATTCAATCACATCCGGACAGTCTTCTATTTTTCCTTTTCGAAGTACATAGACCGTATCTCTCGGATCCATACTTACATCGGGAATCGTGATAAAACTATTAAAACTCGTTTCTTTGTCGAACGTGTAATCTTGTTTTTCCCCTTTTGTATCCTTGTATTGCAATTTTATCTCGACGATATTTTCATTCCATTGATCGGAGAAGAAAATCATGTTATTTTTTATAAAATAGGACTTTACAATACCTCTCGTGAAAGCGAGCATGATCTCGTGTTGTCTTGTGTACGGCCGACCGTAAGTAGTCTCTTTTAGCGATTCGTTACCTAATGAATCCATCGCGCAGACGTCAAACCGATAGGTGCCGTCCGACAGATTATTCAAATCGAAAGATGTGGTTGTTTTCGGAAGTAAAACCGAATCCTTGAGATTTTCATTGGACCATACCACTTTTATTTTATTAATCGAGGCATCCGTTCCGTTTTTCCACTCTAAAATCAATCGTTCCCACCTGGATGTGGCGTGGACGTCGTAACATTTCGCCACGTAACGAATCTTTCCATCGCCGGTGTAGTCGCTGTATGTATCTTCGAGGCTTTCATTACAACCGATAAATAAAGCGGTTGCTGCAAATAGGTTTATGATGTATTTTCTCTTTCTCATGGCTTAATTCTTTTTTACATAAACTTCCAATTCGTGTAATGTAAAATACTTCTCTCTGTTTCTATTGATATTTGGGTTCGTGGATAGTTTAAACGTGTTGTGAACCAATATCTTCAAGTAACGATAGGTGTTGTTCTGCGCCGGAAATGAAACATCTACCGAGATCGGATCTTTTTCGGCAAGTTCATTTATATCCTTCGGGGCGTAGCCAATTTCTGCTGTAAGATGTGACCATCTGTTTTTACCTAAGGCTAAGGGGTCTTGATTTAAATTTCCCAAGTATTCCCATTCATCGGATGCCGGATCGGAGGATTCTTTGCTGCCATACACCGTCAAACTACAGGGGACCTTGTCTTCGTAAGAACCTGACCATGCATTTCCCAACTCGTAACCGGGAGTGGCATTTTTTGCTCTTAACGGATAAAGACAATAAAGACGAATCCAAGCCGGCACTTTTTGCTCTTTTAAGTCGAGTATGATCGGTTTGTCGTAAGATTGGGGTCCGGCCAAATAGGTAGCGTATATTTCCGTACACGGTCGGGTTAGCGGGTTTTCCGATGCCTCGGCTATCAGACGCTCTTTTCCTTTTAATTCTCCGTCGAACAGGTATTGTACACCTGTTTTCGCTATCGTATTTTCTTGAGAAAGCCCGAAGTCTTTGAATTCTGCAGGCGTCATCGGCCATTTTTCTGTTCGGAAAGCATCGATCTCCGGATAGATCTCCTGTCTTACCCTATAACCATGAAAATCCTCCGAGCGAATAATGATGGTGTTCATTGGTCGTTCTTGTTGTAGGGTAAAATTTAAAGTGTCTCCTCCTAATCTGATGGGAAAACTGGAGACCAGAATGGTATCTTCCTTTTGTGTCATGGGGTTAATCCCCAGGTAGAAAACGTGGGCCATTCCGGTCACTACCGAGGGACTTTTGTAGATTACTTGGAAACCGTTCCAAGAAGAATTTACCTTCATATCGTTAAAAAAGGCCCAAGGTGCGCTGTCCAGGGTTTTAAATTGATATTCCATAGGCTCGGACTCCTCGTTTTGTTGGTTGACAAAAGAGATATGGGCGTGTACCTCCTGAGCCCGAGTAAAGCCGTCCAATAGAAGCGAGTCGCCGCTATAACCGCAACTTTTTAATACCTCCTGTCCCTGAGAGTCTTTATAGCGGATATTCATGGCAAAAATATTTCTATTGTTGGGAAGGGTGTAATGCATCATTGACCCACCGGCCACGGGTGTAAACTTGAGTTCCAATCCTTCCGTTGATGCCGTAAAAAGAGTGTTTTCGTCATTACAGGCGAAGAAACCGATCAACAGGAAGAATACTATCCATTTATATTTTTTCATAATCTCGTATTTTAATTTTATCGTGATTCTTTTTACCATCCCGGATTTTGTACCATGCCGGAGATCAGGATCTCTTCGGCGTCGAGGGGTTCAAAATAATCCCGCGGAGCTACAAATTTATTTTTACTCCACACTACAATCGGGCCTTCTTCGTTGTTATAGAATGTTTGGAATGTTGTTCCGAGAATGTTCCATCCGAATTGTTTTTCGTTCATTACTTGATGAGCGATCATCCAGCGACGAATATCCCAATATCGATGGCCTTCAAAAGCAAACTCGATTCTATTTTCCTGGCGGATGATGTCGCGCATGCCGACCTTAGTCGTCACTTTCGTGGGATTGTTGGAATGGCTTTCCCAAGCTTCCTGTACCGGTAGTATTCCGGCTCGTTTACGTACGATATTAAGCGGATCGTATACCCGTTTGTCCGGATGTTCCAGGTATTCGTTCCAGGCTTCGGCCTGCATAAGATAGACTTCAGCTAAACGAATGATAGCTACTGTTTCCGTTCCCATCAGGTTATTCGAGTAACCCTGGGTAGGTAACCATGAAAATGTGTGTTTTTTTAGCCAATAACCATTGATGTTTTGCCAAGTGTTGCTGACGATAATATTTTCTGTCGTACCCCAAGGTTCTTCATTCTTATGTGCTTTTACAAGTAAGTTATAATTGTCTTGTAACGTGTTTGAACCGCGTTGCCAGTACATCCTGTCTCCTGCAATATTGGAATAGAAACGAGGTTCCCGCCGCAGGTGAAGATTCACCACGGTTGTATTTAACGGAATCACATCTTCGTAAAGTTGACTGCTTTCGAATCCGAATTTGTAGCGATTACTATAATTCCAGGTAATGTCAGCGTCGATGGGTAAGCCATATTCCGTGTAATAAGTTTCCACCATCTTCATCGAAGGAGAGAGACAACCGAGGACTTGCCCCTCGTAATTCTTATCGTCGCCTACCAACCGCGGTAGGGTATACGTGTAGAATCCTTGTTGGTATTTCCATTCTAACAGATATTCGGGATTATCGAAACGAGAGAACATGTTAGCTTCGGTATCGTACATTTTGTTTAACAATTTTGTTTTTTTCGTTCCTGCTCCTTCGAATAATCTCCTGTCTCCTTGAGCACATATCTCGGCAGCCTTATCGGCAGCTTCTGCAGCTAACAACCATTTGTTACGATCGTAGCTACTGTTAAAGAGCAACTCTCCGTTTTTGTTGGTAAAATCGGAATAGAACACATTCCCGTTAAAGAGAGGAGATGCCGCGTAAAGCAATGCTTTGGCTTTTAGAGCATATATAGCTTCCAGGCAGAAGGTGTGTCCGTAGTTGGATAACCGTTGGTTATGCATGGGTACATATTTCGATGCCTCATCCAATAATTTGACAATCTCTTTGAAACAAGAATCTACCGGTTGACGCGGCAGTTGGTATTTCGATACCTCTAAATCTACCGGCATATTCTGCGGAATCAGGCAAATAGGTCCGTAGCGACGTACCAATTCGAAATAGATAAATGCTTTCACCGCTTTTACGTCCGCTTTCCACCAATCGCGATCTTTCTGATCCAAATTGTAGGTCCTATCGATGTTTTCGAGGAAGGTGTTGCAATTTCGAATAATAATATACATTTTGTACCACAGGGATCCGTAAGGTTGTTGTGACATTTGTAAACCGTCGGCTACTTTCAGCCCATCCAGATTATGCATGTCCGAATTGTATAAGGCCAGACAAGTTACGAACTCGTCGGCACCCATGTAAGAGATGTTCGAACGGATGTCCGCGAATGCTGTATTCAGGTCGCTATAAAGTCCTTTCCACCAAGTTTCAGCCTTTGTTTTTTGTTCGAATATGGACTCTATTGTTTCGATATCCTTTTCGGGAACCATATCGAGGTAATTACATCCGGTGAATAGGAAAACGCTACAAAGTATTGATAATAAATATTTTTTCATCATTAGATTTGTTTAAATTAGAAACTCACGTTCAATCCAACCGACCAAGTACGTTGGATCGGGTAGTTAAAGCCGTTGTCGCCTAACTCCACGTCCCAGATTTTGAAATTGGTGATGAGGAAGGGATTGTTGACACGAGCGTATAATTTTATATTCTGCATTTTTATTTTTTGCATTAAATTTTGCGAAAAATTATAGGCCAATTCGATAGAGGTACAACGTAGGAAACTACACTCTCTCATGAAATAGGTTGATTTCCGTTGTTCCGCTCCGCTTCCCCAGTTCTCTTGCGGATTGTGTGCATCAATCGACTGAGTGGAGAGACGCGGCCAGAAAGGACGCTCTTTCATGTTGTCTTCGCTCCAGTGATCCTCGTAAATAGCCTTTAACATGGCTCTGTTTTTTACGAACGGGCTGATTTTTTGCGGATCCATAAAGAAAGCCCGTTTTCCGGACCCTTGGAACGCAAAGCTGAACTCGACGTTTCTGAAGTTAAAGAATCCACTGAACCCGTAAATGATACGCGGGGTAGTCGGGAAACCGATATAGGTGGCGTCGTTCACGTCAATTTTCCCGTCCCTGTTTAAGTCTCGATAACGAATATCTCCCGGTTTTATGTCGCCGCCCTGGCGAGGAGAGTTTTTGATTTCAGCCTCGTCGCGGAAAAGTCCTTCAGCGATATAACCGATCGATTGGGATATTTCGTGGCCTTGTTTGCGTTGCCATATAGGTTTGTCGGTAGCCTCTTCGATCTCTTTAAATACGGCTTTATTGTAGGTAAACGTACCGTTCAAAATCATCCAAAAGTCGTGAGAGAAAGCGTGTTGGATCTTTCCGGATAGGTCTATTCCGCGGGAGCGGGATTTACCCACGTTTCCGATCTGCATTTTTTCCAAACCGGTGGATGAAGGCATTGTATAACGAAAATCAAGGATATTATGGCGTATTTCCTGGTAGAAATCGGCATTGATCTCAAGGATGCCGTTGAATAATTTGGTTTCAACACCGATATTGGTTTGTTCGGCAATCTCCCATGTAATTTTATCGTTTGGATAAGAAAGAATCTGGTATTTACTCATCTGTTGTCCGCTTGGGGAGGGATCCGTAACACTGCTTGCTTCCAGTAATGGCAAATGGGTAAAATGCGGAGAATTGATTACCCCGTCGTTTCCTACCTGCCCCCAAGAAAATCGGAATTTTAAGAAGGAGAGCCAGTGAGAGGTGTGGTTAATAAAAAAGTTTTCTTTGGATGCAATCCAAGCTCCACCGACGGCAGGAAAGAATCCCCATCGATGATTTGCGGCAAAACGTTCGGAACCGTTATATCCGAAGCTGGCTTCCGCAAAATATTTATTTTTGAATCCGTACGTACCGCGCATGGATAAACCCATGTTTCGACGGGGAATGCCGTCCAGTACGGTTTTCGTTTGAGAGGTCGTACTTTCCTGTGCGTTAAACACGGCTGTTAAACTGGTTTGATGTTCTCCCCAGGCAGCCACGTGTAGCCCTCGTACCTCGTAACTCATCTGCGTTTGTTGCGAACTTCCGCTGTTTTGATCGTCCTTTTCCAATGTCCTTGATGCGCTGAGTCCGTTTAACGAGTTTAGTTTATGCATGCCGGTTTCGAAATCATATTTACTCAACGAATAGATATAAGGCGTTGTATTATAGGCATTAACATAGTATCCTGTTTGATTGAGAGAAACAGATGCCCGTAACTCCAATCCTTTAAGAAGGGAAGAGAGATTATGGATATACTCTGCACGGGCTACCGCCGAATAGCGTCGCCGATCTTTATATCCCTGGTGGAGATCCTTGTAAGGGTTGGTCGAATTTAAGTCTACGGCTCCGAAACGCAAGTGCGGCCAACCGTATTTATCATCGCCCGGATAAGTCGGAGCAAAGTCTACCGGTGAGGCGTTAAAAGCAAGATAGTAAGCTTGGGTCACATCGGCGTAAGGACCGTGAAATTTGTCCAGGTTTGCAGATGAATTGATATTCAATCTTATACCTGCGCTTAGGTCTATGTTTAAATTAGTGCGGAAAGAGAAGGTATTGTTCTCTATATTGCATTTAAATTGGTTCAAACGGTCGGTTTTCAACATACCCTCGTCTCTGACGTAATTGACAGAAGCGTAGTATTGAACCAAGCGGGAACCGCCTCGAAGGCTTAATCCTGCCCGGTGGTTGATGGAGAAGTTGTTGAACATGATTTTATACCAATCGTTCGCGGGATATACCCAGGAGGGATATTTATCCGAACCGGTACGTTCGATGCGTTCCACGCTATATTGCGGGGTGGCTTCCGGGTTTCGGGCCAATAATGCCCGGTTGTACATTTTCATGTAGGTAACGGGGTCCACGACATCGATTTTTTGGGTCGGACTACTTACTACCGTTTCGTAACGGAAGGAGGTATATACGCTACCCTCTTGTCCTTTTTTCGTGGTCACGAGAATAACCCCGTTGGCTCCGCGAGCCCCGTACATGGCGGTCGCGGATGCGTCTTTCATCACGCTGAAACTTTCGATATCTTCGGGAGTCATACGGGCAAGGTCCAGTTTGGAAGATTCTACTCCATCGATCAGGATCAGGGGATCGATATTGGCCTCGGTTTGAAAAGAGGTGATTCCCCGGATATAAAATTTGGTATTCATCTCCTTTTCCGTCAGGGCTCCGGGGAGACCTCCCGTCTGCCATCCAATCATGCCGGCGATCTTTCCCGCAAATTGGGTGGTCAGATCGCTACTCGATGATTTCAGGCTTCCCGGGTTAACGGTAGTGATGGCCGAAACGACACTCTCTCTTTTTTGTTCTCCAAATGCTACTACAGTAACCTCTTCGATATTCTCTGCCGTGGGGTTTAATCGTATGTTAATTTTGGTTTTGCCTTTAATGGGTACGATTTCTGTTTTATATCCGATAAAAGAGATCCGTAACACATCGTCCGGTCTTGCGGGAATAGTGAATCGTCCTTCGGTATCCGTAGCCATTCCCTGTGTCGTTCCGTGAATAATCACGGTAACGCCGGGGAAAGGATTTCCTTTTTCATCCGTCACTTTACCGCTAACCTTAAATTGACTTACCGCTTTTTTTTCGCGAATCGTGATTAGATTTCCTTGGATGGTGTATTCTAACCCCAGTTGAGGCAGAATTTCGTCCAAAACTTTTTTTACGTCTTTGTTTTCGGCTTTTACGGAGATTTTTCCTTTGGATTTGGCCAATTCGCTATTGTAGAAAAATTCGTAATCCGTTTGTTTTTTCATTTCTGCAATTACCTCGTTCAGGGTAACGTCTTTTAAATCCAGTGTCACTTTGGTTTTTTGTTGTGCGTGTGCACTAGTGGAAATGGAAAAAGATACACCTATAAACAAAAGCATAAAGATTTTTTTATAGATTAACATCTTTAGCCCTCTGTTCCAGCATCCGGGTAACGCGTAATCTCGCTTTTTTTTCATAAATTTGTAATATTAATTATTTAACATCTGTACATCCGTCTCTTGCAAGGATTCCGGATGTATTCATGAATGGTAACAGGTTGTAGATTGATCAAGTCTTCAACCTGTTATATTTTTATTTACGTTGAATCACGATACGGTCGTTTTTCACAATGAATTTCACATCCCGGGTATATTCCAGCATATTGAATAGAGATTTGATATCCTCGTACCTTTTCAAACGTCCACTAAATTGGATGCTCTTTAGTTCCGGTGATGCGAATTCGATTTGGACATTATACCACCGCACGAATATCCGCATTAACTCATCCAACGGCATATCCTCGAAATCATAATATCCCTCTTTCCAGGAGGTAAATTGTCGGGTATGGACGGGAAAATATTCGGTTTCGTGAGTGTCTTTATTGTAGGTTACTTGTGTCCCGGGGACCATGATAACGTGATTTTCTCCGCACTGGGTTTCTACTTGCCCTTGCACCAATGTCGTTTTTACCCAAGCTTCGTCGGGATAGGCCTTTACGTTAAAGGAGGTACCCAATACCCGTATGGCTACATCTGATGCATGTACGATAAACGGGTGTAGGGAATCGGACATAACCTCGAAGTAGGCCTCTCCGGTTAAATGAACTTCTCTTTTCTCTCCGATGAATTGATCCGGATAGCGTAATGAACTTCCCGCGTTGAGAAATATTTTTGTGCCGTCGGAGAGCATCAGGTTGTATTCTGCCCCGAAGGGTACGTTCATCGTAAAATATTCGGGTTCTCGGTTTTTTGTGTTGTTCGTTTCGATGATCAAGGTTTGTTTCTCGGTCCGTATTTCTCTGTTACTATCGGATAATATGACCGTCGATTTCTGATGACCGAGGGATTGTTTTTTCCCATCCGGTAAGACCAGTTCTACGGTCGGTTTGGTGGGGGATAAACAGGAAATAGGTATTTGATTCAAGGGAATCTCTTTTCGGGATGGGTTTTCCCATTTCAACGTGAAAAAGAGGCCTAACAATAACATTGCGCTTGCGGCACAGGACGACCAGTACATATGTCTTCGTTTTTTTCTTATTCGGATGACTTGTCGTTCTATTTTAGCAAAAACCGTATCTTGTTTTTGGTGTTTATCCAGTATTTGTTTTTGGAGTTTTAATCTTTGTACGATTTTTACGAATTCTTCATTCTTGCTGGAAGTGTGTTTCCACTCTTCCAGTGTTTGTATTTCTTCTTTTGTTAACGTGTTGTTAACTAAGATGTCTGATAAGATTTCGTCGATCTCTTTTTCCTTCATTTATCCACGCTTTTCTTATATATTTATAAAATAAGAAAAAAGGGTGATCGGATGTCAATCTTTTTTTTGTTAAAAAATATAAAAGTGCAAGGAAGGCTTTTTCCTGAAGGTTCTCGCGTAAAAATTTAAGTGCTGTTTTCATTTGGGTTTTTACGGTGTTGATACTTGTGCCCAGTTCGTCTGCTATTTCCTGATAACTTTTATCGTTTAAACAAGCCATTAAAAATACTTTCCGGCATTTTTCGGGAAGTCTGTTTATTGTTTCGTGTAAGGTTTCGATCTCTTTTTGATTCACCTCTTTGGTATCGTAATCATTCGTGCTGTTGTCTTGAGAAAAAGAGATTTGGACTTCGTGCCTTTTTTTATGTTCTTTCAGGAATAAAAGAGCCCTATTTTTAATCATTTTGAAGATAAAACGATCTAAGTCTCCAGTGAATGAATGAAGTCTTTTGCTGTTCCACAAGCAGATAAAACAGTCTTGTACGATATCTTCCGCGGCATCCAAATCATCCAGTATATGATAGCAGTACAATAATAAATTGTCGTAATACTGATCAAAAAGAAGTTGAAAAGCATTGCTTTCGTCTTTTTTGATCAAATGTAGTATGGCTGCCGATGGATTCATTTCTATTATTTGTGTATACAAATATAATGAACTCCAATATTGATGCAAACTTTTAAGGGGAAGAATTCGTGCATCGATGTTATAATGACCGAATGTTGTTGCGATAATCGATGGGGGATACTCCTGTCGGGCAGCGAGAATAGGGGTATATATACGGGAATTTTTTCTGAATGCGATCTAAAGGATACGCATATATTTTATGAGAAATGGGAATTATGGTTTTATTTAAGTTAAATTTTAAAATTTGTCGTATTTATTTCTGTTTTCAGTTGATGAATTCGACTAAAACAGGTTATTTTGCAGTATTAATTTTAAATAAATAAATGTTATGGGATTGATTATCTATATTATCGGGATCGTGGCTACGATTTATGCCATTCTTGATCTTGTAAAGAAAAACATTTCGACGCCTTGCAAGTTGTTGATTATCATCGTTCTTTTGTTGACCAGCTGGATCGGTTTGATTATCTATTTCTTGTACGCGAAAGACCACGTGGAAGAGTGGTGTAAACAATGAGGTGATTCAAAAATATACGAGACACTTTTCACAAACTTGCGAAGGGTGCCTCGTGAAAAGTAATTTTATGAAAGCGGAGGCCGTTCGTTTACGGTTTTGTCTCCCTGTTACGATTATTGAATCTACCGGTGTATCTGCTAATTAATTTCTCGAGCGGCCTAAATTCCTGAACAAGTACAAATTTACTGTATAGAGCCGATAGCTCAAAAATTTTCTGTTTCTCAATTCATTATTTGTTCTTCCTTTCGAAATAATTGTAAATAATTTCTTTCCCGTATTTAAGTTATAACAGTATACGAAATCATGCTCCTCAGTTGTAGAGTCATTAGTCACACTACTATCTTTTTTAAGAATCAAAAGGCTTTAATTCCAATCTTTCGGTAACAGGAAAATCCGTATTTACATTTGAGATAAGGATAACCGGATTCTTAACCGTGCTATTGCAACAGGAAAAAAGATGCCGATTTAAAGCGATAAAAACGGAGTTTTTCATGTGCATAATATAATTTAAAAATAATTATTAGTATTTTTTTAATATAGATAAAAATATTAATTTTGACAAAACAAGATATTAAAATTATAAAATCTAAAATTAATAAAACTATGAGAAAGATTAGAAAAAACGCTTTGAAATTATTTTTATTCGTCTGTTTGGGTTTAACCCTTACGACGATCGTGTATGCCAGTGCGAGGACAAATGGTGATGTTCCCAGTCCTCCGGGGAGGCCCGAGATTCTTGATGTGTGGGATAATGGATGTACATTAAATTTTCTTCCGTCTTTTTATGATGGAGGGTCGCCAATACTATACTATGTTATTGAGTATAGATATAAAAATGAGCCCATATGGTATATATCGGGAAGAACTACGAAGACTATTTGGACAACTCATATGGAGAGTGGAAGGTTGGCACAATTTTTTGTTAGAGCTGTAAATGAATTTGGAGCAAGTGAGCCGTCAGAAGCTTCTGAATTTGTACTATTTGAAAATCCATACTAGTAGTGATGAAATACCAGTATAGAGTTACTCGGGATTTTTTCTTTCAAAAAGAAACCAGATCGGAAAAACATGTTTTTAGCAACTGTCTTTAGACGGAATAAGATCGTGTTTTAGTTATAATCAAATTATCATTTCAACTTTTTTGGATTGTGATATGGATAAGATATTAACATTAAAACAATAAAACTATGAAAAAGATTAGAAAAAACATTTTGAAATTATTTTTATTCGTCTGCTTGGGTTTAACCCTTACGACGATCGTGTTTGCCAATTCAGATTTTTTTATTACCCCTGATGCTCCGGGGGAGCCGCAGATTGATAGAATACGGGTTGATGGATGTGACTTGTCATACGAAGCGCCCAAATACGATGGGGGAGCACCAATTACGGGTTATCTTATTGAGTATAGAAATATATTCAACTGGTACTGGGAAAAAGTTGGTACAACGAAAGGGCGTACATATACCGTTCGTAATAAGCAAGAAGGAGACAGGGGGGTATTTCGTGTTTCAGCTATAAATGAAGCTGGAGTAGGTGTACCGTCAAGGGAGTCAAGTGTTGTTATATTTAGAAATCCATACAATTAACAATAAAATGTCAAGGAATAATAAAGATTAAACCTAATCGAAAATACGTGTTTTTTAACAGAAAGAGATTGGTTTTGGATATACATTTATTACCATTTTCTTAAAGCAAAAAAGAACTGTCTAAATTTTTTAGACAGTTCTTTTTATTTTATAGAGCATTCGAAAATTATTTCTTAGCTAAGTCGATCAGGATTTCGAGAACCTGAATAGCGCTCTTGGATACTTTGGTCCCGGGGCCGAATACGGCGATAGCACCGGCATCGAACAAGAATTGATAATCCTGATGAGGGATAACTCCTCCTACATAAACGAGGATATCCTCGCGGCCTAATTTTTTCAACTCGTTGATAACGGCGGGTACCAATGTTTTATGTCCGGCAGCCAAAGAGGAAACTCCGACTACGTGTACGTCGTTTTCCACGGCCTGTTTGGCGGTCTCCTCCGGGGTTTGGAACAAAGGTCCCATGTCCACGTCGAAGCCGAGATCTGCATAACCCGTGGCAACTACTTTGGCACCGCGGTCATGTCCGTCCTGACCCATTTTGGCAATCATGATACGAGGACGACGTCCGGTCATTTCTGCAAATTTGTCTGCTAACTCTTTTGCTTTCCGGAAATCTTCGTCTTCTTTAGCTACGCTTGAATATACTCCGCTCACGGTTCTGATAACTGCTTTATAACGTCCTACAACTTTTTCACACGCGTATGATATTTCGCCCAAAGAGGCTCTTTTCTTGGCAGCATCTACGGCCAATTCCAGTAAATTGCCTTCTCCGGTTTCCGCGCATTTGGTGATGGCCTCCAAGGCTGCATCCACTTCAGCTTGATTACGGTTTGCTTTTAATTCTTGCAAACGGCGAATTTGTGCTTCCCGTACGGCAGTATTGTCCACCTCAAGAATATCGATCGGATCTTCTTTTTCCAAACGGTATTTATTTGTTCCTACGATGGTTTGAATTCCGCTATCGATACGGGCTTGCGTACGTGCGGCTGCCTCTTCGATCCGAAGTTTAGGTATGCCGGATTCGATGGCTTTGGCCATACCGCCCAATTTTTCGATTTCCTCGATATGAGCCCATGCTTTGTCTACCAATTCTTGCGTCAGGCTCTCCACGTAGTAGGAACCTCCCCACGGGTCGATGGATTTGCAAACGGTTGTTTCATCCTGAATATAGATCTGTGTATTACGGGCTATACGTGCGGAGAAGTCGGTCGGAAGAGCGATGGCTTCATCCAGCGCATTGGTATGCAAACTCTGGGTGTGTCCAAGAGCGGCGCCCATGGCTTCAATACAAGTGCGTCCCACGTTGTTGAACGGATCTTGTTCGGTCAAAGACCAACCGGAAGTCTGGCTGTGTGTACGTAATGCCAAAGATTTCGGGTTTTTCGGGTTGAATTGTTTTACGATCTTTGCCCACAACAGACGACCGGCTCTCATCTTGGCGATCTCCATGAAGTGGTTCATTCCGATAGCCCAGAAGAATGACAAACGCGGGGCGAAGGCGTCGATATCCATTCCTGCATTCACTCCTGCGCGCAGATATTCCAAACCGTCGGCCAATGTATAAGCCAGCTCGATATCGGCGGTAGCGCCTGCTTCTTGCATGTGGTATCCGGAGATAGAAATAGAATTGAACTTCGGCATATTTTTGGAAGTATATTCGAAGATATCGGCGATAATCTTCATAGAGAATTTAGGCGGGTAAATATAGGTATTACGCACCATAAACTCTTTCAGGATATCATTCTGAATGGTTCCTGACAATTGATCCAAGGTGGCTCCTTGCTCTAATCCGGCAACGATATAGAAAGCCAAGATCGGAAGAACCGCACCGTTCATCGTCATGGAGACGGACATTTTATCCAACGGAATCTGGTCGAACAGGATCTTCATATCCAAAATAGAGTCTACGGCAACACCGGCCTTACCCACGTCTCCGATTACGCGCGGGTGATCGGAGTCGTACCCGCGGTGAGTGGCCAAGTCGAATGCCACTGACAAACCTTTTTGTCCGGCGGCCAAGTTACGGCGATAAAAGGCGTTAGACTCTTCTGCCGTGGAGAATCCGGCGTATTGACGGATCGTCCAGGGGCGCATCGGATACATTCCGGAATAGGGTCCGCGGAGGTAGGGAGGAATACCGGCTACATAGTCCAAGTGTTCCATACCTTTCAAATCTTCTTCGGTATACACGGGTTTTACCGGTATAAGTTCAGGGGTCATCCACGATTTTTCAATCTGATTTGCTTTCTCCCACTCGGAAGCGGTCGCAGCAGGCTTTTGTGATGACTTGATATTTATATCTTTAAAATTCGGTTTCATCTTTGTAATTTGTAATTATGATTAAGGCTGTGCTCTCAATCTGAAATCTAAAATCGTCAACTATTTAATTCCCAATTTTTGTTGGTAACCCTTCAGGTCTTCCAGTACGTTACATTTTACATGAACATAGTTGGTGATACCGATTGCTTCCAATTCCGGTCTGGATTCCGGGTTTCCGGCAACAACGACAATGGCTTTGTCTTTTAATGCAGCGTAAACCTCCGGAGCAATCGTCGCGTATTCGTCGTCCGAACTACAGATTACCACGATATCGGCTTTGTTGTCCAAGCAGGCTTTTGCTCCTTCTTCCACGGTTTTGAATCCGTTATTATCCATTACCTGGAATCCGGCACAAGCAAAGAAATTGCATGCGAATTGAGCTCTTGCTTTACGCATGGCCAGATTGCCCATGGGGAACATGTAAACGACCGGACGGTGTCCGTTTTCTTTGGCAAACATGTCGGTTCTTAAACGCATAGCCTCAAAAGCCTGGGTTCCGCGGTAAGGTTTCAATGTTTCTACCACAGCATCGGGGGCGGTAAAGTCTTCCGGTTCCAAGATGCAAGAACAAAGAGCTTTGTCGATCTTTTCGTTGAAATTCGGGAATTGGTTTGTTCCCAAGAAGTTTTCTTTGCGGTTCGCGATGTCCTGGTCTCTCTTTTGGGCGGTAGCCTTTATTGCGGCTTGAACGAAGCCTGACTCTAAAGCTTTCTGCATGCCGCCTTGTTCCTGAACTTCGAGGAATAACTTCCAGGCAGCTTCTGCAATGAACTGGGTCAGCTCCTCGATATAATAAGATCCTCCGGCTACGTCTGCAATCTTGCCGAAATGAGACTCTTCTTTTAACAGTAATTGTTGGTTACGAGCCACCCGTTCACCCAATTCGGAGGGATGGCATTCGTAGATATAGTCGTACGGGTGTACGGTAAAAGAATCAACACCGCCTAAAATAGCAGACATGGCTTCCGTTTGAGTACGAAGCATGTTTACATTCGGGTCATAAACCGTTTTGTTCCATTCTGAAGTTTCTGCATGTATATTCATTTTACAGATGGAGTCGCAGCACGGGTTGTAAGCTTTCACGATTTGAGCCCACAAGAAACGAGCGGCTCTCAACTTGGCTATTTCCATGAAATATTTGGAGCCTGTGGCAAAGTGGAAGCGCATTCTGGGGGCAATATCTTTGATATCCATGCCGGCATCTGTCAGTTTATCTAAGTATTCAACTCCGGCAGCCAAACTAAATCCCAATTCCTGTACAATGGAAGCACCGGAATTGTTGAAAACAAATCCTCCGACTTCGATGCTTTTGAAATTTTTCATCTGGGCTGTTCCTTCCGTGGTCGTTTTTACAACATTGAAAGGATGCGGATCACAGAACTTGCCTTCCAGAACCAATTTCGTGATCGGATCTATATTGATACCTCCGTGGATGGATTCCGGATTCACTCCTTTTTCCGCAACCACTTCTTTAAACATATTAAGGATGGCAACTTTATTGCAACATAGAACGAAGTTGATTTCGATGCAGTCGAGGCAAATATCTTTTAAAAGAGCCTCCATGTCGGTTTTCGTGAAGTTCTTGCTATCAGAAATAACGAAGCCTAAGGAATCAACACCTCTGTTCAAAATGTCCAACGCTTTCTTATTCGCCTCTGCAACATTCTCTACCTTAATGTCTTGACGAATAAACCAATTGTTGTCTTTCTTGTTACCTCTCACGTAAGGAAATTCTCCGGGGAAGCAATCCAAGTACTTGAGGTCCTTCATATTCTCCAAACGATACATCGGTTGGACATTGAAGCCCTCGTTTGTTCTCCAAACCAGCTTTTTATTGAAATCAGCCCCTTTTAGGTCTGCAGTTACTTTGTCCATCCACTCTTGAGTCGTGTTTGGTGCAAATTCACTGAAAAGCTTTGTGTGTACATTCTCTGCCATAATAAGTTTTTATGTAATTGTTCTGTAACTGTTTGTTATTAAAAACGAAAAGCAAAATTAACCCTTTTCGACAATTTAAAAAAGAAAATCCCTTTTATTTTCGGCTATTCGGCATATTATCATGGTTTTTTAATAGTTCGTTGAAATAATTTGATATTTGGGAAGATGAAAAATAGAGATACCTTTTTACAGGAGAGGATTATTTTGTAATTTGCAGCGTTAAATTTAAAGTAAGAAACAGATGAAAAAGATAAGAGCTGCCATTGTCGGCTATGGAAATATTGGACGCTATGTGCTTGATGCGCTTCAGGTCGCACCTGATTTTGAAGTGGCGGGAATCGTACGCCGAGATGCCGCGGATATACCTGATGAGTTGAAAAGTTTCCCGGTTGTTTCGGATATCGCCTGCCTGAAAGAGGTGGATGTTGCTATCCTGTGTACGCCGACCCGGAGTGTGGAGACTTATGCTTCTAAGATTTTGGAGATGGGGATAAATACCGTCGACAGTTTCGATATTCATACGGAGATTTCCGGATTACATGAGCGTTTGGGAGAGATAGCTGAAAAATACAATAGAGTTTCTATTATTTCTGCCGGTTGGGATCCGGGGAGTGATTCTATGGTTCGGGCCCTGTTGGAAGCTTGTGCCCCGAAAGGAATTACTTATACGAATTTCGGCCCCGGCATGAGTATGGGACATACGGTAGCCGTGAAAGCTATCGAAGGGGTGAAGGCGGCATTATCTATGACGATTCCTGTTGGTACGGGCATTCATCGCCGGATGGTTTATATCGAATTAAAAGAGGGGTATGATTTCAAACGGGTGGCGGAAGCTATTAAGACGGATCCTTATTTCGAACATGATGAAACCCATGTAATGCAGGTGGACAGTGTAGATGCTTTGAAAGATATGGGACACGGAGTCAACCTGGTCCGGAAAGGAGTTTCCGGAAAAACACAGAATCAATTGTTTGAATTCGGTATGAAGATCAATAATCCTGCCCTGACGGGTCAGATTTTGGTGGCTACGGCCAGAGCTTCCATGCTGCAGAGGCCGGGATGTTATACTTTGATAGAGATTCCGGTTATCGATTTATTGTACGGAGACCGGAAAGAGTTGATAAAACATTTGGTATAGAGAATATTTTACTGAAAAAGACCGGATCGTTATCATCGTCCGGTCTTTTTCAAAAAAGCGAAAACTCGATTAAATGCTTCCTGTTCCATTGCTTCCTGTTGACCAATCCGTAACACTGGCTGTAACTTGAATTCCGGTAGCTGTTATCGTAAACGTCAGCTCGTTAGAAAAATTATTTATATGAATAAAATTGAATCTGGAAAATAATTGACAATTTTGTATCATCAATTTCAATGATGCTGGTATGAATGTAGAAAAATGTAGAGAAGAAGTAAAGAAGGCTTGTGAGGTATTGCAAAACGGGGGAGTGATCCTTTACCCCACGGATACGATTTGGGGAATCGGATGTGATGCGACTGATGATAAAGCGGTAAAACGGGTATACGAATTGAAAAAGCGGGAAGACAGTAAGGCGATGTTGGTTCTTTTGGATGATTTGGGTAAGTTGGCATCCTATGTGGATGTGCCGGATATTACTTACGATTTGTTGGAAGCTGCCGATCGTCCGATGACGGTCATTTATCCGCATGCTAAGAATTTGGCCAAAGGACTGGTTAGTGCGGACGGAACGATTGGAATCCGAATCACGAAAGAGATTTTTTCGCAAATGTTGGTGGCTCGCTTTCGCAAGCCTATTGTTTCTACATCTGCCAATATTAGCGGAGATCCTTCGCCCAAATGTTTTGCCGATATCAGCGATGAGGTAAAAAAATCCGTCGATTACGTGGTCGATTTTCGACAGGAGGAAACGACTAATCCGGCCCCTTCCAGTATTGTTAAATTAGGCTTGGGAGGAGAGATACAGATTATTCGTCAATAAAGGATATAAAATTTTAATTTATGGCATTGATTCTAAATATAGATACGTCAACAGAGATTTGTTCGGTGGCTATAGCTCGAGATGGAAAGTTATTGGCTTTGAAAGAGACTGACGAGGGGTTGAATCACTCTGTTTTATTGGGTGTTTATGTAGACGAACTGTTGAAAGAGAATGGAATACGGGCCAAAGAGTTGGATGCTGTTGCCGTTAGCATGGGTCCCGGTTCCTATACCGGGTTACGTATCGGCGTTTCGTTGGCCAAAGGGATATGCTTCGGAACGGGGAAACCTTTAATGGCTATAAGCACGTTGAAGGCTTTAGCTATTTCCGTCGCCCGGCATGTTGACGAAGAGGCTCTTTTTTGTCCGATGATAGACGCTCGTCGCATGGAAGTTTATTCGGCTATTTTTAATCGGAACGGGGAGATGACGCGTGAAGTACGGGCGGAAATCATAGACCCGTCTTCATTTAGCGATTGGTTGGTTGATCATAAAATCTATTTTTTTGGAAACGGTAGTGGAAAAGTAAAAGAGGTCATAGTTCACCCCCATGCGCAATTTGTGGACCGGGTGGTTACTTCTGCTGTCAATATGATAACTTTGGCTGAACAAAAGTGGGAAGAGAAAACTTTTGAAGATCTGGCTTATTTCGAACCGTTTTACTTAAAAGATTTTATCGCTACCGTTCCCAAGAAAAAAGTGCTTTGAATGTTTTTTCCATTTCTCGGATTTTTTTATAGAGAGCAAACTTGTCATGGCGCTAAAATGGTCATGGCTATGGAAAAATGATTCGACTTTTGGTCAGTTGGGCTGATTTTCTTATATTTGCACCCTAATTTCAATTATTAAAACTAAAACTTATAAGATAAATGGCAACGACAGCTGATTTTAGGAATGGATTATGTATCGTTTTTAAGGACGATTTATATACCATTGTACAATTCCAACATGTGAAACCGGGTAAAGGCCCCGCTTTCGTGAGAACAAAATTGAGAAATGTAAAAACAGGGCGTATTTTGGAAAATACTTTTACCTCTGGAATAAAGATAGATGTAGCTCGTATCGAGAGACGTCCTTATCAGTTTTTATATAAAGAGGGAGAGGATTATGTTATGATGCATACGGAGACATACGAGCAATTGAATATTGCAAAAGAGTTGATCAATGCCCCTCAATTTTTAAAAGAAGGAGATGCCGTTGAGATGGTTGTGCATGCCGATACGGAAACACCGTTGTATGTTGAGTTATTGCCGAACGTTGTATTGGAAGTGACTTATACGGAGCCGGGTTTGAAGGGAGATACGGCTTCTTCAACGGCTTTGAAGGCGGCAGAGGTGGAGACCGGAGCCAAAGTGATGGTACCTCTTTTTGTTAATACCGGGGAAAAAATACGTATAAGTACGCAAGACGGTTCTTACGTGGAGCGCGTGAGGGAGTAAAAAGAAGAAAAGATATTTATGAAGAGACTATCCGCGTTGAGGGTAGTCTCTTTTATGTTCATCTCGAAGGTCAAGCGGGACGGATTCGACAATCGGGATGAGGTGATTCCATCAAAAAATTGCTAAATTGCGAGAGCTCTCTTTCGGTCGGATAAGCTCGGGTTATATGATAATATTGCCTTGACCTTCATTTTGAAGTTTTTGAATGGCTTTTTCTGCAGAGTGTTGTTCAGCCTCTTTTTTGGAAGACCCCACGCCTTTACCGATGACTTCTTCTCCGACTGAAATCGTACAAACGAATTTGGAGCGACGATTTTTAAAGAGTTCTTCCGTGTGTATGCTTAGTTCTATTTTATTTTTTTGTCCCCACTCGATAAGTCGACTTTTGAAATTTTTATCGATGTATACCAGGTCTTCTAAGTTCACGTAGTGAGGAAAGATGTATTGTTCGATAAAATCCTTTGTCTTGGCGTATCCTTGATCAAGATAGATGGCTCCGGTAAAAGCTTCGAATACATCACCGTATATGTGTTTGTTTTTTGAAATGTCCGATTTGGCGATGACCTCTTTACTTAACCCCATCTTTATGGCTATTTCGTTCAAGGATTCCCGGCTTACGATCTTGGAACGTAGGCGAGTTAAGAATCCTTCGTCTTTATTCGGAAAAAATTTGTAAAGAATTTCAGCCACGATAGCACCCAATACGGCATCCCCCAGAAACTCGAGGCGTTCATAATTAAGGATCGTTCCGCTTTTCGTGTATCTGGAGGCAGACTTATGCAGTAAAGCAAGGTTATATAACCCTTTATTTTGAGGGATAAATCCCCATTCGTAAATAGACAATCCATAAAACTTATCTTTGCGATGCAGATATAGTTTTATGGATTGAATTATTTGCCTAATCACTTTCCAACGTTTTAGTTAGTGATTATTTTTTAAATACAACACAGGCATTGTGACCACCGAACCCGAAGGTGTTACTAATGGCAACATTTATTTTTCTTTCTTGAGCCTTATTAAATGTAAAATTTAATTTCGGATCCAGTTCCGGATCCAGGCTCTGGAAATTAATAGTCGGGGGAACAATGTCGTTTTTCACGGCCAAGACACAAGCGATTGCTTCGATGGCACCGGCGGCGCCTAATAAATGTCCGGTCATTGATTTGGTAGAACTGATGTTCAGTTGATAAGCGTGTTCTCCAAATGCTTTAAGAATAGCCTTGGGTTCTGCTATATCTCCTAATCCCGTAGATGTCCCGTGTACATTGATGTAATCGACGTCTTTAGGAGTCAGGCCTGCATCTTCGAGGGCAGATTTCATCACCTCTCCGGCGCCTTCTCCTTCCGGATCGGGGGCCGTCATGTGATAAGCATCACAATTCATTCCTGCTCCTGCAAGTTCTGCATAGATTTTAGCTCCTCTCTTCATGGCGTGCTCGTATTCTTCAACGATTAGTGCGGCTCCGCCTTCTCCCAACACGAATCCGTCACGGTTTGCGTCAAACGGACGAGAAGCGCTTTTCGGATCGTCATTGCGGGTGGATATGGCTTTCATGGCGTTGAAACCTCCAACACCGGGAACGGTTATTGCAGCTTCAGATCCGCCGGCAATAATCACGTTTGCTTTTCCTAATCGAATGAGGTTTAATGCATCTACTAAAGAATGAGCCGATGATGCACAAGCAGAAACCGTCGTATAGTTAGGCCCTTTTAGGCCGTGTTCGATAGCGATCATTCCTCCTGCCATATTGGCAATCATCTTAGGGATAAAGAAAGGGTTGAATCTGGGAGTACCATCTCCGATGGCAAACGTTTTACATTCTTCATAGAATGTTTCCAATCCCCCGATACCTGCGCCCCAGATTACACCTACTCTTCTCTTATCCTCTGCGGATATATCGAGTCCTGAATCCTTAATGGCTTCCCGGGCTGCAATGAGACCGAATTGCGTATAGAGATCCATTTTACGGACTTCTTTCTTGTCGAAATGTTCCGTCGGCTCGTAATTTTTTATTTCACATGCGAATTGCGTGCGAAACTTAGATGCATCAAAACGAGTAATAGGACCGGCGCCGCTAACGCCTTTTTTCAAGTTGTCCCAAAACTCGGACACCGTGTGACCGAGAGGATTGATCGTTCCAAGACCTGTAATTACTACTCGTTTGAGGTTCATAAAATCAATATTAAATTACTGAGCGTTAGCTTCAACATAAGCAATAGCATCGCCTACGGTAGCAATTTTCTCTGCTTGATCGTCCGGAATAGTGATGTTGAATTCTTTTTCCAATTCCATAATCAATTCTACCGTATCCAAAGAGTCAGCTCCAAGATCATTTGTAAATGTTGCGCTTGGTGTAACTTCTGATTCATCAACTCCTAATTTATCAACGATAATAGCTTTCACTCTGTTTGTAATGTCAGACATAACTTTAAATTTTAATTAGACATTTTTTAATTTCACACTTAACACCCTTGGGGTGTACATAACTCTCAAAGTTCGGGGGCAAAGTTAGAGAATTTATTTTTCATAGAAAATTTTTTTGCTTGAATAAAGTTTTATTATCTTTATGACTTTGATTTTTAATTAATTACATCATGAAGAAAATAGCAATATTTGCCTCTGGTTCAGGGTCTAACGCTGAAAATATCATTAAATTTTTTAAAAATGATCCGCAAAATAGCGTGATCGGCGTGTTTTGTAATAAGCCGGATGCTTTTGTTTTGGAGAGAGCAAGACGTTTGAATATACCCGCCTTTGTTTTTAATAAAGAAGACTTTTATCGGTCTGATCGTATCTTGTCACAAATGAGTGAGTTGGGAGTGGACTTGATCGTACTGGCCGGTTTCTTGTGGAAGGTACCCGAGCCTATCATCGATGCCTATGATCACCGGATCATCAATATACATCCGGCTCTTTTGCCTCGTTACGGGGGAAAGGGCATGTACGGAATGCATGTCCATGAGGCCGTAATCGCTGCCGGAGAAAAGGAGAGCGGAATCACTATCCATTATGTAAATAATCATTACGATGAAGGGGCTGCAATTTTTCAGGCAAGATGTGAGGTTACTCCCGAGGATACGCCGGATTCGTTAGCTGCCAAGATACATGATTTGGAATACGAGTATTTTCCGAAAGTGGTAAAACAGGTATTGGAGAAATGAGGGTTATTTCTGCAAGAATAAAAGGAATTTATACGGTTTATTGATTGGGAATGATGAAAAAAAGTATTGTTTTATTATTGGGATTTTTTTTAGGCTGTCTGTCCTTGAAGGCAGAAGAGGCTCGTTTATTACGTTTTCCTCATAGTGTTGGGGATAAGGTCGTTTTTTCGTATGCCGGCGATCTTTATACGGTACCTGTATCGGGTGGAGTTGCCCGTCGCCTGACTTCTCACGTGGGGTATGAGATGTTTCCTCGGATTTCTCCGGATGGTAAATATATCGCTTTCACGGGACAATACGACGGAAATACGGAAGTGTTCGTTATTCCCGTCGAGGGGGGAGAACCGAAACGGCTGACCTATTCCGCCACCTTGAACCGGGATGATTTGGGAGATCGGATGGGGCCTAATAACATCGTGATCGGATGGACTCCGGATGGTAAATCTATTTTATATCGTTCCAGGCAATATACCTTTAATGATTTTACCGGACAATTGTTCACGGTTCCCGTATCGGGAGGAATGCCAACGGAGATTCCGTTGGCGAATGGAGGGTTTGCGTCCTTTTCTCCCGATGGGAAAAGATTAGCTTATAACTATATTTTCCGGGAATTTCGAACATGGAAAAGATACGAAGGCGGGATGGCCGACGATATCCGGGTTTTCGATTTTTCCACCAAAAAATCCGAAAAAATAACGCATAATGTGAGGCAGGATATTATTCCCATGTGGTCTCCCGACGGAGAGGATATCTATTATATTTCGGACCGGGACGACATCATGAATCTTTACGTTTACCATATAAAGACAAAAGAGACTCGCCAATTGACTTTTTATAAAGATTACGATATAAAATTTCCGGCCATAGGCGATAAGTCGATTGTTTACGAGCAAGGAGGATATATTTATCGTTACGATTTGAAGAACGGTAAAAACGAACGGATTAAAATTGATATCGATAATGATCAGGTTTATTCGCGCCCGGAATGGAGACGGGTAAGCGATCAGATCGACTTTCGGGCTCCTTCTCCTGACGGACAACGGGTTTTGGTTTCGGCAAGAGGAGATATTTTTTCACTTCCGGTGAAAGAGGGTATTACTTATAATTTGACCAACTCTTCCCATGCCAATGATCGGATGGGGGCCTGGTCTCCTGACGGAAATTACATAAGCTATATATCCGATAAGGAGGGTGAGTTTTCGATTTATATCCGGGAGGTCGCGACCGGCAGGGAAAAAAGGTTGATAAAGGGTTTTAAAGGATACATCTTCAATTACAAATGGTCACCTGATTCCCGGTCTATTTTATGGAGCGATAAGGGGAATACCTTAAACATTTCGGATGTTTCTACCGGAAAGAGGGAGGTTATCGAAACTTCTCCCGTGCGCCCGATGACGGATTTCAATTGGTCTCCTGACAGCAGATACATTACTTATGTACGTCCGGGAAAAGCGGTGGATCATATTATAATATACGAGTTGTCCGATAAGCGGAAACATCAGATAACTGACGATTGGTACGGGGTGAGTTCTCCGAATTTCAGTCGCGATGGAAAATATCTTTTGTTCGTTTCTGCCCGCTCTTTTTCCCCCTCTTACGGCAGGACGGAATGGAATCATGTCTATCGGGAGATGAATAAAGTTTATATTTTGCCTTTGGCGAAAGGAGCTTGGATTCCTTTTTCTCCTGAAAACGACGGAATGCCGAAGGTGAAAACGACGGATGGCGAAGGAAAAGAAGGTGGCTATGATTTTACGGATGTAAACCGTCGTTTGATCGAATTACCGATTTTGCCGGCCGATAATTACCGTAATTTGCATATGATAGGTAATTATGTTTATTACGATCGGGGAGGTAATACGATGGTGTATGACCTGGCGGGTAAAAGCGAATCTTCCCTCGGCGGGCAAATTGTTTTCAGTCCGGGGTATGATAAGGCGTTAGGAGTGGTCGGGCAGGTTTTTCAAATTATTGATTTGCCGACGACCTCTCTTTCCGTGGGGAGCGGAATTTCGACAAATGGCGTGAAGAAACGGATTAATTACCGTGAAGAATGGATGCAAATTTATAACGAGACCTGGCGTCAGATGAGGGATTTCTTTTATGCTGAAAATATGCATGGGGTGGATTGGAATAAAGTATACGAAAAGTATAAGGTGCTCGTGCCTTATGTTAACCATCGGACGGATCTGACTTACCTGATAGGAGAGATGATCGGGGAGCTGAACGTGGGGCATGCCTATTCTATAAACGGTAAACATCCTGAACCGGAACGAATTAAGATGGGCTTATTGGGAGCGACTTTCAAAAGGGATAAATCCGGTTATTTTCAGGTAGAAAGAATCATCGAGGGGGCTAATTGGAAAACTTCGACCCGCTCGCCTTTGACCATGCCGGGAGTGGATGTCCGGGAGGGAGATTATTTGATCGCTATCAATGGAAAATCTTTGCAAGAGACCGATAATTTATTTACCGAATTAATAGATATGGCCGGAAAGACGGTTGAATTGGAGGTCAATTCAAAACCTTCCGTTACCGGATCCCGCCGGGTTTTAGTAATTCCGTTGGCAGATGAGTCGAAACTGTATTATTATCATTGGGTACAGAACAATATAAAGAAAGTGGAGGAGGCGACGAACGGAGAGGTGGGTTATATCCATATACCGGATATGGGAACGGAAGGATTGAATGAATTTGTGAAACACTATTATCCCCAATTGCAAAAAAAGGCTTTGATTATCGATGATCGGGGAAACGGGGGAGGCAATGTTTCGCCCATGATTATCGAACGTTTGATGCGTACGCCGACTTATTTTACGATGCATACGAATCAAAAGGAGGGATCGGTAAATCCGGTCGGTACGTTTATTGGTCCCAAGGTGTTGTTGGTGAACGAGTACTCGGCCTCTGACGGAGATTTGTTTCCTTATCGCTTTAAATACAATAAATTGGGTACGGTTGTCGGAAGACGTACCTGGGGCGGAGTAGTCGGTTATAGCGGAACCGTTCCGGTTGTGGACGGAGGGGCGATCGTAACTCCTTCTTACGCTCCTTTTGCTGTTGACGGAAGCGGTTTTATCATCGAAGGGACCGGTGTTACTCCTCATATAGATTTGGAAAACGATCCTTATTTAGAATATACGGGTCGGGATCAACAGTTGGAGAAGGCGATAGAAATTATTTTAGAGCAATTAAAAACGGCGAAGAGATCGGTTCCGCCTATTCCTGTTTTCCCGGATAAATCGGGAAAGAACTGAGATAGGTTGAAACTTTTTTCCAAATGTTTCGATAGGTAAGGATAAAAGGAAAAGATTTTTATGGGAATTGAAGAAGTCAAGATGGACGGGCTTCCATTGCCGAGACGCTATTGGGCCATTCTGTCCATTGCTTTGGGTATAACCGTCTCCGTTCTGGACGGAACGATAGCGAATGTCGCTCTTCCTACTATCGCGCAGGATCTGCAGGCGACACCCTCCATGTCGATATGGATCGTGAATGCTTATCAGTTGGCTATCGTTGTCTCGTTGCTCTCCCTTTCCTCATTGGGGGATATTTGGGGCTACCGTAAAGTTTATATAAGCGGGTTGTTCTTGTTTAGTTTTACCTCGTTGGCGTGCGCGCTTTCCAATTCTTTATGGACGTTAACGATTGCCCGTGTTCTTCAGGGATTCGGGGCTGCCGCGATTACGAGTGTGAATACTTCACTCATTCGTATTATTTATCCTCAGCGTATCATAGGCCGGGGAATGGGAATAAACGCTTTGGTAGTTGCGGTATCTGCAGCCGCCGGACCTACTATCGCTGCCGGGATCCTTTCCGTTGCTTCCTGGCCTTGGTTGTTCGCGATCAATGTTCCGATAGGGATTACGGCCTTGATGTTGAGTTTTAAATTCCTGCCTTCCAATACGGTGCGGGTAGAGGGACGGCGTTTTGACTGGATGAGCGGGTGGATGAACGCTTTGACGTTCGGATTGTTGATATCGGCAATTGAAGGCTACGCCCACGGTATCGATTCCATGTATATCGTTTCGGGCTTAGCGGTCATGTTCGTTGTCGGTTTCTTTTTTATTCGTCGTCAGCTGAATCAGACTTATCCGCTGTTGCCCGTGGATTTGTTGCGAATTCCTATTTTCGCTCTCTCCGTCGGGACATCGATATGTTCTTTTACCGCTCAGATGTTGGCTATGGTTTCTTTGCCTTTTTTCTTACAAAACGCGTTGGGGAGGGATGAGGTAGTGACGGGTTTGTTGTTAACTCCCTGGCCTTTGGCTACCATGTTGGCGGCTCCTCTTGCCGGTCGGTTGATCGAACGCATTCACGCGGGTTTGTTGGGTGGAATAGGGCTGACCTTGTTTGCTGGCGGTTTATTTCTGTTGGCTACTTTACCCGAAATGCCGACAAACGTAAGTATTATTTGGCGAATGGCGTTGTGTGGTGCCGGATTCGGCTTGTTTCAAACGCCGAATAACAGTATTTTGATTTTATCTGCCCCCCGGCAACGTAGCGGAGGAGCGAGCGGAATGTTAGGGACTTCGCGTCTTTTGGGACAGACCTCCGGAGCCTCTTTGGTCGCTTTGATGTTTGCCTTGTTTCCGCGTAACGGGACGCATGCCGCACTTTATTTGGGGGGTGCTTTTGCAGCGCTTGCCGCTATCGTGAGTTTTTCCAGGGTGTCTTTACCTGAACCCGGAGCTTTGGGGAAGAGAAAAAAGGGATAGATCCGGATAAAGAATGTGGAAAATTTTAGAACTGTTTTTCAGTTGTTGATGATCGTTCTCAAGAGATTATTCCTTACCTTTGTTTAAGTATAAATCGATGAAATTATTTTCTATTTTTTGATTGTTAGGTGTTTGTTTTAATTCTTAGCGTATAATATATGTCTTTTACCCATTTTCATGTACATTCTCAGTATTCTATTTTGGATGGAGCGGCGAGTATTCCCGGTTTGATCGATAAAGCCATCGCTGACGGGATGCCGGCGATTTCGTTGACGGACCATGGAAGTATGTTTGGTATCAAACTTTTTTATGATCTTTGTCGAAAGAAAGGTATCAAACCTATTTTGGGCGTTGAAGCCTATGTCGCCCGGGTGTCATTGCATAATAAAAAAAATCCGCAGGATCGTTCCGGAGAACATTTGATTCTTTTGGCAAAGAATCTGCAGGGATACAGAAATCTTGTAAAATTGTGTTCTGTAGCCCAGGTGGAAGGATTTTATTATCGGCCTCGTATCGATAAGGCCCTTTTGGAGAAACATAAAGAGGGATTGATTATTTCCTCTGCTTGTTTGGGAGGGGAAATCTGTCAGAAGATCATGGCCGGGGATATAGAAGGAGCGGAGGCTGCTGCCCTATGGTATAAGGATTTGGTAGGAGAGGATTATTATTTGGAAGTGATGAAACATCCGACGACCAATCCTCTTTTGAGAGCGGATGTGTACGACAGGCAAGTGAGGTGTAATGCAGAGATACTGAGAATCGGGAAAAAGTTGGGTATAAAGGTTATTGCCACCAATGATGTGCATTTTTTGAATGAAGAGGATGCCGAAGCTCACGATATCCTAATCTGTTTGCAGACGAATAAGGATTTGGATGATCCCAAGCGGATGCGGTATACTCAACAGGAGTGGTTTAAGACAACGGCGGAAATGGAAGCCTTGTTCAGCGACGTTCCGGAAGTCATTGCGAATACGCAAGAGATTGTGGATAAGGTAGAGGATTATAAATTGGATTCCGATCCGTTGATGCCTGTATTCCCGATTCCTCCTGAGTTGGGAACGGAAGAAGAGTATCGAAAAAAATACACGGAAAGAGATCTTTTCGATGAATTTACTCAAAATGAAAAGGGTGAGGTGGTGATGAGTGAAGAGGATGCTCAAAAGAAGGTGAAAAAATTAGGAGGTTATGATCGGCTTTATCGTATTAAATTGGAGGCCGATTATTTGAAGGAGTTAGCGATGAAGGGGGCGGTGAAGCGTTACGGAGAGCATATCCCTCCCGATATCATGGAGCGTTTGATTTTTGAACTTCATATCATGAAGACGATGGGTTTCCCGGGCTATTTCCTTATCGTACAAGATTTTATTCAGGCAGCCCGCGATATGGGAGTGATTGTCGGTCCCGGACGGGGTTCGGCGGCGGGGAGTGCGGTGGCTTATTGCTTAGGTATTACGAATATAGACCCGATAAAATACGATTTGCTGTTCGAGCGTTTTTTAAATCCCGACCGTATCTCTTTACCCGATATCGATGTGGATTTTGATGACGACGGACGGCAACGCGTATTGGAATGGGTAACGCAAAAGTACGGAGCGGATAAAGTGGCTCATATCGTTACTTTCGGAAGTATGGCCGCTAAAATGGCTATTAAGGATGTGGCCCGGGTGTTGAAGTTGGAATTATCGGAAGCCAATCGGTTGGCTAAAATGGTTCCGGAGGCTCCGAAAATGACACTGAAAAGGGCATATGAAGAGAATCCCGATTTAAAGAGAGAGAAAGAATCACCCAATCCGGTAGTGGGCAAAACGATTCGGTTGGCTGAAATTTTGGAGGGCTCCGTACGACAGACGGGTGTCCATGCCTGTGGAATATTGATTAGCCGGGATCCGCTCACGGAACATATTCCGATTATGCCGACCGAGGGGGAGAGCTTGATGACGACGCAGTATGACGGTCATTTTGTAGAGCCTATCGGATTGATTAAAATGGACTTCTTGGGGTTGCGGACTCTCTCTATTATAAAAACTTGTTTGGATAATATTAAAAAATCCCGCCACGAGGTTTTGGATGTGGATGCGATTTCCCTGGAGGACCAGGAGACTTTTGCTCTTTTTTCCCGGGGAGAGACGACGGGCCTGTTCCAGTTCGAGTCCCCGGGGATGAAAAAACACCTGCGGGCCTTACAACCTAACCGCTTCGAGGATTTGGTGGCGATGAATGCTCTTTATCGTCCGGGACCTATGGAGTATATTCCTGATTTCATCAAACGTAAGCACGGGGAGGAACCCATCGTGTACGATCATCCTATGATGGAACCCTTTTTAAAGGATACTTACGGGATCACTGTCTATCAGGAGCAGGTGATGTTACAATCACGGGCTTTGGGGAGTTTCACCCGTGGTATGTCCGATACGCTTCGAAAAGCTATGGGTAAAAAACAGATCGATACGATGAATGCCCTGAAGACGCAATTTATAGAGGGGTGTAATAAAAATCCGGAGTTCGTAAAGGGATGTAAAGAGATGGGGAAAGAGGTCAAACCTTTGGTAGAAAAAATATGGGGAGATTGGGAAGCCTTTGCCTCGTATGCTTTTAATAAATCTCATTCCGTTTGTTATGCTTATATCGCTTACCAAACCGGTTTTTTGAAGGCTCATTACCCGGCTGAATTTATGGCGGCCAACTTGAGTTGTAACTTATCCCAAATAGAGAAGGTGACCACTTTTATGGATGAGTGTAAACGAATGGGATTGAAGGTGCTGGCTCCTGACGTGAACGAGTCGGATAATGACTTTACGGTAAACCATAAAGGTGATATTCGTTTCGGAATGGCGGCAATAAAAGGAGTAGGGTTGGCGGCTGTAGATTCGATCATTAAAGAGCGTACGGAAAATGGCCCTTATAAAGATGTGTTTGATTTTTTTGAACGTATCGATTATCGTACCGTAAACAAAAAAACATTGGAAAATTTAATTACGGCCGGAGGATTGGATAGTTTCGGTTTGCACAGGGGACAGTTTTTTTACCAAGTTGACGGGCATACTTCTTTGCTCGAGAACTTGGTTAATTACGGACAGAAGAAACAGGCCGACGGGTTGAAAATGCAAGCGACCTTATTTGGGGGGATGGACGGATACGAGGTGACAAAGCCTTCTATTCCTTTGTGCGAACCTTGGACGGATATGGAAAAGGCCCGAAAAGAGAAAGAATTGATCGGTATTTACCTTACTTCTCATCCTTTGGATCCCTATAAATTGGAGATAAAAACGCTTTGCACTCCTTTGGAAGAGTTGAATAGTAATTTCGCCTCTTTTAAAAACCGGGATGTTACTATTGCCGGGATTATCATCGCCATGAGGCAGGGAAAGACCAAAAAAGGAAATGATTTTGGTATTTTGACGATAGAGGATTTTAGCGGAACCTACGAGTTGCCTTTCTTTGGTGAGGATTATATAAAATTCAGGAACTATTTTATTTTGGAAACGGCAATATATATTAAGGGAAAAGTACAAACGAAAAAGTGGAACAATGAACTGGCCTTTAACGTAATCAGTATGGATTTGCTCAGCGTTATCGGAGAAAACCTGATTCGTTCCATCACGTTGCAGGTCGATATAGAGAATCTGACACACGAAATCGTAACGGAGATTCATAATCAATTGGTAAACGAAGCGGGAGACATCCCGTTGAATTTTATCCTTTACGACCGGGAAGGGCATAGAGTTAAGATGTTTTCAAGAAGCTGTAAAATAAAACGTTCGAGAGAATTATATGAATATTTTGAAAATAATGATGTGATTAAGATGAAAATTGATTAATATTGCACGGTGAATAAGGGTATTTTTATTCTTAATTGTAGTGATTTTCATGTAGATAAGAGAATGTAAACTTAAAAGATAAAAAAGTATGGCTATTGCAGTTAATGATTCAAGTTTTGAGGAAGTGGTTTTGAACTCAAAGCTTCCCGTATTGGTAGATTTCTGGGCGGAATGGTGTGGACCATGTAAGATGATGCTGCCGATTGTTGAAGAATTGTCTAAGGAATACGAAGGTAAGATTGTTGTTGCTAAAGTGGACGTGGACAATTGTGCTGGGACTTCCGGAAAATTCGGAATCCGTAATATCCCGACGATTCTTTTCTTCAAAAATGGAGAAGTAGTTGACAAACAGGTCGGTGCTGTGCCTAAAACGGCTTTGGTTGCAAAAATTAATGCTCTGCTTTAAAATTTTGAAGTATGATATATAATCCGTCTAACCTCAGGTTAGGCGGATTTTTTGTTTAGTATTGTTTTCGGGAGATAGAAGAAAGAAGTTATTCTTTGCTCCAAATTCGTAGGTTTAGATTCAGGTCGTTGACAATGCCTGTCAAGGCCGAGAGGGTATCGTACTCCTGTTTTAAACTGTTGTTATGGAGTTGAGAATGCCAAATACTGGTTTCAAAATGATCGGTTCGGTCGGGAATAGCGATGATAATATTGGAGTTATAAAAACTGACTGTAATCTTTCCCGGGAATTTTCGGTCGAGTATCAAAAGTTTTTCCATCATTCCCGGAGTCAATAGATAACGGGCTTCTACCTGATCGGTAGAATAAACGTCGAAACTTTTCTCGAAGTCCGGATTTTCCAATTTAACCCGTCGGTTGTTGAAATTCAGCTTAATCCAAGCATTTCGATAAATGGTGGTTTGTCCTTTGAAATCTTTGTGGAAATCGGCAATAAAGAAAAAACCCCGGAAAATATCCACCCAACTTTCATGTCTGTGTCCTTTGGAATCTACCGTCACGCGTTTTTCTTCAGCGTGGACTTCCGAACATACAAAAGCTGTTTTTTCGAGCTGTCCGGTTATCATGTCTTCGGAATGATAGCGGTCGGGCGTGGTGGAAAATAATCCGCTACTCATAAAAGTGGTTTTCGAGATGCCTTTCTCGGGTTGGAACGAGGAATCCTTGCATAGGCTCGTTAATAACGTGGTAATGATATCTTTTTTATAATATCCGGATAGTACGGCAGATTGGCTATTGATGCAGAGGAACAAGACGATTATTCCGATGAGAGCAGCAATTAAGATTCCCGTATAGCCGGCTTCGATCCCAAAGGTTATGCCTGTTCCGACCAGAAAACATATACCTCCGGCTATCAGACCGTTCTGAGTCCCTCTCCTTTTTAATTCCAATCTTTTATTTTCCAGTTGTTCAAGGGCCGGGGTCAATTGTCCGTACAATCTGTCGAAGTTATTATCCATACAACCGCTTTAGGATTGGAACAGATCTTTTACATCGGGTACCGCTTTTTCCTCTTCCGGAATACTCAGTACTTCTTTCTTGTAAAAATTGAAAAGGTTGGCAATGATATTCGAAGGAACGGTCGTGACAGCATTATTATAATCGGTGACACAGGCGTTATAAGTTCTTCTGGCTGCCGCTAATTGCTCTTCTGTTTCGTTTAGGGCTTTTTGCAATTGCATAAAATTCTCCGAAGCCCGTAATTGGGGATAATTTTCGGCGACCAGAAAAAAACTTTGCTTGGCTGTATTGAATGTCCGGTCGAATTCACTTTTTTCTTCCGTGGTCAGTGAATCGTAATTCCGTGAACGTAATTCCGTGATCCTGGTAAAGGTATTTTCTTCGTGCTTGGCGTATTGTTGTACGGTTGCAACCAAATTCGGAATCAAATCGAATCTTTTTTTCAACATGGCATCGATCGAACCGAATGCATTTTCGGTGTTGTTGCGTTTACGTGTCAAATTATTGTACGCGATGATGCTGTAACCGAAAATAACGATAAGAATAAGAAGTGAAATCATGGTGTCGAAGGTTTAAATGATTTGCAAAATTAGTTTTTTTATAAAATAGAGATCGTATTTGTTGAAATATTTTAGGGTTGGAATATTTTTTTTCTCCGGGGAAGTTATCTTAAAGAGCCTGTTTAGTTTATAAAAGAACTTATAAAATGTAATTTGTAGGCAATAAAAAAACGGAATGTTTATATTTGTTTGTACTATAAGGAAAAGGGGCAAATGAATACGAGAATATGCGAGCAATCTGCGTGTGAAAAATATGATCCGAAAAATAAATACGGCTTTGTTTTGCAGGAGGTAGAAAGAAATACTCAAAAAGTTTACCAGGGAAGTAAGTTCTGTCATGAACTGATGGTCGTGTTGGAGGGAGGTATTTCTGTTTCTTTTAAAGGACGACAGATTGTTTGTGGAAAGGAGGAGATGTTTCTCGTTCCCAAAAATTGTGAAGTGGAGATAAATACGTCGGATGATCCGTGTAGATTATTGTGTATCCGATCTAATATGGAAGAGCAGATCTGCCTGAAAGATCATCAGGAAATTCTTTCGGGGTTGAGATATTTTCGGTGGGAGTATAGCTCTTTAAAAGTGAATGAGCCTTTACGGCTGTATTTAAATTACTTATTGTATTCCCTTCATAATGTTATGCCTTGTCATTATTATTTGAATGTCTATAAATTGAATATGGCGGCCATTTTTTCTCAATATTACACGAAAGAAGAGATATATAAACTGTTTTATCCGGTATTGGGCGATGATTATTCCTTTAAATTGCTTGTGTTTAAACATTATCAATCCGTTACGTCGTTAAAAGATTTTGCCGAAAAAACGGGATGTAGTTTGTCTACTTTTAAGCGGAGGTTTAAAAGAGAGTTCAATACTTCCGCCTATAAGTGGTTACAGGTAAAAAAAGCGAAAGCAATTGAAAGCGATTTAGCTAATTTGACCCAGGATATTCAGATCATTATAGATAAATATCATTTTTCGGGGCATACCTCTTTTTATAATTTTTGTCTTAAATATTTAGGAGGAACGCCCTCGGAGATCAGAAAGAGGTTGTTGAACAAAAACGATTAATAGAGGATATAGCCGACGATTCCCGCGATAACGATCATGAGTATCGGATCCATTTTGAATTTGAAGGTTAGTAAAAAGGCCCCGATAAAGATAAGCCAGCTTTTGTAATCGATGAAGTTGTTTTTATTGATTAAAAGCAGTGCAGCAGCCCCGATCAATCCGGTAACGGTAATTTTCAAGCCATTCATGGCCATATCCACGTAACGGTTTTCCCGAAAGGCAAAAAAGAATTTGGAGATGGTAATCATGATGATCAGGGAGGGAAGACTGACGGCAACGGTACATATGATAGAGCCCCATACGCTGTTGGTGGCCGTGTAACCGATGTAGGTTGCCGTGTTGAAAGCAATAGGTCCCGGGGTTGTTTGAGAAATAGCCACGATATCCGTGAAATCGGAAACGCTGATCCATTGGTGAACCTCGACCACGTCGTGTTGTATCAAAGAGAGCATAGCATATCCGCCCCCGAAACCGAAAAGGCCGATTTTAAAAAAAGTGATGAAAAGGCTGAGATATAAATCGAATTCTTCCATGAATGTTGTTTCGAATTTGCTTATTTATTTTTATCCTTAGGTGTTAATTTGTTTTTCCCGCTTCTGAATAAACCGTAACCGACACCTCCCAGTATGGCTAAAATGATGATGTAAATGGGAGATATCCCGACTTGCCATATCAATAAGGCAGCTATGATCGGTATGATCACCGTCTTAGATGTTACCCCGGCTGCTTTGCCCATTTGCCACAACGGGGCTGCAATCAGGGCTACTACGGCGGGACGTATGCCTTTAAATACCCGTTCGACGACCGGGTTATCTTTAAAGTCGGTAAATAAAATGGCGATCAGCAGAATGATGATGAAAGAAGGTAAGATGGTGCCGAGGCTGGAAAAAACCACCCCTTTACCTTTTCTGACTTTGTACCCCACGAATATGGCCGTGTTCAGGGCTATGGGTCCGGGGGCAGATTGGGCAACCGCTAACATTTCGATAAACTCTTTCTCTTGAAGCCATCCTTTTTTATCGACCACCTCTTTCTGAATGAGGGGGATCATGGCGTAACCACCTCCTAACGTAAATGTTCCGATTTTGAAGAAAGACCAAAAAATTTGCCAATAAGATGCCATAATAGTTGTTTTTCTATATCGAACAAATGTACATGATAAGATTTACTTTTTATTAGAAACAGGTGAAAAAAACAGGTGAAAATCCGGGATTGTCTATGCTTTTATCGTTTCGTATTTCCGGGTGAAAACGAGCAGTAACATAAAACCGGTCAGCGCGAATGGAGTTCCCGCGAGAGCCGAGTATTGATAGCTTAATCCGGCTTGTAAGGGTAGTCCCCCGCAATATGCCCCGATAGCATTTCCTAAATTGAAGGCGATCTGAACGCTTGCAGCTCCTAACATTTCTCCTCCTTTGGAATAACGAATGAGTAAAATTTGTTGCGGTGTGGACAGGGCGAAAAGACAAGCCGTACACAGGCACATGAGTGTTGCCGAAATCCAGGATACCCGCGCTAAAAAGAAAATAAGCAACAGAATCGTGAATGCACAACCTTGAGTAAAAAAGGCTACCCGTCCCGGAGTGTATCGATCTGATAAACGACCGCTGATCAAATTTCCGGCAACCATTCCCGCTCCGGCTAAAATCATAAGTAATGAAATACTGTCGACTGGAAATCCGGAAATTTGTGTCAGTAACGGGTTGATGTAACTATACCAACAAAAGATGCCTCCGTTTCCCAATAGGGTAGCAAAAATTAGTAACCAGGGGGCCGGGGATTTTAAGAAACGGAATTGACCTGTAAAGCCGGTATCGGGTAGGTTTTCTACCGGAGGAACCCATTTCCAGATATAATAGAGAATGACGATCCCCCATAGACCGACGAGTAGGAACGTGACTCTCCAGGAAAGGAACGTACTCAAGAAAGTTCCTAAAGGTACTCCGAACAGGTTCGCTATTGTCATACCGGCAACCATGATGGAAACAGCTTCCGAACCCTTCCCTTTGATAGCTAATTTTTCGGCGACGATGGAGCCTACTCCGAAATAAGCTCCATGCGGGAGTCCCGAGATAAAACGGGAAATCATCAGGGTCCAATAATTGGGGGCAAGGGAAGCACAAATATTGCCGATCATGATTACGGAAACCAATCCCAAAAGGATGTGCTTTAATGGAAATTTGCGGGCAAAAATCAGTACCGGAGCTCCGAAGCAGACTCCTAAGGCATAGGCCGAGATCAGATGGCCGGCGGTAGCGATGTCGATATGTAAAGCACGTGCAATGTCCGGTAAGATTCCCATGATCACAAACTCGGCAATACCTAATCCTAATGTTCCGAAAGCTAATGCGATGAAACTTTTTTTCATATTTATTTTTTTCGGGGCGTAAAATTAATAATATATATTATTCTTTGTTTTCTCGTTTTCTTGCTTTTTGCAAAAAATAATACGTGATATGGCGTGAATGGTTGTATAATATTGTATACTTGTATTTTGTACGGTATTTTTAAGTCGATGACTTTATCATGAGAAGCAAACTTGTCCTTATAACGATTCCATTAGTAACCTTGATCGTTTTGATCTGGTTCGCTTTTTATAAAGATGCCGGACGTTATAAAATAACACAAGCTTTACCGGGGAATGCGGTTTTTACGGTGGAAATACCTTCTTTCAATCATATACACGAGAGTCTAAGTCGAAATAGAATATGGCAATCGCTTAAAACTTATCCTTATTTTGAAGCATATCACGACTATTTTGAACGGGCCGATTCTTTGTGTAAAGTCTATCCGACGTTGAAACGAATGTTGACGGATAGACCTGTTTCTATTTCCTGTTATGAAGTTACTTCTTTTAATTATGATTTCTTATATGTATGCGATTTGGGTAAGTTGAACGTGATCAGGACTTTTGAAGGCATGGTTTCGGTATTGTTGAATAACGGTGATTTGAAAATAACGAAATTAAAAGGCGAGGTAGAAAGATTTCATGAACTGACGGGCAAAGGGTTTAAATTGTATTTCGCCATAAAAGGGAATCTTTTAATTATCTCCTGTTCCCGAGAATTAGTTGAGCGTTCTCTATCCGCATGCGAAGACAGGGTGAAAATGAAAAAAGACCTGACTGGCGGAGATGCCATAATCGACGTTGACCATAAACGGATAGGGAATGCAATCAATGCTTTTTTGGAAACGGCGTCTATAACGGAAGAAGAGCCTCTGCTTGATTTTACTCGTTTAGTATTGCAGTTGAATGATCGAAATCTTCGTTTCTCCGGTATTACCAAATCGAATCGCGATGTATTTTCGATACTTAATTTGTTGAATCGGACCAAAGGGAAGGCTTCCGGAATTGACCGGATTGCAGGAGAACACACGGCGGCCTATGTTTCTTGGTGTTTTTCTTCTTTTTCCGAGTTACAAAAAATCTTGATCGAGAATTATAGGTCGGAACGGGAAGAAGACTATAAAGCGATAGAGCGTTCGGTCGAGAAAATAAATAGATTCTTGAATCTTGATATTTTAGATCTGTTTACTTCCTGGGTCGGGCATGAAATTGCCCTGATCAAACCGGCTCTTGATGAAGAGAATCGGCAGGATAATATTATTTTGGCTATTCAGGCGAACGATATTATTTATGCGCGAGATCAGTTGAACTATTTGATGGAACAAATAGATCGTAAGACTCCGGTTCGTGAGAAAGCTATGGAATTTAACGGGTATAAGATTCATTATTTTAGTTTGAAGGGATTTTTTAAACTGTTTCTGAAATCTAAGTTCAACCGATTGGATCGTCCCTATTATACTTTTATAGGGGATTATGTCGTATTTAGTAATTCGCCTCTTTCTTTAGCGGAGATGATCAGGGATTACTTGTTAGGCAAGACATTAGCTCATGATGAAGAATACATCGGTTTAATGCAAGATTTAGGTAACGGAAGTAATATTTATGGTTATATCAATACTTCCAACGCGTACGACTTTTTGTATCATGATTTAAAATCGGATGCCCGGCAGGAGTTAGAAAATAATAAAGATGCATTTTTGAGTTTTGAAGTTATCGGACTGGCGTTGTCGGCACAAGGTGAGGATTTTAAAACCAATGTAATTGCAAATTTTAATAAAAATGCTCCGGAAGAGTATAAGATACGGGAACTTAACCGGGAATTGGAAAAACAAATAGACCGGATCGAGTCCGGTTTTTATTATCCGAACATTCCGGATAGTATCGCTGTAGGTGTGAAAGATTTTTATGTATACAAAACCTCTCTTTTCACGGTGCAAGGAGCTTTGAAAGATGGGGATCCGGACGGGTGTTGGAGTATTTACGATCCGCTTGGAAAAATGATGGGACTCTTCCCGTATGAGGAGGGTAAAATAAACGGAGAAGCTCGTTTTTTTTATAAGGATGGCAAATTACAAGGGAAGGTCGTTTACCGTAAAGGAGAGATTCAATTCTATAAAGAATATTTTCCCGATGGGACATTGAAATTAGAGATGCCTTACCGTAAAGGAACGCGTCACGGTGTGGTAAAATTTTATTACAAAACCGGTCATTTATTGTGTGAGGGACGTTATAAAAAAGGTCATCCTGTCGGTAAATGGCAATACTACCGAATTACCGGGGAAAAAAGAACCGATTATTGATACCGGTCGGTTATAACTGTTTTAATCGTCGAGTTAGAGAGTCCCGCACGACAATGAACTGAGGCATGTTCTCTTTTGAAATCGGTTCTTTCGGAGGAGATACCATTTTCAGGGGATTGATGGGGGTTCCGTTTTTATATACCCTGAAATCCAGGTGAGGACCTGTCGCTAATCCGGTACTGCCTACGTAACCGATGACTTCTCCCTGTTTAACCCGTTTTCCCGGGGCAATTCCCTGGGCGAACCGGGAGAGATGCATATAGGTGGTGGAGTAGACGCTGTTGTGTTTGACGGTGACGTAATTTCCCCCTCCTCCTTTTTGGAAAGCCTTTTTGGTAATGACGCCGTCTCCGATTGTATAGACAGGGGTTCCCGTGGGAGCGGCATAGTCTATTCCGTGATGGGAACGATATTTTTTCAATACCGGATGAAAACGGTTGTTTGAAAATCCGGATGAAATCCGCGAATATTTAAGAGGAGCTTTTAAGAAAGTTTTTTGCAAACTATTCCCGTCTTCATCGAAATAGGAGAATTTTTCGTTTTGAACGAAAGGGATAGCGTAAAAATCCCTACCGGCATGGGTGAAAATGGCACCCTTTATTTTGAAATCCCGTAGAGGTTGTTCTTCGACATAGGAGTCCTCGTAGATCACCCGAATGGAATCTCCTTTGGCAATGCCGTAGAAATCGATAGACCAGGCGTATATATCCGCTAAACTAATGGCTAATGTAGGGTCTGTTTGTGCCTCTACCATCGCATTCCATAAAGAGGATTGGATGCCGACTTTTGCGGATAGTTCCCTTACTTCGACCTCTTTTTTCCCGATATAAACAGGCGAGGTCTCTTTGAAGTCAATGACAACAAATTCTAATGCATTGTTTTCATAAATGAAAAATTCCGGAGATTTCAAACTGTCTTTGGCGAGAAATAAAGTGTATTTTCGTCCCGCTTTTATTTTCCGGACATCGAAAATATCTTTACAACGTTGAGAGATTTCGTGTATTTTTTTAGGAGAAACCCCGTATTTGGCCAAGATGGCCGAAAGACTTTGGTTGCGTCCCACGACTCCTTCCTCTACCTCGAAATTATCGGAAGGAATACCGTATTTATAATGTTCTTGTTTTAACTCCGTCGTGTCGACTACCTCTTCCACAGCTTCGGCTTCCAGTACAGCTTCTTTGTACTCTTTAGGCCAAAAAATAACGATAGCCAATACAACGCCTACGGCTGCCCAAATCCAGATCCATTTTGTTTTTTTCATTCTACAAAATATTCATATATTCATGGATAACACCTTGCCTTCGGGATAAGATGTGTCCCTTTTTGTTTGTTTTGTATGTTGATTTTTCCGTTTGCAATTTAGAGTAAACTCTTATAAACTGCAACCCGTTTTTTATTATTTTAAACTAAATCTTTTTCTCTTTTTTTAGTTTGCTGGTTCTCAGAAAGAAAAGAATCAATAAGCCGATGCCTGCGGCTATTCCGATCGGGTAACCGACGGACGGTTGAATGAATATTCCCCCGGCCTTGTATGGAGCTACAAGGATGTAGGTAATGCATACGATACTTAGAAAGGTGGCCGGAATAGAGAGCATCCAATGGGGTTTTCCTGTTTTTGTCAAGTAAGTGGCAGCAGTCCATAGGGTTACCGTGGCTAAAACCTGATTCCCTATACCGACATATTTCCATATTGTGGAAAAATCAAAACTGCAAAAGAAATAAGCCAGAATGAAGATAGGAATCGAAACGATCAGTCGATTCTTTATGGGTTTTTGAGTGAATTTAAGAGCATCGGCAATGATCAATCGCATACTGCGGAAAGCTGTGTCTCCCGAAGTAATAGGGCATGCGACTACACCTATAATGGCAATAATGGCTCCCAAACGTCCTAACCAGGAACGACACACTTCATTGACAATTATGGCCGGATCGCTACCGGAACCTGCTGCCGCGTTTAATCCTTCCGCTCCCCCGAAGTAGGCCATGGCGGCTGTGGCCCAGATCATGGCAACAATACCTTCGGATATCATGGCTCCGTAGAAAATAGGTCTTCCGTATTTTTCATCGGTCATACAACGGGCCATCATGGGGGATTGGGTAGCATGGAACCCGGATATAGCCCCACAGGAGATGACGATAAACAGCATCGGGAAAAGAATGTTTTCCTGTGGATTGACGTGCAGGTTACGCATGGTGTCGAAAGTGAGTTCCTCTAATTGAAGTTCCCCGCTGAATCCCCCGTACAGGAGATAGCCGCCTACACTGAGTGCCATAAAAATCAAGGCTGCTCCCATAAAAGGATAAATACGCCCGATGATTTTATCTATCGGCAATAAAGTTGCCAGTATGTAATAGGCAAAAATAATGTACAGCCATGGGGCCATACTTGTTCCGGTTAAATTGCCTAAGAGTCCCGCGGGACCGTTCACGAAGGAAACACCCACCGCTAATAAAAGAAATCCGGTAAAGAATGTCATGAATTTCCGGATACCGTTGCCCATGTATTTACCCACGATATCCGGAAGGCTCATGCCATCGTTCCGTACGGAGAGCATTCCGGAAAAGTAATCGTGTACAGCACCCATGAAGATACAACCGATTACGATCCATAGATATGCCATGGGACCGTAGGCTGCTCCTAATATAGCCCCGAAAATGGGACCTAACCCCGCGATATTCAGAAATTGAATGACGAAGATCCGCCAGGGTTTTAATTCGTGGTAGTCAACTCCGTCAGCCAGTCGTTTAACCGGAGTTTTTATTTCAGATGATGCACCGAAAAATCGTTCGACAAATTTCCCGTAAGTAAAATAAGCGACGATAAGCAACGCGATGGAGATAATAAAAGTAATCATTGGTTTAGTCGTTTTTCACACCTCCCAAAGATAGAAAAAATGTTTTTTTATTATTCTTCATTCAAGAAAGAACTTAAAAAGTTAATTCCTTTTTTTCGATTTTTTCCTCCCTTTGTTTTTGTTGCCTTCATCTCCTCGTCTTCCTCGACGTGATTTTCGTACAGAACGGGGCGGCGTTATAGCCTTGGAGCGAATAACGGATGGAGAGGTCTCCGTTTTTTCATTACCTACTAAAGTGAAGTCCAATTGACGGGCAACTAAATTAGCTTTCGCCACTTTGACCATTACCTGATCTCCCAATTGGTATACCTTTCGGTGGCGACGACCGACAATGCAGTAGTTCTCTTCGTCGAATTCGTAATAATCATCCTCTAACTCGGTCATAGAGACCAATCCTTCGCATTTGGTATCGTTCAATTCGACATAAAAACCCCATTGGGTCACTCCGGAGATGGTTCCCATAAAGGGCTGATCCAGTTTGTCGGACATAAATTCCACTTGTTTGTATTTGATGGAAGCTCTCTCCGCGTTGGCTGCCACTTGTTCCATTTCGGAACAATGTTTACATTCTTCCTCGTATTTTTCCTGATTGACCGAACGTCCTCCTGCTATATAACGTGCCAGCAGACGATGGGTCATTACATCCGGATAACGCCGGATAGGAGAAGTAAAATGGGAATAATAGTCGAAAGCTAAACCGTAATGTCCTACATTTTCTGTGGAGTAGGCGGCTTTGGCCATGGTACGTACGGCAAGTGTCTCGATCATATTTTGTTCCGGCCGATCCTTCACATCGCTCATCAATTTGTTCATGGAGGAGGAGAGGGTTTTGGGGTTGCTGGAACGTAGATGATAGCCGAATTTCGCGATGAATCGTCCGAATTCTTCTAATTTATCCGGGTTCGGCTGTTCGTGTACACGGTAGACGAAAGTTTTGGGCTTTTGTCCGGGCTTAAGTTTTCCGATTCGTTCGGCTACCTTTTTATTGGCAAGCAACATAAATTCCTCTATCAATTTATTGGCTTCTTTGGATTGTTTGAAGTAAACCCCGATAGGCTTTCCCTTTTCATCTATATCGAATCTTACTTCCACCCGGTCGAAGTCGATGGCTCCGCTTTTAAATCTTTCCGCTCTTAATTTTTGGGCCAGGTCGTTTAATTCCAGGATCTCCGTTTTGTAATCGCCTTCGCCTCCTTCGATCATCGCCTGTGCTTCTTCGTAAGTGAAACGGCGATTGGATTTTATAACCGTGCGGCCGAACCATTGGTCCGCTATTTCCGCGTTATCGTTTAACTCGAAAACGGCGGAGAAACATAGTTTTTCTTCATTCGGACGTAAGGAACAGACCCCATTGGAGAGCCGTTCGGGCAACATCGGAATCGTACGGTCTACCAAGTATACGGAAGTGGCCCTTGCGTCAGCTTCTTTATCCAATACGGAGTTCTCTTCGACGTAATAGCTCACGTCGGCGATGTGTACGCCAACCTCATAATGACCGTTTTTTAATTTTCGGATGGAAAGGGCGTCGTCAAAATCCTTGGCGTCTTTGGGATCGATCGTGAACGTGGTTATTTCCCTGAAATCTTTTCGTGTTTTATACTCCTCATCGGGGATCGTATCCGGGATTTTTTCTGCCGCTTTTTCCACGTTTGCCGGAAATTTAACGGGAAGTTCGAATTCCGCCATGATGGCATTCATCTCCGTATCGTTGTCTCCCGGTCTTCCGAGGACCTCCAACACGGTTCCTACCGGATTTTTTTGGTTCTCAGGCCATTCTGTAATTTTTACTATGGCTTTATCCCCGTCTTTTGCCCCGTTTAACTCGTTGAGAGGAATGAAGATATCATAAGGAAGTTGTTTGCCGGAAGGAACTAAAAAAGCATATTGCCGGGAGCATTGTATGATTCCCACGAAGGTCTCTTTTTTTCTTTCAAGGATTTCGACAACCTCTCCTTCCGGTCTTCTGCTTTTACTTCGGGCATAGACGATGACTTTTACCTTGTCCCCGTTTAACGCGTGATTTAGGTTTACCTGAGGAATGAAAACATCCTCTTTGGTTTCGTCCGAAACCAGGTAAGCGGTTCCTTTTGCTGTTAAATCGATAATTCCGGTAATATATGTGCTGACGGCTTTTAATTTGAATTTTCCTGTCGATTCTTCGGATATCAGTCCGTCGATCTTCATCTCGTAAAGTACCTCGTTGATCAGGCGCTTTAATTCCATGTTTTTGATGCCCAGCTGCAAGGCTAATTGCTTGTAATTGAAATATTCGTTGGGTTTATGAGTAAAGATATCGAATAAGGATTGATAAAGTTCTTTTTTCCCGATGCTTTTATGTGGTTTTTTCTCTTTTTTTGACATACACTACAGATTTATGAAGGATATATAATCCTTTAAAGTTTAATGTCACTAAAGTAATATTATTTTTTGATATCTGTTTTATGATGAGGCCGTCTATTTTAAATAGCACTTTGACCCCGTCCCAAAGTGCTATTATAATTGCTCGTTCAGACGGCTGACGGAGGTATTCGAAATAGAATTCGGAAGAATAAAAAATGACTTTCGGATTATTACACCCGAAAGCCATTTATGAGTAAATAGGGAAGTTCTTATTTGATCAATCCCTTGTCAAATTTTTCTTTTACCTTAACGAGCATATCGTTTGTCATGCTGGTTAAATCGTATTTCGGAGCCCAACCCCACTCTTGGCGGGCACAGGTATCGTCCATGCTGTTAGGCCAGCTGTTGGCAATGGCTTGTTTTACCGGGTCGATTTGGTAGTCCATCTTAAATTCCGGTATGTGTTTGCGGATTTCTGCGGCTATTTGCTCCGGTTCGAAACTCATGGAAGCGATATTGAAGCTGTTCCGGTGTTTTAACTTGGTCGGATCGGCTTCCATCAATTGAACCACGGCATTCAATGCATCCGGCATATACATCATATCCATGTATGTACCTGCTTGAACGTTACAGGTAAAGGAACCTTTGCGAATGGCATCGTAATAAATTTCAACGGCATAATCGGTGGTGCCTCCGCCGGGTAGGGTTACGTAAGAGATCAACCCCGGGAAACGTACGCTTCTCGTGTCGACTCCGAAACGATGGAAATAATAATCGCTTAAAAGTTCTCCCGTTACCTTGCAAACACCGTAAATGGTCGTGTTGGACCGTTGTAAGGTGTCTTGAGGTGTTTTATCTTTAGGGGTATCGTTACCGAAGGCACCGATAGAACTCGGCGTGAATACGGCGCAATTGTTATCTTTAGCGATATACAAGGAGTTGGTTAATGCTCCGATATTGATATCCCAGGCTAATTTCGGGTTTTTTTCTCCGGTGGCGGATAATAGAGCTACCAGATTGAAAATGGTATCGATACCGTATTTTTTAACGATAGCGGTGTAAGCTTCTCCATCCAAAGCGTTTAATGCTTCGAAGGGTCCGGCTTCTGCCAATGCTTTACATTTATCAGCGCTGATATCGGCTGCCACTACATTGTTGTTTCCATAAATGGATCTTAAATGAGGAACAAGTTCTGAACCGATTTGTCCCCCTGCTCCGACGATTAATATTTTTTTCATCCCAATTGTTTTTTGATGAACGATTTACTTTTGTTTGTTCTCGCGAAAGTAATTATTTAATGTGATCGTTGGATTAACAAAACGAAATTTTTTTTGTCTTTCAACTAAAAATATTTTCGTCGGATCGACCGATAGCTTCGTAATAGTCATCTATTTGTAGGTGTATACTTTTATAAGCTTCAACGGCGAGTTGGTCGCATCTCTCGTTTTCCGGGACATTGGCATGACCTTTTATCCAAATAAATTTCACCTGGTGTTTTCGGTAGAGAGGTAAAAATTTTTTCCATAAATCCGGATTTTTCTTGTTTTTAAACCCCTTTTTTTCCCATCCGAAAACCCATCCTTTTTCTACCGCATCGACTACGTATTTCGAATCCGAATAAACAGTCACGTTACAATGATCGAACCTTAGCGCATTCAGCCCGATAATAACGGCAAGTAATTCCATGCGGTTATTGGTGGTAAGGCGAAAGCCTTCCGATAGTTCTTTCCGGTGAGGACCGGAGATCAGGACTACCCCATAGCCGCCGGGACCGGGATTGCCGCTTGCTGCTCCGTCTGTATAAATGGTAATATCGCGAGACATATTATAGAATAGGTGTTTTTTGATAAGCGTGGATTCTGTCGATCACGTTTTTTCGAAGATTTTTGAAATAAAGATTTAATTCCTGTACATGTAAATTTCCTTTGGGAAAAATGCGGGCAATGGAAGGAATGAAATAGGGATCGGGATCGATATCCGGAACAATTAGCACATGATAAACCGGATCTATATGCGCTCCGGTAAAGCAGGCTGAATCTGATTTGATATTTCCCTTTCTGTCAAAAAATACGGTTCCCCGGTTCAATGACCGGTTAGCATAGGTCGTATCGGTTTTCCAGTTGAGAGGATTAATACACACCCTGTTATCTTTGAATAATGGAGCGATTGCATTGGTGTCCGTAACACTATTGAAACAGACGATTACACCCGTATCCGTGGAGTCTTTGGCCGGGCGTAGATGGGGGTAGTGGTCCAATTCCTCTTTTGTAATGAAAAAACCGATCGGATAAGCGGCCACAAGTTGCCGGTAATTGGTGGTGTTTAACTTGTGTTTGAGTAACTCGATAACCGATTTCGCCCCTTGACTATGACCGGCCAGAATAAAAGGGCGTCCCTGATTATAGTGTTTGAGGTAGTAATCAAAAGCATGTTCGATATCCTGCAAAGCTATCGGATAACGTTGGCTCGTGATTTTCTCTCCGTTCATCCACGATTCCATGGTGATCTGTCGATAATAAGGGGAGAAAAAATTACAACTGTCGGCAAAAACCCGTTTCCCCAACAAAATGGAGGGTGTTAACATGAGGCGTTGCTTTTTGTTTTTGATATCCATATGGTGAAGGGTATCTCCCTGATCGTTTTTCCAATCCCATATACAGGTCGGAGCGATATAAAAAACATCCGTTTTTTTATCGAAAGTCATTTTCCCGGGTTGAAACCAACTGATGGTGTCGGCATAATTCGGAGGAGCCGGTAGCTTCGGGTTTGACGTTCGGCAAGCATAAACCATCAGCATGCATGAAATCAAAATAAAAAAGAGTTTGTCTTTCTTCATAAAGCGGGTAATCGGTTCGTGAACGTGACAAAAGTAATGATTTTGTTTTTAGTTTACCCCGGAAGAGGCCCTAATTTAGAGTGTGCAAATAAAAAGTCGGCCGAGAGAAGATGAGTGAACGAATAGCGAGAATACAGCAGGTAGTTGCGTCATTTGCTGTTGCTATTCTCATTTTTATCCTCCCGGCCGGCAGATTGTGTTTGTTGTATGAAAAAAATATTATAATTCGTTTTTGTAGATTTTACCGTCTTTCATAATGAATTTCAGATTCTTTTGGAAATCGACGACCACTTGAATATTTTGCAAGGGGTTACCTTCGTATATCAACAGGTCGGCATAAGCACCTTCTTTGATGACTCCCAATTCTCCGTCTGGGTAAGGATTGAGTTTTCCTGACAGGGCGAATAGTTCGGCATTCAGAGAGGTAGCTTGTTTCAACACCTCTACCGGAGTATACCATCTTACTCTACTGGTGAATTCTGCCATGCTTTGAGGTGCGATACCAAGATTCCCGAATACATCGCTTCCGAAAGCAACTTTAACACCGTATTTTTTGGCCAGATTCATCTCGTTTTCCGCTCCTTTTCGTACTTCGAGAAATTTTTGTGGATTCGAAGAAGTTGCCGGATCTCTCATTGTCCAATAGCTTTGAGGAACTAAAAAAGCATCCTTTTCTTTGATCATTTTCATAGCCTCTTCATTGATCAACTGCCCGTGTTCGATACTTTTTGCCCCGGCATTAAGTGCCCGGATGATAGCGGCAGGGGTATAGACGTGGACTCCGACATAAGTACCCCAATCGGAAGCCGCTTGTACTCCGGCTTCTAATTCTTCTTGCGTGAATTGAATCGTATGTATGGGGTCCGATTTACTTGTAATTCCTCCTCCTGCCATCATTTTGACTTGAGTGGCTCCGTGCCGGAAGTTTTCTCTAACTGCATTTAGAATTTCACTGCGTCCGTCTACGATATAGGACCAACCCTGTAGTTGGAAAAAGTTTGCGTTGTTTCCTGTCCAATGCGGGTTCATATCGTTAGGGTTTCGCATATCCCCGTGTCCGGCGGTTTGGCTGATGATCGCTCCTGACGGATAAATACGCGGTCCGGGGATTAACCCTTCGTCAATGGCTTGTTTAAGTCCTTGTACGGGACCACCCATATCCCTGATCGTCGTGAATCCCTGCATTAGAAATTGTTCGGCCATTTTGGTCGCTCTGATAGCCAAATAGGCCCAATTGGCGTTATTGTAGGCTTTATCCATGGGCATGGTAAACATCAGGTGAAGATGGGCATCCGATAATCCGGGGATTAGCGTATTGCCTTTACCGTCAATGATTTTAGCGCCGGCAGGGATGGTAACACGCGGGGCTACTTGTTTAATATGGTTTCCTACAATTAAAACCTGATAATTGTTTTTTAAGGAGTTGCCTATCCCATCCCAAACATTTACGTTAGTGATGATAATAATTTGATCTTGTGTCGGTTCGGCTTTAGACGTCGAATACCATAAAGTGATCATTAACGGGATAAATAGACGGAATATTTTCATAAAAATTCATATTATGTTCAATTATTCGTTTCCGGTGTAAAAAAGTTACGCCGAAAACGAGAAATGATAGTTATTTATAAAATTGAGAAGATTTTAATGAGATGGGCCGAAAAGATTTATTTCAGGGTATTTTACGTGTTCTTCTCGGTCCATCGTTATGGATTTAAATCTCATTTTTTTTTCTTTTTTTAAACTCTTCTTCATCGAACTGGGTTTGTTCCATTTGCGAGGTACCTACCCAAGGTTTGTCTTGTTTTGAGGAGATGTTTTTAACCGCGTGTTTATCTTCTTCGTCATTTTTTATTTCTTTGATTTGCTTTTTTTCTTTTTTCATAATAGTTCGTTTTGATGTTGGTATTTGTACAAAGAAACGAGTCGGTTTGGAAACAGGTTTCCAAAATTCCTCTTTAATTATTATTAAATATGGTGTTGAAAATGGAAACGTTCACTTTAACTTAAAATACCTGTTTCGATAGTCTCTTGTAATTATGCAACTTGGTTGCAAGTATTTCGATTTATTTTTGTCATAAAAACAATAAGATGATGAAAAAATATAGTGCGGAATTTTTTTCCTTCCTGTTTTTAATAGGTGGAATTTTAATGGATGAATTCGGTGGAGAGTGGTTTCGGCAACCCTATGTCCGGTTCGTATGGTTCTTTATTGCAGCTTTTCCGGTTACGTTTCCCGTTTTAAGGGAAGCGTGGGAGAGTATTTGTGAAAAAGACTTTTTCAACGAGTTTATGTTAATGGGATTGGCTACAATCGGAGCCTTTTATATCGGAGAATACCCGGAAGGAGTAGCGGTGATGTTGTTTTATGCTGTTGGCGAACGATTTCAGGATCATGCCGTGGGTAGAGCGCGGGATAATATAAAGGCATTATTGGATGTCCGGCCCGATACGGCATCCGTCATAAGGGGAGGCGAGCGTATGAAGGTATCTCCCGAAGAGGTGGAGGTCGGAGAAATCGTGGAGATCAGGGCGGGGGAGAGAGCTCCCTTGGATGGCCAATTATTGAGCGAAAAAGGCACTTTCAACACGGCGGCTTTAACCGGAGAAAGCGTTCCCCGGGTTTTTCGAAAGGAGGAGACCGTATTGGCCGGGATGATATCCACCGATAGAACGGTGGAAATACGGGTTACCCGATCGTACGACCAGAGTGCGTTGGCCCGAATATTGACTTTGGTGCAGGAGGCATCCGAAAGAAAAGCTCCGGCTGAGCTGTTGATCCGTCGGCTTGCCCGTGTTTATACTCCTGTCGTGACCGGCTTGGCATTGTCGATTGTCTTGCTCCCGTTTTTCTACTCTTTGATACGACCCGGATTCGAGTATGTGTTTAACGATTGGTTATACCGGGGATTGGTCTTTTTAGTGATTTCATGTCCTTGTGCTTTGGTGGTCAGTATACCTTTGGGATATTTCGGAGGAATCGGGGCAGCTTCCCGTTTAGGAGTACTTTTTAAAGGGGGGAATTATCTGGATGCCATTACGAAGATCAACACGGTCGTATTCGATAAAACCGGGACATTAACACAAGGGGTTTTCGACGTGCAAGCTATCGATAATGCCGGGATCGTTTCGGATAAAGAGTTGCTTCGTTTGATCGCCTCCGTGGAAGAAGGCAGCAATCATCCGATAGCCAAGGCTATTGTGAAATACGCCCGGAACTGCAAGGTGGAGTTTTCTCCGGTAAAAGACGTAACGGAGATGGCCGGTTACGGGTTAAAGGCGTCGATAGCCGGGAAGGAGATTTTGGTCGGTAACGCTCGTTTGCTGGTGAAAGAGGGAATTGCTTTTCCGTCAGCTATTCTGGAGATTCCGGAAACCATCGTGATTTGTGCGGCGGATAAGCGATATATCGGTTATCTTCTTTTGGCTGATGCCGAAAAAGAAGATGCTTTGACGGTCGTTAAAGGACTCGAAAAATTAAAAATTCATAATATTCAGATCCTGTCCGGGGATAAACAGGCAATTGTTTCTAAATTAGCAAAGCGTTTGGGTATCGGTAGAGCGTACGGGGATTTATTACCCGAGGGGAAGGTAGAACATATGGAGGAGTTGAAGAAAGATAAGGAAAATCGGATTGCTTTCGTGGGAGACGGATTGAATGATGCGCCGGTTTTAGCTTTAAGCGATGTCGGTATCGCCATGGGAGGGTTAGGTAGTGATGCCGCAATAGAGACGGCAGACGTGGTTATTCAAACGGATCAACCGAGTAAGATCGTAACGGCCATACAAGTAGGGAAACAGACGCATCGGGTGATTTGGCAAAACGTGACCTTGGCATTCAGCGTGAAAATGATCGTGTTGTTGCTGGGAGCGGGAGGCTTGGCTACTTTATGGGAGGCCGTATTTGCGGATGTCGGAGTCGCTTTGTTAGCCATATTGAATGCCATAAGGATACAGAGATTAATAAAATAAGAGTTATGGATGACAAGATTTATTTGGATAAGTTCGCTCAAAGGGGGATAAAGCCCACTGCCATACGGATATTGATACTGAAAACAATGATGCGGTTTCAACGGGCCGTCTCTTTACTCGATATCGAAAATGCTTTGGATACGGTCGATAAATCGACGATTTTCAGGGCGATTACCTTGTTTCTTGCTCATCATCTTATTCACGCGGTGGACGATGGTTCGGGTTCTTTGAAATACGCGGTATGCAGTAACGATTGTTCCTGTGAAGTGGACGATCTGCATACCCATTTTTATTGTGAGAAATGCCGTCGTACGTTTTGTTTTAAAAATGTTCATGTTCCCGTGGTGGAAATTCCCGATGGATTTTCCGTGCGAAGCGTAAATTATGTTTTAAAAGGTTTGTGTGCGGATTGTAGGGTTCATGAATAGAATATGAGATCCGAATGGAAATTTTATCGCGAATTTAAATAATGATAAAAATGGATTCCCTTTTAAAAAGAATAACTTGAGATTGGGTGATTAACTTCCCGATTTTCAGCATGCCGTTTTTATTCTTTCTGTTTTAATAGTCTCGAGAGGATCTCGCTTTTACTGATGATAATGGACATGTTGAGGTTTATGCGCATTTTCATGTAAGTATAGGGGGTAGTACGTTTTCGGAGATATGGTATTCAAATTATGTATTAATCTTAGATGTTTGTCAAAAAGGTTTTATAGTTTTTTTAGAGAGTCAGTGGAATGGCATGAATGGTGACGGATTAAAGTCTTCATTTGAATGAATGTGTTGTCGATGTATGTAGTTGAAATTGAACGATAATAGTCGATGATTAAACATTGGTATCTTTTATTTTTGTCACAATTCTAAAAATATTAATTAATGCAAAGTATATATAAAAATATTTTTATATATTTACAATATAATATGATTCTTTTTGGCGAAAATATTATTGTGCTAATTTTTAAAATTATGATTTACTGATTTAAATAATGTAATTGATATAGAATATTCAGGCTTCCGAGGGAATGGAATGGGAGATATGAGTATTGATGGAACAGGAACTACTAACAAAAAATTCTGGGGGTATTTAATTTAATGAAGATTTAAAAGGAGTAATCGTTCAATTGATATCAGATAATAAATTATAACGTGGTCGTATTATGAAATATATTGTTATATATATAATATCCATTTTAATTTGGGCTTGTTCTTCATTTAGTATCTTATAAAGATTCTGCTTATTTGGAAATACAAGGAAATTTGAATGATGCCAAAATTTTATGGGGAAATAAGGATGTGTATACACGTGCATTAAAACGTATGGAACAAAATGTGTTGATAAATAATAATCGTTTTGAATCATCTATGAAGAACGGAAGGGAACTAAATGTTTCCGAGAACTTGTTTAATCATTTTGTTTCTAAATGGGATTACTGGAATAAATTACTGGAAAAAGGCGATAAAGTAATTGTTAGAAACAAATTGAATCACTATTCTGTCGTGAATAAAACTGAAGCGGGAGATACCGCAAAATGGAAAAAACTTTAGTAATATAGCTATGTGATATGTATAAAATAGCACAGAAGGAACGGTGAAGTTGGTTATTTTTAATTGCGGATTTTAGATTAAAAGATGGGATGATTCGGAGATTTAGTGGTTGGGGAGATAAAGGGATTCTGTGATTAAAATGATTTATGATTGGTTGATTATAAAGAAATGCACACTTTTGGGAACATTATCATAAAATAATGTAATGTTATTTCAGAACGAGACAATCTCTTAATCGCGGAATCATTGAGTCACAGAATTTTTTTATTTCTTCGTTCGAATCCCTGTATGTTATGGGTAAATTTTTGTGGAAATAAAAAAAGAGGCTCTTTTGAACCTCTTTCTGTGGGCGCTGAGGGAGTCGAACCCCCGACCCTCTGGGTGTAAACCAGATGCTCTGAACCAACTGAGCTAAGCGCCCGTGCTATCTATGCGATTGCGGGTACAAATGTACTGCAAATTCCGGATTCTCCAAATGATTGGAGGATTTTTTTTTGAAAATGTAATTAGATCTTTCGCGTAAAGGTACGTTTTATATGTGGTTTTTGTTTTTTACGGGTAAACGGAAGAGAATAGATATAAAGAATGAAATATAAGATCGTGTGGATATAACTAATTTTCTATTGGAAACGTAAAAAATATAGTTTGATTTTTATAAAATGTGAATATAATTGTTTGGATATCAATGCTTATAAATGTTATATATATTTATGTAGATGTAATTGATTTGATTTATGTGAATAAGCGGCTTACATTTGTAACAGAAAAAATAACAAGAGTATAAACAAATTAAAAACAAATGAATATGAAGACGAATTTTATCGGATTGGACGCGCAAAAATCAAAAGAAATCGTAAATCAGTTGAATGACCTTTTGGCTAATTACCAAATATTCTATCAAAATTTAAGAGGTTTCCATTGGAATATCAAAGGTAAGTTGTTTTTCGGTTTACATGCGAAATTTGAAGAGTACTATCGGGATGCGATGGATAAAGCGGATGAAATAGCAGAACGTATTCTTGCTTTGGGAGAAACTCCGCTTCATGCTTATTCCGATTATATGAAAAAATCGGATATTAAGGAGGTTGTCGGGGTGAGTGATCCGAATGCTTGTATAGAGGATATCGTTAAAAATTTGTTGATTCTTTTGAAGAAAGAACACCAGATTATGGCTTTGGCTGCCGAGGCGGGAGACGATGGGACGCAGGATATGATCAATCCTTATATTTCCGAGCAAGAAAAGACTTTATGGATGCTTCGTGCATATTTAAATGAATAGTTAAGTTTTGAATTTGAGTAATGACCGCCCTATTTACATCGGGCGGTCATTTTTTTGTAAGGGAGAAGAAAATGTATAAAAGACCTAAATTTATAGGGGATAATTAGCAATTTTGTGATATAAATTGTAAGTTTACCTGATTTTTAAAGAATTTCAAATAAACGAACAACTATGAATCATTTGAAAATGTATTACAATTTAGCTAAGACGGGAATAGTTTTAGGAATGATGCTGTTTGTCGGCCGTGTATCGGAAGTGCGGGCTTCCGAGGTACGATTAGTCGATGAGGATACGACGATATGTGTGGTTGTCGACCAGAATCCGGTGTTTAAGGGAAATATAAATCAATGGATCGGGGAGAATGTGGTTTATCCGGAGGATGCCCAGAAAGAGGGTATCGAAGGACGGGTTTATATCTCTTTCGTCGTGGAAAAAGACGGGTCGATTACGAATGTAACGGTTGCTCGTTCGGTACATCCGCTATTGGACAAAGAGGGTATTCGGGTAATGTCTATGATGCCCAAATGGTCTCCGGCTTTGTTGGAGGGGAAACCGGTACGCTATATGATAACTTATCCGATTACGTTTAAATTGCAAGCCGAAGAGGTTCCGCAATTGACCTATGAGCAATACATAGAGAATTTAACTAAAGAGAAGGAAGCATTGGCTGTGGAGAAGGCTTTGTCGGCTGAAGAGCAAGCCAAGCGGGTAGAAGGATTAAAAAAAGAGTTAGGAGACGATGCTACCGTCTATGATCTGATGCTGAACAGATGCAACGAAATTAAGGGAGAGATCGATGGCCGGGTAAAAGAGGAAGCTAAAATATTAAAGTTGAAAAAAGCCGATGCTAAACTATTGGCTCAAATTTATCAAAAAGAGATTGACGGAAAAGTAGCTTTAATTCATGATTTCGGAAAAGATGGATTTATTAGTAAATACGTGGCGGGTGAGTCTGGGATGAGGAAGTTGGAATTGAATAAAATATTGGAGATACAATCTTTATTGAAAGATAAATTCAAAATCTATTTCGAACAGATTATTTTGAAATGACAGGTTCAATGTATTAAAAAACGGGGGGACTACTGACTTTTTGTCGGAGCCCCTTTTTTTATATGTCAATTTTTACGCGTAAAGGTTTTCAGCCTGTTTTTATCCGAACAGAAAATGAATGTTGTACGTATAATTACTATTAGGTACGATATTTGTTATTTATATAAAGTCTAAATTAATCAAAGCATGGCCTATATAGATTATTACAAAATTCTGGGAGTAGATAAAAAGGCTTCTCAGGAAGATATTAAAAAAGCATTTAAAAAATTGGCGCGAAAGCATCACCCCGATTTGAATCCGAACGATCCGAATGCGCAGCAACGATTTCAAGAGATCAACGAGGCAAACGAGGTGTTGAGTGATCCTGAAAAGAGAAAGAAATACGATCAATACGGGGAGAATTGGAAGCATGCCGATGAGTTTGAGGCGCAAAAACAGCGCTACGGACAGCAGGGAGGTTTCGGGGGAGGTTCTTATCAATGGTCTTCGGAGGGAGGTTTTTCCGGTATGGGAGGAGACGGAGAGTTTTCTGATTTCTTTGAATCTCTGTTCGGTTCTCGCCGGGGAAGAGGGGGTGGAAATGTCGGTTTCCGCGGGCAGGATTACAATGCCGAGTTGCATTTGAGTCTGCGAGACGCGGCCAAAACCCACAAACAGGTATTGAGTGTAAACGGGAAAAATATCCGAATTACCGTTCCTGCAGGCGTTGCGAACGGGCAAATCATCAAGTTGAAAGGACAGGGAGGTCCGGGTGTAAACGGGGGACCTGCTGGAGATCTGTATATTACCTTCGTGATTGCGGAGGATTCGACATTCAGACGCTTGGGCGACGATTTGTACGTCACGGCACCCTTGAACCTGTACACGGCTGTATTGGGTGGAGAGCAAACGGTAGAAACGTTGGACGGAAAAGTAAAGCTGAAAGTAAAACCCGGAACGCAGAATAACGCTAAGGTCAGGTTACGGGGAAAGGGCTTTCCGGTTTATAAGCAAGATGGAAAATACGGAGATTTGATTGTGACCTATTCCGTGGAGGTTCCCACGAATTTGACGGAGAAGCAGAAAGAGTTGTTTAAAGAAATTCAGGGATTAAATTAAAAGACATTGTTATGGAAACAGATTTGATAATTGTTAGTGAATACTGTCAGAAATGCCATATAGATCCCTCGTTCATCGTTTTGCTGGAAGACGGAGGGCTTATTGATGTCCGGATCATTGGAGATGAACACTATTTGTTGCTTTCCCAATTGCAAGAGTTGGAAAGATATACCCGGATGTATTATGATTTATCTATTAATATCGAAGGAATAGATGCCATTCGTCATCTGCTGGAACGAATGAAAGACATGCAGAACGAGATGGACCGGTTAAAACAAGAACTTCGGGTACTTCGTTCCGGGAAAGTGGAGTATTCGGAAGATTGATTTTTAGTGCAATAAAATGCCATATGCCGCATGCCGATAAATGGGATGCGGTATTTGTATTTATGGAAAGAAGGAATATGACGGTTTATTGTTTTTCTTCCTGTTCGATGTCTGCACGAGACTTGCTTTGGGTAACGAAGTAAACACCCGTAAAGACCAAGATAGCCGCAATCGGCTTGTCCCAGGACAAGCTATCTTGTCCGATCAGGATTGCCACGACGGAAGCAATTAAGGGTTGGGCGTAATTATACATGCTGATCGTGGTCGGCCGGATTCGTTTCAATGCAACCGGAATGAGGAAATAAGCGAGGAAGGTAGCTCCGAATACGACATAAAATAGGCTTAGAATGGCCTTCCAGTTCGTTTCGTAAGTAAAGATTTTGGCTTCCTGCATGTCCGTGATACTGAATGGAATCGTGAGTAGAGTAGAAAAGAGAAACATCCATTTCATCAGAGTGACAGGAGTATAGCGTTGGGCGATGGGGCGGGAGATCACCAGATAGGTGGCGTAGCTGACAACGCTCAGAAAGCAATAGAGGTTACCGAGAAGCGAACTGCCTTGTCCCGCGGACGCGGATGCCGATTGCCAGATAATCAATAAGGCCCCGCAGGCCCCGATAAATACTCCTCCCGCTTTTTTAGAGGTGATGGGTTCTTTTAGTATAAGGGCCGAAATGATCATGACTACCACGGGATTCATCGTGACGATAAGTCCGGCGTCGATAGGGGAGGTCATACCTAATCCGATAATAAAAAAGAGTTGGTTGACCGTCGTCCCGAGTACGGCACAAAAAAACAGGATTAATAAATCTTTTTTTGTAACTTTTTCGTTTATAAAAAAGATGGAGGCGAACCAGAAAGCGATGGCTCCGAATGCCATGCGCGCGAAGGTAAGTCCCATGGGGCTAATCCATTCCGGCATCAGTGTTTTGGCGATCGGAATGTTCAGTCCGAAAAGAATGTTTGCGGAGAAGATGGCGATATGCCCGTGCCATTTATCTTTTGTCATGGGTTACGTTCTTAATTTATTGCGAAAGTACTCTTTTTTAAACAGATTGTTTATGAATGGTAAAAAAAATAGGAGGAAAAAGGCCTAACAAGCAGGACTTTATTTTTTCTTATTTCTTTTTATGAACAAGGAGGTTGCGCGATAGGTGAAGAGGTATTAATTTGGGCGAGTTAAAAATTAATGTGATGCGAATCGGTGGTAACGTATTTCGGGTGGTAGAATTTTTGCGAGTAAGCAAGGATGAGGGTGTAGCTGATTCGTGGAAAATAAATGATAGAAAAATATGAAAAAAAAGAGATTGGGTTTGTTACCGAAGGTGGCAATAGCTATAATACTCGGGGTAGTTTGTGGCTTCTTTTTTCCGGATGGGTTGGTTCGGATCTTTTTGACGATAAACGGATTATTCGGAAACTTCTTGGGCTTTATTATTCCTTTATTGATTTTGGGATTAGTGGCTCCCGGTATTGCAGATGTCGGTAAAGGAGCGGGACGTCTGTTAATGTTTACCGCTCTTTTAGCCTATGGGTTTACTATTTTTTCGGGCTTCTTTACTTATTTTACCTGTGATTTGACTTACCCGTGGTTGCTCGATACTGCGGAGCAATTGCATCCATTGGAAACGGCAAAAGGGGAGACTTTGACTCCCTACTTTACCGTGGCAATGCCGCCGTTAATGGATGTGATGACCTCCTTGCTTCTGGCTTTTACTTTGGGTTTGGGAATGTCCGTTATTAACGGGGTCACGCTGAAAGGGGCCATGGAAGATTTTAAAGATATCATCAATAGGGTAATCACGGGGGTTATTATTCCTTTATTGCCTCTTTATATTTTCGGTATTTTTTTAAATATTACCGGTTCCGGTCAGGTTTCCGGGGTAATGGGTGTGTTCGTGAAAATTATTGTCGTAATTTTTATAATGACGATCATTCTATTGTTCATGCAATTCTTTATCGCCGGTTTTGTTTCCAAATCGAATCCTTTCCGGCTTTTCAAAAATATGCTTCCGGCCTATATGACAGCCTTGGGGACACAATCTTCTGCGGCCACTATTCCGGTTACGTTGGAGCAGACGATTAAGAACGGGGTCAATCGAGAAGTTGCCAGCTTTGTCATACCACTTTGTGCGACCATTCATCTTTCCGGCAGTACGATGAAAATTGTTGCCTGTGCGATGGCTATCATGCTGATGTCGGGAATGGATATCTCCTTCGGGCAATTTGCCGGATTTATCTTGATGTTGGGTATTGCTATGGTGGCGGCTCCGGGAGTTCCCGGCGGTGCGATTATGGCGGCCTTGGGGTTGTTGCAATCCATGTTGGGATTCGACGAGACGGCCCAGGGATTGATGATCGCCTTGTATATAGCGATGGATAGTTTCGGAACGGCTTGTAACGTGACCGGAGACGGAGCAATCGCCGTAATCATGAATCGGATCAGCAAATACGAGTTGAAAACTCATCCGGGAACCCGGGAAGAGCTGGAAAAGATCGTTTCGGTGGAATAGACGATTTGATTCTTTGGATAAATGAACATGCTGCCTGTTATTCGGGCGGCATGTTTTGTTATATGTTTTCTATGCTGTGGAATGATATTGAATTTACATTTTTATTAGGGATAATTTTCTAATAAACAACTGAAAGTGCTTGTTATAACATTAAAAAAATCAGGATATTATTAACAATTATTTTTTAGTATTCGCAATTGTTAAAATAATTTACAATATTGCAGTTAGTTTAGATGATTGATTGTTAATTAAAAGTAAGTGTTATGAAAAGAATTATTTATTTCTGTTTTATTTCTATTTTGTTTTGTGGATGTGTTCACGAGTTAGAAGAAACAAATGAAGTTGAAAGTATTTATTATAATGGGGATAATAAATCCGGAATAAGTTTTGTCAAAAGGATTGATGAGCAAAATCAAAAGAAAGAATTAGAAAGGATTCTTGAGTTTAAGCGGGTTCGTTTGATGTTGGATCATACATGTTTTGGTTTGGGATTTCGAGAGGGACTCCATTTTCTCATTCCTATACAAGACCGAATGTCGGGAGTGATTAACGGGTGTTTGATTTATAAAATAGAAAATGATGAGAGCGAGTCTATAGAACAAGTCAAGCCACCTGGAGAATTATATTTGATTGATCAGAAAGAATATAATACTTTACCCTATGAAGTTCAAGTCATGCGTTCTGTTTTTTTCAAAAATGGCAGAACGGAGGTTTAACTGTTGAATCTTCTTTATGTATGCCGAGACAAGGTTTTACGAAGAGTAAGATCGTGAATAATGGGGATGTGTTTATTGAAAATAGCGTGGCCCGTGCTGTTGATCCGTTAGGTCCTGCGTATCTGAGCCATATTGATTATTATATAGAAATTGAAAATGGAATAATAGATGGAGAGTCTCTTATATATGGGGTGAGCTATGAAGCGAGAAACGAAATATTTCGGAGAAATGGTCGTCTGCTTGAACGGAGGGTACAACCAACAAAAAATCCGGAAATTATTGTTGAAATGGAATGGATTAAGATATGCTTGAATACTCATAAAACATTAACTGAAAAAGGATATCGTGATTTATTGGAAGCATATACGGGTGCTTGTAGAAATGAATTTAAAACAAAGGCAGGTGTGGTAGATGTTCATTATGCTATTCATCTATTAGGTGGTTCGGGATCTTCTTCGGGAGGGAGTAGTGGTGGTTCGGGAGGAAGTGGTAGTTCGGGCGGTACTTCAGGTGAATATGAACACACGGAAGCGGAGCTGACGGAATTAGGGATAGATTTGGAGACATTTCAGTTAGACCCTTATGATAAAATTCCTGAATTAACGCTTGAAGAAATAATTTTAGTTACGAGGTTTCCCTTGCAAGCTTTGGAAATTAGGAAAAATGCTGAAATTGCGGAAAGAGAGACAGAAGCATTATTCGGGAAAAATGGATGGAATGATAAAAGTGATGCTTTTCGGCATTGTTATTTTAATATTTTAAATTCTATCAGTTGTGGTGTCGTATTGGCAAGACGTTTTGGGAATGCGCATGAAGAGCGTTCAGACCAAAGTGCTTTGGAAAAGAGAATGGATTTGCATAATAATAAAGTCGGATATGATATATTTAAAAAATATTCGGGTCTGGATAAAAGATCTGCCAGTGATAAAGCAATGGATGCCTTAAATAATGGCGATTTATTATATGAGAAAAATGGAGAACTTATTCCAACGAATCAATAAAAATAAGTAAGATGAAAAAGAAAAGAATTTTTTTTATTGTATTGTTTGTTTGTGTCATTTTATTGATCATCTACAATTATAGCGGTATAGAATTATTTAGATCTTATGAAAAGGAGTTTTTGATAGAAAATCAGGAAACATGGCATCAACAGTTTTCTTTTAAAAAGGAGCCTATGTCCAGTATTTCTATCAAATTGAAAGGAGAGGTGGAAGGAGATCTTAAATTGACCCTTAGCGATGGGAAACGTGAATGGAAAACAGATATCGCTCAGCAAGATGTGAATCGTTACAAGGGTGAATTTATTTCCAGGGACTGGTATTCGAAAGAGGTAATCGTGACCATCGCGTCTAAGAAGGGTAAAATGAAAGAATTAAGAGTATATTTTGATTATTATTAATTGAATAAATTATAATATGAAAAAGAGAACCATTTTTTTAATTGCACTGTTTGTTTTGTCTTGTTAATGCTTTATAGTTATAGCGGAATTCAATTTTTTAGATCTTATGAGAAAGAGTTTTTGATAGAAAATCAGGAAGCATGGAGTCAGCAGTTTTCTCTAAATAGAGAGCTTGTATTCAATATGTCAGTCAAATTGAAGGGAAAGGTGGAAGGAGATCTCGAATTGATTTTTAGTAATGGAGAAAATGAATGGAAAATAGATGTTCCTCAACAAGAGGTAAATCGTTACACGGGGACCTCTTTTATTTATGATTGGTATTCGAAAGAGGTGATCGTGACCATAAAATCAAAAAAGGGTAAGATAAAAGAATTGAGAGCGTATTTTGATTAGTTTTCATAATAGGTGTTTTAATGTTAGAGAAAAAGGTCGCTTCACCATTTGGACGAAACGACCTTTTTGATTTTTATTAGGTAAACTATTGGTCGGGCGGATGAGGTTGATTTTTTAGTTTTTATCGTTTATAACCGTTGGACTCCATTTTTTTATATATTTGCAGAACTATTTAGCATACCAAAAAGTATAAAATGGCCGAATTACGGGAGGAGATTATCAGCAAATCGTTTGTGCAATTCCTGACGAGGGGGTATAAAGCGTGTTCTCTAAAAGATTTGGAACAGGCTACCGGTTTGACCAAAGGGGCTTTTTATTACTACTTTAAGGATAAAAAAGAGATACTGAAAGCAGGAATTGAGAAATATTTTACCGTTATGCGTGAAATCGGGGATAAGGAATTGATTCAGATTTCTTCGTTGCGGGAATTTTTCGGGTTGGTATTACAATATAAGGAAGAGAGTGCCGATCTTTCGAAAAAATTATTCAATACCTACGTGATAGAGGTTTTATTTTTTCAATTGGTATTGGAAGTGTCTTCGCTGTTTCCCGAATTTAGAGAGCGGATATACGGTATTTCCAAAAATCGATTAGCCTGTTGGGAGTATATTATTTTGAAGGCAAAGGAAAAAGGTGAAATCCGGGAAACGTTAGATACTTCCGTATTGGCGAAGAATTTAATGTCCGTGTCGATCAGTATGTTAAATTTGAAGTTCGAAGAGGCTGATATGAAATTTGTTTTTTCGGATATGCGGATGCAGTTTGAACAATATTATCTGTTGATAAAAAGATGAGCGGTACCAGGGAAACAATCATTGAAACGGCCTTTTTGCTTTTTCTGAAGCGGGGCTATAAGGCGGTGACTTTATCGGACTTGGAACGGGCCGTGGGGATGACGAAGGGTACGTTTTACTACCATTTTACAAATAAGGAAGAGGTTTTGAAAGAGGGTATCAGCGAGTACTATCGTTTATTGAACCGGAAAAGGACGGAGGAATTTGAACAGATACATTCGTTACGGGAGTTTATAGATGTGACGATACGCCATTTGCTGGAGATCGATAATTATAGCGCCAAAAGTTTCGATAGCGATATTCCGGAAATTTTATGTCTTTCGTTATTGGTAGAAGTGATTTCCATTTATCCCGAGTTTCGGGAAGTCGTGTTGAATACGAAAGTTTCCTGGTTATCTAAATTGGAACAATTGATATTGCAGGCGAAGAAGGAGGGAGAAGTGAGAGATGACGTGGATACGTCTATTTTGGCAAAGAATTTGCTGAACATAGGGGTCGGGGTGATCAATTATCTGATCATGCATCAGGATATTTCTTATGCGTTATCGGCTGTTCGATCGCAATACGAACAATTGTATTCCTTGGTAAAAGCAGGGTAATTTTTTTGGTAAATCACATACCGAAAAGTATAATAAAAAGAGACGAAATTACGTTGAATATTGAAATCGGTTTTTGTTAATGTTTGCATAACTAATGTTTAAAGATATGAGAAGGGTTATTTTTAGTTTTGTTTGTATGTTCCTGTTTATGAATTTATGCGCCCAGCGGGAAATGAGCTTAGAAGATTTCCGTCGTTTGGCGATAGAGAATAATAAAAACCTGAAGATAGCCGATGAAGAGATTCGTGCAAGCCGGGAGCAGAAAAAAGAGGCTTTCACGAAATATTTACCCGGAATCGACGCGATGGGTACGTATATGCGGAATCAAAAAGAGATCAATCTTTTAGCTGAAGACGCTCATTTGCCAGTAGGTACGATAGAGAATGGAAAGTTTACTTTTCGGCCGGATCAATTGATGTCGGGGCCGGATGGAAAACCGGTCGTAGTGAACGGTCAGTATGTTCCGAAAGATTATGCTTTATTGCCAAAGAGTGCCATGACGGTAGACGAACGTAATTTAGCCGTATTGCAGATCGGTTTGACACAGCCGTTGTATATGGGGGGAAAGATCCGGGCTTATAATCAGTTGGCGGGATTGTCCGAGAAATTGGCGGAAAGTAATCGGTCTCAGGAGTTACAGAATATTATCGTTGCCACGGATGAGGCGTATTGGCAGATCGTCTCTTTGGTGAACCGGAAACAGATGGCGGAAAAATACGTGGAGACTTTGAAAAAATTTGAGCACGATGTATTGTTGATGGAGGAGACCGGAGTGGCAACAAAGGCGGATGTACTTTCCGTAAAGGTAAAACTGAATCAGGGAGAGATGATGTTAACGAAGGTGGAAGACGGGTTGAGTTTGTCGCGTATGGTGTTGAACCAGATTTGCGGGTTACCGATCGATACGGTGATCCCTTTAAGGGGGGAGCATATGGATATGAAGTTAAAGGAGGTCCCAGGTGTGGATATCCGGCAGGTTTTTAACCGTCGTCCCGAGGTGGCCAGTTTGACTTTGGCAACCGATATGTATAAAAAAAAGGAAAAAATAGCGTTATCGGAGTATTTGCCGACGATCGCTTTGATGGCCAATTGGTTTGCAAGTACTCCCTCTTTTTATGATGGGATAAGTGCTAAGTTCGATGGAATGTGGAGCGTCGGGATCGGGATAAAAGCTCCGATTTTCCATTGGGGAGCTTCCCGGAAAAGCCTGAGGCACGCGAAGGCCCAGACTAACATTATGAATTATAAGCTACAGGAGGCGAAAGAAAAAATAGAGTTGCAAGTAAATCAATCCGAGTTTAAGGTCAAGGAGGTAGCTAAAAAATTGGAGATGGCACGTAAAAACATGGAAAAAGCGGAAGAGAATCTTCGATTTGCCCATTTGGGATTTCAAGAAGGGACCATTCCGGTTTTAAATGTATTGGAGGCACAGACGGCTTGGTTGTCGGCCAACGCCGAGCTAATCGATACGCGGATAGAGGCAAAATTGAGCGAAGTTTATCTGCAAAAAGCATACGGAACCTTGTTGGAGATTGATAAATAAGGTATAACTATAATTACGATATGGTGATGAAAAATGAAAAGAAGGAAAACGGTAAGGTAAAAATTTTTGCCGGAATTGTTTTGATCGTCCTTTTGGTAGGAGTTTTCGGTTTTATTTTTAGAAAACCGCTTCCGGAGATCATACAGGGAGAAGCGGAGGCGAATGAGGTCAGGATTTCCGGGAAAGTACCCGGAAGAATTGCCCTTTTCTTGGTGGACGAAGGGGATCGGGTTCGGAAAGGCGATACTGTCGCTATTCTGGATAGTCCGGAGGTGATAGCAAAATATTCTCAGGCCCGTGCGGCGGAAGAGGCGGCGCAAGCATTGAGTGATAAAGCTCAGAAAGGGGCTCGGGAAGAAAAAATCACTATGGCGTATCAAACCTGGAAAAAGGCTCAGGCAGCCTCGGATGTTGCCAAAAAATCTTATGAACGCGTGCAGAAATTGTTCGAGAACGGGGTTATGTCAGCTCAGAAAAGAGATGAGGCCGAAGCGAATTATAAAGCGATGTCAGCTACGGAGCAAGCCGCCCAAGCCCAATATGAAATGGCTATGAACGGGGCTGAAAAAGAGGATAAATTGGCAGCGGAGGCTCAGGTGAACCGGGCTAAGGGAGCCGTGGCCGAGGTTAGTTCGTACGTGAACGAGACATTTTTAATTTCTCCGATAGACGGTGAGATATCCGAACGCTATCCTCACGTGGGAGAGTTGGTCGGAACGGGTTCTCCGGTCATGGATGTATTGGATTTATCCGATACGTGGGTCGTTTTTAATGTCCGGGAAGATTTACTGAAAGATTTACAGGTGGGGGTTACTTTCAAAGCCTACATTCCGGCTCTGGATAATAAGGAGATTACTTTAAAAGTGACCCGGATGAAAGACATGGGAAGTTATGCGGCCTGGAGAGCGACCAAGACGACCGGACAGTATGATGCTAAAACTTTTGAAGTAAAGGCTGTTCCGACAGAACCGGTAGAGGGTTTGCGTCCGGGGATGAGCGTGTTGAAAAAAGTGAAGGGTTAAGCTACCGGAAAACGGAGTTCTTAGTCGGAAAAATCTTAAATCTTAAATAGAGATGCAAAAGGATATACGGGCTTTGTGGGTTTTGATGAAGAGAGAGTTTGGGATTCTCTCGGGGCGTTGGCTGTATTGGTTTGTGATGGTGGTCGCCCCGATGTTCTGTTTCCTTTTTTTTATGGATTTACTGAAAGACGGCTTGCCGACGAATTTACCGATAGCCGTTGTCGATGAAGACAATACGGCTATGTCCCGTCAATTGGTCCGCACGCTGAATTCTTTTGCACAATCGGAAGTGGCGATGCAGACTACCTCTTTTAAGGAGGCAAGGGAGGCCATGCAAAAGAGCGAAGTGTACGGTATTTTCCATATTCCTGCAGATTTCCGGCGGGATATTTCCACGGGAAAAGAGCCGGTTATCTCTTTTTACACGAATGATACCTACTTTCTTCCGGCCTCTTTGGTATATAAAGATATGAGAACCCAAACCTCTTTGGCCAACGGTGCAGTTCAGCAAACATTGTTATTGGCAAAAGGAGAGGGATGTCCTTTGTTGTCAGCCCGGTTGATGCCTGTCGCTTTGGACTCTCATCCGTTGAATAATCCGTGGCTGAGTTACTCCGTATATTTGGCTAATTTTCTTTTACCGGCTTTTCTTTGCATGTTCGTGATGTTCATGACTGCATACAGTATCGGGGAAGAGGTAAAGCGGGGAACTTCCCGGAAATGGTTGGAAATGGGGCGTAACTCGATCGTGTTGTCGTTGATGGGTAAGCTTATCCCTCAAGCTGTTGTCTTTATCTGTATGGGGATGTTTTATTTGTCACTACTTTATGTTTACGCTCGTTTCCCATTGAACAGCGGTTTTTTCCCGATGTTTTTAGGAATGGTAATGATGGTGCTTGCATCTCAGGGAGTGGCCTTGTTTTTAACGGGACTGGTTCGGCGTAATCGAATTGCTTTGAGTGCTTGTGCTTTGTGGGGAGTGCTTGCTTTCTCCATTTGCGGTTTTACTTATCCTGTCCGTTCCATGCCTTTTTTAGTTCAAGCGATGAGTAATCTTTTTCAAATGAGGCATTATCTTTTGATTTATATCGATCAGGCTCTTAATGGCTTGGATATGATTTATTCCTGGCAGTCTTATTCCGCCTTGTTGGTATTTATGTTGTTACCGTTGTTGGTCCTGAAAAAATTGAAATTGGATTTGTTGAAATTTAAATATATGCCATGATCGGTAGAATGATTAATTTGTGAAATGGATGATTGATTTCTGGAAAGATATATATTATGTGCTGAGACGGGAATTTTACATGATCTTCCGGGATCATGCCGTGTTAACTTTTTTCGTGGCCCTGACCCTGGCTTACCCGATAACTTATGCTTATATTTATAGCAACGAAGTGGCTCGGGAGATCCCGGTTGCCGTAGTGGATCAGGATAAATCGTCGGAGAGTCGGGAGTTTATCCGGAATTGGAATGCCACGGCAGGGGTGGATGTGGTAGCTTATTGCAGTAATATGGAGGAGGCGAAGAAGTTAATGTACCGGAAAAAGATCTATGGTATATTGGAGGTCCCTTCTGATTTTAGCAGATGGATAGCCAGGGGAGAACAGGCTCATGTTTCGCTTTTTTGTGATATGAGTGCCTTGTTGAATTATAAGACTTTATTGACGGCAGCTACAGACGTCTCTTTGGCTATGGGGAAAAAGATACAAGTAGACGGGATGGAATATGCCTCGAAAATCCAGCAACAACTAACAGCTTCTCCTGTTAAAGTACGTGAGGTGAAGATGTATAATCCTCAGAGCGGATTTACCTCTTTCCTAATCCCGGCTGTTCTGATTTTAGTAATACAACAGTCTTTATTATTGGGAATGGGAACTATTGCGGGAACAGAGAGGGATCGTAATATGAAGAAGCGAATGATCCCCCGGAATATGCATTACCGTTATCCTTTGCGGGTCGTGTTGGGAAAGGGCATGATTTATCTCCCGATCTATTTTGTGATGGGTTATTGGATTTTATTCATCGTCCCCCGTATATTCGGGATGACTCAAATCGGGGCGAAGTTGGAACTGATGTGGTTTCTCTTGCCTTTTTTACTCTCGTGTATCTTTTTTGCCATGATACTCTCTTTTTTGTCCAAGGAGCGGGAAATGCCTTATCTTTTATTTGTTTTCACCTCTGTTCCTTTGATGTTTATTTCCGGAATCTCCTGGCCTAAAACGGCGATTCCGGAATATTGGCTTTGGATAGGCAATGTATTCCCTTCTACACATGGAATAAACGGTTTTATCTCTATCAATAATATGGGAGCAACTCTATCCCAAGTCTCTTGTGAGTTTTACAGCTTGTGGATTTTGACATTTATTTATTTCGGATTGGCTTATTTTTTGTATAAAAAAGAGGTGGAAAAAATCTGGGGATGAATGGGATAGCCCTAAGATAGAGAGAACGACTTTTTAGCGTGGTGGTTAATAAACGAATATAAAAACAGCGTGTATGACGAATAAATTTATTCTTCTGGTATTGAGTATGGTGTTATTGTTCGGGGCGTGCCGTACGTCAAAGACGGGCCGTACTCAGGGAAAAATGGTGGTAAAAGCGGATACGGTAAAAGACCATCAAGGGGAATTATCTATTGTGTATCCGGGAAAAATAAAGGCGGCTTCCGATGTGAATCTGGCTTTTCGGGTGGCCGGTCCTATTTTGAGAATGCCGTTGGAGGTAGGAGCCTTCGTAAAGAAAGGCACTGTAATTGCCGAAATAGATCCCCGGGATTATGAAATTCAGTTTTCTGCCACGGAGGCTGAATTCCGACAGGTAAAAGGAGAGGCCGAGCGGGTGATTGAGTTGTATAATCGGAAAAGCGTTCCCGTGAACGATTATGAAAAAGCCGTATACGGTTTAAGACAAATAACAGCTAAATACAACGCTCATAGAAATGCGTTGGAAGATACCCGTTTACTGGCTCCGTTCGACGGGTATATTCAAAAAAAGATTTTTAATCCTCATGAAACGGTAAATGCCGGTATACCGGTAATTTCTATGATCAATAGTGCTTATTTCGATGTGGAGATCGATATCCCCTCGAGCGACTATGTTCGTCAGGCTTTGTTCAAATCTTTTTCTTGTACTATCGATGTTTTTCCGGATAAGGTATTCCCTTTGGAATTGATAGAAGTTACCCGGAAGGCTAATTTAAACCAGCTCTACAAGATGCGTCTTCGTCTGAGACCGGAAAAAGGATTTGATATAGCTGCCGGGATGAGTGTAAACGTGAATATCGAATATAATCCTCAAATTAGCGAGTTAACGATTATTCCGTTATCCGCTGTTTTTGAAAATAGGGGGGATGCTGCCGTTTGGGTGTATGATCCTTCGACTCGAACCGTTTCTACGAGAGAGGTAAAACTTGGTAAAATATTGAAAGACGGGACCGTTATCGTCGCGCAAGGGTTGAACGTGGGAGAGATCGTTATTTCAGCCGGAGTCCACGGGTTGAAAGAAGGTATGGAAGTGGAGCTTTTGAAAGGAGTGTCATCGACTAACGTGGGAGGATTGCTATGAACTTGACGGAATACGCTTTGAATAATAGAGCGTTGGTGAAATTTTTTATTGCCGTGCTCGTGATTGGCGGTGTTTTTGCTTTTATCTCTATGAGTAAGCTGGAGGATCCGGAGATAAAGGTAAAACAGGCGATGATTCTTACTGTTTATCCCGGGGCTTCTGCTCATCAAGTGGAGTTGGAAGTGACCGATGTATTGGAAAAATCGATTCGTTCCATGGGAGCTATATCTACTATCGAATCCAAATCGGTAGCGGATATGTCTTTGATAACCGTGGAGTTGGAGAGTACGGTCAGCGGAGGTGAATTAGAACAGAAATGGGATATTTTACGGCGGAAGGTAATAAATGCACAGGCCAGTTTACCATCGGGGACCCGTCCTTCCGTTGTCATGGATGATTTTGGGGACGTGTATGGTATGTTTTACGCGATAACGACCGACGGCGTATCAGATGAGGAGTTGATGGATTATGCCCAACTGGTGAAACGGGAGTTGCAGGATATTGCGGGGGTACGTCGGGTCGAGCTGTACGGGGATCGGAAACCATGTATCAATATCGAGATCCTTCAGGATCAAATGGTGAACCTGGGTGTACATCCCATGGAGGTTCTGGCTACGTTGAATAATCAGAATAAGACGGTTTATCCCGGTTATTTTAATAGCGGTGACCAACGTATCCGGGTAGCCGTGAATGATAGCTATCATTCTATTGAAGATATTCAAGATTTAATTATTCAGGGGCACGAGGGAGATCAATTGCGATTGCGGGATATCGCTACCGTGACCAAGGGATACGAGGAGCCTTCTCGTAACGAGATGCGCTATGATGGAAAACGTGCTTTTGGATTAGCCGTTTCTATGGAAAAAGGGGGAAATATTGTTTCATTGGGGCGTATTGTCGATAAAAAACTGACAGATCTCAAAACTTCCCGGATTCCGGTAGGTATTGATTTCCATAAGGTCTTTTTTCAACCGGAACGGGTAAGTGAGGCTATCGGCGTATTTATGGTGAATTTAGTGGAATCCGTTGTTATTGTCATATTGATTCTGATGTTGACGATGGGCTTCCGGAGCGGTGTTATCATAGGAACCGGTTTGGTGATTATTGTGTTGGGCTCTTTTGTGGTGCTCTATCTTTTTGACGGAACATTGCAGCGAGTTTCATTGGGATCGTTAATTGTAGCGATGGGAATGTTGGTGGATAATGCCATCGTTATTGTGGACGGGATTTTGGTCGACCTGGAACGGGGAATAAAACGTCCGGCGGCTTTGACAAATATTACGAAGAAGACGGCTATGCCTTTATTGGGGGCCACCTTGATAGCCATATTGGCATTCTTCCCGATTTTTATTTCTCCGGATACGACGGGCGAATATGTTCGGGATCTATTTATCGTGTTGGCCGTTTCTTTGTTGCTGAGTTGGATATTAGCCTTGACTCAGATTCCTATCCACGCGGATAGATCGTTGAAAATACAACCGAAGGAGGGTGGTGAAAAACTTTTTGATAGTAAGATTTACCGTTTGTTTCGGACTTTTTTAACTTATATTTTATGGCATAAGAAGTTAGCTGTTGCTGTAGTTGCTGTTTTATTGGCGATTACGGCTTATTGTTACCGTTATATCCCCCAGGGTTTTTTCCCTGATCTGAGTTATTCCCAGTTATATGTAGAATTTAAAATGCCCGAAGGAACCAGGATAGAACGAGTAAAATCCGATTTGGCCGAAATCGAGCGTTATTTATTGAATCGTCCGGATATTACTCACGTGACAACGAGTTTGGGAGGAACTCCTGCCCGCTATAATTTGGTACGTTCCATAGCAGAACCTTCCATGAGTTATGGGGAATTAATTGTGGATTATACCAGTCCCGATGCATTAAAAAGTTCGTTATCGGAAATCCAGGATTATCTGGAGGCTCGTTATCCGGATGCTTACGTGAGGATGAAGCGTTATAATCTCATGTACAAAAAATTTCCGATCGAATTGATGTTTTCCGGTCCCGATCCTGCCGTTTTAAAAGAGTTGACGGCTAAAGCCGAACGTATCATGCGCGATGAACCGGCAGTTATGCTTGTCACGAGGGATTGGGACCCGATGGTTCCCGTGTTGATGGTGAACTATTATCAGCCGATAGCCCGCTCCGCGGGACTTTCCCGTTCCGACGTGGGATTGTCGATGTTGTCGGCAACGGATGGACTGCCGGTAGGGGCTTACTACGAGGGAACCCGTTCTCTGCCTTTATACATGAAGAGCCGGAATAGCCGGGGAGAAAAGGTCGAAGCGTTGGATAATATTCCCGTGTGGAGCGTGATGCCTTCTGCTTTAAACGAGGAATCTTTGAAAGGATTATTGATGGGAACGACCTCGGGAGAGGAGTTGTTGGCTCGAACCATAGGTTCGACCCCTTTGAATCAGGTGACCCGCGGTGTGAGTATGAAGTGGGAAGATCCGGTCGTACGGCGTTATAACGGGCAACGGGCGATGCGGGCGCAATGTAATAACGCTTTGGGCTATACTGCCGAAAGTGCAAGGGGTCTTTTGGCCGAGAGAATAGATACGATTGCTCTACCGGAAGGCTATACGATGCAATGGTTAGGGGAGCATAAGGCGAGCGGGGAATCGATGAAATATCTTTTCGCCAATATTCCGTTGGCTATTATCTTGATGATTGCCATATTGATTATGTTGTTTAAAGATTTTAGAAAACCGATAATCATTTTCTTGTGTTTACCTTTGGCGACGATCGGTATTGTGGCGGGAATGTTATTGAGCGGTAAAGAGTTCGGGTTCGTGGCTATCGTCGGAGCTCTCGGATTGATCGGGATGATGATTAAGAATGGAGTGGTATTGTTGGATGAGATCGGTTTGCAGATAGCCTCGGGAAAGAGTCAATTACAAGCGTTGTTAGATTCCTCTTCTTCCCGTTTCCGTCCGGTAATGATGGCCTCTTTAACGACTATATTAGGAATGATTCCGCTTTTAGGGGACGATATGTTCGGCTCTATGGCGGTAACGATTATGGGAGGATTATTGGTCGGAACAGTGATTACGTTGGTATTTATTCCGGTTTTATATGCAATCTTCTTTGAAGATAAAAAAGAGGAATAACGTTTAGCGAATGATAAATTTAAATCAAGGAAAAATGCGCTTTTTATTTGTAGTTATATTGTTGGTGGGTTTTATACCGGTACAGGCTCAGGTATCATTGGATTTAAAAAAATGTCGGGAAATGGCCTTGGAGAACAGCAAGAAAATAGCTATTGCGGCTCAACAAGTTGAGAAGTCCACCTATGACGTGAAAAGTTACAGGGCTAATTTCTTTCCGAAGTTTTCGGCCACTGGCATGTATGCTTATATGCAAAAGAGGTGGAAGTTTAAGATCAACGGCGGTTATTTGCCCACGTATATTCAGGACGGACAAGGGAATTTAGTTCCCAATTTATATCTTGATCCGACAACGCATTTGCCGGTGATGGGAAAAGACGGTATGTTTCTTTTTAATGAATATGCTTTTATGCCTGATATCAATTTGGCTTTGGGTTTGAGGGGTATTTATACGGCAGGGATTTTGTTGGAGCAGCCTCTTTTTATGGGTGGAAAGGTGCGTTCTGCTTTCAGGATGGCAAAGATAGGGAAAGAGATGGCGGATCTGAATCAGGAATACAATCGAAAGGAGGTAATTTTAGAGGCCGACGAGGCGTATTGGCAATATTTGAAAGTGTGTGAATTGGTGACTTCTGCCGAGAAATATAAGTCGGTTGTGAAAGAGTTGGTACTTAATCTGGTAAATGCTTATGAAATCGGAATGAGTTCCCGTAATGATTTATTGAAAGCACAGGTAAAGCTGAATGAGGCAGAGCTTATGTTGCAGAAGGCTATGAATGGTGAGTCTTTGGCCCGTATGAATCTATGTCGGATTGTCGGGATCGATTTTTATTCGGAAGTACAGATTAGTGACACGCTTCAAGAAGGGATTACTCCGGGGTTATTCGAGGTGAAGGCGGAAATCACGGGACGGCCCGAATATAATTTGTTAGAAAAGGAGGTCGAGTTAAAAATAAAAGAGGTGGAGCTGACCCGTTCCGATTTTTTACCTCAACTGGGAGTTTCGGCTTCTTACGGGTATTCCGATGGGATTACCTTGAACGGACAGGGTTCTGGTATATCTTCTTTTACGGCAATGGCTTCCTTAAAAATTCCGATTTACAATTGGGGAGAAGGCAGAAATAAGGTTCGTTCAGTGAAGGCGGAAAAAGAGATGAGCCGTTTGAGACAGGAAGACATGGCACAAATGATGCAGTTAGAGATTGCCCGGGCTCGCTTTAACGTGGAAGATGCGGTGACCCGGGTAACATTGACCCGTCAATCGTTATCTCAGGCGGAGGAAAATTTGACTGTTAGTAAAAATCAATACGAAGTCGGGATGGAAACATTGACCGACTATATGGAAGCACAGGCTCAGTGGCAAAAAGCATGGAGTGACTGGATCGATGCCAAGGCTGAATTACGTTTAAGTGAAACCCGTTATTTGAAAGCGACGGGGCAATTGTAAAGATTCGTTCAGATACGATCGATTGAAATAATATACCTGTTTCCGCTGGTTTCGTTTTTTGTTTGGATGTTTTTATAGAGTTTCGGAAAAGAAAGTGAAACATTTGTTTAGTCTTTCGAGTATATGGTTATGATCTTTAACTGTATATTATGAAGATGATGTTTTTTTCTGTATTGAAATGGGCTCCGGTGATAGGAGCTTTATTTGTAGTCGAATCCTGTCGCAGGGCGGCGCCTGGATTAGAGATCCCGCAGTTGGTTAAAACGGCAGAGATTCAAAAATATGAAGGAGAGAGTAGTACGAATTATCCGGGGAAGATAAAAGCGGCTTCGGATGTAAAATTGGCCTTTCGGGTGGCGGGTCCGATCATAAGGTTTAGAGCAAAAGAGGGAGAATACGTGAAGAAGGGACAGGTATTAGCCGAAATCGATCCCCGGGATTATAAGTTGCAATTTGATGCTACGGCGGCCGAGTATAAACAGATCAAAGGTGAGTCGGAGCGAGTGATGGAGCTTTATCGCCGGAAGAGTGTTCCGGTAAATGATTATGATAAGGCGGTTGCTGCATTGAAACGGATTACGGCTCTGTATGAGGCGCATCGAAATGCTTTGAACGATACGAAATTACGGGCTCCTTTTGACGGGTATATCCAAAAAAAGTTTTTTGATGCTCATGAAATCGTTAATCAGGGTTTACCCGTATTGTCGATGATTAATGATAATTACTTCGAGATAGACATAGATATTCCATCGAGTGATTATATTCGCCGGGAGAACTTCGTGAGTTCTTATTGCGTTGCCGATGTGTATCCGGGAACGAAAATTCCATTGGAACTATTGGAAATAGCACAACAGGCTAATTACAATCAACTCTTTAAAGTCCGGTTTCGTCTGAAACCGGAACAAAAATTGAATATCGCTGCAGGGATGAGCGCTACTGTCACCATCGACTTTATGCCGGGAAAAGACGATTTGGCCTTGATTCCTATTTCCGCTCTTTTTCAAAAAGACGGGAAATCGTATGTATGGTCTTACGAAAAGAAGGAGGGGAAGATAAGTAAATCTTTAGTAGAGATCGTTGAAATTCAGAAAGACGGAATGGTTTTGGTTCAATCCGAACTGCTACCCGGATCTTGGATCGTTACAGCCGGGGTCAATCATTTGAAAGAGGGACAAAAAGTTCGTCAACTTCCCCCCGTATCAACCTCTAATGTCGGAAAACTTTTATAATGCTTTGTCGGTTACGATTTATAGACGATGGTAACCGGCGGGTAGGCAACTTGTAATTTTGATAATATGAACTTTACGGAATATGCATTAAAAAATAAAGCCTTAGTTTATTTTTTCGTCTTCGTGTTGGTGGTCGGGGGAGTTTATTCTTTTTTTACCATGAGTAAACTGGAGGATCCGGCTATTACGGTGAAGCAGGCTTTGGTGATAACCACTTTTCCGGGAGCCTCGGCTTATCAAGTCGAATTGGAGGTAACGGATGTTCTGGAGAAATCCATACGTTCCATGGGAGATTTGGATCATGTCTCTTCTCTTTCGATGGACGATGTGTCGATGATTACGGTGGAACTGAGCAGTACGGTACCGCTAGCGGAGTTACAACAAAATTGGGATATTTTGCGACGGAAGGTGGCAAATGTTCAAGCTCAATTACCGGAAGGGGCCAATGCCTCTTTGGTGATGGATGATTTCGGGGACGTATACGGAATGTTTTATGCCATGACCTCGGACGGATTCGGATATCAGGAGATGTCCGATTATGCCGAATTGGTCCGTCGTACGGTATTGGATATAGACGGGGTAAGCAGTGTGGATATATACGGGGAGCGGCAGGCTTGTATCAATATCGATATACGGGAGGATAAGATGGCCAATCTCGGCGTTCATCCCGCGGAGATTATCATGACGCTGAACGGACAAAATAAAACGGTTTATTCCGGCTATTTCGATAGCGGAGAAAAGCGGATAAGGGTGAATGTAGACGGAGCTTATAAAGCCATAGAGGATATTCGTAACCTTCTGATAAAAGGGCATGAGCAAGATCAGATCCGGCTTTCGGATGTGGCAACTGTCACGAAAGGATACGTGGAACCCCAGCGGGAGGGATTAATCTATGATACGATTCCTGCTATTGCCATCTCTATTGCCATGGAAAAAGGAGGGAATATCATTCAATTGGGTAAGAAGGTGGACGAGAAATTAGCAGAATTGAAACGGGAAATTATTCCGGCGGGAATTGATTTTCAAAAAGTATTTTTTCAGCCTACCCGGGTGCAGAGTGCTATTAACGTATTTATGGTGAATCTGATAGAATCCGTCCTGATCGTTATTTTGGTCGTGATGTTATTCATGGGTTTCCGAAGCGGTTATATTATTGGTATCGGTTTGGTTGTCGTGGTTTTAGGGTCTTTCGTGATACTTCATATGATGCATGGAACGTTGCAACGGGTTTCATTGGCTTCGTTTATCGTGGCCATGGGAATGCTGGTGGATAATGCTATTGTAATCACGGATGGGATATTGGTAGATTTGAAACGGGGACTAAAGAAACCCGATGCTTTGGTCAATATTACCAAAAAAACAGCGTGGCCCTTGTTGGGAGCAACGACGATCGGGATCTTAACCTTTTTACCGATTTATCTCTCTCCCGATACGACGGGTGAATATGTCCGGGATCTTTTTATCGTGCTGGCGGTCTCCTTGTGGTTGAGTTGGGTGTTAGCGTTGGCTTATGTCCCGATTCAGGCGGATAGGGGATTGAAGGTAAATCCGGCCAAGCAGGTTAGCGAAAAAGAGATGTATGACACGAAGGTATACCGGATGTTTAGGGGAGTGTTGCAATTTTCCGTGTATAACCGGATCGGTGTTTTGGCGGCGACAGTCGTTCTGTTATTAGTCAGTGTGTACATGTTTCGGTATATAAAACAAGGGTTCTTCCCCGATTTGAGTTACAATCAATTGTATATAGAATATAAGATGCCTTACGGGACGAATCCGCAGACGGTAAAAGAAGATCTGGCTTCAATCGAACGGTATCTCTCTTCCCGTCCCGAGATCACGATGGTAACGACGAGCTTGGGAGGAACACCTTCCCGGTATAATTTGGTACGGACCGTGGCCGAGCCGGCTTTGAGTTACGGCGAGTTGATCGTGGATTTTACTTCTCCGGAGACATTGAAAGCGAATCTGAACGAGTTACAGAAATATTTATCGGAACATTACCCCTCTGCTTACGTACGCATGAAGCAATACAATCTGATGTACATGGATTATCCCGTGCAATTTATGATTTCAGGGCCTGACCCTGCCGTCTTAAAGCGGTTATGTGCCCAAGTGGAGGAGATCATGAGGGATGATTCGACCACGATGCTGGTGACCAATGACTGGGGACCCATGACTCCGGCTTTGAACGTGGAGTATTATCAACCGATAGCACGGGTGGCCAATCTTTCCCGCGAGGATGTCGGAATGGCCTTGTTGGCGACGACAGACGGTTTGCCGGTAGGATCCTATTACGAGGGACAACACGATTTGCCGATTTATGTAAAAAGTGTGGGGCAGGATAATCAACGTTTGGGTAAATTAGGAAACGTTCCGGTTTGGAGTTTGGTTCCTTCCACGAATTTGTTGAACATGGAGACCATAAAAGAGCTGATAAGCGGAATGATTTCGGCAGACGAGCTATTGACGGCTGCAATCGGGTCAACGCCTTTAAATCAAGCGACCAATGGAATAAATGCCGTTTGGGAGGTTCCCGTGGTGCGTCGTTATAACGGCCAGCGTTCTATATCCGCCCAATGTAACAATGCTCCGGGATACACCAGCAATGAAGTACGGAACAGCCTTCTTACTAAAATCGACACGATTCAATTTCCTCCGGGGTATACGACCGAGTGGCAAGGGGAGTATTTGGCCAGTACGCAGTCCAAACAATACCTGTTTAAGAATGTGCCGGTTGCTATTGTTCTCGTGTTGGCTATTTTGATTGCACTTTTTAAAGATTTCAAACGTCCGGCGATGATTTTATTGTGTTTGCCGTTAGCGATTACCGGAGTCGTTTTCGGAATGTTGTTGGCCGGAAAAGAGTTCGGTTTTGTTGCTATCGTGGGAGCACTCGGGCTTGTCGGGATGATGATTAAAAATGGTGTGGTGCTGGTGGATGAGGTCGATATCCAGATCCGATCGGGGAAAGATCCTTTCCAGGCTTTGTTGGATGCCTCTTCTTCCCGGTTGCGTCCTGTATTTTTAGCCGCGATGACAACCATATTGGGAATGATTCCTTTGGTTAACGACGATATGTTCGGGGCTTTGGCCGTGACCATAATGGGTGGGTTGTTTATTGGGACCGTGATCACGTTGGTTATTCTTCCGGTTCTTTATTCTCTCTTTTTAAAAATCAAACATCCGAAACGGGAGAAGAAAGATTTTCACATGGGATTGAGTTAATGAATGAGTTTTGAACGATAGAATTTAAATAATAGAAGAAGATGCGATTTTTATTTATTACCCTACTGGTGTTAGGACTGAGTCCGGTGAAGGCGCAGGTCGTGCTGAACTTAGAGCGCTGTCGGGAAATGGCACTTGAGTATAGCCAACAATTGGCTATTGCCCGCCAACAGGAACAAAAGGCCGTTTGGACCCAAAAAGAGTATAGAGCCAATTACTATCCGAAACTTTCGATTACCGGTATTTATTTTTATAACCAGAAAAAACAAAAATATAGTTTGGACGGGGGATATTTGCCGACTTACGTGCCTGGAGAAAATCAAAAGTTAGAACCGAATTTAGTTGTCGGTCCGGACGGAAAACCTATCTTCGGTCCCGATGGAAAGCCCGTGTTTAAAGAGTATGCTTTTTTACCGGATATCCCGATTTCTCTTTCGATGAGAGGAGTATATATGGCCGGCGTGCAGTTGCAACAGCCCCTTTTTTGGGGAGGGAAGATCCGGGCCGCTCATCAGGCGGCCAAAGCGGGAGAAATATTGGCAAAGGAGAACGTGCGCTTAAATCGTTCGCAAGTTCTTGTTGAGTTGGAACAGGCTTATTGGCAATGTATACGGGTTCGGGAGTTGGTTCTCGTGGCCCGGAAATACAAGGAGGTCGTGGGGGAGTTGGTGAAAAATCTGGAAGATGCTCAACAAATCGGAATGACTTCTTTAAATAATGTGTTGAAAGCACAGGTGAAATTCAATGAGGCTGTTTTGCAATTACAGAAGGCCCAACACGGGCAGGAACTTTCCCGGATGAATCTTTGTCGTTTGGTCGGATTGGATTTGGAGACGAGGATAGAATTGACAGATTCGTTATCTTCAACATTAAGTCCGCAAATATGGGCTTTACCCGATCATCTGGAGCAACGTCCCGATTATAATATGTTGGAAAAGGAGATCGAGATGAAACAGAAAGAGATCCGTATCGCTCGTTCCGGTTTCTTGCCTCAGGTCGGAGTCTCTGTAGGGTATGGTTTTAGCGGGGGCTTGGAGTTAAACGGGGATGGTGCCGACGATCATTCGTTTAATGCATTGGCTTCGGTACAGATTCCCGTATTCAATTGGGGGGAAGGTCGGAACAAGGTCCGTTCTGCAAAGGTCGACGAGGAGATAAGCCGTTTAAACAAAGAGAAAATGGGGGAATTGATGAGATTGGAAATTGCCGGAAACCGATTTAAACTGAAAGATGCTCAAACCCGTATTCAATTAACCCGTACGGCATTGGTTCAGGCGGAAGAAAATTTAAAGATTACGACAAACCAATACGAGGTGGGAATGGAAAATCTGACCGATTTGTTAGAGGCTCAAGCTCAATGGCAACAAGCATGGAGCGACTGGGTCGAAGCCAAGACGCAGTTGAAGTTGAGTGAAACCGAGTATCTGCAGTCTATCGGTTTGTTGGAGGGGAAAAATGAATATGAATATAAAAAATTCGAATGATGAAAGGTCTATTATGGGGATTGTGTTTTTTGCTTATTGCGGTAAGCGGATGGGCAAAAGACAAAAAAATAACGGGAACGGGTTATGTGTTGATGTCGCAACGTCCTTCGGATGTCCGTTTTGAAAAGATATCCGTTCAACAGGGGATTACACTCTATGTGACATTGGATAAGACGGCAACGATATCCGTGGAGTCGGATGATAATATTCTGCCATATATCAAGACGGAGATAAAAAATAATCAGTTGAATGTATATATAGAACCGGGTATTAGCATTCGCCGCTACACGGTAATGAACGTATTGGTGACCTTACCGCGGCTTGTTCGTCTGGAGGCTGCTTCTGCGGCACGTATTGAGGGCTCGGCGCTGTTGCGGGTCGATCAATTGGAGGTGGTCGCTTCCGGTGCTTCCAATATGAAATTGGAGGTGAAGGGAAACGAGTTACAGGTGGAAGCTTCCGGTGCCTCCCGTTTGGAATTGAAAGGGGAAGTAAAGCAGTTGGATTTGAATCTCTCAACGGCATCCTACCTGAAGGCATGGGAATTATCAGCGGATACGTGTAATGCTGACATAAGCAATGCTGCTAAAGGAGAGATCTTCGTGCGTCAGAAATTAAATGCGGAGATATCTTCTTCCGGTTTGCTTTTGTATGACGGGAGCCCTGTTATTACCCGTAATCTGAGCAGTGGAGGGTCTTTAGTTAAAAGGAGATAATATAACGTCCTTCTGGCTCCAAGGTTTCGGGAACTGCTTGTTCCGATATCGTGCGGGCCGAACGGAATGAGCTTCGGCCGGTTATTTGGTTAAGCGTGTAAGCGATTAAATATTCGTTTTTATCACCCCAGTCGTTCTGATCCCGGAAATAAGCGTTATCGCTTTCTTTTATGTAGTAATCGGGAACAATCCCGTTTCTTACGGATTCACGGTTACTGTTGGTATATTCGAATGCGATCAAATAGACATTCCATTGGTCGATGCTTGCATCGGAAGGAGTATAAACGATTCCTCCGGCATTTTTACCGGTAGTGGTTTCTCCTACGGTAATAACATCCATATAAGGTTTTAGGCCCGATATGACAACTTCGGAGGCCGAAGCGGTGGAGTTGTTGGTAAGAATCCATACCTTTTCCAAACCTAACCGGGCATTCTCGGGAACTTTGGCATTCAAATGTTCTTCTGTCATAAGAGAAGAATTTTGGTATATCGCCTGGTATTTTTCATTCCATTGTTTATAAATCAACAACTTGTTTGACGTAACTGCGGATGTCGGGGCGATAAGAGAGGCCAAATGAACGGCCGCATGATTGTAACCACCCCCGTTGTAACGAAGGTCTAATATTAATTCGTCTATTTCCTGGGTTTTGAATTCATTGAAAATCCGGGTTAGTTCATCTAAAGAGCTTTGATTTTTATAAACGAAGCTGGCATAGGCGAGGTAACCGATTTTTTTGTCTCCCTCTTCGATTATCGTATTTTTTAGGATCGGATTGACTTCATATTTTTGGGCATTCAGACGGATACTTTCGGAAGAACCGTTTTTATGGGTCACTTGAATCGTTATCTCTCGGGCGTTTAATGCCGTCTGTATATTAGAGAGATTCGGGGTTAATCCGTTTACCCGTGTAATAATATCCCCTTTACGCAGTCCGGCTTTCCCCGCGGGGGAATCCGGAAAAACCATATTGATTTTGGAAAAAAGGGTATTACCGGATTGATCGCTCCAAATGGTAACACGTATGCCGAAACCGTAATCATCTCCGTCTTCAATGGCAGAGAGAGTCCCGTCAGCCGATTCGTCGGTTAAACGAGACCACCTGTCTCCTTCGTATTTTAGGGCATTGAAAAAGCTGGACGGAGCCGTTTCTTTATCCACGTTTTTCGTTTGGACCTCTTTGGCCCAAAAATACTCTTCTTTCATGTGGGACTCTACAAATTGATTGATGTTGTAGTTTTCCGAAAGATCCTTCTTATCCCCTATCTTGTCATCCTGACAGCCGGCGAGTAGTCCTGCAAACAGGAACCCATATAGTAATGTTTTCATATATTTAAATAAATAACAATACTACGATTTTTTGAAGAATAATAAAAGTTTTTTCGACGGATTAATTCGTAAAGTGTGGAATCACGGAACGGGTGTGGAAAATCGCCACAGTTGTTCCCCGTTTTTCTACAACCCGGGAAACGGTGTATGGCGATAAACGATATCGTATAGTGTTGATTATTAGTGTGAAATATTGGAATCGGCGGAAATTGTATGTTTTGGCATACTATTTCTTATAGAAAAGACAAAGAGGTTAAAATTAAAAATTGAAAGTATGGTAGTTTTTGGATTTTTTATCGTTGTAGCCGTATCGGGATTGTTATTACCGCACTTTTTAACGGAACCTGATCATAAGCTGGAATCTAATAAGTGAACTGAATATATATGAGTTTAATTTTAAAACGGGAAATTATGAAAAATGTATTGAAAAGTATCGTAGTCGTAGCAGTTGTTGTGTTTGGTTTTTCAAATTATGTTGTGGCAGCGTCCCACCAGACTATTGCCAGAGATACGGTTATTCCGGATACAACCAAGCAGGAAGTTATGTTGAGTCTGATCACTCGGGCGGATGTGGTTTGGACGAAAATTGACGTAGCCGATGTGCCGCAAGCGGTAAAGGATGCCGTTGCGAAAAAATACGAGGGCTATACGATTGAAGAGGCTTATAAAGGTGATAACGACCAATATAAACTGATTTTGAAAAAAGATGAACAAACAATCACGGTCATATATGATAAAGACGGGAAATTCATTAGTGAAGGGGAGAAATAAGTGAGGTACATAATCGTGCATTTGTAGGAGGCTGTTCGGATCTATTCCGGGATAGCCTCCTTTTCGTTGTATATGTAGATAATAATCAATTTTTGATCCGTATCGCCGAATGTGTGGAGGTGGTCCGAGGCGTAACGCCTCAAGATTCTTTATTTATTAAATAGCGTTAAATCTTTTTTTGTTTAGTCGTTTAAGGTTATTTTCGTAAGATAAATAATCGATCTATGGCAAAAATTTTAGTAGTCGATGATGATACGACTTTCTGTATCATGTTGAAAAATTGGTTGGGGAAGCGTAAATTTGAAGTAGAGAATGCTTTTACCTGCAAAGAGGCCGTAAAAAAATTGGAGGGAACCGCTTTTGATGTCGTTCTCACGGATCTGCGTTTGCCGGATAAAGATGGGATAGATCTGCTTCGTATCATTAAAGAGAAAACTCCTCAGGCTCAGGTTATTTTAATGACCGGTTATGCCGACATTCAGACGGCCGTTACGGCTATTAAATTGGGAGCCTTCGATTATGTATCCAAGCCGGTTATCCCCGATGAGATTCTGAAAAAATTGCAGGAAGCCCTGAAATTGGAAACGAAACCCGAGGAGAAGGGAAAAGCCTCTTCCGCAAAAACATCGGAAATCACTTATATTAAAGGAATAAGCGAGAAGGCCGATCAGCTGTACGACTACATTCGTTTGGTAGGACCCACGAACATGAGTGTACTGATCAATGGAGAGAGCGGAACGGGAAAGGAGTATATCGCCCGTTTGATTCATTCGATGAGTAGCCGAAAGGATGCTCCCTTCGTGGCGGTGGATTGCGGTGCGGTCCCGAGAGATTTGGCCGCGAGTGAGTTTTTTGGTCATATAAAAGGTTCGTTTACAGGGGCTGTTTCCGATAAGGAAGGTTACTTTGTTTTAGCGTCGGGGGGGACTATTTTCCTGGATGAGATCGGCAATCTCTCCTATGATGTACAAGTGCAGCTGCTGCGGGCGTTGGAAGAACGAAAGGTTCATCCGATCGGGGGGCTGAAAGATATTCCTTTCGATGTCCGTATCATTACCGCCACGAACGAGAATTTAAAGGAAGCCGTAGCTTCCGGAAAGTTCCGGGAAGATCTGTTTCACCGGTTGAATGAATTTTCTATTCAGGCGATACCTTTAAGAGAGCGGAAGGAAGATATTATGGTTTTTGCCAATCATTTTTTAGATAATGCCAATGAGGATTTAGGAAAAGAGGTTGTCGGTTTCGACGAGAGTGTTGTCGATATTTTCCGGAATTACAGGTGGCCGGGAAATCTTCGCGAGATGCGGAACGTGGTGAAAAGAGCGACTCTTTTGTGTCCCGGAAAACTTATTGTTAAAGAGTGTCTGCAGCCTGAATTATGGCAGCAACAAGCCCCTTCTCCCGAGAAGAGCGTCGGAAGTCGTAAGGATATGGAAAAAGAGTTGATTCGGGACGTAATGATTCGGTGCAAAAATAACAAAAGCGAGGCGGCCCGCATTCTCCAAATCGATAGAAAGACCCTTTACAGTAAATTAAAACATTTCGGGTTGGAGGATTTATAACTCTTTTTTCAATTCTTCCAAAATCGTTTTTCCTTGCCGGATGATTTTTTCAACTTGCTCTTTTATCTGGGTTTCCGGAGTCCGGGCAGAATCTGTTTGCTCCAAAAAGGCCAGGAGCGGTATAATCTCTTCTATGGCAAATTGTCTGAACATGGGCAGCATCTTATGGGACAGTCTGCCGATTTGTTGGAACTCTTTCTTATCGAGAAGTTGGGCTAATGTCGAGAAATTGGTTTCGCAGTCCCTAATGAAGGAGCGGATGATTTCCTTTATAGCCTGAGGATCGTGGTCGGCAAATATTTTTATGCTGTTTAAATCGTAAGGAAGGTTATTTGTCACGGACTCTCCTTCCGTATTTTTTATTTTTACTGAAAATCCGGTTAGTTTGGCTATGCATTCGAAAAGTTGTTGCGGTGTAAACGGTTTATTCAGATAGGCCGAGAAACCCGATTTTTTATAATGGTTTTCCCTCATATCTCCTCTGGCGGAAAGGGCTATTGCCGGGATTTTTTGAATGTCCGGATCCGGAAATCTCCGGATTTGCTCGATCAATTCGAATCCGTCCATTCCGGGCATTTGAATATCGGAAAGAATAATATCGAACCTTTCCTTCTCTAAATATTCCAATACTTTTGTCGGATCATTGCAAGATGTACAAACAATCCCTTTTTGTCTGAGCAGTTCGGTACTCATGTGGAGTTGTAATGGGTCGTCGTCTACTAACAAGGCTTTCAATTGTTGAACTTCCGGAAGAATGGTTTCCTCTTTTTCGGGCAGCTCTTCTACCGGGGATGTAGCTTTCAGCAGGGGAAGTTTGACCGTAAAACTACTGCCGATCTCTTTCTCGCTTTCAAGGCTGATCTCTCCGCCCAGAAGCTGAACCAACTGTTGAGTGATCGTTAGTCCGAGACCCGTTCCTTCGGCTCCGTTATTGTGTTGTGCATCTAAGCGCGTGAATGCTTTGAAAATCAACTCCTGCTCTTCCCGGGTCATTCCCGGTCCGGAGTCTTTAATGACGATAATTAAGGTCTCTGCCTGCGTGGGGCTCACGAAGGCGGATAACTCGATTCTTCCTTCCCGGGTGTATTTAATGGCATTCGATAACAGATTGATGATTATTTGCCGGATTTTCATCGGATCTCCCGAATATGAGGTATCCAAGGCCGAGCTTATGTTGCTTTGTAATATTAACTCTTTTTTCGCTGCTAAAGGTTGTAAACTGTCGCTTGTCTCCTGTAGCAGACGGGCCGGATTATACGGAACGTGGTCTATGTCCATTTTGTTGGACTCCAGTTTAGAGAAGTCCAACAGATTATTGGCTAAATGAAGAATGTGTTCGGAGGAACTTTTCATGTTTTGGAGAAAATAACGTTGACGCTCTTCTAAAGATGTGTTGTTCAGAAGTTCAATATATCCCATGATGGAGCTAAGAGGTGCTTTGATGTCGTGGGTAACCGTCAGCATGAGTTGTTCCCTGCTTTGTAAAAGTTTTTCGGTAAATGATTTGGCTTCCTCTAAAGCTTTTCGGTACCGTTGGCTTTGGGAGATGTCGCTTATGATCAGGGAAATAAATACGATGACCAATACGCAGGATATGATGGCAATCCATGCTATCGTGCGTGTAATACTGTGAGTCAACTGTTGTTGCTGTTCCATCTTCGTGATGGTATGATCGAATTCCTCATTTTCCAGATCGCTGAGGATGCGTTTTATTCTTTCCGTGATATTTTGTCCGCTTTGAATAACGGCAATCTCTTTCCGGTAGACCTCTTTGGCCATCTCCTGGTTCTGTTGCTGAAATTCGTCCCAGGCCGATTTGATTACCGTGACTAATGAATCTGTCTTTGCCACGGGTTTTTCCTGTGTGATCGTATCGACTGGGATATGCTTGATCGTAACTTGAAGCGTGGTGTCCCGGCGGGAGAAAAGTCCCATAAAGCCTTTTCTTTTCTTCACGGTATACACGCTATCATATGTGGTGATCGTTTGGGGTGTTGTCTCTTCCGGTTCCACGGCGGTACTGTCTTTTATGGCTTCGACCCGTTCGATGGCGATATTGTAGAAATCTTCCGGAAGGGAAATTTGCTTTACCTCCATTAAAGCCTTGAGGTTATCGATTTTTTGGTTGAGAAGATAATTGATCGTATCTATTCTTTTTTTCTGAAGTTTTATGGTAGTCAGGTTTTTTAGCGTATCCATATTTCTCCGAACCTCTTTCATCAAGTTTATATAACGATTGAATTTCGTTTTGGAATTGGTCTGTGAGAAAGCGATACCGATGCCCTCCGCTTCATAAAGTTTGGCCAATGTATTGCTGATGATGAATAGTTTTGTTTGCGTGATGGTTTCTTTGGGATCTTTTTCGGTCAGTTGCAGCGTCTCTTTGTAGATAAAGATAATGGCCACAGTTGCCAGAAAGAGCAGGATAAGATATCCGGCAATCAGTTTCAGTTTGGTGAATTTGAAAAGTTTTTGCATGTCCCGTGAATTCGTTTTTGCGAATATACAAAAAGATCACGAAATGTACACTCGTCGTCCCGGATGAAAGGGTAAAATAAACAAGTACAGATGCCATTAAAAGAGTATGAATACGAAACGTTTTTTTTGTGAATTATTCGTGTTTTGTTAGATTAATATAAATTATATTATAATAATAAATATTATGCGTGTATGGTGTATTGATATGAAAAATAATTACCTTAATTTTACACAAATATTATCTTTTATAATAATATTCATTTAAATAACTATCGTACTAAACTTTTAAAATTAAGAATTATGAAAAAAACGATTCAACTATTAGTGTTAACGCTGGTTCTTCTGGTCGGGGGGATATCAACGAACGTGGCTTTAGGTGAAGTGATTTATCGTACGCAGGTGTGTTATGAAGGGGAAAACTTCACGGTCAGTTTTTTAGGTGTCGAATTTGACTCTAAGAAAATGATTTATGTTAGACAAAAAATAGGTGTAATTGATAAGGATTGTTGGGAAGTGGGAATAGATGTGGGTATATTTTGTTATGTCGGAGTGACAGCAGAAGAAAATGGAATTTATGAATTTGGTCATCATTTTAAAGATGCAGGTATACCTGATGATATAAAATTGATCGTGGAACTTATCGTGCTTCAGAAACCTGGTGATTCAATGATTTCAAGGATGGGTAAGACGGATGATTTAAAAGGTATGAATCACGGTCTTCTTTTTTCCCGTTTAGCTTGTATCGAGGAAAAAAGTTTAGTTTGGCAATCCAACATGTTTGTATTAGCGTAGATTAGAATTAAAAGATAAGATGACATGAACACGAGTGTTTTTTTTCACGTTGCCGGATACGAGATGAAACAGCAGGGGCGAAGTTGGCTTTTCCGTTTTTTCGTCTTGTTCTCGCTATTGGGGATCGTGTCGTGTCACGTTTACTGGCAGGGCCCGGGGGCGGGGAACTGGAAAATGGTTGCCTTTCCCTGTTCCATGCCGCTGGTTAACGCTTACCTTTATAGCGTTATTCAATCGTTGTTCCTGGCGGTGATGATGTCGGAAATTCCCCGTCGGCTCGATCACCGGGGTTCCCCGGAAGCGTTGTTGGCTCGCCCGGTGAGTAACACGACTTATCTCTGGGGCGTGATCGCGGGTAACGGATTGCTTTTCCTTTCGATGAACGTGGTGGTGATCCTGTCCAGTGTTTTTCTCGTGAACTTGACGAGCCTGGCCCCGGTAAGCTGGTCGTGCTACCTGTTTTACCTGTTGACGCTGAACCTTCCGTCTTGGCTGCTCGTGGGCGGTTTTTCCTTCTGGTTAAGCAGTGTCACGGGTTCCCGTTATCTCGCGATCTCTCTTTCCCTTGCATGGTTGGTTGCTTGCTTGTTCTGGTTGCCTTATTTTCAGCACGGTACGCTCGATTACACGGGTAGCGGCGTGCCCAATCTATTCTCGGAACTGGTGGGTCATTTAAACCTTCCCCGTTATTTATTGCATCGCCTGGCTTACGCGTTGTTGGGGCTGGGGTTGTTGGCGTGGAGCGTGAGCCGTTTCAAGCGAATCCCGAATTACCGCTCGACCCGTGAAACTCAGGTACTCGTCGGTTTGTTGTTTTTTTTAACGGGGTTGGGCGGTGCATTCTTGCTGGAGTATTCTTTTTACCGTGATCGTTCCGCTCGTGAAGATTACCGTTCGAGTTTCTCCCGTCACTGGCGGGAGGAGACTTGCCGGGTGAAGAAGCACGCTATCCGGTTGCGGCAGAGTGGTAATCGATTAAAAGCGGAGAGTAATCTCTTGGTTTATAACCCGGGAAAACAGGTTTTGGATCGAGTCGTTCTTTTCCTTAACCCCGGTTTGCGTGTCTTGTCGGTTAAATCCGGGGAGAACGCCTTGTCTTACAACCGGGATGAACAGGTGATCTCGATCGATCGAGTCCTGTTGCCGGGCGATACCTTGTCTTTACATATCGATTACGAGGGAACGATAGACGATCGTTATTGTGACCTGCACTTGCCTGATAAGGACCACGAGGCTGTTTTTTATAACGATTGTTTTTTCCCGACGGGTCGCCGTGGTTCTTTCGTGGAGAATAATTTTCTCCTGTTGACGCCGGCGAGTGGCTGGTACCCGGTGTCTATTCCCCCGTCTAATCCTTTCATGCCTTTTTCCACGGGTCGTGATTTTACCCTTTTCACGTTAGAGGTGGAAAACCCTCTTCAAAAGACGGTGGTCTCGCAGGGAGTCCCGGGTAAGGTGAAGGACGGGATTCGTTTCACGAGTCACAACCCGCTGAACGGGATCGCGTTGTACGGTGCGAACACGTTGAATTACACCGCGCCGGTCGACTCGAGTTTCGGTTTCCGTTTTAACCTTACGAGCTGGGGACGGGATTTAGCCCGAATGTTCTCCGGTATCAGTCAACGTTTTTTCACCTCTTTCTGGCGTAGCGAGACGATCTATCACTGGTACGATTACAGGAGGTTTCCCGGGATGGGCTGGTACGAACCCCGTAACCCTTACCTTCATTTCTCGGAGGTGCCGGTCTCTTTCCGGTTGTCCCCCGGGGTGGGTAAACCGCTGGCGGGTTTAACGGAACCGGGTATCGTCTTTTTCCGTGAGCGGGGATTCGAGTACTGGATGCTCGATGTCGTGACGGGGGAAAAGGTAAAGACGGGGGATGAATTTTTCGCGGTTTTTAACCCCTTGTACCAGTCCTTGTTCAGCGGTAATTGCCCGAGTGATAACAGTCACCCGTTACGGGGGATCGGGTATGAAATAAAAGAACCGTATTACACGGGTAGCCGGGTGAAGTCACTCGATGATGACAAGAATGTCTGGGTACATTCTTTAAAATACCCGTTTATGGGGCGGGTTTTCGAACTTTTACAAAACAGGAGACCTCCTGTTAACAGTTTCTCGTTCTCGGAACAGGCGTTCATGCTTGATTACTTTTTGGAACATACCCTGGAAGATATATTATCGGATCCCGGTTTGCGGGAAGATTTGCGGGAGTGGATCTTGTATCTTAAAACAGAAGACTTGCGGTCTCGTTTCTCGATACACGTTCCCCGGCGGGTGTGGCGTGGCAGTCTCGATAGCCTTCGCGGTCACGGGGAGGTCGATTATGACTCTTTAGCGGGAGCTTGGAGCGCTCGCTGGGGCGTGGACGTGGATAGTATCGTGATGGGGTGGGTACACGCTAAACACCAGCAGTTTTTCAGGGTAAAAAATGATGGGGTGTATTACGATCCCGTGATGAAACTCTCGAAAGTGGAGGGGCGGGTCATGAACGCCGGCAAGACGGGAGGGGTGGTCTCCATGGAGTGCAACTTGACGAGTGAATATGGCGACGTGGAAGATTTTGCTTGTTACGTGGGCCCCGGGGAAGCGAAGGCGTACACCCTCGTGTCGAAAGGGGGATCCGGTATTCTCACGAGACTATCCGCTAACCGCCCGGCTGGTTTTATTTTTGATAGTTATGAAGAGAGAGACGGGAGGAGTTTCGGTGAAATAGGCGGGGAATGGCGTTCAATCCCGATAGAAGAATTCCTGGCAGGAGAAAATAAAAACGAGCTCGTGGTGGATGATCAGGATGCCGGTTTCGAGTTAGTGGACGGTAACCTCACCTTGTTTCAAAAATGGTTCAGGAAGGAACCTCCCTTGCGGCGTAGTTTTCGACAGGGCGGCAATACCTCTCGCTGGGGATTCGTGATCACGCCGGAGGCGGAAGGGGATTCGATACGAGGTTGTTACTGTATCGAGGGAGGAGAGGGTAAATCGACGGCCACGTGGCGGGTGAATCTCCCTGAAGCTGGGCGTTACCGGGTCATGGCTAAAGTGCATGTACAATCTCTTGCTATCGGAATAGGTCGTCCGGGAGGAGTAGTTAATTACTACACGGTTTTCCACGGGGATAAAAAAGAGGAGGTGGCAGTGGATCTGGATATCGCGATACCCAAGCGCGTGGGCTCCCGTGGTTGGGCCTTGCTCGGCGAGTATGATTTCCCGGCGGGGGAGGCCAAGGTGGTACTTTCCGACAAGGATCCCCGGCGAAGAAAAGAGGTGGCGATCGTGGCTGACGCGGTGAAGTGGATAAAAATAGAGTAGCACCCTGGGCCGGGGATAAAACTGCTATATGTTAAAAGATTCGGTGATTAAGAGATCCCGTGATCCCGGATTTCCGATTTGGGGATGCCAGGATCGGCATTTAATCATAAGTTGAATAGATTAATATACCTTGTGTGTACAATTTTGATGAAGAATAGAACCAACTGATTAAGGTAATTTGACATGTAGGTGTATTATATTAATATATTTTTAAAATTGTAGTTGTAATTATATATTATTTGCTATATTTGAATTGTTGAAATTATTAATTAAAAAAATTAAACACTAAAAAGGTATGAAAAGTAGAATAATCTTAATTTTAGCGTTGTTTTTAACGTTAACCAGTTTTCGCTCTGATGGAAAAGCTGTGAAACTGAGTGATTCTAATATTGTGAATCGTCTGTATGCTGATTACCAGATACCAAGTTTCACTCGAAAGCTCCGTGACCTTGTTGTTCGGGAGGGTGAAAATGCTATGTTTGAAGTTATATTTGTTGGTATCCCCGAGTGTGAGGTTACGTGGTATAAGGACGGTGTTGAAATCAAATCCGGTGGAAGATTTAGAATCGACACAAAGAATGGTGTTTCCACGCTTATAATTAAAGATGTTCGTATGGAGGATCAAGGAGAATATACGGTGCGTATAAAAAATGTAGCGGGAGAGGCTTATTCGACAGCTAAATTGAAAGTCATACAATACTTTAAATAAGATTATAGCAGATGGAGCCGGGGATAAAAGTGCTTAGTTAAAGATTCGGTGATTAAAAGATCCCGTGATCCCGGATTTACAATTTGGGGATGCCAGGATCGGCATTTAATCATAGTTGAATAAATTAATATATCCTGTGTGTATTATTCTGCAAAAAAATAAAACCAACCTTAACCAGTTGGTTTTATTTTTTTGGGTGATTCCGTGGGGAATATAAAATCCTTATTTTATTCTATTTTCCCACATCAATAAAATTCAGTAAACTATTGGAAATCAGTAAAATATTTACTATATTTGTATTATAAGATTCGGTGGAGTGCATGTTTGGTTGCGCAAATTTTAACAACAATTTAATATCAACATCATGGCATCGGTAATTTACATCGTACGATCCAGTCGAAAAAATGCGGACAATGTTACCGTCCGGGTTCGTTTCACCAATGGCCGTAAATGTATTTTAAACGGCAAAACCTCCTACACCGTTCCCATGCGGGCATGGGACGCCAAGTGCGAGACAATCAAAGACGACGCACAAATATTTTCCGAGACCTTCACCTACAAATACGCTCAACACCTGATCGACAACCTGTCCGATCTCAAAAAACACATACTAAACTCCTTCAACCGATCCAATGGGGCCGAATTGCCGGCAACGTGGTTACAAACAGTCATAGATCAATTTTACAAAATCAAAGCAGAAAAAGCCAAACAATCTGCTCCGGAACTAAAAGAGAACCTGATCGATTACCTTACCCGTTACAAAAAAGAGATTAAAGACGGCACCCGTCTGACGGACAAAAACACCCCTTTCAAACCGGACACCGTACGCAGCCGGAACAACAGCGTAAACGTCATACTTGCTTTTATGCAGGAAAAAAACTATTCTAATTTTGAGGAGGTTACGATGGACTTTTACAACGAATTTCTTCACCATTGCAACGCAAAGCAATACACACCTCAGACCACCGGTAAACACATCAAAGTCCTTAAACAATTAGTCAATCAGGCACGCGAAGAAAAACTGCACACCAACACCCAGACCACCTTAAAATCATTCAAAACCATTTCCGCCGAATCCGATACCATCTATTTGACAGCTGCCGAGGTTAAACTATTTGAAAAAGTCGATCTTTCCGCTCATCCTGAACTCGGAGATTCGAGAAACATTTTCCTGTGTGGAATCTACACCGTGCAGCGTTACAGTGACTACCACCGCATCAATAAAGACAACCTGATCGAGCTACCCAACCATAAAAAAGCCCTTAAAATCCGTCAACAAAAAACCAACACCGACGTCGTGATCCCAATTTCACCCCGTTTAAATCGTATTCTGAAAAAATACAACTACACTCTTCCCAAATCCTACAGCTAGAAAGTCAACGAAGATATAAAGATAATCGGCCAGCTTGCCGGTATTACTCATAAAGTCGATCATGAGGAACAAAAGGGTGTAATGGTAGTAAGAACCAAAATTGAAAAATACAAACTTATTACTACCCATACCGCCCGTCGTACTGGTGCCACACTTCTTTATCTGGCTGGTATGGATGTTCACACCATTATGAAATTCACAGGCCATAAGAGTGAACGGGACTTCTACAAATACATTCGCGTCACTGCCGAAGAAAATGCACTAAGACTTAGTAAAACAGACTATTTCAACAAAGGAATTTTCGCACTTAATTAATATAATATAGTTAATAATTCATAGCTTTACCTCCTAAAACCGTGCTATGAACTATCTCCCAAACCCTTATGCACGCCCTCATTCGGCGTGCATTGTTGTCCTATACTCTCGCAGGAGGTCCGCCAAACTCCTCAAAGCCGTTATGTGCAAAATCTTAACCTCCTAAATTGCCCGCTTATGAAAACCCTCAACAAAACCCTTTACTTCGTAAAATTGGTCGTACTCCTATCCGCCAAACTCAACAACCTTGCAGCCACCAAAACCCCGGCAACCCTCTCTTTTGATTGTTGTTTACGTTCCATATCCCTCTCCCAGTTCCTCCATTACCTGCAAACCTGTTCCGCCGAAACCATTTCCGCCGAACTCGTCGAACTCTGCCTCACAACCACCCAGCTCCAGCTCTTTTTTAAACTCGTTGATGGTCAAATCAAACGCACCGCCGCCCAAATCGGAAACATCCGCCGCCAATGGACAACCAACGACTTCCACCTCTACCTGCCACCCGATCAATACTCCCAGCTCGACCGGATCATCACCCTGATAGCAGATACCTACAACCACGTCCTTCAAACCGTCGGCCAGCTCCGTCTCCTCTCCGGTATCCCCGACAGCCTTCCCGACCTGCCGCCGGCAAAACCTCATTTCAACCGTTACGCCCTTGATCCCTCCGAACCCGGACGCCTCCATGCCCTCCTGATCCGTCACCAGCTCATTCCGTCAACCACTCCGCCCGAAACCATTGCCTACATATTTTACGGCATCGGTTCCTCCGCCTCCTGGCAGCTCATTGTCTGGCTCCATACCGTCGCCGAACTTTCCTACTTTGTCGATATGTTTTTCGGAATATCCGACCAGCGCGACAAATGGCGCACCGCACACCTCTGTTTTTGCGACAAAAAGCGCCGCCGCTTCAACTACAATTCCCTGCGCGGAAAACAATACAACTACCTTTCAAACCGTAACTCCGAAACCCTCCGCATCATTGACCAGATAAGGCGTTCCCTCAAATAACATTGCAACCCATTGCAGCATATTGCACCTTTCGCTGCAATGGATTGTTATTCCTTTCCCTTTCATTCTTATATTCTTTTGTTCCACAACTTTAACACTCACAGTTATGGAACAATCAATCATCATCCCCGTTTCCCTCGACGACTTAAAACAAATCGTTACCGAGGCCGTCTCCGAAGCCGTCACCGGTTCCCTCGACCGTTTCATCCCTGACGAAAAACGCTACCTCACCCGCAAAGAGGTTGCCGCAAAATTCCACGTCTCCCTTTCCACTGTCCACGCATAGATCAACTCCGGTAAAATCCAGGCCGTAAAGATCGGCCGCCGCACCCTTTTCGACCTCTCCGCAGTCGAAAATGCTACCTCACCCAAATACAAACGCCTTCAACACTCCTGAGTCATGAATACCTACCGTTACAAACTCCAGCCCTACGATGGCATGGCCTCCCGCTTCACCTGTCCGGCTTGCGGAGCCGCCCACTGTTTTGTCCGCTACATCGACACCCTCACCGGTCACTTCCTCAACGAAAAGGTAGGCCGTTGCGAGCGTACCGAATCCTGTGGTTACCACTACACGCCACGCCAGTACTTCGATGACCTCTGCCGTCTCGGCATCACTCCGCCGCCTGTTTCCGCCGTTCCCTCGCCTGCGGAAGACAAACCCGTTACCTTTTCCACCATTCCCTCAGGACTGCTCACCGGCTCCGCGCTTGCCTCGCAGCCCGAACAAACCGCGCTCCTCCGTTTCCTCACCGGCCGGCTTCACCTCTCTGCCGATCAACTTCGTCGGCTTATCGACACCTACCGGCTCCAGTCCGCTACATATGGCCGCATCGTTTTCCCCCAGATTGATGCCTCCGGTCACTGCCGTACCGCCAAAATCATGGCCTATAACCCCGTCACCGGCCACCGCATCAAGGACCGCGCCGGCTCCTTCAACTGGCTCCACTGCATCCTCATCTCACAGGGTAAACTCCCGCGCGACTTCCGCCTCCGCCAATGCCTTTTCGGGGAGCATCTTCTCCCGGCCCATCCGCTCACCCGTAGGAATCGTCGAGAGCGAAAAAACGGCCCTCATTTGCTCCCTTACATATCCCAAGCTCCTTTGGCTTGCCACCGGTGGCAAATACAACTTCACGCCCGACCGTTTCCTCCCGCTCTCCGGACGTATCATCAACGCCATACCCGACGCCGGAGCCTATCGTTTCTGGACCCTTAAGGCCAAAACTGTCACCCGCCTCGTCCGTTGCCAGCTCCACGTCTCCGACTGCATCGAGCGTGCCGCCACCCTCGACGAACACCTGCGCGGTATCGACATCGCCGACCTCATCCTCGACCACCGTCCGCCACAATTCTTTTGATACCCCATAGCCGGAGGAGGGGAGAGCGCTACCCCTCCGGCAACCCGCGACACACAATTGGTTTATCTAATCATCCCACAACTCAAAAATCATGATCATCATCCCCTCCATATCCATAAAGCCCCACGGCATCGCCATCTACGACCAATACCTCGAAACCCGGCCCCGCCGTGAAGATGATTTTCCCAAGCCTTATCGCTGGCGCCGTCCCCGTCAAAACGATCCGGAGGGCATCGTCTCCTCCAAAGCGGCCCGCCGCATTCAGGCCGCTATCAAATGGCTCCTTTTCTTCTCCAAAACAAAACGGGCCTACAACTGCGACACCCGCCGCTGGGTCAAATTCCGCATATCCTTAATTACTGTCACCTTGAGCAGCCCCCAGCGCCATTCCGATCAGGTCATTAAATCCCGTCTCTTCAACCAGCTCCTCACCGAACTTCGTGAACAAAACGGCATGATACACTATGTCTGGAGGGCCGAAAAACAGGAAAACGGAAACATCCATTTTCACCTCCTCACAAACATCTTCATCAATGCCGCCAAACTCTGCGAAAAGTGGAACCGCATCCAGAACGAACTCGGTTACGTCGATGCCTACACCGACCGCATGAGCGCCGCAATCCACACCTTCACCGACTACTACAACCGTTACATCAATCAGGCGGATACCTCAACCCTCCGCCGTCGCTACATTGCCGGCCACGCTTCTGGCTGGCGCAACCCCAGCAGCACCGACGTCCACAGCGTCCGCAAAGTCCGCGACCTCACCCGTTACCTCTGTAAATACCTTTGCAAAAACCTACTTTCCGAATACAAAAAATACGAAGACATCCCGCCCCGTCTCCTCGTCCGGGGTAAACTCTGGGGATTGTCCCGCACCCTCAGCGCCCTCAGCGCCCTCCGCGGCGTTACCGCTGCCGTCGATCGCTTTGTTTTTGATGATCTCACCACCCTCTGCACCGAATTTTCCGGCCGGATCATCCGTCACGACTACTGTACCTTCGTCCCCGCCACCTTCCGTGACATCATCCGCCTCGGCTGCTCTGCCATTCTCCGCTGCATTTACGAACGCCTTAAAGAAATCGGTGTCAACATCTTACAACTCACTTAAAACCTGCAACCATGAAACCACCACCGCCTCAATGCCGCTTCTGCCGCCATTTCCGCCAAACCCCGGAAGTCACCTTTTGCAGCCTCCGTATGGCTCAATTGTATTACGAACACCGCCGCGCCTATGAGTGGGCAAAAGTCAAACCCCGTACCAAACCCTGTAAACATTTCCGGCTATGAAAAAACGCACTTACTACTGTGGTCGCTGCTTCCACTTCCTCATCGATCCCAACATCCTCGACCGGGAGGTTGGCCGCTGCTACGGCCAGAAACAGCGCACCGTTTCAGCAAAACAAAAAGCCTGTAAAAACTATTGTCCCAAACCTTTAAACCCCTAACGCCATGCAAAACAACCTCAACACCCTCATCCTCGTCTGCGAAGAATTTTACCCCGACCGGACCATCGGCTCCATACTCTACCGGAACCGGCTCTACGTCCGCACCCTTGAACCGCCATACTATCCGCCCGAAAACACCCTCCACAACACTGCCAATACCGCCGTCCCCTTTGCCGCCTACCGGCTCAAATTCCACGACAGTCCCCGTCACGGTCTCCAAAAACTCTACCTCTGTGATGTTCCCCACCGTTCCGGCATCCTCATCCACGCCGGCAACACCCCCGCCGACACCCTCGGCTGCATCCTCACCGGCATCGACTTCCGCAACGGCCGCCTCACCGAATCCCGCTCCGCCCTCCGTCAGCTCGAAGCCCTCGCCCGTGGCATCCAGGTCACCCACCGCGAAATCTTCCTTTACATCACCCGTTAATCCGTCGCCCTCATGATCCGCGCCCGTTCATCTCCGCTTCCAAATCCATCAACCAAAGTCTAACCCCTAATACTCCAACACCCATGTTCAAAAAACTTACTCCCAAAAACCTCCGTCGCCTCCAGCGCAAAGCCGCCCGTTTCCATGCTCGCATCCACATCCGCACCGGCCTCTACCACCTCATCCTCCCTGGATACTGCACCCTCTCATTCTGTTCCTTTACCGCTCTATGGAATTTCATATTTAGTTTAAAGAAATATTAAATATACTTTTGTATGTTTATGCTCGAAATAGTAAATCATATTCAATATGGCAAGAGTATACAGTGTTTCTTTTTTTCACTATACACGTCAGGAAAAGATATTAGAAAAAATTTTGAGAGATGGATTTAAAATATTTTACTGTGCAGAACAATTTAAGACAGGAGATCATAAGAAGGTAAAAGACATAGGTATTCCAATGGTATCGTTTTGTAATATTCCTTTATCCTTGGTAGATCAATTGGGATATGGGAAGTTTGCAATTGGTATGAGTAAAGAGTGGGGTATAGAAAACAGTTTAACTCCGGTTGTTTATTATCCTAATCATAGAGTCGATAATTTGTTGTTTGATGTTATTAAAAAACAAAGCGATGAATTTCATGGTGGAAATAGACATTCTGAAGACATAGGTATATTGGGATTTGCAAAGCCTATTCGTAAAATGCAGGATAGAAAATGGAAATATTCTTTGGATAATTTTATTGAACGGGAATGGCGCTCTGTATCTAAACCGGAAGAGGTCCCTTGGTTAACACAAGAAGAATATCAGCAAAAAAAGGTTCATGATGGAAAAACAAAGAAACCTGCAACGGATAAAGTATTGAAATTCATACCTAAAAATGTGGATTTTATAATTGTAAAATCAGACCATGCCCGAAATAATATGATAAACTTCCTAATGTCAACGGAAAAAATTGGTGGTAATATGGTTTGTGATGATGATAGAAATAAGTTAATATCCAGAATCTTAACCATGAATGATATTAAAAACAATTTTTAATTTTGAAAACTTACTGAAAATAAGAAACGTTTGCTTCGTCAGATAAAAAAGAATTGTAAAATAGCCTTGCAAAACATTATCTTTGTTATTATCAAAATAATAATCAACACCATGAAACTACCCGACCTTTCCTCCGCCATCTCCCAGACCCATATCGCATTGCAATCCAATGCCATCAAAGCCATCAACCGCAACCTCACCCTCCGCAATTGGCTCATCGGATTCTACATCGTCGAATTTGAGCAAAAAGGGGAGGACCGGGCCCAATACGGCACTAATCTTCTCAAAACACTCGAAAAACAAGTAAACACCCGCGGGCTTACCGAAACCCTTTTCAAATTATCCCGTCAATTCTATATCACCTATCCGCAAATAAAGGATATTATTACAGATCAACTAAACGCCATTTCTGCGACACTCTCGCAGGATTCTGTCATTTCATCAATTCGTGCGACACTGTCACACAAATTACAACCCCTTTCTCCGATTTGTCCGACACTGTCGGACGAATTACAAAGTGCTGGTAACCAAACGCTCACCTTCCCGCCGGAAAAGTTAATCGCTCACCTTTCTTTCTCCCATATAGCGGAACTTCTTCCCATCGCCGATCCCCTCAAGCGCCTCTTTTATGAAACCGAAGCCATCAAATGCAACTGGAGCGTCCGCGAACTTCGCCGCCAGATCGCCACCCAGCTATACGAGCGTTGCGGCATGAGCCTCAACCCCTCAAAACTCATTGCCGCACTTCAAAACAACAACCCTCAGCCTGCCGACATCATAAAACACCCCTTTACTTTTGAGTTTCTCGGACTCAAAGCGAAAGACACCGTCGAGGAAACCGATCTTGAACAGGCACTCATCGACCACTTACAGGAATTCCTCCTCGAACTCGGCTATGGCTTCTGTTTTGAGGCTCGCCAGAAACGCATCATCATCGACGACCGCTACTACTTTGCCGACCTCGTCTTCTACCATCGCATCCTCCATTGCCACGTCATCATAGAACTCAAAAACGACGAATTCCGCCACGAACACCTCGGCCAGCTCAACACCTACGTCTCCTACTACCGCGACACCCAGATGGCCCCCGGCGACAACCCGCCCATCGGCATCCTCCTTTGCACAGGCGCCGGCCCCAAAATGGTCGAATACGCGACCGCCAGCCTCGACACCCAGCTCTTTGTCTCCAAATACCTCATCGAACTGCCCCAGCCCCAACAACTCGCCGAATTCATACAGCGTGAAATAAAAACGCTCAAAAAATAAACGGTTCATAAAGGGCTCACAATTGGCTCATAAAATCGTACATCAACGACATGATGTATGTATATATATAATTGATTATAAATATATTACCAATAAATCCTTCTTCTTTCAATGGGCTCACAAAGGGTTCATAAAGGGTTCACACAACGAAGGCGGCCCTTTCGGACATCCTCCCGTTTGATAATATTTGTTCCAACATCATCCGTTTATCATCCCACTTCGCTTCGCACTCTCCGGATCAGCAACAACCCCTCCATCACCGTCACGCTCACATGCGAATCCTCCACAATTCCGGCTTCCCTCATCCATTTCCCTTTCAACCGTAAAAAAGGAACCTCCTTTCTTCCTTCCTCAAGCAAACTTTGCACCTTCAGGTGATGCACCTCCGGCGTCTCCGTTCTGATCTCCACAGCCACCTCGGCCACTGCCGGGCTGATTACCTTCCTCAATACATTTCTCCTTTCCGGCATTTCTGCCCTGTTTTCCCTTATATCAATCTTTGCCATAACTTTCCGCATTTACAAGTGAATAACTAAACCATCGCATTTTTAGCCTTTATCCTCATAATTTCCTCCAGCTCGCTGTTTATCTGCTCATAATAATACAGCTTTTCCGAAATCAACCGGCTGAACAATTCTATTTTTGCCGCCATTACCGTCCATTTTCTGATAGCCCAGCCAACCTGCTCTTTCTCCTTCTGGCTGCTGGACCCGTTATGAATGATGTAATAATGGCAAGCCCTTTGAATCTCTGCCAGTCCATCCGTCCACGAACAGGCCAGCGTCCGGAACAACGTTTCCATCATTCCCGCATCAACCTGCATAAAATCCAGCACATTCTTGTAATGTGAATAATTCTTTTTGCTCGTCAAAGCATGTTTCCCGGCCATTTTCAACAGCCTTTCCAACCGCCTCTGACTTTTCGTCAGACGTTGCGGCCCATTGTTTTTCTCCGGTGTTAAAGCAACGGTACTTATAATTTTTGATATTTGGAGTGAGGGCGGAAATAAAAAGACGGTTCCGCCTTTCCCGTTGCTTAACACCCAGAAGGCTGGGGGCACATTAATGCTCCCCACGGGGGTACGGAACCGTGTATCAAATCAGCAGGCATAAAAAAAGCCCGCCGAATAATAAGGCAGGATTCCCCACCTTCTGGGATTGTTAAGCATTCCAAATATACAACTTTATTTTATCTTACCAAACACTTAAAGACAAAAATTAATATCTTTGAATATTGTGTTACGAAGTGAATCCTATAATAGGACCATTTCCTAAAAATATTTCAATTATGAAAATTTCAAACTTGAAACAATTAGTATTCTTTTGGGTAGAGCATTATAGAAACTTAAGCGAAGCTGGCATAAACTTTGGCTCTGAGTATGTTTTTAAAGTTACTCGTGATCGTAACAGGTTGCACTTGGAAAAAACAGACAATGATAAATATATTACAGATTTTTTTTCTGCTGAAACCGGAGGGAGAGTAAATAATGTTTCTGCAATAATTGGAGAAAATGGATGTGGAAAATCAAATTTGCTTGCGGCCCTGCGAATAGCTCTTTCCAATAATTGGAGCCATCGGCTATATGATACCGGAAATAGTGGTTACATAATAGTATTCAAAACAGATAAAGGATTAGGATATATAGCAAATATGGATATTACCTCTTCGGAAGAATCATTGATACCAATTGACCGAAGTAACCTGACTACTATATTCTATTCTCCGGTTATTGATTTTTCAAATTATTCACCTGGTTATCCCAATTTGAAATATGATGTATCCTCTAACGTATTATTAAGCGAGGATTATATTGATATTCAGGGATTTCGTCATGAAGTCAAAGATTCTGTGCTCTTCCATAAACATCAGGATACACGGAGACAGATTCGTTTTATAAATAATATTTCCGAAGATCAACGGGAAGCTATTAATAACTTAATCCGTCTGCCTGAAAAAGTAACAATAACGACATATTTGGCCAAAACGGCAAATGAACGAAATATTCCTTCTCGATTAAATACTTGTTTTAAAATATTACTTGATAAATTCAGAAATGCTAATATTGATGATGTAAACAATCCAAAGTGTAAAGATCCTTATCAAAGACTTATCTTAGAACAACTTATAACAAACTTCCGTCTTTGTTTTGATAATGAAAAGCCTCAATGGAATTATTCATTGGAGGGTATAAAAGAATTGATACAACCTGAGGATATCGATGCTGAAACAGGATTCAAAATCTTATTAGATGCTTTGGGAAAAGATGAAAAATTTGAATTAAATACTTTTCCGATTTTAAACTTTTGGGAAGTATTGAAATCTTCTTTAAATGATTCAGAGAAAATAGATCACGAGGGTGTCATAAATGCATCCTTTAAACTTTCTCGGTCTAAAGGTCAAAAACTTTTGGATGTTTATCTCATCTATTTGGCAGAATTGAATAAATATTGGGCTAATAATCTAAAGGAAAATTCTGACTATGACTTTGGTTTTATGGATATTGATTGGCATGAATTGAGTAGTGGGGAAAAATCATATTTAAATTTGTTTTCAAGATTCTACATGGTCAGGGAACGGATAAGTAAAAGAAAAGAACGTTTCCCTGATAATATTCTCTTTCTTATTGATGAAGGTGAAACTGGTTTCCATTTACAATGGCAAAAGAATTATATTAACAACTTAATTCAAATAATCTCTGAAATTTTTACTTTAAGGAAAGGGTATACTAATGAAAGGAATTTAAACCTACAGGTTATTTTTGCTTCCCATTCGCCGGTTAGTTTATCTGATATTCCTAATTACAATATTGTTTATCTATGTAAAGGTAAAGTCTTGGAAAATCAGGAACGGCCTTCCCGCTCTTTCGCTGCTAATATTCATAACCTGATGACACATTCTTTTTTCTTGAAAGATGGTTTGATAGGACAGTTTGCGATCAATAAAATTAATCATCTTATTGATAATTTAAATTCTTTGGAAGAAACAGACTATTTGAATTCCAAAAAATTGATAGAAGTGATAGATGAGCCAATATTAAAGCAAAAGTTACAATCCATGTATATAAAGAAATTCGGAAAAAGTGAAGAAGCTGCAATAATTCAACAAAAAATAGCAGAATTACAAAAACAGCTAAACGAATTAAATATGAATTCTGATGATAAATATTAATACCCCTAAAACACAATTAGCTTTGGAGGAACATTGGCAAGGTTTAGTGCCAATATTGACAAAGCGTATTAAAGGTACAGATCTGACAATTAGTGAATGTGAATCAATCATTAAATGTAAACCGGAAGAAATGCTTGAGACGTTCAACAAATGGGAAAATCAAGGTAAAATACAGCTCAAACCGGAAAAAAATAAAGATCGAAAAATCGTATTAGTCCAATACATTGGAAAGAAAAAGATTCGCAGTATTTTTAATTATTCGGAATTTAATAAAAAAGAAAATGAAGAAAAAGGGAGGTATGGGGCCTATCAATTAGCAAAAAATTTAGATATTCATGTCTGTCCATATTGCAATAGAATGTATACAGTCACAGTTATATCACGAAAAACTGAATTTGTAACCCGCCCTGAATTTGACCATTTTCTTCCTCAAAGCATCTATCCCTTATTTGCACTTTCTTTTTATAATTTGATTCCAAGTTGTAAAATATGCAATTCAACAGTGAAGGGAACCAGAGAATTGGATTTGCACAATTACATACATCCTTATATTGATAATGATATAACTAAATTTAGTTTCGATTACACACTTCAGAGAGTCAATCAGGTTAAAGAAATATTGATTAACGTACAGGAAAAGTCTAAAATCTCTAACACACTCGAATTTTTTAAGATTAAGGAAATATACAATGAACACAAAGACATTGTTGAAAATCTTATACAATTTAGGGATGTTTTCTCCGAAGATTATTTGAAAAGTCTGAATAATGCTTTTCCTTTGTCTATCACCAAAGAAGTATTATATCTTCTTATCTTTGGCACTTATTATGAAGAGACTGAGTTTTATAAACGCCCTTTTTCAAAGCTAAAAAAAGATATCGTGAAAAAACTTAATTTGTAAATCAGATTTTAATAGGAAAGGGTATTTGTGAGATTAAATGTAATCGTTAAGACTTGTTCCGAAATATTGTCTTATAACTTAGATCGAAACTTGGCATTTACTTTTATAGTATTGACGTTAATATGTATTATTTATGTTCTTTGATAAAGAAAAGGTTAATAAACTATTCAAAATAAGCACTATTATTCGTCAGTTTATATTTTTGGGATTCATTTTTGGTAATCGCAGGTCCGTCCCGCTTTCTTTTAACATAATCGAAATTATAGGTTCGTTCGCTCCGCTCACACTTAAAAGTCCTATAATTTGAGATTATGTTTCCAGAAAGCTCCACCCCAACCCACGCCAAACCCGCAAATCCCTGATACCGCACTCTGCCATCCCAGCCATACCCATCCGTCACACCGTCCTATACGCGGCCCTGATACCCCGTGAATCTCCACGCCACACTCCCCTTCGCTTCTGCTAACGTCCTGCAATGCCGGGATAAAAACTTATTCTCTTTTCTCTACCTCTTTACGCCGGCATACCCCACGTTCCCGCTAAGCCATTCGGCTGGTGCGCCCATGTCTCCGGAGGACGGCGCACCGAAGCCCATCACACCCCACCGCACCGCCTTTTCCACCTTCCTGCAATTGCGCCAACAGCCGCCTCCGTTCTTTTTCCATCGTCCTCTCACGGCGCTAAAAGTATAATAAGAAAACGGATTACTTCCCTCCGGCATACCACCGGCATCGCTCACCCAAAACCGATCCTACGCATTATCCTTTCACTCATGTTAAAGCCATACGCACAGATTATAAGGTACTGCAAATAAATCTATATTGTGAATACCCATTTAATAACCCTATAAAATCCACACCCATGAAAGCAAAGACAAACGAATTATTTGAAGACTTCACCGGCTCAACCGGCAACATCACCGCCGCCCATTCCGCCGGTCATTTGGTCGTACGTAACAAAGTTACCCCGACCTACACCGATACAGACTACCAGTGCGTCGTCCGTCAGAACTTCACCCGCTTTGCAAAGAACTGGCAGGACTTAACCGATGAGCAACGCGCTCTCTGTGCCGAAAAGGCAAAAGTCGTTTCCGCTTCCAGTTCCTACTATGGCATATCCGGTAAAATCAGCGGCTTCAACCTTTACGTCCGTTGTAACATGAATCTGGAACTAATCGGAATCACCACCCCGGTAACCACCCCGGTGGATAACATGACCGGTTTGCTTCCGGACTTCAAAGCCGTAAATCTTTCAGGTTCAGAATTGAAAATCGCCTTGGAGGGAAACATCGAAGAAAACGACGTGCTGGTAGTTTGGATCACTCCGTTGTCTGTCGGTCAAAGCACCAACATTAACGGACTCCGGCAGGTGGGAACGGTTGCCGGTGGAGCCTCCGAGGCTGTCATCACCGAAAAGTACACCGCCCAATTCGGAACTCCTTCCGTCGGTGACAAAGTACAGGTACAAATCTATGCCATCAACACCCTGAGCGGTTACGCATCCGCTCGTCAGACCACCGTCACAAACATAGCCGAAGAATCGGCCGGCTCATAACCTGCGGAAATAGCTCCGCACAAAAAGAAAGGAGGCAACTATGGCAACCAATTGGAGATCGACATTATGGGACATCATTCTCACGATCCTGACGTTGGGAATTTCCCACATCCAGAAGCGTAAAAAAAAATTGGAGGAAGAGGAGGGCAAAAAATCCACAAAACAGCCCTCCGAAAACTGATCATTTACCTTTATTGTGTGTATAAGCGGCTCTAACCAGCCGCTTATTTTATTATTCCGTTGCGCATTCGTTGTGCAAATTTACAAAATAAGCCTCAAAAATAAAACCCAAAACACTGAATATTAGTATTTTGGGTTTTTGATCTTGTGATTCCGTGGGGACTCGAACCCCAATCAAAGGAACCGGAATCCTTCATTCTATCCATTGAACTACGGAACCGTGAGCCGGATGGTCTGTTTGACTTTCCGGGGACAAATCTAATCATTTTTTTTAGATTCGGAAAGGATGTTGAGAATAAAAAAGGGGACGAATGTCCCCTTTACCTCTATTCGTCATAGAGATATTATAGCTTTTTACGAGTGGCATAACTCACGCGCAAAGAATTGACTTTACGTAATTCCTGTTTTACGTCTGTTACGATACCCATTTTAGTATCTGCTTGGATCTTCAAGTTATTGGTAATCCTGTTTTTATCTTCTTCTTTCCGGGTTTCCTGTTCCGCGTAAACAAATTCAGCTATATCTCCGACCGTGGCCAGCTTATCATTTAGCTGAATGCGAGGTTCACTTCCGTAAGCACCGATAAACTGTGCTTTGGGTTTCCCGATATAGATATTACTGATCAAGGATTTCTTCTCCAACTTGGTAATCTCCCTGGCTTCTGGCATCGCATTTTCAATCATAAGAGTTACTTCCCGCATCGTCGTACTTACCATGAAGAAAAATAACAACATGAATACGATATCCGGAAGAGATGCTGTTGAGATAGCAGGGGTCTCTTTGTTTCCTCCTTTGTTAAACTTAGCCATTATTTCTTCCCTCCTTTCTTTGCGATGTTTCTCGGTTCAGCTTCGGATATGGCTGTCGGGACGATCTGCCTTACAGCCTCCTGTTGTTCTTCTGATAATTCGGTATATTTTTTTCCCCATTGCTTCATGGCCATTACGTCTCTTACTTCATTATACGCGGCAGCAAGTTCGTCTTGCACGGCAATATACATTTTGTAAGAAGTACCTCGGTCACTTTGCAAAGAAATAATACCTTTTGAGACATCCACCTTACCGAAGAAAGGAACATCCTTGCTCACTTTTTCCGGTAGATTGTCTTTGTTTTGGGGGTTCAGAATGAATTCTTTCGCCTTTTCTTTTAATTCGGATATATCAATTATCTTTGACTCTACGGATAAGAGGTCATCTCTATTTACCAATATCTCCAGAATATTTCTTTTGGCGTATTTCGGAGGAGCTTGATTCTCCGGCGCCATGGGCGGTAACCGTCTGAACAATCCCGAGTCAACATCCATTGTCGTTGATACCAAGAAGAAAATCAACAACAAGAAGGCAATATCTGCCGTTGACGTGGCATTAATTTCCGGTGTTTTTCTTGCCATATTCTTTTTATTATTTATTCGGAAGAACGAGTTATCTCAATCTTCTGATAATTTCTGTTACAAAAATAGACCCGATCGCTCCAATTCCCAAGAAATACATGGTAAACAGGATGGTATCGGCAAACTTTAATGCACTCGGATTGTTATCCGGTCCATCGTAACCCTTCATGTCTAATAATGTACCGTCGGACAATGAATAAGCAATTAACACGAGAACAACGATCCCCACGAGGGCGATAAGACTCTTGATTGCTTGTTTCGGTCTGGTAAACAGTCTGGCAATAGGGAATACCAATGCTGCCACAGCACTAAGTCCGAACAGAATATAAGCCCACCATATCAATTGGTCCGTATAAACAGGAGTGGTGTATTGGGCATTTGGAAGATCTCCTCCTCCAAAAAACAATCCAATCAACACAACTGTAATTACGAGCATTACAATGGTTAGGATATTCAATAACTTATTAATCTTCTGCATGGTGATTTAGTGTTTTTGATTATATTTTACAAGGATGTCTAATAAAGTTACGGAAGCATCTTCCATGTCGTTCACGATTCCTTCGATTTTTGCAACACAATAGTTGTAGAACACTTGAAGAATCATGGCAACGATCAAACCGGCAACGGTCGTAATCAATGCAACTTTAATACCTCCTGCAACCAAAGACGGTTGAATATCACCTGCAGCCTGGATTTTATCGAAAGCGTCGATCATACCGATTACAGTTCCCAAGAACCCTAACATCGGGGCCAACGCGATAAACAAGGCAATCCAAGACATACCTTTTTCCAATAATCCCATTTGAACGGATCCGTAAGATACAACCGATTTCTCAACCATATCTATACCTTGGTCGTAACGGGAAAGTCCTTGATAGAAAATACTTGCGATAGGGCCTCTTGTCGTTCTACAAACTTCTTTGGCAGCCTCAACTCCTCCATTCTCCAAAGCATCTTCTACTTTGTCGATCAGTTTTTTAGAGTTGGTAGAAGCCAAATTCAAATAAATAACTCTCTCGATAGAAATAGCCAAACCGAAGATTAGAGCCAAGATAACGAAGCTCATGAAAGCGGCACCACCTTCGATGAATTTTTGTTTTACTACCGCGTGGAATGAAGAACTCTCGATGTTTTCTTCGTCATCCATGGATTGGGTCGGGGTGCTTGTTGCAGGTTGTTCTGTTTCCGTGGTTTGGATATCGACACTTACTGTCTCGTTTTCCTGTGCCATTAGCATAGATGATGCTCCAATAGTAAGCATTCCAAAAACTGCTATTAGTGCAAATAATTTTCTCATGATCTATTTAACTGATTTTTAGTTTATAAATAATTAAAATTTAACTCTATATTTTGTTTTCTTCTCCATTTCGTTCTATTCTTCTCTCTTTCCACCACAAATTAGAGCGGCAAGGTATAAAAAAAATGTTAAAAGCCAATGCGTTTTGGGGATATTTCTCCTTTAAGCGTGTTATTTAAACATTTTTTTATTTCGTTAGGGTCTTTATATTTGCCTAACACGTACATCATCTTGGTTACCGCCGCTTCTGTCGTGATATCATAACCGCTTATCACCCCGCAATTTAATAATTCCCTACTGGTCTCGTATTTTCCCATTTCCACGCTTCCGCCCTGGCATTGGGTCACGTTATAAACATATATTCCGCGGTGTAATATTTTCTCTATTTTGTTAAGAAAAACTTTATTCGTGGGAGCGTTTCCGGAACCGTAGCTTTCTAAAATGAGTCCTTTTAATCCGGGGATATTCATGATGGCGTCCATGATTTCGGGACGCATACCCGGAAATATTTTAAGGATGGCGATATTCGTATCTACATCGCAGAAAGCGGAAACGGATTCCGTGCGGGGGGTGTAATCGATAGCACCGTAATTATAATGTATATGAATCCCGATTTTTGCTAAAGGGGGATAATTAAACGATTGGAAGGCGTCGAAGCTCTCGGCATTGATCTTCGTGGTACGATTTCCCCGGAATAGTTTGTCGCCGAATAACACGGAAACTTCAGGTACGATCGCTTTGCCTTCGTCGTATGCCGCGGCAATTTCTACGGCGGCGATCAGGTTCTCTTTTCCGTCCGTTCTGATTTTTCCAATGGGTAGTTGTGAACCTGTAAAAACCACGGGTTTGTCTAAGTTGTTCAGCATAAAACTCAGGGCCGAGGCCGAATAAGCCATCGTGTCGGTACCGTGTAGAATTACGAACCCCTGGTATTTATCGTAATTTGTCAGGATAATCTGGCATAATTGTTTCCATAGTCCGGGTTGAAGGTCGGAAGAATCGATGATCTCGGGTAAGGTGTAGCTGTCGATCAGAAAGCCGAACTCTTTGATTTCCGGAACTTCCAATGCAATCTGGTCGAAATTGAACGGACACAATGCCCCGGTTTCAGGATCATTTACCATACCGATGGTTCCCCCGGTATATATGATTAATACTGGTTTTTCCATAAACGAGGTTTTGGATTTTAAAACAGGAATAATTTTATTCGCACCATTCACTATGCAAATTAAATAAATTAGTTGCATTGTTTGACGTGGTCGTCTCTATTTTTTTTACGTCAACCCCTAATATTTCAGCAATTTTAGCGGCTATATACGGAATATAACTGCTTTCATTCCTTTTTCCTCGGTAAGGAACCGGGGTAAGATAAGGAGCATCCGTTTCCAATACGAGGCGATCCGTTCCGATTTCTTTGACCACTTCGGCCATAAGCGATTTCTTGTAGGTAACTACTCCCCCGATCCCTAAAAGGAATCCGAGGTCAACGGCGCGTTTCGCGTCTTCCGTGTTGCCGGGAAAGCAATGGAGTATCCCTTTCATATTGTAATGTTGGCGTTTTAGCACGGTAAAAATCTCGGACAAGGATTCTCTTGAGTGAATGATGACCGGCAAGTTCATTTCCCGGGCGATATGCAGTTGTCTTTCGAATACCTCGATTTGTTCCTTGTAGTAAGTTTTATCCCAATAAAGATCGATACCGCATTCGCCGATACCGTAAATCGTATATTTCCCGAGAAGTTTTTCAAATGCCGCGTACTCTTCCTTGTAGGAGGCGTTAACGGAAGTCGGGTGAACCCCGAGTAAGGGAAGCATTATACGCGGGTATTGTTCCGCGAGTGTCAGCATGGAAGAACGGGTCGTCCGGTCTATATCCGGTAGTATGATGTATTTTACATCGGCGGACAACGCTCTTTCCACGACTTGCTCCCGATCTTCTTCGAATTCTTCGGCATAAATGTGTGAATGCGTATCTATAAACATACGGAATTTATTTACTGTTTAGTCGGAAGCAAAGATAATGAATCATCGGGGGAATCTCAATATTTAAAGAAAATTTGGATTTCATTTGATTTTTGCTAATTTTGACCCAATTCTTCCGGCATAATTATGAATATTGTAATAGAGAGGATACAACAAGGCAATGAGCTTGCTTTTAAAGAACTGTTTGATGAATTTTATCAGGCCTTGTGTGTATTTGCGCTGACTTATGTAAAAGATCAGGTACAGGCTGCCGATATCGTGCAGGAGGTTTTTATAAAATATTGGAATCGCCGCGGAGATTTTGATAATCTTTTCAAAGTCAAATCTTTTCTTTATACGGTTGTCCGTAACGACTGTCTCAATGCGATTCGCGATAAGAAGGAAAAAAGAGAAGATATTTCGCTCATTGAATCGGATGCGTTTTTTGTAGATAATTTGGTAGAGGAAGAAGCTTATCGTATCTTTTATAATGCCGTGGAGGCTTTGCCGCTTCAGACCCGGGAGGTGATCCAATTGGCGTTGGACGGATTGAAAAATTCGGAGATAGCGAAACAGATGGGAATAGCGGAAAGTTCCGTTCATACCTTAAAGAAGCTCGCTTATAAGAAATTGAAAGTAACGTTGAAAGATTATTATTATCTCGTGTTTATTTTCCTGCCTTAATTATTTTTCTTTGCATGTAATCGTTTGATTATAATAGAATTGTCGATTCGTACTAAAAAAATAAGCAAAAAAGTTCATTTTTCGTTCCCCATAAAAACGGGTTTTTGTGTTATATAAGTAATAGGCGAAGAACGGATGCCAATAAGGATCGTTTTTTGATTCACTCTTTTCTTTTACCTTTTTCTCTATTTTCTTCATGCAAAAAAGTCTTTCTCTCTTGTTATCAACAAATTAACAAAAAACCGTATTTAATCCATTTTTGTATTATCAAACGATCCTTTTTTGATAGCTCGATGGATTTCGGCTTTTCTGACGGGAGAATCTACGGAAGAGGAAAAGGAAGAGTTAGAGGTTTGGCGGGAATCTTCGGAGGAGAATAATGCTTTATTCGAACGTGTTGTGCGTGAGGAGAATCGAAAGCTAAAAAAAGAACAATTTTCTTCCTTTAATAAAAAAATAGGCTGGGAAAATTACCAGGAAAAACAATTCGGGAGAAGACAAAGGAAGTTTCTTTCGCACTTCTTGTCTTACGCGGCTTTGCTTGTGATTTCTTTAAGTGTTGCTTTTTATTTTTTTGTGAACCGGGAACCGGATAAAAAACTATCCGTTGCCCCGATGAGTACGATCCTTCCGGGGGCGTCTAAAGCCGTACTGACGTTGGCCGACGGTCAGAAGATCGATTTGGAGACCATGAGCGGAACGATCAGTACGGAAAAAGAACGGACCTTTATTTATAATACCGGCTACCAGCTTACGTATAGCGATACTTGCCTCGCGGAGATTTCGGACACGGTGGAGTATAATGAAATCACGGTGCCGAAATGCGGGGAATATCAATTGAGCCTGAGCGACGGTACGTTGATTTATTTGAATTCGATGACTAAAATTCGCTATCCGATCCGGTTTACCGGGGAGATACGGGAGGTGGAATTGGAGGGGGAGGCTTACTTTATCGTGGCGGAAAACCCGGAGAAACCGTTTATCGTGAAAACGGCTTCTTACGATGTGACGGTTTTAGGTACGCGATTTAATATTTCAGCCTACGCGGATGAAACGGATGTGACCACCACCCTGGTACAAGGGGCCGTGGCGGTTTCCGGCAATACAATCGGCGGAGTCAGACGATTGACTCCCAACGATCAGTTTATTTTAAACAAAAGCACGGGTAAAACGGAATTGAAGCAAGTAGATGTGAGTTACTGTACGGCATGGAAAGACGGTAAATTCCGGTACCGGGACGTTCGGTTGGAAGATATCATGCGTGATGTGGAACGGTGGTATGATGTGAAAGTCGTTTATGAAGACGAGGAAGTTAAGGAATTTCGTTTCGGGTTTAACATGGGACGTCATGAAATGATCGATCCCCTATTGAGGATATTCGAACTGAACGGTAAAATAAAAATCCATAAGGAAGGAAAGATTTTAAAAGTAAAGCGGGATCGATAAGAAAGCCGGAGATGTTACCAGCATCTCCGGCCCGGACTATCTCGCCCGAGCGAAATAATCTATTAATGCAATTTAAAGAACAAATTTATGAAAAAAATTCTGATGTCTCTCCGGGATCCATCCGGGAGATTAAAAAAAGCATGGGTTATGTCAAGATGGACACTGTTTTTTGTTCTTCTCGGAATGTTGAATGTACGCGGGGCGGTTTATTCCCAGAATGAACGACAGGTGACTCTTTCAATGAAGGACGCTTATTTGAAAGATGTGATTTGGGCAATCGAGCGTCAGACGGATTTTACCTTTATGTACAATCAGGAGGATTTGGACAAGGTCGGAAAGATCGATGTCAAATTAAAAGCTTCCAAGATCGAAGAGATTTTAAAGGTTTGTCTGAAAGGAACGGGATTGACCTACGTGATTCAGGATGCGGTGATCGTGTTAAAACCCGTCGTTCCCGACGATAAGGTAAAGGAGATCCGTATCGTCGGGAAAGTCATCGACGAAAAAAAGCTTCCCTTGCCCGGGGTAACCGTTCTGATAAAAGGAACGAAGTTGGGAACAGCCACCGATTTCAATGGAAGGTATTCATTGAAATTGCCGGAGAGAAAAGATATCGTGTTGGTCTTTTCATTTATGGGAATGGAAACCCAGGAGATCAAATATGTCGGTAAAGACACCATCAACGTGACCCTGAAAGAGGATAAGGTCAAATTGCAGGATGTGGTGGTGACGGGGTATTTGAATGTGCGGAAAGAGAGTTTTACCGGAAATGCTACTACCGTGACAAGAGATCAGCTGATGAACGTGAATGCCAGGAACGTGATTGCGGCTTTGCAAACCTTTGATCCTTCTTTCCGGATTAAAGAGAATAAACTATGGGGATCCGATCCGAATGCTTTGCCGGAATTTAACATTCGGGGTGAAACTTCTATCGGACAACAGAAAGGATTGGATATCGAGAAAGAGCGGATGACACAACGTACGAATCTAAAGAATAATCCTAATCTGCCGATTTTTATTTTAGACGGTTTCGAGGTGGATGTACAGAAAATCTACGATATGGATATCAACCGTATCGAGAGTATGACCATCTTGAAAGATGCTGCCGCTACGGCTATGTATGGTTCTCAGGCTGCCAACGGGGTGATCGTGGTAACCTCGGTGGCTCCGAAGCCGGGAGAGATGCAAATCTATTATAACCTTTCCGGTAGCGTGGATATGCCCGACCTATCCGATTACAATCTTTGTAATGCGGCAGAGAAATTGGAAGTGGAACGTCTGTCAGGATTGTATATTTCCGATAATCCGGATACTCAAAATTCGTTAACGATTAAATATTACGAGAAATTGAAAGAGATTCAGCGGGGGGTAAATACCGATTGGATGTCGAAACCTTTACGAAATGTATTCGGTCATACTCATAGCTTGAACTTATCGGGCGGGGTGGAAAATATTCGTTATAGTCTTGATTTGAATTATAACGAGGGTAAAAACGGGGTTATGAAGGGATCTTACCGGCATACCTACGGGGCGGGATTGACGTTTGATTATCGTGCTGGTAAATGGTTGCAGTTATTGAATACGGTTAATTATTCGGTAACACGTTCCGAAGACTCTCCTTATGGACCCTACACGGAGTATGCGAAGGCCCAACCTTATTCTCCTATTTACGATGAGAATGGACGATTGCTGAAGGATATCGTGATCGGTGTTCAGGATCCGAAAACGAATCCTTTGTGGAAAGTGGCTAATCTGAATAGCTACTTTAATAAAGTGAGACAAAACGATATTACGAATAATTTTCAATTGAATATCGTAATACTGGAAGGTCTGCAGTTTAAAGGGGCGTTGGGAATCCGGAGTGTCACTTCCAGAACCGAGAATTTCACGGATCCGGCCGATCCTGGTTATTCAAGTGCTACTGCAGAAGATAAGGGAGAGTTAAGAAGAAGCGATACTAAAAATTGGAACTGGAATTTGAAGGGTATGTTTTATTTTAATAAAATGATCGATAAGCATTTTATTAATGCAACCGCCGGAGTCGAAATTTCAGAAAATGAATCAGAGGCTACGTCTGTTACCTTGAACGGTTTTCAATTGGGTAATATGAATAAACCTCAATTTGCTGCAAAGCAACCAAGTCCGATACAGGAAACAGAATCGACCAGTCGTAAAATAGGCTTTTTGGGATCGGTGAATTACTCTTATAACGATATTTATTTGTTTGACGGTTCTGTCCGATTGGACGGTAGTTCCGATTTCGGAAAAGACAAACAATTTGCTCCTTTCTGGTCTGTCGGAGCTGGTATAAATCTTCATAATTACGCTTTTTTGAAAGATAATTGGTTAATCAGTCGTTTGAAATTGAGGGTGACATACGGTTCTACTGGAAATGTCGGGTTTGAACCCTATTCAGCGATCACTACTTTTAAAATGGCTACGGATACTTGGTTTTATACCGGACCGGCAGCTAATTTGATAGCTTTGGGCAATCCGAAATTGACCTGGCAGACGACAGATAAATTTGATGTCGGGTTATCGATAACTTTCTTGCGTGATCGAATTTTCTTGGAAGGATCGTATTATCAAAATAAAACACGGAATTTGATCGATAATATCAACATTCCGACCTATTCGGGTTTCTCTTCTTATAAGGTAAATTCCGGCTCTACCCTAAACGAAGGATTCGAATTGAAGATGAACGCTACCGTGTTCCAGAATAAGGATTGTATGATTACGGTGAATGCTAATTTAGCTTCTAACAAGAGTAAGATCACCTCTTTGAGCGAAGAGATGAATACCTATAACCAAAAGATTTTGGACGAATACGAGAAAGAGTATACGGAAGGAGGAGAAAAACCTCAATACGGTGATGTGTTGAGTCGCCCGGTGGCTTTTTATTATAAAGGAAAATCTTTGAGTGCCATTTATGCCGTTCCTTCGGACGGGATCGATCCTGCTAACGGAAAAGAACGATTTATCAAAAAGAACGGGATGTCCACTTATACTTGGGATGCCAATGATCAGATCGTCGTGGGAGATAATAGTCCGGATGCACAAGGTTCTTTTGGGGTGAATCTTGCCTATAAAGGGATCACGATGAGCGCTTATTTCAGTTATCAATGGGGAGGACAAACCTATAATTCTACTTTGGTGGATAAGGTGGAGAATGCCCAGATTTCGACGGAGAACGTGGATAAACGAGTTTTGTCTGCCCGCTGGAAGCAGGCCGGGAATATCGTACCTTATTACGATATCAGAGAAAATCGTACCCAGAATCCTACCAGTCGTTTCGTGCAGGATGATAATCGTTTGGATTTCACGAGTCTTTCTGTCGGGTATTATTTTAACTCCGAATTGATACGGAAGTGGAAGATGAGAAATTTGAAAATCAGTTTTAACGCGAATGGATTGGCGAAATGGAGAAGTGTGAAGGAGGAACGGGCTATTAACTATCCGTTTGCGAGGAATTTTAGTTTTACGGTAAATGTAGGATTCTAAATAGAAAAGAAGATGAAAATATATGTTAATATACTCGTGTTGGCCGTGGCGGTAATGTTTTCCTCCTGTAAAGATTGGTTGGACGTTACTCCGGAGGGCCAGGCTACGGAAGGAGAGATGTTTGCTTCCGGAAACGGTTATCGTTCCGTCTTGAACGGATTGTACAAAGCTATGGGTGATCCTCAATTGTACGGTATGGATTTAACTTATGGGATGATCGACTGTATGGCCCAAATATATGATTTGGAGACCAACGGAGCCTTTTCAGATGAAAAGTATAAAGATGCTCAAAAATTTGATTATAGAAGTTCCCGTTTGTCCGGAACGATTGAAGGAATGTGGGCTAAAGCTTATAATATTATAGCCAATGCCAATGCTTTGATCCAGAATGCTAAGAATGCTTCTAATGGTATTTTTGCAGAGGGTGAAATGGAGCGTAAAATGATTTTGGGAGAAGCGTACGCTTGTCGGGCTTTGATGCATTTTGAATTGTTGCGTTTGTTTGCTCCGGCCCTCGTGAACGATGATGGACGGGCGTATATCCCCTATGTGGATGCTTATCCGACGATACAAACCGGGAAATTGGGCGTAAAACCCGTTTTGGATAAAGTGATCGCCGATTTGAAAATGGCACGGGAGTTAACGGCTGTGTTCGATACGACGATTGTGGGGCAAGCCGTAAATATTGTCGGAAAAGGACGTTTCTTGAATGAATATAAGGACGGAGAACAAACAATAGATCCGTTCATCGATGGATTTAAGAGTGAGTTGGTAGATGATTTCTTTAAAGGTAGAGGATATAGATTAAGCTATTATGCCGTGACGGCTCTTTTGGCCCGGGTATATCAATATGCCGGTATGGAGCAGGAGGCCTTTGACTATGCAGAAAAGGTTCTTGGTTTTAAGATGGAATTATTGGACGGACGGGTTCTTGTCATGTATAGGGATGATTTTTCCGGGATAACGACTAATGACGGGCATGATGCGGCGAATTTCGAAAAAAGACCCGATGTAAAGATGAAGGCCAATTTGATATTTGCGGCCTACGATAAATTGGTTTATGACCGGAATGCTATGTATAGGAACTATTGGACTGTAGTATCTACCCCAAATTGGTTTCAAATATCGGAATCCTATTTTAAACGGGGAGGAGTGGATGAATCCGGGATCGATTATCGTTGGAGATACTTGATGTATTTAGGTAATTATCTGTATCCGGTATCCGGGAAATGGTATCCTCATCAAAATAATTTTGTCATTCGGCGTGAGAATGTGCCGATATTTCCGGTCATGCGTGCCACGGAGATGCATTATATCATGGCGGAGTATTACGCTCATAACGGGAATTTCGGGAAGGCTTACGAGGTCTTGAACGCTATTCGTGAATCTCGCGGAATCAGGGGAAGTTCATTGTCCGGTACGACCTGGGCAGAATTTCAAGCTGATTTGTTACATGATGCGCGGAGAGAGTGGTTATCGGAAGGGCAAATGTTCTATCTCTACAAACGGTTGAATGCCAGTTTAAAAATCGGCGATCAGGTACGTCCGATGACTCGTGACGAATATTTGTTGCCCGTGCCTGCCGATATAAAATGATAATTAAAAGGATATGATAATGAAAAAATATATTTTACTGTTGATTTGGATGCCGATGTTTTTAATCTCTTGCAATAGGGAGAAGATAGAGGTATTTCATGGAACTTCTCAGATCTATTTCGATAAGTTCTATATGGATGCGCTGAAACCCGGAACGAAACAGGCCGACTCTACCGTGATGTCGTTCTTTTTCTTCCCGGAAGATACGAAGGAGATCGAGGTCCCGTTGGTGGTTCAATTCTCGGGAGTTCCTTTGACTTCCGATCTGAAATTCGGGTTAAAAGTGGTAAAAGAGGCCACGACGGCTAACGCAGATGAATATAAATTGGATGAATACTACACTTTTCACGCTAAACCGATTGTTCCGGAACAATTGGAAATCAAAGATACGATACATGTAAAGCTTTTATATACGGATCGATTGAAAACTTTGGAAGGAGGCGTGAGGTTAGTCGTCGAGTTGGTCCCGATGGAGGGTTTGGAGCTGGGACAATACGAGCGTCGTCGGGCCGTGATTATTTCTACTGCCCTCGAGTCGCGACCGGAGTGGTGGACTCAGGAGGTCGAGATAACGCTTTTAGGGCGTTATTCGCAAAAGAAGTATAAATTGTTCTTGCAACATGCCGATCCGAAGGGAGAATTAAACGAGGAGTTGATAACGAACCGTCCGGATTTGGCCATTGAGTATGTGTTGCGATTTAAGAAATGGTTGACCGATAATCCGGGACAAACGGATGAATACGGAGAGATAACGGTGGAAATTTAATAATTAAAAAAGATCTGTTATGAAAAAACTAAATATATTGTTTTACTTGTCTTTCTTCCTGTTTGTCGGTTGCTTGGAAGACGAGGGAAATTATGACTATAAAAATATCAACGAACCGAAATGGTATGCCGATCCTATTGCACGGCCGATAGCAATCTATGGCAAGGAAGGGGAGACCATGGAATTTCGCGGTCATAAGGCTTTTAAATGGGAAACCGATTCGGCTCAACGGGAAAAAGAGGTCCGTTACGAATGGACCTTGAAAGGTGTTGTTATCGGAGAGGAGGCTGATTTTGATATAAAAGTTGATTCGGTGGTTAAAAAGGTCAATTTGACGGAATTTTTAGCAGAAAGTGAATTCTTGCTGGGAACGTTTACTGTTATCGATAAAGAAACAGGTACTCGTTTTATGTCAAAAGTAATTTATTTTATCACGGCAGCGAGGGGACCGGGTGATTGGTTCGTGTTGGCGGAAGACGGGGGAAATGCCAAATGTTATTATATCGATCGTTACGTGGATAAACAAACCAATAAGACGATCTTTGAAATCAAGGATACTTACGATAAGGCAAACGGGGAGAATATCCCGGGTAAACCGTTATTCTTGGCTTATACCAGAACAGCTAAAAATATAGGTCCTTTAGGTTCGGGAACTATTATCACGGACAAGGTCGCTTATGAATTCCGTACGGAAAATTTTTTAAAAGTGGCGGAATTAAAAGATCAGTTCGGTAATGGAACTCCTGCAGACTTTAAACCGGTCGCCCGTGTCGATGCATGGGAAAATGATGCCAATGTCGGAAGAACCACTTTTGTTGCGACTGAAGACGGGCGGTTATTCAGAAGGCAACTGTCTAAAAATAATTTAGGAGGAGCTTTTATTACTACTCCCTATTTTTTGGATGAAAAAGGATATAAGATTACAAAATTCGGACGGAAGCAATATGGACTTAGATCTTCTTTCCCTTGTTACGATGAAAAGAATAGCAGAGTGATCATGGTTATTTTTGGTGATAAACAACCGGAAGGATCAATGCCATGGGATCCTGCTTATTCAACAAGTAAATTAATCCCGGTACGTTATTCTTCGACTGTAAGCCAATGTCCTCCAGTATGGGATATGCCACAAGGTACGAAAATGTTGGATATAGGATATGCTGGTCATGAAGGAGGATTTATGGGAATGCCATCGATATATAGGTATTCATTACTCTATAATTTGAATGGTAAAACATATTATGGAGAGTGTGGAGCGAATGGAAATACCGGAGAGTTGGTACAGGCTACTGCTGGGTGGGGGCCTTTTCCGGGAACGCTCCTTTCCAAATTGATAGAATGTTCTGTGAAGGTACCGGATGATTCCTTTGTTTTGTCCGGACTTTTAGCGGAGACACCTATGATTATCTATTCGAATGGAAATGCTGTAAATTATATTGATAAAAACAGAGAATACAAGAATTTTCCGTTGATTTCGGATTTTGGAGAAAAAGTAACCTTTGTGGGGCGTGATGGTAATTTTCAGGTTTTGGTGGTCGGAGGAATTAACGGGAAGTTGGCTTTTTATAGTATCGTGGATAGAGATAATCCGAAACTGTTGAAAACGGAACAATTGAGCGGTCGGGTGGTTTCGGCTAAAGAGATAACATCCAAAGTAAGTGGAAGTGAGTATTAAATGTCAAAGAACGAGTTTGTAAAAATGATAAATCATATTGTATGGAAGAACCGATTTTAAAAGTAGAACATTTATCTCATCGCTATAGCGTGCAGTGGGCGATACGGGATATCGATTTCGAGATAACAAGGAATGGTATTTACGGATTACTCGGCTCCAACGGAGCCGGGAAATCCACGACCATGAATATCATGTGCGGGGTGTTGAAGCAGACGGAAGGAGACGTGTATATAAAGGGAGTGAGCATACGGGAAAATCCGGTAGAGGCCAAACGCCATATCGGATTCCTCCCGCAGGTGCCGCCTTTGCATCCGGACCTGACGGTGTGGGAATATTTGGAGTTTTGTGCGGAGATCCGGCATATCCGGGATCGGGAGGTGCCTAAAGCGATAAAAGAGGCGATGGGGCGTTGCGGTATCTCGCATTTTGCCAAGCGGGTGATCCGGAATCTCTCCGGTGGTTACCAGCAACGGGTCGGGATCGCCCAAGCCATTATTCATAATCCCGAGTTCGTGGTGTTGGATGAACCGACCAACGGGTTGGATCCGAACCAAATCGTGGAGATCCGTCACCTGATTAAGGAGATTGCCGAGGAGCGCACGGTGATCCTCTCCACGCATATTTTGCCCGAGGTACAAGCCACCTGTGACTATATCCGAATGATCGAGCAGGGAAGCATGGTGTTCGCCGGTACGGTAGATGAATTTGATAATTATATTAAACCGAGTACGATTTTGGTTTCGCTGGTGGCCATGCCCCCGGTAGAGGAGATCGAGGCGCTTCCGGGCGTGGTCCGGGTGGAAGAGTTGGGAGGTCCTCGTTTCCGGGTACAATTTTCGGATGCCCGGGAGGCGATGGATCATATCGTGGAGGCCAGTTATACACGCGGTTGGCAGTTGTCGGAACTTCAACAAGAGAAGAGCTCTTTGGATACGATTTTTGCCGAGTTGTCTAAAAAATAATCTATTAAATTTATTTCGTTAAAGATGAGAACAATATTCAAGATAGCAAAAACAGAGCTAAGAGATCTATTTTATTCTCCGATAGCCTGGTTGATTTTAATTATATTCACTTTTCAAACCGGAATGCTGTTTTCCGGTATGATCTCCCAAGTTGCAGAGGGACAGGTGATGGGATATCAGCATATAAACCTTACCCTCAATTTTTTTGCCGGTTGGAGTGGTTTGTTTTCGAACGTGCAATCCTATCTGTATCTCTATATTCCCCTGTTGACCATGGGATTGATGAGCCGGGAGTTAGGCAGCGGTTCCATTAAATTGCTCTACTCTTCCCCGATCACGAACACGCAAATTATTCTGGGTAAGTATCTGGCCATGATGATTTACGGGTTGGTACTGATCGGCGTGTTGGTGGTGTATGCCATATACGCTATCGTGGTAATTGAACATGCGGACGTTACTCTTATTTTATCCGGGTTATTGGGTGTTTACCTGTTGTTGTGCATTTACGTCTCCATCGGATTGTTTATGTCCAGTTTGACCTCCTACCAGATCGTGGCGGCCGTGGGGACGTTGGCTATTCTGGCTGTATTGACTTACGTGAAAGGGATGTGGCAAAGTATCGCCATATTGCGGGATATTACCTATTGGTTCGGAATTTCCGGAAGAGCCGGGGCTTTTGTGGGAGGTTTGGTTTCCACGGAGGACCTGCTTTATTTTTTCGTGGTGATCGCTCTTTTCCTTTTTATGACGATTATCCGTATGCAAGCAAGGCGTCAAAAAGTGAGTTGGATGGTCTCTTCGGGTAAATATGCCGGAGTATGGATTTTAGCGATTGTTTTGGCTTACGTCTCGTCTCGTCCGGTATTTAAGTTTTATTACGATGCCACTCAATTGAAGATAAATACATTGACCCCGAATAGTCAAGAGATTATTAAACGTGCTACGGGGGGAATGACAATTACTTCTTACGTGAACATATTGGATCGATTTGCTGAAATTGGGGACCCTGAAAACTATAACAATGATATTCGATTATTTGAGCAATATACCCGGTTTAAACCGGAGATTAAAATGAAATATGTTTTCTATTACGATACGATTAAAAACGATCAGTTAGAAAGGATATATCCCGGTATGACATACGAGGAGAAGGCGAAAAAAGAGATGGAGCGAAAAAAGATGAATCCGAAGAAGGTTTTGACTCCGGAACAGATTCGGAAACAAATCGATTTAATCACGACAGAAGGAAATCGTTTTACCCGATTAATAGAACGGGAAAGCGGAGAAAAGACATTCTTGCGGATATACGATGGTCAACAAAGATACCCGGGTGAGGCAGAGATCACAGCCGCTTTAAAACGATTGGTAATGAAATTGCCGACGGTCGGATTCCTGACCGGACACGGGGAGCGGGAAACGGATCGTCCGGGCGAGCGAAATTATTGCATGTTCACACATATGCCCTCTTTCCGAAGTTCGTTAATTAATCAAGGATTCGATTACAAAGATGTCACACTCGATAAGGAAATTCCGGATGATGTGAATATTCTCGTGATTGCAGAGATGAGACAACCCATGACGGAGTCCGAAAAAATAAATTTGGATAAGTATATTGCCCGGGGCGGTAACCTGATGATTATCGGAGAACCGAGACGACAGGAGGTGATGAATCCGGTGGTAGAGCAATTCGGCGTAAAGTTTATGGATGGGTTTCTGATCCAACCGCCTAAAGCGAAGGATCCGGAGGAAAAGAAAAAGCAGGATAATATCAATCTCGGACCGTTTGCCGGATATACTGTCCCGGCTCTTCCGATCGATCTGATCGTGATGAAACCGACGAAAGAAGCTGGTGATTTAGCCTACGTATTTAATGCATTAAGACGGAGTTATGTGATTGTTATGCCTTCGGCTACCGGATTGGAATATACCGAGGATAAAGGATTTAAAGTAACTCCGATGTTTGTTTCCGATTCCACTTGTTGGAACGAGTTGGAGACAAAAGAGATTGTAAATGAGGAAGATGTGAAGTATAATCCGGAAGTGGGAGAAGTGCAGCAATCTTACACCTTGGGATTAGCATTGTCTCGTAAAATGGGAGATAAAGAGCAGAGAATTATCGTATTGGGAGATGCGGATTGTATCAGCGACGGAGAGTTCGGTCGTTCCCGTTCGCCTTTGTGGGTTGCTAATTTCGGGATAGTTCAAGGAGGTTTCTATTGGTTGTCGGATGGGGAAGTGCCGATCGATGTACGTCGTCCGGCATCAATAGATAATAGAATTTCTACCACGGAAGGAGGAGCTGAGGTGCTCGATTATATGTTGATGGGTGTATTTCCGGGACTTTTGCTCTTACTGTATCTATTTATCTGGATCAGGAGAAGAGGGCGTTAATAACTACTTGTGATTATAGTTGTGTTATAAGTTAGATAGATTTAGTGATTAAATGTTAGGTGAATGAGGGATTGGGAGACTGTACGAGTCTCCTGATCTCTAAACACTAAATCATAGGTTAAAGAATTTACGATTTCGGATTTTAGATTTGCGATTTAAAAATAAAAACATCGGTTTTAGCATACATCAAAAGTCGGAGTTTCGGCTAAAAGAGAAAAAAGGAATCCGATTAAATATGGATATTTTCTAAAGAAGGAATTAAAAATGAAATATAAGGTGAATTAAATCGTGTTGAGTAAAATCGTAGTGTGTAAGGGCGAAAGAGGCGAAAGTTCTTTCGCCCTTTTTAGTTCCCGGCTAAAAAAATGACGATGAAAATGATTCAAAGATTCTGAGATTCAAAGATTCTGTGATTAAGAGATTAAAGGATTGGGAGATTAAAAAGAGATAAGGAGGAGGTATTTTATTAAAGAATCGGCTTGTTAAATGTGATCTGAAAATAGCTCAAAAGAAGATTCGGTGATTAAGGGATTAAGAGATGTCATAGCACTTCGGATATGGGGGTTAAAGTGTTATGTAATATAGACTATTAATGTTAAACATTTAAATTTTAAAGCTATGAAAAAGATTATGATGTTATTAATGGTGTCGGTATTCTTCTTAATGGGAGGAATGTCTGATGGGATTGCAGAAAATGCTAAAAATGTATCTAATATTCAGGTTGTTAGCTCTCCGCCTTATATGGTCGCATATCCTGGGCAAACAGTAAACATTGAGTATACTATTAGTGGGTTAAATTCAGATAGTTTTTGGATTTATATATATGTTCAGAAACCTGGTAAGACCCCCGAATTGCTTTTTATTCTTAGTTCGAATGGAAGGATCCATTTTCGGAATCCTGCGATGAGTAATAGAATTACAGTTTCTTATGATTCTTCAAGGAGAAGGGGTGTTATAAGGATTAATTGGGCCCAACCAGAAGATACAGGAGTTTATTATGTTGCCGTGGGAACAGGTAATCAATTTTACTGGTCTGCGGGAACGATGCTAATAGTAGATCATGGTCCATTTTTTAAAATTAAAAGGTTTTTTGAAAAGTCACTATTGTATACTAAACAAAATTAGCACTTTGGTAGCGTTTGGGGACGGGGTAAAAGTGCTATAAATAGGCGGGGGTAAATAGTCGATGAAGAGATTCCGTTACAGGTAAATCCTTTAATCACAGAATCCCTTCATCACTAAATAATCGTCAATCTACAATTTACAATCGTCAATTGACGGTGGTGTTAAATTAAAAATAGAATAGTATGAGTTGGTGTGATTCGGTTTTGGGTGCGGGTTACGAGTTGAAGCGGCAAAGCCGGAGCTGGACATTTTTAATCGATAACTTTTAACGTATGGCATTTCTTACAGATGAGCAGACTTTGAACGATCTCGCTATTTTCGGAAAAAGCGGCAGGGCTTCCGTGTATGACCTGTTTAAGGCAACGACACGGGGTGGGGCATTGGTATTGGAAGAGATGTTCAGGCATCCTTTGTCGGATGAAAAAGAGATTAATAAACGAAGTTCGATTATCCATTTCTTTATAGAGAACGAGATGCAATTTCCGTTTAAGAAGGAGTGGTTCGAGGATATCGGGCGTTATTTGGAGAAGTGCGACAGGCGGGTGACGTGGGCGATGGAGGAGGATATGTTGCGAAGCAAATGGCGAAAATACCGGGATAGGGAGTACGGGTTGTTGTACAAGGGGCTGTTTGCCGGTATCGGTATCGTGAATGTCGCCGCGGAATTTTTACAATGGGTTGCCGGGAAGCAGATTCCGGAAGCATACGAGGAGGAGTGTAGGCAAATGTCGGAGATCGTGAGAGATCCGAATCTCGCGTGGGCGTTGCTGGGAAAGAAGAGGAAAAGAGTGCCCCGTAACAAGATGGGCGATTACGACAGGATGTTTAGGTTTGATGGAAAAGAGTCGTTGAAAAAATTGTTGCATCACGTTTATCGTATCGACGTGTATGTCGCGGCGGCCGAGGTGGCTCGGAAGCGGGGATTTGTTTTCGGTAAGGCTTTGCCGCCGGGGGAGAACGTGTTGCGTATCGAGGGAATGTACCATCCTTTGCTGGAGAACGCGGTGCCGAACAGGCTGAACATCGACGGGAACCGTAACGTGGTTTTTCTGACAGGGGCCAATATGGCAGGGAAGTCGATGTTTATGAAAACGTTCGCCGTGTCGGTGTTCTTGGCTCACATGGGATTTCCTTTACCCGTGAAACGGATGGAGTTTTCCGTCAGGAACGGGATGTACACGACAATCAATTTACCGGATAGTTTGAATATGGGGTATAGCCATTTTTACGCGGAGGTATTACGGGTTCGGAAAGTGGCGGAGCGGGTTTGCCATTTAGACAATCTGGTGGTTGTTTTTGACGAGTTGTTTCGGGGTACGAATGTCAAGGATGCGTATGATGCGACGGTGGCAGTGATGGAGGCTTTTGCAGCGAGGAAGAATTCGTTGTTCATGATTTCTACTCATATCGTAGAGTCTGGCGAGGTGCTACGAGGCAGGTGCAACAATATCGATTTCGTCTATTTGCCCACGGAAATGAGGGAGGGAGTACCGGTTTACTCCTACAGGTTAAAGCAAGGGATTACCGATGATCGCTACGGGATGACGATCGTGCATAACGCGGGGATAACGGACCTCTTAAAAGCGAGAGGTGGTGAACGGACAAGGAAGGATCGGGGCTTTGCCGTGGACAAGCAAACGTTGTCGGATTTGAATATACTCGGGAAGTTTAAAGAGCGTTCTATTTTTAACTTGTTTAATCGTACTTCTACCCGCGGGGGTGAGCAAGTTTTGGAATATTTATTCGAACATCCTTTGACGGATGTCGAAACGATTAATAAACGAGGAAGGGTATTCGAATTTTTCCGGGAAAAAAATGCGGTCTTCCCTTTCACGAAGGAGTTGCTTGGCCGGGTGGAGCGTTACCTGGGAATGAAAGTGTGTTCCAACCGTTGGGCAGTATGGCTGAATACTTGTTGTTTGAAACTTGTTCGTCATGCGGCGAAAGAAAAGGTTTACGAGATGATTTGTTCCGGCCTTGAGGACACGATAGAGCTGTTGAGCGCGTGTTATGATTTTAATACCTTATTGAGTGAAGAGGGGAAAAATTCGGCTTACGTCGACGTGATAAACGAAACTTTTGAAATTTTGAATAACGAGAGGTTGCGTCCGATACGCGGGGGGCGGGGAGCGCGGAAGTTTTCCGTGGCGAAAGTCGCCCGTTACGATTACTTGTTGCGCTATGTTTGCCGGAAGGAATTAGGTCGGTTGTTGGAAATTATTTATCATGCGGACGTGTATATAGCTGTTGCGGATGTGGCGAGGGAGAAGGGGTTCGTAAGGGCTGTGGCTTATGCGGGAGAAGAGGGGAAAAACGTCATCGATATGACGGGAGTGTATCATCCGCAACTACCGGGATCGGTGGGTAACTCTCTCCGGATAGACGGCAAACATAACGTGTTGTTCCTGACGGGTGCAAACATGGCCGGGAAATCGACGCTTATGAAGTCGTTCGGTGTGGCGGTTTATTTGGCTCACATGGGGTTCCCCGTGGCGGCGAAGGCTATGGCGTTTGCGGTGCGGGACGGGTTGTACACCTCGATTAACGTGTCTGATCATATGGACTTGGGATATAGTCATTTTTACGCGGAAGTGCTGCGGGCAAAGTATGTTGCGGAGGAGGTGCATGTCGGGAAAAATTTGGTGATTGTTTTTGATGAATTGTTCAAGGGAACGAATGTGAAAGATGCTTATGATGCGACCGTGGCAGTTGCTAAGGCTTTCGGGGAGAATAGGAATTGTTCCTATATTATTTCGACACATATTACGGAAGCGGGATTGACGTTGCAGGAGGTGTGTCAAAATTTTAAGTTCGTGTATCTGCCCACGATGATGAAAGGGATCGTACCCGTTTATTCTTATCGTTTGGAAGAAGGAATTACGCGTGACAGGTATGGCATGATGATTATTCGTAAAGAACGGATCGTGGATATTATCCGGGGAGGGAAATTGAACGAACAGATGATTAATGTAATATAGATATTTATGATGAAACTACATGACCTGAGTCTCGTAGCCGGTTACGAGTTGAAGCAGCAAAGCCGGAGCCGGGTGTTTTTGTTTTTCGTGCTGGTAGCCTTGTTGGGGGTGGTCGGGTGTCACGCCTATTGGCAGGGGTGGGGGCATAGCGGCAACTGGAAGACGATGGCGTTGTCTTGTTCGATGCCGTTGGTGAATGCTTACCTGTTGGGGGTGGTGCAGTCGTTGTTTTTGGTTGTGATGGTGGCGGAAGTGCCCCGGCGATTGGCACGGAAGGGGGCTATGGAAAGTCTTTACGCCCGTCCGGTGGGAAACGCGACGTATTACTGGGGCGTGCTCCTGGGTAATCTCGTGCTTTTCCTGCTCGTGGATCTCGCGGTGATCGGGGTCTCCGTGTTGTCGGTGAACCTGGCGAGTGTAGCCCCGTTGAGTTTAAACTATTATCTTTTTTATTTGTTGACGTTGACGATTCCCTCGTGGGTGTTTATCGGCGGTTTGACGTTGTGGTTGAGTTACTTGTTCCGTTCCCGAGTGCTGGCGATGGTGATTCCCGTGTGCTGGTTGGCGGGCTCGATCTTCTGGTTGCCTTATCAGGTTCACGGTACGCTGGATTACATGGCGAGCGGGATCCCCAATTTGTTCTCGGATATCACGGGGCACGTGAACCCTTGCGGCTATTTGTTGCACCGGTTGACGTATCTTTTGGCGGGGGCGGGGTTGTTGGCGTTGTGCGCGGGAAAGATGGAGCGTTTGTCGAATGGCGCGGCCGGTTTAAGGCTAAATCGTTGTTCGGGTGTTTTTTTGGTGATAGCCGGTTTGCTTTGCGGCGTGACGTTGGAATCTTCCTATTACCGGGACCGGCAGGCACGGGCAGATTACCGGGATAGTTTCAATCGGAATTGGCAAGAGAGAACTTGCCGGGTGAGGAGCAACGCGATCGCGTTGAGACAGGAGGGCGATGAGTTGAAGGCGAAGAGCGAGTTGACGGTTTATAACCCGGGTCGGGAATCGCTGGAACGGATCGTTCTCTTCCTGAATCCCGGTTTACGGGTGACGGGTTTACAGTCGGGCGGGGAGGATCTGTCGTACCGGAGGGATCAGCAGTTTATCCTGATCGATCGTCCTTTGGGGGCGGGCGATTCTTTGCACGTGCAGGTGGTTTACGAGGGAAAAATCGACGAGCGTTTTTGCGATCTGCACTTGAGGGACACGGCCTACGAGCATCCTTTTTATAACGATCGTTTTTTTGCCGCTGGTCGACGGGGAGCTTTTGTAGAGAAGGATTTTCTTTTATTGACCCCTGCCTCGGCGTGGTACCCGGTGGCGATACCTCCCGTGAATCCCTTGATGCCCATGGCCACGGGGCGGGATTTTACCCGCTTCCGGTTGGTGGTGGACCGCCCGTTGCAAAAGGTAGTCGTTTCTCAGGGGCAAGTATTCGAAAGGGGAGATTCCGTCGTTTTCGTATGTCATCATGCTTTAAACGGAATCTCTTTATGCGGGGGCGATTACAAGTATTACAGGCTCCCGGAGGGTGAAACGTTCGGTTTACAATTCGGTTCCGTGACTTGGGACAAACGTTTTGTGAAGTGTTTCTCAAAAGTAAAGCAAGCCGATATAATCTTTTTGCGGAAGGGAGAGCGGGGATCGAATTTGAATTCGATTCGAAATTATCGTTCGGGAGATTGGTATGAGCCGGAAAATCCTTACCTGTATTTATTGGAGGTCCCGGTGTCGTTCCGTTCGGATTCTCATGCCGGAAAGCCGGAAGCCGGATTGGTGGAGCCGGGAATGGTCTTTTGGCGGGAACGGGGATTCGATATGAGACTTGCCGGAGCGATGTCGATCGGGGCGATTGAAAACGACGAGGAGCTTTTCAAGGTTCTTACAGTGCTTCAGCCCGAATTTTTCTATTCTAAGCGGAGAAAACAGAATAGTCACCCCCTGCTTGGATTGGGAAAAAGAGATGTGATGTTCTCCTGGAATTTCGAAAAAAACGATAATGATGCTTCTTCTTTGGAAGAGGTACAACGGGTTTGGGTACACTCTTCCGAATATCCTTTTATGGGAAGAATATTTAACGCGTTGGCGACAACGGATTTTAACGTGGCGAGAGGTGCCGCGAACGCGATGATAGGGAATCAAGAGGAGAATATTCCTTTTATCGGGCATTCTTTAAAAGATATATGGACGGACAACGGGGAGGTTATGTTATGGAATAAGCTCAACGATCTATGGACTCGTTTGGTCTTGTCCGGTATTCCGGGACAGGAGTTGAAACAAAGTCTGGATAGTTTATATCGTTACCGGAAAGGCGAGTTGGTCTACGATTCTTTGATACGGGTATGGGATACGCGTTGGGGGGTAAACGCGGCGGATGTCATAGCGGATTGGATTACCACGAGACACGAGCAATATTTTAGGGTGAAAGATGCCGTGATCTATTTTGATCCTGATTCTCGGCGTTACAAAATCGAGGGAAAAGTGATGAATGTTGGAAATAGTAGCGGAATTGTTTCCATTGAATGCGGGGGTTTTCTCGGTCAGGTGCAACGTTTCGTTTGTCGTATCGAACCGGGAGAGGCAAAGACGTTCACGTTGGTAACGGAGCAATCGGCTTCATGTATAAACACGGGATTGTCGGCCAACGTTCCGGCCGCTTTTTTCTTCGAGCATAGAGATCCGGGAACGTTGGAAAAACCCTGGGAGTTGATGGAAGAGTGGCGTTCGATACCGGTGTCCGAGTTCATGAAAAATGAAAACCCGAACGAGTTTGTCATCGATGATCAGGACGCGGGTTTCGAGGTAAAAAACGGCAATCTCTCGTGGTTCCAAAAAGGGCGGAAGGAACCTCCCCGGGTTGTCGGGACCCAGCTTCAAATGCAAGGAGATGCCAAAATTTGGCAACGCGTGATAGATGCCTCTGCTTGCGGCGATGCTATCCGGGGGTATCATTATATCGGCGGCGGGTCCGGTAAATCTACCGCGACATGGCGAGTGAATATCCCGTCGGCAGGACGTTACCGGATCATGGGAAAAGTATATCGTATCTATACGAAACCGCCCGAATTTTCGGACTCCCCGTCGGGCGGAACCTCTTTTGACGGTTCCGGAATCATCTACTATTACACGCTCTCTTTCGGGGATCGGGAGGAAAAAGCGGAGGTCAGTTTGGATGCCGAATTATCGGGGTCTTCGGGCTGGGCACTTATAGGAGAATACGATCTTCCGGCCGGCGAGATGAGCGTAACCCTCTCGGATAAGGAGGTACGTCGGCGGAAGGAGGTGGCCATCGCGGCGGATGCGGTGAAATGGATAAAAGTGGAATGAAATAATTGTAAATTGTAGATTGACGATTGTAAATTACAAAAACCAGCGTCCAATTTACAATAAATAGAGAGATTAAGAGATTTGGTGATTAAAGATATAATGATTCTGTGATTGAATGATTAAGAGATTTAGTGATTAAGGGATTTAGTGATTGGAGTGATTGACGATTGTAGATTTTAGATTTTAAATTACAAAAAACAGTATCCAATCTATAATCTACAGTTTACAATAAAAAGAGGGATTGAGTGATTCTGTGATTAGAAGATATAATGATTCTGTGATTGAGTGATTAAGAGATTGGGGATTTTGGATTGGATGATTAAAGAGATTAAGAGATTCTGTGATTAAAAAGAGAGAAAGAGGAGGTGATATTTTGTCAAAGAATCGGCTTGTTAAATGTGATCTGGAAATAGCTAAAGGAGGATAATGGCGGGTAGTAAATGCCCGGGGATCATGGGGATAATTGAAAGGAAATTATTCCCGAAACTAATTATTTTCAAAGCTTTAAATTTTAAGATCATGAAAAAGACAATTCAATTCGTAGTGGTAACGTTGATTCTTCTTGTAGGAGGAGTTTTAACAGGAATGGCGCAAAATCAAGTAATTTATCGTACTCGAGTATGTAATCCCGGAGAAACTTTTCATGTTAGTTTTTTTGGGGTTTTTGATGGTAGTCGATATGTCAAACTTTGTATCAAAAAATCGTCAGGTAATCTTGAGTATAGAAATCTGGGAAAAGTTTCTGCTTTCACTTTGTGTTGTGTTACAGCTGAAGACGAAGCTGAGTATTGGTTTGGACAGGATACAATTCAGGGAGGAAGTACTATTTTTAAATATAAGCTATGTGTTACCCTTACCGTCTCTGGCCCTCCTATGGCCGTTATTACAGGGAAAGCAGATCATTTAAAAATGAACGAGGTAAGTAATCCTTTCGATCAATTGATTTGTACCCGAACAAAAAGTTTGATTTGGAGATCTAAAATGCTTGTATTGGCCTAAGTAAAATTTAAAATGAGAAATGATGGAGTTGCGTGAACTGTTTTTGGTGGCGGTATACGAGGTAAAGCAGCAGGGGCGGAGTTGGGTTTTTCGGTTTTTTGCGTTGTTATCGTTGGTCGGGATAGTGGCTTGTCACGTGTACTGGCAGGGACAAGGGGCAGACAACTGGAAGACGATGGCTTTGCCCTGTTCGATGCCGCTGGTAAACGCTTACCTGTATAGCGTGGTACAGTCGTTGTTCCTGGCGGTGATGATGGCGGATATTCCCCGGCGGCTGGGCCGTCCGGGGGCTTTCGATAGTACGTGGGCTCGCCCGGCCGATAACGCGACATTCTACTGGGGGACGATCGCGGGTAATTTGTTGCTTTTCGGGTTGGTGAATGTCACGGTGATAGTGGTTTCGGTTTTTATCGTTAACCTGACGAGTTTGGCCCCGGTGAGCTGGTCGTGTTACCTGTTTTATTTGTTGACGTTAAATCTTCCCTCGTGGCTACTGGTGGCGGGTTTTTCTTTATGGGTCAGCAGTGTTTCCGGAGGTCGTTTCGCGGCGATCGTTCTTTCCGCGATCTGGTTGGCGGGCTGCTTGTTCTGGTTGCCTTATCACCTGCACGGGACACTCGATTACACGGGAAGCGGGTTGCCGAATCTTTTTTCTGAAATCACGGGGCACGTGAATCTTCCCCGTTACCTGTTGCATCGTTCGGCTTACGCTTTGATCGGCACGGGATTGTTGGCGTGGAGCGCGAGGGGGATGAAACGCCTGCCGAATCGCCGAGGAACCGGAAGAATTCACGTGCTGGGCGGGATTGCTCTTTTACTCGCGGGATTGACATGTGGCGTTTTGCTGGAATGCTCCTATTACCGGGATCGTTCGGTACGATCGGCTTACCGGTCGAGCTTCGAGCGGAACTGGGAGGAGGCGACCTGCCGAGTGAGAAAGCACGTTATCCGGTTGCGTCAGTCGGGTCATGTTTTGAAGGCGGAGAGCGACTTGCTGGTTTATAACCCGGAAAAAGAGCCTTTATGCCAGATCGTGCTTTTCCTGAACCCGGGATTGCGGGTGATTTCGGTTCAGTCGGGCGGCGGGAATTTGCCGTACCGGCGGGATCAACAATTCGTCTTGATCGACCGGGCTTTGGGACCGGGAGATACCTTGTCCTTGCGGTTGAAGTACGAGGGTCGGGTAGACGATCGTTATTGCGACCTGCATTTGCCGGACAAAGCGTACGAGGATGCGTTTCACGGGGATCGTTTTTTCCCGACAGGTCGGCAGGGGGCTTTCACGGGGAAGAATTTTCTCCTGTTAACGCCGGCATGCACGTGGTACCCGGTGGCTATTCCCCCGGTGAATCCCTTTATGCCGTTAGCAACGGGTCGGGATTTCACCCTTTTCACGCTGGTCGTGGAAAATCCCTCGCAAAAAACGATTCTCTCGCAGGGCGTTCCCGAGCGACTGAAAAACGGTATTCGTTTTACCTGCCGGAACCCGTTGAACGGTATCTCGTTGTACGGGGCTAACACGAGGGACTATCGTTTGGCGGTGGATGAAACCTTCGGTTTCCAAGTCCATTCTTTCAGTCTCGTGAAAGAATTGGCCCCTATTTTTTCCGGAGTTAACCGATCGGCTTTTGTTTTCTTGTGGAAGACTCCCCCCGCCATGTACTGGTATAATTATAGAAATTTCCGGACGATGAGCTGGTATGAGGCGGAAGCTCCTTATCTGCACGTGTCGGAGGTCCCCGTTTCGTTTCGTTTAGCTTCCCACGGGGGAAAAACGTCAGCTGGACTCGTGGAGCCGGGAATGGCTTTTATTCGGGAACGGGGATTCGACCTGGATATGGCGGGGGTGATGACTGCCGGAAAAATCAAAAACGGGAACGAATTTTTCGCGGTGGCCGACGCTTTACACGGTCGATTGTTTAACGGTACGGTTCGAGAGACGAGTAGCCATCCGCTTTGGGATATGGGCCGGAAAGAAGCAGATTATGAAAATAGACCTGTCGATTGGAGTATAGGTTCCTTGGGGGGAGACCGGAAAGTCTGGATACACTCCTTGGAAAATCCTTTTTTAGGGCATGTATTCGAGCAATTACAAGGCGGCGTGAATTCGTTTAACATGGACCAAAGTGTTTACGGGTTTATGTTCAGTCGGAATAAATCGAAATACGATTACCTGTGCGGTCACTCGTTACGGGATGTTTTATCCGATCAAGAATTGGACGATCGTTTTAAAAGCAGTTTATTCTACACGAAGGTACAAGATTTATGGGCCCGGTTAACGTTAAATATTCCTCAACGCCCGTTGAAAGATTGTTTGGATAGCTTGTACCGTTATCGTAACGGGGAGATCGGTTACGATTCGTTGGCAGGTGCATGGACCACCCGTTGGGGAGTGGATATAGATAGTGTGGTTTCGGATTGGGTCACCACTCGGCACGAGCAATTTTTCCGAATGAAGGGGGGAATAATGTATTATAATCCGAAGACGAGGATGTTTAAGGCGGAAGGCAAAATTATGAACATGGGTAAGACGGGTGGTGTGGTCTCTATCGAGTACGGGAATATGATATCCGTGGAACGTTTCAGTTGCTATATACGTCCCGGGGAGGCCAAGGCTTTTACCTTTATCCTGCAAGATTCGCCGAAGGGGAGATCTCCTGTGGATAGAGTAACGATCAATAATATGAACACGGGCTTGTCTGCTAATCGGCCGAATATTTTCCTTTTTAAAGGAGTGACCGTAAAGAACGATTCGGTTTGGGAGCCCGGTAGAGAGTGGCGGTCCATTCCCGCGGAGGAGTTTTTGGCCGACCGGAACGAGGGAGAGTTTGTGGTGGATGATCAGGACTCCGGTTTCGAGTTGGTAGACGGCAATCTTACCTGGCTTCAAAAGTGGTTTCAAAAGGCTCCCGAAGTCCGGGATTTTTATGAAGGAGAGACTTCTCGTTGGGTTCCGGTGGTCACGATAGAAGCGGAAGGGGATTCGATTCAAGGATGTCATTGTATTAGCGGAGGGCGAGGGAAATCGACGGCTACCTGGCGGGTAAATCTACCGGAAGCGGGACGTTACCGGGTGATGGGGAAAGTGTACAGACAATCTCTTGTCCCGGGACCGGGGCGTCCGGGAGGCGTGGTTTATTATTACACGGTTTACCACGGGGATAAGCCGGAAAAGGTGGAGATTAATCTTGATGCTCTCCTTCGAGGAAGCCCCTCCGGCTGGGCCTCTCTCGGTGAATACGATTTCCCGGCAGGGGAAGCGAAGGTGGTGTTATCCGATAAGGAGGTTCAAAGAAGAAAGGACGTGGCTATCGTGGCGGACGCGGTGAAATGGATAAAAATAGAATGATTAAAAGATATAATGATTTAGTGATTTAATGATTTAGAGATTTAGAGATTGGGTGATTGGAATGATTTACGATTTCGGATTTTAGATTTACGATTTAAAGAGGGTAAGGTCAGCATTTAATCATAAATCGTAAATCATAAATCAAAAATTAATTTAGAAGGGTCGGTTGGGGGAACAAAAAAACCGCTTCTTCTCGAAGCGGTTTTTTTTATATAAAGACAGTTGATTATACGTGTCCTTGAGCGCACATAGCTTCAGCAACTTTAATAAAGCCACCGATGTTGGCACCTTTAACGTAGTTGATCTTGTTACCTTCTTTACCGAATTTAACGCAAGTATCGTGGATGTCTTTCATGATCTGAGACAATTTAGCGTCTACTTCTTCAGCAGTCCAGCTATATCTCATAGAGTTCTGGCTCATTTCGAGACCGGAAACGGCAACACCACCGGCGTTAGCTGCTTTACCCGGAGCGAATGTGATGTGCTCGTTCAAGTAGTTAACAGCTTCTGCAGTACAACCCATGTTAGAAGTTTCAACAACCATTTGGCAACCGTTAGCTACCAATTGTTTAGCATCTTCTTCGTTCAATTCGTTTTGGATAGCGCAAGGGAATGCGATGTCGCATTTTACTTCCCACGGTTTACGTTTCGGGAAGAATTTGGCACCGAATTTTTCAGCATACGGAGCAACTACGTCGTTGTTGCTTGCACGAAGTTCCAACATGTAGTCTACACCTTCCTGAGTAAGACCTTTCTCGTCATAGATATATCCGTCAGGACCGGAAATGGTAACCAATTTAGCTCCTAATTGAACTAATTTTTGAGCGGCACCCCAAGCAACGTTACCGAAACCGGAGATAGCAACCGTTTTACCGGCAATTTTCTCGCCTTTTTCTGCCAACATGTGTTGAGCGAAATATACGGTACCGTAACCGGTAGCTTCCGGACGTACTCTTGATCCACCGAATTCACGATTCTTTCCGGTTAAAACACCGACGAATTCGTTGCGAATTCTCTTGTATTGTCCGAACAAGAAACCGATTTCACGACCACCTACACCGATATCACCAGCGGGAACGTCGGTGTCAGCTCCGATGTGTTTGCAAAGTTCAGTCATGAAGCTTTGGCAGAAACGCATGATTTCGTTGTCAGATTTACCTTTCGGGTTGAAGTCCGAACCTCCTTTACCTCCACCCATAGGAAGAGTAGTCAAAGAGTTTTTGAAAGTTTGTTCGAATCCTAAGAATTTCAAACCGCCGAGGGTTACTGACGGGTGGAAACGCAAACCTCCTTTGTAGGGTCCAATAGCACTGTTGAATTGTACTCTGTAGCCACGGTTGATTTGTACTTCACCTTTGTCGTCAATCCAAGGTACTCTGAACATGATTACTCTTTCAGGTTCTACCATTTTCTCAAGGATCTTATTGGCTTTGTATTTGGGGTTTGCCTGATAGGTATCCCAAACAGTTTCGATCACTTCTTGTACTGCCTGATGAAATTCGGTTTCACCCACAGTTTTAGCCTTTAAGGCGTCCATGAATTCTTTAATTTCTGTTCTCATTTTGAATATTGTTTAAGCAAAACTTTAAAAAAACATCTTTGTATATTCGAATTTTATAAATTCGCATCAAAGGTATGTTTTTGTTTATGATTCCAAAAGTTTTTTCTATTATTTTTTATCAGGTGCAAACGTTATAATAATTAAATATTAATATGTCATTCGTCCGAATACTATGAATCTGTAAGAAAATCATTTATAGGAGCATATAATTTTTTCCGGGTAATCGGGAGATAATTCCCTCTAACTCCAATTTCAGGAGCAGGGAGGAGAGGGTGGGGATCGGTATGCCGGTCAACACGTGAAGTTGGTCGATATCCCGCGGGCCTTCTCCTGCCAGATGTCGTTCGATGGTCTTTTCCAGGTCGGTTTCTCCTAAAAACGGAAGAGACATTTGTCGGGAGAGCGGAGGTCGATTTTCCCAGTGAATAATTTTAAGAATATCATCGACGTGCTCGACGAGAGCCGCGATATTTTCTTTGATCAGCAAATTGCAACCGGAAGAGAGAAGATCTTCCGGTCTCCCGGGCAGGGCCATTACTTCCCGATCGTAAGAGAGCGCTTGCCTGGCGGTAGCCATAGCTCCCCCTTTAATGGCGGATTCCGCAACCAGAACGGCTTCGCTCATCCCGGCAATAATTCGATTCCGTTGTAAAAAATTGATAGGCAACACGGGTGCACAGCTGGGAAACTCGCTGATGAGAGCTCCTCCTTGCGAAATGATTTTGTTGGCTATCTCTTGGTGGCGGGCGGGATAGACCATGTGTAAACCGTGTCCCAAGACGGCCCGGGTAATGAGATTATGCCGCAGACAGGCTTTATGTGCGGTTATATCGATTCCGTAGGCAAGTCCGCTGACAATCACCGGGCTGTATCCCATTCCGGCTATTTGTTCTATGATGAAATCTATCCGGTTTTTGCAGCGTTCGGATGCTTTACGGGTTCCCACGATAGCGATGATTTTATCTCCGGATATTGCCAGTTGGCCTTTGTAAAACAGGACTAAAGGGGCGTCTTCGCAATGTTTTAACAGAGGGGGATATTCCATGTCTTCGATGGAACAACACGCTATCTCTTCTTTTTGCATGATATCTAATTCTTTTTTAGCCAGATCCAACCATTCTTTCTGTTTTATTTCAATGTTTTTCCAATGAAATTCTTCCATAAGTATTTGCAGGGCGTTTTTGCTTTCATGGAAAAATCCTTCTATGCCTCCGCATCTTTCGAACAGGAGGGAAGCGAGTTTATTGTTTAACTTCGAGGTCATTGTGATGGCTACCTGACATAACAATGAATTTGTCGCATCCATAATAAATTGAGTTTAGATACCGAAAGTGTCGCGTACGGGTGAATTTGGCATGCTTAACAAAATTAAGCATTTAATAGAAGAAAATCAATAGTTTTCATGAGTATCGGTTTGGGGGCGTTTTTGATCATCTGTATCCGATTCGTCGCGTTATTTGTCTAAGGGGAGTAATCGTTTTGGATATGCCCCGTTTGTCCCTATCGGCGGATCATTTCACGCAACTTTTGATGTAACTCCGGTCCGGTTATGGGTTTGGACATGTAATCGTTGCAACCTGCCTCTAAAACTCGTTGTCGATCACTATCGAAAGCGAAAGCCGTCACGGCGACGATAGGAACGTTTTTATCTGTTTTCCTGATCTCTTTTGTCGCTTCAATTCCGTCCATATGAGGCATTTTGATGTCCATGAGGATGAGATCGGGATGAATCTCCGCGGCCAATTTAACGGCTTCTATTCCATCGACGGCCCGGAATAAACGGTAATCTTTTTTTAAAATGGCTGAAACAAGTAAAAAATTGCTATCCGTGTCTTCGGCTACTAATATGGTCGGTCGGGTAGGATTTGAAAAAAGGTGGGCGGGTTCGATTGCTTTTACTTCTGTGGTTTCAAAAGATAATTTAAGTTGTACTTCGGGGTGGAACGGGTGTGTAAACCAGAAACAGGAACCTTTTCCTTCCTGTGATTCCACTCCGATTTCTCCTCCCATTTGTTCTACGAGGCTTTTGCAAATGGAAAGGCCTAATCCTGTTCCCTGAGCGAAAGAGTTTAATTTGATAAAGCGTTCGAATACGTTGTTTATTTTGTCTTTGGGAATGCCTGTTCCGGTATCCTTGACATAAAATTTAATCTCTTCCGGTCCGCTTTGGTAATAACCGAGGGTGATGCTGCCTTTAGACGTGAATTTCAAAGCATTATTGATGAAATTCGTGATAATTTGTGTCAGGCGATTTTTGTCGCTATTGATACGACACGCGGGTAAATGTTGCTCGAAAAGAATTTCGATGTTGTTTTCTTCTGCTTTCAAGCTGAAAGAGCGGATGATTTCTTCACATAACTGGTTTACGTTGACATCGCTGTTGGTAATATCCAATGTTCCGGCTTCTATTTTTGACAAGTCCAAAATATCGGAGATCAATTGCAGTAACAATTCGTTGTTTTCCTGTACAATATCGAAATAGGCAGCCCGTTCGTCCCGGTCATCCGTTTCCGCCAAAAGATTTGAGAAGCCTACGATAGCGTTTAAAGGAGTTCGTATTTCATGACTCATATTAGCTAAAAAAGCGGATTTCAGCCGATCGCTTATTTCAGCCCTGTTTTTTGCTTCGATAAGCTTTTTCTCTGTTTCTTTTAATTCGGTGATATCGTAATTCACGCACAACATTTCGAGTTTGTCGGGATCATTGTTCATGGCATTACGCATAACATTGATTCTTGTCCATTTCCAGCCCTCTTCCGTGTGAACTCGTAAATCCCGACTAAAATTGTCGATCTCGTGTGCTTTTACTCTGCGTATGGAGTCCAAAATATAAGCTTTGTCTTCTTCATGGACATGATTGTAAACGCCGATGATCTGTGGCAATGGAGTTGTTTCGTGCTCTCCTAAATTTCGATACCATTGGGCAACTCCGTATCCGTTTTTCGTGAATAAGTCGAATTTACAATAGCCGATTTTACCGAATTTGCTGATGGCGGAAAAAGAACTTTCGAATTCCGCTATTTTACTGTAAGCGTTGCTGATCTCCGTATTATCGATGTTGATAAACAGATAATGTATAAGATTGCCTTGTTTATCGTATAACGCACTTGCCGTCGTGTATATCTCGATATTTCCTTTCTTTGTCGAGGAGTAATAATGTTCGATAGATTTAAACGAATAGTTGAGCCGGAAAGAGACGGGTTCTTCTTTTTTAATTTTTTCTATGATTTCCGGGGGAATGTTGGGATTTTCAAAAATGCTGACACCCAAGGCATCTTCTTTCCGTTCGAGGCCGAATATTTCCAGATCTTTTATATTCATATCAACCAATTTTCCGGTTTTGTCGTACAGTTCGATTCCTGCCGGCAGGTTATCGTATATGTTTCGGAGAATCTTTTCGCTTCGATCCAAAGCCTCGTGCGTGTTGTATGATTCCGTTATATCGGAGGTGAGGCAGATGACTTCATCTTCTATCGTCGAATAGATAATGGCGTGGCAATGTTTTTTGAGAGGTTCTATATAATAATCTACATCGGCGTGTTTCTTGGTATGTAGGATATCTTGGAGGTAGACGAGCTCTTCTTTCAGGTTTACCCTCAATTCGCTGGCTTTATGTCCGATGTATTTTTCCAAGTCATAACCATTGATTTCTCCGGCGGCATAATTAGCGTCTAAGAATAGATAATCTATCGGTTGACGGTTGGAATCGTACAAGAGTTTTAATCTCGTATAACCCAATGGCATGTGTTTGTAAAGGTTTTGCAAGTAAGTTCGATCGATTTGAGCTTCATGCTCCGATCTTTGCAATTCGATGCATATGTTGATGATGTTGGCGAGAGAGGTGAACCACTGGCAATCTTCGTTACTCCATTCGTGATGTTCTTCCACGACGTCGATACCCACGTATCCCCATGCTCCCTCGTGAGAGATTAAGGGGGCGATAATGATGGATTTGATTTCCTGGAGGGCTAAAAATTCTTTTTCGATATAAGCTTCTTCCGGGAGCTCATTTAAATCGGAAAGTATGATATGTTTTTGTCGGGTGATTTGTCGCGTCCACCATGGAGATTCTTCCATGGGCATATCGTTGATTCGTGATTGTTCTTTATTTACGTTGGAGTCTGTGACTTCATAAGTACAAGTTTGTGTCTTTTTTTCCCAGTCATATTCAATGATGTAAGCCCTTCCGCCTTTGAATTGTTCCAGGATATTTTCAAGAATCCTGTTGATAACGGTGTCGGCCGTATCGGATTGAAGAAAAGAGAGCAGCGTATGTGAAATGGTATTTAACTGGTATAATAAATTGTTTATTCTTAAAAGGGATGCTTTTTCCGGTTGAGTTACTTCCGGATTAGGGATGATCTGGATAAATCCGGAAATGGAGGAGTTGCCTTTTTCGTCCGTTTCTTTATGGATGATTTTGGAACGTAACCATATCTCTCCGGAAGGAGTCTGGATCGGAAAGGTTTGGTCGTATAGGTATTGATTCTCGATGTTTTCAATTTCTTTCATAATACGGGCTCGGTAATCTTCCCGTATCATCTCGGTAAAGGTTTTGAAACGGATGATGTTACTGTCTAATTTTAACATTTTTACCGCGATGTCGGAGAGAACGTATCCTTTTTTTTCGTGGTCTATTTTCCACCATCCTATTTTCAGGTCTGTCAGAATACGGTCTATCGTCTTTTTTTCTTCAAATAGTTGTAGATCCACGGTGTTTAAATTTGTCATTATGAATGATGTATGTTATTATCGAGTCGATATTTTCTCCTCTTTGTGTTATTCAAGGCAAAAGAAAAACAGGTCGATGTCGGTCCGTATGCCTTTACTTTGAATTATCAAATATGGAGAAAATATTTTTTATTTTATCGATTTATTTTTTCACTTTTTATAAAACGATGAAAACAGATCTATATTGTTGTATTTTCGCCGTATTTATTGCCATTATTGGGTGGTGAGATGTTTCTTGAAAAGATGTTTCTTGCTTTATTTAGCAAACATTAACAACCTTCGTTTTTGACTTTATGTCGTCCTCATTTAAAAAAATCTTTATGCTGTTTTTTATTTTGTCGTTTGGTTTAATCACGGGGGGAGTGCTAACTTTCTCACAATCTTATACTTTTTTGCGAAAAAATAGCTGGAATGTTTGGTGATGTGGTTTTTAGTTACTACATTTGCGGGCCAAATTGAATAAAAGTAACTAATTTAAAAGTACTTGTATGCCAACTATTCAACAGTTAGTAAGAAAAGGAAGAAAAAGAATTGAGGATAAGAGTAAGGCTCCGGCTTTGGATTCTTGTCCGCAAAAACGCGGGGTATGTGTACGTGTTTACACGACGACTCCGAAAAAACCGAACTCTGCAATGAGAAAGGTAGCCAGGGTTAGATTAACTAACGGAAAAGAAGTGAATGCTTATATTCCGGGAGAAGGACACAATCTGCAAGAACACTCTATCGTGTTGATCCGCGGTGGTCGTGTGAAAGACCTTCCGGGTGTGCGTTATCACCTTGTTCGTGGAACCTTGGATGCTGCCGGTGTAAACGGTCGTTTGCAAAGTCGTTCCAAGTACGGAGCTAAAAAACCGAAAGCAGGTAAAACTCCGGAAAAAGGTAAAAAGTAGTTATTAACAGGAATTGTTTATGGGTTGTTCCCGAGAGTTGAGTAAATGGTCGGGAGACCGTTGAAGACCAAAACGGGCAGCTGACGAACGAATTCGTAAACGTAGGAAGAAATGAGAAAATCAAAACCAAAAAAGAGAATCCTGTTACCGGACCCGAAGTTTAATGATGTATTAGTAACGCGGTTCGTTAATGATTTAATGGTGGATGGTAAAAAAAGCATCGCCTTAAGTATTTTTTATGATGCTATCGATATCGTAGAGGAGAAGATGGCGAAAAAAGAAGAGAAATCGGCTTTGGATATTTGGAAGCAGGCTTTGGAGAACATCACTCCTCAGGTAGAGGTGAAAAGTCGCCGCGTGGGAGGTGCTACTTTCCAGGTGCCGATGGAAATTAATCCGATAAGAAAAAGATCTATCTCTGTAAAAAACATGATCTTATTCGCTCGTAAGAGAAGCGGTAAGGGAATGGCTGAGAAGTTGGCTGCCGAAATCATGGCTGCTTACAAGGAAGAAGGTGCGGCCTTCAAGAAGAAGGAGGATATTCATCGTATGGCAGAGGCCAATCGTGCTTTTGCTCATTTCAGATTTTAAGGAGGGGATAAAGTAAGAAAATGGCAAAAAGAGATTTACACTATACGAGAAATATCGGTATCATGGCTCATATTGATGCCGGTAAGACGACAACGACAGAACGGATCCTGTATTTCACGGGGGTATCTCACAAGATAGGGGAGACTCACGATGGTACGGCTACCATGGACTGGATGGTTCAGGAGCAAGAGAGAGGTATTACCATTACTTCTGCTGCGACCACTTGTTTCTGGAAATATCAGGATAAAGAATATAAAATTAACATTATCGACACTCCGGGACACGTTGACTTTACCGTGGAGGTAGAGCGTTCCTTGCGTGTATTGGATGGAGCTGTGGCTCTGTTCTGTGCCGTGGGTGGAGTAGAGGCTCAATCGGAAACCGTTTGGCGTCAGGCAAACAAGTACGGAGTTCCAAGAATCGCTTTCGTGAATAAAATGGACCGTTCAGGTGCTGATTTCTTTAAGGCAGTACGCGAGATCCGTGAAAAATTGAAAGCTAATCCGATTCCGCTTCAACTTCCGATCGGTGCCGAGGAAAACTTCCAGGGTGTGATCGATTTGATTGAAATGAAGGCTTACGTGTGGGAGAATGGAGAGATGACGGCGACGATAAAAGAGATTCCTGCCAACATGTTGGCTGAAGCTCAAGAGTGGAGAGAGAAGTTGGTCGAGGCCGCGGCTGTTCAGGACGAAGCATTGATGGAACGTTTCTTTGAAGATCCGGAATCGATTACCGTGGAGGAATTAAAAGCTGTGGTCCGTAAGGCCGTGATAGCGATGGATTTCTGTCCGGTAATGTGCGGTTCTTCTTTTAAAAATAAAGGAGTTCAAAACCTGTTGGATGCGGTAATTGCTTATTTGCCTCATCCGTTGGATATTCCGGCTGCTGCAGGTACGGATCCGAGAACGGGAGAGGAGAAAATTTTCGAGATCGATCCCGAGGCTCCGCTTTCCGCGTTGGCATTTAAGATCGCCACGGATCCTTTCGTGGGACGTTTGTGTTATACGCGTATTTATTCCGGTAAGATCGAAGCGGGTTCGTATGTATATAATCCGCGTACAGATAAAAAAGAGCGTATTTCGCGTTTATTCCAGATGCATTCAAACAAACAACAGCCGAGAGATGTTCTTGAGGCCGGTGATATTTGTGCTTGCGTCGGGTTTAAGGATATTCGTACGGGGGATACCTTATGTACCGAGGAGAATCCGATCGTACTGGAGAGTATGACCTTCCCGGAACCGGTGATCGGTATTGCCGTGGAACCGCTTACGCAAAAAGATACGGATAAGTTGGGAATGGCTTTGGCCAAGTTGGCTGAAGAGGATCCGACTTTCCGCGTAAAAACGGATGAAGATTCGGGTCAGACCGTTATCAGCGGAATGGGAGAGCTTCACTTGGATATTATTTTGGACCGCCTGAGACGCGAGTTCAAGGTAGAGTGTAATCAGGGCGCTCCTCAGGTTGCTTACAAGGAAGCTATTACCGGTGTATTCGAACATCGTCATGTGTTCAAAAAACAGACGGGTGGTCGCGGTAAATTTGCCGATATCATCTTCCGAATGGAGCCGGCTGAAGAAGGTAAAGAAGGTCTGACGTTCGTGAACGAGGTAAAAGGCGGTAATATTCCGAAGGAGTTTATCCCCTCCGTGGAGAAAGGATTCAAAGAGGCTATGGAGAGTGGTGTGTTGGCGGGTTATCCGTTGGAAAGCTTGAAGATCACGTTGATCGACGGATCTTTCCACCCGGTAGATTCCGATGCATTATCTTTTGAAATGGCTGCTAAAATAGGTTATAAAGAGGCTGCACAAAAGGCTAAACCGGTATTATTGGAACCCGTGATGAAATTGGAAGTAGTTACTCCCGAGGAGTATATGGGCGACATTATCGGAGACTTGAATCGTCGTCGCGGTCAGGTCGAAGGAATGGAATCCAGAGCCGGAGCCCGCGTGATCGAGGCGAAGGTGCCTTTGTCCGAGCAGTTCGGTTATGTAACCGTATTGAGAACGTTGTCATCCGGTCGTGCCAGTTCTTCTATGGAATTCTCTCATTATGCTGAGGTTCCGAAGGGAATAGCCAAGGAGGTTGTTGAAAAGAATAGCGGAAGAGTAGACTTAGTATAGAATTTTAGATTACCGATTTACGATGTAGATTGTTTTTCAGTCGAAATCGTAAATCTTAAATCATGAATCATAATTAAATAACATGAGCCAAAAAATCAGAATCAAATTGAAATCTTACGATCACAACTTGGTAGACAAGTCTGCAGAGAAGATTGTTAAGACAGTAAAAGCTACTGGAGCTGTTGTGAGTGGTCCTATTCCACTTCCGACTCACCGAGGAATCTTTACTGTTAACCGCTCTACTTTCGTGAATAAGAAGAGCCGCGAGCAATTTTTGGTTTGCACGTTTAAGAGATTGATTGATATTTACAGCTCAACGGCTGGAACAATCGATGCCTTAATGAAGCTTGAGTTACCGAGTGGTGTTGAAGTAGAGATTAAAGTATGATAACGGCGAAAACCTATGTCGTTATTAGAGAATTAAAACCTAATTTTAAAAAAGAAAAAAAGAGATGCCAGGTTTAATTGGAAAAAAAGTCGGAATGACATCCGTATTCAGTGCCGAGGGGAAAAGTATCCCATGCACTGTGATTGAGGCCGGTCCATGTGTTGTAACCCAAATCAAAACAATGGAGACAGACGGTTACGAAGCACTTCAGTTGGGGTTTGACGATGCAAAGGAGAAAAACACGACGAAGCCGCTAAGTGGACATTTTAAGAAGGCAGGCACTACTCCTAAAAGAAAGCTTGTAGAGTTTTCCGGGTATGATGTCGAGTACAAGTTAGGAGACGTAATTGATGTAAACCTGTTCGAAGGAACAGATTTCGTTGATGTAATCGGGACCAGTAAAGGAAAAGGTTTCCAGGGCGTTGTGAAACGTCACGGTTTCGGTGGAGTTGGTCAGGCAACTCACGGTCAGCACAACCGGGCGAGAAAGCCGGGTTCTATCGGAGCTTGTTCTACTCCCGCACGCGTGTTCAAAGGCATGCGTATGGGCGGTCAAATGGGCGGTGATAGAGTGACGGTTCAGAACTTGAAGGTGTTGAAAGTGATACCTGAGAATAATTTGTTATTGGTGAAGGGGTCTATTCCCGGAGCTAAAGGTTCATACGTAATTATCGAGAAGTAATGGAGTTAAGTGTATTAAACATTGCCGGACAAGAGACAGGCAGGAAGATAGAGTTAAATGACGCTATCTTTGGAATTCAGCCTAATGAACACGCTATCTATCTTGATGTAAAGCAGTATTTGGCTAATAATCGTCAGGGAACTCATAAATCAAAGCAGAGAAATGAGATTTCAGGTAGTACCCGTAAGCTGAAAAAGCAAAAAGGTACCGGTGGCGCCAGAGCTGGTGGTATTAAGAACCCGTTGTTCAGAGGTGGTGGTAGAGTATTTGGTCCCGTTCCCAGAGATTACAGCTTTAAGCTGAATAAGAAACTGAAGAGATTGGCTCGTAGATCCGCTTTATCAGTAAAAGCAGGGGCGAATGCTGTGACTGTCGTTGAAGATTTTAACTTTGAGGTTCCGAAGACCAAGCAGATGATTCAATTGATGAATAATTTGAAGGTAAACGATCGGAACTTGTTGTTGATTTTGAATGAGAGTAACGAGAATATTATTTTGTCGGCTCGTAACTTGCAGAACGTGAGTGTAATGAGAGCTTGTGATTTGGCTACTTACGACATCATGAGAGCTAAAAATCTCGTGTTCGTTGAGAGTTCTGTACAGGGCCTAAATGAAGTGTTCAATCTTAACGAAGAGTAAAAGATGGAAATAATAAAGAAGCCCATATTGTCAGAAAAGATGACTGCTTTGACTGACAAGCAGAACAGAGTCGCTTTCGTTGTTGACAAGGCAGCGAACAAGTTTGAGATAAAAAAGGCAATTGAAAAAATGTACGGGGTTACCGTGAAAGAGGTAAACACCATGATTTATCAGGGAGATGTAAAATCTCGCTATACAAAAGCAGGTGTTATTTCCGGTAGGACCGCTTCATTTAAGAAAGCAATTGTGACTTTAGCAGAAGGTGATAGTATTGATTTTTTTAGCAATATTTAATTGAGATGGCTGTAAGAAAATTTAATCCTGTGACTCCTGGTCAAAGACATAAGGTAGGAATTACCTTTGATCAGGTGACTACAGATAGACCTGAGAAATCATTGTTAAGACCTATGAAAAAGACCGGTGGACGTAATAACTCCGGTAAGATGACAATGAGATATATAGGTGGAGGTCATAAACAAAGATACAGAGAGATAGATTTTAAGCGTGACAAGGATAATATTCCGGCGCGTGTAGCTACGATCGAGTATGATCCGAATCGTACCGCTCATATCGCTTTGTTAGTATATGCCGATGGAGAAAAACGTTATATTATAGCTCCCGCGGGCTTGCAGGTAGATCAGACCGTGATGAGCGGTGCTGGCGTGGCGCCCGAGGTAGGAAATTCGTTGTTCTTATCTGAGATCCCACTTGGTACAATTATTCATAACATCGAGTTAAGACCGCAACAGGGAGCCGTGATGGCCCGTAGTGCCGGTTCTTACGCTCAATTGGTTGCGAGGGAAGGAAAATATGCTTCAATTAAGTTGCCTTCCGGCGAGGTTCGTATGATTTTGTTGACCTGTCGCGCGACTGTGGGTACGGTATCCAATTCCGACCACGCGTTGGTGCGTTCAGGTAAAGCCGGTCGTACCCGTTGGTTAGGTCGCAGACCGCGTGTAAGGGGTGTTGTAATGAACCCGGTTGATCACCCGATGGGTGGTGGTGAAGGCCGCGCTTCAGGAGGACATCCTCGTTCAAGAAAAGGCTTGTTGGCTAAGGGATACAAGACCAGAGCGCCGAAGAAGCTTTCTAATAAGTATATTGTAGAAAGAAGAAAGAAATAACTGATTAATTATTGATGTTATGAGTCGTTCGTTAAAAAAAGGCCCTTTTATAGATTTCAAATTAGAGAGAAAAATTTTGGTAATGAATGAGACCAATAAGAAGTCAGTTATTAAGACTTGGGCTCGTTATTCCATGATCTCTCCGGACTTTGTAGGGCATACTATCGCTGTACATAACGGTAATAAATTTATTCCGGTATACGTGACTGAGAACATGGTAGGTCATAAGCTGGGTGAGTTTGCGCCGACACGTACATTTAGAGGCCATGCTGACAAGAAGAAAAAATAAAGCGTGGTTAAGTTGAACTAATGAAGATGTATTAAAATGGGTGCAAGAAAAAGATTAAGAGCAAATCAGAATAAAGAAGCCAGAAAAGAGAAGGCTTTTGCTATTCTTCGCGACTGTCCTACATCTCCTCGGAAAATGAGATTGGTAGCGGACTTGGTGCGTGGGGTAGAGGTACAGAAAGCTTTGGATATGCTTAAGTTTTGTCCGAAAGAAGCTGCTCGTAAAGTGGAGAAGCTCCTGCTTTCAGCAATTGCGAACTGGGAACAGAAAAACGAGGGAAAACGCGTGGACGATGCTTCCCTGTTTGTACAAGAGATTTTCGTTGACGGTGCTGGTATGTTGAAAAGATTAAGACCGGCTCCTCAAGGAAGAGCACATCGGATTCGTAAACGTTCAAATCACGTGACGATCGTGCTGGGAAGCAAGACAGCTGTTGAAAACATTACTAAAGAATAGTTAGCATGGGACAGAAAGTTAATCCAATAAGCAATAGATTAGGAATCATCAGAGGATGGGATTCTAACTGGTTCGGCGGTAAAAACTATGGTGATAAATTGGTGGAAGATTACAAAATCAGAAAGTATTTGAACGCCCGTCTCGCCAAAGCTGGAATCGCCAAGATTGTTATCGAGAGAACTCTGAAGCTGATCACGATTACCATTAACACCGCGCGTCCGGGTATCATCATCGGTAAAGGCGGTCAAGAAGTGGACAAATTGAAAGAGGAGCTGAAGAAGATCACAGATAAAGAAGTTCAAATTAATATCTTCGAGATCAAACGTCCAGAATTGGATGCGGTGATCGTGGGTAATAACATAGCTCGTCAGCTGGAGGGTCGTGTCGCTTACCGCAGAGCCATCAAGATGGCTATCGCTTCGACCATGAGAATGGGAGCGGAGGGTATCAAGATCCTGATTTCAGGTCGTTTGAACGGTGCGGAAATGGCAAGAGCCGAGATCTACAAGGAAGGTAGAATTCCATTACACACTTTCCGGGCAGATATTGATTACGCCCAGGCCGAAGCATTGACTACCTATGGCCAATTGGGTATCAAGGTTTGGATCTGTAAAGGAGAAGTTTACGGCAAGCGCGAGCTTGTTCCGAACTCATTGATTAGTGCCCCGAAAGATGGCGGTCGTCCGAACGCTGGAGCCGGCAAAAAGGGTGGATTCAAGAAAAGAAAAAAGTAGTCTTTTAACTTATAAATAGATTAGAGCTATGTTACAGCCAAAAAGGACTAAATACAGAAGATCGCAGAAAGGTAGAATGAAGGGGAATGCCCAGAGGGGACATGAACTGGCATTCGGATCTTTCGGAATTAAGGCGTTGGAAAGTACGTGGATCGAACAACGTCAGATTGAAGCAGCCCGTGTTGCAGTGACACGTTACATGCAGAGACAAGGTCAAATATGGATACGTATATTTCCAGATAAACCTATTACTAAAAAACCCGCTGAGGTTCGTATGGGTAAAGGTAAGGGATCTCCAGAAGGATTCGTTGCTCCTGTTACTCCAGGTCGTATTCTCTTTGAAGCAGACGGAGTGCCGTATGCGATAGCTAAGGAGGCTTTGCGTTTAGCAGCCCAGAAGCTACCCATCGCTACTAAGTTCGTGGTTAGACGTGATTATACGGAATAGTCGAGAGGCTATTTTAAGTTTCAAAACAAAAAATTGTTAGCGAGATGAAAAATTCAGAAATTAGAGAGTTAACCACCGAAGACCTGAAAGAGAGAATTTTGGCAGAGAGAACCAATCTGACTAAAATGACGATGAACCATGTTGTTTCTCCTTTGGAAAATCCGATGCAAATTCGGGCTGTCAGAAGAGATATCGCAAGAATGTTAACGGAATTGCGTAAGCGAGAATTAACGGTAAAGTAATAAAGTATGGAAAGAAATCTTAGAAAAGAGCGTGTCGGTCTTGTCGTAAGTAACAAGATGGAGAAATCTATCACTGTTGCCGTTCGCTTCAAAGAGAAACACCCGATTTACGGGAAGTTTGTCAGCAAGACCAAGAAATTCACTGCTCACGATGAAAAGAATGAATGTAACATCGGCGATACAGTGAGAATTATGGAAACTCGTCCCTTGAGTAAAACCAAGAGATGGAGATTAGTTGAAATCATTGAAAGAGCTAAGTAATCATGATACAACAGGAAAGTAGATTGACCGTAGCAGACAACAGCGGTGCCAAAGAAGTGCTTTGTATTCGCGTACTTGGAGGAACCAAGAAAAGATACGCGCGCGTGGGCGATAAAATCGTTGTTGCCGTGAAGAACGCACTCCCGAACGGTGAAGTAAAAAAAGGTTCAGTTAGTAAGGCAGTAGTAGTTCGTGTAAGCAAGGAATACAGACGTCCGGACGGATCTTACATCCGCTTTGACGACAACGCTTGCGTGTTGTTGAATAACGCGGGTGAAATGAGAGGAACCCGTATTTTCGGACCTGTAGCCAGAGAAGTTCGTGAAGGTTATACGAAAATTGTTTCGTTGGCCCCGGAAGTACTTTAATTATTTACGATTTATGATTTTAGATTTACGATTAGTAGTTAGTTGCTTTATCTGAAATCTAAAATCTGAAATCTAAAATTTTATAGGTGATGAATAGAAAATTTCATATAAAAAAAGGTGATTTAGTTCAGGTAAATGCCGGCGAAGATAAAGGAAAGCAGGGCAAGGTACTTGAAGTGGATCCGGGGAAAGAGAGAGCCATTGTTGAGGGAATCAATATGATCAGCAAGCATACGAAACCCAATGCCGCTCATCCGCAAGGTGGAATCGTGAAAAAAGAAGCTCCGATCCATATTTCAAACTTGAACGTGGTTGATCCTACTACCGGAAAACCGACGCGTGTCGGAAGAAAACGGGTAGAGGTGGAGATTGTAAAGGACGGAAAGAAAGTAACGAAGATGAGATCTGTTCGTTACGCGAAGAAATCCGGAACCGAATTGAAATAATTGTAGGGATTGCCGAGAGGCGATGTCCAGATTTGAAATTTTAATTTTTGGTTTACGATAAACGGAATGTTTGATCGTAAATCAAAAATTATAAATTAATTATGGATTTCTGATTTTAAATTATATCTTTGCAGCCTTGAAATTTTGCAGAATTTCGACCTGTGAAGTGTTAACGATAAAACGACGAATCGAAAATCATAAATATTTAGATGAATTACGTACCAAATTACAAAAAGAAGTATAACGAAGAAATTGTACCGGCTTTGATGAAAGAGTTCGGATACAAGTCAGTTATGCAAGCACCCAGATTGGAGAAGATAGTAATCAATCAGGGCGTAGGAGCATCCATTCAGGATAAGAAAATTCTTGAGTTTTCCGTGAACGAGTTAACGGCGATAACCGGTCAGAAACCGATTACTTGTAAGTCAACCAAGGATGTTTCTAATTTTAAATTGCGTAAAGGCATGCCGATCGGTGTGAGAGTGACTTTACGTAAAGAACGTATGTATGAATTTTTGGAAAGACTTATTGTTTCCGCCCTTCCGCGTATTCGCGATTTCAAAGGAATCAACAATAAGTTGGACGGAAGAGGAAACTATACTTTAGGAATAGAAGAGCAAATCATATTTCCGGAAATCGTGCTGGACAATGTCCACAAGATCATGGGTATGAATATCACGTTTGTAACTTCGGCTAATACCGACGAAGAGGGTTTTGCACTTCTAAGAGAGTTTGGATTACCATTTAAAAAGAATTAAAAGAAAAGCGAAATGGCAAAAGAATCAATGAAGGCCCGTGAGGTAAAGCGTGCAAAATTGGTAGAAAAGTACGCCGCAAAGCGAGCCAAATTAAAAGAGGAAGGAGACTACGTTGGATTGAGCCTTCTACCTAAGAACTCCAGTCGCGTTCGTTTGCATAACAGATGCAAGTTGACGGGAAGACCGAGAGGGTACATGAGACAATTTGGTATAAGCCGGATTCAGTTCCGGGAAATGGCTTCTGCCGGACTTATACCTGGAGTTAAGAAGGCTAGTTGGTAAATTTTAAAATTTAGAAGAGATGACAGATCCAATAGCAGATTTCCTTACGCGCATTAGAAATGCAGTAAGAGCTGGTCATAAGGTAGTAGATATCCCCGGATCTAAAATGAAACGGGAGATGACCAAAATTTTGAAAGAGAAAGGATATATCCTGAACTACAAGTTTGAGCAGGATGGCGTAAGAAGCAACATCAAGATTGCTTTGAAGTATCATCCGGAAACGAAGATGCCCGCCATTAAAGCATTGACACGTGTTTCAAAACCGGGTCTTAGACGTTATACCAACGTGGAGGAGATGCCGCAGGTATTGAACGGATTGGGAATCGCGATTTTATCTACTTCATTAGGAATAATGACGGATAAAGAGGCTCGCCAGAAAAATGTAGGCGGGGAAGTATTGTGTTATGTTTATTAATAGAAAGGGCTTAAGATGTCACGAATAGGAAAATTACCAATAGATATACCACAAGGGGTTACCGTAACGGTAAACCCGGACAACACGGTGATTGTTAAAGGTCCGAAAGGAGAGCTTTCTCAAAATGTAGGAACCGATATTACCGTGAACGTGGGAGAGAATCAGGTGACTTTGGAACGTCACACCGAAGATAAAAGTCATAAGGCTCAGCATGGTCTTTACCGTGCTTTGGTGCATAATATGGTTGTTGGTGTTTCAGAAGGGTACACGATTAAACAAGAGTTGGTCGGAGTCGGTTACCGTGCGAACGCCGAAGGTCAGGTACTTGAACTTGGATTAGGTTATTCACATGGAATATTCTTGGTGTTACCGAAAGAAGTTAAGGTGAGTGTACTTGCTGAAAAGCGGTCTAATCCGATTATTACATTGGAGAGTTGTGATAAGCAACTTATCGGTCAGGTTGCGGCGAAAATTCGTTCATTCCGCAAACCGGAGCCTTACAAGGGTAAAGGTATTAAATTTGTGGGTGAGGTTCTTCGTCGTAAGGCTGGTAAGTCGGCTAAAGTTTAATCACCTGTAAAAAAGTAATGTTATGGCTTTAACGAAGGTAGAAAGAAGAATAAGAATAAAAAGAAGAATACGTAAAGTAGTCTTCGGAACAGCAGAGAGACCCCGGATGACGGTTTTCCGTTCCAACGCGCAGATCTCTGTTCAGTTGATTGATGATAATGCCGCCAAGACATTAGCATCGGCCTCCTCTCTTTGTAAGGAGATTGCAGAGAAGAAAATCACCAAAATCGAACAGGCTCAACTTTTGGGTGCCATGATTGCCGAAAAAGCGAAAGCAGCCGGAATCGAGAACGTGGTGTTTGATAGAAACGGGTATTTATATCACGGAAGAGTAAAGGCATTAGCAGATGCTGCTCGTAACGGTGGTCTTAACTTTTAATCGTAAGCAAGAATGGAACAGAAGATAAATAATACGTCTGACTTGGAATTGAAAGACAGATTAGTTGCTATCAACCGTGTAACCAAGGTTACCAAAGGAGGTAGAACCTTTAGTTTCTCTGCTATTGTTGTAGTGGGTAATGAGAATGGTGTAGTTGGTTATGGATTAGGTAAGGCCAATGAAGTAACCACGGCTATCTCTAAAGGAATAGAGGCTGCTAAAAAGAATTTGGTAAAGGTTCCCGTGTATAAGGGAACGATTCCTCACGCGCAAGAGGCTAAATACGGCGGAGCCGAGGTGTTTATGCGTCCTGCTTCTTCCGGTACCGGTCTTGTGGCGGGAGGTGCTATGCGTGCCGTGCTGGAGAGTGCCGGAGTAAAAGATGTATTGGCTAAATGTAAAGGTTCTTCCAACCCGCATAACTTGGTCAAAGCTACTTTTGCCGCGTTGAAAGAGTTAAGAGACGCCCGAATGGTAGCTCGACAAAGAGGAGTCAATCTCGATAAAGTGTTTAACGGTTAATTTGAATGACGATGGCAAGGATTAAAATTACATTGGTAAAAAGTAAAATCGGCAGCGATAAACGTCAAGTTAGAACGTTAGATTCTCTGGGATTGGGGAAGATGAACAGTAGCGTGGAACATGAGGCTACTCCTCAAATCTTGGGTATGGTTGCGAAAGTAAAACATCTTCTCCGCGTGGAAGAGGTAAAGTGATTGTCAAACTATTTTAATGATAATAAAATGGATTTAAGTAACTTAAAACCGGCAGTCGGATCAACTCACAATACAAAGAGAATTGGTCGCGGACAAGGTTCGGGAAAAGGAGGTACTTCTACAAGAGGACATAAAGGTGCTAAATCAAGGTCCGGTTATAAAAACAAGATCGGTTTTGAGGGAGGACAGATGCCTTTGCAGAGACGTGTGCCTAAGTTTGGCTTTAAAAATATAAACAGAGTAGAATATAAAGCTATCAATGTTGGTATGCTTCAGGCTTTGGCAGAAAGGGATAATCTTACTGTGATCGATAGGGAATACTTGATCAAAGCTAATTTAATGTCTAAGAACGAACTTCTTAAGGTGTTAGGTGATGGAGTATTGACTGCCAAATTGGAAGTAAAAGCTGACAAGTTCTCGGAGAAAGCAAAAGCTGCCATCGAGGCTGCCGGCGGTACGGTAGTTGAATTGTAAGATTAAAAATTTGGGAGTTTAAAGTTGTTTTTAGAATAGATTTACTATTTTTGAAGCAACTTTAACAAAATCCCAGATTCAATGCCTTAAAAGGAAGAACTTATGAAGTTATTTGATACATTAAAGAACATTTGGAAAATCGAGGAACTCAAGACTAGAATTTTGACTACGCTTGGGCTCATTCTCGTTTATAGATTAGGAACTGAGGTGGTACTGCCGGGTATCGACCCTCACATGTTGAATGCGTTGAAGGCACAAACACAAAGTGGTGTTCTGGGATTATTGGATATGTTCTCTGGAGGAGCATTCTCTAATGCATCCGTTTTTGCATTGGGAATTATGCCGTATATCTCAGCGTCAATCGTCGTGCAATTATTGGGAATCGCTGTTCCTTATTTTCAACGTTTGCAAAAGGAAGGTGAGAGCGGTCGGCGTAAAATAAACCAGATTACCCGGTATTTGACCTTAGTTATCCTTGTTTTGCAAGGTTCAGCGTATCTTACCAACTTATATGCTCAAGTGCCTGCCGAGGCTTTTGTGTTAACAGGTGCTTTCTTTAAAATTTCGTCCATAGTTATTATGGCAGCGGGATCTATGTTCGTTCTGTGGTTAGGTGAAAGAATAACGGATAAAGGTATCGGTAATGGTGTTTCTATCATTATTATGATCGGTATTATCGCTCGTTTGCCCTTCGCTTTCTTTGCGGAGTTAACCTCTCGGGTGACGCAGCAAGGTGGCGGTTTGGTCGCTTTGTTAATCGAGTTGATACTTCTTTTCTTGGTATTCTGCGGAACGATTATGTTAGTACAAGGTACGCGCAAAGTGCCTGTACAGTATGCTAAACGTATCGTGGGTAATAAGCAATACGGTGGTGTACGTCAATATATTCCGTTGAAGATCAATGCTGCCGGAGTTATGCCTATCATTTTTGCTCAGGCAATTATGCTTTTGCCTATCTCTTTGATCAACTATGCGAATTCAGAGTCTTTATCCGGCTTTGCTTCGGCCATGTCCAATTTTACCGGTTTCTGGTATAATGGAGTATTCTTCGTGATGATCGTAGCGTTTACTTATTTTTACACGGCTATCACGGTGAATCCGATGCAGATGTCTGAAGATATGAAAAAGAACGGCGGTTTTATTCCTGGTGTGAAGCCGGGAAGGAAAACAATGGAGTTCCTTGATACGATTATGTCAAGAATCACTTTTCCCGGTTCTATATTTCTTGGGATTGTGGCTATTTTGCCTGCATTTGCTCAAATTTCCGGAGTAAATCATCAATTTGCGCAGTTCTATGGCGGTACATCCTTGCTGATTTTGGTCGGTGTCGTATTGGATACATTACAACAGATCGAATCTCATTTGTTGATGCGTCATTATGACGGGTTGATGAAATCGGGACGTATTAAAGGTAAGAATCCGGGTGGTCCTGCTGCTTATTAATTGAAAGTAAAGGAATAGGAAATTGAAAATGAAGAAGATTGTATATTAATTTTCCATTTTCAATTTTCCGTTTTCAATTAAAAAGTATTACTTTTGCGGCATGATTTTTTTTAAGACACAGGAGGAAATCGAGCTATTACGGGAAAGTAACCGTTTGGTTGGAAGGGCTTTAGGAGAGGTATCTAAATATATTCGTCCTGGAATTTCAACGTTGGAATTGGATAAGATTGCGGAAGATTGCATCCGTTCGAATGGTGGGGTCCCCGGCTTTCTTGGATATGGAGGGTTTCCTAATACGCTTTGTATATCGATAAATGATGAAGTTGTTCACGGAATACCGTCTTCTCGATGTCTAAAAGAGGGTGATATCGTTTCCGTCGATTGTGGGGTCGTAAAGAATGGATTTTATGGTGATAGTGCTTATTCTTTTGCCGTGGGAAAAGTCAGTGAAGAAGTGGCGAAACTTTTGAGGGTGACTCAGGAGTGTTTGTACAAGGGAATAGAGCAGGCAATATCTGGAATGCGTATAGGCGATATCGGGTATGCCGTACAATCTCACGCGGAAGCGAATGGTTTTACTGTCGTGAGAGAGTTAGTCGGACACGGGGTTGGCCGAAATTTGCATGAAGACCCCCAAGTGCCAAATTTTGGAAAAAGGGGACAGGGGTGTAAGTTGACGACGGGAATGGTTATAGCCATCGAACCGATGATAAATATGGGGAAACGTTATGTTTATCAGCTGTCCGATGGTTGGACGATTCGAACCAGAGATCATATGCCGTCAGCACATTTTGAGCATACCGTTGCGGTGGGTAAAGGAAGTGCTGATATTTTGTCGACGTTTGAGTATATATAGAAATTGTAAATTGTAAATTTTGGATTGTAAATTAGAAGATAAAGGGTTTAATTTAAGATCTAAAATCTAACATCTAAAATTAAATTATGGCGAAACAGCCTTCAATAGAGCAGGATGGAGTAATAACGGAAGCATTGTCAAATGCTATGTTTCGTGTTGAACTGGAAAACGGGCATATTATAACGGCCCATATCTCCGGGAAGATGCGGATGCACTATATAAAAATACTTCCGGGAGATAGGGTACGGGTGGACATGTCTCCGTATGATCTCACGAAAGGTAGGATAACATTCAGATATAAAAATTAAATTGTTGAACCATGAAGGTAAGAGCATCTGTAAAAAAGCGTAGTGCTGATTGCAAGATTGTCAGGAGAAAAGGCGTTTTGTACGTCATTTGCAAAAAGAACCCGAAGTTTAAACAACGTCAGGGTTGATTATTAATTTAAGTAAAAAGAGTAAAGAAATTTATGGCAAGAATCGTTGGTGTAGATTTACCCTCGAATAAAAGAGGAGAAATAGCTCTAACCTATATCTTCGGAATAGGTAGAAGTAGTGCCCGGACCATACTTGAAAAGGCGGGCATCGATTTTGACACTAAGGTGAAGGATTGGAATGACGATCAATTAGCTGCTGTACGTAAAGTCATCAATGGTGAGTACAAGGTAGAAGGAGAATTGAGAACTTCAGTCCAGATGAACATTAAACGACTGATGGACATCGGTTGTTATCGTGGAATCAGGCATCGTATCGGTCTTCCGGTCAGAGGACAAAGTACGAAGAATAATGCCCGTACGAGAAAGGGTAAGAAGAAAACTGTTGCGAATAAGAAAAAAGCAACTAAATAATTGAATTGAGATTGAATTATGGCAAAGAAGTCTACATCAAACAAGAAACGGCTAGTTAAAGTAGAAGCCGTGGGACAAGCGCACGTTCATTCGTCTTTTAATAACATCATTATTTCTTTGACCAATTCCAACGGTCAGGTGATCTCTTGGTCATCCGCGGGTAAGATGGGTTTTAGAGGATCGAAGAAAAACACTCCATACGCGGCTCAAACAGCAGCTACCGATTGCGGGAAGGTTGCTTTTGATCTGGGTATGAGAAAAGTGAAAGTTTACGTAAAAGGACCAGGTAATGGTCGTGAATCGGCTATTCGCGCTATCCACGCTTGTGGAATAGAAGTGGCTGAAATTATCGATGTTACCCCGCTTCCGCACAATGGATGTCGTCCTCCTAAAAGACGTAGAGTATAAGCGTGGAGCTTAATCTAAGAATTTTAAAATACAGAATAAAATGGCTAGATATACAGGACCTAAGTCTAAGATAGCAAGAAAATTTGGTGAGCCCATTTTCGGACCGGATAAAGCGTTGGAACGTAGAAACTATCCTCCTGGACAACACGGTTTGGCTCATCGTAGAAAGAAAATCTCCGAGTATGGAATACAGCTAAAGGAGAAACAAAAAGCAAAATATACTTATGGATTGTTGGAAAAGCAATTCCGTATTTTGTTTGAAAAAGCCGAGAGCAGTAAGGGTATTACCGGTGAGGTATTGCTTCAATTATTGGAGTGTCGTTTGGACAATGTCGTATACCGTTTAGGTATTGCTCCTACCCGCGCTGCTGCCCGTCAGTATGTATCGCACAGACATATCGTGGTTAACGGCAAGGTATGTAACATACCTTCTTGCCACGTACGCCCGGGAGATATCGTAGGTGTGAGAGAGAAATCCAAATCTTTGGAGGTGATCAATGAATCTTTAAGAGGTTCAAAGACCAGTAAGTATTCTTGGTTGGAGTGGGATGCTGCTTCTATGAGCGGTAAACTTCTCAACGTTCCGGAAAGAACGGACATTCCAGAGAACATCAAAGAGCAGTTAATCGTAGAATTATATTCTAAGTAGTAAAATAAAAATATATATGGCAATATTAGCTTTCCAGAAACCGGACAAAGTGATCATGCTTGAATCAACGGATAAATTCGGAAAATTCGAATTCCGTCCTTTGGAGCCTGGTTACGGTATCACTATTGGTAATCCACTACGCAGAATCTTGTTGTCTTCTTTGGAAGGCTATGCGATTACCGGTATTAAAATTCACGGTGTAGAACATGAATTCGCTACAATTCCCGGAGTTATCGAGGATGTAACCGAGATCATCTTGAATTTGAAACAGGTTCGGTTTAAAAGAAAAGTGGAGGACGTGGAGAATGAGAAGCTGACCGTTGTCGTTTCTGGACAAGAGACGTTTACTGCCGGTGATATGAACCAATTCCTGTCTGGATTTGAGATCTTGAATCCGGGACTTGTAATCTGCAATATGGACTCTTCGACCACCTTGGAAATGGAGATTACCATACAGAAAGGACGGGGATATGTTCCTTCTGCTGAAAACATGCCGGCGGAGGTTGAAATCGGATTTATTCCGATCGATGCTATATACACGCCTATCCGGAACGTAAAATACGAGATTGAGAATTATCGTGTAGAAGGAAAAACCGATTACGAACGTCTCCTTTTCGAGATTGAAACCGATGGTTCTATTAATCCGACAGATGCGTTGAAAGAGGCAGCAAAAATTCTAATTCATCACTTCATGTTATTCTCGGATGAAAAGATTACTCTGGAAACCGAAGATAAATATGGAAATGAAGAGTTTGATGAAGAGGTATTGCACATGCGTCAGTTGCTAAAGACAAAATTAGTGGACATGGATCTTTCTGTTCGTGCCTTGAATTGTTTGAAGTCAGCTGAGGTAGAGACTTTGGGTGAGTTGGTTCAATTCAATAAGAACGATTTGTTGAAGTTCAGAAACTTCGGAAAGAAATCTTTGACTGAATTGGAAGCTTTGCTTGAGAACAATAACCTCGAGTTCGGAATGGACGTTGCCAAGTATAAATTAGACAAAGAATAAGTAAAATGAGACATAAAAAGAAATTTAACCACTTAAGTAGAACGAGTGCTCACAGAAAAGCACTACTTTCTAATATGGCTTGTTCTTTGATTCTTCACAAGAGAATTAAAACGACAGTAGCTAAAGCTAAAGCCCTTAAGATGTATGTTGAGCCGCTTTTGACGAAGAGCAAGAACGATACGACTCACTCTCGCCGAATGACATTCTCCTACCTTCGTCAAAAAGAGGTAGTATCCGAATTATTCGGGGACGTGGCTCAGAAGATAGCTAATCGTCCGGGAGGTTATACCCGTATTTTGAAATTGGGTGCTAACCGTATCGGTGATAATTCTGAAATGTGTATTATCGAGTTAGTTGATTATAACACCACTTACACGGAGGTGAAGAAAGAAGAGGTGAAGAAAACAACCACTCGTCGTCGTAGAAGTACGACGAAAAAGGAAGAGGCTCCCAAAGCTGAGGTTGCCGTTGAGGCTCCTAAAGCGGAAGAAGCTCCTGCAGAAGAGACTCCGAAAGCCGAGTAGGTAAGTTTTTACTTCGAAATATAAAAGCCGCCTTTCATGGCGGCTTTTATATTTTTTCAGAACAGCAGGGCCATATGTACTTTCGAAAAAGAGATAGTGCAGGTCGAAGGAGACGTCTTTCTCGGGAATTTTCTTTGTTTGTTAGATTAGAAACAATTTGTAAGAAGTAATGCAGGTTATTTCTTTTGTTTTTCGTATCTTAGTATCCCTAATTTATTATGAACTTAAAAAGCACAAGAGATGTATATTACGGAAGTTGTAGGAAGAGAAATCTTAGATTCAAGAGGAAACCCCACGGTAGAAGTGGATGTTATGTTAGAATGTGGAGCTATGGGACGTGCTGCCGTGCCGTCCGGAGCCTCTACGGGAGAAAATGAAGCATTGGAATTGCGGGATGGAGATAAGAAACGTTACGGAGGGAAAGGCGTTACCAAGGCCGTAAATAACGTGAACACGGTGATTGCCGATGCTTTATTGGGCATGAGTGTACTGGATCAGGTGGAAATAGATCGTGTTTTGATCGAGTTAGACGGGACCCCGACTAAAAGTAATTTAGGTGCCAATGCATTGTTAGGAGTATCTTTAGCCTGTGCTAAAGCTGCTGCCAATGCTTTGGAGATGCCTTTGTATCGTTATTTGGGAGGAGTGAATGCTAAGGTTTTGCCTGTGCCGATGATGAATATTATTAACGGAGGTTCTCATTCGGATGCTCCGATTGCTTTTCAGGAGTTTATGATCCGTCCGGTTGGGGCAGGTTCTTTCCGGGAAGCATTGCGGATGGGAGCTGAAGTTTTCCATAGTTTGAAAAAAGTATTGCACGACCGGAACCTGAGTACGGCTGTTGGCGACGAAGGAGGTTTCGCTCCCGCTTTGAAAGGAACGGAAGATGCTCTGGAGTCTATTATTAGTGCTATTAAGGCCGCAGGTTATAAGCCGGGAGAAGATGTTATGATCGGTTTGGATTGTGCTTCTTCCGAGTTTTACAAAGACGGTATATATGATTATTCTAAATTTGAAGGATCTCAGGGCGCCAAGAGAAATTCAGAACAGCAAGCCGCTTATCTGGAGGAATTGATTACGAAATACCCGATTGATTCCATTGAGGATGGTATGAGTGAGAACGATTGGGACGGTTGGCAATTATTGACAAAACGTATAGGTGATCGTTGCCAATTGGTGGGGGATGACCTTTTCGTTACGAACGTACAATACTTGAAAAAAGGTATCGAATTGGGATGTGCTAATTCCATTCTTATCAAAGTAAACCAGATCGGAACATTGACAGAGACGTTGGATGCGATAGAAATGGCTCAACGTGCCGGGTACACGACAGTAACTTCTCATCGTTCAGGGGAGACTGAAGATGCTACGATTGCGGATATCGCCGTGGCAACGAATTCCGGTCAGATAAAAACGGGTTCTTTAAGTCGTTCCGATCGTATGGCCAAATACAATCAATTGCTTCGTATAGAAGAAGAGTTAGGAAATAACGCTAAATTCTACGGTCGTAAATTTAGTAAATAGGTATAATTTATACGCGAGAGAGCCGTTCGTCATATTTCGAACGGCTTTTATTTTGGATATTTCTATCGTTTATTTGCCGATAAAGATATTTTTTAACAAAACGGTCTTTTTAAAAGATTTTATTATAACTTTCGGGGATTTAATTTCTGAAATTTAAACAAAGAAGGTATGAAAAAATATGTGGCAGAGATGATTGGAACGATGGTTCTCGTCCTCATGGGGTGTGGCAGCGCTGTTATCGCCGGTAGTGAAATAGGTTTCCTGGGTATCGCTTTCGCGTTTGGTTTGTCTGTTTTGGCCATGGTATATACTATCGGGAGCATATCCGGGTGTCATATCAATCCTGCCATAACTTTAGGAGTGTGGTTATCCGGGAGGATGGGCGGTAGAGACGCGGGCATGTACATGTTGTTCCAGGTCATAGGGGCTTTTATAGGTTCCGCGATTCTTTATATCATCTCTTCCGAAATGGGGTTAGAAGGAACCGGGGCTAATGTATACGCGGACGGAGATGTTCTTCCCGCTTTTGTGGCGGAACTGGTATTTACCTTTATCTTTATTGTGATTGTACTTGGTTCTACCGGCAAGGGTGCTCCTGCGGGGTTTGCCGGTTTGGCAATCGGTTTGGCGTTGGTTTTGATTCATATTGTTTGTATCCCGGTGACGGGGACTTCCGTTAATCCTGCCAGAAGTATTGCTCCTGCTGTTTTTGCGGGAGGCGAAGCGTTGTCGCAACTTTGGCTGTTTATCGTCGCTCCTTTTTTGGGAGCTGTTTGTGCTGCCGGATTATGGAAATATTTGGGAAAAGCAGACGATTGATTTGGCGATTATGTGATTCGGAGATTTACGATTGCAGATAAAAACGATTCAGAGATTCGGAGATTGAACTTAATCCCTGAATCACGAAATTCTTATCGTTTCCAATCTACAATTAGGTATCTTGTGGATTTGTAAATGTTTACTCTTCTTCTATGTCGTTTCCCGTATTTTCTTTTTTAGGTTTTCCTTCCACGATCAATACGATTTCCCCCTTTGCTCCTGTTTCCGTGAAGTGTTCCAGCAGTTCCTTAAGGGTTCCCCGTTGAAAGTCTTCGTGTAATTTACTGATCTCTCTTGCAACGCATGCTTTTCGATCCTCTCCGAATAATTCGGCCATTTGTTCCAAAGCTTTGACGATACGGAAAGGGGATTCGTAAAATATCATTGTTCTTTCTTCCTCTGCCATCTGGGTTAATTTTTTCAATCGTCCCTTTTTTTGAGGCAAAAAGCCTTCAAAACAAAAGCGATCGCAGGGAAAACCTGAATTGACCAAGGCCGGAATCAAGGCCGTTGCTCCTGGCAGACACTCTGTTTCTATGCCTTGTTCCACACAGGTACGTACCAGTAAAAAGCCGGGATCGGAAATCCCCGGAGTTCCGGCATCGCTAATGAGAGCTATATCTTCTCCCCGTTGGATCCGTTCCGCTACTCTTTTCACTTGCTGGTGTTCGTTGAACTTGTGATGCGAGAGTAGTGGCGTGTTGATATCATAATGTTTTAAAAGTTTTGCAGAAGTTCGAGTATCTTCCGCCAAAATGACGGAAACCTCTTTTAAAAGTCTTAAAGCTCTTAGCGTGATATCTTCGAGATTACCCACGGGGGTAGGGATCAGGTAAAGTTTGGCCATATGAATATTTGTAAAATTAACCTCAATCGATTGAAAAACAAAAATAAGGTATTTATTTGAAAAGCGGTTGCGTAAAGACTAAAATGTATTAGTCGGATATTTCAAACGGAAGGTTATTTAGATGGATTTTAAGGTCGTTGTTCGCGTAAAGTATTGGTATTTACGTTTTTATGTTTTGTTTTTGGTGAAAATTGTCTGGGGATGGAAAAATATGCAAGGATTTTTTTGGTAGGAATGAAAATTGCCGTATATTTGCATCCGCTAAAGGCAAACGATGGTCCGTTCGTCTAGGGGCTAGGACGCAAGATTCTCATTCTTGTAACACGGGTTCGATTCCCGTACGGACTACAATTTTAGGATTATTATGATGGTCCGTTCGTCTAGGGGCTAGGACGCAAGATTTTCATTCTTGTAACACGGGTTCGATTCCCGTACGGACTACGAAAGTTGAATTAAATTTATTTGAAGAGATGGCAAATCATCAATCATCAGAGAAAAGAATAAGGCAGACTCAGAAAAGAAGATTGCACAATCGTTATTATGCAAAAACCGCGAGAAATGCTGTTAGAAAATTGCGTGCATTGAATGAAAAAGAAACTGCTATGGATTTGTTTCCGAAGGTTGTAGCTATGTTGGATAAATTAGCGAAAAAGAATATTATCCACAAAAATAAAGCTGCAAACTTGAAATCCAAGTTGGCTTTGCACGTGAATAAGCTATAATCTTCTATTTTGTTTTAAGATATTGAGGTAACGGATTTTCCGTTACCTTCATCTCTTTATTTGTCTGATCTTGAGATTTCCGTCTCAGGATTTTTTTTATTTCTTGAAATGGATTAACTTACCGTATCTAAAAATGATTGGGTATGGATGGTAAGTATATTCCGATATCTTCATGGGCAGAAGACGATAAACCTCGTGAGAAACTTTTATCTAAAGGGGTTTCGGCTCTTTCAACGAATGAACTGCTGGCGATTTTGCTGCGTTCCGGGAGCGACGGGGAATCTGCATTGGATTTGGCACGCAGGATCCTTTCAGACCATAATAATGATTTGAATGTTGTTGCCCGGCTTGGCGTTCGTGATTTTATGAATATTTATAAAGGGATAGGTGTTGCTAAAGCGGCTTCTGTAATTGCGGCTTTCGAGCTTGGTCGAAGAAGAGGGCTTGTCGGAAAAACCGATGTGATGACACTTGTTTCCAGCCGGGATATTTACGAGTTGCTTCAGCCTCGTATAGGCGATTTGGATCATGAAGAGTTTTGGGTTATTTTTCTGAATACAGGTTGTAGAGTGAAATCTTGCGAACGTTTGTTTTCCGGGGGAATGGAAGGAACACTTGTCGACATGCGCATACTTTTTCGTAAAGCATTGGAGATGAAGGCCCGTTCTTTTGTCATTGCTCATAATCACCCGAGCGGAAATATAGAACCGAGTAATCAGGATATAGAGTTAACCCGGAAGATTCGAAAAGCGGGAGATACGTTAGATATAATTTTATTGGACCATTTGGTTATTACTTCTCATGGTTTTTATAGTTTTGCGGATTGCGGTATCTTGTAAATGAGAGGCTGAAACGGAGGTTTTGGTAAGATTATTGTATGATCCGGGACAAAAAAGAGGTCGGTATTTATTTGTCTGTCAATGAGCAAATCTCTACCTTTGTGGCTGACAGTCGTGCCATGTTGGCATTTCGTGGTATTGTCAATGTGGCATACCCTGTTATTGGCAAAGATTTTGTTTATTAATAAGAATCACAAGAATAGAACTAAAAAAATATAGATATGTCGGAAGAGAAGAAAAGAAAACAGGAAGAGGAGTTGATTGGGGCTCAACATGCATCAGAATCAAAAGGTGAGGGACATGAAGAATCTTCAAAAAAGAAGGATAAGTCTTGTAAAAAGGAGGAAAAACAATTGGAGGAGATGGGACAGAAACTGATGGAGATGAATGATAAATATCTTCGTTTGTCCGCGGAGTTCGATAATTACCGCAAGAGGACTTTAAAAGAGAGAATGGAACTGATGAAAACGGCCGGGGAGCAGGTGTTAACAGGAATATTACCCGTGGTCGATAATTTCGAGAGGGCTTTGGCAAGCATGGAGAAGGCCACGGATGTTCGTGCTTTAAAAGAGGGGGTTGATTTGATTTATGCTAATTTTAAGGATTTTCTGATGCGAAATGGCGTGAAGGTGATTGAGACAGAAAATGTGGATTTCAACACGGATTTGCACGAGGCTGTGACCACTATTCCCGCACCTACGGAGGAGCAAAAAGGTAAGGTCATCGATTGTATCGAAAAGGGATATACGTTGAACGATAAGGTAATTCGTTTTGCGAAGGTTGTTGTTGGAGAATAATTGATTTTAGATTGTAAATTGTAAATTTATAGTGATTTACGGTGTGTGCTAAATCTAAAATTTAAATCTAAAATTTAAAATGGAAAAGAGAGATTACTATGAAGTGTTGGGGGTATCTAAAAATGCGGATGCTGCTGCGATAAAAAAGGCATATAGAAAATTAGCATTACAATACCATCCGGATAAAAATCCCGGGGACAAAGAGGCCGAGGAGAAATTTAAGGAAGCTGCAGAAGCCTATGATGTATTGAGTAACGAAGAGAAGAGACGTCGGTACGATCAATTCGGTCATGCGGGAATGGGAAGCGGGGCCGGAGGTTTCGGGGGCGGAATGAGTATGGACGATATATTTTCTCATTTCGGAGATATTTTCGGCAGCTTTGGAGGTTTCGGAGGTTTCGGCGGAGGGGGAAGAAGTGCTCGTCGGGTGAATCGGGGGACCAATTTGCGGGTGCGAGTAAAGATGAACCTAAAAGAGATTGCTACCGGTATAGAAAAAAAGATCAAGGTAAAGAAGTACGTGGCTTGTGAGCATTGTAAAGGGACGGGAGCAAAAAATGGCACTTCTTTTTCGACTTGCAGCACTTGTGGGGGAAGCGGACAGGTAACACGGGTACAGAATACTATTTTGGGAGCGATGCAGACAACTTCGACTTGTCCGACTTGTCAAGGAGAGGGGAAGATTATTAACGATAAATGCACGTATTGCAATGGCGAAGGAGTGCAGATGTCTGAAGAAGTCATCACCATAAATATTCCTGCGGGAGTGGCAGACGGTATGCAATTGTCCCTGGGAGGTAGAGGGAATGCGGCCCGTCGGGGAGGAGTGAACGGGGATTTGATCGTGATGATAGAGGAGGAGGAGCATCCGGATTTGTTGCGTGACGGCAATGATTTGTTGTATAACGTATTTGTCGGTTATCCGGAAGTCGTGTTGGGGGAGACGGTCGAGATCCCGACGGTTGACGGCAAAGTGAAGGTGAAAATTGAACCGGGAACCCAGCCTGGTAAGATTTTACGTTTACGCGGCAAAGGTTTACCCGATGTCAACGGATACGGTAAAGGCGATCTATTAGCTAAAGTAAACGTATGGATTCCGAAAAATTTATCGAAAGAAGACAAAAAATTGGTGGAAAAGATGAAAGAGGGAGAGGGTTTTCATCCGGGAGCCAGCGATAAGAAAAGTTTCTTTTCCAAAGTGAAAGATTTTTTTGAATAGTATATAAAGTATGATTACACTCACTCAATTAGAATATATTGTTGCGGTTGACGAGTACAGGCATTTCGCCACGGCTGCGGATAAGTGTTTCGTAACTCAACCGACATTGAGTATGCAGATAAAGAAATTAGAAGAGGATTTGGGTGTAATTATATTTGACAGAAGTCGTCAACCGGTTGTCCCGACTGATATTGGAAAGAAATTGATCGATCAGGCGAGGGATGTTTTAGCGTCGAATCAACGGATCAGGGAGATTATCAACGAGGAGAAAGAGGAGGTGTCGGGTTCGTTGAAAATAGGAATAATTCCGACTTTAGCTCCTTATTTGTTACCTATTTTTATTGGTAATTATATTCGTAAATATCCCGCGGTAAAGGTGGAGGTGGAGGAGCTGGTTTCCGAAGAGATTATTTACCGATTGAAGCGCGATACGTTGGATGCGGGAATCTTCGTGACTCCTTACGGGGATGAAAAAATTATTGAATGTCCCGTATTTTATGAAGAGATGATGATTTATGCTCATCCGGAACATGAGTTGTTGAAGAAAGAGATCGTAGAGATAAAGGATATAGCAACACCCGAGATATGGATGCTGGGGAGTGGGCATTGTTTTAGGGATCAGGTGATCAATTTATGCGAAATGAATGCTGTTCAGCATAGGAATTTGCCTTTTGAATTTGAGAGTAATTCATTGGAGACCTTAATGAAGATTGTAGATCAGGAGGGAGGGTTTACCTTAATTCCGGAATTGGCAATCCGTGATATGAGTGAAAAGAAAAAAAGGCAGGTGAGATCTTTTTCTTCACATCTTCCGTTAAGAGAAGTGAGTGTTATTTATTCAAGACATTACGCGAAGCAAAAGTTAATCGATTTGCTCTGTGAAAACATTAAAGAGGTTGTTCCTTCGATTATGTTGAAAAAAGACCGTGGAGAGGTTGTTGAATGGAGAAAAATAAATAGTTGAGAAAGGATGAATGGAATAGAAAAAAGTTTTGAAGATGCCCGGCAGCTATTAGCTGATTTTGTAGCGGACGAAGAGAATATATATCGAATTGAAAAGGCCGGGGAGATTCTTGTCGGTGCCTTACGGGAGGGGAAAAAAGCGTTGAGTTGTGGAAATGGAGGTTCTCTCTGTGATGCGATGCATTTTGCTGAAGAATTAACCGGTCGTTTTCGTGAAAATCGAAGAGCATTGCCGGCAGTAGCTATTGCAGATCCTTCTCATTTGACATGTGTCGCCAATGATTTTGGGTTTGAATATGTTTTTTCTCGTTACGTGGAAGCTCACGGTGTGAAAGGGGATGTATTGTTAGCGATAAGTACTTCCGGGAATTCGTTGAATATAGTTAAAGCTATTGAAGCTGCCAGGGAGAAAGGGATGAAGGTTATCGGATTGACAGGGAAAGACGGGGGGAAAATGAGAGAAATGTGCGATGTGAATATTTGTATCCCCTGGAATGGATATTCGGATCGAATACAGGAAATTCATATTAAGATCATCCATATTTTGATCGAGTTTATAGAGAATAAACTTTTTTCATAAAAAATACACAAACAATACAAGCTAAGGCGACGAGTCTTAGCATGTAAAAATGCAATTATAAAAGTTATGGGAAACAAAATTAATGATCCGATCGCCCGATTGATGGGTTTGAGGTATAAGTCACATCCTTGGCATGGTTTGGACATCGGTGAGGAATCTCCCGCGGTCGTAACGGCTTTTATCGAGATGGTTCCTACGGATACGGTGAAATACGAATTGGATAAAGTAAGCGGTTATATAAAGATAGATCGCCCTCAAAAATACTCTAATGTCGTTCCGGCTTTGTACGGTTTTTTACCTCAGACTTACTGTGGCGGATTGGTGGCGGAATATTGTATGATGCAGTCGCAGCGGACCGGGATTCATGGTGACTCGGACCCGTTGGATATTTGCGTGTTGACAGAAAAAACGATTTCGCATGGAGATATTATTGCCGATGTTCGTCCTTTAGGAGGATTTCGTATGTTGGACGGAAACGAGGCCGATGATAAGATTATAGCCGTGTTGAAACATGATGCCACTTATAGCGTGTATAATGATATCGCGGATTTGCCACATATTGTAGTCGACCGGTTGAGGCATTATTTTTTGACGTATAAGGATCTTCCGGGTGAAGAGAGGCATACGGAGATTATTGATGTATATGGGAAGGAAGAAGCCTATGAAGTGATTCGCCGTAGTGTTGAAGACTACAAAAACCATTTCCAAGGCTTGGAGGATATTTTGAATAGAGTATAATGATTCTGGATTGACGATTACACGATTTAGTGATTCTGTGATTTAATTTTCAATCACTGAATCATTCAATTTTTTGATTTACAATTATAAGGGTTTTAGTTTCCCCATCCTTCCCGATCTAAACTTCTGTATTGAATGGCTTCGGCGATGTGCCGGGGGAAGATGAGGTTTTCATGTTCCAGATCGGCAATCGTACGGGATAACTTGATAATACGGTCGTAAGCTCGGGCGGAAAGTCCGAATCTTTGCATGGCGGTTTTTAATAAAGCTATGCATTTTTCATTTAGGGAGCAATATCTTTTCAATAGAGGAGATGTCATTTGAGCGTTACAGTATACTCCGGGATATTTCTTGAAGCGGAGGTTTTGAATCCTTCTGGCCTCAATGACTCGTTTCCGGATCAGGATGCTGGGCTCGCTTTCTGTCCGGCTGGCCATTTTTTCCAATTCGACGGGAATCACTTCTATATGCATATCGATGCGGTCGAGTAGAGGACCGGATATCTTGGCAAGGTATTTCTGTACGCTTCCGGAAGGGCAGGTACAGCTCTTTGTCGGGTGGTTGTAGAAACCGCAAGGACAGGGATTCATGGAGGCGATCAACATGATGTTTGCAGGATATTCTACGCTGAATTTTGCCCGACTGATAGATATCGTACGATCTTCAAGCGGTTGACGCAAGACCTCTAATACGGTTCGCTTGAATTCCGGTAATTCGTCTAAAAAAAGGACCCCGTTATGGGCAAGTGATATCTCTCCCGGTTGCGGCCAGCTTCCGCCTCCTACCAAAGCGACATCGGATATGGTGTGATGGGGCGATCTGAAAGGACGGTAGGTAATAAGTGAGGTTTCGTGTTGTATTTTTCCGGCGACGGAGTGTATTTTGGTCGTCTCGAGCGACTCTTCGACGGTCATGGGCGGGAGAATGGACGGTAATCTACGGGCTAACATCGTTTTACCCGATCCGGGAGAACCGATCATGATCAGATTGTGGCCTCCGGCAGCGGCGATTTCCAACGCTCTTTTTACATTTTCCTGTCCTTTTACATCTTTGAAATCCAGCATTTCGTTGTCCGAGTAATTGTTCTCTTCTGCGAATTGATAAGAAAACGGCTGGTAATTTTTTTCTTTTTTAAGGAATGTAATTACTTCTTTCAAATGGTGAAATCCGTATACCTCAAGACCTTTGATTACGGCAGCTTCGTTAGCGTTTTGAATGGGGACAATGATCCCCTTAAAATGTTCTTGTTTCGCGTTGATTGCAATGGGAAGCACGCCTTTCACGGGTTGTAAGCTCCCGTCGAGGGAAAGTTCTCCCATGATAACATAGTTTTTTAATTCTTCATGTGGGATTTGTTCGTTTGCAGCTAAGATTCCTAAGGCTAAAGGGAGGTCGTACGATGATCCTTCTTTTTTCACATCTGCCGGGGCAAGGTTAATGATGACCCTTTTGCCCGGAATTTTAAGTCCGATTTCCCTTAAGGCGGAATCAATACGTTGTTGACTCTCCTTAACGGCATTATCGGGTAATCCCACGATTATGAATTTGGCTCCCCAAAGAATATTTACCTCTATTGTGATGGTGAGAGCGTTAATTCCGTAGACGGCACCTCCGAAAGTCTTTACTAACATGGTCAAATAGTTTTACAGTAGGGATATGATGTTGTAAGTTAAGACTTTTTCACGCGAAAACAATGCAATATACTGAAAAAATGGAATAAAAAATTGTAAATCGATTTTTGATTTATGATTAATTCCGGGTCACACATTCATTACAAGTTTTAAATTGTAGATTGTAAATTGTAAATTGGACGCTGTTTTTGTAATCTACAATCGTCAATCATTCTAATCACCTAATTGTTTAATCGTCAATTGTAAAATTTCAGTTCGACTTTTTCTCCGTCGAAGACAGCGTAACTAAAATGGGAAATCCAATCTCCCGTATTGATGTAACGGCTACTATCACACAACGGGAGATCGATAGGAATATGGCGGTGTCCGAAAATGAAGTAGTCGAAATGCCGTTGTTGTAAAATTCGTTTACAATAGAGAATAATCTCTTCTTTGTCTTCTCCTAAGTATTCCAGAGCTTCTATTTTGCCATTGTCTTTCAAACGGGAATGTGAAGACCAGGCATGAGCCAATTTGATTCCCCAGTCTGGATGGATAAGCCGGAAGCATTTTTGTAAAAAACGGTTATGGAAAACCCTTTTAAGGAATAGATAACCTTTATCTTTGGGATTTAACCCGTCTCCATGGCCGATCATGAAACTTTTACCGTTGATTCGAGTCTCTTCAATGGCGGTATGTAAAATTACGCCGCACTCTTTGTTTAGATAATCGAAGGCCCATATATCATGATTACCGGTAAAGAAATGTACTTTTATACCGTTATCCGTATAGCGGGCCAATTCCGCGAGAAAACGGACATGCCCTTTAGGGACGGAACGTTTGTATTCGAACCAGAAATCAAACATATCACCAAGCAGATAAAGTTCAGCACATTCCGGCCTGATCTTTTCCAGGAATAAAACAAGCTTTCTCTCTCTCTCCCTGTTGTTGTCTAAGAGTTTGGCTCCCAGATGAGCATCGGAAAGAAAATACACTTTTTTATGCTGCATGGTGGTGATTTGTTTATTTTTTCAACAGATCATTCAGTCGGTCCTCCAATCGGCTTCCCCATAGATTTTTTCCGACGATTTCCATATTTTGATCGATAATATAATTGGCCGGTATCGTTTTGACGTTCCATGTTGCGGCAACCCGACTTTGTAACGCATATTCATCTCGTACGCATTTCCAGGTGATGTTGTTTTTCTTTACAAGGTCTTCCCATAGGAATTTGTTTTTGTCTAAACAGACCTGATAAATTTCTACTCCTCTGTTTTTAAATTTCTGATATACCTTTTTGAGATCGTTGATATAAGTCTGGCTCTGTTGTGCGGTTAGTACCCCGAACTCGAGAACGACAAATTTACTTTTAATGGGAAGTAAAGACAGCGAGTCTCCTTTGGCATCGGGTAATTTTATATCAGGCAAGGATTTTTCCGAATTGTTGATCGCTTCCGCTAATTGTTGATTGCGTATGGCCTGCCCTATTTGTTTCAAGTGGTTCATAATAGCCTTGGTATACTGTGATTCCGGGTAAAGGGCACTTAAAGAAGAGGCAACAACCTTGAAATAATGTAAATCGTTGATCTCGTCTAATATGAACAAGTTATTGTTTATTTTTTGATAGAGAGCATAATAGGCGGCTAAAGAGGTAGCGTGTTTGATGATAAAATCACGCGTGAAATTGACTTGTTTGGTTAGGGCTTCGCTCCATGCTTTAGAGTATTCTTCCCGTTGACTATCGTAACTCTTGTCCTGGGGAAGGGCTCGATACGCCTTTTGTAATGAATCCGTCAACGTCACGGTCCGTTGAAGTTGGAAATTCAATAATTTGATCCACAACGAATTTTCTGAACCCTCAACCCAATAATTGTTTTGAATGTCTTTTAAGGTTCCGCTGATTTCGATTTGCTCACCCGGACTGGCAATAATGGTCACCTGTTCCTTGTTTGGAAATTTCACGGAATAAAATGAAGGATAAGTAATGTTAAGCTTGAAATTAAACTGTCCTTGTTTATTCAATTTGGCTGAATCTATGATCTTTTTTCCGGCTACGTCAATTTGTTCTAAATATACTTTTGTTCCGGCAGTAGTCTCTTTAATTGCACCTGTTATTTCCACGTTGGATTTTTTCCCGCAAGAGATAACAAGGAGAATAAATAATCCTGATAGTAATAAATTTTTCATAGTTGACTGGAATGATATAAAATAATCCGTTCTTACATGTTTGGCGTTCGAAAGTAATACTTTTTTCTGTTATTTAAATATAAATAGGTGGATATGATAGAAAAAAGAGTTAATAATTTTTTACCCCTTCTTTTTATTGTTCTGTTTTTTAGGAAAAAGAATTATTTTTGTTCCGATGAGAAAGGATAGAATGAACGTACCGGCGTTATTGCTTTTATTTGCATTTCTCTTTGCAACAGTCGGGATAAATGTAATGAAGGTACAATGCTCCGGTTGTCGGATGGCCTATGTAGAGGTACGGATGTTTCCGGGTGAAGAGATCTCTTTATGTGGAAACGATTGTTGCTCTTCGTGCAAAAAACTTCAGAAGAGTGCTTGCAAGCAAGAGAGAGCCGAACATGACTTTTATAAGTTGTCTGGAGACTGGGCTGTTTCAACTGGGGTATTCTTATGTTTTGATATTCAGGATCGGAAAGACGAGGTATGTTTTGTTCCTCCAATAACAGGTCTTGTTTTCTGTTCTTTCGATACGGATCTTTCTTTCATTGGCAACTTCCGGCCTCCGGAGTTGTTATGTATTTTCCGCTGTTGATTTACGTTTTTTTAGGAGGATAAACGAGATTTATTCTTGATTCTTAATGTGTTCGTAATGGAGTGATAGGCCTTTCGGATAGGCCTATTTATTGGAAAATGCAAATTAGAAATAGTAGATGAAATATATATTGATTGTATTATTGATGCTCGGAACTTTTATGGTTCGGGCTGAAATAATTAAGGGCCGGGTTATGGAAGAGACGGCTGACGGTTTACAACCGATAGCGGGGGCTAATGTATACTGGCTGGGAACATCGAAAGGTGTGGTGGCTGACGAAAAGGGTGAGTTTAAAATTAAATGGGATGATAGTGGAAAATTAGTTGCCAGTTTTATAGGATTTCAATCGGATACGGTAGAAGTAAAATCTACGGATAAATTTGTGGAATTCGTGTTGATCGAGGGGCGGCAATTGGATGAAGTGAGTGTTATTTCCAGAAAAAGATCTACCGTCATGAGCACGAATCGTCCCGTGATTGAACAGGTCATTACCGGTACGGAACTTTTAAAAGCTGCCTGTTGTAATTTAGGCGAGAGTTTTGAGACGAATGCTTCTGTCGATGTTTCGTATGCTGATGCTGTGACCGGGGCTAAACAAATCCAATTATTAGGATTGACGGGAAAATACATCCAATTGATGACAGAAAATTTCCCTAATTTTCGGGGACTTTCTTCTTTGTACGGATTAGGTTATATTCCGGGGCCTTGGATGGAGGCAATCTCCATTTCAAAAGGAACAGGATCGGTGATAAACGGGTACGAGTCGATTGTCGGACAAATTAGTGTCGATTATAAGAAACCGCAGAGTAGTGAAAAGCTGTATTTGAATGCTTATTATAGTGATGACGGGATGTTTGAATTTAACTCTAATTTCGGTGTCAAATTTAATGATCGTTGGAGTACGATGTTTTTGATACATGGAGATTGGTTGGATAAAGTTCATGATGGAAATAAGGATGGCTTTTCGGATATGCCGGAAAAGACCCAATACAATGTCATGAATCGTTGGGCATATAAAGACGAAAAGTGGTTTTTTCAATTCGGAGGAAAGTTTTTGGATGAGGAGCGGAAAGGTGGAGAGAGCAAGCATCACTCGGTCGGTGTGAATTCGGGGTCTTCGTATCGAATCGGGATAGACACGAGACGTTACGAGGGTTTCTTAAAATGGGGTTATCTTATGCCGCAGTACGAGTATACGAGTATGGCCCTTATGGTAAATTATACGGACCATGATCAGGATTCGTATTACGGATTGAAAAGATACGATGCCCGTCAGAGAAATCTTTACCTGAACTATATCTTTCAGTCTGTATTCGGTTCCCATCCGGATCAACAGTACGCAACGGGGATTAGCTTCAATTACGATGATTATGATGAGGATTTTCAGGACCGTTATTTTACGGATGATATTGCTACGATTACGAATCCGGTTAATTTTGAACGTCAGGAGAAGGTAGTGGGTGCGTTTTTTCAATATACCGGAATGTTTTTTGATAAGAAATTTACTTTTATGGCGGGTTTAAGATATGACCATCATAATTTATACGGGAATTTTGTAACTCCCCGGCTTCATCTTATGTTCAGGCCGGACGAGATGACCAATTTGAAACTTACTGCCGGAAGAGGATTACGCATGTCTAATATTTTAGCGGAGAATAGCTATTTATTAGCATCTTCGGCAGGTATCTATGTTAATGGAAAGTTGTTGGCGGAAAATCCGGATGAATTAAAGTATTTAAAGATGGAAGATGCTTGGAATATAGGTGTGAATCTGAACCGTAAATTCTATTTATTTGATCGAATTTTGTCGATTTCAGCTGATTATTATCATACGAAGTTTACGGATCAGGTGGTTGTTGATAACGAAACGGCTTTTGATCGGGTAAATTTTTATAATTTGGAGGGAAAGTCTTATTCCAATAGTTATCAAATCGAAATGCAATACGAGGTGATTCCCCGTCTGGATCTTTTAGCCGCTTACCGTTATAACGATGTTAAAACAACGCTTCATGGAAGAAAAACAGAAATGCTGCCTTTGACCAGCCGCTACAAAGGACTTTTGAATTTATCGTATCACACTAATTTGAGGAAATGGCAATTTGACTTTACGACTCAATTTAACGGGGGAGGAAGGATGCCTCGTCAGACAGGAATTCCTGAAACTTATCAGACGGGAAGTAATTTTAAGGCTTTTCAGTTGATGAATGCGCAGGTGACCAAGTTTTTCCGTCGCTGGAGTGTATACGGGGGATGTGAGAATATGGGGGATTTTAAACAGAAACATCCGGTGATAGCTTCAGACGATCCTTGGGGAAAATATTTTGACTCCTCGAAAATTTGGGGACCGGTTCACGGGAGGAAATTTTATATCGGAATACGTTTTGCCTTAGATCGGGAATCATAGGTAATGATTTTTAAATTTAAAATAGAATACATATATTTGAAATACTCCTATTGAATAATTAATAAACAATTTGATTATGAAAACAATACAAATTATTTGTGCGTTAGTGTCGTTTATAACCGTCGGTTTGACGGTTGATGCCCAGACTAAAAAAGATACGACCGTAATTTTTAAAACGGATATTCATTGTCCTAAATGTAAGGCAAAAGTAGAAAAGAACATACCTTTCGAGAAAGGAGTAAAAGATCTTAAAATCAATCTGAAAGATTCTACTGTTTTATTAACATTTAGAATGGATAAGAATTCCGTAAAGGGATTGCGCGCGGCTCTTGCGAAATGCGATGTAAAAGTTTTGGGAATGTGTGCTAAGGACGGTAAGTTATTGCGGTGTAAGGCTTGTAAGCCGAATAACTGCAACAAAAATTGTATGGGGGACTGTAATGATTCGTGCGACCGGAAATGTGAGACAACGGATTGCAAAAGAGATAAAGATTGTTCCGTCGTCTGTACAAAAGAAGACCGCGATAAGAATAAAAAATAAAAACAGGAAGAAGGGCGGAGAAATTCTTTCGCTCTTCTTCCTGTTTCAATTCTCTAAAATAAATCGAGAGATTCGACCCGCTTGTTTGGCGATGTCTTTCAGTAGTTTCACCTGAACTTTTGTTCGTTGGAGATTTTGATCCGTATAAGTTACGGGATAGTAGAGATCCCCTTGAAGATAGTCTGTTAAAAAACGGATAGCCTGTAAATAAGTCATTAATTTGCAAGAAAAACCGAGTGTTTCTTTTTCTTTACGGGTTAACAGGTGTTTGGTTTTTTCCATGAATCCGGTACAAAAAGCTTTGAAATACTCTATGTTGAAATAAACTTGATTCAGGTTTGTCGTTTCTTCGCCGGCTGTATTACAACAAGATCTTGCAGCATCTCCGAAATCGTAATGTACGATGCCCGGCATGACGGTGTCCAAATCGATCATGCATAAAGGATGATTGTTTCCGTCGAATAAAAGGTTATTGACTTTAGTGTCGTTGTGAGTAACTCGTGAAGGAAAATGGTGTTCATCCTTCATGATTTGAAAATCAATCATTTCCGGGTCTAAAGAGGAGAGGTAGGTTACCAACTCTCGACTCTTTTCTATTTTCTCGTCTTCTGCTTTTAAAAGAGCGTCTTGTAATTCATTTTGCCTATGGACGACATGATGAAAGTCGGGGATGGTCTCGATCAAAAGCGAAGCGTCGAAATCGGATATGCGATTTTCAAATTCCCCCAATCCTATTCCGAATTCGTAAGCCATAGGAGCCGAGGTGACTACTTCGTAGTTCCTTGATCCTTTGATAAATAATGCGAGCGTCCAATAATTACCGTCGTAATCTTTGTAATACGGTTTTCCCTTATTCGTGTAAAAATAGGTAATGTATTTTCTGGTAATATCGTTAATCTTGTGTTTGATCAAGCGGTTGCGAATATGTCCGCAAACCAGCTCTTTGTTTCGGACCAATTTCGGTATATCCGTGAAAATATTCCCGTTGATGCGTTGGAGAATGTATTCAGCCTCTTCATCTACTTTCACCAGATACGTATCGTTGATATGTCCCGAACCGTATGGAGTAGCGGAAATGAATTGTCCGCTGCTCTTAAAGGCTTCGTATATCCGTTTGATTCTGTCCATTATATATTAAGTTCCCGTTTTTGATTTTGTTTATTTGTTTATATCCGTGTATACGCCTTCCGTTTCAAAACGGTTTAATGCCTGATTGACGAAGTCGGTATCTTCTTTGTAAGTTACTCCAAACCATTTGGCGTTTGTTTTTAAAATCTTCACTTTTATTTCTTTCCGGTTGAGAAGTGTATCCACGACGCTGGGGATATAGATTTCAGCCTTTGGGTTTGTCCTGTTTTGGCGGTAAAATTCGATGAATTGTTTTTCGATCTCTTCAAATAATATGGGAGTGAATCCCCAAAAATTCATGGAAACGATATCACCGCCTTGTAGTACTCTTCCGGTTGCGATATCTTTGATGCCGTCATTGTCCTTGATGATTTTCGTGCATTCTGTAATACTTGTCATGAAAAGGTCTCGGTCGAAAGTACAAATTCCTCTTGAAACGGAACCGTTTTCAGACAAGGTGGAATCCAAACGGTATCCAGCAAGACTGAAACAGGTGTCATCCGGATTATAAGCGATGAATTCGTGCATTTTTTGAAATGCATCCCGACCGTAAAAGTCGTCGGCATTAATAGCGATAAAAGGTTCCTGAATCGCCTCTTTGGCAGACCATATGGCATGAGCCGTTCCCCACGGTTTTTCTCGTTCGACGGGAGAAAGATTACCCGGTAAACGATCCATTTCCTGAAAGCAGTAATAGGTCTCCGCGTGGTTTTCGGCATATTTCCCTACTGCTTCCCTGAATTCTTTTTCGAAACTCTTTCGGATGATAAAAACGACTTTATCGAATCCGGTATGAAGAGCATCGTAAATGGAGTAGTGAAGTAATGTTTTTTGATGAGGTCCGAGTAATGCCAATTGTTTTAAACTTCCGAATCTCGATCCCATTCCGGCTGCCATAATGAGCAACGTTGTTTTATTTTTTCTTGTTTCCATATTTTTATATATAAACCAAACTTCTATTCATACAAAACTAATAAAAACTTTACAATTGAATAATGAAACATCAATTTTGTTTTATATTGAAAATATCCTATCTTGCCGCACATAAATCAGAGGTGTACATGTTTTGGGGTATTAATATCGAAAAACTTAAAAGGGATGATTATTTTCATGGTGAATGTGTTTGCAACGCATATTCAAAAGAGTTGTCTTTTCGTTCTTATTGTCATACTTCAATTTATCGCATGTCATTAAATGTTTTACGAACCAAGTAGCGATACACGGGATTGTCTGAAAATATGATTGGTTCTACTGATATTCAATTTGAGATGGAACGGGCGGATTTACGTTTTAAACTGGAACAAGCAATTGCAACTTTACCTGAAAGATGCAGAGAAATTTTTATCGAGATATGTGTTGAAGGAAATTCTTATGCAGCTATTGCAGAGGAATACAAATTGTCTGTAAATACGATAAAAGTGCAGGTTAGTAGAGCTTATCAGATATTGCGGGAAGAACTTTCTCATGAGGAGCAATTGATCTTTTTTCTATGGTGTATGCAGCAAAATAACTTTCGATTTAATTCGAGTTCGGAAAGGTAAGTCTTTCGAATTGTGTTGTTATTCATTTTCCTGATAATCAGAATTGTCAAGTGTCAATTGTATTGGGGATTCGTCGGTAGGAAATGCTTCGACGGAACGTAGTTGTCGCTGTATGGCACGGGTACGTTTTCCCATGACCTCTTCTAATTGATTATTGGCTGTTTGAATACTTTTTTGCGCTTTCTCAAGCATGCCTCCGAATTTGTCAAATTCTGTTTTCACGTTTCCGAGAATCCGCCATACTTCACTGCTTCTTTTCTGGATGGCTAACGTACGGAATCCCATCTGGAGGCTATTGAGGATGGCAGCAAAGGTTGTGGGACCTGTAACAATTACCTGGTAATTTCGCTGGAGTTGTTCCAGTAAAGAGGCCCGACGGACCACTTCGCTATATATGCTTTCAAAAGGCAGAAACATAATGCCGAAATCCGTTGTGTACGGAGGATCAAGATATTTATCATGAATGTCTTTAGCCATGTTTCTGATGGTTTGTTCTATGTTTTTGGATGCAATATCGATTCGTTGCGGGTCTGCCGATTCGTAAGCATCCAACAACTGTTCATAGGCATCTTTGGGAAACTTGGCATCGACGGGCAAAAAAATACATTCTTTGGATTCCTCTTTACCCGGAAGTCGTATGGCAAATTCGACGATGGCGTCCGAGTTTCTTTTGGTTTTTACATTGGCCGTGTATTGTTCAGGTGCCAAGAGTTGTTCCAAGAGCATTTCCAATTGGATTTCTCCGATAGAGCCTCTCATTTTCACATTGCTCAATACGCGTTTTAATCCGCCTACATCATGAGCTAATGTCTGCATTTCTCCCAATCCTTTTTGTACGTGTTCCAATTGTTTGCTTACCAACTCAAAAGATTGACCTAATCTTTCATGTAATGTTTTTTGTAGTTTCTCATCTACGGTCTGGCGCATCTCTTCGAGTTTTTTTTCTGTGGATTGCACCAGGTTTTGCTGACGAACGGTTAGTTCCTCCATTTTTTCTTTCAACAAACGTTGGAAGAGTTCCATATGGTCGGAAAAGTTTTTTTGAAACGAATGGATTACTTGAGTATTTTGATCTGAGAGGTTTTTTAGAACATCTCGATGCTCTGTTCGAAAATCGGAGAGATTTCGGGATAGTTCTTCTCTGTTTTGACCGGATCTGGCAGTTTCACACTCTCTCGAATATCGGATCTCGTCCAGCATGTTTTTTTCTAATCCGGAAAGATGTTGTTGAAGTTGCTCTAATTGTTTTTTTGTCCCTCTATCTTTATAACGGAAAATAAGGATGAGGTTGAGAGCTAATATGATAATAGAGAGGGTTAAAATAAGAATTTCCATATTTCTGATAATTATTTGTCAAAAATAAGGAAATAAAAAAGGAGGGTAAAAATTTTCGGTAGTTATTTTAAAATAGCGGCCGGAAATCTCAGAGGTCTGTGAGTTCCCGCTCTACGTCTTTGGATTTGTGGGGAACAAAAATGAGAGCTTGTGTATCGTATCCTCTTTTTTGTGCCCGTTTTAATAAATCGTTTAATTTTTTCTTGGGGAGTTTTGGTGATCGGCTTACGATCCACAAATGATCGATCTCGGAGCTCCCTATCAGAGCGGCACTATAATCTTTTTCTACTTCCAGGATATAATAGTTTGTACTGAAGATTAGAAAAAAAGTAACTTTTAAAATTCCCGGTTTATCTTTATCCGGGATATGTACCTTCCCTACGATTTCTCGCTTCTCTCCGTTCAGACTATCCCGGTATCCGCATCCGATAACCTCGATGTCTCCATTGGATTTAATAATGTATTCCGTCGTAACCCCTACCATGCCCCGTTCGAACGGATGGTCGAAACGGGCGATCTCATACCACAGTCCGGCATATTTATCTATGTCCAGACTGTCCACTGCAGTGTTGTCCACTTTCCCCTCGGTTTGCCCGATGACTTCTGTGATGCTGATTCCCGCAAGCAGCATCAGAAATAATAATGACTTCATGACGTAAGTATTGAAAATTAGATGTTTACTCTAATTACTACGCACGTCAGAGGCAAAATGTTATCATTTTTTATTGGCTAATTGACCGCAAGCGGCGTCAATATCTTTTCCTTTGCTATGCCGTAGATTGACGACGATATTTTTACTTTCGAGAAAGCGAATAAAGGAGTCTCTGTTCTCTGCCGGGCTATGCTGGTATTTTGCTCCTTCGACTTGATTGTATTCGATAATATTGATTTTAATAGGGAATTGTCGGCAGAAAGAGGCGAGTGCTTTTGCTGCTTCCAGGCTATCGTTGATCTCTTTCAAAAGAAGATATTCAAATGTCGGACGGGTTCCGGTTTTTTCCACGAAATATTTAATGGCTTCGGCCAGTTGCGGAAGAGGATATGCTTTATTGATCGGCATAATTTGATTCCTGGTCGAATTAATGGCAGAGTGTAAAGAGATGGCTAAATTAAAACGAACCTGATCGTCTGCTAATCTTTTTATTCCTTCCGGGATACCGGCAGTCGAAAGGGTGATTCGATAGGGAGACATGGCTAATCCCTCTTCGGAGGTTATTTTTTGGATGGCTTCCATTACATTGTCATAGTTCAGGAGAGGTTCTCCCATGCCCATAAATACAATGTTGGAGAAGATCAATCCCCGTTCTTCTGCCATTTTCTTTACGGCTACCACCTGATCGAAAATTTCTTCGGGTTGTAGGTCTCGGGTGAATCCTAATCCTCCCGTGGCACAAAAACTGCATTTTAATTTGCATCCTGCCTGAGACGAAACACAGGCTGTGGCTTTGTCCCGCGAGGGAATCAGTACGGACTCTATCAATTGCCCATCATCCAACGTGAAACCTAATTTGGTCGTTCCGTCGTTGCTTTTTTGGATGTGGGTTAATGCCGCGGTTTTGATAACAAAATATTTATCCAATAGCTCCCGTGTATTTTTGGATAAATTGGTCATCTCTTCGAATCGGGTTACACCTCGTTGCCAAAGCCATTGCCAAATTTGTTTCGTACGAAACGCTTTTTCTCCTTGTTGTTCGAGGAAATCGGAGATCTCTTTTCCGCTACATTTCCTGATATTTCGTTTTTCTGCCATAATTGTTTCTGTGATGACAAAGATAGAAAGAAAACGATTTCTTTCGGAATCACGTTTTATTTTTCTGGTTTCCGGATGAAAAAATCTGCTTTTGACGGGTGTCGTTTCTGTCCGTTCGATTTTTAACAACAAGTTAAATAAAAGTGAATATGCTGGCTCTAATTGATTTTATTGTATATTTGCCGACGTTTGCCTGAAAGTGTGATTAATCGGGATTCGTGTACGTGTAAATTGAAAATTGAATTATATAAAATGAATGTTTAAATGAAGCAGATGAGAAAAATTTTTATTGTTGTTTTTGCTTTGCTTTCAGCGTCTATAGCTCGGGCGGATGAAGGCATGTGGTTGTTATCCTTGTTGAACAAGAATATCGACACGATGCAAGCCATGGGTTGTAAACTATCGGCTGAAGATATTTATTCAATAAATCAAGCGTGTTTAAAAGATGCAGTAGTGGGATTAGGACGGGAAGGTCGTCCTTTTAGTCATTTCTGTTCCGGCGAGATTATTTCTCCGAAGGGGTTGGTGATGACGAATCATCATTGTGGTTTTGGTGCGATTCAATCTCATTCTACAATAGAACATGACTATCTTTCCAATGGTTTTTGGGCATATAGTTTGAAAGAAGAATTGGCGAATCCGGGAATAACCGCTTCCATTCTTCAACGGATGGAAGACGTGACGGATCAGGTAAATGCCGTGTTGAACGATGATATGACGGAATCGGAGAGAGCTGTGGCGATCGATAGCGTATCTAAATTGATCGTGGAGAAAGTAACCAAGGGTACGAATTTAAGTGCTCAGGTACAGGATATGTTTGAAGGCAATCAATTCTTTTTGTTGGTATATAAGATTTATAGGGATGTTCGTTTGGTCGGAGCTCCTCCTCAAAGTATGGGTAAATTCGGGGGAGATACTGATAACTGGATGTGGCCTCGCCATACGGCGGACTTCTCCTTGTTCCGTATTTATACCGGTCCTGACGGAGAGCCTGCTTCATTCTCGGAAAAGAATATTCCGCTAAAACCCAAACATCATTTCCCGGTTTCTGCTAAAGGGATTCAGGATGGAGATTTCGCTATGACGATGGGATTTCCCGGTTCCACGGATCGTTTTTTAACCTCATTCGGATTAAAAGAGACCATGGATGTTACCAATGATATTCGCTACAAGGTGCGTACGGAAAAACTTCGGGTTATGAAAGAAGGAATGGATGCTTCCCCGAAAACCCGTATTCAATATGCTTCTAAATATGCCAGTTGTGCTAATTATTGGAAGTATTCCCATGAGCAGAATATAGCATTGAAGAAGTTGAACACGATGGCCAATAAGCTTGAAATTGAAAACGAATTTACTGCTTGGGTTAATGCGGATCCTGCACGTAAAGCTAAATACGGAAACGCTCTGAACCTGATTAAGAAGGGGTACGAGGATATGGCTGATTACTCTGTAGCTATGGCCTATTTGCAAGAAGCATTGGGAGGACCGGAACTTCATATGTTTGCTTTCCGTACGAGTAATTTGCTCGAGAAATTATCTAAAAAAGATACGCTTTCCGATGATAAAAAAGAGAAGATAAGGGAAGTTTTGAAGAAATACGCGAAGGATTTTTACAAAGATTTTAATGCTGAGATAGATAAAAATTTAGTATCTACTTTATTTAAGATGTACAGCGAATCGGTGGGAGAAGAGATGTATCCGGAGATTATTCAATATGTAAATAAAAAATATAAAGGCAACTATGAAAAATTCGCTCAGGATATGTTCGATAAATCGATTTACGCGAGTGAAGAGTCCTTTACGGCGTTTTTGGAAAAACCGGACATGAAGAAATTGGAGAAAGATTTGGCTTATAAAGCCGGGAAGTCTTTCTTTGAGTTTTATATCGGTATGAGTGCCAAGACGAGTGAGATGAATCAAAATATAGCCAAGGGCAATCGTTTGTTTGTAAACGGATTGATGAAGATGAATCCGGATAAGGTATGGGCGCCGAATGCTAATTCCACGATCCGTTTGTCTTATGGTAAGGTAGGTAGTTACAAACCGAGAGATGCCGTATTTTACGATTATTACACGACTTTGACGGGAGTGATGGAAAAAGAGGGACCTAAAGGCGGTGAATTCGAAGTTCCTCAGCAATTGAAGGATTTGTATGCTGCTAAAAATTTCGCTCCTTACGGAACGGATAATGTCGTGGCTTGTTTTATTACAAACAATGATATTACCGGAGGAAATTCCGGTTCTCCGGTAATCAATGCTAACGGTGAATTAATCGGTGCCGCGTTTGACGGAAACTCCGAAGCGATGTCCGGAGATATCGATTTTGAAGAGAATCTGCAACGTTGTATCAATGTGGATACCCGTTATGTTCTATTTATTATCGATAAAATGGCTAAAGCTAAAAATTTGATCGACGAGATGACAATCGTGTATTAATAGAGAAGTTTTTATATTGGTAAAGAGCCGGCAGATTACTGCCGACTCTTTTTTTATTTGGGCATACAGCACTTTTATTTTGCCGGCAGATTATGCTTTTTTCGACCCAAACGTTCTTGTAGGGATTGCATCATGTAATAGAAATTGGGCATAAACAGCGTACCGACTAACGAGCTCATCAGCATTCCGGCGAAGACGGCAATACCGAGGGATATACGGCTGGCCGCACCCGCTCCGGTGGAGATGACCAAGGGGAAGGTACCGAGAATGAAGGCGAAGGAGGTCATTAATATCGGACGTAGACGGACTCTTCCTCCTTCCAATGCAGCTTCGTAGATTGATTTTCCCTCTTTATGGTAATCCCGGGCAAACTCGACAATCAGTATGGCATTTTTAGCCGTGAGTGCGATTAGCAGGATAATGCCGATTTGCGTATATACACTGATAGGCAAATTCATGATCATAACGCCGATCACGACGCCTAAAAGAGCAATGGGGAGTCCCATGATTACCGCGAACGGGGTGGTCCAGCTCTCGTATTGAGCGGCCAAAATCAGAAAAACAACGATAATGGCTAAGGCGAAAATAAGAGAGGTGGTAGATCCGGCATTCTCTTCCTGATACGCCAGGGCTGTCCATTCATGGCCGAATGAAGTACCTAATTTTTCCTGCATAAGTTGTGTCATGATGTTTAGGGCTTGGCCGGAACTGTAACCTGGGGCGGCTTCTCCGGAAATCATGGCTGCCACGTAAGTATTGTATTTGGGTAGTAATTCGGCTCCGAGTTGTTGTTTTACGGTTGTAAATGCCGAAAGGGGAACCATATTACCCTCGGCATTTTGTACGTTTAAATAAAGAACATCGTGGATTAATCGACGACTGTCGGGAGCCCCTTCCAGTTTGACCTGGTAAGTACGTCCGTATTTAACGAAATTGTTCACGTAAACGGAGCCTAAGTAACTGGATAAGGCGTTGAATATGTTTCCGATGGGGATTTGCATGAGTTCGGCCTTATCCCGGTCTATATTTAAAAAGTATTGGGGTACGTTGGCGCTGAACGTGGAACGCAGGGAAGATAATCCGGGATGAGCGTTCCCTGCCTGTACCAAAGCGTCAGTCGCCTGTTGTAACATTTGGGGGCCGTAACTGTTAATATCTTCTATCATGACTTGGAAACCGCTACTCTCTCCCAATCCGGGAATGGGTGGAGGAGAAACGGCGTAAGCCTCCGCTTCCTTAATTTGTAAATAGGCCATTTCGTTGAAACGATTAACGATAGATCCGACACTAAGGCTTTTATTTTTGCGTTCGTCCCAATTTTTTAGCATCACGAAAATGGATGCGGCATTGGAACTTTCGGCATTGTCCATGATGGAAAAACCGTTGATGGTAATATAGGTCTCTACTCCATCCAGTTCATCTAATATTTTGCTGGCTTTCTCAACCGCTTTAGCCGTTTGGAAGTAGGAGGCTCCGTCCATCAATTGCATGGAAATGATAAAGTACCCTTGATCTTCATTGGGAATAAAGGTCTGGGGTTCTCTCGAAAATTGAACAAAAGCGATGACGGAGAGGAGGATGAAAACGATAAAAGTCAATACGGATTTTCGCATAAAGCCTTTTACTACCCATAAATAGCCGTTCGTGGTTTTTTCGAAGTAACGATTGAAACCTTTAAATAAAAAGAACTTGGATGGTTGTTTGGGTTTAAGGAAAAGAGCACATAGAGCCGGACTTAAAGTTAAAGCGTTGAATCCGCTGATTACCGTGGCTACGGCAATCGTCAAGGCAAATTGTTTATAGAGCGATCCCGTAATTCCTCCGATGAATGCCGTCGGGATGAATACGGCCAACAGAACCAAGACGATGCCAACAATGGCTCCGGATACTTCTTTCATGGCCTGTTTCACGGCCTCTTTCATGTTGTCGTATTTTCCGGTTTCAATCAGTCGGTAACTGTTTTCTACGATTACGATGGCATCATCTACGACTAAGCCGATAGCTAAAACAAGACCGAAGAGGGTTAGGGTATTAATAGAAAAGCCTAATAGCCCCATGAAAGTAAAAGTACCGATCAGAGATACTGGAATGGTAATAAGAGGAATTAACATGGCCCTCCAGTTTTGCAGGAATAGCAGAATGACAATAAGTACCAATATAAATGCAGAGCCTAAAGTTTTGTATATCTCTTTAATAGATGCTTTGATAAATTCGGTCGTATCTAAGGTGATATTATAATGAACACCTTCCGGAAAATAGGAACCCAGTTTTTCCATCTGGGCTTTTACCCGTTCAGCTACGTCGAGAGCATTTGCCCCCGGGAGTTGGTATATGGCTATAGCGGCTACGTTTTGTCCCTTTAAAGTGGCTTCTACATTGTAGCTCTCGTTGCCTAATTCGATGGTTGCTACATCTTTTATTCGTAAATATTTTCCTCCGGGTAAGGCTTTTATGATGATGTTTCCGAACTCCTCTTCGTTCAGTAATAAGCCTTGGGTTTCAAGCGTATATTTGAATGCTACTTTTTGATTTAATGGCAGGGAACCGACCGATCCCGCTGCTACTTGTATGTTCTGACTTTTAATAGCGGCAATAACTTCTTCCGGCGAAACTCCCCGAATCGTGAGCAAATCGGGATTTAGCCAAATACGCATGCTGTAGTTCCCGGCTCCGAATAGTCCTACATTTCCGACTCCCTTGACGCGTCCCAATTCGTTTACTAAATTCAATTCCGCGTAATTGGAGAGATAAAGTGCGTTGTAATTCGGATTGTCGGAGGTAATGGAAAGAAACATAACCACGTTTGTCGATTCTTTTGTCGTGGTGACTCCGATTTGGGTCACTTCTTGAGGTAGGGTACTAAGAGCCATATTTACCCTGTTTTGTACCAATACGGTTGCCATATCAAGATCCGTTCCAACTTCGAATGTGATGGTTAATTTATAAACTCCCGCGCTGGAAGAAGTAGATGACATATAAAGCATTCCCTCAACTCCGTTGATTTGTTGTTCGATGGGGGTGGCTACCATTTGAGAAATGGTTGTCGCGTTTGCTCCCGGATAACTCGCCTCTACAACTACGGTCGGAGGAGTAATAGTGGGGTATTGTTCCACGGGTAGACTGCGGAGGGTAACCAATCCGGCCACTACGATCAATATGGATAGTACGGTGGCGAAGATGGGTCTATTAATGAAAAATGTTGACATCATAGAATTTGAAGATTTAAATTAAAGTTGATCATTGACAGCGCCCATTACTTGGGTACGGAAAGTACAGGGGTTACTTTCATTCCGGGACGAACGTTTACGAGAGCTTCCACTACATATCGTTCTCCCATTTCGACTCCCCGTGTGATTTCCCGCATTCCGTCCGGAGTGAGTACTCCCACATCCACGTGTCTGAACTCTACCGTATTATCAGGATTGACAATATAAACGAATCTCCCGCTTTGGTTTGTTCCGATAGAACCTTCCGGAATAAGAATAGCTTTGGTAACCGTTTTATATGGGATGATCACTTTCACGTATTGTCCGCTAAGAAGCTCTCCGTTAGGATTTAGAATGGTGGCTCTGAGGGTAAGGCTTCCTGTCGTTAAATCTATATTGGGAGCGGTATAGTCTAAGGTACCCACCCATGTTTTTTCCGGAATATTTACATCTTGGATGGTAATCTGTTGTGGCGCTTGGTTCGGGGCCGTTTGCGACATTTTTACGTAATCTTGGTAAGCCATATTGAAATAGAGGAACATCCTGCTGTCTTTGTAAATGGTGGCTAACGTAGTTGTTTCCGTGCCGACGAGATTGGCTTGATCTATAAGATTCCGGGATATTCTGCCGGAGAAGGGTGCCTTTATGTAACAGTAGTTCAGGTTAATGTGGGCTAAATCTAATTGACTGTGGGCTTCTTCGTAAGTGGCCATGGCTTCCCCGTAATTGGCTTCCGACTGTAAATAATCGATTTCGCTGACTGCATTTGTTTTTACGGCATCCTTCATCTTTAGGTAGGAAGCTTTGCTATAAGCTAATTGAGATTTAGTGCTTTCCAGGGTGGCTTCTGCTTGGCGTACCTTATCTTTGTAAGGTTGGGGTTCGATGACGAAGAGTAGTTGTCCTTCATGCACGCGTTGACCCGGTTTGAAATGGATCTCTTCTAAAAAACCGGGAACTCGGGCGACTAAATCTACCGTTTGTTCTGCCTCCAGATAACCGGGGTATTCAAACGTGTATACGACTGTCCGTTGCGTGGGATTACTTACTTCGATAGAGGGAGCAGGCGGAGCCTCTTGTGGTTTGGGTTTTCCGCAACCTCCCGTGATGATGCTTATCGTTATGAATGAGATTCCAAGAAGATGAGTCAGTCGTTTCATTGTATGTTGTTTTTATGGATTATTTCTTTATTTCTCGAGACGGTCTCCGATCGGCCATCCGCCTCCTAATGCCTGATATAGTTGGATAAGGTACCGAAGTGATATGCTTTGGGCTTGGATCAAAGAGTTCTCGTAGTTTAACAAACTTACTTGCGAGCTGAGGACATTCTGGTAATTCGTCAATCCGCTTTTATACAGCTTTATGGCCAATTCTAACGTGAGTTTGGATTGCTGGAAAGCCTCTTTCATAGCCGAAATTTGTTGCAATGACTTGTTATAGGTGACCATGGCATTGTCCACTTCTTGAATGGCGGTCAATAAGGTTTGATTATAATTGTTAATTTCTTCTTCCAATTGCAATTGTGCTGTTTTTTCCGATTCGACGAGATTACGACCGCTAAAAATGGTCCACTTCATCGTGGGAGCGATTTGCCATATCATGTTGTCGCGGTCTGTGAAATTTTCAAACTGTTCCGATGAATACCCGAAAAATCCGGTAAGTAGGAATTTAGGCCACCAGTCGGCACGACTGGCTCCGACAGCGGCTGCTAAACCGTCAATGGTTCGTTCTGCGGAACGAACGTCCGGACGTTGACGGATAAGATTTGCCGGAATACCAAGAGCTGCTTTTCTCGGATTGGTGGGGATCGGTTCGGCTTTTAGTAATTTTTCCCGCAGGAGGTCCGAGTGTTCCCCGATTAAAACACTGATTAGATTAATTTCTTCGTTAATGGAAGATTCTATTCCGGGAATACTGGCTTTTGTTTGTAGATACAGGCTTTTGGATTGTGCGACATCTAATTGTGATACTAATCCCACGTCAAACTTAGAGACGGTCAATTCCATGACTTTTTTTTGTGATTCCAAGTTTTCTTGTGTTACCTGAAGCTGTTTTTGTGCCGTGCGTAAATTGATGTAGGCCGTTGATAATTGGGCTGCCATGGAAACCATAACTCCCCGGTAATCTTCTTGGGCTGCCAGATAGAACTCCTTTTGGGAAGAGCTCTCTTTACGAATTCTTCCGAATATATCCAATTCCCAATTTAAATTTAGTGTTGCTGTACCGTTCCGTTCGATGATGTTTTTTTTGTCTGCACTCAGACTGCTTTTTTCAGGAGCATAATTTACGGTAAGATCGATAGAAGGATAGTAGGGACTACGGTCTACTCTTAATTTCGATTTTGCCATTTCGATTTTACGGATAGCAATCCGTACGTCATAGTTTCTATTTACCGCTTTAATAATTAACGAGTCAAGAATCGGGTCCTTGAATAATTTCCACCACTCGTCTTGTGAGGGAAGGGGTTGTTGCAAATTAGAATTCTCATTTCCTTGCTTTGATCGGATCATTTTGTTTTGGCCAAAGCTTGGGTGAAAAATCATAAAGGTAATAATCAGAAGAAAAACTCCTGGCTTCATCGGTATTGCTGCTTGTCTCATAAACGTATTGTTGGTCGTTTAATACAATTCACAGAAAGTCGTCTGGATGAAAGACGACTTTCTCTTTTGCAGCTATACGGTTTTTTATTGGAAAAGTTAGAAACCGAATATCATTTTATCGACAATGATAATGACCTTGGCAGACGGATATCCCAATATTTTACTCTCGATTTCGGTTATAGGACGGATTTGGATAATATCTGCCGGATCGATATCCAAATTTCTGGTTAATCGGTTATTAATGATTAAAATCGGCTCGTCCAGTTTATCTATGTTAAAGGTATAATCCTGATGCTCGTGATTGAATTTTAAAATACCGTCGGCGTAACTGATGAATCTGCCGGCTTTTTGTTTGGTATTAATGACGACATAGGACGTTTTGGGATCTTCGGGAGAACGAACCATATTAACGGTGGCGATTTCATCCGGAATACGATTGCCTATACTGTCAGCAGAGAATTCTTTTCCGTCGATTAAATAGATGATCTTCGAATTTTGAGCATTGACTTTAATCTTGGTTTTTCCGTTTTCTTGGATGACCTCTATGCCGTTGGACATAAACTCTTCGAAGCCGTTGTCTGAGGTCGTTCCTTGTCGATATTCAAATGAATTCCCCATGTTTTCCATCATTTCTTGCATTCGTGCAAACATTTTGTCCATGCTACCCAATCGCTCCCGGTGATTTTTTAAAAATCCGTTTAGCGTTGCAGAGTCATTGTGAAAGGAGTTTTCTTGTAAGAATCTTTTTAAAAGTTCCTGATGTCTGTCAAAGATGTTTTCTTCTTCCTGTTCGGGTGCATTGATGTAGGCGAGAACGTCCATACCCTTTACCTGAAGGGCATTTGCCAATAGATGGATCTTGTTTAATTCGATATCTCCCCTCAGTTCGATGATCGTAGTTTTATTTTTTTCTTCGTTCCATAGAACCAGGGAAGTAATCGTATCGTCATTTTGCGTGACAAAAATACGTTCGTTTCTCGTGGCTCCTTGATAACTTTGTACCTGGTTGTATTTTGACTCGTTTTCTAATATGGGATTTAACCGATGGTATATATTCTCGAGGACGTTGGCTTTTATTTGTTGGCAGTCAATCTGAAGAACATTGATCTCCTTAACCTTTTTAAGTACTTCTTCCGCAGAGAGCGAAAGATCATTCTTTTTATATAATCCGTAAAGTGACGGGTTCAGCATGGTCACGGTTATTCCTTCTTTGTTACGGAAGGCTTTCATCTCTTTTCCAATTTGTGCTTGGAGTGGGAAAATGAGAATGGTATTCATCATAATGCCCATGAATAGATTCAGAATCTTCATAACTTAAGTTTTTAATTTATATTGTGACTGATTTTCGTGTAAATTCTCCGGTAAAATTAATGAATAATCAAGATGATCGTTTATGCTTAACGTTATTTACAAAAGTTATGCTATCAGGTTAGAATTTTTATACCTTTGAGGCGTGATAAAACATCAAAAGAAATGACGGTGAAAGCTATTTAAAGGAGAAAATTCTGCCGTAGAAAATATTAAATTGGGGGTAAAATCGGAGATTCATAAGTTAAAATCATAAGGGTATGTCTGTATTTGTATATAATATCGGTATTGTATTTTATCTTTTTGCAATTCGTATTGCTGCTTGTTTTAATGAAAAAGCTTCTTTATGGGTACAGGGGAGAAAAGGTCTTGGGGAGAAGTTGAAAAATATAGATCGGGGAGAGGGTAAATTGGTTTGGTTCCATGCTGCTTCGTTGGGGGAATTCGAGCAAGGGCGTCCTGTTATGGAGATGTTACGTGCAAAGGAACCGAAGACAAAAATAGTATTGACTTTTTTTTCACCTTCCGGTTATGAAATACGTAAAAATTACGCCGGTGCCGATTATATATTCTATTTGCCTATAGATACTCCTTCAAATGCTCGGCATTTTCTGGATTCCATACGTCCTGATGCCGTTGTTTTTATAAAATACGAGTATTGGTATAATTATCTGCGCCAAATAAATAAACGTCAGGTTCCCGTTTATTTGATTTCGGCCATATTCAGGAAGGAACAACCATTCTTTAAATGGTGGGGCGGTTTGTATCGGAGGATATTGGGATTCTTCACGAAACTTTTTGTGCAGGATGAAGAGTCTGTTCGGCTCTTGTCGTCTATTGGGATTACTAACGTTCAGAAAACGGGTGATACTCGGTTCGATCGGGTAAAGCAAATTGCGGATCTTGCCAAACAGATTGATCGGGTAGAGATTTTTTGTTCGGATAAGCGTGCTGTCGTTTGTGGAAGTACTTGGCCCGGAGATGAAGAAATTATTCTCGATTATATTAACAGGCAAGATGATACTTATAAATGGATTATCGTGCCGCATGAAATCGGGGAGAGCCATTTGAAACAAATTATGGACGGTTGTAAGAAAAAAATAGCTCGTTTTACGGATGGGCAGGCAGATCTCGCCGTTTGTCGGGTTCTATTAGTCGATTGCATAGGACTGCTCTCTTCTATTTACCGTTACGGGGCGATCGCGTATATCGGGGGAGGGTTCGGTAAAGGGATCCATAATACGTTGGAAGCTGCCATTTACGGGGTTCCGGTTATTTTTGGTCCTAAATTTCATAAGTTTAAAGAAGCTGTGGATTTATTGGAATGCGGAGGGGCATTTACGATAAAAAGTACGGATGAATTTGCGGCTCTTATGGATTCCTTAATAAAAAATCCGGCTATCACGGAGACGGCCGGAACGAATGCCTTGACTTTTGTTTATAGTCGGTTGGGAGCTACCGATCAGATTATTCGTCAATTAATAAATTAATTCCTCTGATTCTTCCTCTTCAATACCTTTAATCCAACTATTCAGTTTTTTGAGTATAGCTGATTTTGTCAGGTTTTCGAAACTTTGTATTCTACACTTATGGTCCATATCTGCTTTCACGTATTTCAAACACTTCTCGTTCTTCTTTAAATCCACGGCCGTTCCACTCCAGGGATCAAGTCCCCCGTATATAAACAACATGTTTTGAGCATTCGTTTGAAGCCATTTGTTGATCGCCTGTAACTGCTTCGTGTTGAATGAAACCTTGTCGATTCCGGCAGGTAATGCAAAATGGAAATCAATGGTATTATCGGGTTCTTCTTTAAAATATTTTTTGAATCGTTTGATGTCATAAGCGTACATACCGGTTTCCGTTAAGGCTGCATAATAAAAAGGTTGAAGTTTCACGATGGATTTGTCGTCGAAGAAATCGGGAGAAGATACGGTTACCAAATAGTTAAAGATTTCGTTCATATCTCTGGAATCTTCTGTCGGCATATCGTTTATGTCGGCACCCCATTGCCAGAAGGCAAAAGGGAATTCCAAAATAACCAATTTGGTGGCTCTCTCTACTCCGCCTACCGTAAGGAAGGTATAGTTATGGTCCCGGGCAAATTCTTGCATCTTGGGCACGAGCGTATTTAGATTTTCAAAACATCGTTTCTGGAAATCGATGATCTGCCATTTGATATCTTTGCCTCCGCCTTCAAACAATTTTCGGTGTTCAGGAGTTCCTCCCAAATTGTCCAAATATTTTTCCAATCGGGGGTCGATAGCCTCCAAATTCATGGGAGCCACGTAAGGGACGCTTATTTCTACATCTTCCGGATAGAAATAGCGGTGGTATATAGTGGTTTGTCCTCCTTTACTGATTCCTGTGGATATCCATTTGGTTCCCGGGTATATTTTCCGAATGGCCTGTATGATGTTATGCTGATCGGCCGCAGCCTGTTTAATCGTGAGGTATTTCCAGGGGATTCCGGATGAGGGTACGCTTTGATTGAAAAAACGGTGTTCTATCGTAATCTGGTTTGTATTAAAGAGTTCAGAAAGTTCACTCTCGTTTGCCGTGTGGATGCCGTCCCCCTCTAAAACGGCAACCATGGGTACATTGAAATCGCGGTGTCCCAACAAAACCCTTTGTTTAAAATTTCCTTTACTCGGATCTGAATGGTCAATAGGCTGTTCGAACCAAAATTCGTAGTATTCCTTGTACGGAGATATATCCATTTTTTTTATATCGGAGATTTCTTTGATTTCTTGCAATCTTTTTAATAGAGAAGTGTCAGCTAATGAGCTAACTGACATAAATGCCATTGTGATAAGAAAAAGAAATAGATGTTTCATGACCCATTGTTTTATTTAGACGGCAATTTATAAAATATTTTTATTTTTTCTTCGAGTTATGATAGCTTTTCATGTAAAATCGATATACTTGCAGAATAATTTAAAAAAGGATTTATGAAAAAGATTATGATCATGGTTGTTTTAACCCTTTTTGTATGGGTTGGAACAAAAGCACAAACGACAACACCGGCTACCCAGCCTTCAAAAGAGTATGTTGAAACATTGAAAAAAATGATGCAAGTTTCAGGAGCAGACCTTTCTTTTAAAATGATGGTTCCCCAGATGTTTGCAGCAATTAAACAACAGCTTCCTAATATCCCAGCTGATGCTCTTGAGACTATTCAAAAAGAGGTAGAAAAGACGGCATTGGATGATTTGATAACGATGATGGCCCCTGTTTACGAAAAACAATTAACCAAGGCAGATTTGGAAGAGATCATTAAATTTTACGAGACCCCGATCGGGAAAAAATTGGCTGCTGCCCAACCGATGATTATGCAAGGCAGTATGCAGATTGGACAACAATGGGGTCAACAAGTTGTCATGAAAGTTCAGAAAATGTTACAGGACAAAGGTTATTTGCCCATGCAATAATACCTGTTTAACAAGATACAAAAATGGGATCATCTAACAAAAGATGATCCCATTTTTATAAAAAGTATCATATATGTCAGGTATAACTTTGGGAAATGCCGGTGATCTCTAATAAAGTTAATTCCTTCGATATTCGTAAGTATGTGATTTATGACTTTATCATATGATATAAAGTGAGGGAAATCGTTTTTATCGTTATGTTTGCTTGAAAATAAAGTCTTTCAGATTCTTAATCGGGTGTTTGTTAACAGGCTTTAATATATTATTGTCCCCGACGGACAATTTGAACAATTACTTATGCATTAATTATAAATGAGTTGTATTTGGACAGTATTCTTTATCGGCCATGATATAAGCCAGAATGAATTATAATCCTTTGAAAAAAGGATGTTCCTGCAATTGTCTCGCGTTATCCTCTTGTGTTATACGGATATAACGTAAAAATACTTTCTCAGAAGAATGTCCCGTAATTTTCATGATGGCAAGTGTCGGTACGTGTGCCAGATAAGCATTCGTGGCGAACGAACGGCGGGCCGTGTGGGCCGTCACCAGTTGCCATTTTTCCAAAATTTTTTGCACTTTCTGATTTTTTCTTGTCTCTTCAATAATAATAGCCGATTTTATACCTGCTCCTTTAGCTATTCTTTTGATATATTCGTTAAATAGACTATTAGAGGGTACGGGGGGAAAACCGAAATTATATTTTCGAATAATTCTTTTTACGATAGGGTGTAAAGGAATTTCAATGATCTCGTTCGTTTTTTGTGTTTGAAGCCGGATGGTATTATTCTTGGTTATATTCTCTCTTTTTAGTCTGGAAAAGTCGGAAAACCGTAATCCCGTGTAAGCAGCTAAAATAAACATGTCTTTTACTTTTTCTAAATTGACGGCACAGTCATATTGATCGATTTGTTTCAACTCCTGTGTTGACAGATAGATTGTTTCTTTGTCTTCTGTCGGTTTTTTAAACGTTTTTTTTCTATAATCATCACTTACGGTAAAGCCTTTTTCATAAGCACAACGCATCCAAGTCTTTATATGTTTAATAATTTTCCCAACCGTATTTAGCTTATAATTGTGAACTGTTAAATATTTTGTAAAATCATTATAAAAATCAAGATCTATCTGATCTAAGCGAAGTTTCTTTTGCTTATGATCGAAATATTTTTTCAAGATTTTGACACTACACCAATGACTTGTCAAGGTGGAAGGACGATAGTCCGAAACATCTTCCAAATAGTACTGGACAAACTTTAAAAAATCGCAAGAGGAGGAGAGATTTGTTTTAGGGTCTAATTTGAAACGGATTTGATTTCTTACATGTGAAACCGTAGGAACTTGCTTTTTCCTTTGACATTCTTGCAAAATATCAATAAGTGTATTTCGGGTTTGTTCTATTTCTGAATTTATATTCAGCAAATGTTTTTTTAATATTGGGTTCCCTTTTAAATCTGAATTTACTCTACTGTCTATAACAGCACAACCGTTTTGATTATCCCAGTATAGGGGGTTAATTTTCAATTGACGCGGTAAATAATAAGTAAACCTACCATCTGACAACATCATACGGATTTGTATCAAACTCCAATTTGCCTTTGGCCTGAATAGACTGAATCTGATTCGACCAATAATTCGATCTATATTCGTATTCATAAATTGTATTTTTCCAAACGGGCGATAAATATGCCAATTGATACGCCAGTTTGATAAAGATCAATTCTTCTATTACCATTATTTATTCATTGTCGATATGAGGAAAAAAATCCCCGGGGGCACACTCCAAATACTGTGCGATTTGATAGAGTTGCGTCACACTATATTTTGCCGGATAGTGCAGGCTCTCGACTTGCCCGATAAAACCTAAGGATACACCTATGCCATAAGCTAACTCTGCTTGGGAAACTTTCAATTCCAAGCGACGTTTCTTGATTTTTTCAATGACTTGTAGATCTATCTTAGATTTCATACCAACAACTTACCTATGCGAAGTAACTGAAAAATAATATTTTTGTACTTAGCAGTACTAAGCAGAATGTTATGTGCCACTAAGTCAATAAGTAGTAATCTCTGTAATATTAACGAGTAACGATTCTTTTTGTTACCCAAAAAATATTTTTTTGATATAATGTCACCCGTTTGTTAATTTTTTTTGTCATATACCATACGGATATGTATATTTGTTATAAAATGCATCTAATGTATGACGGAATTAACACATCATACTTCAATTTTCGCGACAGATGAAAAATGCAAAGAGACGTTTTGCAAATTTTATCCGGGATTGTGCCTTTTTGCGCATCGTATAGTAAAAAATTTTGATGAAGCAGAAGATATTGTCCAAAATACATTTATTGCACTATGGAATAAGAACGTCGAGCTGACAAAAAAGACATCACTGAAATCTTATTTATATAGTTCTGTTTACAATGCTTGTATAAATCACGTGAAGAAGCAAGCTTACGTGGGTGAGAAAATGAAAGAATTTCATCAGGAGGAATACGATGATAAAAATTACTTATTACAACGTATCGAGAACGAGGTGATAGAAGAAATTTTTCATACGATAGAGCGTCTTCCTGAAGAGTGTAAGAAAGTATTCAAATTAAGTTATGTTGAGGGATTTGAAGTTAATCGGGTTGCCGAAATATTAGATATTTCGGAAAACACAGTAAAAACTCAACGATTGCGAGCACGTAAATTTTTAAAAGAAAATTTGAAAGACCTTTTTCCGTTATTGTTACTTTTTATACCGAATCTATAAAAATACACAGATATGAATAAGAGTAAAAATATTGATATACAATATGTTGTTAAATGGTAATTTTTTTTGATAAAAAAATAAATAAGTATTGTCACCCTCGGGACGTTATTTTTTGTCATACACATGAATTGTCATCCAAAATTAAGAATGGAAAAAGAAGCAACCATAGAAATCATATCAGAATTAATCATAAAAATGATTAAAGGGACTATTGATATGGATGAAAAAGTTGTTTTGGATAAATGGATTGCACAATCCTCCGAAAACAGAGCATTATACGATCATGTATTAGATGAACGGTATGCTTTGAAACAGTATCAACTTTATCAACAGATAGAACCGGAAAAAGTTTGGGATAAAATCGCAAAGCGAAAAAAGAAACAATATCATTGGATTCGTTTTGTCGGATATGCTGCTTCTGTTTTGTTATTAATAGGGGGAGCTTTTCTTTATTGGCCTGAACAAGACCAAAAGAACGAAGAACGGGAGTCCGTAACAACTGTCCAAAATAATATTTTACCGGGAATGGGGAAAGCGACATTGATTCTCTCTGACAAACGAGAAATTCAATTAGGGCAGGAACACCAAGTTCAAATGATGGATAGTACAGGTATGCGTTTCAAAAACGATTCATCTACTCTATATTATTCGACGGAAACATCGCTAACGGCTAAAAATGCAGGAAATGACATTCATACTTTGGTTGTCGGACGTGGAGGAGAGTTTCGCGTGCAATTGCCAGATGAGACTGTCGTCTATCTAAATTCAGATTCTAAATTGAGATATCCATTGGTTTTCAATGCTGAAGAACGCAAAGTATATTTAGAAGGAGAAGCTTATTTTGAGGTAAAACCTGACAAAAGCCGGACATTTATTGTTGAAAGCAAAGATTTCTCGATTAAAGTTTTGGGAACTTGTTTTAATGTCTCGAATTACAAAGAAGACGATGTTTCGCGTATTGTTTTGTTAAGCGGGAGCGTGGAGGTTGCTAAAGCAGACAAAAATTACAGGCTTACTCCGAATCATGCATTGGAGATCACGGAGAATAAAATCGAAATAAAGAAAGTCAATGCCGTAAATTCAATTTCGTGGAAAAATGATAAATTTTATTTTTCAAACGAACGTTTGGAGGTGGTCATGAGGACACTGGCTCGTTGGTATGATGTGAATCTCTTTTATACGAATCAATCTATTAAGGACTATCATTTTTCGGGATTTATTCCAAAGTACGAGAGGATATCGAAAGCATTTGAAATTTTGGAGTTAACAGCTAAGGATGTAAAATTTGATGTGAAAGACAAGACCGTTACGGTCATGAAATGTGAGTAACTAACAATATCGGATTTTAAATGAAATTATTCATCTTATAGTTAAGATGAAGTAGAGAGTTATGTGTATTATATGGTAAGCATGTGAAATCTAATTAAAAAAATCATGAAAATCCCAATACAGTTGTTATTGAAATAATTAGATTGTCCGTCGGGGACAAAAGTATGGATTGATAAGCCATCGATACCAATGAAATCGATGGATCCGATAAAAATGTGTGAATAATTATTTATAATTTAACTACTACAAAAATGAGAAAAAACGATCATTCATTCTTTAGAAACAGGTGTAGAAAGTTGTTTTATAAAGGGAGTATAGTTCTCTTTATCCAGCTTTTTACGGTCTTGTCTATTTTCGGAGAAAATCTGTATGGTCAACAAAACAAGATCGTTACAGTACATCTTAAAGATGTAACCTTGCTCTCCGCTCTGGAGTATTTAACGAACGTGATAGGGTGTGAAATCCTTTACAATCACGAACAAGTAAAATCTACGAGCAGATTTGATTTGGACATGAAAGAGAAGACTATCCGGGAGGTGTTGGACAAATGTTTGGAAAATACGAATTTAACCTACAAGGTAGTCGATGATATCTTTGTGCTGACGGCCCGTTCGGCGGATGAAAAGAAAGAGAAAACCGTTACGGGGGAGATCATGGATGAAGCGAAACAGCCGCTTCCCGGCGTTACCGTCAGAATTAAGGGAACTACCATTGGAGTTAGTTCCGATCCTCAAGGAAAATTTAAGTTGTCTGTTCCGGATACGGCAAAGTTAACGTTGGTATTCTCTTTTATCGGTATGGAGACTCAGGAGATTGTTATCAAAGATTCCCTTCATATAAAGGTGATCATGAAAGAGGCAACCGAAACATTGAAGGATGTTGTGGTCACGGGATATGCCAACATTAAGAAATCCAGTTTTACCGGAAATGCGATTCGAATAGGGAAAGAAGACTTGTTAAAGGTTTCTTCCCGGAATGTAATTAATGTGTTGCAAGTGTTCGATCCTTCTTTTCGTATCATGCGAAACAACGATATGGGATCGGATCCGAATACCATGCCGGAATTCTATATTCGCGGACGCTCCGGAATAGGTGTAAAGGAATTGGATAAATCCTCTATTTCTCAAACGGCTTTAAAGAATAATCCCAATACACCTATTTTTATCATGGATGGTTATGAGACGACGGTTGAGAAGGTGTATGATTTTGATCCCAACCGAATTGAGAGCATAACTATATTGAAGGATGCCGCGGCGACGGCTATTTATGGTTCTCGTGCTGCTAACGGAGTTGTTGTTATAGAAACAAAGGCTCCGACTCCCGGTAAATTGAGAGCTTCCTATAATTTCACCGGAGGTTTGACCGTACCTGATCTTTCGGACTACAATTTGATGAATGCCCGAGAAAAATTGGATGCGGAGATCGCTGCCGATTTTTATGAAAATGATGATGATTTACAGTATCAGCAGTTACAACAAGAGTTGATTGCTAAACGGAACAATGTTTTAAAAGGGGTCGATAGTGACTGGATCTCTCAACCTCTGCGAAATGAATTTAATCATAAACACAGTTTATATATTGAAGGTGGTGTGAATGATATTCGTTTCGGGGTTGATTTAAGATATGATGTTCAGAATGGTGTAATGAAAGGTTCGGGGCGTAAAGTCGTGGGAACCGGTTTTTTAATTGATTACCGGAGTAAATATCTTCAAATCAAGAATAAAGTCAGTTATGATGTAAAAAAATCTACCAATTCTCCTTATGGTACTTTCAGCGAGTATACAACACGATTGCCTTATGTGCCTTTTGTGGATGAAAACGGGGATTATTTGAAGACCTTACCCTGGCATTACGGCTCCAACACGAAGAATCCTTTTTACGAGGCTAAGATTTTAAATAATTATGATAAAGGAGGGTATAGTGATTTGACTAATAATTTTCAGGTCAATTGGTATGCTTTTACCGGTATGCAGGTACAGGGACAGTTCTCGATCACCAAAAAAGATGAATGGACGAAAGTTTTCACGGATCCGTTATCGGATAAATTCAAAAGCGTGTACGAATCAAAAGCGTTACGCGGTGATTTGTCAAAAACGAAAATGGAAGCGATAAGTTGGGATTTGAAAGTGATGGCTAATTACGTACAGTCCTTTGCCAAGCATAATATAAATTTTTCTATCGGTATTAATGCTCGGGAAGAGCGTTATGACCAAACATCTACTTATTACAGAGGATTCCCCTCCGGAACATTAAGTTCTCCGAGTTACGCGGAAGAGACTCAGGAGCCGACTTACACGGATAATCATACCCGATTATTCGGTGGATTGATGGCATTGAATTATTCGTATGATGATATCTATCTGTTCGACGCTTCTTTTCGTCTGGACGGTTCTTCTGAATTCGGATCTAAGAAAAGAACAGCTCCTTTCTATTCATTCGGTGTGGGTTTAAACATACATAATTACTCTTTTTTAAAGGGTAATCCGACGTTGAGTCTACTGAAAATTACCGGAACTTTCGGACAAACCGGAAAAGTTGATTTCGAGCCTTACGCGGCCAAGCATACTTATGAGATTACCAAAAAATATTATGGGACCGGAAATGCATTACAACTCTACTATATGGGTAATGATAATTTGACTTGGGAGATAACGGATAATTATGACGTGAGGTTGGAGCTGGGCTTTTTGCAGGATGCTCTTGAATTTAAAATCGGTTGGTATAATAAGATAACCAAAGACTTAATTTCCGATGTAACCTTACCGGCCTCTACAGGTTTTACAAGTTATAAGGATAATATCGGAGAAGTTCAGAATAAGGGAATCGAGTTGGACGTTCGAGCTACTGTTTTGAGAAATCAAGATTGGAATGTGATTGCATTCGGAAATTTGGCTCATAATAAAAATAAAATCCGGAAAATCTCAGAGTCGCTTAAAGAATATAATGACCGGGTGAATGCCGAGTTTGCGGATTACGATTCAAATTGGAAAGATTCCAAGTACAGTAAACCTTTGATGAAATATACCGAGGGCGGATCATTAACTTCGATCTGGGGCATGAAGTCATTGGGTATTAATCCGAGTGACGGTAAGGAGATCTATGTCTATCGGGACGGAACGATCGGTTATGATTGGATCGCTTCGGAACAAATGATTTTAGGAGATACGGAGCCTGACGTGACAGGAGCTTTTGGTGTGAATCTACAATATAAAGGATTTTCATTGTTCGCCACTTTTACTTATGATTTCGGAGGATATGAATACAATCAGACCTTGGTGGATAAGGTAGAAAATGTGGATTTAAGATACGCGAACGCGGATAAGCGCGTTCTTACTCAACGTTGGCAAAATCCGGGAGATCGCACGAAATTGAAATCTATTAAGGAACGCGAATACACGACACGTCCGACCTCTCGGTTTGTTCAGAAGAATAATCGGGTAGATTTCAAAGCGTTGACTTTGAGTTATGATTTTAATACGGATTTGATCAACCGAATTGGACTGAGTATGTTGCGGTTACAGTTCCAGATGAATGACGTGGCCCATTTCTCAAGTGTAAAACAAGAGAGAGGATTGTCTTATCCTTTTGCCAGAAGTTTTGATTTTACATTAAACGTAAGTTTTTAAAATAGTCGGTTATGAAAATAGATAGAAATATATTTATAATCATCCTGCTGCTTGTATCACTCTCTTCATGTGATAAATGGTTGGATGTTTCGCCTAAAAATCAGGTGACGGATGAGGAGCTCTTCAAAAATGGCGAGGGTTTTAGAAACGCCTTGAACGGAGTTTATGAAATGCTCTCTTCTCAAGAGCTTTACGGACGAGAACTGTCCTGGGGATTTTTGAGTGTTTTAGCTCAAACATATGACGATAATGATATAGAACAAGCTTATTCCGGTTTGGTAAAATACCAGTACGGATTAACGGGGAATAAAGAGATTATTTCTACGATCTGGTCGAAGTCTTATAAAGCGATAGCCAATTGCAATAAACTGATCAGCGAGATAGAGGGTAAAAAGGGTTCTTTCTTTGAATTGGGCGATGCTGAAAAGAATTTGATTATGGGCGAAGCTTACGCTTTACGGGCCTTTATTCATTTCGATCTGTTACGTTTGTTTGCTCCGGCACCCGTTACGGGTGATGGAGGCAGTTATATTCCTTATTTTAATGTATACCCCTCTAAATTTGAAGGCAAAAAGACCGTATCCCAGATTATGGAATTGGTGATACAGGATTTTTTGACGGCAAAAGATTTGGTGGCAAGTTATGATACGGTTTATAATAAGTGGTATATGGCAAGTCCGGAAGCTCGTTTACAGGTTTCCGATGCTGCTGAAGGCGGACGTTTCTTTACCCTGAGAGGTGGACGGATGAACTATATGGCGATTCAGGGACTCTTGGCGCGGGCATATATGTACGCGGGAGATCTGACGAATGCCGAGAAGTATTGCCGGGGTATTTTAACACGTTATGTGTCGGATGAGGGAGGAGAAGATATGATTGATTTCACGGAAAAAAATTTTGTTTCTACCGTAGATAAAAAATTCTACGTGAAATATTGGAACGATATTATTTTCGCTCTTTATGACGATCATCTGTTGGAAAAAATTGCGGACTTTAAAACCTCGACAAAGGCCAGTATGTACGTAAAAGATTGGGATGCCATGTTTACGGGCCGGAATGACGGTTTGGATTATCGTGCTTATCAAAGACAACCGATTCCGGGCTCAAGTAATGTAGTAACTAAAAAATGGTTGGATTTGGATACCGATGAGCAGTTGGTTCATGCTCAAGAACCTTTAATTCCCGTGTTGCGTTTGAGTGAAATTTATTATATCCTGAGTGAATGTCTTGTGGCTAAAGAGGCTACCAAGGCAGAAGGCGTGGCTTATATGAATAAAGTCCGGGCGAAACGGGGAGCATTGCGGGAGATTTCTGCCGATAATTATACGGATGAATTGATTTGGGAGGGGAAGAAAGAGTATTTGGCGGAAGGACAAGCCTTTTTCTTGTTTAAACGTTTGAACCGACCGATCGTTAGCGGAACACAGATCATTCAAATGGACAAATCCAAGTTTGTGTTGCCTGTCCCTGAAAATGAAAATATTTACTAATAAAATGAAATCGTTATGGGAAGATTATTTTCTCTTTTGATAGGAATATCTTTACTGATCTCTTGCGGTAAAGAGGAGATTCCGATGTATGGTCCTGAGCATTACGTGCAGTTTACAGATATTTGGACCGATTCCCTCGAATACTCTTTTTTCTTCTATTCTTGGGCGAATGATTTGCAGATACCTTTGGCAGTAAAGTTAGTGGGTGATCCTCTGAAGGAAAAAACGAAATTTGTGATAAAGGTAGTCGAGGATGAGACGACGGCGAAACCGAGTCAATACGGACTTCCCGAAGAGATATTTTTTAAGCCGAACCAAACGGAAGATACGCTTTATCTGACGTTGAAAAAAGTGGATTTAACTCGGAAAGTCAGGCTCGTCGTTGAGATTCAATCCGGTGGGGATTTAATGCCTGGGCAGACGATTTATACACGGAAAATCATATGGTTTAGTGATGAAGTAACTCGTCCCACATGGTGGCCGGAAGGTGGTCAGGTTGAAAAAATATTTTTAGGCCCCTATACCGTGACGAAGTTCAGAAAGTTTATGGAAGTGACGAAAGTCGGAGACCTGACGGATTATAATTACGACGAGAGACGGGCATTGGCCCTCGAGTTTAAAAACGAGTTGATTCGTTTGTCGGAAATTGGAGACCCGTGTTATGATGAAGATAACTCGCTGATGTTGTCGAGTGTGCCGGTATTAGGGAATTAGGAATCATTAAATATAGAATGACAATGAAGACAAGATATATATTGATTTTGATAGCTGGACTTTTGTTTTTTTGGTCCTGTATCGATGACGAAGGGAATTACAAATATATTGAATTACCGGGATTGACTATTAATAAAGGAACAATGGCTTCGTTGCAGGCGATAGTGGGGGAGCCTGTCACCTACGATCCTAAGGTCGAATATGAAGTTCCTGCCGATTCGATTTATTTTACGTATATATGGTATGATGGGAAGGACTCTGTTTCCAATAAAAAGATATTGGAATTCACTCCTCTACAGATTCGTGAATATCGTTTTAGATTGGAAGCAACGGATACTCGTACGGGGGTCCAATATGTCGGGACGTTATTGTTGAGTGGTGTTTCTCCTTATCAGGATTGTTTTGTGGTTTTGTACAAAGAGGGAGAAACGTCAAGGTTGGGTTTTGTAAAGGTACAAGGATTTATGGAATTCGGCGATCCGAAAGATTTTAAGGATTATAAAATCTATTATCATGTTTATAAAGATGTGAACGGAGCTGATTTAGGGACGGGGCCACAGAAGGTAATTCAACATATTGCCGGGATGAATAAGAGTGAGTTTTTAGTAATCCAGAAGGGCGGAGACGGATGCGTAGAGGTGGACGGGACGACCATTGAAAGGGTGATTACTACAAAACAGGAATTTGTGAATGAAAATCCTCCTGCTAATCTTGCACCTGTTGATGTTTGCTATCACCCATCCATTAATGTGCTGTTGAATGCGGATGGAAAATTGTATAACCGGGAGATGTTGTCTAATGAAGGTTTCCATTCTAATGCTTACGTGAACGTACCTATGTATATAGACGTGGATAACGGAGTTAAAGGGGGTAAAATCGAACGGTTGATTCAACCGATTTACACGAATACCAATAACTTTTTATTACATGATGAAACCAACCGCCGTTTGATCTATTCGGCTTGTTTCGGTTCTAACTTGGCTGCTATGGTGGTTTTGTTCTGTGAAGATGGTTGGCCGGCAGAGAATTATACTCCTTTGGATAATTTAGGAGATATGGAGTTGACCTATGTCGCCGCTTATGGCGACTACGAATGGGACGGTGGAAGCAGTAAATACGTGATGATATTGAAAGATCCTTCCGGGAAATATAAGATTCAACAATTTGGGGTTCCGGCAAGATCAAATGGAGGTGTGACTATTGAAGAAGAATATTTGCAAAAAGATTTTTCCGGAGGTGAATACATCACGTCGGACAGCAAATTCTTTTTGTATAAGACAGGAGAGTATTTATTCTTTAGCGGGGGAGAGAATAACGATCTCTTGTGTTGTTACCGCATGGTCGATGGCGAGACGTTCGTACATGATAATTTTAACGGAAAATCCGTAACCGCTCTTTGTCCGAATGAGGGATATACCTATTCTATGTGGTCCGGGTATCCCGGTTTAGGTGTTGGGCTTTCGAACGGGGAGTTCTATTTTTATCACATGACCGACGCTGCATTATACTATAATAAACCAGAAGTTTTGTACCGGTGCTCAGGATTTGGAGACGGAATTGTCGATGTGATCTACAAACATACTTCGGAATTTACATTCTGGCAGTAACGTTTGTAATAACGTGCAAAGCATGCCAAGAGCCGTCATTTCGACGGCTCTTGGCATGTCTTGTGAAATCGAAACAGGTAACGGAATAAAAGGTATAAATATAAAATATGTTAAATAGGGGATAATAATAAACAAAAACACATACAACTAAAATAAATGTCTTAATTTTAGAAGCAAATTTGTTAGTAGACCGTGTCGTGTATTAACTTTTAAACCTAAGATCATGAAAATTAAAATTGAGCATTTGGATAAAGTTTATCCCGGAGGAAAAAAAGCCTTAAATGACCTGAATCTGGAGATTGAGTCGGGAATGTTTGGATTGTTAGGACCGAATGGGGCAGGAAAGACTACTTTGATGAGGATTATGACGCTTTTGCAAGAACCGACATCGGGGACGATATTTTTTGATGATTACGATATCGCGAAAGATCGGAAAGCCATCCGTTCTTTATTAGGATATTTACCGCAGGATTTTCGTTTTTTCGAAAAATTAAAGACTTGGGAGTTTTTAGATTACGGTGCGGGTTTAGCCGGAATCGAAAAGAAGCAACGGAAAGAGCTTGTAGATGAAATGTTGCGTAAGGTAGGATTATTCGAAGTTCGCGATCGTTGGGCTAATCGTTTGTCCGGTGGTATGAAGCGAAGATTGGGAATTGCGCAGGCTATTATCGGTAATCCGAAAGTAATCATCGTTGATGAGCCGACAACCGGTTTGGACCCGGAAGAGCGTATCCGTTTCCGGAATATTTTATCCGATATTAGTGATAAAGATGCGATTATTTTATTATCGACTCATATTGTAGGCGATATTTCAAGTACTTGTAAGAATTTGGCCTTGTTGAACAGGGGAGAATTGAAATTTAAAGGTTCTCCCGATGAAATGATTTCCCAAGCCAGAGGAAAAGTATGGGAATTGTTTGTCACGGAAACGGAATACGAGGAGGTAAAAGAGAAATATCCGGTTGTATCCACGATCCCGACAGAAGGCGGCATGGAGATTCAGGTCGTGGCAGAGAAGATCGATGAAAGTTTCTCTTGTAAAGCTATTGAACCGAACTTGGAGCACGCTTACGTTTATTACATGGACTTCGTGTTGAAGGACAAAATGGATATGCAGGCGGAAAAAGAACTTGCCGGAGAGTTATTCAAATAAATATAGAACGATATTTTGCTTACCATTCTTTCTGTTTATCTTTGCTCGTCAAATAAACAGAGGGAATGGTAACTTATTTTCAACAGTATAGAAAACATTATGTAGATACGATACGTCTGGGTGTTCCTATCGTTCTGGGTCAATTAGGCATCGTGTTGGTGGGGTTGGCCGATAATATTATGGTCGGACGTTACGGTACAGCGGATCTGGCAGCAGCTTCGTTTGTCAATAGTGTTTTCAATATTCCGATTTTATTCGGTTTAGGTTTTTCTTACGGGTTAACGCCCCTGGTCGGGCAGTATTACGGTCGAGGTGACAAATTTCGGGTGGGAGGATTGCTAAGAAACAGTTTGTTGGCTAATCTATGTATAGGGATTTTGTTGTCTGTGATCATGTGGATACTTTATCTTTATGTGGATAGGATGGGACAACCTGAAGAGCTGTTACCGATTATTCGTCCCTATTTTCTCTTGCAGTTAGCCTCTCTGGTTTTTGTCATGATGTTCAATAGTTTTAAACAATTTGCTGACGGAATAACGGATACGATTACTCCTATGTGTATTATGTTGTCGGCAAACCTGTTGAATATTATCGGGAATTATATTTTTATCTATGGAAAGTTCGGAGCTCCGGCATTAGGTTTGACGGGAGCCGGGATTTCGACCTTGACTTCCCGCGTGCTTATGTTTGTTGCTTTTGTCATGTTGTTTTATCGTAGAAGCGGCTATCGTCGCTACTTGGTGGGGTATAAACGAACAAGCTATAATAGGGGAGATGTAGGAGTACTTAATAAAATGGGCATGATGGTCGGATTGCAAATGGGTATGGAAACGGCTCTGTTTAGCGTGAGCGGGGTTATGATCGGATGGCTGGGGACGATTGCGTTGGCTGCTCATCAGGTCGTCGTCGCCGTTTCGACCTTAGGATTTATGGTTTATTACGGCGTCGGGGCCGCTATCTCCGTGAGGGTAAGTAATTTTTACGGGAGAGGAGATATTGTTAACGTGAGGCAAGCGACCATGGCAGGTTTTCACCTGATCTTTGTATTGGCTGCCGCTGTGGCATGCTTTTTTTTCTTTAGTAGAGGATATATCGGGTATATTTTTACGACTTCGGGAGAGGTGGTACATTTGGTTGCCGTATTAATGGTGATTATGGTTTTTTATCAATTCGGGGATTGTTTACAGATCACGTATGCAAATTCTTTACGGGGAATCGCGGATGTCACCTCCATGGCTATTATTTCGTTTGTCGGTTATTTTGTGATTGCCCTGCCGGTTTCCTACATACTTGGTTTTGTGTTGAATTGGGGTATTGAGGGAATATGGATCGGGTATCCTGTAGGACTGACCCTTACCGGAGTGATGTTATGTTTCCGTTATTATTATGTTTTGCGAAATCGCTAAACGGATTCGACGATACATCTCTTGGTGGTCTTCAGTCTGTCTTTAATCTCTTGGTATGCTTTCTCTTTATCCGTGAAATGTACGGTATGTATTCCCACCTTTTGAGCTGCCTGAATATTGGCCGGCAAATCGTCAATAAATAAGGATTCTTCAGCTTTCAAATGATAACGATTCAGAAGCAATTCGTATATTTCTCGATCCGGTTTGACCATCTTTTCGATGGCGGAGATGATTTTTCCTTCGAAATAATTGAAAACTTTTCTTGGCCTTAGGTATTCATAAAAATCTTCGGACATATTAGAGAGGCAAAATAATTGATAATCCTGTTGGGATAATTCTTGAATCAGCTTTTCCGTTTCCGGTATATTGACTAATGAAACTTTCACGAATTCTATAAATTCATTACAATCTTCCACGGAACAGCCTGTTAAAGGTGCGATTTTCTCTATAACCTGTTCTCTGGTCAGGATGCCTTTGTCGTATGCCGACCAATAGTTGGAGAAAAAGCCGTTCGCGTGAATGTATCGAATGAGATCCGGATTACCGGGAAAGGTTCGGAGGATATGTTTGGGATTCCATTCTACGACAACTCCGCCTAAGTCAAAAATAATGTTCTTTATCATATGGTTCTTGTGTTTAAAAATCAATAATAATTCCAATGGAAGGAAGTAGTGTACCTGTATCGTTTTTAATATATCTCATGATATAACGGTCCGGCTTGTTTTTATCTACGATGTAACTACCATCCGGGTTCTCTGCTGGAACTAATAAATCCGGACTTTTGGTTTTATGGTTATAGATATTTTGAATATCGGCGTATAAGATCAAAGACCAACGATGGAAATAAAAACTTCGATCGACCCGTATGTCCAATTGGTGGAAGGCCGAGGCACGTTCGCTGTTGAAACGTGAATAGTCGTAATAGGGTTGATGTTTGGTGTCCCATGCGGCGATTAAAGAACTGGTATTCACATCGTAAGGGGTGGAAGGAGCCCCGTTCGCGTAACGCCACTTCATCCCGATGTCCCAATTCCCGAATTTCCGTATCGCTGTTAACGAGAGGATGTGGCGATTATCCCAGCTACTCGGAATATAAACAGATGTCGGTCGTAAATATTTATCCATTTTTTTAAACTCCGAGTAATAATATGTATAGGCAACAGAAGCCGTAAGTCCGAAAAGTTTCTGGGTTCGTAACATAAATTCGATTCCGTATGCCCGGCCTTCTCCTGAAGATTTTACCGGTTCGTCTCCCACGGCGACATAATCCGTACCTTTATTGGCCAAGACGATGCTGTCCAACAAGGAGACAGGATAATGATCGTATTTTTTATAGAAACTTTCGAGGGTTATCCGGGTAAGGTCTCCTATACGGAATTCGATACCGGCAACGTAATGATCGGTTGAAATGTATTTTAAATGATTGTCTTTATTCACGAGGAGGCCTTCCGCATCCGCGTATCCCATGGTCGTGTAGGAGGGCAACTGGTAATAACGTCCCGCGTTAAAATTGATGAACCAGAATGGTGTTAATCCGTAGGATAAAGAGAAACGGGGGGAGAGTTGCTTGAAAGGATTTTGCATATCGGAAGAGTAATTGTTCCCGTCTGCCCGAATGCCCAAAGAGAGGGTTAGCTTTTCGTCTCCGAATATTTTACTTGCTTGTCCGAAAAAAGACCATTTAAAAAAATGGAGATCGTGATTGTAATGAATGGAGGCAATATCTCCATGCGTGAATAGTGTTTTGACGGTTTTATTCTTGTAGGTCGCATGCTCGATACCCGTACCTAAATTGAGTTGGATGCTGGCTTTTAGCAACCGTTGATGTTCGAAACGGAATTTGTTTTCGGTTTCGCCCGAACTATAGTCCGTTGATTTCGGACGGTTTTTGTTATTGTCTGTATATTTTTCGATTTCATTTTGTAGGGTACTTCTGCTCAGCACGAAGAGGTTGTTCCAATGTTTGCCGTAATGCCTGTAAGTGATACCTATGGTGTAACTCCATTGTTTACTTTCCGGTAAATAACGGAGTAAATATTTTTGATTGTCGTCGGGATGTTTCATCCCTTTATTCAAATGATTTACATCGTAAGCTCCTATACCGATAACGGTCAGTTTATCCTTGCCGTCGATTGTTGTTTCTGTTTTGAACTGGAAGTCATTGTATACGGGTAAAAATGGCAGTCCGATGATATTGAACAACATTTTAAGATAGCTCCGGCGGGCCGAGGCAATGAATGTTGTTTTGGGAGTTAGAGGACCGTCGATGGAGAGACCGAAATCGGTTGCTCCTAAAGTGCCCCTGAATTTTAATTTATCCGGGTTTCCCGCTATTTGTTTGAACTCCAATAAAGAACTCATCAAATTCCCCCTCGATGCCGGGAAAGCTCCGGCATAAAAATCGACTTCCTTGACAAAATCCACGTTAATGATACTTACTACTCCCCCGGAGGAACCTTGGGTGGCGAAATGATTTAGATTAGGTATTTCCACATTATCCAAGTAAAAACGATTTTCACTTGGACCTCCTCCTCTGACAATGAAATCGTTTCGGAACGCGGGAGAAGAAAGGACTCCCGGCATCGATTGCAATACTTTGGAAATATCCCGGTTACCTCCCGGATTTTTCTCGATTTCGGCAATCCCGATCCGTTGTAGAGATAGGGGACTGTTGCTGGTTTTACGAAAGGGATCGGCTTTTATGGTCACCTGATCTAAAGCAAAGCTACTCTCTTCCAGTTCTATATTAATGGTTTTTTCCGAAGCCGTATTTACCATAAATTCTTCAGATAGGATCGTTTTGTAGCCTAAACTACTTACTTCGAGTCGATTAAATCCGAGTGGAATTTTTTCGATTCGGAAGTAACCATTGGTGTCGGTAATGACTCCGATAGTCGTTTTCCAGATGATTACATTGGCAAAAGGAATGGGTTCATTATTTTTACGATCGACTACTCGTCCTTTTACTACCCCTTTTTCCTGTGCAAAAGAGGGAAAAAGGAAAAGATTAAAAAAAAGGAATAGAAGTATTCGTCGGATTTTCATAACGGTTTATTTGAATTCGGAATACACAAATATAACTAAAAATATCCCGTTCTCCTCCATTCATGGACCTTAATCGTGTTGTATACTGAATTCTTTATGGGATTTCAGACGAAAATGTAAAGAATATCTATAAAAAAGAATCATTTTGTTTGGAGATTTGAAGAAAAGCACTACTTTTGCACCCGAGTTCTTGCCCAGGTGGCGGAATTGGTAGACGCGCTGGACTCAAAATCCAGTGTCCTTTAAAGACGTGCGGGTTCGATTCCCGCCCTGGGTACTAAAAAATCGAAAGATAACCCTCTTGGTCGGAAGGTCGAGAGGGTTATCTTTTTGGGGTGTTTTTTGTTCCTCGGCTCAACCTTGTATACTGCATCCTAATTATACCTCTTGTTATTGTCATTCATGTCAACCCGTAGGTTACCCGAATTTATTTATCAAATCTAAATAAGCAAAATAATGTCCTCATTTCAAAGCAATATACCGCTTGCTTATCAGTGGGAATACAGATGACTGTTCAATTGTATGATTTTTATATACAATGAACTACTTTGAATTTGCGTATTTCAAATTCTATCATCTTCTTTTGAATGGACTCCTGATATCGGTGTCGGCTTTTTTAATTGGAATACAAAAATGGGTGATAAGCCGAAACCTACCACCCTTCATACCAAGCTAACACACCCTATTAATTATTTTTGTTGGGGGATATTTGAACCTCCCAACCTTTATGTTTAACTATATCTAAGTTACCCGTGTGTTCTTCATCCACGAAGATTAGGCCGCCTGTATCATTGGGAAGAGCCGTATATATCAATTCCATGGCGTTGTAGCTGAGTTTATTCTCAGAAACATTCATACTCTTTAGGGATTTGCAATTAAGGATGTCGACTGTCGTCAGTTGATTCTTGCAACAATTTAGTACTTTTAGCATGGTGCATCCACTAACATTTAAAAAGGGTAATTGATTGAGGTTGCAATTTAACCATATTAGGTTAGAACATTTTTCGACTGTTAATGATGTTAGTCCGTTATCGACACAAGTTAAGCGTGTAAGGTTAGGATGAGAGCTAACATTCAATGACGTTAGTTTGTTATGGGAACAGCTTAGTATTTCAAGTGTTGGACATTTATTGACATCTAACGTGGTTAAGTGGTTTTCGTAACAACATTCCAACGAGGTTAAAGAGCCATGCCCTTTAATTGTAATCGTGTATGTTCCTACATCCAAATGGCGAACGACTGGTAGATCTTCGTCTGATTTTAGTTTCAATGTTTCGTTATCCTCTTTATCGCCCCAATTTATACTTGTTATCCCTCCTTCGCCTCTGAATATACATATGAACTCGGTGCCATTTGATTCGATTTTAGATGTCATGTTAATCTCCCAAGAAGTTCCTTCGTCATTGTCGTCATCGGCTGAACAAGCCGCGAATATAGTTGCCAATAAAATTATCAATAAATACACCTTTTTCATGATTCGTTTGTATATTGTTTATCTCTCTGCAAAAAACTGGTCATTTTTCTGAAAGAGGGTGAAACTAAACGCTTTCGTTAATTCAAAATGTCCGCCATCCGGTAAGCTGAATGATACGGCAAAATAGACAACTTTCAGCATCTGACAAACGCTTATCGGGTTGTTATAATGCAAATTTAGATTAATTATTGGAATAATAAGAATATATTCCTGATAGTTTTTAATCAATAGACCATTTCCTGTGAAGTTTCAAATTTATGATAGCTTCCTCTATAAGGTATTTGGGCAGTTTTTTTATGATTTGGTCGAACTTTTACCTGAATATTTGATACGTCGGAAGAAATTTAGCATGTTTGATCGGGACCCTTAATCAGGATAATATTTATTGCAAAATACATTGACATACAATATTCTTTTATCAGCAAGTGTAGAAATATTGTATGTCTTTAAGCTGGAGTGTAAATGTAAAAATACCACTTATTTTTTTCACGTGGGCATCGGCTTTTTCCCTTACCCGTGAAACACGTTTCTCCCCGTCCGGATGGCTGGAAAACATTTTTGGGAACATAGACGATTTTTGTCCTTTCGATAAATTATTCAACTTTTCAAGTGCGTTCGCCGTTGTGCAGGGATTAAAACCGTGCTTTATACAAAGTTCAAATCCGTAATTGTTGGCTTCTGGCTCCTGTTTATGCGAGAATCGCACTTCCGACAAGGTTATGGCAGAAGTCAGGTCGGTAGCTGATTTCAACACCTTTTTCGTGTCAATTGTGCGTTTCATGGAACCATACTTCCAGCTACCACCAAAAGCAATAATACCCATTTTTCATTTTCGTCGAATTTTTTATTTTAAACACTGCAAAAGTATAAAATTCACGAATACCACTCCTTGAATCATTAGTGTTTATGCTATATCTATATTTTCATGTTCATAGTAGATGAGAAGCCTACTTTTCGTTTTTTTAAGATAAATCAGTCGAGAAACGGACTTAAAGTGGGTTATTCTTTCTCAAAAAGAAGGACGTGTCCGGTTGAAATGTTTATTTTTGTGTGGATAAGTTTTAAAGAACATCATATGAACCTGAAAAATTATAGTGAGATTTTTTATGCGGAAGAGATAGAACGCCTTAAAGAGTTGATTTGTGATATTGGGCGGAGGATGTGGCAACGAAATTACGTGGATGGAAATGGAGGGAATATCAGCGTACGCTTGAACGATAGTATGGTGTTATGCACCCCTACTTATATCTCTAAGGGATTTATGAAACCGGAAGATATGTGTATGGTGGATATGCAGGGACGACAGCTTGCGGGAGAACGACCGAGCACGAGTGAAATAAAAACCCATTTGGCTATTATGCGTCGGAATCCGAGTGCATGGGCTTGCGTACATGCCCATCCGCCTTATACGACCTCTTTTGCTTTGTGTGGACATCTGCCGAAGGAGGGAGTGGTTTCGGAAGCGGAGATATTTTTGGGAGAGTTAGGATTGGCGTCGTACGCGAGACCGGGGTCGAGGGAGATAGAAGAGGCAGTTGACGCTTTGGCTTTGGGGCGTAACGCGATTATAATGCAAGGGCACGGTGCTATTACTTGGGGAAAAAGTGTGGAGGAAGCCTATTGGAAGTTGGAGAACCTCGAAGCATATTGTCAGGTAGTACATCTGGCGGAATGCCGTAAGGATATTTTAATTTCCTTTTCGGAGGAAGAGAGGAAAGATTTGAAACGTTTACGGGAAAAATTTGAGCAATGAATACGATTTTCGATATAGTGACTGTTCGGGCGGATTATGAACAAGGGACATTGATCGTTATCGATCAAACGCAACTTCCGAACAAGGAAATATACCTGACGTTGAAAACTCCGGAAGAGATATGGGAAGCGATATACTTGTTGAAGGTGAGAGGGGCTCCGGCGATCGGGGTGGCTGCCGCTTGCGGGATTTCGGTATGTATGCAGAATTACCGGGGAGAGGATATGCAGGGCTTTCATAAAGAGTTTGGCCGGATAAAGAGATACTTGGCAACTTCTCGTCCGACGGCCGTAAATCTGTTTATGGCTTTAGATAGGATGGAAAATTGTATCCGGGTGCATGAATCCGATGGCGTACAGGGGATGAAAGAGGCTATGCGGCGGGAGGCGGAGGCCATTCGTTCCGAGGATGCAGCAGCCTGTCGGCGGATAGGAGAGTGGGGGTTATCGTTATTGTCTCCCGGAATGGGGTTGCTGACTCATTGTAATGCCGGTCATTTGGCAGTTTCCGAATATGGAACTGCCTTGGCTCCGATCTATTTGGGGCAAGAGAACGGATATGATTTTAAGGTGTTCGCGGATGAAACTCGTCCGTTGTTGCAAGGGGCCAGGCTAACGGCTTTCGAACTAAAGAGAGCAGGAGTGGATGTCACGTTGATATGCGATAATATGGCGTCGATTGTAATGCAAAAAGGATGGGTCCAAGCCGTTTTGGTCGGATGTGACCGGGTGGCCGCCAATGGAGATGCGGCGAATAAGATAGGAACTTCTGGAGTCGCTGTTTTGGCAAAATATTACGGGATTCCTTTTTACGTGTTGGGACCGACTTCTACGATCGATTTGGCTTGTTCGACGGGTGAGCAAATCCATATAGAAGAGCGTCCTCCTGAAGAAGTTACCGAGAAGTGGTATGTTCATCGAATGGCACCGGATAAGGTAAAAGTATATAATCCTGCTTTCGATGTTACTCCTCGTAATCTGATAACGGCCGTTATTACGGAAAAAGGGATTGCATATCCTCCTTTTACCGATTCTTTCCGAAAATGGCTGGAATAGAAGACTTTTAATAGTATGTAGGACATTTTGTCATTTATTTTTTGTAATTATGACAAAATGTCTTATTTGCGTGGGCGTTTTGAACTATTCGGTTTCGGCATAGAGGCGAGAAAAATTTTCTATGTATTGATAGTCATGGTTTTATCTTGTGCTTCTTTTTGTAGAAGGAAATGTGAAACTTTTAGTTTATAGATTCGGTATACCCTTTGTATTTCCTTAAACACGAAAGGAGCATGAGACTATGAACATGAATAATTATACAATTAAGTCGCAGGAAGCCGTGCAGGAAGCCGTGCAGATTGCGCAGGAAAAAGGGCAACAGGCCATCGAGACGGGGCATCTGTTGAAAGGTATTATTGCTAAAGGTGAAAATATCACTAATTTTATTTTTAACAAATTGGGAGTTAACGGACGGAACGTGGTTTCGGCTTTGGATCGGATGATTGATTCCTATCCGAAAGTTTCCGGAGGATCGCCTTATCTTTCCGAAGATACCAATAAGGTGCTGGAAAAAGCAACGAAGATCGCAGGAGAGATGGGTGACCAGTATGTCTCTCTGGAACACATTATATTGGGCTTGTTATCCATCCGGGATCAAGTTTCGCAATTATTGAAAGATAGCGGAATGACAGAGAAAGAGGTCAAAGCTGCTATCGAGGAGTTGAGGAAGGGTTCGAAAGTGAATTCGCAGTCGGCCGAAGACAATTACGATGCATTGGGGCGATATGCCATTAATTTGAATGAGCGGGCTCGCAACGGTAAGCTGGATCCGGTGATCGGGCGGGACGATGAGATTCGTCGGGTATTGCAAATCTTATCCCGGAGAACGAAAAACAACCCGATTTTGATCGGGGAACCGGGGGTCGGTAAGACGGCTATAGCCGAAGGGTTGGCTCAACGTATCGTTAACGGGGATGTCCCTTCGAATTTGGCGTCCAAGAGTATCTATTCCTTGGATATGGGAGCTTTGGTTGCCGGCGCTAAATATAAAGGAGAGTTCGAAGAGAGGCTAAAGGCCGTGGTGAATGAGGTTTTGGCATCGGAAGGAGATATCATTCTTTTTATCGATGAGATCCACACGTTGGTTGGGGCCGGGAAGTCGGAAGGAGCGATGGATGCGGCCAATATTTTAAAGCCGGCGTTGGCGCGGGGAGATTTAAGGGCTATCGGAGCGACGACTTTGAACGAGTATCAGAAATATTTTGAACAAGATAAGGCTTTGGAACGTCGATTTCAGAAAGTGATGATCGATGAACCCGATGTTATGAGTGCTATCAGTATCATGCGGGGATTGAAGGAGCGATATGAAAACCATCATAAAGTGCGGATTACGGACGATGCCATTATTGCTGCCGTTGAGTTGTCGCACCGGTATATATCCGATCGTTTCTTGCCGGATAAGGCAATTGACTTGGTGGATGAAGCTGCCGCAAAATTGCGGTTGGAGATGAATTCCGTTCCTGAAGAGATCGATGAACTGGATCGTAAGATCAAACAGCTTGAGATAGAGAAAGAGGCGATCAAACGGGATGGAAAAAGCAAAAAGTTGGATGAGATCCAGAAAGAATTAGCCGATTTGAATCAGGAGCGTACGAAATTGCGGGCTCAATGGGAGTCTGAACGGTCTTTGATCGATGAGATCCAAAAAAATAAGGATGCCATCGAACAGTATAAATTTGAAGCTTCCCGTGCGGAGCGGGAGGGAGATTACGGAAAGGTGGCCGAATTGCGTTACGGTAAAATAAAATCTGCGGAACAACGGATTGAGGAAATTAAGGCGAAGTTAGCCGATATGAAGCATGGAGATTCTTTGATTCGGGAAGAGGTTACGGAGGATGATATAGCTTCGGTCGTATCTAAATGGACCGGAATACCGGTAAGTCGGATGATGCAAAGCGAACGTCAGAAATTATTGCATTTGGAGGAAGAGTTGCATAAACGGGTAGTCGGTCAGGACGTGGCTATTGCCGCTTTGGCGGATGCCGTGCGTCGTAATCGGGCCGGATTGCAGGATGCCAAGCGACCGATTGGTTCGTTTATCTTTTTGGGAACGACCGGAGTCGGTAAGACGGAGTTAGCCAAAGCGTTGGCCGAATTCCTGTTCGACGACGAGTCTTTGATGACCCGTATCGATATGTCCGAATACCAGGAGCGTCATTCTGTCTCTCGTTTGATCGGGGCACCTCCCGGATACGTGGGATACGATGAAGGCGGTCAGTTGACCGAAGCCGTACGCCGGAAACCCTACTCTGTTGTTTTGTTGGATGAGATAGAGAAAGCGCACCCGGATGTATTCAATATCCTGTTGCAAGTATTGGATGACGGTCGGTTAACGGATAATAAAGGCCGGGTGGTGGATTTTAAAAATACCATTATCATCATGACTTCTAATATCGGTGCTCATATTATTCAGGAGAAGTTAAAGGACTTGAATGATAATAACCGGGATGAGGTATTGGAAAAGACCAATCACGAGGTGTACGAATTGTTGAAGAAAACGATTCGTCCGGAATTTCTGAATCGTATCGATGAGGTGATTATGTTTACTCCTTTACAAAAATCCGAGATTGTGGATATCGTTCGGTTGCAGGTTAATGGTGTCAATAAAATGCTTGCTAACAATGGAATTATTTTGGACGTAACGGAGAAAGCGGTCGAGTGGATCGCGGAAGCGGGTTATGATCCGCAGTTCGGGGCGCGTCCCGTTAAACGAATTATCCAACGAAACTTGTTAAATGACCTTTCCAAACAGATATTGGCCGAACAGGTTTCCAAAGATAGCCATATCGTTGTGGATGTTGAGAACGATCACTTGATTTTTAAAAATAAATAAAAAATGACGTTGAAACAAAAAGCCGGTCGAAAGTAAGATTCTCGACCGGCTTTTTGTTTCATGTGGTACTCGAGGCGGGACTTGAACCCGCACAGCCGCAATGGCCACGGGATTTTAAGTCCCGCGTGTCTACCGATTCCACCACTCGAGCAACATTGAAAAAGAACGAGCGAAAAACGGGACTCGAACCCGCGACCCTAACCTTGGCAAGGTTATGCTCTACCAACTGAGCTATTTTCGCAAATATAATCAATAACGCTTTTGGTATCTTTAAACCTCGCCAAGGTTGTGTCGATGACGCTTCGCTTTGGGCAAGGTTATGCTCTACCAACTGAGCTATTTTCGCAAATGCGAACGCAAATATAGGTCATTTTTTCTATCGTACAAACGAATTCTCTTAAAAATGTAAGGAATTATTTCGGTTTTATATATTAAATTCTGTTTCTCATGCAGTTATTGAACGGATTTAGAGGTCGTTTTTTTGTTTTTTTTATTGAAATGATTGTTCTCGGGTTTAGAATGATTATATTTGTCGTGTTTTTTAAAGAAAAGAGATGTCTCATACAGGAAGTAGAAGGGTAAAAGGATCATACTTTGTTTCTACGATCAGTATTGCTTTGGTGCTCGTGGTCGTGGGTGCTCTCGTGTTTATTCTATTGAATGCCCGCATGGTGTCGGATCATGTTAAGCGTAATATCGGTTTCGTTGTCATAATTAAGGATAATACAAACGAAGCTGAAATTAAGCGGGTACAAAAAATCTTGGATACCCGTCCCTATACTTATTCTTCTCAATATATAACGAAAGAGCAGGCTGCTGCTGCTTTCAAGAAAGAGATGGGAGAGGATTTCGAAGCTATATTAGGTGCGAATCCGCTTTTGCCTTCTATCGAGATTAAATTGAATCCGGCTTACGCGAATAACGATTCTTTGACGATGGTCGAAAAAGGATTAGCCAAATTCGATATCATTCATGATGTTTATTACCAGAAGTCGATGATACAAAGTGTCAATGAGAATATTCGTCGGATAAGCGTATTCTTTTTGATTGTCGGGGCCGTTCTGATGTTGATATCGTTTACCTTGATCCGAAATACGATACATCTGGCCGTGTATTCACAGCGTTTTTTAATAAAGACGATGCAGTTAGTCGGGGCAAGATCCTTCTTTATTTGCAAGCCGTTCGTGTATGACAGCATGTGGAGAGGATTCTTCGGCGCTATGATCGCGAACTTGGTGCTGTTGGGTGCTATATTTTTTTTACAAGAGAATATAGGAAGGGTGATGAACATTGTACATCGGGATACGATCGTTATCATGGTGGTATTTGTCGTTCTTTGCGGTATGTTTTTATCGTTTATATCGGCTTGGTATTCTGTTCATCGATATTTGAACAGGGATTTAAATGAATTGTATACATAAAAAAAGATATATGGTAAATGATTTGAAAGAAAAGAAGGATGGTTTCCCGATACCCAAAAGTAACTATAAATTTATTTTGATCGGTTTCGGGATTGTCGTGCTCGGATTTTTATTGATGATGGGAGGCGGATCTGATTCTCCGGATACTTTTAACTATGACATTTTTAGTTTTAGGAGAATAACCTTAGCTCCGATGGTTGTTTTATTCGGTTTCGGTTTCGTGTTCTGGGGCATTATGCGTAAACCTAAAAAAGAGGAGAAATAGACGTAGTATTGGGGTAGGACGAAAAGATGTTATGGGAATTTTCCCGTTCTCAATTTAATATAAATTTATGGAGTGGTTTGAAGCATTGGCGCTCGGTATAATTCAAGGATTAACAGAATTTTTACCTGTAAGCAGTTCCGGACATTTACAAATTTTTGGTGCATTATTCGGTGTTGAGGCTGAAAAGAATCTGACGTTTGCCGTTGCGGTTCATGCGGCGACCGTATGCAGTACGATTGTGATCTTGTGGAAAGAGGTTTCTGTTTTGTTCCGGGGATTTTTTAGTTTCAGGTATAATGACGAGATGGCTTACGTGTTGAAAATATTTATATCGATGATTCCGGTGGCGATTGTGGGGTTTTGTTTTAAAGATTATGTAGAAGAGATATTCGGTTCGGGCTTGTTGATCGTGGGTTGTATGTTGTTAGTGACCGCATTGCTGTTGACTTTTGCCTACTATGCCAAACCTCGGGAGAAAGCCGATGTCTCTTATAAGGACGCTTTTGTTATAGGTTTGGCGCAAGCGTGTGCCGTATTGCCTGGATTATCCCGTTCCGGCTCGACGATAGCGACGGGTATATTGTTGGGGAATAAAAAAGAGATTGTCGCCAAATTTTCTTTTTTGATGGTTTTGATACCCATTTTGGGAGAAGCTATGCTGGATTTAGTAAAGGGGGATTTTTCTTCCGGCGACGGTGTACCCGTTGTATCTTTGATTATCGGGTTTATCGCTGCTTTTGTTTCCGGATGTATCGCTTGTAAGTGGATGATAAGCATTGTGAAAAGAGGGAAATTGATTTGGTTCGCCTTTTATTGTGCTATTGTGGGAATATTGACAATTGTGTTGGGATGACAGAAGTTTGGAGTAAGATTCGATTTCGAGAAGAAGGAGATTTTCAGGCGGGAGCTGTAATCGTGATCGACAAGCCTTTGCGTTGGACCTCTTTTGACGTGGTGAATAAGGTTCGGATCTGTTTGAAAAAGAAATTCGGAAAGATAAAGGTAGGGCATGCGGGGACATTGGATCCGTTGGCGAGTGGGGTCGTGATCGTATGCGTGGGAAAGGAGACGAAGGAGATTGAAAGATACATGGGAGAAGAGAAAGAGTATATCGCGGAGATAACTTTCGGACATACGACTCCTTCTTACGATTTGGAGACATCTTTTAACGGAACCTTTACGTATGAGCATGTGAATCGTATGTTGATGGAAGAGATCATTACTCGTTTTGTCGGTGAGATTGAGCAATATCCCCCGATTTTCTCCGCTGTACGAGTAGATGGGGTTCGTGCTTACGAGAAGGCTCGTAAGGGTGACGAGGTGGAGATGAAGAGTCGTCGGGTGACGATTCGGGAGATTGAGATTGTGAAAATGGAACTTCCCGTGGTTGAGTTAAGAATCGTGTGTAGTAAAGGAACATATATCCGTTCGTTGGCACATGATTTAGGACAGGCCTGTGGAAGCGGTTCGTATCTTTCTGCTTTACGGCGAAGCCGGGTGGGCGGATTTAAAGTGGAAGATGCTTGTAAAATGAATGAAGTAGTTGAAACTTTGCAGGAAATGCTGTGATTTTCAAAATTTGATAAATAATAAATTAGTTTGCTCATATGAAACTATCGAAATTTAAATACAAGTTGCCTACGGAATTAATAGCATTACATCCCATGCAGAATCGGGACGAGAGTAGGTTAATGGTATTGGATAGAAAAACAGGAAAGATTGAACATAAAGTATTCAAGGATGTTATTGATTATTTTGAAGAAAAAGATGTTTTTGTGTTCAACGATACAAAGGTTTTTCCTGCGAGGTTGTATGGGAATAAGGAGAAAACCGGAGCCGAGATCGAAGTGTTTTTGCTGAGAGAGTTGAATCGGGATCTTCGAATTTGGGATGTTTTGGTAGACCCTGCTCGTAAAATCCGGATCGGGAATAAATTGTATTTCGGGGAAGATGACAGTATGGTTGCCGAGGTAATCGATAATACGACTTCCCGCGGAAGAACGTTACGTTTTTTGTTTGATGGGGAGTATGATGAATTTAAGAAGGAACTGTATGCTTTAGGAGAGACTCCGTTACCTCGTTTTATCACCCGAAAGGTAGAACCGGAAGATGCGGTACGTTATCAGACTATTTTTGCGAAAAAAGAGGGAGCAGTCGCTGCTCCTACAGCCGGGATGCATTTTAGCCGGGAGTTGATGAAGCGTATGGAGATCAAAGGAATCGATTTCGCTTATATCACTCTGCATGTCGGATTAGGGAATTTCCGAGAAGTTGATGTGGAGGATTTGACAAAACATAAGATGGATTCCGAACAGATTATCGTGGGGTCCGAGACGGTGAAAATAGTGAATGATGCCAAGGATGAAAAACATAAGGTTTGTGCGGTGGGTACTACTGTCGTTAGAACGTTGGAAAGCTGTGTTACGACAAAGGGCCGTTTGACGGAATTTGACGGATGGACGAATAAATTTATTTTTCCTCCTTATGATTTTAGTGTACCCGATGCTTTTGTATCTAATTTTCATCTGCCCTATTCGACCTTACTGATGATGGTGGCAGCTTTCGGAGGTTATGATTTTGTTATGGAAGCTTATAATCAAGCTGTTAAAGAAAAATATAGATTCGGAACTTATGGGGATGCCATGTTGATCCTGTAAAATGAGATTGTCCGAGAATAGTTTTTCACGTGACTCTATGCCAAGGAATTAATTGAGAGGAGGGAGGCTTTGGGCGAGAGGATCGTTCTTGAAAATTTTTGAGACATCTTTTGAAAAAACGAGAGAGGGTGCATCCTGACGAATGGGAACACCCTCTCTTTTCAAAATAAATAATGTTGGAAGCGAGAGAATTATTACAGTTATTTCAAAAACATCCTGTTGTGGACGAAATTCGAAAATCTTTGAATGGATGTCCGGATGTGAAATTGAAAATAGAAAATGGAGTCGGTTCGGTACTCTCTTTTATTGCGGCTGTTCTTGGAAAAGAGAGCGATGGAGTACAATTGTTCGTATTGAATGATAAGGAAGAGGCGGCCTATTTTTATAATGATCTGTTATTTCTTTTGGGGGAAGAAAAACTTCGTTTTTTGCCTGCTTCCTATCGTCGTTCCGGTAATTTTGAGGATAAGGATAATGATTCGATTCTGGTGCGGACGGAGGTGTTGAACGCGTTGGTGGATAAGCAGGTCGGTTGGGTGGTGACTTACACGGAGGCATTGGCTGAAAAGGTAGTGAATAAAGAGGTTTTAGCCGATATGTCGATGCCTGTGTCTAAGGGAGATAAGTTGTCGATCTCTTTTCTGGAAGACCTGCTTTCGGAATATGATTTTGAAAGGAGTGATTTTGTATATGAACCCGGACAATTTTCAATACGGGGGAGTATTGTCGATATCTATTCTTTCGCGGAAGAGCGTCCTGTACGTTTGGATTTTTTCGGGGACGAGGTAGAGAGTATTCGTTATTTTGACGTGGAGACCCAACTTTCGGAACAACAAATAGAACGCATCGTACTCGTGCCGGATTTAAGTGAGACCGTAGATGGCGGCAAATCCGGGACGTTGGCCGAATTCCTCGGGAAAGGAGTGATTTGGTGGTTAAAAAACACTTTTTTGATCCGTGATCGTTTGAATACATTAAAACAGGATGATCCGGGTGATTTGTTGGTTGTTGCCGATGATCTCCTGCAAATGGTCGGGAAGTGTCCGGTCGTTGAATGGGGATCGGATCTTTATTTTCGGGGGCAGGTTCTGAGAATGGAGACTGAATTACAACCGGCAGTAAACAAGCAATTCGATTTGTTGGCGGAACATTTGCAAAGTAAACAACGAGAGGGATATACGCTTTGCGTTTGTTCAAATAATGAAATGCAGCTTCAACGGTTACGGGATATTTTTTCGGACAAGGGATATATCGTAAATTTTAAGTCCGTGGAGGGGACTATGCACGAGGGGTTTTGTGACGTACAATTGAGGATTTGCCTATATACGGAGCACCAGATTTTTGATCGTTATCATAAGTATCGATTGAAAACGACACAGATAAGAAAAGGGAGGGAATCTATTACGATTAGTGAATTGCAAAATTTACATCCCGGTGATTATGTCGTTCATGTGGATCATGGGATCGGTCGGTTCGGCGGATTGGTCAAGATTAATAACGACGGCCGTGAACAGGAGGCCATACGTTTAGTCTATAAAAATAATTCGGAATTGTATGTCAGCCTTCACGCTTTACATAAGATCTCTAAGTATAAGGGAAAGGACGGTGTTCCTCCGGTTGTCAATAAATTGGGGGGAGATGCTTGGAACCGTTTGAAGCAGAAAACGAAATCCAGGGTGAAAGATATTGCCCGGGAGCTGATAGCGTTGTATGCCAAACGTCGTAAAGAATCGGCCTTTGCCTATTCTAAGGATAGTTATTTGCAAGAAGAGATGGAAGCTTCCTTTATGTACGAGGAGACCCCCGATCAGATGAAGGCGATTCAGGCCGTAAAAGAAGATATGGAAAATCCGCACGTGATGGATCGGTTGGTGTGTGGAGATGTCGGCTTCGGAAAGACGGAGGTGGCGATAAGAGCTGCTTTTAAAGCCGTCGCGGATAGTAAGCAGGTGGCCGTTTTGGTACCTACTACGGTTTTAGCTTATCAGCACTATAATACTTTTATCAAAAGGCTTGCGGGGATGCCTTGTCGGGTGGAGTATATCAGTAGAATGAAAAAAAGTTCCGACATAAAACGGGTACTGAGAGAGTTAAGCGAGGGGAAAGTAGATATTATCATCGGGACTCATCGTTTAACGAGCTCCGATGTGCATTTTAAGGATTTGGGGCTATTGATTATTGATGAAGAGCAGAAATTCGGAGTGGCCGTAAAAGAGAGGCTGAAACATTTGAAATTGAATGTCGATACGATTACCATGACGGCAACGCCAATTCCCCGGACCTTGCAATTCTCTTTGATGGGAGCAAGAGATATGTCGATTATCCGGACGCCGCCTCCCAATCGCTATCCTATTGTTACCGAATTGCATCGTTTTGATGAAAAAGTTATAAAAGAGGCGATCTCTTATGAACTGGCACGTGGCGGACAGGTGTTTTTCATTCATAACCGGGTGGAAAATATTCGGGAGATACAATACCTGATTCATCGTCTGATTCCGGGAGTGAGGAGCTGTGTGGCCCACGGACAGATGAACGGAGAGGATTTGGAAACCGTGATGCATGATTTTATACGGGGAGATTATGATGTATTGATAGCTACGACTATTGTGGAATCCGGTTTGGATATTCCGAATGCCAACACTATGATTATCAATCAGGCGCAAAATTACGGATTGAGTGATTTGCATCAATTGAGGGGACGGGTGGGGCGTTCTAACCGGAAGGCATTCTGTTATTTGTTGACACCTCCGTTGGAATTGATCAATCAAGATGCCAGACGACGCTTGAAAGCGATAGAGGATTATAGCGGACTCGGGAGTGGTTTTAATATTGCGATGCAAGATTTGGATATTCGCGGTGCCGGCAATATTTTAGGTGGAGAACAGTCCGGATTTATTGCCGAGATCGGTTACGAGACCTATCAGCGGATATTGAATGAGGCTTTGTTGGAGTTGAGGGATGAAGAATTTCCGGAATTGGAGGAAAGAAAATCGGAAAATAACGAGTATTTTTCGGTAGATTGTGTTATCGATACGGATTTTGAGATTCTGATTCCTGAAGCTTACGTGGAGAATGTAAGTGAACGGATTCGTTTGTACAGGGAATTGGATAATATCACGGATGAGAATACGTTACAGCGATTTGAAATTGAATTGCGGGATCGTTTCGGAGAGATTCCGGTACAGGTTGAGGCTTTGATGGAGGTGGTCCGAATCCGGAGAAGGTGCGTGAACTTGGGAATAGAACGTTTATTGGTAAAAAACGGTAAGATGGTGGCTTATTTTATCGGCGATCAGCATTCTTCTTATTACGCTTCTGCTATTTTTACGGCCGTTTTGAAGTTTGTGCAAAAACAGGTTATTCCTTGTAAAATGAGTGAACGAAACGATAAATTGACCCTCGTGTTTACGGGGATTGAAAATATTGGACGGGTATCCGGAATAACAAAGGCCATGGAAGAATTTACAGAGAAAAATTAATATGAAATGAATCTGGTTGTTGACATAGGAAATACGCGGACCAAATATGCCGTATTCGAAGATGATCTTTTTGTCGAGAGTGGGACAGGAGTCCCTGAATTGTACGAGAAAGCCCTCTGCTGGCGGAAGAGGGGAGAAGAGGTTAATGTAATTATGGCCAGCACCGGGGCGATATCGACAGGATTAAGAGCTTGTCTAAGCGATATCGCAACTTTTTTTTGTGAAGCTAACCCGCTCATGTCGTTGCCCATCCGTTTAGGATATGATACTCCTCAAACGTTGGGAATAGATCGTATTGCCGGATGCGTTGCCGCCGCTTTTTTATTTCCGGGTAAAGATATATTGGTTATCGATATGGGAACGGCCATTACTTTCGACTTTATGAATGGGGAAGGTGTGTTTCTGGGGGGTAATATTTCCCCGGGCATGCAAATCCGTTTTCGTGCGTTGAATGAATTCACGTTAAGCCTTCCTTTGGTCGAAGGGTCCGATACGTATGAATATATAGGAAAAGATACTCCGGGGGCCATATTGGACGGGGTCATGAATGGTATACTTTTTGAAGTACGTGGTTATATAGATGAATTGCGTCGAGAGAATCCGGAAGCAATAGTTATCCTTACGGGAGGAGCCAGTCATTTCTTAAAAAAGTCTTTAAAACGGGAAGTTTTTTTTGATGAAAAATTAGTAATTGTGGGATTAAATCAAATGTTAGAATTTCAAAAGAGGAGATAATAATTAAAATGTGCCTATAGAAAAAGTCGTTGAAGCCTTTACTTTTAAAAAAAATAATGGTAAATTTGCCCGGGATGAAATTATTTAGGGAAATATAAAAGCGAATTGTTTCTTAATTTAAACTTAAAAATAGAGGGATCATATGAAAAGAATTGCTGTATTAGCGTTTGGGATATGTATACTTACCGTTGGCGGTTTAAAAGCCCAAAATGAATCGAAATTTGGGAAAGATAGTATACAAACGTTGTATAATGCTTCAATTTATACGGAATTATGGAGACAGAAGAATTTCAAGGAGGCGTTGCCTGCCTGGAGATACGTGTTTCTTAATGCTCCGGCATTTCAACAGAATACTTACGTGCGGGGAGAAGATATTATAGAATATATGTATAAAAGTACTCAAAAGAAAGAGTATCTGGATACATTGATGATGATTTACGATCAACGTATAAAGTATTTCGGGGACGATCCCAAAGCGGGAGAAGGATATATTTTAGGACGTAAAGGTTTGGCTTTGCTTCGCTATGGAGATCAGGGAGTGGAAAACAGGAAGCAAGCGTATAATTATTTGCTGAAATCCGTGGAGATGAAAGGAAACGCTTCTCTTCCGGATGTCGTTGATCGGTTGATGTGTACGGCTTGTGAACTGGCTAAGGAGGAGCAACTTTCGGCCGATGAGGTGTTGCACTTGTATGACGATTTGTCTCGGCTTGCTAAGGAGAACATTTTGGGAGGCGGAAGAATCGGGGAGAATTTCGAGAGATGTCAAAAAAACTTAGATGCCTTCTTCTTTGCTTCCGGTTTAGCGAATTGTGAAACTTTAGCTGGTTTGTTGACGGCGAGATATGAAGCGAATAAAACCAATTTGGACGAATTGAAGAGTATTTCTTCTCTGTTGAGAAGACGGGAGTGTACGGATCTTCCGATCTATACAACCGTTGCCGAGACAATATATCAGTTAGAGCCCTCTTCCGATGCGGCTTATGGTTTGGCCGTTATGTTTTTGGGCAAGCGCGATATAGAGAAGGCCGAACGATATTTTAAAGAGGCGATAGATAAAGCCGAGAATGTCGAAGAGAAGGAGAATATTTACATGATGTTGTCCCAGCTTTATTTAACGACAAAGAATTTTCCTCAAGCCAAAAAATACGCTCAGGAAGTGTTGAAGATAAACCCGAATTCCGGAAAGGCATATATTCTTATAGGAAAAGCCTATGTTTTCGGAAGTAAAGGTTATAGTCAGGATGATTTTGAACAGCATACCGTTTTTTGGGCTGCAGTAGATAAATTTATTAAAGCCAAGCAAGTGGATCCTGAGGTTTTGACAGAGGCGGATGAGTTGATAAAAACCTATTCGGTTTATTTCCCTACCTCTGGAGAGGCTTTTTTCAACTCTATAAAGGCTGGGGACACGGTTAAAATCGGAGGTTGGATAAATGAAAGTACGGTCGCAAGATTTAATAAAGAATAGTGTGGTTTTGTTTCATCATGAATGGAAAATACAAAGCATTACCGTCCTTATTTTAGGGACGGTAATGCTTTTTTCTTGTAAAACAGACCAAAAAGAGATCGATCGGATTGTAAGTCGGACTGATAGACCCGAAATGTCGGGAGAAAATCTTACATTGCTCTATTCGGACTCTGCCCGCATTAAATATAAAGTGATAACACCCGAGTATGATAAATACAATAAAGAAGGACAGAAATACGATGAATTTCCGAAAGGTATACACGCTATATTGTATGATAAAGAGGGAAACGAAGTGGGTTCCTTGGTGTCGAAATACGCGAAAAAATTAGAAGATGAGATGTTGTGGGAAATTCGTAACGAAGTAGTTGTAGTGAATTCCGAGGGGAAAAAATTGGAAACGGAGTTGTTGTATTGGGATATGAAGAAAGAGTTTCTTTATACCGATCGATACACACGTTTTACATCCGGGGAACAGATGATAGAGGGAAATAACGGATTTGAGTCGGATCAGCAATTGAATAATCCACAATTTAAGAATGTTACGGGTAAAATAGCCGAATCAGAAAATCAAACTAAATGACCGTTTTTGTTGCCATAATAACTTGTTTGCTACTGTCCGCTTTTTTCTCCGGGATGGAAATAGCCTTCGTGGCATCCAATAAATTACGTATCGAGATTGACAAATCGAATAAGGGGATTACCCAAACGCTCATCGATTTGTTTGTGTCTAATTCCGGAATGTATATTACCACGATTTTGGTCGGAAATAACGTGGTCATGGTTATTTACGGTATTTTCATGTCGGATTATTTGGATCCCCGTTTGGAGCAAATAGGCATCTCTTTAGGATTTCGAATGTTTGCCGTCACGTTAATTTCGACGTTGATCATGTTGGCAGTTGCGGAGTTCTTGCCTAAGGTCATCTTCAGGTTACGTCCCAATTTATTTTTACGTATTTTTGCCGTACCTGTCTTTTTATTTTACATCTTATTTTTTCCTATATCCTATTTTTCCGTTTGGTTCGGGGGATTGTTGTTGCGGGTTTTCACGGGAAAGAAATTGGCGCACAAGGAGGAAGATCGAGCTTTTGGAAAGATTGATTTGAATAACCTGATAGAGGAAGGAGAGGCTTCGGGAACGTTAAACGAAGATGAACATGATATAAAGTTGTTCCGGAATGCGTTGGATTTTTCCGAAGTAAAGTTAAGGGAATGTATGGTTCCCCGTACGGATATCGTGGCCTTACCGTTGGACGGAAGTTTGGATGAATTGAGAGATCTCTTCGTGCAGACGGGTTTTTCTCGTATTTTGATTTATAAGGATAGTATAGATAATGTTATAGGGTATGTACATTCATCGGCTCTTTTTCATCATCCGGAAACGATTGTTAAGGCTGTCAGTAAGATTTTGATCGTCCCGGAAACCATGTCGGCTTTACGTTTGTTGAATCTTTTCACGAAAGAACAAAAAAGTGTAGCTGCCGTGGTCGATGAGTTCGGAGTAACGGCGGGGATGGTGACGATAGAGGATATTATGGAGGAGATTTTCGGGGAGATCGAGGACGAACATGATCATCTAAACCTGAAGGAAGAGGTGCTGGCACCTAACGAATATCTTTTTTCCGGCCGTCTGGAGGTCGATTATCTGAACGAGAAATACAATCTGGATCTTCCTGAAAATGAAGAATACGAAACATTGGCCGGATTGATATTGTATTATAATGAAGATATTCCGAAGGAAGGAGAACAAGTTGTCGTTGAGGGAATTACTTTTGAGATATTGCAGGTAAAAAGTGCACGTATTGAAGAGGTTAAAGTTATGATATGAAAAGGAGCTTTATTTGAAAGCTCCTTTTTGTTTCAACATATCTTCAAAGTGTCTGATGTTGTTTTCATGCTCCCGGGTACAAATCATAAGGTAATCGTTTTGTTCCGCGATGATGCAATTATCAATACCCTCTACAATTACTTTTTTCTGGTGAGGAACGCACACGATACACTCCTTGGAGTCGATAAAAAGTACGTTTCCATTATTACTTACATTTTGATTCTCGTCCTTGGGACTTATTTCGTGAAACGAGTGCCATGTTCCGACGTCCGACCAGCCAAATTCACCTTTGATCACATAAACTTTAGAGGATTTTTCCATGATGCCGAAGTCGATGGATACATTTGGACTTTGGCTGTAAATATGAGATATGTTTTCGGCAAAATCAGGATTTTCAGCATTTTTATATTCATTCTCGAACAGAAGGTAAAGATCTTCCAAATGATTTTTAAATTCGTTGATAATTTCTTTTACTTTCCAAATAAAAATACCCGCATTCCAAAGGAAATCACCTGACTCCATAAATACTTTTGCTAATTCTTTATCCGGTTTTTCCGTGAAAGTCTTGACTTTGGAAACGTATTCCGTGATTCTGTTTTTTTTGATTTGGATATATCCGTAACCGGTTTCCGGTCGGGTCGGTTTTATTCCGATGGTAAGCAATCCTCCGTATTGCTCGACAAAATCCAAGCCCTTCGTGATGTTGTCGATGTATTCTTTGTCGTTGAATATAAAATGGTCGGAGGGGACGACGACCATCGAGGCTTCGGGGTTTGTTCTCGCGATCTTATAGGCGGCATAGGCTATGCAGGGGGCGGTGTTTTTGCCGAAAGGCTCTTTTAAAATATTTTCGGTCGGAATTTCCGGTATTTGTTCTTTTGTGATGCCCTCGTAGGCCGTTCCTGTAACGATAATGATATTCTGTAGGTCGAAAATTTGATTTGCTCGTTCAAAAGTTTGTCTCAGAAAACTTTTACCTGTATTCATGATGTCGCAAAACTGTTTTGGACAAGCCTTGTTGCTGACTGGCCAGAATCGTTTTCCGAGTCCACCTGCCATGATTACGCAGTACGAGTTTTTATTCATATTCAATCGTGGTTTTGAAATTAAATTCCTCTTATTGTTGTCGAAATTAGTAATAAATCCGTGAATAATTTCTATTTTTACGATAAAATTTGGAGAAAGGATTGGAGACGGGTATTAATAAAGAAGTTAGTATTGATGAAAATTTTAGATCGGTTAGGAGCTTATATACTATTTCTGGGGAAAATATTCACAAAGCCTGAAAAAAAACGAGTTTATTTGAAGGAGTTGCTCAATGAATTTGAAAAATTGGGATTGAACTCGATCGTGTTGGTAATGATTATTTCCTTTTTTATTGGGGCTGTATTGACGTTACAAACGGCATATAATATGTCAAGCCCGCTTTTGCCCCGTTATTTGATCGGTTATTTGACGCGTGAAACGTTGTTGTTGGAGTTTTCTTCGACCATTGTAAGTTTGATTCTGGCAGGAAAGATCGGTAGCAATATTGCTTCGGAAATCGGTAGTATGAAGATTACGGAACAGATAGAAGCGCTGGAATCCATGGGGGTAAATTCCGTTTCTTATTTGGTCGGTCCTAAGATTGCGGCCGCTTTGGTTATCAATCCGATCTTATACGTGTTTAGCGTGTTCGTCGGTATTATCGGTGGAATCCTTTCCGGGTTGGCGTCGGGAGTCGTGAATTATGATGATTATATTCATGGGTTGCATTTTTCGTTTAACCCGTATTATGTGACTTATTCGATTATAAAAACCCTGTTTTTTGCGGTTATTTTTACTTCTATTCCTGCATTTTACGGTTATAATGTTCAGGGAGGGGCTTTGGAAGTCGGACGTGCAAGCACGAAAGCCGTTGTGGATAGCAGTATTGCGATATTAGTCTTTAATTTGATATTAACTAAAATCTTATTGTAATGATTCGGGTCGAACATGTATATAAATCATTTGATAAGAAAGTTGTATTGTCGGATATCAATGCCGTTTTTGAAGAGGGGAAGGTCAATTTGATTATTGGGAAAAGCGGTTCCGGTAAAACGGTATTGTTAAAGTCTTTGATCGGTTTACATCCGATCGATTCCGGCCGGATCCTGTATGACGATCGTGATATTACCTCTATGGATACGAAACAGGTAAAGAAGATCAGAGAGGAATTGGGGGTCGTATTTCAGGGGGGAGCCCTGTTCGATTCTCTTTCCGTTTTGGAAAATGTAAAATTTCCGTTGAATCTTTTTTCTCGTATGAGTGAGAAGGAAAAAGAGGAACGAGCCTTGTTTTGTTTGAACCGCGTTAACTTGGATAACGTGGGGAAATTGTATCCGGCAGAGATAAGCGGAGGAATGAAAAAAAGGGTTGCTATTGCCCGGGCGATTGTCATGCAGCCGAAGTATTTGTTTTGTGATGAGCCCAACTCGGGTTTGGATCCCTTAACTTCTATTGTTATCGATAATTTGCTATCGGAATTGACTCACGAATATCAAATGACGACGATTATTAATACTCATGATATGAATTCCGTGTTTGAAATAGGCGAGAACATTCTATTCATTCATGAAGGGAAAAAAGAGTGGGAGGGCGATAACGCGGAGATAATGAATGCTACTAACAAAGCTTTGAACGAATTTTTGTTTACTTCGAAATTTAATCAATTGATAAAAGAAAAATGGGAGGATCGCGGGGAGTCAAAACCTAAAGATAAGGTATAGCGTATGAAAAATGTATTGTGGATTATATTGATAGTAACCTGTATGACGGCCTGTTCGGAAAAAGTCCCTTTAGACAGAAAAAAATTCACGTCATTGTTGATCGATATGCATATGGTGGACGGAGCTCTCCTGGTATGGATGGAGGAGGAGGGAAACGACCGTGGAGATGACCGGAAAAAATACATGTATTATAATGATTTATTCGAGAAGTATGGAATCACGCGGGCGGAGTTTGACTCATGCGTCCATTATTATTCGGCTAAAACGACTCTCTTTACTAAAATATACGATGTCGTTATTGATTCTTTGAATCGCAGGTTAACGGAGAAAACGCGTATTTATAAGCAATTGACAGGTCAGGACTCCTTAAATTTAATGCCGGGTTATAAAATGTGGGTATTCGATACTTTGGATTGTGATTCTGTTCGGTTTGAAGATGAATTCATTGGTTTATTGTGTGCCGGGAATTGGATGAAAGAGATTGTTATGAGGGATACGGTTGCGTTAGATAGACAGAATCCGTATGTCGAGATCGAATTGGATAGTATTGCTCCCGGAATGTATACTTTTGAGACAAGTCTGAAATTTGAACACCGGGACAGGAAAAGAAGTAATAAAATCCTTTCTTATTTGCTTTCGGATCGGAATGATACGCTGAAGATCAGTGATACGTGGGTGGTGATGGATTCGATTAAACGAGATTATAAGTGGTCTTATTACGTGGCCGATTCTACCTATAACAGACTTCGCATCCGTATTCTGGCTGGGGAAGAGACAAAAAAGGGAGAAAAAGAATGGAACGGAAAGGTTTGGAATACGGGTATATTTAAACTGTATCAAACTCCGAAAGAAGAAGAGCGTAATAAGGAACTCTATCGATTAAATAAATAATGAGAAAAATTGCGGCTAATTATATTTTCTTGCCGGGTTATCCTTTGGTGAGGAATGGATATGTTGTTATTGATGGTCAGAATGTTGTAGACGTGGTAAACACGGGAGGTTTTATTCGTGAGATTCCCGGTTTGGAATTTTATGGGGGAATGATTGTTGCTGGGTTTTTAATGAGTGATAAACGGGATTGGTGTCCCGGGGATGATTTGTTATCGTGTATGGTTGATATATATGATAAAAGATGTGATTTGAGAACTGGATTGGCTCTTGTGCAAGGAGCTGATTGGGAGCACTTCAGATGGTCAGAGGAGGCTTCTGTTTTACGTTTGGTATAATACTAAAATAAAGAACGATGAGTAAATTGTATTTGACACTTGTTTTATGTTTTATTTGGGGAGTGTTATCGGCGGGTCCCCTTTGGATGCGTTATCCGAGTATCTCTCCGGATGGTAAGCAAATTGTATTCAGTTACAAGGGAGATATTTATAAAGTTTCTGCAGATGGAGGGCGAGCTGAGCAATTAACGACGAATCCCGGGTATGAAACTTATCCGATCTGGTCTCCTGACGGTAAATACATCGCTTTTGCGAGTGATCGTTACGGGAATCTGGATATATTCATTGTGCTTGCAGAGGGAGGAACTCCTAAACGGTTAACCACTTATTCGGGTAAGGAGATTCCGTATGCTTTTACTCCTGATGGAAAAGAAATTGTTTATGGGGCTCAGATACAGGATCCGGCTGAAAGCGCTTTATTCCCTTCCCCGGCTTTAACGGAACTTTATGCGGTTTCTGTCAATGGAGGAAGGCCCCGACAGATGTTGGGAACGCCCGCGGAAAGCATTTGTTTTTCCAAATCAGGTAAACAATTTCTGTATCATGATAAGAAGGGTGGAGAGAATGAGTGGCGTAAACATCATACCTCTTCGGTCACTCGGGATATTTATCTCTATGATATAAAAAGTAAGAAACACACGAACCTGGTCGGTTGGCAGGGAGAGGATCGAAATCCTGTTTTCGCCCCGGGAGACGAAAAAGTTTACTTTTTAAGTGAACGCGGAGGTTCTTTCAATGTCTATTCGTTTAACCTGACCGCCCCGGATCGGGTCGTTCCCGTCACTTCGTTTAAAAATCATCCCGTGCGTTTTTTGAGTATTGCTAATACCGGACGCTTATGTTTTGGGTATGACGGAGAGATTTATACAAAAGACGAGATGTCGAAACCTAAAAAAGTTGCGGTTGAAATACGCGGAGATCAGGCCATTGATGACAAAGAGGAGCTTCTTTTTACTTCGGGTGCGACGGATGCCGAAGTCTCACCTGACGGGAAGCAGATTGCTTTGATTTTACGCGGAGAGGTGTTCGTTACATCTACGGATTACGTGACGACAAAGCAGGTTACCGAGACTCCGGAACAGGAGAAATGGTTGAGTTTTGCTCCCGATAACCGGACATTGGCCTACGCGAGCGAACGCGATGGAAATTGGAATATCTATACGGCAAAGATGGCCCGAAAAGAGGAGATTAATTTTCCGAATGCCACGTTGATCGATGAAGAAGCCGTATTACCCGCCTCTTCCGTCGAACGTTTTGCCCCTCAATTTTCTCCGGACGGTAAAGAGTTGGCTTTTATAGAGGATCGTAATAAATTGATGGTAGTCGATCTGCAAAATAAGAAAGTTCGGCAAATTACCGATGGAAGTATGCATTATCGAACAGGAGACGGTTTCACTTATAAATGGTCTCCGGATGGTAAATGGTTCGCCTTGGAATTTATTGGAAACAAACATGATCCTTATGGGGATATCGGGATCGTTAGTGCGGCTGGAGGAGGGCAAATTATCAATTTGACCCGTAGCGGCTATTCGAATGGTAATCCCCGGTGGGTGTTGGATGGAAATGCGATACTGTTTTCGAGTGAACGTTACGGGATGAGGAATCATGCTTCGTGGGGCTCTTTGGAAGACGTGATGATCGTTTTTTTAAATCAGGATGCCTACGATAGGTTTAGGTTGAGTAAAGAGGATTACGAGTTGCTGAAGCAAGAGGAAAAATCGGCTTATAAGGAGGAGAAAAAAGAGGAGAAACAACAACGGGAAGCGATTGTCGTGGAGTTGAAAGGGATAGAAGATCGGATCGTACGATTGACTCCGAGCTCTTCTGAATTGGGAGATGCCGTTTTGAGCCGGGAAGGGGAGAAACTGTATTATCTGGCTTCTTTTGAGGGCGGTCTCGGTTTATGGGAGATGAATCTGCGTAGTAAAAATACTCGTCTGATGCATAAGTTGAACGGGAACTGGGGTTCTTTAGTGCTGGATAAATCGGGTAACAATCTCTTTTTATTAGGTAGTCGGAATATGCAGAAGATTAATCTGCAATCCGATAAGCAAACATCTGTCGTGTATAGGGCCACGATGGAATTGGATAAAGTAGCCGAGAGGGCTTATATGTTTGACCGGGTGCGTCGCCAGGAGGCCAAGCGTTTCTATGATAAAGATATGCATGGGGTGGATTGGCCGGCCGTGACGAAGGATTATGAAAAATTTTTACCGTATATCAACAATAACTATGATTTTTCGGAGTTGTTGAGTGAACTGCTCGGTGAATTGAATGTGTCCCATACTGGCGGTCGTTTTTATCCGGAAGAGAGAGGAGACGAAACCGCCGAGACGGGGTTGTTGTTTGAATGGAATAAGCGTCGGCCGGGTTTGATCGTTACGGAAATATTGGAAAAGGGACCTTTCGATAACGCCCGGTCGAAGGTACGGGCCGGAGACATCTTGGAAAAGATTGACGGACAAAAAATCGAAATCGGGATGGACTATTTTCCGATGTTAAATAAAAAGAGAGGTGAGAAAACGTTATTCTCATTCTATAATCCGGAATCGAAAGAGCGTTGGGAAGAGGTCATCAAACCGATCTCTAAAAGCAGTATGCGGCAGCTGTTATACAGACGTTGGGTTAAACAGAGAGCGGCGGAGGTCGATCGTCTTTCCAGCGGCCGGTTGGGGTATGTGCATATCGCAAGCATGAGCGATCCGAGTTTCCGTTCGATTTATTCCGATATATTGGGGAAATACAATGATCGGGAAGGAATTGTTATTGATACTCGCTTCAATGGCGGAGGACGTTTACACGAGGACATTGAGGTGTTGTTTAGCGGAGAAAGGTATTTTACTCAGGTTGTCAGGGGACGGGAAGCCTGTGATATGCCCAGCCGTCGTTGGAACAAACCATCCGTTATGATTATAGGCGAAGCCAATTATTCGAATGCGCACGGAACCCCTTGGGTCTATAAATATAAAAATATAGGAAAGTTAATCGGGATGCCTGTTCCGGGTACCATGACAAGCGTTTCCTGGGAGCGCTTACAAGATCCGACGTTGGTTTTCGGTATCCCTATTGTCGGATATCGTCTGGCAGACGGTTCTTATTTGGAAAACAAACAATTGGAACCGGATGTGAAGGTGGCGAACTCTCCGGAAAAGGTCGTTTCGGGAAAGGATGAACAGTTGGAAAAAGCTGTGGAGGAGTTGTTGGGGAAGATCGGTCGGAAATGAATAAGAAAAGGGCGCTGCAACGCCCTTTTCGTCAATCAATAGAGAAGTATTTAACTAAAAACCAATTATCAGTATTCTTTTATCTGGCCTTCGAGATAATAAAATTTTAGATCTCTGGGTACGTTTTCCGTAAATTCTATTTTGCAATGACTGGGTAAGAGAATTCTGATATCCAGCTCTTGTCCCCTCCACGGACCTTCGATTTTGAAATAATTGTCCATTCGTAGGGTATCGTTCTTCAACTCCCAGTTGATTCGGATACCTTTATCTTCCGCGTTAAGATAGTCCGAGGCATTGGTATTCCGATTGAAAAATATTTGGGGTTCCTCGACGTCTTTTGATGCGAAGATGGAAAATTTTACCGGAGAGACCAAAAAGGATGCTTTTTTATCTCGGACTCTAAAAATCGATCGATATCTATTAGTATTATAACCTGTATTGTAGCGATTGTTGAGATCTATGACGATTTTATTCGACAACGGACTGAGAAGCGTTGAGGTGTTGGTTCTTATTGTTCGTTGCGTGTAATTCTGTGCTTCCGATAATCCGACAATGAGCAGTAGAAATAAGCAGACTAACCATATTACTCCGGCCGGTAACAGAATAGTTCTATTGTTACTTTCGAAAGAGATCAATATTTTAAGTGCCAGAAAAATGATGAATAAACAGGGTATAACGGTTAGGAAGAAAAAGCAGATTTTAAGGATGGAAAGATGAAAAGGAGAAACCATGCAGATGGCTTCTTCGTACGCTTCCGCCCACGGCATTAAGTTGGGTAAAAATAATATCGATATGAATGTAAAGAGCGATACGATACCGAATAAGAGAACAGATAAACCGAAAAGAAAAGCAAAGGCTTTCCTTATCCCGCCGAAAAATCTACCTATGAGCTCTCCTATCCTTTTGAAAAACCGATGTATCGGAGATATTTTTATTTCCTGATATTCTTCTTTTACCGAACGTTCGATGTTGGGGATGTTGATATTTTTACCTTTCATTTCTAATTTTTCTCTGGAGTTCTTGGCTTTGGGAATAACGGTCCAGAGTACGATATATACTAAAATGAAAATGCCGTAATATAGAGAAAAAAGGATAAAGCAGATACGTATAAGTATCATGGAAATTCCCCAATAGGAAGCCAAACCCGAGGCGACGCCACCCAATACCATGTGATCCGGATCCCGGTACAGTTTATGTGTGGGTTTCCCTTTGGATTCTTCTGTTTCTTCCTCGTCGTCTATAATGTCAGCCGGTTTCCCCATGGTCGTGATTGCTTTCTCGACGTCTTCCAAAACGATGGATTCCCGGAAGTTTTCTTTTTGATATTGCATGAAAAGTTCGGCAATACGGCTTTCGATATCATACATGATTTCGGTCCCGTCTTCTTCCTTTATGTAATGATTCTTGAGTGTATTGATATAATCCTGAAGTTTTTCAAAAGCATCTTCATCGATATGAAAAACCTTTCCGCTCAGATTTATGGTATATGTTTTTTTCATGGTAATAGGATTAAGCGTTGTGATTTTCTTTAATATGATTTACAGCAGAGGTTAACTCTTCCCAAGAGTTTTCCAACTCTTTTAAAAAAAGACGTCCTGATTCGGTAATGCTATAATATTTCCGAGGAGGCCCTTGTAAAGATTCTTCCCATCGATAGGATAGGAGGCCTGTGTTTTTTAACCTTGTCAATAAGGGATAGATTGTTCCCTCGACAACGATCATCCTGGACTCTTTTAATTTGTTGATAATATCAGGGACGTATACGTCTTTTTGTGAGATAATCAACAAAATGCAATACTCCAGGATTCCTTTTCGCATTTGAGCTTGTGTGTTTTCAATGTTCATGTCCTGCGTATTTGTTTTTGTGTATGGCAAAGATATGAATAAAAAATAGTATTATGCAATACATGGTACTATAAAAATAAAAAATATTTTTTTAAGCATGAATTTATCTCTCGGACAAGAGGCAAACGTTTTCGTGGATTTTACTTGAATAGAGTGAATTAAACTTCATAATAAAGATTAACTTTGCATCGAAAAAATAAGGAAACGATAAAAAAATAGATATGAAAAAGGTATTATTGATGATTTTGGATGGTTGGGGAATCGGTAAACATGATCATTCGGATGCAATAGGGAGTACCCCGACTCCTTGTATTACGGCTTTGGCCAATAATAATCCCCGCTCTTTGTTGTATACCAGCGGTGAGAATGTCGGGTTGCCGGACGGACAAATGGGAAATTCGGAAGTGGGACATCTGAATATTGGAGCCGGTCGGGTAGTGTATCAGGATTTGGTGAAAATTAACCGGGCTTGCCGGGATCATTCCATTGCTCGAAATCCGGAAATTGTAAAAGCTTTCATCTATGCTAAAGAGAACGGTAAACGGGTTCATTTTATGGGGTTGGCTTCCCAGGGCGGTGTGCATAGTTCTTTGGATCATGTATTTGCCCTTTGTGAGCTGTCAAAGGAATACGGTATTGAAGATACTTTCGTGCATTGTTTTATGGATGGCAGGGATACGGATCCTCGTGGTGGAAAGGAATTTTTGCAACTCCTGGAGGCGCAAATGGCTGAATCTACCGGAAAGATAGCTTCCGTGATCGGTCGTTATTACGCTATGGATCGGGATGCTCGTTGGGAACGGATTCGTGAGGCTTACGATCTTTTGGTAAGAGGTAAGGGAACGCCGGCAACGGATGTCATTGCGGCGGTACAGGCATCCTATGAGGGAGGGATAACGGATGAGTTTATAAAACCGATTGTCAGGGTAGATGAAAACGGGAATCCGATAGGGACTATTCGGGAAGGAGATATGGTTATCTTTTTTAATTTCCGAAATGACCGGGCTAAAGAATTGACGGTTGTGTTGACACAGGAAGACAAGCCTGATTTCGGGATGAAAACCATTCCTTTGTATTATTGTTGCATGACTCCTTACGATGCTAAGTTTCAGGGATTGCATATTCTTTTTGATAAAGAGAACGTGGTGAATACCATTGGGGAGTATGTCGCGTCTTTAGGTTTGAAACAGTTGCGTATTGCTGAAACGGAAAAATATGCCCATGTTACCTTCTTTTTGAACGGGGGACGCGAGGAGCCTTTTGCCGGAGAAAAACGGATACTGGTCCCTTCTCCCAAGGTTGCTACTTATGATTTGCAACCGGAAATGTCGGCCCCGATCGTGACTGAAAAAATAGTGGAAGAGTTGAAACGAAAGGAGGCGGATTTTATTTGTTTGAATTACGCTAACGGGGATATGGTAGGGCATACGGGTGTTTATGAAGCTATTCAGAAAGCTGTCGCGACGGTTGACGAATGCGTCGGAAAGACGGTGGCAGCAGCTCGGGAAAACGGATACGATGTATTGATCATTGCCGATCATGGAAATGCGGACAATGCGGTGAATGAAGACGGATCTCCCAATACGGCCCATTCGCTGAATCCGGTTCCTTGTATCTGGGTGACGGACTCTAAATGTGATCATCTCCGGGATGGAGTTTTAGCCGATGTCGCTCCGACGGTTTTAACTATTATGGGATTACCTATCCCGCCGGAAATGACAGGAAAACCATTGTTGGTCTGAATATCCCCGGGGAGGATGTGTTGTTTAGCCGTGGATTATCAGATAAAAGGATTGAGGAGATTAAGTGATTAAGTGATTAGGGAGATTAGGTGATTGAGTGATTAAGTGATTAGGAGATTAAGTGATTAGGAGATTAAGAGATTAAGAGATTGGGGGATTAGGTGATTGAGTGATTGAGTGATTGATGATTGTAGATTTTAAATTGTAAATTAAAAAAATCTACAGTCTAAAATTTACAATGAGTGGGGGATTAAAATGATGGACGATTTAAAGAAGGTGATATCGAAACTCAATCGTAAATTGTAAATCGAAAATGGATTCGATCTGCAACTTACAATTGAGAGATTCGATTTAATGATCCGGTTTCGCTAACCTGTAATTGCGGGTTTGGCGTATGGATTTATTGGTCGGGAAATTGTCGGGTAATGAGAAATGACTAAATTTGCCCGTTTTATTTCAATTTTCAATTGCATGATACAGATAGGGGATACGATTGTCAGCTTGGACGTGATCAAAAAAGAGTTTTGTTGTGATTTATCGGTTTGCAAAGGTATTTGTTGTGTTGAAGGCGATGCCGGGGCACCTTTGGAAGAAGAAGAGGAGAAATACATACGGGAGAATTACGGGAACATTAAATTATACATGAAACCGGAGGGGATACAGGCTGTCGAAGAGCAGGGATGGGCTGTCATTGATGTGGAAGGCGATTTGGGTACGCCTTTGATTCATGGAAGGGAGTGTGCCTATGCTATTGAAGAAAACGGAAGTTGTTGGTGTGCTATTGAGAAAGCCTGGACGGAAGGGAAAAGTACTTTCCGCAAACCTATTTCCTGTCATTTGTATCCGGTTAGAATCACCAGATACCCCTCGTATCAAGCAGTTAATTACGATGAATGGAAGATTTGTGCGGGGGCGAAAATAAAGGGAGAAAAAAAAGGTATTCCTCTTTACATTTTTCTAAAAGATGCTTTGATTGAGAAGTATGGAACGGAGTGGTACGAACAGCTATGCTATGTGGCAAACGAGATAAAGCGGGGGAAAATCAAGTTTAAGCTTTGAAAATTTAGATGCTTTTCTTTGTAGAGAAAAAAAGTTATTTTATCTTTGCAGCGCAAAAGCAAAATGGTGGATGTAGCTCAGTCGGTTAGAGCGTCGGATTGTGGTTCCGAAGGTCGTGGGTTCGAGCCCCATCTTCCACCCACTTATAAAAACGGTTAAAATTGACCGTTTTTTTTGTATTGTAATACGGAGTTCAATTCGATCTCCCCAATCCCTTCCATGCATTTTAGATTTATTTAATTTACAATTTAAAATCTACAATCATCTATCGTTTCAATCACTCAATCCCCTAATCTCCTTAATCCCTCAATCTCTTAATCCCTCAATCCCTCAATCCCTTAATCCCTCAATCCCCTAATCTCTTAATCCCCTAATCACTTAATCTCCTCAATCCTTTTATCTGATAATCTACAGCTACGATAAGCTGTGTCGTATCCCTTCCCGTGTGCTATCATTGTCTGTTTCCATTAAATATCGAGAGATATTTTGTCTCCAATAGAATTTTAGTTACTTTTACACAATCGTTGACGAAACGAGTGAATTGAATATAAACTATTAATAATCAGAGTAAAATAAATGGCTACAGAAAAATTTTTGTGGAGGCACGTCGGACCACGTCCTGAGGATATCGAGGATATGCTGAAGGTAGTCGGTGTCAAATCTCTTGATGAACTAATCGATCAAACTGTTCCGGAATCCATTCGATTGAAGAAAGAGTTGGATTTACCTTCTCCTTTAACGGAATCCGAGTTTTTTACGCGGATGAGGAAGGTTGCGTCTAAAAATAAATTATATCGTACCTTTATCGGGCAGGGATACTATGATACGATTACCCCGGCTGTGATTCAGCGTAATATTCTGGAGAATCCGGCTTGGTATACTTCTTATACTCCTTATCAGGCGGAAGTTTCACAAGGACGTTTGGAGGCTTTGTTAAATTTCCAGACGATGATAGTGGAATTAACCGGTATGGAGCTTTCCAATTGCTCTTTGTTGGATGAGGCTACTGCTGCTGCCGAGTCTATGACCATGATGTTTGGTTTGAGAAGTAAAGAGATGAAGAAAGCTGGAGCCAATAAATTATTTGTCGATAACAAGATATTCCCTCAAACGAAGGATGTATTGGTAACCCGTTCCGTTCCGCAAGGCATCGAATTGGTGTATGGAGATTACGATACATTTGAATTTACTCCGGATGTTTTCGGTGCTATCATTCAATATCCTGCTGCTGACGGTGAGGTTCGCGATTATAAGGCGTTTGCCGACCGGGTACATGCCAACGGGGCTTTATTGTCCGTCGTGGCGGATTTGATGAGTTTGGTATTGTTGACCCCTCCGGGACAATGGGGAGCGGATGTCGTGGTAGGAACTACTCAACGTTTCGGTATTCCGATGGCGTACGGAGGTCCTCATGCTGCTTATATGGCGACCAAGGAAGAGTATAAACGTAATATCGTGGGCCGAATCATCGGGGTGACGATAGACGCTCAGGGAAACAAGGCTCTTCGGTTGGCTTTACAAACTCGCGAACAACATATTAAGAGAGAAAAGGCCTCTTCGAATATCTGTACTGCCAAGGCGTTAAATGCAACGATGGCCGGTTTTTATGCGGCTTATCACGGACCGGAAGGTTTAGTGCGGATTGCCCGTCATATTCATTCTGCCGCTGTTATTCTGGCTACGGAGATTCAAAAATACGGTTATAAACTGAAGCATAATAAATTTTTTGATACGTTACGTTTCGAGTTACCGGAAGGCGTTTGTCAGGAAAACGTCAGGGATGCGGCATTGGAAAAAGAGATCAATCTTTTTTATTGCAATTGCGGTTGCGGTAAGGTTGTCGGTTTATCTACCGATGAAAAAATCAACGAAGAGGAGATCAATACGATTATCGGAATTTTTGCCAAAGCTGCCGGTAAGGTGGCGGAGCGGGTTGAATTCCTTGACGACCGCACGATTCTTGAACCTTCCATGTTGCGCGAGGATGAGTTCTTGCAACAATCCGTATTCAATATTTATCATTCTGAAACCGGAATGATGCGTTATATGAAAAACTTGGAACGTCGGGATATTTCATTAGCTACCTCTATGATTTCATTAGGTTCTTGTACCATGAAATTGAATGCGGCCGTGGAGATGTTGCCGATTACCTGGCCGGAAATAGGTGGGGTGCATCCGTTTGCTCCGCTTTCACAAGTTGAAGGTTATCAGCAAATGATCCGTGAAACGGAAGAGATGTTATGTAAGGTGACCGGGTTTGCCGGTTGCAGTTTAATGCCTAATTCCGGAGCTGCCGGAGAGTACACGGCTTTGATGGTTATTCGTCAGTATCATATTTCTCGCGGAGAGGGACACCGGAATGTTATCTTGATTCCTGCTTCCGCTCATGGAACGAATCCTGCTTCCAGCTCAATGGCCGGGTTTAAGATTATCGTGACGGCAACGGATCCGGAAGGTAATATCGATGTGGAAGATTTCCGTCAGAAAGCGATTGAGAATCGGGATAATCTAATCGGAGCGATGATTACCTATCCTTCTACTCATGGAATTTTTGAAGAGTCCATTAAAGAATTATGCCAAATCATACACGAAAATGGAGGACAGGTATTTATGGATGGTGCCAATATGAATGGACAATGCGGTTTGACGAGTCCGGGTACTATCGGTGCAGATGCTTGTCATTTGAATTTGCATAAAACTTTTGCAATGCCTCACGGCGGCGGCGGTCCTGGTGTCGGACCGATTTGTGTCGCACCTCATCTGGTAGAATTTTTACCGACTCACACTATGGTGAAGACCGGAGGTGAACATGGAATCCATGCGGTGGCTGCTGCTCCGTACGGTTCCGTGGGTATGTTGCCTGTAACGTACGGTTATTTGTTGATGTTAGGCGGTAAGGGGTTAAAGATGGTTACGGAGATGGCTATATTGAATGCCAACTATTTGGCCTCTTCTTTCGAGAAGCTGGGCTTTAAGATCTTATTTAAAGGTAAACGGGGACGTGTTGGACATGAAATGATATGGGATTGCAATATGTTTAACAAAGAGTATGGAATATCCGAATTGGATATAGCCAAACGCTTGATGGACTTTGGTTTCCATGCTCCGACGTTGTCATTCCCGGTTCATGGAACCTTGATGGTAGAACCGACGGAAAGTGAACCGAAAGAGGAACTGGATCGTTTTATCGAAGCTCTGAAAACCATTCGCGAGGAGATGCTTGAAGTGGGAGAAGGAAAGGCCGATAAAACGGACAACGTGTTGAAAAATGCTCCTCATACGCATAAGGTCTTGACTGCTGACGAGTGGAATCACTCCTATCCGCGCAGTAAGGCCGCTTACCCGTTAGCTTGGGTGGCTGATAATAAATTTTGGCCCCAGGTGGGTCGTGTAGACGATGGTTATGGCGATCGTAACCTGATGTGTACTTGTGATCCGATTGATGCTTATGCCGATCAGAAATAAGCTAGTTCTATGATAAAAAAGCTGCGTAAATAACGCAGCTTTTTTTATGATTTTAAAATCCGTTTAATGGTATGGTGGCTGTCGGAATCAGGAGGATAAAACCCATGAGAATGAGTAGTATTAAAAACTTCCAGAAAAATGTTATCCATTTATCGTAAGGGATACGAGCGATACCCAAGGCTCCTATCAATACACCGGAAGTCGGAGTAATCATATTCGTGAAACCGTCTCCGAATTGGAAAGCCATTACCGTGGCCTGTCGCGAGAGGCCGATAACATCGGAGAAGGGAGCCATAATAGGCATGGTTAAAGCGGCTTTCGCGGAACCTGATGGGATAATGATGTTGATAAAAGTCTGAATGATATACATGATTCCGACGGCAGCCACTTTTCCGACCTCACTCATTAAAGTAGCCAGAGCGTGTAAAATAGGATCGATGATATGTCCTTCCTGTAAGATGATGATAATGCCTCCTGCTAACCCCACGATAAGGGCCGCAGACAATATATCTTTGACACCCTCGATAAATAATTTTACGATGCTGTCTGCACTCTTACCTGCGGCAAATCCGGAAAATATCCCCATGGCTAAAAATAGACCGGAAATTTCGGGAAGGTACCAACCATAGCCCATGACACCGATAATCAGGAAGATAATGGTAAAACCGAGGATGGTGAGAATTAAGAAATGGTACGATTTCCGGATTCCGAAAAAGCCGGAAATCGCGAACAATATCGTGAGAATAGGGACGATACAGGTTGTGAGACTTGTATGTTCTCCGATACTCAATGTACTTGTCGGATAATTGAACGAGAAAATAATGAGACTGATTAAGATGAAAAAATAGACGAACCAGCCGGATTTTGTGGATGAGTATTCAATTTTTTCGTCGTTTTTTATCTCGGTACGGCGCCAATAATTGGTATCGATTTCATACACGATCGAAGATGCGGGACAGGCCTTTACTTTTGCCGCATAGCGAAGGACAAAAGCGATAAGTACGATATTTAGAATAACCCAACAAAGTAATCTGTACTCAAAACCGGAAAATAGAGGCAAGTCGGATAATCCCTGGGCAATACCGATGGTGAATGGATTTAGAATCGCTCCTGCAAATCCGACGTGGGCCGCTACATATACCAGGCATAAGCCGGTAATGGAATCGTATCCCATGGAGATGGCCAAAGGAATGATGATAACGATGAAGGCAAGGGTCTCTTCGCTCATTCCGAAAATGGCCCCGAAACTACTGAATAATAACATGATCATTGTCATGATGATATTATTAATTCCGATCTTTTTTAAAAATGAATGATGTTCCAAACTGGCGGTAAAGTGTAAGAAAGAGAAGATGCCCACGTCTATGGCCCGGCTGTTATTCATGATCCAGAAAGCTCCTCCGATGATTAAAATAAAAGCGATAATGCCGGCTTGTTTTTCAAATCCGTTGAACAATGCCGAAAATATTTCCCAGGTTTGAGGTGTTTTAGTTACTTCATGGAAAGAATCGCTTTTAATTACCGTGCGTTCTATCCCGTTGACATCTACGGTTTCTCTGGCATACTCGCCTCCCGGAATGATCCAAGTTAAAACGGCGCAGATGATGATAATTGAAAATACAATAGTATAAGTATGGGGAACTTTTTTCAGCATAGGTTTGATATTAGATTGAGAGGCCAAATTTACAAATAATTACGAGAGTGAAATAGGATGTTTATTAGAATTCTTAAATTTGCATGCAGATGAGGATAGGGAATAGAGGTACGAGTGGTGGATGGAAGATGACTGGAGCAGATGGGGGATGATCGGACGGGAAAAATGAAATGAAGAATGGTAACAGAAGAAAAACAAGACAAGGTATTTATGCGTGATTTTTTCCGTAAAGTGGGAAAAGCGATATATGATTATGATTTGATTGCGGATGAGGATCGTATTTTGGTCGGCGTATCGGGGGGAAAAGATTCCTTGGCCTTGCTCGAAGTTTTAGCCTTGAGGGCGAAAGATCCCAAACAACATTATACGGTCGTGGCGGCCCATATCGATGTGGAGAACGTGGAGTACGAGGTAGACAGTGAATATTTGAGATCCTTTTGTGAACGTTTGGGCGTGGCGTACATCCATCGGACGATCCGGATCGATATGGAGCAAAACCCTAAAAAACCGGCTTGTTTTGTTTGTTCCTGGCATCGCCGGAAAATACTTTTCGATATTGCCAAGGAACAACGTTGTGGCAAGTTGGCATTGGGACATCATCGGGATGATGCGGTAGAGAGCCTGTTAATGAGTATGATATTTAACGGAACAATCAGTAGCATGCCTGCTCGTCTGGAGATGTTCGGACGTACCTTTATGATCATTCGTCCTTTGATTTATCTTGGTAATGCCGAAACATTAAAATACGCGACGCTCCGGCAATTTAAACAACAGAAAAAATACTGCCCTTTCGAGAAAGCGACGAACAGAGACGCGGTCGGAAAGATTATAAATCAATTAGAGACCTTATCCCCTCATGTGCGAAATAATCTTTTCGCGGCAATGCGAAATATTCAAACGGAGTATTTACCTTGAAAGAGAGAATGTTAAAAACGGGGAAATCCTATTTTCTCTCCGTTTTCGTAAATATATTCATCTATATCTTCGCAATCGGTTGCCTGATCTTCTTCAAATCGAATGGAAAGGTTGTTGACGTATGCGAACCGACGGCAACTATGGAAATCAGCGTAACGTTCTTCAATCTCTTCCCGAAACATATCCGTTCGTTCCCGAGGCGATAACTTTTCCAACTCGTCCGCGTGTTCGAGTAGTATATCTAAAATAAACTCGGCAGCCCAACTTCCCAGTTCTTTTTCTTTTACCCATTCCGGATTTTGTTCGTCTAAAATATGAAATATTTCTTGTAAATAGGGGGAATCTCCCCAATCTTCATAAAGTTGGATCAGATCGTCATTGTCGTGATATTCGGTCTTAATTATTTCCAACACGTGCTTCTCCATTTGTTTGTTTTTTGAATTGACCTGCAAATTAAGAAAATAAACACCAATTTACCATATATGTCTCGGCTTCTTTTTGTACATCGTCTTTTTTTTGTTCGATACGGGGCCAAGTAATCGATATATAGAAGAAAAGTATAACTTTTTAATGGAAAGTTTGGTTTATAAAAAAAAAGGTTTTAAATTTGTAGGCAGGAGGTGAGGATTCCGGAGAAATGGAATTCTTTTTTAGATAAAGGCACTTATTGGAGGATAAGTGTCATTTATTTTTTTTATATAGTAATTAATAAAACCATATAATTATGACGAAAAAGGTATCTTATATTACAAAAGAGGGCCTGAAAAAGCTGCAGGATGAATTGGATAATCTGCAAAATGTAGAACGGCCCAAGATTTCTAAAGCCATAGGTGAGGCAATCGAAAAAGGTGATATCTCCGAGAATGCCGAATACGATGCGGCAAAAGATGCCCAAGGTTTATTAGAGGCAAAAATCGCTCAGTTGCAAGATATTATTTCGAATTGCCGGATTATTGATGAATCCCAGATCGACACCTCTAAAGTACAAATATTGAATAAAGTGACGATTCGCAATACGAGAACGAATGCCACAATGACTTATACTTTGGTGTCCGAAAGCGAAGCGGATTTTAAGGCTGGGAAATTATCTATTACAACGCCGATAGCGAAAGCATTAATCGGTAAAAAGCTGGGCGATAAGGTGGAGGTACAGGTTCCGGCCGGATTGATGGAATTTGAGATTATGGATATTTCTATTTAACTAAGATCGGATTTGGCTTATGTCTTCCATATTTACTAAAATTGTTCAAGGAGAGATCCCTTCCTATAAGGTGGCTGAAGATGAGCATTATTATGCTTTTCTGGATATTGCACCCTTGCAAAAGGGACATACTTTGGTAGTTCCTAAAAGAGAAGAAGATTATATTTTTGATTTGACGGATAAAGAGTTAGCCGGATTGATGGTATTTGCCAAAAAAGTCGCTAAGGCCATCCGGGAGTGTGTCCCGTGTACGCGGGTGGGAGTTGCGGTGTTGGGATTGGATGTACCTCATGCTCATATTCATTTGGTCCCTTTGAAGGAAGGGAATGAATTGAATTTTGCAAATCCGAAAAAACAATATTCGAAAGAGGAGATGGAAGCTTGTGCGGAGTTAATTCGTCGTCATTTTGAAAATTAAATGGTAAATGAAATCTTTATAAGATTTAAGGAGGCTCCTAAACTATTTAGCGAGCCTCTTTTTTGAAGTATGGAAAAAAAGAAGTTATATAATGCTTATGAAGTGCACGAGGGATATTATTGTTTCGGTTGTGCTTCTGCGAACGAGTACGGTTTGCGGTGTGAATTTTACGAGGAAGGTGATTATATCACCTGTCATTGGATGCCTCGTCCTGAATTTCAGGGTTTTTTCAATGTTTTGCATGGCGGGATACAGGCTACGTTGATGGATGAGATTGCTTGTTGGAATGTGTTTGCAAAGGTAAGGAGTGCGGGGGTTACGATCGAGATGAACGTAAAATACCGTAATACCGTGTACACGGATAGGGGTGAGTTACTGCTACGTTCTAAAATAGTAGAACAAGGGAGTCGTTTGGTTAAAATGCATGTGGAGTTATTCAACGCCGATGGACAATTGGGAAGTGAGGCGGATGTGATCTATCGCGTATTTCCTGAGGAGGTTGCGGCGAAACGTTTGGGATGGACAGGCATAGAGGCTTTTTATAAAAAAAATGAGGAGAGATGAGATATAAAAATATTGTTTGGGATTGGAATGGGACGTTGCTGGATGATATCCGGATTAGCGTGGAGACCTTAAATCGGATGTTAGCCGGAAAAAATTTAAAAAAAATAACCGAGGAGCGTTATCGGGATCTGTTCGGTTTCCCGGTGAAAGGATTTTATGAGTCTTTAGGATATGATTTCGATAGAGACGATTGGGACGCTGTTTCTCAAGAATTTGTGGATGTATACGGGAGTTTAAGTCATGGTGTCGAATTAACGGAGGGTATCGTTCCGGTTCTCTCGGCGATACGGGGCCAAGGAATCCGGCAATATATATTATCGGCATTGCAGGAGAATTTGTTAGAGGAGATGTTGGAACGTTTTCAGATTCGGAATTACTTTGACGGGATATGCGGTTCCGACAACATATATGCCGGAGGGAAAACAGCTGTGGGAGAAAAAATGGTTTCCTCGTATTCCATTGTTCCTCGGGATACTTTGATGATAGGGGATACTTTGCATGATGCCGAGGTTGCGAATGCTTTGGGATTTGACGTCCGTTTGTTCGTCGGAGGACACAATAGCGAGCGGCGTTTGCGAGAAGTTGCCCCTGTCCTTCTTTGCATGGAGGAGATAATTAAAGAGATTAAGTGATTCAGCGATTAAGTGATTTATTCCATCACGGAATCACTTAATCGCTGAATATAATCATAGTTCGTATTGAAATAATTGTGCCAATAAATTGTAGTAATCCCGTTCGACATCAAGGAAGCTTTGCAGGCTGTCGTATAGGGTCGTTAATTCCGTAAAGTAGTCGACGATGGAAAGTTGACCGGCTTGAAGTGCTTTATTCAAAAGCTCCACGTTACGTTGATGTTTTAATAAGGCGGCGTATTCATTGCGTGAGGTTTGCAACGTTACCGCTTGTTCGTATAGTTGTTGCAGTGAAGAACGAAGATTAAGACGACTCTCTTCAATGGTCGTGGTGACAAATGCGGCTTGAGCCTTGGCTCTCTTTACCGTATTCTTATTTTCAAACAACGGGATAGAGATGCCGATAACAAAACCGTTGGCGGAAACATTGTTACCGGAAGCATTGCGTTTGTAGCCTAAGTCGAATTTGGGTAAGGTCAGTGATCGGCTGACCTTCACTTCCTGATTGGCAACTTCCTGTTCCCCTATAAGATTCTTCATATTCGGATCCGTAGCGAGATAAGCTCTGTAAATGGTATCCAAGTCAAGGATTACATCGGTTTCCGGATACTCTAAGTCATTGAACTTTATAGGAATATTTCCGTTTAAATTGTATAGTTGTAGTTCTGCCGTAGAGAGAGCCGCCGCGTTAAGACGGCTTTGATTGCGTGCTGCAAGCAATTCCAGTTGAATTTTGTTTATCTCTAATTGGTTCGCGTCTCCGCTTTCAACTCTTCGTTGATAGATGGTTGCAAGTTGTTCGGCATTCCTCAATCGTTTGTCGAGCACTTCCTTTTGTTTCCTGAGATAGATGATTTCGATACAGGTTTGTTTTGCTGTTAAAAGTAGTTGTTGCCGGTAAGCTGCCAATTGGTAATCGAGAGAAGTCGATTTCAATTCGGCTAATTTGTTTTTTTGTCCGTATACCGAAGGGAAATCGAGAGATTGTTTGAAGGTAAAAGAGTATTCCGATTCGGGATTATTGCGATTCCCCCACATTTTCTCGAATTCGGCGGTAGGGTTTTCCAGGTATTTACCCGTTTGGGTTTCTAATTTCTGGGCGTCCGTCAATTTTTCTTTTGCCTGGAGGGTTTTATTATTTTCTTCAATCTCTTTCAATACCCGGTGAATGGAATTTTGGGCGTGAACTCCGGTTGTTAGCATTACCAGACCGGTTATGATTAACGATAGATAATAATTTCTCATATGTATTATTTATATATTGTTTGATTCAAGGTTTTCCTGTTTTTTCTCTTTATGCTTCAATAGAAGATACATGATGGGGACAACGAATCCGTTTAATAGGGTTGAACTTAACAAACCGCCCAATATCACCTGGGCCATGGGACTTTGGATTTCGTTGCCGGGAAGATCGCCACTCACGGCTAAAGGGATTAAAGCTAATGCGGAGGTTAAAGCGGTCATTAATATGGGATTCAGTCGGTCAAGAGAACCGTGAATAATACTGTCATATAAAGAATAACCTTGTGCTTGTAAATAGTTATAGTGTGATACTAACAATATTCCGTTTCGGGTGGCGATACCGAACAACGAAATGAACCCGATAATCGCGGGAATACTGATGATTCCCGATGTCAGCCATATGCTGATGACTCCTCCGATAATGGCTAATGGTAGATTGATCATGATGATTCCCGACAGGGAGAGGCTATGGAATTCATTGAATAGAAGGAGCAGAATGATCAGGATAGAGATCAAAGAGGTGATGAATAAGGTCCGGGAAGCTGCCTGTTCGCTTTCGAATTGTCCCCCGTATTCCACGTGATATCCTTCCGGTAGGGAAATTTGTTCTTTTACCGTTTTCTGTATATCTTTCACGACTCCGTTCAAATCGCGTTCGGCAACATTGGCGGAAATAACGATTTTACGTTGGACGTTTTCCCGGCTGATCGTGTTGGGTCCCACGAAAGGAATGATTTCTGCCACGTAATGTAACGGTATTTTTTTGCCGTTGGCGTCTATCATCAGTTCCCCTATTTCTTCCCTATTTTTCCTGTTTTTATCGTCTACTTTTATGGTGAGATCAAAAACTTTCCCTCCTTCGTATACTTGGGAAACGACCTTTCCGGAAAGGGCGATATTGATGAATTCAGAAAATTGCGGCAAGGTGATTCCTTGCTTGGCAAGCATATCGCGTTTCGGTTTGATTTGTAATTGGGGGCGTTCCACCTGTTGTTCCAATGACAAATCGGCAATCCCTTCTACTTTTTCAATGGCATTTTTGATTTGACTGCCGATTGCAAACAATCTATTCAGGTCATCCCCGAACAGTTTGATCGCTATGTTGGCTTTTGTTCCGGATAACATGGCGTCGATTCGGTGAGAAATGGGTTGACCTATTTCAACATTCACTCCTTGCAACTCGTTTAGTTGATGACGTACATCTGCTAAAAATTCATTGCGACTGCGTTTATCCAATAGGAAAGGAGCCTCTATTTCCGATACATTTACCCCTAAAGCGTGTTCGTCTAATTCTGCCCGTCCGGTTTTGCGGGCAACGGTTTGGATTTCCGGGATATTTAGTAAAACATTTTCCGCTATTTTCCCGATGTTGTCAGACTCTTCTAAAGAGATCCCCGGCATTCCGCTAATATTTATTGTTAAGGAACCCTCGTTAAAAGAGGGGAGGAAACTTCTTCCCAAATGGACTATGACGATAATGGTGAAAATCAGTAGAGTTATGCTGGAACCAACGACTAATTTTTTGTGTTTAAGAGCCCACTCGAGAGCTTTTTTATAGACTGTTTTAAGGGCTCTGGCTACGATCGGTTCCCGTTCGTTTTTCTTTAGAGCTCGGGGAGTTGTCAGTAAATAGCTACATAATACGGGCGTAAGGGTTAAAGCTACTACGGTAGAAGCAAATAAGGCTACGATAAAAGCAATTCCCAATGGAATGAGCATACGTCCTTCCATACCCGAGAGGAAGAACAGCGGAAGAAAACAGGCCACGATGATCAACGTGGAATTTAAAATGGGCATTCGTACTTCTTTCGAGGCTTCGAATACGATCTTTAAGGAGGAGAGGCGTTCCTCCGTCGGTTTCAATTGATTTTCTCGTAGTCGTTTGTACACGTTCTCAACGTCTACGATGGCGTCATCCACTAATGAACCGATGGCGATAGCAAGTCCTCCTAAACTCATGGTGTTTATCGTGAGTCCTAACGCGTGTAAGACAAGAATAGCCACAAGCAGGGAAAGCGGAAGGGCTACTAATGAAATAACGGTCGTCCTGATATTCATCAAAAAGAAAAAAAGTACGACAATGACAAAAACGGAGCCCTCGAACAAGGCTTTCTGTATATTTGAAATAGAACTTTCGATAAAACGGGATTGCCGGAAAATATCCGAGGATATATTTACGTCGGCAGGTAATGTTTTTTGTAGTTCGCCGAGAGCCAGATCCACTTTATCGGTTAACTCCAGCGTATTGGTGTTGGGTTGTTTCGTTATGGTCAACAGTACGGCAGGTTTTCCTTTTTCGGAAGCTAATCCTAATTTCGGTGTTTTTGCTCCGATCCGGATATCGGCGATGTCGCTTAAAAAAATAGGACGGTTATTGTTTGTCTTTACTACGGCTTTTCCTATATCCTCCAGATTGTTGGTTGAGAGAAGTCCCTGCACGATGTATTCGTTTCCGTATTCATAAAGAATACCTCCCGTGGAGTTTTGGTTCATCTCTTGTACCACGGGTAATAACTCTTCCATGGTGATATTGTAATATTTCATTCGGGCAGGGTGAAGCAGAATCTGGTATTCTTTTATATCGCCGCCAATAACGGTAACTTGTGCCACGCCTCCGGTAGACAGGAGTCTGGGACGAATTGTCCAATCCGCTATCGTTCGTAAATCCTGTAACGTGGTGCTATCGGCTGTAAGACCGAGGATCATCATTTCTCCCAGTATGGAAGATTGCGGTCCTAAGGTCGGTTGTCCGACGTTATCCGGTAAGGTCTCTCCTAAAGTGGCTAATTTTTCCGAAACGATTTGCCGGGCGGTGTAAATATTGGTTCCCCACTCGAATTCTACCCATACCACGGAAAATCCGGTGGTGGAAGAGGAACGTACCCTTCGTACGTCCGTTGCCCCGTTTACTGCGGTTTCTATCGGAAAGGTAACGATACGTTCCACCTCTTCCGGAGCCATTCCGGTAGCTTCTGTCATGACGACCACTGTTGGAGCGTTTAAGTCCGGAAATACATCTACTTCCATATTTTTTGCCGTGTAGGAACCCCATAAGAGCAAGCCTACGGCTGCAATCATAACGATTAAACGATTATGAAGAGCATACTGTATAATCTTATTTAACATAAATATAGTCTATAAATCTGAGTATTTGATACGGTGTTTATGTCAGTGGGTATGTCCATGAGGGATTGTACCTGAATTGGCGGCCATCTTTACTTGATAGGCTCCTTGAGTCACTACTTTGTCTCCGGTTTTTATTCCTTTTATAACCTGAACCTCTTTACCGTTATTGGCCCCTAAGGTTACTTCCTGCTTACGGTATCCTTCCTCATCCAATTGGATATAAACATAAAATATTCCCATCTCGTTTGTCAAGGCGGACACGGGTACTGTCAATGCATTGGCGATAGGAGAGGAAATAAGAAATACTTCCACGAAAGAACCGGGAATAATCTCTCCCCTGTTATCGAATTCGAAAGAGATAGGCACATAGAAAGAATCGTTATCGGATGTTTTTCCATAAGAGAGCAATCTTCCGTTTAATTCTTTCAAGGAGTATATTTTATTGTCATAGGAAGTCTGAAAATTGGCACTACTGATATTTTTAAGCGCATGGTAGTATTTTTCGGAAACCTCAGCCCTGAGTACTAAACGTTTGTTTTGGGATAATGTTGCTATGGATTGCCCTACGGTAACGTATTCCCCTTCCCGAATCAGTATGTTTTTCACGTAACCGTTGATGGGAGCCGTTATTCCGACACCCTTTTTCGTTTTATTAACAGCGATGGCATCGAATGCGATCTTGGCATTTTTATATTCCATTTGCAATGTCTCGTATTCCTTTTGGGAAATGATTTTGTCATCGATAAGGGATTTTGCCCGTTCGTAATTGTTTCTTGCCGTTTCGTAAGCAATTTTCAATTTGCTGTAATAATCCCCTTCGGCCATGTTGCGGGAGGAGACATGGAATAATGTCTCTCCTTTTTTTACGCTGCTTCCTTCCAATAGCTGTTGCGAATTATAAGAGACCACTCCGTTACTTGTGGCTACGATTATGGCTTCATCCCCCGGAGCCGGTAATATTTGACCGGTTGTTTTTACTATTTGATGAAAGGTTTTTGGATGAATTTCCTGAACTTCAAAATTAGTTTTGGCGGCCTGTGCTTTTGTGAAGATGATTTCATCTTCGTTATGCTCCGTGTTTTTCGGAGTCTCTTTATCACAGGATGTATTTTCATCGTGATTATGGTCCGCCTGTTGGGCGGTTATCGTTTCTTGTTTTTCAGATTTCTGATTCTGACATGCCGTAAATAAGATAGCGAGCAAGAGTAATAAAATAGATATATTTCTCATATTAATTAGATAAAATGATATAAACTCCTTACAGTAAAGGATTGATATGAATTAAAAATGCTGAGAAATACGGATTCCGTGAATACACGCAAATTTCCGTTATACCATAACGGGAGGTGCTCGTCCGGCAAGGGTTGAATTGACGAATAGGGGATAGAGTCGTTCCTGAAATGGAATGATGTATTTTCGAGAGATGTTGTCATCATGAAAGTCATCATGCATTTCGGTTAAAAGAAACGGCGGAAGGAATAAGATATCCGGAGTAAAATGCGAACAACAATTGCAATCTGTTTGATGTTGTTTTATAATATCCAATTGAAATAATGATCGGACCTCACATTCTTTGTCGCAAGAATTCGAATTGTGAATATGTCCGCAGTTCCCGGTTTTTTCCTGTTGGGTACAATGCGTTTGGATAAAGCATATCATCTCCCCGTGATGGTGGTGGGGAATGGCCATGTAAAGTAGCATGATCATGCTCGCTACGATGAGTGGAATAAATGCTATGCGCCGTTTTTTCATGATATACGAATTCCGATGTTTGCAAATATAACGTTCTGATCTATAATTTGCAAACGATGAGAATGCTTTAGGAAAATGTTAACAATTTTATTTGTTGATCGCTTCGAATCCTTTCAGCATCAATTCGGCGGAGGCGGGATTCGTGGCGAGGGGAACATTATGGACGTCACATACCCGCATTAGCATTTGTACATCAGGTTCATGCGGGTGTTTATCCAATGGATCTCGAAAAAAGAAAACCATTTGTACGTTATGCTCTGCCACGAGGGCTGCTATTTGGGCGTCGCCGCCAAGAGGGCCGGAAAGCAATTTCTCGACATCGAGCCCGGCTTCCTGTACGTGTTTTCCCGTCGTTCCCGTGGCTACGATATGAATGTTTGCTGAATGTAAAAACTCGAGATGCCTGTTCAGGAAGGCTACCATCTCTGCTTTTTTCCCATCATGGGCAATAACGGCTAATTTCATGTTTTATCTATATAGTGTTTGACTTGTTTGTTACGGTAATTCACCTATTTTGTTCTTTTATTTTTTCGATCTGTTTCAATAATGAATCCAAGTGAAGAAAATATTTTTTGCTGGAAATGGAATAATTGCCTTTTACAATAGAGTCGGCCATAGGTTCTGGGACGATGTAATACTTTTTTGCCCCGTTTTCATGCGGACGGTACAAGTAATGCCCAAGGTATTTCATCCGGTAACTGAAAAGGCCGTCCGCTTTCCTGGTTAACGTTAATCGGACCGATATGCCTCCATCCGTATAACGGTAATGTTGATTGGATATGAGATTGCCTAATGAGTAAACGGTAATGCCTACCGTGTCTTTGCCGTTTATCGTGTATTCTACGGGTTGCACGACATGCGGGTGAGAACCGATAACGATATCGACACCTTGCCGGTGCAGCCATTCGTTCAGTTTTTTTTGAGTGGTGTTGGGAGTTGAGTGATATTCGTATCCCCAATGCATGAAAACGATGATGTTGCTGGCTGAGTCCTGTCGGGCTTTTTGAATATGTCGTTTTATGCGGCTGGTATCGATAAGCGAGACCACGCATCCTTTAGGCACGGGTAAGCCGTTTGTTCCATAGGTATAATTCAATAAGGCCATCTTAAATTTCCCTTTTTCGAGATAGAGGGGAAAACGATCCTGATAACTGGCCGTATCCGAGAATGTTCCCGTATGTTCGATGTGTAAAGAGTCTAAATAATAGATGGTCTTTTTTATGCCTTGTTCGCCTTGGTCACAGCAATGATTGTTGGCTGTCACAAAGGTAGTGATGCCGCATCTATGCATGTCCCGCGCTAATTGCCAGGGAGAGCAGAATCTTGGATAACCGCTGAAGCCTTTGTCGGAAAGAGTCGTTTCCAGATTTGCAATTGTAAAATCTGTCTGGATCCAGTAATTGGCCATGTATTTGAATGAACTCATGTAATTGTGTTCTTTCCGGACAGAATCGTATGCGCTGAGAATCTGTGGAAAGTGCTGCATGATATCCCCGCAAAAGAGTAGAGATACCTTCTCTTCTTCCGGAAAAACAAACGGTTTGACGGGAGTCGCTTCCCGGCAGGCCATCAGACCGACTAAAAATATAATAACGTATGCTTTCATGGAAAAAGGGCCGTCATTACTGGCGGCCCTGAAGATTATTTTTTCAAATCGAATTCAAACTCTTCTTCCGAGGGTGGAATACATTGTCCGTCAGAGCAAGCCATGTATTCAACGTAGCCGACTAATTTAGCTTTCTCTTTGGTCAATCTGACGCGTTGAACCATGGTGACGGAATCTTTGAAATATCCTAAATTCATATTGAAAGCGGTACTCTTTTCCACCAATGCTTTAGTTGTCGCTTTAAATTCTCCTACCAATTCGATACCGGAAGTTTCATCTCTATCTATATGGAAGGTGGTCGGTTGAGGACCTCCTTCCGGAAGTTTCGTGTCGTATAAATGCCATCCGTTTTCAATCGTGGCTTTGCAAACGATGTCGTAAATTCCTTCGCTGACCTTCTTTACGGAAATTTGCCATTTTACGGGTTTTAAAACCTGTGCACTTGCTATTACCGTCAAAGCCAAAACGACTGTAAGAATCAGTACTTTTTTCATATTTCAAATTTTTAAAGATTCAGGATTGGCAAATTACTAAAATATTAGGAAATCACAATGTTTTTCCGGAATATTATAGTGTTTTCTTTACGGCTACTTCTTCGAATCCTTCTATCATATCTCCGACTTGAATATCGTTAAAATTATTGATATTTAATCCGCATTCAAATCCTTTACTGACTTCTTTTACATCGTCTTTGAACCGTTTCAATGAACCGAGTTCTCCCGTGTTGATCACAATTCCATCCCGAATAACGCGTATTTTCGAATTACGGGATATTTTTCCGTCTCTGACGATACAACCGGCAATAGTACCCACCTTGGAAATCTTGAAAGTTTCCAATACTTCGACGGTTGCCGTGATCTCCTCTTTCATTTCAGGGGAAAGCATCCCCTCCATGGCGGCCTTAATCTCTTCGATCGCCGTATAAATGATAGAGTACAAGCGGATATCGATTTGTTCTTTTTCTGCCAGTTTACGCGCACCCAATGACGGGCGAACTTGGAATCCGACGATAATAGCATTTGAAGCGGCAGCCAACATGACATCTCCTTCCGAAATCTGTCCTACAGCTTTGTGGATCACGTTTACCTGAATCTCTTGAGTCGATAATTTTATTAACGAATCAGAAAGGGCTTCAATAGAACCGTCAACATCTCCTTTTACGATGATATTCAATTCCTGGAAGTTTCCGATAGCGATTCGTCTTCCGATTTCATCCAACGTAATGTGTTTTTGCGTTCTCAGACCTTGTTCGCGTTGTAATTGTTCCCGTTTGTTTGCCAATAGGCGAGCCTCTTTCTCATTCCCCATCACGTTAAATTTATCCCCCGCTTGCGGAGCTCCGTTCAGACCAAGTATCAATGCCGGGGTTGAAGGACCTGCTTCTTCCATTTTTTGTCCCCGTTCGTTGAACATCGCTTTCACGTGCCCGAAATATTGTCCGGCCAATACAACATCTCCCACGCGTAGAGTTCCCGATTGAACCAATACCGTAGCCACGTACCCCCGGCCCTTGTCTAATGAAGACTCTATAATGGATCCGGTCGCTTTTTTATACGGGTTGGCTTTTAGTTCCAGAATTTCCGCTTCTAACAATACTTTTTCCAATAACTCTTCAATATGAAGTCCCTGTTTGGCTGAAATCTCCTGGCATTGGTATTTACCTCCCCACTCCTCAACCAAATAGTTCATATTAGCTAACTCTTCCCGTATTTTATCTGGATGCGCACCTGGTTTGTCGATCTTGTTGATAGCGAATACGATCGGTACACCAGCTGCACTGGCGTGGTTGATTGCCTCGATGGTTTGGGGCATGACATTGTCGTCGGCAGCTACGATGATAATAGCGATATCCGTTACCTGTGCTCCTCTGGCACGCATGGCTGTAAATGCCTCGTGTCCGGGCGTATCCAAAAACGTTACTGTTCTTCCGTCCTGTAATTTCACGCTATAGGCTCCGATGTGCTGGGTAATACCTCCTGCCTCTCCCGCGATGACGTTAGCTTTACGAATATAGTCCAATAAGGAGGTTTTACCGTGGTCGACGTGTCCCATTACCGTTACGATCGGGGGACGAGCCTCTAAATGTTCCGGTAGATCCTCCTCCTCTTCCTCGATGGCTTCTTGTATATCGATGCTGACGAATTCGACGGCAAATCCAAACTCTTCCGCCACAACGTTGATCGTTTCCGCGTCCAAGCGTTGGTTGATAGAGACGAATAAACCGAGGGACATACAGGCGGATATAATTTCAGTCGCGGAGATATCCATCATGTTGGCCAATTCGCTTACTGTAACGAATTCCGTCAATTTCAGGATGTTCTTCTCGATCTCAGCCTGTTCCATTTCAGCCTGCATTTTTTGATGTACAGCCTCTCTCTTGTCTTTCCGGTGTTTGGCCGCTTTCGTTTTACCTTTGTTACCTAAGCGGGCAAAAGTATCCTTAATCTGTTTTTGAACGTCTTCTTCCGTAATTTCGGCTTTTGTCGCTTTTTTCTTTTTGAGCTTTTTGAGTTTCTTTTTATTCTCCTCTATTTTTAATGATTTTGGAGAATCGACAGCTATCTTCTCGTCTTTCTTTAATATTCTTTTCCTTTTTTTTCGAATCTCCAGCTCGTCTCCCGATTCCAAGGAATCATCCTCCGGAGTATCAACTTTAGCCGGAATGATTATCTTATTACGTTTGAGCTCTTTTTTGTCACGTTCTCTCTCCTGTTTGCTTTTCTTCGGAGGACGAGTTCGTTGGTTAATAGAGTCCAGATCAATAGAACCGACAACCTTCACCTCTTTCAGCGTGGGAGTCGGGGATTTGAAATTTATTTCCGTGTTTGTCTCTTTTTCTACAGGCTTTTCCGGTTCTTGTTTTCTTGCCGGAGGTACTACTGTTGCCGGACGATTCTCAACTTTGGGCGTTTGACGAATAACTTCCTTTACCCGGGGCTGTTCCACCGTCTTATTCTCTTTTTTCTCTTCGGCTTTCTCTTCCTGGCGAGGTTTGTTTATGCGGTTTAAATCGATACGATCGATAACTTTGATTTTATTCTCGATCTTAACCTCGTCCTTTATTGATATGAATTTATTCTCTTCTTCCTCTTCCTGACTATTGGTTAAGGTATCTATAGTCACAGCCTCTTTTTTTTGTCGGCTCGTTTTTAAATCAACTTTAATAGATTCTTTTTTGGCCTCGCTATCCGTTGAAAATTCTTTTGCAACCAAAGCGTATTGCTCTTCGGTCAATTTTGCGTTTGGATCAGATGAAATCTTAATCCCCTTATCTTGTAGGAAATCTACGATGGTAGACAGGCCTACATTAAATTCTCTAGCAACTTTACTTAATCTTACTGCCATATTAAGATTTTAATTTTACAAGCATTATACTTCAGGTCTTATTATTCAAATTCAGCTCTTAAGATTTTAAGAACTTCTCTGATTGTTTCGACCTCAAGATCGGTTCTGCTCTCTAATTCTGATTCGCTTAATTCTAATACACTTTTAGCCGTGTCACAGCCTACTCGCTTCAATTCGTCGATTACCCACGGTTCAATCTCATCTGAGAACTCGTCTAAGTTGACATCTTCTTCCTCGGCTTGATCCAATTCGCGATACACATCTATTTCGTACCCGGTAAGTTGGCTCGCCAGTTTAATGTTCAATCCTCCTTTACCGATGGCCAAGGAAACCTCTTCGGGATTCAGGTAAACATTAGCTCTTTTACTCTTCTCGTCAATCTCTATTTTATTGATCTTCGCTGGATTAAGAGCTCTTGTGATGTATAGTTGAACGTTGTTCGTGTAATTGATAACATCAATGTTTTCGTTTTTTAATTCCCGGACGATACCGTGGATTCTGGATCCTTTCATTCCGACACAGGCTCCTACCGGGTCGATACGGTCATCATAAGATTCGACAGCCACTTTGGCTCGTTCTCCCGGAACGCGAACTACATTTTTGATGGTAATCAAACCATCGAAAATTTCAGGAACTTCGTTTTCAAACAAGCGCTCCAGAAATACGGGAGAAGTTCTCGAAAGTACAATGTAGGGAGATGCATTTCTCATTTCCACGCGAATGACAACAGCCCGAATCGTATCTCCTTTTTTGAAGAAATCACTTGGGATCTGTTCTTGTTTCGGCAAGATAAGTTCGTTCCCCTCATCGTCCAACACCAGAATCTCTTTTTTCCATACTTGATAAACCTCACCGGTGACGATTTGTCCCACCCTTTCCTTGTATTTCGTGAAAACATGATCTTTCTCCAACTCCAATATGCGGGCAGAAAGATTTTGTCTTAATGCCAGAACGGAACGACGTCCGAAATCCTTGAATTTGACCTCGTCGGTCACCTCTTCGCCTACTTCATAATCGTTATCGATTTTTTTGGCTTCAGTAAGTGAAATTTGTGTATTGGGATTTTCAAATTCCTCGTCTTTCACAACGATACGATTTCTCCAGATTTCCAAATCTCCTTTATCGATATTGATAATGATATCAAAATTTTCGTCTGTTTCGTAACGTTTTATAAGCATACTTCTGAAAATATCTTCCAATACTCTCATTAAAGTCGCTCTGTCAATATTTTTTAGTTCTTTGAATTCCGCAAATGAATCTATTAAATTAATATTTTCCATCTTTCTCTTCTTATTAGAAAATAACAATATCTTTAACCTCCTTTATCTCTATGAAATCTATGTTTTTTTCAACCAGAACGGTCTCTTTCTTTTTTTTCCCTTCGACACGCAGCTTCTCCTCGTATTCCAGAACAATGCCTTTTTCGGAATAGGCTTTTAATTTTCCCTGCAATTTATTACCGTTTTGTAAACGTACTTCTACCTGATTGTTCAGATTCTTTTCATATTGCTGGGGAACTTTAAACGGGTAACCGATACCGGCACTTGAAACTGTTAACTCGAAATCTTCACTTTCTCTATCGAGAAGGGCTTCCAGCTCTTTGCATACCGTACGGCAAGTGCCCACATTTACTCCTTTCAGCGAATCGATAAAAACTTCAATCTTATTCTCCGGAGAAACTGTCAGATCGACTAAAAATAAATTTTGCTCTTGAGCGATACGCTCAATCATGCTCTTAATTTCCTCCTTGCTTTTCATTCCTCTTCTTTTCTTTTTAAATAACACAAGAGGGGACATATCGCCCCCTCAGTGTTTAACCGTGGCAAAGATAGTATTAATTATTTTAAAAACAAAGAGTTCTCTTCCAATTTTCTATATGACTCGTTTTTAACGTGCATTTTATCTAAATCCCTAAGGGCAAGATTTGGATCGCGTGACGGGATGAATCTTTAGTGTTTATGTCGGTTTTTCAGGTAAAGGGCAGTAGGAGAAAGATCAAGTACCGGGGAAATTATGAAACATATTCGTAATAAATTTACATAGTTCGAAATAAAATTTGTAAGTTTGCCGAAATTTTTGAGTTATGGAGTTTAAAGCAAAAGATATTGCAGCTCTGCTAAATGGGGTTGTAGAAGGGGATCCTGAGATTTCTGTGAATAATGTGTCAAAAATTGAGGAAGGCCGGCCGGGTACTTTGGCCTTTTTAGCTAATCCGAAGTACGAGCATTACATTTATACGACAGAGGCATCGATTGTTTTGGTGAATAAAACATTTGAACCTGCTCAAGAACTTTCTTGTACGATTATCCGGGTGGAATCTGCTTATGATGCGATAGCTACTTTATTGCAAATGTATGAGAGCATGCGTCCGAAACCGGTAGGGATAGAGCAACCTTCTTTTGTTAGCGATTCTGCTGTTGTGGGGGAAAATCCCTATATCGGGGCCTTTGCTTATATCGGGAAAGGCGCAAAAATTGGAAATAACGTAAAAATATATCCTCAGGCTTATATCGGCGATGGCGTTTCGATCGGGGACAATACGATTATCTATTCCGGTGTAAAGATTTACCAGGGTTGTGTCGTCGGGGCTTCTTGCATTCTTCATTCTGGGGCCGTAATCGGAGCCGATGGATTCGGTTTCGCTCCCGAGGGCGACCACTATAAAAAGATTCCGCAGATCGGCAATGTTGTGATTGAAAATGATGTCGAAATAGGGGCGAATACTTGTATTGACCGGGCTACCATGGGGTCGACTTTTATCCGTAAAGGAGTTAAATTGGATAATTTAATCCAGATCGCCCATAATGTGGTCGTTGGTGCCAATACGGTTATTGCAGCCCAATCGGGTGTGGCCGGAACAACTAAAATCGGGGAAAATTGTGTTTTTGGAGGTCAGGTAGGCCTTATCGGTCATTTGACTATAGGTGCCGGAACTCAGATAGCGGCTCAAAGCGGTATCACGGCAAATATACCGGAAAAATCCGTGCTTCGCGGATCCCCCGCTTTTGATCTTCCTAAGTATCAGAAATGTTATGTCGTTTTCCGTAAATTGCCAGAACTTTACGGGCAGATAAAAGATTTGGAGAAAGAGATAAAAACCTTAAAGTCGAAATAGAGATGACAGTAAAGCAAAAAACTTTGAAAGGAGAGTTTTCTCTGAGTGGTAAAGGGTTACATACCGGAAAGCACGTTACGGTTACCTTTAAACCCGCTAAAGAGAATTTCGGTTATAAGATACATCGGATAGATTTAGACGGAACTCCTGAAATTCCAGCTTTAGCTGAATACGTGAAATTTGTGGATCGGGCGAGTTGCCTTGAAAAAGATGGAGTGCATATATATACGATGGAGCATGCAATGGCTGCTTTGTATGGTAGTGGAATAGACAACTGTTTGATTGAGCTGGATGGAGAGGAATTTCCGATTTTAGACGGAAGCTCTAAAATGTATACGGATGAAATCGCCAAGATAGGTTTGGAAGAGCAGGCTGCGGAACGGAAATATTTTGTCGTGAAAGAGCAGATGGAGTATGTGAGTGAAGACGGTTTGACCAAATTGACCCTGTTGCCCGATAAGGATTATAACGTGAATCTGGTAGTGGCCTATGATTCTCCCTATTTAAAAATGCAATATGCAACTTATTCGGAAAATAACGTTGATTTTGCCAAGGATTTTGCTCCTTGCCGTACTTTTGTTTTCTTGCGGGAAATTGAAATGTTATTGCAACATAACCTGATCAAGGGAGGAGATTTGGATAATGCTATTGTTATCGTGGATCGCAAGATATCTCAGGAAGAGGTCGATCGATTGGCAAAGCTATTCAATTACGATTCGATAGAGGTAAAAGAGGGTATATTGAATAACTTGACCTTGTATTTTGATAATGAGCCGGCTCGTCATAAATTGTTGGATGTTATTGGTGATTTGGCTTTGTGCGGACGTTTTATCAAAGGACGGGTAATTGCAGAAAGACCGGGACATAAAGCAAATGCCGCTATGGCCCAAAAAATATACAAAGCTATTCTTCATGCGGAACGTGGGGATGTTTGCCCCGATGTGGATGTTACATCGGAACCGTTGATGGATATCAATAAGGTAAAATCCTTATTGCCTCATCGTCCTCCTTTTTTGTTAGTGGATAAAATATACGAGGTGACCGACGATATTGTGATCGGGTGTAAGAATGTGACCATGAACGAGCCCTTCTTCGTGGGACATTTCCCGGAGGAGCCGGTGATGCCCGGTGTGCTGATCGTGGAGGCAATGGCTCAATGCGGGGGGATTTTGGTGCTTAATCAAGTGGAAGACCCGGAAAACTATTCTACTTATTTTGTGAAAATTGATGGAATAAAATTCCGTCGGAAAGTGGTTCCGGGAGATACCTTGATATTTAAATTAATAAAAACCGCCCCGATTCGGCGCGGGATTGTAACCATGAAAGCTTATGCTTTTGTTGGGAAAAATTTGGTGTGTGAAGTCGCAGAGTTCATGGCGCAAGTTGCAAAAACCAAGAAGTAATTGTATACTTGCATCCTGAATTTTAATGATAGTGTGTAAAAAATAGATTTTAAATCAAATAAAAAACGAATGAAACAACCGTTAGCATACGTTCATCCGGAAGCGCAGATCGCCGATAATGTGGTGATTGAGCCTTTTGTGACGATAGATAAGAACGTGGTGATAGAAGAAGGAACGCGTATCGGGTCGAATGTAACCATATTGGAAGGTGCGCACATTGGAAAAAATTGTAAAATATTTCCAGGAGCCGTTATTTCGGCGGTCCCGCAAGATTTGAAATTTAAAGGAGAGAAATCGATCGTAATGATTGGTGATAATACCACGATTCGGGAGTGTGTGACCGTGAATCGCGGAACGGCGGCCAAGGGCATCACTAAAATCGGTAATAATTGTTTGATTATGGCGTATGCCCATATTGCTCACGATTGTGAAATCGGCAATAATTGCATCATAACGAATGCTTGTCAGTTGGCAGGAGAGGTTGTGGTGGACGATTTTGCTATTTTGGGAGGTATGACTGCCGTACATCAGTTTGTGCATATCGGGCGTCACGTGATGATTCAAGGTGGTTCCTTGATCGGTAAGGATGTTCCTCCTTTCGTGAAGGCCGGTAGGTTGCCGCTTTCCTATGCCGGGGTAAACTCTATCGGGTTGCGCCGCAGGGAATTTACTAACGAAAAAATTAACGAGATACAAGATATCTACCGGATTCTGTATCAATCCGGTTTGAATAATTCCGATGCGATAGAGCGGATTGAAGCGGAAATGCCTGCTTCTAAGGAAAGAGATGAAATCATCCTTTTCGTTCGTAATAGCAAACGAGGAATTATGAAGGGATATTTAGGTTAAAAAAAAGCGCCGATCGGCGCTTTTTTATTGGTACAAATTTTTATTCCTCTTGTCTGTACGGGATTTTAGTTCCCTCTTTTATTGTACCGATAGTGTATATCTTATCGAGAAAGGAGGGAGCGTATGATTTTGCAGGTCCCGGAGGGGGAGGACAGTCTAATCTGTACGAAATGTCATAATCATCATCCCGAATCTCGACGATAACAGATTTAGAAGGCTCTCCTAAACCGTATCTTGTTTCTACGCGGGCTCTGAATGCATATTCGTAACCAGGAATTAGATCCTTAATTTTAATGGTTGAAATAAAGGATTTGACGGGGATCCATTCCGTTTTATCAAGTCTACGGTATTCGACAATGTATCTTTCTACGGGAGCCGGATAGTATCGAACTTCGGCTGTTATGGTTACCGAAGTTACAGCAAATAGTGATACGTTAATGCATAACAATGCGCATAGCATTGCCCATTTTTTAATTGATCTCATAATAATTAGTTTAATTAATAAAAATAATATATCAAATATAGGGTATTGTGTTTAGATATCAAAAATAAATTAGTATTATTTTGATAAAAAATAAAATAGTTATATAAATTATATATATGCAGGTGCTCGTGCCAAATGGTTGCTTTGATATGAATATCACGGATAATGACTTAAGTTTTGTATCGGGTTTTAATCGTTTTTTTAATCACGGTCGTATGGATAAAAAAGACCTTGTCGCTTAGCGGCAAGGTCTTTTAAGTATATGGCGTAATATCGAATTACAATTTCGGTCCGGCAGTGACTAAGGATTTTCCATGAGGATTTCCGGTGAATTTTTCGAAATTCTTGACGAAACGTCCGGCGAGGTCTTTGGCTTTTGTATCCCAATCGGCAACGTTGGCATAGGTGTTGCGCGGATCCAGAATCTGAGTGTCAACACCCGGAAGAGCCGTCGGAACAGCCAAGTTAAAATAGGGAATCTCCTTCATTTCGGCCTTATCGATAGAGCCGTCTAAGATTGCGTCGATAATACCGCGTGTATCTTTAATGGAGATACGTTTTCCTGTTCCGTTCCATCCGGTATTCACTAAATAAGCGGTAGCTCCGACTGCTTCCATTCTCTTCACCAGTTCCTGGCCGTATTTGGTCGGGTGTAAAGAAAGGAATGCAGCTCCGAAACAGGCGGAGAAAGTCGGTGTCGGTTCGGTGATTCCTCTTTCTGTCCCGGCTAACTTGGCGGTGAAACCACTTAAGAAGTAGTATTGAGTTTGTTCCGGGGTTAATTTGGAAACGGGGGGTAGTACTCCGAAAGCATCGGCTGTCAGGAAGATTACTTTTTTAGCATGTCCCCCTTTGGAGATCGGTTTTACGATATTCTTAATATGATAAATAGGATAAGAAACACGGGTGTTTTCGGTAACCGACTTGTCTGCAAAATCGATCTTGCCGTTAGCATCTACCGTAACGTTTTCGAGCAAAGCGTCGCGGGTAATGGCATTGTAAATATCTGGTTCGGCTTCCTTGGATAGGTTGATGACTTTGGCATAGCAACCGCCTTCATAGTTGAATACTCCCTCATCGTCCCAACCGTGTTCATCGTCCCCGATCAACAGACGTTTCGGATCGGTAGACAGGGTCGTTTTACCCGTTCCCGATAAACCGAAAAAGATGGCTGTGTTCTCTCCGTTCAAATCCGTGTTGGCGGAACAGTGCATGGAAGCAATACCTCTTAACGGATTCAGATAGTTCATGATGGAGAACAATCCCTTTTTCATCTCTCCGCCATACCAAGTGTTCAGGATAACTTGTTCCTTCGTGGCCAAATTGAATACGGTCGCTGTTTCGGAGTTTAAACCTAACTCTTTGTAGTTTTCGACTTTTGCTTTGGAAGCGTTGAAACAAACGAAATCGGGTTCTCCGTAGTTAGCTAACTCTTCTTCCGTGGGACGGATGAACATATTTTTAACGAAGTGTGCCTGCCAGGCTACTTCCATGATAAAACGAACCTTCAAACGGGTACTGGGATTTGCACCGCAGAATGTATCTACTACAAACAATCTTTTTCCGGACAGCTCTTTGACAGCTAATTCTTTCAATGCTTTCCAGGTAGCTTCGGATGTCGGTTTGTTATCGTTTTTATATTCATCGGAGGTCCACCATACAGAATCTTCACTTGCTGCATTTTTTACAAAGAATTTATCTTTGGGAGAACGGCCCGTGTAGATACCGGTCATTACGTTTACAGCCCCTAATTCGGTTACGACACCCTTATCGTAGCCGGTTAAACCCGGTTTCGTCTCTTCCTCGAAAAGAGTTTCGTAGGAAGGATTGTGTAAGATCTCTGTTACACCGGTAATTCCGTACTTGCTTAAATCTAATTTTGACATAATAGTAAATTTATATAAACCATTTATTAATACTTTTTTTCTGTAATTACTTTGCAAATGTAGGAAACATTTCGTTATAAATTTGTCTTCTTCCTTTTTCCTCTTCTCCTTTATGCTTTATTAACATTCAATTTTCATTCTATATTTACACCGCTTCTCAAGCGTTCGAAAATCAGTCGAATGTATTTATCCGTCCCGATTTTAGAAGCGATGTTTTGGATATAATTAGCCGAAAACGGGGTATTTAGCTTTTTGTCGATCCGATTTCTTGCGATAGCGGTTAAGGCGGCTACTTGAAGGTAGGGGGCGCCTGATTCCAAAAATTCATCTACTATTTCTTCTAAATCTTCTCGTTTGGATAACACGAGGGTTCCAAAATATTCGGCGATTTCGAAATTGAAACACAAAGATAATAATTGTGTAATTTTTTCTTTAATTGCCAAAGAAGGAGGTAACAAGAAACATGCCAAGATTTGTTCTTCGCGTCTTTGGGTACCCCATAACAGGAGAGCGAGTTCCAGATTTCGGGGATAGTTCCGGGATAGCGTTTTCAGGGATATATAGCTGGCTCCGACTTGTCCTTGGGTTTCCGCCCCGATTCTTTCCAAGCTGTCTAATCCTTTTCCGTTCTGTAACCGGCGTATCCGGTGACGAATCTGGTGAAACAATTGTTCCAGCTCTTTATTGATCGGGCGTATTTCCATAATCCGGTAAATATGAAGTCTGCATGTTATTTTTATACTTCACAAAGTTAGCGATAAGAATTTAGATTTTTTTATTTGCAAATATGTTTTGTAGCATATGCAAACGTTTGAGTAGATGAGTTTTATCACTCAACTTTGTTTGTTAAAAAATTATTAAGTCTTTATAAAAAATAAATTATTCCAATAGATGTTTCTATCTTCGTTCCCATTTCGAGAAAAAAGGTTTATTAAAAAAATAGTATAATGATGATGAGATGTTTTCTATGGTTATTTCCTTGTTTCTTTGTTTTAATTTGTACCGGTCAACAAGCCAACTATAAACGTGCCGAGCAATTTATGCGGGGAAGGGGAAATGATTTGATCGGCTCAACGAAAGTCGAACCCCGATTTCTTAAAGAGAGTGATAAATTTTGGTTTACGTACAAAACGGGAGACGGCTTGCGCTACTATTTCGTCGATCCGAAGGCCCGGAAAAAGCAAGAACTTTTCGATCGTGATTTTATGTCGAGGGAGTTAAGCAAGATCACTCACAAACCGATAAATAGTAAAAATTTAACTTTGCAGAATATCCGATTCAAGGAAGATGAAAAAACAATGACTTTTCAGGTGGATACTTTTGTATTTGCTTATGACATATTTGCCCGGCGATTGGTTAAATTGGATTCTTTAGAGAAAGAAGAAAAGTCGAAATCCCGTGCTCCGGGGCTTGTCGGTAGCTATTCTCCTGACAGTACTTACGTGGTGTATGCTAAAAAACATAACCTGTACGCGATGCGGGTAAAGGATTCCGTTGAAACCCAGTTGACTGCCGACGGGGAAATTTACCATTCCTATGCTTACGCGGAAGAGGATACTTCCGCTCAGAAGGTGGCTGCCAAAATCGTGTGGTTTAAAAATTCCAATCGGTTTTACGTGAGACGGTCGGATGACAGGAAAGTAAATTCTTTATTTGTTGTTAATGTCCTGGGAGAACGTCCTCGTTTGCAAAAATATAAATATGTTTTTGCCGGAGACGAGCACGTGACGCAGTACGATCTCTCTGTTTTCGATGTGGATGCCAAAAAACAGATTCGGGTTCCGATTGAAAAGTGGAAGGATCAGAAACTGAGTGTTTTATATGTGTCGAAGAAAACGGATAAATTTTATGTACAACGTAAAAAGCGGACATGTGACGAATTGGATATTTGTGAGGTCGATGCGATTACCGGTGAGGTTAAGGTTTTGATAAATGAGACGGATAAGCCTTATTTTAACGACGATTTTTATCATATCTCTTTTCTGAATGACGGGGAGGATATCATATGGTGGTCCGAGCGTACGGGACACGGACACTTCTATCATTATGACGGGGAGGGAAATTTAAAAAACGAAATTACCTCGGGGGAATGGACAGCCGGGAAAATGATAAAAATCGATACGGTCCGTCGAACGATGTATTTTGCAGCCTATGGGCAAGTAAAGGGAGAGCCTCCCTATTATGCACGGATTAACAAGGCCGATATAGACGGGAAAAAAGGTGTTGAGATCTTGACACCGGAGATGGCAACCCATGCCGCCGATTTTTCTCCCTCCGGACGCTATTTTGTGGACAATTATTCCCGGGCGGATTTGGAACCGAGGAGTGTGTTGAGAGACAACAAAGGTAAGGTCGTGTTCGAATTACCGAAACCTGATCTTTCCCGTTTGTATGAAACGGGTTGGAAACTGCCGGAACCTTTTACCGTGAAGGCGGCCGATGGGGTGACCGATCTGTACGGTTTCATGTGGAAACCTTTTGATTTTGATTCGACCAAGACTTATCCGGTTATCTCCTATGTCTATCCGGGACCACAGACAGAACCTTTCCCGTTGGTCTTTAGCGTTACTTCCGTTTACAACGCGGGGTTGGCTCAGGTCGGTTTTGTCGTAGTTTCGTTCGGGCACCGCGGGGGAACTCCCTTGCGGGATAAATGGTATCATACTTATGGTTACGGAAACTTGAGGGATTATCCTTTGGCGGATGATAAGTACGGTATAGAACAGTTGGCATCCCGTCATCCTTTTATCGATATTTCGCGGGTGGGTATTTTCGGGCATTCCGGAGGTGGTTTTATGTCTACGGCCGCCTTGTGTACGTATCCTGATTTTTATACGGCAGCGGTATCTTCTGCCGGTAATCACGATAATAATATCTATAACCAATGGTGGGGAGAGACCCACCATGGAATAAAAGAAGAAGTTCGTGAAATCCGGGAAACGGTAAAGGATTCTCTTACCGGGAAGGACACGACGATCGTTCGTCGGGAGACTTATTTTAAAACCCGCGTTCCGACTAATATAGAGTTAGCGAAACAGCTGAGAGGGTATTTATTGTTGGTGACGGGAGATGTGGATAATAACGTGCATCCGGGAAATACCCTTCGGATGGCAGATGCATTGCTGAAGGCCGGGAAGAATTTCGATTTGGTGGTGCTCCCGGGTATTCGTCACGGATTTTCCGGGATTCAGGATGATTTCTTCCAGCGGAAGATGTGGTTTCATTTTGCCAAGCATCTTTTAGGAGATTACACGTCGGAAACTTATCGGGAAATTGATGAGTATAACAGGAAAAAATAAAGGTCGCTCAGCGACCTTTATTTTATAATTCGGCTAACTGTTGCTCGATGGCTTTAATTTTGGCTTCGGCATCCGCCTGCTTCTTTCTTTCGTTTTCGATTACTTGTGCCGGGGCTCCGTTTACGAATTTCTCGTTGCCGAGTTTTTTCATAACGGAAGCCAGAAAACCTTTGGCGTAAGCCAGGTCCGCTTCTAATTTTGTTTTTATCTCTTCCGTGTTTAGTTGTCCGACGGCGGGAATAAAATATTCCACGGTATCGGCAATGAAACTCCATGCTCCTTTAACGCTGTCGCTAACCTCCTCAACCCGTTCTATATTTCCCATTTTTCGGATAATGGATTCGAATCTTTTCGGATAGCGTTCATTACTTTTTATCTTTAGAACGATAGCCTCTTTAAAAGCGACGTTATTTTGTTTACGTATGTTGCGGATGCCGGCAATTACTTCTTTGGCGTGTTCGAATTCGGTTAGAAAACGATTATCGTATTCTTCCATCGTCGGCAATACGGAAACCATAATGCTTTCTCCGCTTTTTCTTTCCCGTAAATTTTGCCAGATCTCTTCGGTGATAAACGGCATGAAAGGGTGGAGGAGCTGTAACATCTCTTCAAATAGGCGCAATGTTTTCTCGTAAGTCATCCGGTCTATCGGTTGCTCGTAAGCAGGTTTGATAATCTCGAGTAACCAGGAAGAGAATTCGTCGCGGAAACCGGTATAAACAGTCATTAAGGCTTCGGATATCCGATACTGGTCGAATTGGGCGTTCAGGGTCTCTACGCTTTTTCGTAAGTATTGTTCGAACCATTCGATCGCTAATTTCGAGTGAAGAGGTTGTTCTATGTCGGCGACCTTCCAGTTGTCAACGAGACGGAAAGCATTCCACATTTTTGTTGCAAAGTTTCGTCCTTGTTCCGGTAGGCTTTCGTCGAATAACAAATCTCCTCCTGCCGGAGAGCATAACAACATGCCTACGCGGACGCCATCGGCTCCGTATTGTTCAATCAGGTCTAAAGGATCGGGAGAGTTCCCTAAAGATTTGGACATTTTTCTTCCGATCTTATCGCGGACGATTCCCGTGAAATAGACATTTCGGAAGGGCATGGCCTTTCGGTATTCGTATCCGGCCATAATCATGCGGGCAACCCAAAAGAAAATAATATCCGGAGCCGTGACGAGGTCACTCGTCGGATAATAGTAGTTGATTTCATCGTTGTCCGGGTGATTGATTCCATCGAATAGGGAGATAGGCCATAACCAGGAAGAGAACCAGGTATCGAGGCAGTCCTCGTCTTCCCGGAGATCGGTAAGCGCGAGGCTTTTGTTGTTGCTTTTTACCTTCGCTAATTCTAACGCTTTTTCAGCTGTTTCCGCCACCACGAATCCTCCTTCCGGGAGAAACCAAGCCGGGATCCGATGTCCCCACCATAACTGTCGGCTGATACACCAGTCTTTGACATTTTCCATCCAATGACGGTATGTGTTTTTGAATTTGGCAGGATGGAATTTGATATCGTCCTTCATAACGGCATCTAATGCCGGTTTGGCTAAATCGGCCATTTTCAGGAACCACTGCATGGAGAGTTTGGGCTCTATCGGTACATTCGTGCGCTCGGAATAACCTACTTTGTTTTCGTAGGATTCAACTTTCTCCAGCAGTCCCGCGGCTTTCAGATCTTGTTCGATCCGGGTACGGACCTCGAAGCGATCCATGCCGATATACAGTCCCGCAGCTTCGCTAAGAGTTCCGTTGTCGTTGAAAATATCGATGGAAGGCAGGTTGTATTTTTCGCCTAACCTATAATCGTTCACGTCATGGGCGGGAGTCACTTTCAAACAACCGGTTCCGAATTCCGTATCCACGTACTCATCCTCGATAACTGGAATGACGCGGTTTACTAAAGGCACGATCACTTTTTTACCTTTTAAATGTTGATTTTTCGGATCGTTGGGGTTGATGCACATGGCCGTGTCTCCCATGATGGTTTCCGGACGGGTGGTCGCCACGATGGCATACCCCTCTTCTCCTTCGATTTTGTAACGAAGATAGTATAGTTTGCTATGCTCCTCTTTGTAGATGACCTCTTCGTCGGAGAGGGCGGTCAAGGCTTTGGGATCCCAGTTTACCATTCTCACTCCGCGATATATCAATCCTTTGTTATACAGGTCGACGAAAACCTTGATAACGCTTTCCGAACGTTTGTCGTCCATGGTAAAGGCTGTCCTTTCCCAATCGCAGGAAGCCCCTAATTTGCGAAGTTGTTTTAAAATAATACCCCCGTGCTCTTCCGTCCAATCCCAGGCGTGTTTCAGAAATTCGTCTCGCGTTAAATCTGTTTTTTTGATCCCTTTCTGGGCTAATCTGTTTACTACTTTAGCTTCCGTGGCGATGGAGGCGTGATCGGTTCCCGGCACCCAACAGGCATTTTTACCGGATAAACGGGCCCTTCTGACGAGAACATCCTGAATAGTATTGTTCAACATATGTCCCATGTGCAACACTCCGGTCACGTTGGGAGGAGGGATTACTATGCAGTAAGGAGTTCTTGTTTTGTCGACCGAAGAATGAAAGAGCTTGTGTTCCATCCAGTATCGATACCATTTCTCTTCGCTCGTTTTCGGGTCATAGTTTGTGGGAACCATTTTCATTTACAGTTTTAAATTTACGATTTCTAATTTTTAATTGAAAAAAGAGGTTGTCCGAATGTCTTGCCGGCAACCTCTTTATTTTATTTACATATTCAGCTTCTTTTATTCATCCGCTTTTTTTACTCTTCTGCTCTTCTTCTTCTGAGATTCAAGTGCTGCTTCCAGGTCTGCCTGTTGCTGTGAACCGTCGTAGTCACAGATGTATTTGTCAATTAATATGCGGCCGCAATATTCACAGACGATGATTTTTTTCCGGGAACGGATGTCCAATTGTCTTTGAGGAGGAATTTTGTTGAAACATCCTCCACAGGCATCCCGATCCACGGTGACGACAGCTAAACCGTTGCGAGCATTGGCGCGAATCCTGCGGTAAGCCGTGACGAGACGCTCATCGATAGTGGCAGCCAATTGTTCCGATTTGGCCGTCAAAGACTCTTCATCTTTATGTGTCTCCTGGATGATATCGTTCAATTCACTTTTTTTGGCTTCCAAATCGGCGACTTTGTCTTCATACCGTTTGGTGGCTTCTGCCATTAAAGCTTCTTTTTCCGTTTTGTTTTTTTGCGATTCGCGAATTCGTTTGTCCTGAAGTTCGATTTCTAATTTTTGGAATTCGACTTCCTTGCTCAAAGCGTCGTATTCCCGATTGTTGCGAACATTATCCAATTGTTCGCTGTATTTTTTGATGGCATCTTCAGCCTTCTTTATATCTTGTTTTCTTTGAGCGGTTGTTTTGTCCAATTCACTCAATTCCGTTTTAAAGTTTTCGATACGAGTTTCTAAACCTGCGATCTCGTCCTCAAGGTCCTGAACTTCCAGCGGCAACTCGCCCCTGAGTGTTTTGATTTTGTCGATCTCGGTGTCAATTCGTTGTAATTCATACAGGTTCTGCAATTTCTCTTCAATTGTCAGATCTTGCATTTTTTCATTGTTATTCGTCACCATATATTATAAATAGTTTATCGGATTTGTATTAATATCAGAAAACTGAACGGCAAATTTAGGCATTTTTTTTGTAACTAACTCATAAAAGATATCTTTTGTGAATTGTTCACTTTCATAATGTCCGATATCGGCTAACATGATTCGGTTCTCCGTTAAGAAAAAATCATGGTATTTGAGATCTCCCGTAATGTATAGGTCCGCCTTTTTTAGAATCGCTTTTGACAGAAATGAAGCCCCGGCTCCCCCGCATACGGCTACCCGTTGGATTTGTCTCTTGGATGGGGTCGTGTAACGGATACCTTTACAATGAAAAGTCTCCTTCACGTGTTGGAGGAAAAAGATGGGATCGACAGGGGAATCCAGCGTTCCGATGATGCCATATCCGTATGGATAGGGCGTCTCTCCTTCCTGTTGCAATATTTCCTGATCTGTCAAACCTATTTTGTCCGCCATTCTGCCGCTGACTCCCTGGGCGATAACGTCCATGTTCGTGTGGGCCGCGTAGATCGCGATCTCGTTCTTGACGGCAAGTATAATGGATCTTTCGACGTAAGTTGAAGGGGTGATTTGTTTTAATCCTTTGAATATAAGAGGATGATGGGAAATGATAAGGTTGTGTCCTTTTTGGATTGCTTCCCGTACGACATCCTCTGTTACGTCGATACAAAGTAAAATCGAAGAGATTTCTTGCTCGACATCCCCACAAATCAGCCCGGAGTTATCAAAATCGGCCTGTAACTCTCTTGGTGCATACGCTTCGATGATCTGAACAATCTCCTGTATCTTCATGACGAATGGGTTTAAATCGTAAAAAGGTTCGTTTTACTTTAGGTTATCCTTGATGGAAATCAGCTCTTCCTTTATGTTTTTTAATTTCTTGATGATCTCGAATCGGAGTTCCGTTTCTTCTTTTCTGTCTTTTAGTTGTAATTGGGCTCCTTTCAGGGTCATTCCTTTTTCCTTTACAAGATGATAGATCAAGTGAAAATTATCCACGTCGTTTTTGGTGAATTGTCGGTTGCCCTTTTTGTTTTTGTGCGGTTTTATGATGTCGAATTCTTTTTCCCAAAAACGGATCAAAGAAGCATTTACGCCGAACATACCGGCTACTTCTCCGATGGAGTAATATACTTTTAAATCTTGTTCTTCTTTTTTCATAATCCCGTATGATTTTGGTCTGGATTACAAAGTGATTTAGTCCATACTCTGCCCCGTATTATTAGCCGCCTCAACCATGGCATCGAATTCTTCCGCGGTAAGGTCGTTAAAATAATAGTTTATCGGATCTACAGGTTTTCCGTTTTTCCGGACCTCGTAGTGTAAATGAGGACCTGTGGAAAGCCCCGTATTCCCTAAATATCCGATGACATCACCTCTTTTTATTTTTTGCCCTTTTTTCACGTGAGACTCTTTCATGTGAGCGTAAAGGGTTTTATAATTAAAGCCATGGTCGATAACAACATGGCGTCCATATCCTTTATCGAATGTATTGCTCTCTACGATTCCGTCTCCCGTGGCATAGATGGGAGTTCCCACGATACCGGTGAAATCCATTCCTGCATGAAATTTTACCGTTTTGTAGATGGGGTGCATACGCCATCCGTACGAAGAAGAGACAGGATGTGCTGCATTTTTAGAAACGGGTAGGATGGCCGGGATAGAAGCTAACATTTCGATCTTGTTTTTGGCCAGCTTTTCGACTTCGTCGTACGATTTGCTCTGAATATAGATGGCTTTGGATAATTGATCGATTTTCCGGGCTGTTTCTATAATCAGATCTGAATTTTTCAGGTGCTCCAGGTACTCGTATTTGTTGACTCCTCCCGTACCGGCCCGGCGTATGGAAGTCGCAATCGGGTCCGTTTCGAAGATGACGCGGTATATGTTATCATCTCTCTGCTCGAGATCTTTTAAAATATTGTCTAACCGTTTGACTTCGTTACTTAATAGATGATATTGGGTAAGGATCTCTTCGTTTTCCCTTTTCAGGGCTTTCTCCTTGGGCGAATCCATAAAAGCAAATATAAGAAGAAGCATCACGATGGCTAAAGAGAAACTTGAGATGAATTTTTGAATGGCCTTTCTGATTCTTTTTCTTATAGTTGTCTCTATTTTATCGAAAGATAATGTTTCTGAATTAAAATGATACCCAGCTTTTGGCATAATCTGGTTTGTTTGTAATAAATTTATTGTTTCCGGCGCAAAGTTAAAAGAAATAATCTAAATTTGCAACCTTATAATTCTATGGCCTTTCGGACACGATTGCAGTTCGTTAGCGGAGTTTAATTATTTAGAAAAATAGCTATATGAAGTCGGCAGAGATCAGACAAAAATTTCTGGATTTTTTTGAGAAGAAGTCTCATATGATAGTCCCTTCCGCCCCGATGGTAATTAAGGGAGATCCCACGTTGATGTTTACAAATGCTGGGATGAATCAGTTCAAGGATATTATTTTGGGAAACGTGCGGCCGAAAGCGACGAGGGTGGCCGATTCTCAGAAATGTTTACGGGTTTCAGGTAAACATAACGATCTGGAAGAGGTGGGACATGATACCTATCATCATACGATGTTCGAGATGTTGGGAAACTGGTCGTTCGGTGATTATTTCAAAAAGGAGGCGATTGCTTACGCGTGGGAGTTCCTGACCGAGGAGATGAAATTGGATAAAGAGAGATTATACGCTACGGTGTTCGAGGGAAGTAAAGAGGATCATCTGGATACGGACACGGAAGCTTTAACATTTTGGTCCGATTATTTACCCCGGGAACGTATCCTCTTCGGGAATAAGAAAGATAATTTCTGGGAGATGGGAGATATGGGGCCTTGCGGTCCCTGTTCGGAGATCCACATTGATTTGCGTCCCGAAGAAGAACGAAAATTGAAGCCGGGGTGCGAATTAGTGAATAAAGATCATCCTCTCGTTATCGAGATATGGAATCTGGTATTCATGCAATATAACCGGAAAGCAGATGGTAGTTTGGAGAATCTTCCCAATCACCATGTGGATACGGGTATGGGATTTGAACGGTTGTGTATGGCCGTTCAAGGTAAACGTTCCAATTACGACACGGATGTATTCACTCCCATTCTTGAAGAGATTTCCGAGCTTAGTGGAATTCGCTACGGTAAGGATGAAAAGGCGGATATCGCCATGAGGGTGGTAGCCGACCATTTGAGAACCATAGCTTTTTCGATTACCGACGGGCAATTGCCGTCCAATGTGAAGGCGGGTTATGTCATTCGTCGTATTTTGCGGAGAGCGGTACGTTATGCGTATACCTTTTTAGGCCAGAAAGAGGCTTTTATGTTTAGGTTGGTTCCCGTGTTGATAGAAGTTATGGGGCAACATTATCCCGAATTGTCTAACCAACGGGTGTTAATAGAGCGTGTGATCCAGGAAGAGGAACAGGCTTTCTTTAAGACGTTGGATAAGGGGATAAAATTGTTGGACAGAATTATTGCTAAAACGAAGGAAGAAGATTACGTGACGGTTCCGGGGAATGTAGCTTTTGAACTTTATGATACGTATGGCTTTCCTCTGGATTTGACGGAATTGATTCTTCGGGAAAACGGATTAGTCGTAAATCGCCGGGAATTTAAAGCGGAAATGGAGGCTCAAAAAGAACGTTCCAGATCTGCTGCTGCCGTCGATACAGACGATTGGGTAGAATTGATTGCAGACGATACTCAAGAGTTCGTGGGTTACGATTACACGGAAACAGAAGTACGGATAGCCCGTTACAGAAGAATAATCACCAAGGGAAAAACCTTTTATCAACTTGTGTTTAATATTACTCCTTTTTATGGAGAAGGGGGTGGTCAGGTAGGTGATAGCGGTTATCTTATTTCTGATGTTGAAAAAATACGGATCATCGATACCCAGAAAGAAAACGGATTGACGGTACATATTACGGATAAATTACCGGGAGATCTGACCCAGACGTTTACGGCACGGGTTGACACGGACAGACGGACGGCTATTGCAAACAACCATACGGCGACTCATTTGTTGCATCATGCTTTGCGGGAAGTGTTGGGAACGCATGTGGAACAAAAGGGGTCATTCGTGAGTGACGACTATCTGCGTTTTGATTTTTCCCATTTTCAGAAGGTTACGAATGAGGAGTTGGACAAGGTCGCTGCTATCGTGAATCGTAGGATACGGGAAAATTCGCTGCTGGAAGAGAATCGTTCCGTGCCTATAGGGGAGGCGAAGAAAATGGGAGCAATGGCGATTTTCGGCGAAAAATACGGGGATTTGGTACGCGTGGTGAAATTTGGGGAATCTGTGGAGTTGTGTGGAGGAACGCATGCCCATGCTACCGGACAACTCGGATTCTTTAAAATCGTTTCCGAAAGTTCGGTTGCCGCGGGGATACGTAGGATTGAAGCGATAACGGCAGCAAAGGCCGAAGAGTACATTTTGAATCATTTCCATATGTTTAACGAGGTGGAGAATATGTTCAAGTCCAATCGCGGGGTTTTGGAGAATATTCGGAGTCTGTTGGAAGAGAACGTGGAATTGAAAAAAGATATTGAAAAGTTTGAGAATGAGTCGCTAAAAATAGCCAAAAACGGTCTGAAAAACAGTAAACGGGTAGTAAGGGATATTCATTTTATATCTAAAAATCTCTCGTTCCCGTCTACGAGGGTGAAGGATTTGGCTTTTCAGCTGAAGGGAGAAGTGGATAGACTGGTTTTGATCATAGGAGGCGTATACAACGGGAAACCCCATTTAACGGTGATGATCAGTGAATCCTTAGTAAAGGAATATGATTTGCATGCGGGACAAATTGTCAAAGATGCGGCGCAGGAAATGAAAGGCGGTGGAGGCGGCCAACCGTTTTTTGCAACTGCCGGAGGTTCAGATCCTGACGGTGTAGAGCACGCGATCCAAAGAGCCGAGAGGTTAATATTAGACAAAATTAAAGTGGATTTGGTATAAAATTTGCACTTCGATGTGTAATGTTAAAAAAAAATTATACATTTGTTTTGTGGAAAAGTGAAAACTAATTTGAGTATTACAAATAAAATTAAGAATTCTATGAAAAGAACTTTTGGATTGGTTGCGGTTATTGGTTTGACCGGACTTGTTGCTGTGTCTTGTTCTTCTTTGAAAAAGATGGAAAAACGTGCAAATGAAGTTACGTATGTGGTAACTCCTGAAACTTTGGTTACGAAGGGCGGTATGGTTGATTTGAAAATTGATGTTACTTTCCCGGAAAAATATTTCCATAAAAAAGTGACAATTGAAGCCACTCCGGTATTGAGATATGAAGGAGGCGAAAAAGCCTTTGCGGCAAAAGCCATTCAAGGAGAAAAAGTACAGGGCAATAACGAAGTGATTCCTTACGAGGCTGGAAAAACGGTTTCTTACGTGAGTCGGATTCCTTTTGAAGATGCCATGAGACTTTCAAATTTAGAGATCGACATTCTGGGTTCTAAAGGAGAGGCATCTCGGAAATTTGAACCGAGAAAAATCGGTGATGGTGTGATTGCTACGGAAACTTTAGTAGAGAATCAACCGGCTGTCGCTTTAGGAGCTGATGCCTTCCAGAGAATTATTAAACAACAAGAAGAGGCTGCTATCTATTTCTTAATCAATGCAGCCAATATTCGTTCCAAAGAGATGACTTCCGAAGAGATGAAGAACTTGCAGAAATTTGTTAAGGAAGCGGCTTCTAAGGAAAATATGAAATTGAACGGTATCGATGTTAGATCATATGCCTCTCCGGACGGTAGCTATGATTGGAACGAGAAGTTAGCTAACAAGCGGGAGGCTAATTCTTCTACTTTCATGAAGAAACAAATGAAAAAAGATAAAATTCAACAGTATAAAGATGCTGAATTTTTCAAAAAATACGTGGTGGCAGAAGATTGGGAAGGATTCCAAAAAGCTATGGAGGCTTCTAATATTCAAGATAAGGAGTTGATCCTTCGCGTACTTTCTATGTATTCTGATCCGGAAGTGAGAGAAAGAGAGATCAAGAATATCGCTTCTGCTTTCACGATCATTGCCGATCAAATTCTTCCGAAATTGAGAAGATCCATGTTTGTGGTGAATGCCGAGTTAATCGGTAAATCGGACGAAGAATTGAAAGGTTTGGCTAAATCTAATCCTGCTGAATTGAATGTGGAGGAGTTATTATATTCTGCTACCCTATTCGATGACAATGCAGATAAATTAGCTATTTATAATGTTTGTATCAGTCAGTTCCCGAGTGATTGGAGAGGTTATAATGATGCCGGTATGATTCAGTTCGAAATGGGACAAGTCGATTTGGCAAAAGCTAATTTCGAGAAAGCCAACTCTTTGTCAGCTAATAACAAAACAGTTCAGAATAACTTGGGTGCTATTGCTTTGAAAGAGGGTAATATCGGACAGGCTGAAGTTTATTTCGGAGCTGCTACCGGAGTAGGTAATGAAGTAGATTATAACAAAGGTGTTGTTGCTATCATGAAGGGAGATTACGATAACGCAGTTCGATATTTTGGAAATTGTAGTTGCGTGAACGCTGCTTTAGCCAATATTTTGGCCGGAAATAATAATGAAGCTTTAAAGAAATTGAATGCAGGTGAAAATTCGGCTATGGCTTCTTATTTGAAGGCTGTAATTGGAGCCAGAACAAATGACGATGCCATGGTATTGGATAACTTGAAGAAAGCATGTGCCATGAATGCTGATTTGAAACAATTGGCCGCAACAGATATGGAGTTTGCAAAATATTTCGATAATGCGGATTTTACTTCGATCGTAAAATAATTAATTTCTGATAATTTGGAAAAGGCTATCTGTAATTTTTCAGATAGTCTTTTCTTTTTATCCGTTTTTTTCTTGAGGGGATACAATATTTTTTATATTCGTAATGTTATTTTTTACTTCAAAAAATGGTTTTTGGTCTTTTTATTTACCTTTTCTTTAACATATTGTGATTGTGCGAATATTTATCTTTGTATCCCATTTTAGGTTTGAAAGTATGAGGGTACTGCTTGCGGCAATATATTTTTTGACATTGGTTGCGTGTACACATTCTGATAGTGTACAGGTGGGAGGGCGTTTTGGCGTGCAAGACTCGGTTGTTCGGATCACCGCCAACAATCGTGAATTTACCTTTCCTTTGGATGATAAGAATTTTTTTTCCGGAAAAATAGGTTTGGAGCGTGCTACTTACGCGAGTATGGATCGATACGGTATCAGTTTGTTTTTAAGTCCCGGTGAAGATCTGGAAATCAATGTAAATTCGATGGACTTTGGGGGAACTTTACAATTTCGCGGGACGTTGGGAGCCATCAATAATTATTTGTACGAACGGGAAATAGAAGATGAATTGAAATTTAAACTTTTTGATTTGGATGAAGAGGAGTTCGTAAAAGAGATGCAGAATCTGATTCGGGAAAAAATATTACTGTTGGAAGCTAAGAATTTTGGGGAGACCTTTTCGGATTTGGAACGGGAACGGATCAAATACGTTGTTGCCGGATGGGCTCTTTACTACCCTAATTTCCACCGGATGGATTCATTACACGGGAAATATGTTCCGGGTCCTGTATTCGATGAGTTTGTTTCCGGTTTCTCTTTGGACAACGGAGATCTGATTGGTTCGCGGGATTTTTCCCGATACGTGTTGAACTACATATATTACAAAGGACGTAGTATGGATATACGAGAGCTTGTGAATTATGTATTGGATAATATTCATAATCAGACGATAAAAAACTATTTGTTGTCGGAGGTGATCATGAATCATGTGACGACGAAGGGGTTAAAGGATTCGGATTATTTGCTCTCGCTTTGTTGGAAAGAGGTGACGGATACGGCAAAAATATCGAGAATAGAGAGGTTGGTGGATCGTTGGCGGCGACTTTCGGCCGGGGCTACCGCACCTGATTTCGGGATGATGAATCAACAGGGCGAGGAGTTTTCTTTGCGCTCGTTTGCCGGTCAATACGTTTATGTCTATGTATGGGCGACCTGGAATGAAGCTTCCAGGGAAAAGTTTGAAGCTTTAAGGCTTTTGCAAGAGAAGTTTAAAGAGAAAAAAATTCGTTTTGTCGTTCTCTCGTTGGATGATATACAACTTAAAGATCTTTGGGAGAAGTATATAGTGGAAAACGATATTCCGGGTGAACACTATATCCTTCAAAAACGGGACGAATTTTGCGCTCGTTATATGGCTTACACTTTTCCTCGTTTTTTATTGATAGATCCCATGGGAAAGATTATTACACCCACGGCTCCCGCTCCTGACGGGACTGAATTGCTTTTTAAGACGCTTGATCTGTAATACTTAAGATTTTTTGAAGCTTTCCGACAGATAATTCTTTTATGAATGATATTTTTGTATATTTGTCGTAAATTAGCGGGTATCTCATGAAGATGCCATTACATCCTCAGGATGTGTATTTTAAGTAATAAAGACCAAATATGTTTATTATGAGAAGAATTAATTTAATTTTAGTGCTTATCGCATTTCTATTAAGTGCATGCAATAGTGATCAGGTTAAAGTTCGGGGAAAAGTGGAAGGCTTGAATGGACCTGTAAAATTAATGGCTGAGATGCCGGGGAGACCGGGCTTGACTATTCTTGCCGAACAGGAAGTGAAAGATGGTAATATAGATCTGAGAACGGATAGTTTGAAAATTCCGGCACGTGTTTGGGTGGATATTGATGGGAAAAGGACGCTTGAAATTATTCTGGATACGAAGGACATGATCTGGATTAAAGGTAAGATCAAATTTCCGACTGAGATTGAAGCAAACGGTTCCGGATTGATGGATGAATACGAGAACATTAAGAAGCAATTCAAAGAAAAATACGAAGAACCCATTAAGGAGTTAGAGGCTAAAAACGAGAAGATCGCCAATAGCAAGAAAAAGAGCAAGGATTATGAAATGTTGATGGGCGTCAATCAATTGAGGATTCAACGTTACTTGAAAATGCGGGCCAACTGGGCAAAAGCTTTAATCGAGGCAAATCCGGGTAAGGAAGTTTCTTTATTTATCTTAAAAGATGAGTTGGTTGATAGTCTGGATGCACAGAAAGCTCTTTTCAAAAAGATGATGATCGAGAATAAAGAAAGTAATATATACAAAGTATTAGAAGACAAATTAAAGTAAAAAACCATTTTATGGTTTTATTTTCCCGTTTTTATTACTTAGTTGTTTTTGAGAGGTGCCTTTCCCGGGTACCTCTTTTTTGTTGCATGGTGACGTAAAAAATACTATTTTCGCTAAATCTATTTCTGTTGGTATGATCAAAAAAATAATAATCAGAATATTAACCGTCGTTATGTTGGTCGCCTTTATCGCTGTCGTCGGTGTACAGTGGTTTTGGATAAAATACAGCATGAGAGAAAGCGAGATCCGTTTCTCCTCAAAGGTGCATGCAGCCCTGGAGCAGGTGGTAAATACGATTGATGATATTAATAATGTTCGTTATCTTACCGAAATAACAGAACACATGAAGCGTATTGAAGAGCAGAGTAAAAAGGTGATTCCCTGGGATTCCACGAATATGGAAAGAGAAAATTTCCCGGCTTTTTCTTTTATTACGCAGGTATGGGAATACGGTAGTAAATCCTCCAGCAAGAGTACTGCTTTCGTGATCGAAACCCCGGGTAGCATCCCTCCTCATAATTTGCCGCAAAGAAGATACCTGAATCAGGACCTTTTGGAGCAAAGCATTAAGACATTGGGATTTGGAATCCAAGATACGACGAGTAATTTGAGTCAACAGGCTCTGTACAAGAGATTAGAGGATCTCATGTTGAAATTGATAAAAGAGAAGGACCCGGAAAATGTTTCTGTCGAAAAGCGGTTGGAAGGTGTAGACATCAACAGGCTTTTGCGAATGACATTGGATGCTAAGGACATCCGTCTTCCTTTTAAGTACGAGATCATAAGAAAGAAGGAGTTGAAACAAAAAGCGATAAGGGATGACCTGAAGAAAAATTTCTATTGTACGGATTTATTCCCGAGGGATTGGATTGTCAAGGATGCGATTTTAGGCATTACCTTAGAATCGGCAGATTCGTTGATTTACGAAAATATCGGTTGGATGTTGCTCGCTTCCGCTTTTTGCATTTTCGGCTTAATGGGGGTGTTTATCTTCACCATAGTAGTACTTACGCGTCAGCAAAAAGTATCTGTCATTAAAAATGATTTCATCAATAATATGACGCATGAGTTTAAAACGCCTTTGGCGACCATATCTTTAGCGACATCGGCAATCGAAAAGGAAAAGGTATTGAATGATAAAGATCAGCTGTTGAAATTTAATACGATGATCCGTAAGGAGAATGACCGGATGAATAAATATGTGGAACGTATTTTGCTTCAGGCTAAATTGGACCGCAGAGAGATTCATTTGAATAAAGTAGAGGCCGATTTGAATATACTGGTAGATGAGGCCGTACAACATTTCCGGTTACAGGTTGAAGAACGGGGAGGAGAAATTAAGGAAGAGTTGGATCCGGAAGGATTTGTCATGGAGGCCGATGAGGTACATATGTTAAATGTCGTGTGTAATTTGTTAGATAATGCGATCAAGTATTCGTATGATTCGCTGAATATTTATATATTTACACGTCGTGTCGACGGACACTTTATTATTGGGGTTTTAGATAGCGGTATCGGAATACCTAAAGAATCTCAGAAAAAAGTGTTTAAGCGATTTTACCGTGTACCGAGCGGAAACCTGCATAATGTAAAAGGCTTCGGATTGGGATTGAGTTACGTGAAGTCGATCGTGGAGTTGCATAACGGGACGATACGCTTGACTTCTAAGAAAAACAAAGGGACGTTAGTGGAGATTATTTTTAAAATAGAGTAGACAAACTATAACCTGAACCGTAAATTAAAAATTGAGTGTATGGGACATAAAATACTTTTGGTAGAAGATGATCCTTGTTTCGGATCTGTTCTGAAATCCTATTTGGAGTTGTCCGATTATGACGTGGTCCATTGCGTGAATGGACATGACGGATTTGAAGCTTTCCGGAAAGAGAAATTTGATCTGTGTCTTTTAGACGTGATGATGCCTGAAATGGATGGATTTACACTGGGTAAGAAAATTCGGGAGATCGATATGGCCGTACCCTTTGTGTATATTACGGCTAAAAGCATGAAAGATGATATGAAACAAGGATACGAAATCGGGGCGGATGATTATATCGTTAAACCGTTCGATTCCGAATTGCTTATTTTTAAAATAAAAGCGATTCTCAGCAGATGCGAGCACGACGAGACGGAAGTAAAACCGAAATTTATAGAGTTGGGTGCTTACGTTTTCAACACGGAATTAAGAACGATCACGAAAAATGATGAGGTGATAAAGCTTACCCCGAAAGAATCCCGTTTATTGGAGTTGTTATACTACCATAAGGACGGATTACTGCAGCGGGAAAAAGCGTTGAATGAGATATGGGGTTCGAACGATTATTTCACGGCGAGGAGTATGGATGTTTACGTGACGAAACTACGTAAATATTTTAAGGATGATCCTTCTATCAAAATTGAAAATGTACATGGTTCGGGATTCCGGCTTATCCTGGAATAGCAATCGTGATGTCCCTAAATTATAAATGCCGTCCGTTGATGTTTCGGACGGCATTTTTAATTATTCTTCGATTTTTAATATAGAAGCTTTACTGTTGGCTGAATATTGCGGTGCATATATACATTGCAAGGTGGCAATTCCTCCCTGGTAGACACCGTCTTGTGCAACCCATAACGTGTATTCGAATACATGGGTTCCTTTGGGAAGGAATTCGAAGAAGAAATTCATGGCTGCATCCGTGGTCTCCTGGTAGTAGGAGATGCCGTTTTGCCAACGGTAACCGGAAAGCTGTTCCGTCGGTTCAAGGCAACCGGCACGTAAATCTTTTAAATGTACGAACTGCATATCCTGTCCTGTTTGTACGGTGATTCGAACATTGATTTTATTTCCGATCCGTAGTTTCTGATCGGCTAAAGGTATCAGGGTTTTCCCGTTCTTTCCTGTTTCTTCTATGAAAAGTTGTTTGTTCACGGATACCCCACCGGAATGAGACGTTATCTTGTCTAATTTTTCAAAATATTGCAGATAGAGACCGCCCCAGGAGGCCTGATCGGTGGTTTTAGTAATACTTGCCTTCGTCATTTTGGATGTGATCTCCTTTGCCGTATAGCTTTTCTTTATGTATCCCAATTTTGCTTCTTCCGGCGTGACGTTGATATTTTTGTTTCCCAATTTTATCGTCAGATGATCTTGTTGAGAAAGTTGTTCTTTTCCCGTGAGGACAAGGGCGTAAATGGCGTCCACGGTTGTTGGCGTACTTCCCCAGTTTTGGGTTTGTTTCTGACGTAATAGCCACTGTTTCATGAGTTCGGTATCTTCGGAGTCTCCTTCGATCTCGTGAAAAGCACTCATGAGTGCCACCTGGGTTTGAATAGCTGAATTGGTAAATAGATTCGAACGGTTGTTGGCCCAGAACATGCCCATTTCCGGTGTGATGGTAGCGTATTCCTTCAGCGAATGAAGAATGCGTTTAGCCGTTTCTGTTTCACCGTAACGGTACAATGTCATGGCAACGAGGGCTTTTTCATAAAGAGATAGATCGGCCCAGGAATCTTTGAATTTCGATAGATAGTGTTTGTGGGCTTCTAAGGCGTTTGTTAGAGGAATATCCCGGAACGAGCTCCTTGTGTAGAGGTACAGTAATTGCGAATATCCATATTCGTTTTTTTCACTGTATTCTCTTTCGATTTGATCGTCTAAGTATTTTAAAGCCTGAATTTGCATCGTTTTTTCTTCTTGAGATAGTTCCGTCGCTCCGGTTCTAACTAATCTTGCCATGGCTTCTAATACGTTCTCGGTAATAAAGGTATTGGACTTGGAGCCTTTAAACCAACTCCAGCCTCCATCGCTGTTTTGCAGTCGGGCTAATTGGGTCAGGGCTTGTTTACGGATGTAGTCTTGACGATTGATATCTAATAATTCTCCCAATAGGTGCATTTGCCCGGTTTCGTTTTGAGCCTCTCTTACCCAGGGTGTCAATTGGAGAAGAATGGATTTTAATTCTTCATTTTTTTCTAAAGGAGAGGTCAGGGTATTGCCCGGTTTTCTAAGCCATTCTTTTATTGTCCGGGTAATTTCTGGATTGGCATTTGCGATTGCGGTAGCTAATGTGCTGACATAATAGGATGCCGTGATTTCGGTGACATTGTCCGTTTGAGGGGTGTTGATGCTCGGTAGGGCCAGTACCGCGTACCAGATCGGATTGGCTGTCATTTCAAGCGTCAACCGATACGGAGTAATCTTTTTAGGTATGTTCATCGCGAACGTCTCTTCTCCTTTGCGAATCATGTAAATGGGTAAGGTTCTGGTTACCGGTATTTCATCCGGAACGACAGCTATCACTTGCTGTTCTCCGTCGCTGAAGAGTGAAGAGGAGGCCACGGTTTTGCATCCTAACATATCGAACCCTTCCGGAACTGTAAAAGAGAAGCTGAAAGTTTGGTTTTGATCGGTAGCTACGTTGAATGATTGCGTTTGTCTGCTAATCGTTTTGTCCGTTATAGGATCGAATAACTCCAAATAAATATTGCCTTGTTGTTGAGACGGGGAGAGGTTATTCACGGTAGCCTTGAGTACGACCTGATCCCCGGTACGGACAAAACGGGGAAGGTTGGTGCTTACCATAAACTCTTTATTGGTGAGTACCGATTTTTCCAATTGACCGTAAGCCATGTCGGGGGTATGGGCCAAGGCCATAAAACGCCAGGTAGTCGTGGCCTCGGGTACGGTAAATTTAATGCTTACGTTTCCGGCGGAATCCGTGCGTAATTGCGGATAGAAAAAGGCCGTTTCCTGTAAGTTTTGCCGGATTTGGACGGGAGGAACCTGTCGTTCATTCGATTTCGCTTTATCCGAATACTCTCCGGCATAATCATATTCCGTAACACTATTTTCTTCTAATACTGCTTCTCGCATGACGGTTTTGGCCGCCCGGCCGGCAGCGTATCCGCGAACGACGATGGGCTGATTGAAATTCAAACCGAAAAGATTTAGTCGGTCGAATTTGAATTCGGGGATCTTATAATTTTTTGATTTAAAATCGATATACCCGTAAATGTTGGCCGTAAGTGCGTTGGAAATCCATTGAGGTGTTATTTCGTAATACCTGAGAACAGGGTTAAAATACCATCTGTTCGAGGCGAATTGATCTAAAGAGGTATCGTACATCCCGGCCATGAGCTCGGCTAATACGGCTTGTCCCGCCTTGTTCCGAATTGTGAAACTCCACACTTCTTTTTGTCCGGGAGAAAGATGATCCCGGAATGTTTTGGTAAAAATATCCAATTGTTTATCGGGTTCCTGCCGTTCAATGGTGACGGCATTATAGAATAGTTGTCGATCTTTCACGTAGGTGATAAGCAATTGGATCGATTTTCCGTAATCTGCCTTATAAGGGACGGATAGCGTGATGTTCTCGTCTGTTAGCTCAAAACGTTTTCTTTCTATAAATTGTCCCCGGTCGTATATTTCGTATAAGACGTATATATCGGAGGCGGATGAACCTAATATGACTTTAGCTTCTTCCCCGGGTTTACAAGTCGTTTTTTCTTCTATAAGCCAGTTATAAGTCAATATCGGCGGACGTTTGTCCGATGGAGCGTAGAGATAAAAGATTCTTTGTCTGCGGATCTTCTGCCCGTTGGAGGTACTGCCTTCTGCCGTGAACAGGTAAGCTCCGGAAGGATAAATGGATAAATCGATATGTAACGGGTTGTTCCCGGTTTTATAGACTCCGTGGAAAATCTCTTTTTCAATGATGGCATTGTTTATCGAATAGGACTCTTTTAAGCTGGAAAGAGGTTTGAGCTTTGCGATGGAGTAGTTTACCGTCTGAGCTAATGGATTACCGTTGGCATTGACAGCTACGATTTCTACATCGAGAGGGTTATGCTTGTTCCACCGCGTGGGTAGTTGTATGCTTAGTTGGTAAGGGGTCTTGTCGATACGGAGTGTAAATTCTTTTGTTTGTGTTTCTCCGTTCGGAGAGGTAATGGTAACCGAAACCGTGTAGTAAGTGTTGTATACTCCGGGATAAGGCGTATCTTGTGTCGTCGTGTCTGTGGCGAATCGAATTTGAAAATTTCCGTCGCGATCCGTCATTACTTCACCGTGGGATATAAAACGTTTGGGATTAAATCGGTAGAAATTGTTTTTGGATAACGTGTAGGAGACTTGACAGTCGGATAAACTTACTCCGGAATAGGTTTTTGCTTTCCCTTTTACGGTAATCGTGTCACCCGATTGATAACTTCCCGTTACAGGATCGAACGTGATCTCGAATTTGGGACGTTGGTATTCGGCAACACTGACAAAACGTCTGGCACCATTGGTACGGAGTGATACCTGACCGTTTAATATATCTTTGGGAATCGTGAAACTTCCGGCAAAAGATCCGAACTCGTTAGAGGTAAGCCGTTTACTGGCGATCTCCTGGTTATTGGCATCTTGGAAAGTTACGGTGTACTCTTTTCCCGCGATCGCTTTTGAATTTTCTTTATTGGCCTCCCAGGCTATTCCGCAGAAATAGATCGTCTGCCCCGGACGGTAAATGGCCCGGTCTGTAAATAGATTTACCTCGAATTGCCGTGTGGGTGCTTGATAATTAGAATAGTAGGAGGGTAGATAATTAATAGCGCCATGGGTGTCATCGCCGGAAGATATTTGAAAACAGAGCGTATTTCTATAGTCCGTGGGAATGGAAGCCATGCCGTTTTTATCTGAACGATATTGAGCAATGTAATGGTAAGTTTTGTCTCCTTTACTATCATATATATTTACTGTTGCTCCGGATATGGGTTTGCCGCTTTCCATATCGCATACCAATAGGGAATTGGTATTTTTCTCTATTTGACGTGAAAATCCGGTAAAACGGCTGGAACTAAAATAGAGCGTATCTTTTTCTAACGTGTTTCCCTGGCTGCTGATAATCAGTTCGTAAAGGCCTATTCGGGAGATCGGGATCTGAAAAGTCGTGTCGTATGAAAGCAACCAGGCAGGAAGTTTATACGAACGGGTTGATATTTTTTCTTTCGGATAGGTTTTGGAGGTACCGGTAAGGTAGTCGTTCATTTTTACGTTTAATTTATACAATTCGAATTTGATGGAAGAGGTATTTTTGTAGTTTACGTGGATAATCTGGTCTTTTCCCGGATAGACCGTTTGAAGAAGATTGATATTCACGGCACTGCTTTTGAGCGTTTCTGCCAAATTTTTTAAGATGTTAATCCTAAAATAGTTGGGAAAGAGTCGAATTCCTTCCTGGCAAAATTGAAGGGCTTTTCGAACTTCTTTTTCCATTTCGGATTTTATGATGCTCTCCGGATTCTCTTTATGGATGGGAGACTCCTGTTGTTCAATGTTTTTTCGAAGGTATAATTGAGCGAGAGTATGCAATATCTCTACCCGGAGAGGGTCGTTCCGGTATTCGTCGTTTAACTCGAATAAGGCTTTTTCATAAAGAGAGGAGGCGTTTTCGTTTGTAATATGAGTCGATACGAAATTCAGCCGTTGCAGATTGGCCCATAATAATGTATTTTTTTGTCCCGAGTTTAATTGAACTTGAAGTAAGGATTGGTATAATCGAATGATATACTGGTCGCAATTATAAGGTTCTTCGGGAACGGATAATTGGACAAATTCGTCTGCGGGAGCAAACAGCTTATCGTTCGTGAGAGGTTTTTGCTCAAAGAAGTCGGAAACGTAGTAGCTCATGGAAGAGAGCAGTTTGATACTACGATAAACAAGTAAATCGTAAAGCGTCGGACTGAACTCCCGGGAATCTTTTCCTAAAATTAAAATGTCTTTGTATTGGAGGCTATTTGTGGCAATAAGCTCCTTGGTCGGCTTTAAAGAGGCCTCTATATGTTGGAAAATCTTTTCGATAAAAATATTTCCGGTCCAGACTTTTACATCTTCCGGTATATATCCGGTGATCGGAGTCAGCCCGTTAATCTCAAAGACTCTGCTGATGTAATAGGATTTATATAATTCGGCTAAAAGCGAGTGTAAAATACTTTTTTCAACCGGATTTTTACTTGTTACGACATAAGCTTCCAAATTAGACAGTAGTGTCGGTATACTGTCCTGATCGATTAAACTTTGGTATTTGATCTGTAGGATAATCGATTTAATCAAAAGAGGAGCGTCTTTCTTTTTTAGGGCTTGTTCATACGTTTTACGAGCTTCGGTCAAGGCTGTCCTCGGATTTTCTTCTGCCTTTTCTGACTGTCCGAATCCGTTTGTTACCAACAGAACGAAAAGTATGGCTACGAGTAATCTTATTGTTTTCATTTCCTTTATTTTTTCGTCAATAGTCAATTTATTATTCGTTTTTAAAGTTGAATAGTTGTTCTATAGATGCTATTCAACGGATAATTCCATAAAAATAATGATAATTTTGAGGATATAAATAACTATTTACATAAACATGCGATGTCCAAAGGGCTTTTTAATAACACCGAATTTAGAAAATATTTCTATATATGAGAAGAAGGGACCTCTAACGTGTTTGTCGATCTGAATTATCCGATTTATAATGGCATTGTTTTTCCCGGGGTATTGTTTCTATGGCCCCGTGTCGTGTAAAGTTGATGTACCGGAAAGAAAAATGAAGGTACTTTTCAGATTGTGTTACGAATTGAAGAAAACGCTTTTTTGAGAAAAAGAAGAGAATAAGTTGGTTGTCGTTTTTTTGCAAGAGAGTATACTGCTAAAATGACCTCTTGATTCTGGTGAAATTGAATCTTTTTAACGTGCTGATGGATAATAACAAGATAAAGATATTATCTTTGACGGGGTGATTTTGTTGTGGAATTTTTGAAGTTTTAATTAGCGATCATTTTTTTCGTGTTGGAAATAAATAGGGTAGTTTTTATATGCTATGGTGGATAAAGTCTCTTTTGATGCGATAAAGCGGGGTGATGTAAAAGCCTATAAGACTTTGTTCCAGCAATATTATGCGTCCATGTGTACCGTCGCCAAGCGTTATATCGGAGATGGGGATGCGGCGAAAGATATTGCCCAGGAGGTATTTATCAAACTGTGGGAGAAACGGGAAGAGTACGACACGATCCCTAACCTGGAAATCTTTTTGTATGTATTGGTACGTAATCGCTGTTTTGACTATTTGAAATCGCGGAAAGATACGGTTGACTATATGGATTCGGAAGTCGTCGGCAATGAAAGTTTTTTTAGAGATCTGTTGATAGAGGAAGAGTCTTATCGAATTATTTCCCAAGCCATTGATGCCTTGCCCCCGCAAAGCGCCCGCGTCATCAAGCTCTCTTTGGACGGAAAACAAAATAAAGAGATTGCGGAGCTGTTGGGGATTTCGGTGAATACTGTTAAAACATTGAAGTACCGTTCGTTAGAATTATTGAAAACCTCTTTAAAGGATTATTTCTATATTCTTCTAATTTTGTTAGGGATTTAAGCTCTTCGGTTTTCTTGTCGTGTTATTTTTTTTGTTTTGGGTTGTGGGTTACGGATGGATGACCGGCTTCATCTGTCGAATCGTGTCGGACAAATGAAGCCGGAAAAATTTGCGCGTAGGTAATCATCGCTTTTTTACGCGTATATCATTTCAGGTAATTGTTGAAGAATGTTTCCAACTGATCGAAGGGTATTGTATCCGTACGGTCGTATAAATCCGTGTGATTTGCACCGGGTATGATCATCAACTCCTTGTTGTCGCCTTTCAGCTTTTTGAAAGCGTCCTCGCTGAAATAACGAGAATGGGCTTTTTCTCCGTGTATCAAGAGTACGGCGCTACGGATTTCATCGCTGTAAGAAAGGATAGGCATGTTGATAAATGACAGGGCCGATGTTTTGTTCCAGCCGCGGTTGGAGTTTAGCGAGCGGGGATGATAACCGCGTTCGGTCTTGTAATAAGCATGATAGTCTTTCACGAATTGCGGAGCATCTTCAGGCAACGGATCGATCACGCCGCCGGCAAGTGCATACGTGCCGTTCCGGTAATCTGCAGTCCGTTGTGTATTAAGTTGTTTACGTAGTTCGTGGCGAGCATCGGCATCCGTTGCATCGAAATAACCGTTAGCGTTTACACGGCTCATATCGTACATCGTCGAAGCTACCGTTGCTTTGACGCGAGTGTCGATAGCGGCTGCGTTGATCGCCATTCCTCCCCAGCCGCAAATACCGATGAGGCCGATTCGTTCGGGATCGACATCGTCGCGTGTCGAAAGGAAATCGACTGCCGCGCAAAAGTCTTCCGTGTTGATGTCCGGCGACGCCACGTAACGGGGTTCTCCGCCACTCTCGCCTGTGAACGATGGGTCGAAGGCTATGGTTAAAAATCCGCGTTCGGCCATCGTTTGCGCGTACAGGCCGGATGATTGTTCTTTTACGGCTCCGAACGGCCCGCAAACGGCTATGGCCGGTAATTTCCCCTCTACTTTTTTCGGTATATACAGATCGGCCGCGAGCGTGATACCGTAGCGGTTACGGAAAGTTACTTTGCTGTGATTTACTTTGTCGCTTTGCGGGAATACTTTGTCCCACTTTTGAGATAAATTCAAATTCTCCTTCATATTCGTATCGGCTTTAAAATGATTTTCGTTTGCTTCGACTCTCTTTATCGATTTTGTTGTCCGTTCTCTGCCTTTTCCGTGACATGGGACGCATAAGGCTGTAATTGTCAATACTGTTAAAAATAAAATTCGTTTCATATTGCTCTTCATATCTTATTGTTTTAATACAAAAATACGGAATAACCGTATACCGTATCATACCAAAAACAAGGTTCGATTTACCTTATTTACGGATTTTGCAATTTTTATTACTGTCTGATGTTCAACGATATTACCTGAATCACGGAATATACGGAAAGATTTACCCCGATTACTGTTTTCGGTTGTGATCCCGGTTCGGGTACGATAAAAACACTATCTTTGTTCTGAATAAAAGTCGTCGCTATGGATATGAATGAATCCCCTATATTGAAAGTAGATACGATCGAACAATACAATAACCTGTTCGATTTCGAGACTCGACATCCGCAAGTCAACTTCGTCGATTTCGATACGGTGGAGAGTCAGAAACCGTATCGTATGACGGTCGGTTTCTATTCGATCTTTTTGAAAGAGACGGTAGCCTGTACGATAAACTACGGAAAGACCAAATATGATTTCGACGATTGGACAATAGTCAGCATTGCTCCGGGACAAACCGTCGGCTATTCCACGATCGAGGGAATCCCGACCAAAGCCAAGGGCTTGCTGTTCCATCCTGATTTCATTCGCGGTACTTCATTGGGGCAGAAAATTAAAAAATATTCGTTTTTTGCCTACGAGTCCAATGAGGCACTGCACCTCTCGAAAGAGGAGCGAACGATCGTTCTCAACTGTATGTCTATAATAAAAACGGAATTGCAACATGCCATAGATAAACATACCAGAGGACTGATTTGCACGAATATAGAATTATTGCTGGATTATTGTCTACGATTCTATGAACGGCAGTTTATCACGAGGCAGGATATGAACCTCGACGTGTTGGCTCGCTTCGAGAGACTTCTTGATGACTATTTGAGTACGGGGATTGCTTCGGAAAAAGGTGTGCCGTCCGTTCAATATTTTGCGGACAAGATTTGTCTCTCGCCCAATTATTTCGGTGATTTGATCAAAAAGGAAACAGGGAAAACGGCAAAAGAATATATACAATTGAAAATGTTGGACGTAGCGAAGGAAATCTTGTTTGATTATAGCAAATCGATCACCCAAGTCGCTTACGCGTTGGGTTTCCAATATCCGCAGCATTTCGTACGTTTTTTTAAAAGATATGCAGGCGTAACGCCTAACGAATACAGACGGGCGAATTGATACCTCGGCGACGACAGGCTCCGTTTTCGCCATCCCGTAAAAAAACAAACTATAACACTTTATCAAGAGTTACTATGAGTCGAAAGATATTCATACTGAAAAGGATAATGGAACAGAAGAAGCGGATAAGGTTTCTACCAACATAACTAAGTTACTTAATGAACGATCTTTTGCTTTTAACATAGCCGGACTAACTGCTCTACATCGGCGCGTATTCGACGATGTGTTCGAATTTGCAGGACAAATTCGCAATTATAATATAACGAAAAAGGAATGGGTACTTCGTGGAGATACTATATTGTACGTATCTGCTCCCGACATTCGAAGGGCTATTGAATATGACTTTGAACAAGAAAGAGCCTTTGACTATACAGGATTAAACATCAGCCAAATAGTTAGACATATAACCAATTTCGTATCAGGCTTATGGCAGATACATCCGTTTGGAGAACGCAATTACACTCTCCCCGACAAGAACCGAAGATGCATGGCATACGGACAATGAAAATATCATTCGCCTGATTAAGGCTCTTTCCGGCAATCGCCTGTCTGTAAAAGAACTGATGCTGGCTATAGGATTAAAAAATCGTGAAAACTTTATGGAATACTCACTTAATCCTGCCATCAAAGAGGAATTTGTTTGTATGCTCTATCCAGATAAGCCACGACATCCACGGCAGAAATATTTGCTAACGGTTAAAGGCTTGGCAACATTGAACCGTTTGAGCGCAAAATCCGATAACAACCTCTGAATTCATGGTCTTCGTACATAGATATATCACAAATATTGTTTATGCGAATATTGCGGTCGGGGAATATTCCGTATCGTTTCTCGTTTTGCGCAAAGGTATAAAACATTTCTCGAAGGTTTACAAATAGAGATACTTTGAATTTGTTTGCCATCGCTCCGTCTAAGCTAAATTAGATAAATGTTGCTTCTATGTTGTTTTTTGAAAACAGTCGATATAGCACTTTTACCCCGTCCCCAAGTGCTATTGAAATGTTAAAAATGAAAATAATAGAGAGAGCGAGTCATCCTTTTGAGTTTCTTAGTCGTTCTGTAAATGAAGGAGAGGAATTTTATGTTAGAACCTAAAGATTATAAAATATCCCGTTTGATAGCCAAGCAATTTGTTCACGGACTTTCCTCCGGGGAGGAGGAGAGATTGGAGCGTTGGTTGGCTGCTGACCCGGACAATCGGAGATTGTATGACCGGATTATGGATTCGGATAACAAAGCGGAGCGGGATAAGTACGTGGAGGGATTGGATCTTGAAAAAGAGTGGAGGGCGCTCGAGCAACAGTTATCTCCTTTTAAAAAGAAAAACCGGAAATTAGGTTGGGGGATCGGGATCGCCGCTTCGATTGCTTTGTTGGTCGGTGTCGGCATGTGGTTTTTCCAACAACGGGAAGAGATCGTACCGCCTGTCGAATTTACCGGTATTCAGGTAGGAACATCCAAGGCGATTTTGATTACGTCCGGAGGAGAGCAGATCGAATTGCAGGATAGTAGTGTCCAGCAGATCGTTTTAAATAACGGTGTCGTGGCCTTAAATACCGGAAAGAGTGTGGCTTTACAGGGAGGAGGACAAGATACGGTAGTGCGGGAGATTCGTTATTCTACGATCCGTATTCCCCGGGGAGGGGAATATAATCTGACTTTGTCCGACGGATCGAGGGTTTATTTGAACTCTGATTCAGAAATACGTTTTCCGGAGTTGTTCGGCGAAGGGAAGCGGGAAGTATTTTTGAAGGGAGAAGCTTTTTTTGTGGTAGCGAAAGATAAAAGTCATCCTTTTGTTGTCAACGTGCCGAATAGGTTGCAGGTAGAGGTTTTAGGAACGGAATTTAACGTGCAGGCTTATGCCGATGAGGAGGATGTCGAGGCGACTTTGAATCAGGGAGCGGTTCGGGTCGTTTTAGGTAATCAGTCCGTGGAATTGCATCCGAATCAGCAAGCTGTTTATAATAAAAAAAGCGGGAAGCTCTCTTCTCGAGAAGTGGATGCAGAAGCCTATTCGGCTTGGAAAGACGGACGTTTCGTGATGAAAAACGAGACCTTGGAATCGATTATGGCCCGATTGAGCAGATGGTATGATATTCGTGTTTTCTACATGAATCCGGAAGTGAAAAATTATCATTTCTCCGGAGAGTTGGAACGGTATGAAGATTTTTCGGAAGCTTTACGGATGTTAGAGAAATCGGCGAAAATCTCTTTCGAGGTCAATAAAAACAATGTGGTGGTGCGTAAAAGAATGCAATAAAATTTGAGTGTTAAATAAAAAGCAGAAGATACTGGTCCTATCTTCTGCTTGGAAATTGAGTTTAGATAACGATTAACAAGTCGATCATTAATCATTAAGCATGTAAAAGTATGAAAAAAAACGGAATCGGGGTCTTTGATGAGAATCAAAGATTGCTAAAAATGCGATTTATTTTTAAACGCTGCGTTCTTCTTCTGTTTATGTCGGTCTTTTTTCAGCAGGTCAATGCAGGCCAACAAGTTGTGAAATTGACCATGAACATGAAAGACGCTACCATCGATGAAATCATCACGAATATGAGTAAAGAGACGAGCTATCGTTTCTTGTATCAGGTAGAAGAGGTTCTGAAATACGGCAAAAGAGACCTCAATGTAAAAAACGCGGCTTTGGAAGAAGTTTTAAATCAGTTATTAAAAGGAACTTCCCTTTCTTATGAAATCCAAAACGAGGTAGTGATCATTACCCCTGTAAAAGAGGAGAAAAAAGAGGAGAAGAAAAGAGTAATCAAAGGAAAAGTGATCGATATTCAAAAAGTACCCCTTCCGGGCGTGACGGTTGTGATTAAAGGTACGACTTTAGGCGTTTCGACAGATATCGACGGAAAATTTACCATTGAAATTCCCAAACAGGACACGACCATCCTTGTATTCACTTTTATCGGCATGGAAAAGGTGGAACATCGTCTGAGCAAGGACCCGAAAGACGACGAGAAAGAGTTGGTCATCACGATGAAAGAGGAGGTAAAAGAGGTGGAAGAGGTGGTGGTTACCGGATATGCGAATATTAAAAAGGAGAGTTTTACGGGTAGTTCGGTTTCTATCAGGAGGGAAGACTTATTGAAGGTTTCTAAAACGAATGTAATAAAAGCATTATCTACTTTCGATCCCTCTTTCCGGATACAACAAAGTAATAAATGGGGTTCGGATCCGAATGCCGTTCCGGAAATGTATATCCGCGGACGTTCCGGTATCGGGGTAAAGGAATTAGACAAGGATGCACTATCCAAATCTTCGTTGAAAAACAATCCGAATCTTCCGGTATTTATTATGGACGGATTCGAGGTCAGTGTTCAAAAAGTATTCGACATGGATCCGATGCGGATAGAGAATATACAAATCCTAAAGGATGCTTCGGCTACGGCTATGTACGGATCCCGGGCTGCTAACGGAGTCGTGGTGATTACCACGGTTGCTCCTAAACCGGGAGAGGTGGTGATTACTTATAGTTTGACCGGAGAAATTGAAATGCCGGATCTTTCGGACTACAATTTAGCAAATGCTGCCGAAAAATTGGAAATAGAAAAACGGGCCGGATTGTATGATCCTAATATTGCTTTCGGTGGAACTTGGACACAGGCGATGAATGCTTATAATGAGCGCTTGGTGCGTATAAAGGAGGGGGTTACTACGGACTGGCTCTCTTTGCCTTTGCGTAATGCTTTTATGCATAAACATTCGTTATCTGTTGAAGGCGGTAACAATGATTTGCGGTATGGACTCGATGTCAGTTATAAAAACGATAATGGAGTGATGAAAGACTCCTATCGGGATAATTTAGATCTCGGTTTTCATGTGGATTATCGAATTGGAGATTGGTTGCAGGTGGTGAATTATATAGAGTATAATTATACGGATGCGCAAGACTCTCCCTATGGGGATTTTAGCGATTATGCTCATTTGCAACCGTATGACCGTCCTTATGACAAACAAGGTAATCTTATTCAGGAACTGGAATTTTCCAAATTAGAAACGAATGAAGGAAAGAATAATCCTTTATATGAGGCATTATTGAATAATTTCCAGTACGATAAATCGGATACTTTTATCGAACGTTTGATGGCTCAGATATATGTGACGGATCATTTTCAATTAAAAGGTCAGTTCGCCATAACGAAAACTATATCTAAGAATGAACGTTTTATAGATCCTAAGTCTTCGAATATATCTTCTACGGAATTTATGGGTGATCTTTACATCAATAAGGAGGAGTCTACCAAATGGGATGCCCAGGTTGGGGCTTATTATTCTAAGGTATTGGGAGGCGCACATGCCTTAAATGCTTCTTTGGTAATGAATGCGACAAATAGCAAGGCAGAGAGTACTTCGTCTCATTATCGGGGTTTCCCTTCCGGGAAATATCACTCTCCGAATTTTGCGGCAGAGGTTTATAATAAACCTTCGAAATCTGAAAACCTGACTCGCTTGATGGGTTTTCTTTTGTTGGCCAACTATACCTGGAATGATGTCTATTTAGCGGATCTTTCCGTTCGTTTCGACGGGTCTTCCGAATTCGGATTGGATCAGAAATGGGCGCCTTTTTGGTCCGGAGGTTTGGGAATCAATGTTCATAATTACAGTTTTTTAAAGGGCAATGAAGTAATAACCCGTTTAAAATTAAGAGGTTCTTACGGACAGACCGGAAAAACCAACTTCGCCCCTTACAATGCAAAAACTATTTATAAGACTTTTGACCGTTGGTACATAGCCGGATTCGGTGTCGCATTAAGAGCATTGGGAAATAAAGACTTGAAATGGGAGACAACGAATAAGATGAATATCGGCACGGATTTAGGTTTCTGGAACGAACGTATCGTTTTGAATTTTGATTATTATAGGGATAAGACCGTGGATTTGATCACGGATGTTACTTTGCCCGGTTCATCCGGATTTACTTCCTATAAGAGTAATATGGGAGAAACCTTAAATGAGGGTTTTGATATCAGAGCTCAATTTGATGTTGTGAAAGATGGAAATTGGTATGTCGCATTATGGGGAAATATGAGCCATAATCAAAATAAAATATTGAAAATTTCCGATGCTTTAAAAGCATATAATGAGCAAGTGGATGCTTACTATAAAGAGGCTGAAGACTATCAGCACAGTGTTAGTGGATATGAAGATGACCCGAAATATGCCAAACCGTTGATGAAATACGAAGAGGGAGCTTCCTTGACCTCTATTTACGGGGTTCGTTCTTTGGGCATCGACCCGACTACCGGTAAAGAGTTATATATTTATCGGAACGGTCAGGTTAGTAATCAATGGAAAGCATCGCAACAGGTTGTACTTGGAAATACGGAACCGGATGCCAGCGGTTCTTTCGGGGTAAATGCCACCTATAAAGGATTTAGCTTGTTTGCTTCTTTCTCTTATGAATGGGGGAAACAGATCTACAATGAAACCTTGGTCAATAGTGTGGAAAATGCGGATATCGAAAACAGTAACGTGGATAAACGCGTGCTGACTCAGCGTTGGGAAAACCCCGGAGATATAGCTCCGTTAAAAGATATTAAAAACAGAGATGCGGTAACACTGCCTACCTCCCGCTTTGTACAGGATGAAAATGTATTATCATTAAGTACGTTGACCCTCAGCTACGATTTTAATCAGGATTTGTTACGAAAAATCTATTTGAGAACGCTGAATCTGGAATTTCAAATGAACGATATTTTCCGTTTGTCCAGTGTAAAACAGGAGCGGGGGACCAGTTATCCGTTTGCGAGAAGTATAAATTTCACCTTACGTGCAACTTTTTAGAACTTAGGTAATATGAAAAAATATAGATTTTTATTGTTATTGTTTTTACCGCTCTTTATATCGGGATGTAACGAATGGTTAAACGTGAAACCGGAGGATGAAATTGATGAAGAGGATCTTTTTGATTCTGCAGACGGTTTTCGTCATGCCTTGAATGGTATTTATTATACAATGGGAACAGGGAATTTGTACGGGATGAATATGAGTTGGGGTATTGTGGATGCTTTGGGGCAAGTGTACGATTACACGTATTCTTCCAGCCAAATGAATGCTATGGAAAGGGGAGCGGCTGCCTATAGTTGGGATAACGAGCATCTGAAACCGAAAATCGAATCCATATGGAACGAGACGTATAATATCGTGGCCAATTGCAACAATCTTATAAAAAATATAGAAAATACCGATCCGGATATGTTTCCCTTGAAAAATCGGGAAAAATCGATGATTTGGGGAGAAGCCTTAGGTTTACGCGCATTTTTGCAGTTCGATATGCTGCGTTTGTTTGCCCCGGCACCTGTAGCTCAGCCAGGAGGTAGAAAATTTATTCCTTATATTGACGTTTATCCCTCTTATATCTCAAACCCGAAAACGGTAGACGAGTGTTTGACATTGATTATCGAGGATTTGAAAGAAGCTAAAAAATTGCTCTGGCAGATTGATACCGCTAAGTCGTTTAGTCCGTCGGTGACTTTTGAAATGTCTGGAACGGGAGATAATATCTTTTTTCATCGAAGAGGATATCATATGAATTATTGGGCAACTACGGCTTTATTGGCGAGAGTCTATTTGTATGCCCAGAAAGAGACGGAGGCATTGGAACAAGCCAATGAAATCATCACTTTTGTTGCCAAAAATCGTGCTTTTCCGTTTAGTACCTCTTCCGGCGGTTCAAAATTGTATAGGGATGTGATGTTCGGTTTGTACGTGATCGATCTACCGGAATTAAATCAAAAAATGAATGATATTACGGATGAAGACAAGGCTACCTTCTTATGTATATCCGAAATTGAAAATAATTATTTCGAAAAGGACTTAACATATGATTATAAAATTGAAACATTTATCTCTAATGATTGTCGATATACCAATTGGATACACGACTGGGAAAATTACAACTCTTATTATCGACTGAAAAAATATGATGATCCTACCAGTGGCGGTTCGACGCAGATCGAGATCAGTAAAACATTGGTTCCGTTGATTCGAATGAGTGAGATTTACTATATGGCTGCTGAAATTTTAGCTAAAAAAGATGCTGCCGGATTGGCAAAGGCAAAAACTTATTTGAATTATGTAAAACAAGGGCGAGGCTTGAAAAAAACGGATCAATCCATAATAGACGTATCGAATGCAACCATGGAGACATTCAATCACTTATTAATTAATGATATGCGTCGGGATTGGATCGGTGAAGGTCAGACTTTTTACCTGTATAAGCGTTTAAATAAAAATATTCCGGCAGAGTCGGGTAAAACGATAACGGCCTCGGAGGAACATTTTGTTGTGCCTTTGCCGGACAGTGAAACTAATATAAATTAATGCAGTTATGAGATCTTTTATTGTTTTTGCGTTGATATTGATAGGAACGTTGACTTCCTGTGATAAAAAAGGAATCGAAGAGTTTTCCGATAATAAGGTATTTCTTTCTTTTGTAGCGAATGCGACGGTAGATAGTACTGTATTATCCTTTAGAACCTATAATGAAGATAGAGTTTCAGTCGAGATTCCAATAAGAACCAAGGGAAAATGGTTAACGGAGAGTCGGGCATTTAGTGTGTCTGCTGATCCCAAGTTGACGACATTGCCGGCTGAGTTATATGAACTACCGGAAAAATGTGAGTTTTCTGCCGGGCAGGAATTAGATACGATAACGGTTACTTTTCTGAATGATCCCCGGTTAGCCGAGAAAGCATATCGTTTTGTATTGCAAATAGACGAAAGCGAGGAGGTGAAAGTTACTGCCGATATAAAGTATCAACGAGCTATATTTCAGGTGTCCGATAAACTGGAACGCCCGAAATGGTGGACGGAATTGGATGGCGGATACCAGGGGGCTCCGTCGTTCAATGTGGCCGAGAGTTATTATCTCGGAAACTATTCAGAAACTAAATATATTATGTTTTTAGAAGAGTTGTCCAAGGATGATGTCGTTTTCGACGGGAAAGACCGCTTAGTGTTAAAAAAATATTCTCAACGATTAAAATACCGGGTAGAGGCCTTTAATAACGATCCGGCGAATCAAGCTGCCGGATTGACACCGTTGAAAGACGAAAAAGGCGAAAAAATAGTAATTCCTGTAGTAGGTTAAAAATCAAGGTTATGAAAAATAATGTATTGTGGATAGTGATTGTATTCATACTTGTCGGTTGTTTGGATGATAAAAGCAATTACGATTATAAGGATATAAACGATTTTGATAATTGGCAGAATGTGGGAGTAAAGAACGTACAAAGTAGTTATACGCTCTATCCCGGAGAGTCGGTAACATTGGAGCCTAAGGTTCGCTTTTCGATAGATACGTTGAATCCAGACGCTACTTATGCTTGGTATATAGAGAAAGATAAGAAACTGACGAAAGTTTGCGATCAACTGATTTATATGCATGAAGCAACGACAATCGGAGATTATAGATTGGTACTGACCGCAATTGATAATAAGACAGGAGTTACTTTTAGTGAAGACATAGGTATAGAGGTTGTATCTCCTTGGAAAAACGGCTGGATGGTACTGTCAAAAGGGGGATCGGGCGAATCGCAGCTCTCGATGATTCTGTCTAAAAAACAATCTAAATTTGTAATGGATGTTGAGACAGGAAAGGAGAAGAGCGTGGATACGGTGATTTATGTCGGACAAGATATAAATGTTGTTCCTAATTTAGGTAGGGGACCGCACAAATTGGTAGAAAACTTTATTTATGAAGAGTATGCTTATGATGTTGATCTTCTGGATGAGGTAATGGTCCTTCAAGCAAGCGGTCCGGTGGAATTAAACGGAAATGATTTGTCTGTAATCGGTTCGGCTAAAGACGAGTTTTTTGACGGAGTGCCTGCCAACTTTGACCCCGTGGATGCCGCTCTTTGCTGGGGAGGAAAATGGTTATTGAATCGAGACAATTACGTGTATGCTGCAACCATGTCTGTTGCCACGGATTTACATTCCGGTCGTTATTTGAAAGAACCGATATTTAACCGGAAAAAAATAAAACAATTGTTGCCTTATTGGAAAGCGTCTCCTTATGGGAATATTGCAGTTATCGGAATCGATGAAAACAATACTTTCTTCGGAATTGTAGACCAATGTGGCGTTAAAGATTATTATGGAGGTGATTTTACAATTGTTGCCGGTGGAAATTACACGGGTAGTTTTATGGAGTTAGGGAGTCTTAAGGGGGCAGACGAATCTTTGTTTAAAAATATCGATGGAGAGTATATTTTTCATGCATGGGAAGACTATCCGCGTGGAAAAGGATCTTATATTTCGATTTTGAAAAAAGGGAATAGTTATTATTGGCATAATTACACCTTTGAATTTGATGGGTATCGCTATAAACCGGGGATGAAAATGATTGTGTCGAAGAGTAAGAGTGGTCTTTTGGATGCTTCCGTAATGAATGGATATCAAGCGGCAAGCGTATTACCTTGGAAAAAACTATTGATGATCGCGAGTGGTAATACCTTATATGGCTTTCCTTATGCAGAGAGTGTTCCGAAATTTGTTCAAATGCTCAATGCCCCGAATTATGGATCAGAAATTGTGGATATGGCTGTAAAGGATTATAATCGGGATACGCATAATGCACATTTAGCGGTAGCTTTAAGGTCCGGAGAAATTTATGTGTATGAAGTAAAATATGATAAAGAAGAGGAGACGGTAGAATTGTTGGAAATTTATCATAAAGAAGGATTCGGAGAGATCGTGGATCTGAAATATAAATTCGGAGAAGGGGCAAAGCCGGGGGCAAATTATTTGTATTAGTATGTTGTTTTAGTATTTCGATAAATAGTCGAGGGGAGTAAAAACTCCCTTCGGTCTATTCCTTTTTATTTGTTCGTGTGGGTAATCGTAAGTAAATCAAAAAAAATGTATGAAAAAATTATTGTTATTACTGTCCTTGGTGTTTGCTTTTATGGGAGGGGATGCCCAGCAGAAAGCAAATTATAAATTGGCAAAGAAGTTTAGGAACATTTCATTCGGAAGTGTGGTCGGGAAGAATAGTATGAGTATTTTTCCGAAGGCTATTAACGGTACGGATAAGTTTTGGTTCGAGTTTTACACGGAAGAGGGGAGGTTGTTTTATTTCGTCGATCCGGCGAAGGGAGAAAAGCGGTTGCTTTTCAATAATTCGGATATCGCGCAAGGGGTGAGCCGGATTACCCGGAAGGCTTATAACGAAAAAGATTTGAGGATTTCGAGTATCGAGTTTTCAAAAGACCTGACGAAAATGACCTTTTCGATGGACGGTAATTACGAATTTGATTTTAAGACTAAAAAAGTAAAAGCTTTGCCGGAGAAAGAGGTATCGGAAGAGGATAGGCAAACCCGCTACTCTTGGATGGTCTTTTCTCCGGATGAGAAATACATCCTGTATGCTAAGGATCATAATCTGTATGTACGGGGCAACAAATACAAGGGAATGGATACGACCGAGATCCGGTTGACTGCGGACGGCGAAAAATATTATTCCTTTGCCCGGGATGCTGAACAAGAGTCCGAGGGGGAAACGGAAACCAATGCCCGTTGGTTTAAGGATTCCCGGCATATTTTTATGGTCAGGGAGGATAGCCGGAAATTGCAGGATATGTTCGTGATCAATTCTTTGACGAAACGGCCTACCTTGGAAAGATACCGTTACGAGATGCCGGGAGAGAAGAATCTTTGTCAATACGAATTGTGGATCATGGACGTGGAAAAAAAGACAGCGAAACGGGTTCCGGCCGATAAATGGACGGATCAGTACATTCAGGTGATCGAGCCGGGTAAAAACGGGGATAAGATATTCTTTCAGCGTTTTAAACGTACTTGGGACGAGGTGGATATTTGCGTGGCCAATACGGAGACCATGGAGGTAAAAGAGCTGATTCACGAGGTGGATAAGCCTTACCGCGATTACCACATGCAGAATACGGTAATTCTGAATGACGGAAAAGACATCCTGTTCCGCTCGGAGCGTACGGGGTGGGCCCATTATTACCATTACGACGGAAACGGTCGGTTGTTGAACACCATCACATCCGGTTCTTGGGTGGCCGGACAAATGGCCACTATCGATACGGTCGGTCGCACGATCTATTTTTACGGGCACGGCCGGGAAAAGGGAACGGACCCTTATTACTACATGCTTTATAAAGCACATATCGATAAGGAGGGGGTTACCTTATTAAGCGGGGAGAATGCCCAGCATTCGGCAAAATTCACCCCTTCCCGGAAGTATTACGTGGATACCTACTCCCGGGTGGATATGGAACCTAAAATCGTGTTGAAAAACAATCGGGGGAAGGTAATGATGGAGTTGGCTAAGCCCGATACCCGGTTGTTGAAAGAGATCGGATGGATCGCCCCGGAGCGTTTTAAAGTAAAGGCGGCCGACGGGTTGACCGATATATACGGGATCATGTGGAAGCCGGCCGATTTCGACCCGAATAAAAAGTATCCCATTATCTCTTCGGTTTATCCCGGTCCTTTCTTTGAATACGTAAACACGAGCTTTACGATCAACGACAGCCATAATACGAAATTAGCGCAGCTCGGATTTATAGTCGTTGCCATGGGGCACCGGGGAGGCAGTCCCATGCGGGGAAAATTCTACCACCGGTACGGTTACGGGAGTTTACGGGATTATCCGCTGGCAGACGATAAGTATGCCATTGAACAGTTGGCTGCCCGTTACTCTTTTATCGATGGGACGAAGGTGGGGATATTCGGTCATTCCGGCGGCGGTTTTATGTCGACGGCTGCTATCTGCACCTATCCCGACTTTTACACGGCAGCAGTTTCTTCCGCCGGAAACCATGACAATAATATCTTTAACCGGGGTTGGTCCGAGATATATCATGGAGTAAAAGAGACGGTCAAAACGGTAAAAGGGGCTGACGGAAAGGATAGTACCGTTTACGAGTATGCTTGTAAAGTGCCGACCAACATGGAGCTGGCTAAAAATTTGAAAGGACACCTGCTGTTGGTTACGGGAGATATGGATAAAACCGTACACCCTGCCAATACGCTTCGTATGGTCGATGCTTTGATAAAGGCGGGTAAGAATTTCGATATGGTCGTGCTTCCGGGAAACGGACACGGTTTCCGCGGAGCAGCCGAGGCCTTTTTCGAGTATAAACTCTGGGCTCATTTTGCCAAATACCTTTTGGGAGATGATTCTGCCGATTATTGGGAAAACATAAATAATTAAGTGATTCAATGATTAAGTGATTGGGAAGATGTGTTAATCACAGAATCGCCTAATCACTAAATCACAGAATTATAAATAAATAATATATGCGTTATATTTTATTTTATATTTTGCTGTTGGGATTTGCCTTGAACGGTTTTGCCCAGCAGAGAGCTAATTATAAATTGGCCGAGAAGTTCAATAAACGGACGATGACGGGTATTTCCGACATGAGTATGGCCATTCATCCGGAGTTTATTCATAAATCGGATCGTTTTTGGTATTATATGACCACGGGAGAAGGAAAGAAATACTATTGGGTGGATCCGGCGAAAAAGGAGAAAAAATTACTTTTCGATCATGACCGGTTACTCGGGCAGCTGAGCCGGGAGACCCGGAAGGCCTATAATCCTAAAGATTTTTCCCTGCAAAATATCGAGTTTGCCCAAGACGAAAAGTCTTTCACGTTTGAGTTTGACGAGGCGGAATACCGTTATACCTTTAAGACCGCTTCGGTGGAGAAGATCGATACGATAAAACCCTGGTCGGGGTATGCTTCCTGGATGAAGTATTCACCGGATAGCTGTTATATCCTGTATGCCCGGAATCACAATTTGTATGTGATGGGGAATAAGGCGAAGGGAAAAGATACCACGGCTATTCAGTTGACTTTTGATGCGGAGAAGGATTATACCTTTGCCAAAGAGTTTGCGGATTCGGACACGGAGGTGGAGACGATCGCTTCGTGGATGAAGGATTCGAAAAAAGTTTATGCCGTCCGGGAAGATGCCCGTAAGGTGGAGGAGCTGTTTCTGATCGATCATCTGGCTCAACCTCGTCCGAAGTTAAAGACCTATCGTTATGATATGCCGGGGGATAAGGAGATTTCCCAAAGCCAGTTTCTGATAATCGATATTGAAACCCGGAAGATCACGGAAATAGACATCGATAGATGGCCCGATCAATACGTGGATGTTTTGTATACCGATAAGAAAGCGGAGAAAATTTATTTTGAGCGGGTCAACCGGGCTTTCAATGAAAAAGAGATCTGTGTCATCGACGCGGAGACGGGAAACGTGAAAGTATTGATTCATGAAGCGGATAAACCGTTTTTGGATTTTAAGATGGCAAGCGTCTCTTTTTTGAATGACGGTCAGGATATATTATTTCGTTCCAACCGTACCGGGTGGGGACATTATTACCTGTATGACGGCGAGGGAAACCTGAAGAATACGGTTACGGCCGGAGGTTGGACTGCCGGGCCTATCGCGGAGATCGATACCGTGGGACGTACGATTTATTTTTACGCCTTAGGCAAGGATAAGCATATCGATCCTTACTATTATACGTTGTGTAAAGCGGACTTGGATAAACCTGATCGGGTAGTACAGTTGACTTTTGACAATGCCACGCACATGGTGGATTGGTCTAAAACCTTTAACTATTTTGTGGATACTTATCAACGGGTGGATATGGAACCTCGCTTCGTCGTGAGAAATAAAAAGGGGAAAAAGATAATAGACTTGGGTAAAGCCGATATTTCCCGGGTGAAAGAGATGGGCTGGAAGGCTCCCGAACGTTTTAAAGTAAAAGCGGCCGACGGGATAACCGATTTGTACGGGGTGATGTGGAAACCTTTTGATTTTGATTCTACCAAACACTATCCGATTATCTCTTCGGTTTATCCCGGACCCTTTTATGAATACGTGCCTACTCAATTTGCTGTTATTCATGACCGGAATACCCAATTGGCTCAGCTGGGCTTTATCGTAATTGCCGTGGGACACCGGGGAGGAACGCCTATGAGAGGAAAGTATTACAACACGTATGGCGCCGGAAATTTGCGGGATTACCCCTTGGCCGACGATAAATACGCCATCGAGCAACTGGCCGATCGTTATCCTTTTATCGATGCGACAAAAGTCGGTATATACGGTCATTCCGGGGGAGGATTTATGTCGACGGCAGCCATTTGTACCTATCCCGATTTTTACAAGGCCGCCGTGGCGGCAGCCGGTAATCACGATAATCGGATTTATAATAAATGGTTTACCGAAACCCATAACGGGGTAACGGAAGAGAAAAGGGTGATCGAAGATAGCGTAAACGGCGACCGGGAAGAGCATGTTTTTAAATTCCAGGTGCGTACCAATCAGGAGTTGGCTAAAAACTACAAAGGCGGACTGCTTTTGGTGACGGGCGATATGGACGATAATGTCCATCCGGCTCATACGTTACGGATGGCAGATGCTTTGATTAAGGCCGGAAAGAATTTCGATATGATCGTCTTGCCGGGACAGGATCACGGTTTCAGTGGCGATGCCGAACTGTTTTACGAGCGGAAATTATGGTTCCATTTTGCAAAATACCTTTTGGGAGATGATTCTGCCGATTATTGGGAAAACATAAATAATTAAGTGATTCAATGATTCAAAGATTAAGTGATTGGGAAAAATGTGTTAATCACCGAATCTCCCAATCACCGAATCATAAATAATTTTTAGATGATGCGTATTATTTTAATTCCTGTTTTGCTGTTGGGGATGGTTTTGACGGCTACGGCTCAGCAAAAGGCCAATTACGAATTGGCAGAGAAGTTTCGGAATCTTTCTTTCGGACATTTGTCCAAGTTTAGTTTAGACATGTACCCGAGGTATGTCAATAATTCGGATCGTTTCTGGTTTGATTTTACCACGGAGGAAGGGAAAAGCTTTTATTACGTGGACCCGGTAAAAGGGGTAAAACGACTCCTGTTCGAAAATGAAGATGTGGCACGACAGGCGAGTGAGATTACCCGAGCGGCTTACCATGCGCGGGAACTGGAAATTTCCGGTTTGAAATTCTCTCCTGACGAAAAAACGATCACGTTCAGGCTGGACACGCTTCATTGCGAGTATCATTTGGATACAAAGAAGCTAAAACGGATAGCCAGGCCGGAACAGGCCGATGGGGAGCGTTATTCCTGGATGGTTATCGCTCCGGATAGCAGTTATATTTTATACGCGAAAGAGCATAACCTGTACATGAAAGGGATACCGGAAAAGGGGAAAGATACGACGGAAATACAGTTGACCGTGGACGGGGAGCTTTATTTTTCTTATGCCAAGGACGGTTCGCAAACAGGAGACGGGGAGCAGGAGAGTAAAGTCCGTTGGTTTAAAAATTCTAAAAAGGCTTATATCGTGCGTTACGATAGCCGACGGGTGGAAGAGCTGTTTTTAGTTGATGTCCTTTCGAAGTCTCGTCCGGTATTAAAACGATATAAATACGATATGGCCGGCGCAAAAGAAATTTCTCAGCCGGAACTGGTTATCGTCGACGTGGAAAAACGTCAGGCGGTGAAGGTAAAAGCCGATAAATGGCAGGATCAGGAGATACAGGTGGTGTATGCGGCGGAAAAAGGCGATAGAATTTATTTCGAACGGTATAAACGGACGATGGACCAGGTGGAACTGTGTGTGGCCGATACGGAGACAGGAGAGGTGAAAGTGCTGATCCACGAGGAGGATCGGCCGTTCGTGGATTATCAGATGAAAAACATCACCTTTCTTCATGATGGGGACGATATCCTTTATCGTTCGGAACGTACCGGATGGGGACATTATTATCATTACGACGGGAATGGGGTGTTGAAGAATGTAATCACGGCCGGCGATTGGGTTGCCGGGACGATAATTTCCGTCGATACGTTGAGAAGAGAGGTATATTTTTACGGCTACGGCCGCGAAAAAGGGGTAGATCCCTATTACAGTCTGATCTACCGGGCGCACATCGACAAGGGAAATGTTGAATTGTTAGGAGGAGAGAACGCCCGGCATCGGGCCTTTTTCTCTCCCACGCGTCGCTATTTTGTAGATATTTACGCGACGGTAAGCGACGAACCTGAAATCCTTTTGCGGGATAGGAAAGGCAAAGTCATGATGGAGTTGGCCAAACCCGATCTACGACGTCTGTACGAGATGGGATGGCGGGCCCCGGAACGTTTTACGGTGAAAGCTGCCGATGGCATGACCGACCTTTACGGTATCATGTGGAAGCCGGCGGACTTCAATCCCGACAAGAAATACCCGATTATCTCTTCTGTCTATCCGGGCCCTTTTTTCGAGTATGTAAATACGACATTCTCGTTGGATGACGGGTATAATACCGAGCTGGCACAACTGGGATTTATCGTGGTGGCTATGGGCCACCGGGGAGGAAGTCCTTTGAGAGGGAAATTCTACCACCGCTACGGATACGGGAATTTGCGCGATTACCCTTTGGCGGATGATAAATATGCTATCGAGCAACTGGCCGATCGTTATTCCTTTATCGATGCTTCGAGGGTGGGAATTTACGGCCATTCGGGAGGAGGATTTATGTCGGTAGCTGCCATCTGTACCTATCCGGATTTTTACACTGCAGCCGTCTCTTCTGCCGGTAATCACGACAACCGGATTTATAATTCGGGATGGGTGGAAACACATCACGGGGTGAAAGAGACTCGTCGGGGGATGGAACCGGAGAAAAAGCAAAAAAGAGAGTCCGGGGGATGGGAACGCTTGCGTCCAGCCCACGAGATGATCGACGTACAAATGAGGCGGGAGAAAGAATTTGAATACACGGTGAGTGTACCTATCAATCAGGCATTGGCCGAAAATCTGAAAGGCCATCTTTTGCTGGTGACAGGCGATATGGACGATAATGTTCATCCGGCTCATACTTTACGGATGGCTGATGCTTTGATCAAAGCCCGGAAAAATTTCGATATGTATGTTCTTCCCGGCTGTAATCACGGGTTTGGTAATGCCGGTCGTTTTTTCGAATACCAGTTGTGGCATCACTTTGCCAAATACCTTTTGGGTGACGATTCGGCCGGTTATCAGACCGATCTGGATTATTTTATGAAGCGATAAAGTTTGTATTGTAATTTTTATAAAATCATTAAATGTAGTTATTATGAGACTAAAAACGGTCATTTTTTTAGCGAGCCTTTTGCTTATCCAAAGTGCTGTGGTGCCGGTTTACGGGGCGTCCAGAAAAAAGAAAAAGGATAACAAGGAGGAAAAAGTGGAGAAGAAGAAAGAGACTTCTTACGACAAATTGTTCAAAGGAAAAAAGTGTGAGACCGTGAGGGGGTTGATAACCCTTCACAAGATGGATAATAAGATCTATTTCGAATTGCCCTTGAATATATTGGGAAAGGATATGTTGATCGGTTCTACCGTGACGGAAATCACCAATAACGGTTTCGCGAACGTGGGAGAAAAGCCGCATGACCCGATGCACGTCCGGTTTACTAAAATGGACTCTACGATCAACCTGCGCCAGGTAGTTTGCGCGTATACCTCGGAAGATAAAAACCTGATGGAGCGGATAGCGACCAGTACGGTTCCGGCCATTATCGAAAATTTTGAGATTAAGGCTTACAACGCCGACAGTACGGCCGTGGTGATCGATCTGACCGATTTCCTGTTGAGCGATAACGGTCAGTTGAATCCCTTCTCTCCTTATGCACCTATCACGTGGGGTGGTGCCTGGGTTGAAAAGGAGTTTAAAAAGGGAGATTCTCAAATTGCTAAAATAAAGGCTTTTGATGATAATATCAGCGTACAGTCCTCCTTGACTTATTTAGTTAGCTTGAGGGATCGAAAATTTTATTACTGGTACAAGGAGCCGTTTACGGCTGTGATGACCCGTACTTTTATGCTTTTGCCGGAAGAGCCGATGCGTCCGAGGATTGCCGATCCCCGCATCAATATTTTCTGGCAGGGGAGATCGGAATTCAGTAACGAGGGAAACGGCATGAAACCTCTTTACTATGCCAATCGCTGGAGATTGGAGCCGAAAGATGAGGCTGCCTATCGTCGGGGTGAATTGGTGGAACCTAAAAAACAAATTGTTTTTTATATCGACAGTGCTTTTCCTGAAATGTGGAAGCCTTACATGAAACAGGCTGTGGAGGTCTGGCAAAAGACCTTCGAGAAGATCGGTTTTAAGAATGCCATCGTTGCCAAAGATTTTCCGACGGATGATCCGGATTTCGATCCGGATAATTTGAAATACTCTTGTATCCGTTACTCCCCGTCTCCGGTTGCCAATGCCATGGGCCCTTCCTGGACGGACCCGAGAACGGGAGAGATCATCAATGCTTCGGTTTATGTTTACCACAACGTGATAAAGTTGGTGCAGGATTGGCGTTTCTTGCACACGGCCGCTGTTGACCCGGACGTGAGAAAGGTGATTTTGGATGACGACGTAATCGGCGATTGTATTCGTTATGTCGTTTCTCACGAGGTAGGACATTGTCTTTCCTTGATGCACGATATGTCTGCTTCTGCCGCAGTTCCGGTAGATTCGTTGCGTTCTCCCTCGTTCACTCGGAAATACGGTACGACTTATTCCATCATGGATTATGCCCGGAATAACTACGTGGCACAGCCGGGAGATAAGGAGAGAGGTGTGAAACTGACACCGCCTGAATTGGGCGTATACGATTATTTTTCTATCGCCTGGTTGTATACTCCTCTTTTAGACGCCGCGACTCCGAAAGACGAGGTTCCCACTTTGGCTAAATGGATTTCTGAAAAATCGGGAGATCCTATCTATCGTTACGGCAAACAACAATTCCGCACGCGCATCGATCCGAGCTCTTTGGAAGAGGATTTGGGAGACGACGCGATGAAAGCAGGTGCTTACGGTATTAAAAACCTGAAGGTCATTTTGGCTCATTTGAACGAGTGGGTAGGAAAAGACGATCCGGAGTATAAATACCGTTTGAATATGTATAACGAGGTCTTGTATCAATACTTCCGTTACCTGAATAACGTGTTGATGAATATCGGGGGAATCTATATCAACGAGCGGTATGACGGTGACGCTCTGCCGAGTTACGCTCCGGTAGCTAAGGAGAAACAGAAATGCGCCGTCCAATTTCTGTTGTCCCAGTTGAAGGATATGGATTGGTTGGACGCCGAGGAGATGCAGGAGGGTTATCCTTTACGGGGGAACATCGCTTCCTATATACAGGATGAGATGTTTTTTGCCCTGATCCAACAGACGGCTAACGTGATGGTTTGTGCCAGCAAGACGTTCGATAAACCTTACACGGCGGAGGAGTACATGAAGGATATTTATGATTTCGTGTGGGCGCCGACCCGGCAGGGTAAAACATTGAGCCAGTTGGAAAAAAATCTTCAGGTCGGCTTGTTGAGTACGATTATGGGTAAGGCAGGTATCGCTACGGTTCAGAAAGCGACTCCTTTCGCCTTGACAACGAATATGATTCGCATTCCGGAGTTCGTGAAAGAACAAAGCCGGGCGACTTACGGAATTTTGTCCGAAGAGTTTGTGGGAATGTATACCAACCGGAAAACAGAAGCTCCGGAAATTTCCGAACGGTTGATAGAGAAAGCCGAACAAATGGGCTTCGGTTCTTTCCTGGGGATTACGGCTCCCTATGTCGCGACGGATCATATCTATTTCGATACGTTGAAAAAAACATTGGCTTTGTTGAAAAGTAAAGCCGGTACGGGATCGACAGATACGAAACAACATTATAAATTGTTGATTTATAAGATCGAAAAGGCGTTGGAGAAATAGTCCGATACTTTTAGAATCTAAATATTTGAAACGGGTTATTTGTCAATCATAAATCAAAAACGAGAATTAGATGAAAAAATTGATGTATATAGGCTTTATTTCTCTTTTATTGATAGGTGTAAGCCATGGTGCTTGGGCCAGAAAGAAAAAAGGAGAAAAGAAGGCGGAAAAAAAGGAGACCCTGACGGCTTACGACAAGCTGTTTAAGGGGAAAAAGGCGGTTACGGCAGACGGGCTCATGAAGATGCACCTGATGAATGGAAAGGTGTACGTGGAGTTCCCTTTGAATTTGTTGAATAAGGATATGATGTTGACCTCCTCTATTGAAGATATCAGCGATAACGGGGAGGGGGTTGTCGGTCAATTTGCCGGCCGGGGCAACCATTTCCGTTTTACGAAATTGGATTCGTTGCTGCAAGCCCGGTTGGTCTTGCGCCGTAAGGTGAAGAACCTGGGAATGGGAGAGAATGCCGACGATATGATCGAACGTTCCAATACTCCCGGTATTTTCCAGAGCTACAAGATCGAGGCTTATACACCCGATAGTACTGCTGTCGTGGTGGATATGACTAAATTCTTTATGGAGAGTTCCCGTTTTACCAATCCTTTTTCCAGTTATGCCGGCAATTCGTTGTTCGGTTTTATACAGCGGGTACATAAATTTCAAGAACATCGCTCCGAATTACTGGGAATAAAAGCGAATGAAGACAATATCGTGATAACCTGTAACCTGGGATTTAACGTGGATCGTTTGGTTTTTGGTGCTTTTCTGCAAGCGAAGGACGTTCCCGTTTCCGTTACGGTAAACAAAATTCTGTTGATACTGCCGGAGGAGCCCATGCGTCCTCGGTTAGCCGACTCCCGCATCGGGGTGAGTCCTGTCGTGCAATCGGAGTTGCGCGGAGTTTGCGAGGGAATTAAACAGGATTACCTCACGAAACGGTGGAGATTGGAGCCGGTTGACGAGGAGAGGTATAGCCGGGGAGAGTTGGTGGACGTGAAGAAACCGATCGTTTTTTATATCGACACGCTTATGCCTGAAACCTGGAAAAAATACGTGAAAGAGGGAGCCGAAGCCTGGAATGACGCTTTTGAAAAGATCGGTTTAAAAAATGTGGTACAAGCCGTGGAATTTCCGAAAGATCCCTCTTTCGATGCCAATAACATCAGGAATTCGACCATCCGGTACTCTCCTTTGTGGATGTATTTCCCGCAAACTTCCATGCATACGGATCCCCGGACGGGAGAGATCCTGAATGCCTCCGTGTATATGCATGCCAATATGGCTTCTGTTTTTTATACATCGCGCACGGAAGAGACCATGGTGGCAGACCCGAGCGTGCGGAAAGCACGGTTGTCCGACGAGCAGACCGGGGAGATGATTAAAGCGAAAATGATGCAGGTCATCGGGCGTTGCCTGGGGTTGACCGATAATTATGCCGCCTCTTCCGCCTACCCGGTGGATTCGTTACGTTCGGCCTCTTTCACGAGAAAATACGGAATCGTTCCTTCCGTCATGGATGATTTTCCCTGTAACCGTATTGCTCAGCCGGAAGACGTGAAAAACGGGGTTTTATTGGTACAGGATCGCTTGGGCGAGTACGATTACGAGGTGATTAAGTACTTGTATAAGCCGATACCGGGAGTAAAAGAGGTAAAGGCCGAAAAGCCCGTGTTGGAGAAATGGATCAAAGAGATGCAGGCAAAACCCTATTGTGTTTATAGACGGAATCCGGATTCCTGGGCCAAGTTCGATCCGAAGGTTGTCCGGGGAGATTTGGGCGACGACCCGATTAAGGCCATGAATTATATGTTGCCCAATATGAAAGGGGCTATCAAAAACTTCTTTGAATGGTATAAGGAGGGGGATTTGGATATGGAGGCCCGTCGTCTGTTCAACATGGAGTTGACGGGTTTGTTTACAACGACCATCCGCCCTTTGATGATCTATATCGGAGGTATCGAGATCTTCGACGTGGAAGAGGGGGATCAGGCGCCAAGCTATAAGGTTATCCCGAAAGCGACGCAAAGAGAGGTGTTGAGATACCTGTTCGATTTATCGAAGGATCTCTCCTGGATCGACAACAAAGAGGTATTGACCCGAATGCAGATCAGCGATCTCCCTTCCTTGAAGATGAAAGATGAAATTTTCAACGGTATTATGTCCCGTTTCCGTTACGTGGGAATTGCAGCCCAGAAATCGGGAGGAGATTATACTCAGGAGGAGTTTATTCAGGATATTTATGACGAGGTATGGAAGAATACCATCCGGAACCGTCCGTTGACGAAACACGATATGGATATGGAACAATTGTTTTTAGCCAGTATTATCGCCACCTCCTGCGTAGATGCTCCGGCAACTGTTTTTGCCCCGCAATTCTCCGATGGACTTCGTTCGCTGAATCCTTGGGAAACGGAGTTGGTTCATCGGATGCAGTCTGTCGAGCAAAACCGTTTTGCCCTCGATCATTCCTCGGAAGAGGAGATCGCCGGATATTCGTCTATTCCTTATTTTGAAGCCTCGAACGGCTCCACGGCGCATATCTATCTGGAAATGTTGTTTAAAACGAGGGATTTGATTAATCGGGCTCTCGTGAACAGCTCCGGCGAAACCAAATTACATTATGAGTTGATGCTTTACAGAATAAAGAAAGCATTGAAGAAAAATTAGTTAATCCATTTTTCATAATAGTCCGATTCGTACCACGGGTTTTATTCCCGTGGTACGATCTTAAATCGGGCACAATAATTCACGTTGATGAAGACAAAAAATATCTTTTTATTTCTTTTGATGACGGCTTGTTGCTTTCAAGGGTATGCCCAGAAAAAGAGGTTGACGATGGAGGATTATAAGCTGTGGAAACGGGTGGATGCCCAGAACATGTCCGAAGACGGAAAATGGGTCGCCTATCAGTTTACTTTTATCGATAGCGATTGCAATCCGAAAGATCCGACGACTTTTTTATATAATACGGCTACCCGCGAGACCCGGGAACTTCCTCGCGTGACCCGTCCGAATTTTTTTGCCGGGGGAAAATGGTTAAGGTACACGGTGATGAAGCCGGAAGCCGATACCACGGGCATGCAGGATTCGACCTTTTTACTGCGTTTGAGGGATATGAAAAAAATATACTGGAACCGGAAGTATGATTTTTCGGAATCTTCCGGTTGCCATTTAGTTACCTATACTTATAAACTGTCGGAGGAAAAGGATGCTCCCAAACGGTTGGTATGTTGGAATATAGAGACCGGAGATACGGTAGCGATAGATAGTATAGGCGATTATAAATTGTTGGACAAGGGGAAAAATATCCTTTATGTAAAAGAGGGGATTCTGTATTACGGTCCTTTAAAAGGTCGTCACGCGGTGCTTTTTAATGATGCGAAAGCCATCGTTACGGATTTTACTTTGCAACCCCAAAATGCGGAAGGCTCTTTTGTGGCTGCCTCGGATACCTCGAGGATCAAAAATCCGGATCTATTGTATGTTTTTTCGTTACGGGACGGAACCGTGCGTTTTTTGTTGGATTACACGAAAATAGGAATATCCGAACAATATATTGCCCGGAATCGTCCCTACCGGTTGTCGAACGGAGGGAACCGGGTAATTATCGATGTGGATACGATCTCTTCGAGAAGAAGGAAAAGGGAGGAGAGGCCGGATACGAGTTTTGAGTTGGAATTGTGGACGTGGAACGATGAGGTTTCTTCCTTGCAGCAAAGTAAAAGCAGCTATAATCCGAGTAACGTCAAGTTCGCCTATGACGTGGAACGTCGAAAATGTTACCGGATCACGACACAGAACATGGAGAAACTGATCCTTCCCGCGAGTACTTACTACGATTACGCTTTTGCCGTGGACAGGGGGCCTTACAAGCGTTTTGCAGATTGGAAGAGCGATATCAATGCCGATATCTACCTGATAGATCTGAATTCCGGTGAAGCGATCGTATTGGAGAAAGATTTTGAGACGGAACCTCAGTGGAGTCCCAACGGGAAATACGCCGTGCTCTATCATGCGAAAGAGAAGGCCTGGTATAAGATAGATCCACGGACAGGGAAACAGGAAAACATCTCCCGGGCTATCGGTCATCCGGTACACGATGAATGGCATGACCTGCCTAAACCTGCCGATCCTTACGGTATCGCGGGATGGACGGCCGACGGAGACCGGGTGATCCTTTACGATCGTTACGATTTGTGGGTGGTGGATCTGACGGGAAAAACAAAGACTTATTGTTTGACGAAGGGGTACGGCCGGGAGACCCAAAGAACATTCCGTTGGTTGAAACGGGATTACGATGAAAAAATCATCGATTTGAAAAAAGATCTTTTGCTGGAGTTCACCAAGGTGGATAACGGTGATCAGGGAATCTATCGTTTTACGCCTGAAAGTAAGTTTGTCCGTTTGATCGAGGGACCTTTTGCCGTCAATGTCTACCAACTTTCGAAAGATGGAAAAAATTGTATCTGGACGAAACAGAGTTACACGGAATTCCGGGATTTGTGGTGGAGCAGGAGCGACTTCAAACGTCCCCGACGGATCACGGACGCTAATCCGCAGCAGAAAAACTATAAATGGGGAAACGTAAGGTTAGTGAAGTGGACCAATTTTGAGGGAAAGGAAAACGCGGGATTGCTTTACCTGCCTGAAAATTACGACTCCACGAAAACTTATCCCACGATCGTGAATTTTTATGAAACTCACTCGAGAGAATTGCACAACTATATCGTGCCCGTTCTGAGTAGCGGCATGATCAACACGGTGACCTACGTGAGTAACGGGTATGTCGTGTTTATGCCGGACGTGCATTTCACCGTCGGAGATCCCGGGGAGAGCAGTTACAATGCCGTGGTGAGCGGGACGCAGATGTTGATCGACCGGGGAATAGCGGACAAGGATCGCATAGGAATACAGGGACATAGCTGGTCCGGCTATCAGGTGGCCTATTTGGTAACCCGTACGAATATGTTTAAATGTGCCAGTCCCGGGGCTGCGGTTTCCAGTATGATATCGGCCTACACGGGAATCCGTACGGGTAGCGGTATGCCTCGCATGTTTATGTACGAGGAGACCCAGAGCCGTTTGGGGAAATCCTTGTGGGAAGATCCGGAAATGTACATCAAACACTCTCCGATCCTGTATGCCGATAGGATTCAGACCCCGCTGTTGATTTTCCATTGCGACGCGGACGAGGCCGTGCCGTATTCGGAAGGACTCAACCTGTTTTTAGCCATGCGAAGACTGCAAAAATCGGCCTGGTTGCTGAACTATAAGGGAGAACGCCATTTTCTCTACAATAAAGCGGCAGAGCGGGACTGGACCTTCCGCATGCAACAGTTCTTCGATCACTATTTGAAAGGACTTCCTATGCCTCGCTGGATGAAAGAGGGAATTCATGTGAACGAAAGGGGAATCGACCAGAAATATAACTACGGTAACTTTTATTAAAAAGCTACCGCGGTTATACGCTTAGTTGCTAATACAATCGTGTACTAATTTTTTGTGTTTGCTGTTTGGGAAAAGGCAAACGAATAATAAGGATGAATGTATGAAGTTCGAATTATTATAAAAATTTAGTATGAAAAAATTAATTTATTTATGCTGCCTTGTACTGATCGGAGTGTTTTTATATGGATGTAACGATGGCATAGAGATTATAGATACGGATGTAGGATTGAATTATAAAGGCGAGAACCGGGTGGGTCTTTCTTTCATAGAGAAGGTGAACGAACAGAATAGGGAAGAGGAGATAAAACAGCTACTCGATTCGTGCGGGGGAAAGTTGGTAATGGACCATGTCCAATACGGCGTCGGTTTTGGAGAGGGATTTCATTACCTTATTCCGGTTCAAAGTGAAAAATTCGGGGTAATCGACGCTTGTGTGATCTTTCCCGTGATTACGGATATAGCGGGGAATCCGCAACCGGAGATTCTACTCGGTATTCCCCGTTTGGTGGATAGGGGGATATTTGTAAAATTGCCTCCCGCCCGAAAAGAGATGCGCTCTGTTTTTTTCAGAAAATGGAAACAACGCGGATTAAAGGTTGATTCTTTGTTATGTGTTTCCCAAGATTTGCTTGTAGAAGAAGAAGGTGCACGGTCAAATGGTCAGATGGCGGATACTGCATGGAACAAAAGTGCATTAAGACATATAGAGCCTTCCTATTACAGGGTGCATATTGATTATTATATTGAACTGATTAATGGAGGGAATGATGGGGAGGTTGTTGTCAATGGTGTTAGTGAGAGAAAGCGACGTGAAATTTTTTTGAATCACGGGAGATATCTTTTTGAATATACCGGAGGTGTAAAGCTTCCGGAAATTTTTGTCGACATGGAGTATGTGGATGCGGTTATTTTTTCCGATCGCGATATTAGCAGACCGAAACTTAAACAGACATTTCAGATTTATATGGGGAAATGTAGAGAAAGTTTTAAATCGTTGAGAGGGGTTGTAGATCTTTTCTACCTCATAGATATAGGCGGTGGCGGTAGTGGTGGTTCAACAAATCCCGGTGTGGGAGGCGGTGACCCTGTCGATCCGGAAGGAGAAGGCGGTGGGTCTTCTACCGGTCCCGGGGGAAGCGGTGGCAGTACAACCCCGGACCCGGGGACCGGTGGCGGTGGAGAGGAAAATATTCAAGTAACATTGGATGTTAACACGACCTCTGTTGAATTAATGAAAGGGTATAATATAAAAGTTGAAGTGATAACTCGTACGTCTTCCGGAAATGTTTATCCGTCCGTGACTTATATCGAGGTGATGATGCGGCGGGAGGGCATGCCGCGATGGCAGGTCGTTGCAGAGAAATCTGACTGTAATCCTTTTCGTTATATAAGGACGGCTATATCTCCCGGTTTTTTTGAAGTGCGTGCTGAAGTTCGTCTCCCGAGCGGTAGTGTTCTATATTCCAATGTGGTAAGAGTCGAGGAGAAATACCCTGGAATCGCTAAATTTAAAGATCATGCCGCGGTGAAATCCCGGGCCGTCGATCTTTGGAATAAAACGGTCGCATTTGCGACTCAAAATCAAAACAGCCGGCAGGTTCGGGAATACGGGAGCCTGATCTACCTGAACACGGCAACCGGCGAATACTCCACGGGTGAAGACGTGTTGGGAGAAATCGTGACGTTGGATCGTGATGTGACAGCTACTGTTAATTTTGTGTATCCCGAACATACCCCGGACCCCACGGAAGCCAATTTATTGGTCGTGGGATCTATCCATTCGCATTATCCGTTGACTTGGGCAGTAAGAGGAGTTGAAAGAGAAGTCGGACCGTCTGATGCAGATTTGAATTGTGAATTACCGGGAATTGTATATGATTATGAAAGGAGAATATCGGCAGGCAATCCTGTAGATATAGAAAATAATCCTAAAAAATATTATACTTATGGCAGGGAACGACGAGAAACCCCTTAAATTTAAATAGATTATGAAACGATTATTGCTATTATTCTGGATGACGATAGGTTTGTTAAACTTATCGGAGGTGGTCACGGCAGAGAATTTGGATTCTTTATCCAAAGAAAAGCGTGATAAAAAGTTAATCAAGATGGCAAAGGAGGTGGTGCTGCGCCACGGCCCGGGTTTTTATAGAGAGTATAAACCTCCAGTAATTAAAAGTCAACGAGTATCGGATAAAACGGTAGATATGACGGTTGAAATGATCGAAAAGTATAGAAATCGTTTCTATTACACGATAGAGTATCCATATAATAAAAAAGAAGAATTGTTTTGGGGGGGATATTCTGCTAAGATTTATGTGTGGAAGGATACCGGTAAAGTTTTTTATATCGTGTTCGGGGGAGGATTTGGTATTCAAAATTATGATATGCTTTCCGAGAAAGAAAAAAGGAAAATAAAAACCGTTCAACATCGTAAGAGAAGACCTTTAAAACACGTAAGAGACACGTTTCGGGATCCGAACGGGGAGATTATTCGAATCGAGCACCGGTATGAATAGATAGATTATGCTGAAACGATTATTGGCGTTATTTTGTATGACGGTAGGTTTGTTAAGCTTATCGGAGGTGGTCACGGCAGAGAATTTGGATTCTTTGTCCACGGAAAAACGTAATAAAAAACTGATAAAGTTGGCAAAAGAGGTGGTATTGCGCCATGGTCCTGGTTTTTATAGAGAATATAAACCTCCGGTAATTAAAAGTCAACGTGTATCGGATAAAACAGTAGATATGACGGTAGAAATGATCGAAAGGTATAAAGGTCGTTCTTATTATACGATTGAATATCCGTACAATATAAAAGAAGAAGTATTTCATAATTATTATTCCGTAAAAGTTTACGTGTGGGGCGCTACTGGTAAAGTTTTTTCAATTCTTTTTGGAAATGGACGTGAGATTACAGATTATGATACTCTTACCGAGCAGGAGAAACAGCAGATAAAAACCGTTCAGTACCATAAAAAACGGCCTCGAAAACGAGTGACGGACACGATCCGGGATCCTAACGGGGAGATCATTCGAATCGAGCACCGGTATGAATAGATAGATTATGCTGAAACGATTATTGGCATTATTCAGTATAATGTTTTGAGAGAAGAATAGGGATAAAAATAGGATTATTGGAAATCGAGTGTAGATAGTAATAGTTTTGAAGGAAGCCCGGGAAGTGTTTGAAAATGGGAGTACGCGGAGGAAGTTGGGGGAATGTATTCCGGTGGAAAATGCTTTTCGGGTATTTTAAACCTGTAATTGAGAGTATGAAGAAAGCGGTAAGTAAAAAGAGAATGTGTTTCGTGTTGTTGACAGGAATTTTGTTGTCGGGGACTTTATTGTCTTTTCGTTATTGGGAGACGGAAAAACGGATAAGTGCGGAGTTCTTCAATACCCCGATAGCGGAGGTATTGGAGTTTTTTCAGGAAGAGACGGGACTTCGTTTTTTATATTGTGACGAAGAGATAAGGCAAATTCCATTGATTTCAAGGAGTTTTAAGGAGGTTTCGGTGAAAAGGGCCCTGAAACAATGCTTACGGGAGACGCGATACACTTATAGTGTGAAACGGAATCTGTTACTGATCAGGCCCAAACGTTGATCAGATGGTACAGAAAAACGTGACTAAAAAAGGAACGCTTAGGTCTACCGTGATCCCGTGGATGATGGAGATGATGACAAACTCTTTTCCGCTGAACTTAGTGATGATCGGTAACGTGGTGTCTGCGGTCGTGGCTCCCCCGACCGATATGGGAGCTAACTTCCCGAAGTAACGAACCAGCAGAGGGGCGGCTAATAAAGCGATAAGCTCCCGCATGATGTTAGATACTAAAGCGATCGTTCCCAATTCCGCACCTTTGTATTGGGTGATAAAAATAGAGGAGAGGGAGTAGTAGCCGAAACCGGACCCCACGGCTAAGCAATCCGTGATACTCCTGCCTTGTAATGCGAAACTGATCAGAACGGAACCGGCAAGGGTTCCCAAGATTGTGGCTAACGGAACGAGTACGAGTTTCAGGTCTTGTCGCCTTAATGCTTGTAACGCTTTTTTATCGCTTCCGATACTGATTCCTACTAAAAACATAAGCAGGTAGAGGGCGTATACCGTAAGCTTGTCTCCCGTGACGGAAGAGGGAATATCGATAAAACGGGCGATTAGGATGCCTGCTATAAAAAATGCAACGATGGTTATACTTCCTTTCATTTTATCGGGTCCTTTTATTTAGAAGTGGCGGTAAAAAAGAATTTATAAACGGCCCACGCGCATAGTACGCTACCTCCCGCGGCTCCCAAGGTAATCAGTAACGCATCGTACCCGATCGTCTCTAAATTATTCATGATATCATCATTGGCTCCGACGCTTAGCCCTAACAAAAACAACAGTAGGTAGATGGCATAGTTGATTCCTTTATGCACGAATTTCAGATTCCTTTCCCGGAAGATATATCCGAGGACAATGCCGCATACCATTAATCCGATAACAATAATCATAACTTTTTGTTCTTTACGGCAAAAGTACGATTAATTTTTCAATTGGCCGGGCTTGCGTTTAGGGTTTTGTAACTTTGTCCTGTTCCTTACGTTTAAGAAATAAAAACAATTTACTATGAAAAAAATAATTGCCCGTACCCTCTCTTCGGAAAGTCGCTTTCCGGATACGATTCTTTTGTTGCTGCGTTTTTTAGTAGGAATAACCATGATGACGCATGGCGTTGCTAAATTGCTCTCTTTCGGAGAGTTGTCGGCTACCTTCCCCGATCCGATCGGCTTGGGAAGTTCCCTCTCTTTGCTCATGATTATTAGTGCGGAAGTCGGTTGCTCCGTCTTGTTGATATTAGGGGCATTTACCCGGTTAGCCACCTTACCCTTGATATTTTCCATGCTTGTCGTCATTTTTGTCGTGCATGGCAGCGATCCGTTTCAAGTAAAAGAGTTACCACTGCTCTATTTCGGCATATACGTGGTACTCTTTTTTACCGGAGGGGGACGTTACGCTTTGGATACCCTGATTTCCAAGCATTGGAATGTAAACATCCGGAATACGGATGACTGATCCCTTTAGAAGGTGGTTTGTTCCGTGCCGTCTAACACGGGGATGACGTTCTCGTCTTCCTCTAAGACGGTTACGGCTAATAGCCAGTATATCAATAAAACGATGGCGATGATAACGCCGATGACTTGCCAGATTTTATAACTCTTTTTTTTCATATTATTCTATTTTGATTTTGTAATCAAACGTAAAATTCGATGCAGGGTTCCCGAAATCGTCCGTTTTGTTTGATTCCGGATTATAGATTGCGTTTAATCCGTTGTTTTTTAACCGGTAACGTAAGGGTATAAAGTTATTTTATTCGCCTTGGGCGGAATAAATCGTTTGGATGTTGAAACGTGTTAGTAATGATTTTTATGATTTAAATATCGGTTTGCAATTAAAAATTTGCTGTTTACAATTAAAATGTTTGTTTTTTATACCTTTGCCTTCCGGATTATTATGAGGTAAAACGGTTGTATGAAAGTATTTTTTAAAAAGGTTGTAAATTATTTTTTCCCGGAAGAAGTAAATCGGCAAGCGTATCTACTATTCTTTATTTGCATTTATTTCAAGTTTGTTTTGTTCGACCTGATCTGGTCGTCGCAGACCACGTTTACCTCGTTTTCTTTTTTGGAGGGATATTTGAATAAGCTGTGGTTTACTCTCCTTTTTCTTATCCCGTTATTTTGCTTCCGTGCTGTAAAATGGACTCTTTTTATCGCTTTTTTATTGGATATTTTGTTTATCGTCAATTTGATGTATTTCAGGACCTATTTTACGGCAATACCTTTGGATAGCTACGGACTCGTTGGTAATCTGAAAGATTTTACCGCGAGCGTATACGATTCGGTGTGTTGGATCGATGCGGTTTTTCCGCTTTCAACCCTTTTGACGGCCGTCCTCTATTATAAAAAATATAAGCAAAAGAAAGTTATCCTCCCCGTTTGGAAAAAACGGCAATGGGCCGGGCGTTATTTGTTGTTGATCTTGGTCGCAACCTTATTTTCGGGTGCTTTTATCTGGTTGAAGGGAGGTTTTAAGGCTGCTTACGAATCTTTGCAAGGGGCCAATAAACATACCTGTGATACCCCGATATATACCGTTTTCGGATCTCTTTATTACGATTATCTGTTAGAAAACATAGCTTATACGCCTGAAATAAAACAACAGATCGAAGCCTGGCTAAAACTTCACCCCCGGCATAAAACATTACCTTTTCAATTGGAAGAGCGTAACGGTTGTATATTGATTCTTGCAGAGTCGTTGGAGAGTTGGGTGTTGGAAAAGACGGTGGAAGGAGTGGAGATCACCCCTTGTATGAATGCCTTATTGAAAGAAAAATCGACGCTTTACGCCTCTAAAGTACTCACGCAAGTAAAAGGAGGTCGTTCGATTGATGCCCAACTTCTGTTGTATTCCGGTTTATTGCCCATCGGTAATGGTTCTTACAGTACGAAATTTCCCCGTTCCCTCTATCCTTCTTTTTTGAAATACCTCAAGAACGCGGAAAATGCGAAAGTTTACGGGATGATGGTAGATAAAGAGATCGTTTGGAATCAGAAGGTGATCTGTCCGGCCTTGGGTTTCGATTCTTTGATTTCGAGACGTAGTTTCGTTTTGGATGAAAAGGTGGGACCGCGGAAAAAATTAGGGGATCTCTCTTTTTTGCGTCAATGCGGGGAGAAAATCTCTTCTCCGGAACTATGGCCGGATTCCGCGTTCGTTTTCCTTCAATGCGTCACCTATTCCGGACATAATCCTTTTATCCTGCCGGAAGAGCTGAAGAGAGTCTCCTTCTCCGATAAAATTCCCAAGCGGATGAATGATTACATGACCATGGCGAATTACACGGACCGGGCAATAGGAAATTTTGTCGCCTTTTTGCGTTCTCAGGAGAAATTTCGCCAAACGCTGATTGTCATTACGGGAGATCACGAAGGGTTGGCCAACAGCCGGGGAACTTTATGCTGTTCCGAGGCGGGTAAGGATGTGGTGTCAGCCGATCCTTATGTGCCCTTTATTGTTGTTAATTCTCCTGTCGGTATGCGTTACGATAAAGTGATGGGACAAATCGACATGTACCCGACTTTGCTGGATCTGTTAGGGCTGCGAAATTGTTCTTGGACGGGTTTGGGGCGGAGTATTCTGGACCCGGATAAAAAGGCTTTCGCGGTAAGCCCTCAAATGCAGGTTTACGGGGATGTTGCCGATGTCTCACAAGAGGAGATCGATCGGGCAAAGGAAGCGTGGAAAATCTCCGACCTGATGATCCGTTGCGACTATTTCCGGTATAATCCGATTGAAAAATGTACGGAATAATTTTTTAATACATAAGGTATGAAGCATTGGATAGATTTGGAAACGTGGGAACGCTCGGATAATTTCAATTTTTTCCGTTCGTATGTGAATTCGTGGTATTCGGTAACGACCGAAATAGAGTGTACGGAAGCGTTCGTTACGGCGAAGAGTACCGGAACATCGTTCTTTTTGCGCTACCTGCATGCCGTATTATGTGCCGCGAACGAGATCGAGGCATTACGTTATCGAACCGACAAAGAGGGGCGGGTTGTCTTGTACGACACGGTCGATATGATCACCCCGATAGCAGTTCCCGGAAAGACGTTCGTGACCGTCAGAATCCCTTACGACCCGGACTTCGAACGCTTCCAGGTCAAAGCACGGGAACTCGTTTCCCATGTTCAGGCTGACGGAGATCCTTACGGTGTGGAAAAAGAGCTGTACGCTAAAGGCGATTTCGATGTCATGCATTTAAGTGCTGTCCCCAAGATGTATTTTACCTCGATAACCTATACGATCTATGAATCGGGAAACGGATGTACTCACCCTTTAAGCACGATGGGTAAAGTTATACGACGCGGAAAACAATCGGTTATGCCCTTCTCCGTATACGTGAACCATGCCTTTGTCGATGGCGAACATTTATCGCGGTTTTTTGAGAAAATACAAGAGAGGCTAACTCGGTAACGAAAGTACATCTACATTTTTACCCATTTTACGGCATCGGCGATAATCGTATTACGATCTCTTCTGCACAAGGAAATTGATTTGGTGGAAGAGGGGTAGTTGAAAGATTTCGCTAAAGGATCGGCAGAACAGGATAAAATAGAGGTTCATGAGAGAGAGAATCCTAAAAATATTAAACGCCTTTTCCTTATGATAGAGGCAATGATAACCTGTTTGAATTTACCCAAGGTATCAGTTTATTATATATTAACTAATGAGAATAATATTCACCGGCCTTATATTGTAAATTGAGTGATAAATGATTGATAATGATAGCGATGAAGGAAGTGGAAACGGCAAAAAAGGGGTTATAAACAAAAATCAGTCACCTTGTAAGTGACTGATTTTGTGAGGTCGGTAGCAGATTTGAACTGCTGTACACGGTTTTGCAGACCGCGCAATTGTTGTGTTAATATATTGATTTATATGTGTTTAATGGATTGCTATCTTCCGTGGTCAAGGTTTTGGTTATGCTTGTTTGTTATTGTGTTGATCTTATTTCGTGATAAATTAGGAGGTAATTTGTCATGGAAAGTAATGTTTTTACAATTGGATTATATTGTCGCCGCACTAGGTTGAATACGAAAGGTGAGGCTACTTTGTATTTAACGTTAAACCAAGGAGATCAGAGAAAGATGCTCTCTTTAGGATTAAAGTTGAAAATAGACTACTGGGATGAGGAAAACAAGGGAATACTTCAAGAGTGTCCTAACAAGAGGTATTATGATCTTGTAATAGATGAGAAGAAAAAGGAAATCGACAAGAAGATAATGGCGGCCAATTTGGAAGGAAGGGTATTATCTCTTGATGAGTTTGGGGAGAAGAAACCCCAAAAGGTGGAGAAGGAGAAAAAAGAGTATGTAAAGCAACATTTTGACAGGTATATTGAAGAGCTGGAGGCGACAGATCATATCAAGAATGCGAGGTATTACAGGTGTTGTCTTAATTGTCTTATGGCATTTACAAAAGGAACGGATATTGAACTTAAAAGTATTGATACGGTATTTCTAAATGACTTTGCAACATGGATGAAGGTAAAGAAGAGATTGCGGATGAATACGATAGGGAATAGGTTGAGAGGTTTGAAGGCAGTCATTAATAGAGCCGTTGTTAGTAAAACTATTCCAGCAGACATGAATCCTTTTAACGAGTTTAAAGTATCAAAGTACAAGGAGGAAACATCTAAAAGGGCAATTCTTAAACAAGACATTGAGAGGATTATAAACTTGGATTTGAAAAGTATTTCAGACGAGAATACATTCCCTCTTTATGACTTTGCAAGAGATATATTTGTGTTTAGCTATCTAGGATGTGGGATTAATATTGTAGATATTGCATTTCTAAAGTATGCTAATGTTATAGATAACGAGAGGTTACAGTTTCGGAGAAGTAAGACAAAGAAAATGATCTCATTTCGTTTACAACCTATGGCGAAGGATATAATCAAGAAGTATAGCAAGAAAAAGCACAAGCAAACAGATTATCTCTTTCCAATATTCGATGATACCAAACAGAAAACGATGAAGGAGAAATACTATAAGTTAGATTACCAAACAAGGTATGTAAACAAGTATTTGAAGAAGATAGGGGAACATCTGGATATATCATTGAAACTGACCTCGTATGTTGCAAGGCATTCATTCGCCACGGTGTTAAAACGATCGGGGGTAAACACCTCTATTATATCAGAAGCTATGGGGCATAGCTCGGAGAAAGTAACTCAAATCTATCTGGACAGTTTCGAGAATACACAAATAGATGAAGCAATGACTAACCTGTTATAAACTGGAGTTAATATACCTGTAAAGGTTCTACTTTGAAACTTTATACCACTTCCTCGATTCGGGGAGGTGGTATTTTTTTTACCTTTACCTCTCTAAAGTATAAACAACATGACAGACCACATTATATTCCCGATAGACAGGTTGAAGGTGATTGAACCTTATCTGGTAGAGTACTTCGCTTATAACAGGGCGATGTTATATAAAGAGATTGAAAACATGTATCTGGCTATTCACCCAGAAGGACTTTACGGGGTACCTCATGATGATAAATACATGGTAGAGGTTCCAAACACGTTAGATGAACTGGCAACAAGTGATAATCCATTTGATTACTGGCGTTACGCTCCTAGAGAGCAAAAGATGATAAAAGCATTTGACAGCTTAGCTTACATGACAGATAACATTCAAGGTATCTTTCTAAAGGATGAAGGTCTGAAAGTCAAGATCGAGAAGCTAGCAAGTAAATTGCCAGATCAAAACAGGGATACCATATTCCACACGCTATGGATGCTTGCCGTGATCTACAAGAAACATGAAGCCTTTAAACCTATCCTCGATCCAGAATTACTAGATGCCACGTATAACATGGATACCTATTTCAAACAGATAAGACCAGAAATGTTAGAACTTTACCTGTTTCTAAAAGGGGATAAAAGGAAGAAAGACAGAACTATAACATTAAGCAACAACCAGCAAGAGGTCACCATAAACAATGGCATAGAGCGTTGGTTTACTAACTTGCTTGATTCTTACTTGCACATCTATCTGGGCGTGGATTCCGTGGAGGAAGCTGAAAAAGAATTGAAAGAAGTTTACTCCACCAAGAAAGGACGCAAGGCGGGCAACCCCACGCAAGACCTTGTAATGGTAGGAATGTATCGTTTACTGGTGAACCATTCTGGTATGGGTAAGAAGAGTGACATGTACTCGTTCATACTGGATTACATGGAACAGGTAGAACTTGTAACGGGTGAAGAGGATACAATGGACACGAACTATATCAACGCTAAAATAGCTTACCTTGAAAAACGAGGGTACAAGCCAGAGTGGATTCCCGCCTTGCAAGGCAATTACAAGACCTCTCCAAACAATCCCTCTAAACTTTATTTCTGGTAATTCTATACCTTACTTTGTTGATTTATAGCCAGCTAAAGAATACCCCTTTAAACTGGCTATAATTGTTTATAGCCTACCTCCCGTATTTGCCCCACCTTTGCTTCCGCAATCGAACGGATAAAGAGAGTGATAAAAAATAAACCTCGATTTGAAGTTAGTTTGCAACACGAAACGAGAGTTCTGGCAGGTTATGATCTTCTAAAGAATAGGGCTTCAAACAGCTATTATTCTTTATGGATTTGCCCTCTTTGGAGCGGTAGTTTTGTGACAAATCAATCAATTGACGGTGCGCACCTCATTCAAGATTGTCTGCAAGCTTTCAGCAGTGTTGAAAGCAAAATTTGGAATCCAGAAAGCAACTAGAAGTAAAGTTCTAGCCTGTTTTTCATGGTTGGTGGAGAATTTTTGAAAACCATATACAAGATGAAATTTTCAAAATTACTACCAAACGGGATTCCTGTATTTTGTAAACAGATAATGTTATGAGAACTAAAGATTACCTGATTGAAAGAAACGAAACACTAGTGGAGGCTTTCGCCCGTGAAGGAATTAAAGAGATAGAAACCAATGTTATTATAGACAAGACATTAACGGGTATAGGGGCAACCTACTGGGAATTACACTTGGCTAAACGTCCCTCTATTATTATAGAGCCTAACGTACCCGTGATTATCGGGAAAGCCGAAAAGGTTGACAACTCTTTAGCGGTGTACGCCTTGTGTACCAAAACACAAGTAAAGAATTTCTTAAAGAACAAGTCCATCACCAACAAGAAACTATTAACCACGCCAGAGGGATTCGAGAAGATAAGGAAAGCTGCACGGGAATTGGGAATAGACATCTATAAAGAATTTTTCTGCCTGTTTGACGAGTGCGAGAAGATAACCCAAGATGTTGATTACAGACCGAGAATATCACAACCGATAAATGACTTTTTCAAGTTCGAGAAAAAAGCCATGGTATCCGCCACACCACTAGAAATGCATCATCCAGAGTTGGAACACCAGAATTTCAAGATATGGAAGATCGTCCCGAACTTTGACTACAAGAAGAACATGACCTTAATAGTGACAAGAAGTTTTAACCGCACCATGACGGGACGTTTAAGAGAACTAATCCAGAACAGTCAATGCCTGTGCATCTTCTTCAATTCCACGATGGGAATAAACAAGGTAATTACCTACCTTTTAAATAATAACTTGATAAAAGAGGAAGATTACAAGGTGTATTGTTCCAACAAGAGCGTGAAAGCGTTGAAAGAGTGCAATTTCAAGAACAGTCACGAGAACTTGGATTTACCCCTAGCGAGGATTAATTTTTTCACCTGTCGTTTCTTCTCTGCCGTTGATATTTATACTGTAACGAAACCAGACATTCTAGTGTTATCCGATTGTAACATCCCCCACTCTATCGTTGATCCCTACACGGAAGTGATACAGGCACAGGGAAGATTCAGGAATAAATACGCCGACGGGAATACTTACAACTCTCTAACCGTTATATCTAACATTAACGAGGAAATGGAAGTGATGACGGGAGAGGAGATTTCCGCCATGATACGACAATTTGAAACCACGTACCAGAATCTAAACCAACGTTTAGAAGAATCCACGACCGAGGTGGAAAAGAAAGCCATATTGAAAGACTTGGAAAAGGTAAGGTACACGGAGTTACTCGACGAGGAAGGAGAGATAAACTATTTCTCCGTCGATAACCTCTATAACGAGGAAAGAGTGAAGGGATATTACACTTCTGCCCGAAACTTGCACGAGGCGTACGAGGGAACGGGACATTTCAATATCAATTTCACGGATGATACCAAGGGACTTGGAGAAGATGACAAACTGGCAATGAGAAAAGCTAGCAAGAAACAACTCTGGAAAAAGGTTGTCAGTCACTTGGATAGATTGCAACAGCTAGTGTTACAAAATCCCGATCACGACATCACTCCCGACATTGAAATACTGCGAGCGTTCGAGGACGCTGGATATATCATGAAAGCGTACGACACGATCGGGAAGGCTGCCATTGAACAAGCCGACTACAAGAAAGGAGAGATTGACAAGATGATAAAAACGTTCCACGAGCAAAAAGCCCACGAGCGACGTTTCTCTCCCGATGTGGTGCGTGACGTGTTCAAGGCGTTTGAACAAGAAATGAACAATGGAGAGTACATTCCCAATAAAGTTATCCGAGAGAGGTTAAGAGTGATATTCATGGCTCACGGCATTCCTTTTAAAGAGTACGGGGTAAAGGTTGAATTAGAAAAGGTATATTTCACTTTAACTGATAAAACGATAGAGGATTATTACTCCGAGTTCAAGGTTTCCAACGCCAATGGAGGGGCATATAGACTTGTTGCCATGAAACCAGAGTTGGTGGAAAATTTTTCAAAAGGTATAAGAGAGTGAAATTTTCAAATTTACTACCAAGTATATAAAATCATTAATAACATGCATACATAAAAGTACTCAGAATAAAAAAATAAGGAGGCCAAGTCACAATACCCTCCTAATATTGCATCCATGATGCTGATTTGAAGCTATGTGTGTGGAATAAAGATGAGACTTGTGCTTCAAACACATTTTATTGAGGTTGAAAATCTATCAAGAATATACTTCTTGCGAGATTTTCGCACTCAATTCCTTATTTATATCTATTCCTGTCCATTTTGTAAACATATATTTCTTTCTTTTCAAGTATGCAAAGATAGCATTTTGTTCTTTATTATCATCTATATTCATTTTCTTCATTAACACCTTTTTAGATGCCAAATCTATAAATGGACATGTCAACATATCTATCAACAATATTATCAAGTCCGTATGTTTCCAACGCTTATCAACAGGTATTAATTCAAATCGTTCAAAAATCTTACTTATAAGTACTTGTTTCGATTTTTTATAACAATGACGATTCCCATAATAGTAAAGTAGGACAATAAATGAAAATAGATTTAAGGACGGATAATTTTCAATAGTTCCATCTTTATTATATTTTATTCCCAAGTATTTGTCTAAAATGGTATGATCTAATTGATAATTAGTCCCTAATTCCTTAAGTACTATAAGGAAATAAAGAGTTTCCATTTGAGTATCCTCATTAAATGAGGTTGCCTGCAATACCAAGCTAATTTCATCTTGCATTTTTTTTAATACAACTGCACGAGCGTTTGCCGAAAATCTTTGATAGTAATTTTCTTTTGATTTATAATTTTCTTTGGTATAAAGCATTATCAAATTCAAGATATTAATAACTTTCAATGTTGTATTAACTCGCTTATTATTAGAATACAAAAAAAATACTACATCAAGAAGTTCTACCAAATAACAAGTTAACATTTGCTCTTGCCTACTTTTCATAGTTTGACAAGCTTGAATGATGTCTCTTGATAACTTGTTTTCTTTAATTGCAAAAGAAAGTATCTTAAAATCTTTATCAAAAACTTTCAAAAATCGCTCCGTAGCTGTACCTATACGCGCAAGGGTATAATTCAATATATCTTTATATTGCAAATTATAATCTTGAATTATCATTTTAAACCTTGCATTACAATCATTAGCATGTAAGGTAATATAATGTTTATGAGTAAGACATTCATTAATCCTCTTTTCATTTATTTCCATCACCTCACTTTCTACTTCATCTTTTTCTTCATCATTTTTATCTTCTACTATCATAGGAAACATTTGTTCATGAATATATGCTTTTTTAGAAAGTCGCTCATCAATCAAGGCATCAATTTGTATTTTAGCACGAGTAATTTCTGAGATAAAAGGGCGTTCAATTTCTTTTGTTTTTGAATCACTAATAGAGAGTTTATACTCTCTTAATAAATTTGTAAATAAAAGCATAACTTCATCACGCACTAATTCATCATTATAAAAAAGGAAATAATCATCCACGTATCTAAAACATTCATAATCCATTTTATAGTAATATCCCTTATTTTTAGCTCTACTTTCCACAACTTTATCAATATGTCCTAAAATAATTTCAGCAAAAATTCGGGAAAACTCTGGTCCTATAACAATACCATTAGTTTCATTAAAGTTCATTTTTTGCATTAATGAATCAAATTGGGATCCAAATGCTTCATCACATTTCTTATATGGATAATAGTTTTTATAATTATTTTTTCCCCCATTGGAAGCCCATGCAATAGTGTGTGTATAAATACTATCAAAACAACTTTGCAAATCAAATTTTAATAGATGAGTAAATTTTTTTTCAGCACGTTGATAACGATAATCCTCATAAAACTTATGTATATTTGAATATTTTCTATAACTAAAAAATGACTTCAAATTCTCATATTCATTGAAAAACAACTCCAATTTATCATTTTTTTTACCAAGTAATTCTTTATGCAACTTATCTTTATAATAAAAATAACAAGCAACTTTATTGGGATGACGTAATGAAAAATTACTTTGATTACAATAGTATAATATCAAACTTTTGTATTTTTCATAAAAATGCACTACATAAATTTGATTTGCTGGATGTATGATAGACAAAACACGAGCTTTATTAGGCTTATGTTGAATCTTATATGAACTCGGTATAGTAGAAGGTCTATTTTTAGGTAGAATTCTCAAAAAACCATCTTCTATTTTTATTGTTTGATCCATATTACCAGCAAAAATTGCTTTCAGCAAAAGAAATGCTCCTTTACTTATTTGATTACTCCAATGTAATCCATCATCCTCTATTCTTATTTCATTTTGTACTAAATAACGATAAAAATAACGATTAGTAAAAATAAAAGGGATCTCGTATGGTAAAACATCAGCAAATAACACACGCTCTTTCTTATAACGAAGTTTTATTTTTTTACGTCTAACCATTGCCCAATTTCTTTTAAACGGTGAACAGAAAAGTTATACATTTGCTTATTTTTCCAACGTTCTTTAAAATCAATCTTTTCGATTAATTTTTTCATTTTTTTGATATATTCATTGCGAGCATCAGAATCTTCAAATAATTTCACATAAGGATCAAGATTAATATTATGCAAACAATGAGTCAAGTTATCCAATCCTTTAGTATTATCAAGTAAATCATTTGAATAATAAATACCAGCTTTAATTCCTGATTTATACTTTGACAAACGATAATTACCCGATATATAATTCAAACAATCTAATAAATCTCGACGGGCTTTTTTTATATCGCTCTGACTAACAGATTTAAAATGCTCAAAAGCGAATTCAATACGTTTTTTTAATTTACCTATTTTATCTTGAGTCATATTAAATTCTGAATGTAAACCATTATCATCCTTGGTTACTTTAATCTGATATCCCAAATATTTAATATTAAAATTCTTTGAACCAGAGAATTTATCATGCACATTTATAAGTTGACATTTTTCAGGATCATTCGAGTCTTTTATATCAAGTCCCTCTTGCTTAAAAACACTTTTTAATCCATTATAATATTCTTCTAAAGATTGCCCCATCGGTAAGGATGACAAGATCAAAAATATATCATCTACATAACGAACATAATATAATATTTCTTCTCGTCCACTTATTTCTCGATCTATATCTTTCATATATAATTCAGAAAGATACGAACTCACTCCAATTCCACGAGGAATTCCTAATTTAAGATCATATTGCGTTTTATCTTTGAGATTCTCGTATTCTTTTACAATAGCCTTTATTAATGTTTTCGATTTATTACTTAATAGCGTATTAGTCTCTATTTTTTGAAACAATCGCTCTTGTGATATAGATTCAAAAAAATGGGTAACATCCGTACGAATAATGTATTTTGGTAAACTTTCGTTTAAAAGTAATTTAAGTTGAGTCATTATAACATGACGATTAGCTTGCTTCACTTTAAAAGTACGATAAATATTTCGTTGCAAACATTTTATCACGAAAAATTGTTTCTCATCATCCTTATTAATAAAAAATAAATCTTTATGTTCATCATCTTTCTTCACGTTCAACTTTATTCTAAATGATGACTGATTTACAAGCTTTTCTATTTTTTTAAAGTAATCTTCTAAAGATTTTTGTTTATTCTGTTGTTTTGCTTGAATAGCATCTTTCAAATTTTTGATTTCTATTTTTTCTTCTTTTGTCCAATTATTCTTTTTCTTACTGAAAATTTCTTTTTGTCTCTGATTAAGTTTTTTCAGATTTTCTATTATAACTTTGTATTCGTCTGATAATAGCTCTGGATTTATATTACCTTTTCTATTCTCTCTATTAAATATATCTTCAAAATTTTTCGCAGAGAATGATTGATCTAACATTATGCAATTAGTTTTTAAATCAATTAATTGTCCAAAATTAATCTTTTTCTTAATACATACAAAACAACGAGAAAGTATCAGAATTCACATAGGTGGAAAAATGTAAAGTTTTGATCTCTATATACAATTCATAAACTTTCCACCAACAAATAAAAAAGCCAGTACCCTAAGGACATATGAGGTACTGGCTTCAAATCATTTAGTTGTGCTGTCTTTTCTTGACAAGCTTCGGTTTGGGATTTCCAAAAATATCAGGATATAACATTTTTAATCTCTCCATGTTTACATACCTGAATAAATCCATTTCATGGAAAATTCGATAATGTTCTACACCAAACCATTCTGAATTGGAGGTTTTTCCTTTCTTACGTAATTTCATAGGAATAAATTTTTCTAACAAACAAAAGAGTATCTAATTTAGGAAAGAACATCAAGCCAATCATTTACATGTACAAAGATACTTGTTGAATAGGATTGTACCAAGTAAATGTATCAGAATATCAAATATTTATATCTATAATAATATATTGATTTGGCATTCTATTTCCAACTTTACCATACAAGGAAATTACACGCACGAAAATCTCAAACCATTTAATCCAGATTATTCACTTACAGCTTCAAAACGATACAAATTTCGAGCTTTATAACGTTTTGCTATTTTCTTAAATTCCCTGTTGCGAAAACATGTCAATATACGAAGTTGTTCTTCCTCATCATATTTGCCCATATAATAATAGCATCTTTCTTGATATTTAACTTTAAGCGGTTTATGCAAGACAAGTTCTTCAAATTCTCTAATAGGTAACTCACATACGTTATATTCTTTCCCATTAATTTTCAAAATACATGGCATGATAGCTCCATGTTTATCCCATAGTTCTCGATGTAACTGGGAATACCATATCTCTAGGTTATCATCATGCTTAAAACGAAGAATACCATTACCATTAGACCTACGATCAATTTGATTAATCGTTATAATTTCTTCGTTTTCAAAATATCTTCTTTTATTATCAAAACCATTATCAACAACTGCTACTTCATGTTGAAAAATTTTTATTTCCAAGGAATACTTGGAATCTTCTTGTTGAAAAGAACACATGGCATTTCATTTATGATGCTAAAATAGAAATATACCTCTCCAAAGAAGCTTTTTCCGCTTCGGCAACTAGCAAGTAAAAATCATCATGTTGTTGCTCCGTGTGAGAAACCTCCAAAGCCTTGTAATAACGTAACTTCATATCATTATCACTTTTAAGAGTAACAATAGTATAACCTTTTTGCAGTAAATAAAGATTCATCAGAAGTCGAGAAGTACGCCCGTTACCATCTATAAATGGATGTATCCTCACCAGTTCATCATGCAAGTAAGCAGCGATAATAACAGGATGAATATTTTCTTTTTCCATGCTTTGAAATGCAAGCATGAAATCTTCCATTAGTTTCTCTAACAAATAAGGTTGAGGCGGTACGTGTGTGCTACCCGAGATCATTACAGGTACGGTTCTATAACTTCCAGCATTCTCTCTATCTATGCCATGTAACACAAGTGCATGAATCTCCTTGATTGTCCTTTGGCTTATTTCAATATCCTGTTTGGCAACCTCCTTTATATAATCAATAGCTTCTGCATGATTGATTGCCTCCAAGTGTTCACGCATGGATTTACCAGAAATGGTGATTCCTTCATTCACGACAAGTGCTGTTTCTTGTAAAGTAAGCGTGTTCCCCTCTATACGATTACTCTCGTAAGTGTATTCTATATCCAAAGCATCTTGTATTTTCTTTAACGCCTCAACGGGTAAAGGACGCAAGGACGATAACCGCACTTTCAATGAATCCACTTCTTTTAATAAATCAACCAACTTGCTATTCATATCACCGTATTTTTAGTTGATTACAAAGGTAAGAAATTATCAGTGTTTATATCTGGTGGAAAAATACAAAATTCTTTTCTTCATATATAATTAATAAATTTTTCACCAGCTTTTCTCTTCATGTTAATAAAAAAAGAAATACAGGGTCAAAGATAGATTTAAACCCTGTATTCACATAGAATAAACAAATTAGGCTACATCCCACAACGTAGCGATTTCATCACAAGCATTTTGTAATGTTTGTATATCTAAAGATATATCTACTGGAGCCGTGACAATGTTTTCGTGAATAATGTCGACACAAAAACAATATTGATTATTGACAATTTCGTCATAATCTGCAATATAATTTACCAAGAAATAAGATAACATAGATGCTCTCAATCTTGCTGTTTTATAATTTAATGGTTTGGATTTTCCTATATGGAATCTAATACCTCCAATATACTTTTTCCCTCCAATAGTCCATCTAAAAACAACATCAGGTGCCACTCTAACCATTACAGCCCCCAAAAAACATTCCTTACGTTCAAGTTTAGGTAAGAATTTACAATGTATTTTAGCAAACTCCTTAGGGAATTGCATATCAATAAAATGCCTCAAAGCCAAAATAGAATTAGCCACATTATTCTTTTTCCACTCTGTACTTTGATCACTTTTCTGCAATCTTTCAATTGCATCAGTAATAACAGATATATCAAATTCTTTGTAAAAAAACTTAGGAATCACTGTTTTTACAGTACGATATAAAGGTGCTGTAAATATATTTGCTTTTTTCTGTTCTTTTACTATTCGTCGTTTCTTTGCAGGAGTTGCATCCACAAACTCTGTCAAAGGATGTAAAGAAATAATTTTCATATATTCATTTTTGTATTAAAATTCACTTTAAACCCAGACTATTTCTTAATCTTTATTGTTTCAATAATCGTAGTATTAGGTCTTTGCTTTGCAACTTTAACAGGAATAAACTTACCCGTTTTTGCATCTCTTCCAATCTTTCTTGTTTTTGCCATAATAAAAACTTTTAAAAGTTAAACTCATAGCAATCCTTGTTTATATACAAAAATGATATTACTTTTGCATATATGATGTAACTATTATGTATGCTAAGGTGAGCAACCTTAGCCTAATTGGCGAATTAGATAATAGTCTAAAAGAAAGTGAATCAGGATTGCCGTCTTTAATTCACTTTCTTTTTTTATCGCTTTCACTTTCTCGGCATACTCCTCATATTTAATTTATAAACATTCTCACCCAACTCCTTTACTTCAACCATATCAAACATGATATTATTCTTTTTGTAATCTAAACCAAGTAAATCAAATAATCCTTTAGCATTCACATAAAAATAATTTCCTGATTTTGCAACTTTAAATGCACCATCCTCAAATTCTTTGCAGTACATAAGATAAAGCATACTTTCATCTTTATCATCACTTGCAAATTTTACACCCGCCCCAACTTCAAGCTTCATAAACTTTGCTGTAGCCTCTGTAAATCCGAGCTTTCCTGTTGAATGAATCGTACTTTTGAGTTTTACATTAAAATCATTTGCATTGTATATTTTTAATCCCATAATTATATCATTTGATTTATATTGCAAATGTAAGAAGATTTTATCTACACACAAAACTATCCACAAAATATTTTGTTTTAAAGTTCGTTTTATTAAAAAATCAATCATACCTGAATTCGATTTCTTGCACAATTCCTTGTTCTTTTATTTTAAAGTTCATTTTATACTCTAACACATTCCTCAAAATATTTTTTTGTACTTGGTGGGAAAATACAAAATTCTAACCAGTATATACTATTCATAAATTCTCCACCAACTAGCCTGTTAATGTCAGATGTATACCTCCCCTCTAAAAAACACCCCCTCCCCTCTAATTTTAGGTTGGCAATATATACAGGTGTGTTCTATACAAGAGTAGTGTAACCTCATGATACCCCTACCCCAAGCCAGATAAAAACCAATTTAATTAATTAAAAATCAATTCAATTATGGACTTAAAAACTTACATTCAAAACAGGGAGGAAACAAGACCTTCCAGTTCTATCGAGATCAATCCAGCCTTGCTAGAACATTTTAAAAATCAGGTGGCAGTAATACCACCCCCGATGAAAGTAGGCGATGAAATGACGGTCATTGACTTTAAGGGGGAGAACCCGCAGCAGTTACAAGTTGTATGCGCTTTGGGAGAGGAAGAGGTGAGGGAGATTAAATACACTCAACTCGTACGAACCAGTCAAGCGGGAGATGTCACGCCCAACGATATTCCATGTGATCCTATCGTTGAAAAGAAGTACGGTAAAAAGTTACAATTCATCTATTCTTTTGCCAGAAACATGATGCTAGACGCCCTTATCACCACGCTTAAAGACAAGAAGATCGTGTTATGCGGTCAGGTTGAAACACCAGCAGTTTACCGTGGTCAAAGGGCAAAATTACTCGTTAAGAAGTTCGCTCTAGTGGAAGAGTAATTAAAGATACAGGGACAGAGAGCGCACAGGGGAGGGAAACGAGGTTTCGATATTAAAGCGGGGGAAGTCATTCAGGCTTTCCAAGCAGGTAATATAGGAACACGAAGTTTCTCTTCCCTTGCCAAACCCAACAAGCTAACGTGAGCTTGAATTATTAAAATGACAACGTGATTAAAGTGTAAATAGATCATGAACGAGCAAGTTAAATTACCAGTGGTAGAACTGGTGTACAGGAGGAAACCTTCTAAAAAGTACAAGATTGAATCCGCAAGGGATGCTTACGAGTTACTGGTATCCCCGTTTAAGGATACAATAGAGCATCATATCTCTACAAGAATTATTCTATTAAATGGCAGTAACAGGGTACTGGGAGTATCTACTATAAGTGAAGGTGCGTTATCTTACAACATTACCGATGTACGGTTTATATTACAACTGGCTATACTCTCTAATTGTAAAGGAGTGATCATTTGCATTAACCAATCTTCTGGTGATCTTGAACCAACTAAACAGGATGATGAACTGGTGGAACAGGTAAAGATCGCACTTTCATATGTAGATATAGATTTACTGGATTACATCTTGTATTGCGAGGAAGACTATTACAGTTATTCAGATAACGGTAAACTTTAGAAATTGAAGTTGGTGAATTTTTGGCTGTATTGGTATATATAGCTTGTAAGGAAGATAATTTTCACCACTATTATACATGGTGTAAAAGTATATTTCCAGTTCAATTTTTCAACTGGCTTGAAGCTAGAGAATGAATAAAACAAGTAAAAGTGATAATGAACTTTAAAAACCAAGGTTGGTGAGAAATTTACTAGTTCCATATATAGACAGAAATTTTAAATATTTCCACCACCGTTAAATAGATTAGATTATGAACACGTCAACATTAATTCCAAGTCAAAATGACGGTTTACTTCCAGTTATATTTGGAAATAGTGAACCACAAGTAGTAGAATTTACTCCTTATGAGGTAGTGAATGAACCTGTTAGAAAGGACAAAAGGAGAAAACATTTCATTGAAGCTAACACTGAACCTATTGACATGACCCGTTTAAAAAGTGATTGCATCGTGCCAGTGTTCAGCAAGGACAACGAGATGACAATATCTCATCCTGCATTTATAGAAACGGTGCATAAGGTGGCAAGTGAACTGTTTAGAGGGGAAAGCATAGAGGAACCAGATATAATGGTAAGTCACGTTATAAAGGGAAGGATACCAGAAGCCATTCATAAACCAGTAGCTCAACTGTTAGAAAGTGACAAGACGATCTATTACGAGAGAATGGCGTTTGCTTTTGAGATACCTACCATTTATGAAACGATAGACGGTAACAGGGTGAATTTATGTATTACAGGAGTGAGAGCGTATAACAGGGAGAACCTTTATTCAAAGAAAGTGGCAGAAAGGTTTAGTGTCGCTATTGGATTCCAGAATAAAGTATGCTGTAACTTGTGTACGTTTACTGACGGTTTTAAAACAGACCTTAGAGCCACGAGCCAACATGACCTGTTTAGAGAGGTTATGAAGTTATTCCAACAGTACGATGCTGAAAAACATTTACGATTGATGAAGAGCTTCACTAGTTCTTATTTAACGGAACATCAATTCGCACAGTTCTTGGGGAAAAGCAGGTTGTATCAATGCTTGCCCGCAAAAGAGAAAAAGTTACTTCCCAACATGGAATTGACGGATTCACAGGTAAATATTATTGCCAAGGCGTATTACCATGATGATAACTTTAAAAAGGAACATGGAGAGAACGAGATCAGTTTATGGAAGTTTTACAACATGCTTACTGGTGCCAATAAAAGCAGTTACATAGATAACTTCCTAGATAGATCGTTAAATTCCACGCAATTAACGGAAGGGATAGATAGGGCGTTACATGGAGATTCAACCTATAAATGGTTTATAGAGTAAAACCGTTGGTTACAAGCACTAGTTATTCCAACGATTACTTTAACTTTGCCACACAGCAATCCTAAAAGCGTTTGTTTGATGCTGAAATTTATTTACTTTTGTGTTGTCTTCCAGTTCAACTGGTGGGCAGACATATTGAATTAATGGAAGCGTTTAGTTTCATCCTTTACGAAAAAACGACCAATTTTTATGCAGAGGGATAAACGATACAAACGCTCATGCTTGCCGTATATATATCTACTATATACATGGTTTAGCGTGGGGTTGCTGTTTATTTCTGCATGGGTTACTTGGTCGTACCTTTCGTAAGATAAACTTACAACTACCACGCTTTCTTGTTTATATTAATTACTTCTTTGGTAGTTGGAAGTAGAGATTAATTGCAATTAAAAATGAAAAAGATTTATTTATTGATGCTGTTATTAGCTACGGTATTTGTCGCTTGTTCTGATGATGACGATGACAAGGATGATGACAAACCAACAGACAAGGTGAAGTTGGTTAGTAAAATTGTTACTTCAAATTCTAAGGGGACAAAAGAAAGTGAAGAAACATTCGAGTATGATCCTCAGGGGAGAGTTACAAAATACAAATATTACAATATTGATGAGGCTTACAGTTTTATGCAAAAATATGCATACGGAGATAAGACAATCACAATGCAAGACTATGAAGATGATGAATTGTACAACACAATAACCTACACGTTAGAAAATGGTGTAATCGTTGCAAGTTCCGATGATTATAATGGAAAACCTGTTAAATTCTTATACAATAGTGATAAGTATTTGGTGAAAGCAGAGAAAGAAGGATATTCCGAAATTCTTACATGGAGTAACGAAAATCTTCTGAAAATAGGAGATGATATGTCATTTACTTATACCGAATACGAAAATAAGAGTAATATTGACATCATCTCTATCAACTTTACAGAAGATGCTGAATTTGATGATATTCTATTTAGAGGTGGATACTTCGGTAATAGAAGTAAGAAATTGATCTTAACGGCTAAATCACATGATCATCTACATCAATATGAATATACCTTTGATAATGAAGGTTATGTTTCCAATATAAAGGACATTAAAAGTGGGTACACACAAACGATCACATATAAAGAATAACTGTATGTGTGCTAGCTAGGTGTGAGGGGTGATAGGCTTATGCTTGTCACCCTTTATTTTTTGCCAATAAAAAAGCCAGTACCATACAATGAGGTACTGGCTTCAATCATTTAGTTGCGCTGTTTTTTCTTGACAAGCTTCGTCTTGGGTTTCCCGAATATATCGGGGAATAATCTCTTTAATCTATCCATGTCTAAATGCCTAAACAAGTCAATTTCATGGATTACATGGAAACGTTCCAATCCATGCCATTCATACTCTTTCTTTTGTTTCATAATGCAAGTGATTTCTAACAAACAAGAATGCAAACAACAGTAAATAAATCAAGTTATTCGTTTACGTATTGCAAAGGTACTACTTGTAAGTAAGGTGAAAAAATAGATGTTACAGAATATCAGTTATCTGTATATATGGTAACATATTATCATTTAAATGTTCTGTTCGCTAAAGAAAGGTGATGAGTGTTATATTTAGATGTTTATTAGGTTTTTAATCTTTAAAAAAGTGTAATCTGATCTGTATTGATGTTGTGTATTAATAGAGTGAGGAGCTACTTTTCAGATGAGGTTTGCTTGAAAAGATGAGGTATGAGATAGGGAAGATGATCTTGTGAAATTTTGTGTATAATGCTAGGTTTACGGTAAGATTTGAATATAAGAATGAGGTTCTACGAATGATTAATATATTGAATGTATTGAATTGGGGAACTATATTGTGAGCGTAATTAGATGTATATTAGAATTATATGTGTTATTTTTATGTTGTATCATGAAGTGAGATTAACGAAAACAGACACAAAAATGGTCAAGGTTTTGGTCAAGGTTTCGTGCCATTTTTGGCCAGAAACACTCCATAAACAAAAATCAGTCACTTTGTAAGTGACTGATTTTCTGAGGTCGGTAGCAGATTTGAACTGCTGTACACGGTTTTGCAGACCGCTGCCTAACCGCTCGGCCAACCGACCCTGTTGCGATTTTGCGTGGCAAAGATAAGGGGTTTTTCGGAATATACAAATCTTGTCCGTAATTATTTTGATAGAGTCACGCTGGTTGCAGCGATTTTTCCTCCTAAGGGAGGGTTTAATTTGGATACTTTAATGGTAACGTTTTGGATTTCGGGAAAAGCCAGGTATAGGGCATCGATGATCCGTTTGGCAACGTGCTCTAATAAATGGGAGGGGATCATCATTTCCCGGGCGATAATTTCATAGGCCGAGAAGTAGTTGAGAGCATCGTTGATGTCATCGCTTGCCGCCGCTTTTCCGCAGTCCGCGATGATTTTGGCATAGACCCTGAATTTGTTGCCTACACTGCGCTCCGTTTCATAACAGCCATGATAAGCAAAAAATTCCATTCCTTCGATTTCAATAATTCCTTCCATGTGCATTTGCTTTACAAAAAAATGATAACTTTACTCCTTTTTTAAATACAAAAGAGTCGACAGGACGTCGACTCTTAAGATTACATTACTAACTACTAACCTAAACCATACAAACTTATGAAAAATCTTCAATCTCTTAAAGACACTGCAAAGGTAATGCCAATCTCTATGGTGGTGTAATATTTATTGTTAATAAATATTATATGTATAGTTAATCTTGTTTAATATTTTGGGCTTATTTTTTGTGTTTTTTGACCTAATAATAGCCATCTTGTTGATATATAGTGAAATGTTAATTTGGCTGTGTGAATTGGATTGATTTTTTGTTAATTAAATGATAGATTGTTATGGTTGTAATTAATATTATTCGTAAGTTTATAAAACCGTTTGTATTAAGATTAGATTATGGTAATAGGAAGTAAAATAGCTGGAATCCAAGAGATTGCAGAAGAGGCGGGGCGTTTGATATTGGATATATACAATAAGCAGTCTTTTTCTGTGGAGTTGAAAAGTGATTTGACGCCGTTGACGGAGGCGGATAAGGTATCGAGTGAATATGTCGTGTCGGCTTTACAAAAGCTTTTTCCCGGTATTCCGGTGGTGAGCGAGGAACTTCCGTTGCCGGATTATAAAATTCGTTCCGGATGGCGGGAATTGTGGATAGTCGATCCTTTGGACGGAACGAAAGAGTTTATTTACCGGAACGGAAGATTTTGCGTGAATATTGCATTGGTGGAGAACGGAGTTCCCGTATTCGGAATGATAAATAACGTGAATGATGGGGAATTGGTGTGGGGAGGTGTGGATGTGGAGTGTGGAATTAAAGACGGGGAAGGGGGCGGAAAGTTAAAAACTTCCGTGGCCGGAGGAAATAAATTGAAAGTTGCGGTCAGCCGGTTCAATATGACGGAAAACGAATTTCAATATATCGATTATTTAAAGGGTTTGGGATATGAAGTCGAGTTGTTCCCCTTTGGAGCTTCTTTGAAGCAGGTGATGATCGCTAAGGGAGAGATGGATATATGTCCTAAATTCGGGAAATGTTCGGAGTGGGATACGGCCGCCGGTCATGCCATCGTCGAAGCGTCGGGAGGAATGGTGCTGAACTTGGAGACCGGAAGAAATTTGGTATATAATAAAGAGAATATGTTAAGCCCTCCGTTTATTATGTTCAGTAAACGGATTCATGATTTGATTATGGCGGGAGATACCCGTTTTTATGATTTTCAGTTGGGTGAAAAATCGGGAAATAAATAATAACAACAGGATAAAATGGAAAAACAGGTAGCAAAAGAATTAATTGAATTTATACATGAAAGCCCGACCAATTTTCATGTAGTGGCGAATGCTAAAAAAGAGTTGTTGAATCACGGCTTCAAACAGCTGTTTTCAGGTGAGGCATGGCATATAGAAAAAGGTGGAAAATATTTTGTAACGAAGAATCACTCTTCTCTTTTTGCTTTTGAGATCGGTAGCGGTGAGATCGCCGAAGAGGGTTTTAAGTTGGTATGTGCGCATAGCGATTCCCCGACGTTCAGAATAAAACCGAATGCAGAAATGCTTGTTGCCGGAAAATATTTGAAGTTGAACACGGAAGTTTACGGGGGACCGATCATGTATACCTGGTTCGATCGTCCTTTATCTATGGCCGGAAGAGTTATGCTGCGGAGTTTGAATCCGTTGAAGCCCGCGACTCAATTCGTGAATTTTAAGCGTCCCGTGTTGGTGATCCCGCATATTGCCATTCACTTTAATCGTGCCGTGAATGATCAAGGGAATCCGTTGAGTAAGCAAAAGGACATGTTGCCCGTATTGGGAATGATCAACGACACGTTTGAAAAAAATAATTATTTGTTGGGTTTGATAGCTGAAGAGATGAAAGTGGATAAAGAAGAGATTCTTGATTTCGACTTAACCCTTTACGAATATCAAAAAGGTTGTTTGGTGGGAATCGACGAGGAATTTATCTCTTGCGGAAAGTTAGACGATTTGGCAATGGCTCATGCCGGGTTGAAAGCGTTCTTGGCTTCTGAAAAATGTTCGAAAACCAAGGTGTTAGCCATTTTCGATAATGAAGAGGTGGGTAGCGGAACCAAACAGGGAGCCGGTTCGCCGATTTTGAGAACGATCATAGAGCGGATCGTTTTTGGATTAGGCGGTACTCCGGAAGATCTTTATCGGGCTATTCATAATTCGTTTATGATTTCGGCCGATATGGCGCATGCCCTTCATCCGAATTACGTGGAGAAACATGACCCGACAAATCATCCGGTGATAAACGGTGGTCCTGTCATAAAATTTAATGCCAATCAAAAATATGTGACGGATGGTGATTCTGCCGCTGTTTTCGAGACGATTTGTAAGATGGCAGATGTGCCTTGCCAGAAATTTGTGAATCATTCGGATATGGCTGGAGGATCTACCCTGGGCAATATTTTGCTTTCGCAGATGGAGATGAGAGGCGTTGATATAGGTAACCCGATGTGGGGAATGCATTCGGTACGGGAGACCGGAGGGGTGATGGATCATTTTTACGTAATTAAGGCGTTTACGAAATTTTATAATGTATGAGAATTTTATCTTACCATTAAAAAACAGGGACCTTCAATTTTTGAGGGTCCTGTTTTTTTTAGATCGCCGCATTTATTAACGGGAGGAGGGTAAACAAAAAAAAGTGCTGTTACGTTATTACACTGTAATTAGGAGTCTAAATAGCATTTAACTTAAAATAATGATGATGGAAAAACGGAAGAGGAATATTTCCACGTGGCAATTAGCGTTAATGACGGCTGCCGCGGTGATCAGTTTGCGGGGATTACCCATGATGGCTCAAGAAGAGCTGACGATGTTTTTTTATATATTTTTTGCTACTTTTCTGTTCCTTATTCCCGCGGCGTTGGTGGGAGCGGAGTTGGGAAGTGCTTTTGCCGATAAAGGCGGAGGAGTTTACACCTGGGTAAAGGAAGCTTTTAACCGAAGGATGGGATTTGCGGCTATTTTTTTGCAATGGATACAAAATGTGGTTTGGTATCCGACGGTATTAGGTTTTGCGGCTGCTTCCATCGCTTATATGATCGGAAGACCCGATTTGGCGCAAAACGGTATGTTTGTCGGTTTGTTTTCCATTATCATGTATTGGTTTGCAACTTGGGTAACTCTTAAAGGAACCTCTATCGTTTCCCGGATAACCAGTCAGGGTTTCTTGTTGGGAACGGTACTGCCGGGTGTCGTGATTATTGTTATGGCCATTATCTGGATTGTCGGGAAAAATCCGGTATCTTTCGAGCATATACCCTCCACGGTAAGTCAGGTTGTTAGCGTGGATGCCGCACAGCACGTACATCCCCGACTGTTTCCTCATATATCAGGGATGAGCGATATCGCTTTTTTAGCCGGGATCTTACTTTTATTTGCGGGAGTGGAGGTACACGCGGTGCATGCACAGGAGATGAAAAATCCGCAAAAACAATTTCCTGCCGCTATGTTTTTAGCCGCGTTGATCTCTTTTGCTTTGTTTACTTTCGGTTCTTTGGCCGTGGCCGTTGTAACACCTTACGATCAGATTAATCTGCAGGCCGGTTTGTTGGTGACGTTTCAGGAGTTATTCAATCATTATCACGTCGGTTGGTTGACGAATGTGATGGGACTATTGGTTGCGTTCGGAGCATTGGCGGGAGTAATGTCCTGGATATCCGGTCCCAGTAGGGGGTTGTTGTGGACGGCCCGGGACGGACAATTGCCGAATTTTATGCAAAAGACGAACAAGAACGGAATACAGATTCATATTTTAATTATACAGGGATGTATCGTTACTGTCTTATCGTCGTTGTATATGGTTATGGATGACGTGAGTGTGGCCTTTTTCCTGTTGAGTGCCTTGACGATCGGATTGTATCTGTTAATGTACATGATGATGTATGCTTCGGGCATCAAATTGAGATATACCCAACCCGATTTACCGAGGAGTTATAAGGTCCCGGGCGGGAATCTGGGAATGTGGCTGATTGCCGGAATCGGCTTCTTGGCCGTTCTTTTCTCTTTTGCCGTTACTTTTTTTCCTCCTTCTCAACTGCCTGTCGGAAGTCCGGCCTTCTATACCGGATTGGTGATAACGGGGACCGTGGTCTTTTTTGCCATACCTTTTATCATCAGTTTTGCCATGGATAAACGAAAACAAAAATCCTGATATAAACGGAGCTTTTAAGCTCCGTTTATTCTTTTCGTGATTGTTCGCGTGGAATCGGGTTAAAACCTTCGGTTTTTCATTTTGACGATCCCTCGCGGATCGATCAAAAACAGGTCGGGATGGCCTGGGTCCCGAATGGTAATTGGTCTATATTGGATTATAAGTTTATGCGTGTGCTTTTTTGGTGTTATGATTATAAATATTTGATTATTAATAATTTTATGTGGTGATTTAGTCCTGTGTGTTTTTTTTTTGACTCCCGCTTGGTTTTCAATAAATTTCAATATCGAGGTGTAAACTGAAGTTTATATTATAATCGTGAAATATATTGCAATATATTTTCATTATTATACTGTATTTGCAAATTGAATGATATTATTGTAAAATATTGATTACAATATTGTCGTGATAATTGTTTCGTTTTGATGTTAAACACCTTGTCAGGATTATAGATATGAATACCAGGAATGTTAGTTTGATTGCCGGTTACGAGATAAAAGCGATCTCGAGAGAGTGGAGTTTTAAAATGGTCACGGCGCTTGTCGCGCTGATCGTGATTTTTCTTCACGTGATCACGCAAAGTAACCTGGTGGAACCGGAATGGGTTACCGTGTCGTTACCCTCGGCCATCCCTTACACGAACGCTTGCCTGGTAAACGCGTTCCTGTTTATCGAGATCGTTTTTTTTGCCGGTAATTTTCAGCGTAAAAGTCGCGTAGAGGGAGCTAACGCGGCCCTGTCGGCACGCCCGTTTTCAAACCTGGAACTGACGTGCGGTAAAACGGCGGGTTTTTTAATTTTAATGCTTTTCCTGAGTTTTTTCCTGGGGGTGGTGGCGATATTAATTCACTTGTTCTCGAGCGACTCTCCTTTCGCTCTTTATCCTTATGTTTTTTATTTTTTCACGTTGACTTGCCCGTTACTCTTTTTTTTCACGGGATTGACGACGGGTATTAAAGGAATGGTGGGTAACATGGCCTTGTCTTGCGTTTTATTGCTCGGCTTGTTGTATTTTTTTCTGGATTTTGGCCGTAAACTCTTTCACGGGGTGTTCGACGTGCTGGCCATCACGTTGCCCAACACTTTCTCGGACGTCACGGGATTCGCTGGTCTCGGGGTCTACCTGTTACAACGGGCCTCTTTTTTTCGCTTGGGGATGCGGGTTAATCATCCTGGGAGTCGCTTTCGTTCACCGGCTTCCTTCCGGCTCGAGGAGCAATGTCTCCGCCGGTCGCCCTGGAGCGTGGTTACTGGCGTTGGGTGTTGTCCTATCGGGCTTTTACGCGGGTCATTTCATCCGCCGGGATCAGGAGCGGGATGCGGTTCGGGAAACGTTTGCCAAACACGAGGCCGTTCCGGGAGTTCGTGTTACCGATCATGCTATCGAGTTCAAGCAGGAGGGATACGCCTACTCGGCGTGTAGCGAGCTAAACTTGCAGAATATTCATAACCAGAAGATAGATTCCGTTGTTTTGTATTTAAACCCGGGGTTGGAGGTCTTGAAATTAACCACGGGCGGAGAGGTTTTACCCTTTCGGCGGGAGCGACAGGTCTTGATTCTGCCGTTATCGATGGAAGCGGGAGAAACGAGACGGGTAGAAATGGAGTACACGGGTTCGATCTCCCCGGCTGTTTGTTACCCCGAAGTAACGAATATCGATTCTCTCGCCATGTCGCGTCGCTATTACATGTACAACACGGGGCAACATTGTTTTTACCTTCAACCGGACTACACCTTGCTCACTCCCGAGTGCTTGTGGTATCCCTCGAGTATTCCCCCTGTTAACGTCGATTCTCCCTACCTGTCGGGTCAGGATTACACTCGTTTCACGTTACGGGTAAAAGGGGAACGCTCGAGAGCGGTGATCTCCCAGGGAAAGGAGACGAGGGAAGGAGATGACACTCGTTTCGTGAACAAGGTTGCCTTGCCCGGTTTAACGCTTTGTGCCGGCGATTATACCCGGAAGAGCGCTCGAATAAGCGGCGTTTGGTATGAACTCTTTTTATTCAAGGGGCATGAATACCTCGTTCCTGAAGAAATAACCGCGGAAGAGACTGTCGACTACTGGGAAGGCATGTGCAGGTACAGGTCGAAAGATAACAAGGTAACATACGCTTTCGATAAACTGTGTCTCGTGGAGACGCCTGTTCATTTTTGCGCTTACGGGCGGGACTGGAAGACCAATAGCGAGCTGGTACAACCGGAAATCATCTTTCGTCCGGAAAGGGAGGCGTTATTCTCCCGGGCGTTTAAAATGGGAACTGAATGGAACGGGACGATTAGCCCGTCGCGTGGTTTTTTGGACATGTACATGAGGGAATTAACCGGTGATAAGCGATACGTCCCGGCGGGAAACGTGTTTTTTAATCAATTAACCGGTAAAAGCGGGAGAAGCAACGTGAGAAATGAAGGTGATATTTCCTATTTGCTGCAAAAGTATCATTACAACGTGTACTCTCCCGAGTTTGCCGGGATCAATCTCTTGTTTCACTATATGCAAGAGGGGTTTGACTCGGATTTTGTCAGTTGGGGAGGGAGTGGTAATTCAATGGCAGCCCGGTATCTTTTAAACCGGAGCTTGGAAGATGCGCTGCACGTCCCGGGTTGTGAAGTAGGGGATGTGCTGTTTTACAAGGGATGTAATTTTTTAAAATATATTTTACGTACCGTTTCCCCGGGGAAATTAGCCCGTTTTAACACGGGGTTTATTCAAAGCCACTTGTTCCGGAGCTTTAGTTACGAGGAGTATTGCGAAGAGTTGGAGAAACGATTCGGCGTATCTCTTTTGGAGTTAACCCGTGAATTGTATCGCGAGCGAGGTTTGCCCGCGTACTATTTCAGGGATGCCCGGGTGGACGACGTGGAAGCCCCGGGAGGAAAGAAAGGATTCGTGTTCAGTATAAAAGCGTGGAATAAGGGAAACTGTGGCGGTATCCTCTCGATAAGACGCAGGTATGTCAATGAAGGACGTCATTACCTTGTCCCAGCAGGAGCCTGCAAGGAGATCAAAGTTTATTTCGAGGGCCCGAGTGATCGTTGGACAATCCTGGTCGAGACGAACGGGTCTCGAAATGATCCCTCGTATCGTGTGTTTGAGCCTTTTGCTAAAAAAGGTAGGATTAAAGAACCTGTAGACGGATTTTTTGACGCCGATACCTTTGCTTTCGCCCCGGAGCCGGGGGTGTATATCGTGGATAACGATGACCCGGGTTGCCGGGTTGTGGAAAATAGCCGGATCGTGCAGAAATTGTACCGGCAAACGGGTTATAAAAATACACGTTGGAGTTGGATGAGTAGTAACGAGGCGTACGGGGAACTTTCCAGAAGTTATTTAGAGAAAAAGTCCGGGAAAGGAGATTCCGATGTCGAGTGGGAGGTGGACTTGCCGGAGGCCGGGGCGTACGAGTTGTTTGTTTATAACAATAAGTCTCGTGTAGACGATAACAACTCGAGATCTTTTTACAGTCGCGGGAAGAAAAAAAGAAACCCGGTACAAAAATACCGTTTTGTTTATGCCGGTGGCGTGAAAGAGGTCGATCTCGACCTGTTGCACGCGGAAGACGGTTGGGCATCGCTCGGGACGTATCGCTTTCCCGCCGGGAAGGCAAGGGTTACGCTGTGCGGGAAAGGCGTCGATCGACATCAATACCTGTACGCGGATGCCGTGAAATGGGTAAAAGTCGAGTAATCGTGAGATACTCCCCGGGGAACAAGGGATGGCGGGGTCGTGATAAAAGACTCGTGTTGCCGGGAATATCGAATCGTTTAGAACTAAATAGTTAGAGAGATCAAATAAAAAAAAATCATGAAAACAAGTAAATTTTTTATCATGTATCCGCTGTTTCGTCAGTCGATCAATCTTGAACAACGGGAGTTTTTACAATTGTCAATCTTTTTAATCTCTTACTCACGGAATCATTGAATCACAGAATTTTTTTATTCCTTCGTCGGAATCCCTGAATGTTACGGGTAAATTTTTGGAGAATAAAAAAAGAGGTTCTTTTTGAACCTCTTTTTGTGGGCGCTGAGGGAGTCGAACCCCCGACCCTCTGGGTGTAAACCAGATGCTCTGAACCAACTGAGCTAAGCGCCCGTGTATCGAATTGCGGTGCAAATCTAATTTATATTTTTAATTTGTCAAAAGAAATGAAGAATTTTTTATCGAAAATTTATTTTTCCGATCTCTCTAATTCTTTGCTGAAAAGCATGTCGAATGGTTCTCCTCGGGTTAGTTTCCCGTTTTGTAAGCATATGACTTCGACACATCCTTTTGCACAAAGTTGGTTATCAGGAATTTTATAGATATCTTCAAAAAAGAGCAGTTTGATTCCTTCCCGTTTTAAGGCGATCTTTACCGAGAAGCGGTCGCTTCCTTTGAGAGAGTGTTTGTAGGAGATATCCACTCTGGAGACCATGGCGTCTATCCCTTGAGCGTGAAGATCGGAGAAACTTTTACCGGTGGATTCCAAAAATTCATGCCTGGCGTGTTCTAAATAGTGCTGGTAATTGGCATTGTTGACTACTCCTTGAATATCGCACTCGTAGTCGCGTACTTTCATTTCTAATTCGAATAGATATGTATGCATGTTTTATAAACCTAAAGATTCATTGATCAGGATGATTTTAATTCGTTTGGGCGGAAAAGACTTTTCGGTGATGGTCCAGGTGTTGCAAAGGCGATCGCTGCTTTGGCAGTTCATGCAGGAGGCGGTTGTTTGACATGGCGTGTGCAAATGGGGATGACGTATCGCGTTCCGGGGGGCGGCGACGGTACGGATGCGTTCCATCGCTTTTTCCAGATTTTCGGTGATTTTGTTTACGCCGATGAATAAAACGACGTTTTTGGGACCGAACGTGATGCCTGCAACCCGGTTCCCGACCATGTCCACATTGACGAGTTGGCCTTGTCTGGTTAAGGCATTAGTTCCGGTAAGAAACAAATCGGCCTGTAAGGCTTGTCGTCTCCAGTATGTTTTTTGGGTCCGACTATATCCCTCTTGAAAGGTTCGGATCAATACGCATTCGGGATGGTTTTCCAAGGCATTCAATACTCCGGTAGCCTTCATCGTTTCGGAATCGCCCCAGGAGATTGCGGTAGGCTGGAGGCGTTCGAAAATCTCGGTGAAGAAAATCTCTTGAGCCTCGCTTGTCGTTCGGGCAAAATAGACTTCGAAATGATTTTTTTCTAACGCTTTTATCGTGTGCTCTATGGTCTCGTTTTCCATGGCCGAAAGTTTATATACCGAGCAAAGATAGGATAAAAACAGAAAGACTCAAAAAAGAGGGCCGTAAGTAGGTGGGTAACTAATCTTTGTGAATATCGTATGATATCGAACTGTAACATGTTGTAAAACAAATCCCGATCTGTTTTTGATCGTGTTATTTTATCGACAGGGGATAATGGATTTTTTTTGTATTTTTGCCTTTTTGAATGGGAAGTATAGTATTTATTTGAAAATGTTAAATTTATGAGAGTTCTTTTTTCGTTACTTTTTCTTATTTTATTCGTGCATATTACTTCGGCTCAGTTAGTGTTGAAGTCTGAGAAAGGAGAGTTCGAGTGTCGGCTGATCGGCCGGGCTTTGTTTGACGGGGGCGTGTTTTTTAGTGATAAGACCCCGTTGGGAAATGCCGTCGAGGTTTATGATGTACGTTTAGGGACCACCATGCGTTTTTTGGATCATTGGTATGGAAAAATCGAGATAGGATTTGCCAATAGTGAAGTTTCTTTGAAGGATGTTTATATCGAATATCAGCAAAAACGCCACGTGATCCGGATCGGACATTATTACGAAGCTTTTGGGTTGGATTACCGCATCGGGACATCGGATATGAAATTTAACGGGGTGTCTGTTACCGGAAAAGCATTTGGAGATCGTCGTAAATTGGGGATCAGTTATATCTATAATGTAGACGCTTTAAATTTGTGGACCGGTATCTTTAGCGATAAGGATGTGGATAATAAGGAGAAAGGAGATGAGGGGTATACGATAGCCGGCCGGTATCTTTATCGTCCTTATGTAAATGGAGATAATGCCGTTCACATCGGGCTCTCTTCCCGTTTCAGCACGCATGGGGAGGCGGAAAAGAATACGATAACTTATGCTGCCGGAGCTCCTTCCGAGTTGCTTTCGGAAAAGTTCTTGAAGGCGGAGGTAACGGAGGCCATCAATCAATGGAAATTGGGAGCCGAAATCATTCTGGTATACGATAAATTTTATATGCAAAGCGAGTATATGTTCGGGCATGTGAACCGGAGACATGCCGTTTCGGATTATGACGGTGACGGGTGGTACGTGCAGATGGGATACGCTTTGTTAAGCGGAAAATACGGTTACAGCAAGATGACAGGAATGGCGAAGAGTCCGGGAACAAAAAGCTTGGAGGTGCTTTGTCGATATAATGTGACTAATTTGAATGATCGGAAAGCAGGGATTATGGGGGGAAAACAAAACGATCTTTCTTTGGGAGCTATCTATTATTTCAATAAATACATTGCGGTTAAAATGAGTTATAGTCTGGTTAGTTTGGATAAGTATGCCCAGATCGACGGTAAGCAGACTTTTAACATGATTCAGGGACGGGTACAGGTGAGTTTTTAATGTTTAATCCTATTTCATGAAGCTTTGTATAGCGGAGAAACCCAGTGTCGCGAAGGAGATTGCTACCGTATTGGGAGCGAAAATACGTCGAAACGGTTATTTCGAAGGGAATGACTATTGTGTGACTTGGACGTTCGGACACCTTTGTTCTTTGCAGGAACCGCATGAGTACACGGACAAATGGAAACAGTGGAATATGACTTATTTGCCGATGATCCCTTCGACGTTTCGGATTAAGTTGATAGAGGACGAGGGTATCAAGAAACAATTTGCCGTTATTGAAGAGTTGGTGGGGAAGGCCGAAATGGTCATTAATTGCGGGGATGCCGGGCAGGAGGGAGAGTTGATTCAACGTTGGGTACTGACGAAAGCCAAATGCGGGGTTCCGATGAAACGGTTGTGGATCTCTTCTTTGACAGAAGAGGCCATTCGGGAAGGGTTTGAGAAATTAATGGATGCTGCCGATTTCGATACGTTATATGCTGCCGGATCGGCAAGAGCGATCGGAGACTGGTTGTTGGGAATGAACGCGACCCGGGCCTACACGTTAAAATATGGAGACGGTAAAGGGGTTTTCTCGATCGGCCGGGTCCAGACTCCTACCTTGGCTTTGATCGTGGAGCGCCAGAAGGCGATTGAACGGTTTAAACCCGAAACCTACTGGGAGGTACGTACGGATTACAGGGTGGGATGGTTCGCCAACACGAAAGGACGGTTTACGGATAAATCCCAGGCTGAGGCTTTTTTGAAGGAGATAGAGCCATTGGAGTTGGAAATCGCGAGCGTGGAACGGAAAAAAGCGATGGAGCATCCGCCGAAATTGTTCGATCTCACCTTATTGCAGGTGGAGTGTAATCGTAAATTCGCGTTCTCCGCGGATGCCACGTTAAAAATCATTCAATCGCTTTACGAGAAGAAATTGACGACTTATCCTCGCGTGGATACCAATTTTTTACCTAACGATATCTATCCTAAAGTGCCCGTAATATTGAAGGGATTGAAGCCTTACGAGTCAGTGATACAACCGATATTGAGCGGAGGAAGGATTCGGAAATCGGGGAAAGTCTTTAATGATAAAAAGATCACGGATCACCATGCTATTATCCCTACCGGCGTATTCAGTTACGATATGACCCCCGATGAGAAACGGGTATATGATCTGATTGCCCGTCGTTTTATTGCCGTTTTTTATCCGGATTGTGAAGTGGCCAATACAACGGTGATGGCAATCGTGGGAGAGCATGAGTTTAAGGCCACGGGCAAACAGATTGTGGTTCCCGCTTGGAGAGTGCTTTTTCCGACAGCTTCCAATAAGCAGAGTGATGAAAATGTTTTGCCTGCATATGAGGTGGGGGAACGGGGAATCCATCATCCGGAACTACAGGAAAAAGAGACGCAACCGCCGAAATATTTTACCGAAGCGGATTTATTGCGGGCCATGGAGACGGCCGGGAAACAGGTCGAAGACGAGGAGTTGAGAGATTTGATGAAGGAAAACGGAATAGGACGTCCTTCAACCCGGGCCGGTATCATCGAAACTTTGTTGAAACGCCGTTATATCCGGAAGGATAAAAAACGGTTGGTAGCTACGCTTACGGGAATCGAACTGATCGATACGATCCAGAACGGACTGTTGAAATCCGCCGAATTGACCGGACAATGGGAGAAGAAGCTTCGGATGATCGAAGACGGATCTTATCGTGTGACGGATTTTATGGAGGAGCTAAAGGTGATGGTCAACGAGGTGATCCACGAGGTGAAGTGCGCTCGCCGGAAAGCGATTGCCGTGGAGACAGAAGGAGAGAAAGTGGCCGAGAAGCCCGTAAAGGAACAGATTCCGCTTGTCTTGAAATGTCCCAAATGCGGTAATGGTGAGATTATTAAGGGACGTACAGCTTGGGGATGCTCTCTCTATAAAAAATCCTGTGATTTCCTGATACCGATGGAGATTCAGGGGAAAAAAATAACGCGAAAACAGGTGGAGTCCGTAGTGCTAAAAGGTAAAACCGGGATGTTGTCCGGTTTTAAAGACGCTGAGGGTAATGCGTTCAGCGGAACGCTTCGTTTGGATGAATTTTGTAAAGTAGTGATTGATAAAAAATAGTTCGGTAACCAAGGGATGATATCTTGCGTTATAATTCGTACATATTAAATAATGCGGATTATGACATATCGTGTAGAAAACAATGGAAAATGCCCTAAAGTGGATATGCATGTGGTACAAGAGCTGGAATTGACTCGTTACATGGGTAAATGGTATGAAATAGCCCGTTTTGACCATCGTTTCGAACGGGGATTGGATAGGGTGACGGCAGTTTATTCTTTATGTGATGATGGAAAAATCAAGGTTGTAAACAGCGGTTATAAGGACGGACGGTTGCATGAAGCCCGGGGAAAGGCCAAGATGCCGGATCCGGATGAACCCGGAAAGTTAAAAGTCTCTTTTTTCTGGTTTTTTTATTCCGATTATTTTATTTTGGAGTTAGACGAGGAGTACTCCTCTGTTTTAATCGGAAGTTCTTCCGACAAGTATTTATGGATTTTGAGCCGGACCCCGAAATTGCCTGATAATAAGCTTAAAAAATTATTGACGAAGGCGGAGAATCGCGGCTATGATACGGGGAAACTCATCTATATCAACCAGTAAGAGAACTTCGATGAGAAACGGAAGTATTAAATCTATCTTAAATCCGTTGAATGTGATCGGTTATTGTTGTAAATGATTTAAATTTGACTATCATTTTGAAACGATAAAATAGAAAAGTATGACATTGAGATATTTATTGGCATGTTTATGTGCATGTTTGTTTTTCACTACGGTCGGGGCTCAAGAGAAAAAAGAGCTGAAAGCAGGAGATGCGTCTCCCGTGTTCAAATATTATGATATCAATGGAAAAGAGGTTTCTTTGAGTGATTTGAAAGGTAAATATGTTTACATTGATATTTGGGCTACTTGGTGTCCTCCCTGTCGGCAGGAGTTGCCGCACCTGAAAGAGTTGGAGAAAAAGATGCATGATAAGAATATTGTTTTCGTGAGTATCTCATGCGATCAGAATAAAGCGGATTGGGAAAAGATGGTGAAAGATCAGAAGTTAGGCGGTGTTCAGTTGCATACAGGTGGCGACCGGGCTTTTATGAATGCTTATCGCGTACGGACGATCCCTCGTTTTATCCTGTTGGATAAGGAGGGGAAAATATTGAATCTCGATATGACTCGTCCTTCTGATCCGGCAACATTGAAAACTCTGGAAGCTTTGAAAGGAATAAAATAGAAAGAAGCCTTTGGGATGTATCAAAATGGGCTTTGTTTTTATGGAGGGATTGCTTGTAGGGCAATCCCTTTTTTACTTGTTTATAATTTCGTGACCGAAGGGGGAAAGTGCTAATCCGGCCAATTTAAAATGTTGTAGCCCGAAAGGAATACCGATAATCGTTAAGCAAAAAACAATGCCCCAACAAAGATGTGAAAGGCATATCCATATGCCGCCGATGAAAAACCAAATGATATTCATGAGGAGGGAGAGGCATCCGTTACTATGGGGAATGTCTATAACTTGACTACCGAATGGCCAGAGGGCCAATACGCCTAATTTAAGGGTTTGCAGTCCGAAAGGAATTCCGATGATGGTGATAAAAAGTATTACGCTTGAGGTAAAATATTCCAACGCGATAACCAATCCGCCGAAAACGATCCAAATAATATTTCCCAAGATTTTCATGATGTTTGTTTTAAAGGTATTTTTAGAAAGCAAAAATAAAATAAAGGTAACAATTTGGGCAGGGAAACGTATCATTTGTAGAGAATAGATCACGTATTTAAAAGCAGAGGGATATGATAGAGCATTTGACAAAGGATAGTTTTAAACAAAAAGTGTTTGATTATCAAAATAAAGAAGTGTATGAGTTTAAAGGGAAGCACCCTGTTTTGGTCGATTTTTACGCAACCTGGTGCGGACCTTGTAAGGCGATAGCCCCGATATTAGACGAATTGCAGGAGGAGTACAAGGGTAAGATAGATTTTTATAAGGTAGATAGTGATATTGAGAATGAACTGGCCGCTGCTTTTAATATTCGTAGTATTCCGACGTTGATGTTCGTTCCGGTGGATGCTCAACCTCAGGTGGCGAGCGGTGCGATGTCGAAAGCTCAGTTTAAAGAGTTATTTCAGAAAGTTTTTAATGTATAATAACTTAGAAGATTTATTTGTTACATTATATCGAAGATCCCGAAGAGAAACTGTAAAAGGCTTCTCTTCGGGTTTTATATTCTTTATTTCAAATACCTCCAAATGTATTTATTTTTTTACCTTTGTGCGTTTTTATTAAAGGGTATTTGATATGGAAAAAGTGTTTGATCCGAAATTATTCGGATTGATTAAGGATGGTTCTGTCAAAAAGAACTTGTCGAAAGATGTTTTAGCGGGTGTTGTTGTCGGGATTGTGGCTTTGCCGTTAGCCATCGCTTTTGCCGTGGCTTCCGGTGTTTCTCCGGAAAAGGGGGTGATGACTGCCATTATCGCTGGATTTATTATTTCGTTCTTGGGTGGTAGCCGGGTACAAATCGGGGGACCGACGGGTGCATTCATCGTGATCGTTTACGGCATCGTGAATGATTACGGTATGGACGGGATGATTATTGCTACCATGTTGGCCGGAATCATTATGATCGGGTTCGGGATGTTGCGGCTGGGGACGCTGCTTAAATTTATACCTCATCCGTTGATTGTCGGTTTTACTTCCGGTATTGCGGTGGTTATTTTTTCGACCCAGATATCCAATGCTTTGGGACTTACATTAACGGATGTTCCGAGCGGTTTTGTCGGGAAATGGGCCTGTTATATCGATCATATACATACGATCAACTGGTATGCTGTCATCATAACGGTCGTGACCGTTTTAATAGCGGTATACATGCCGAAATTGACTACTAAAATTCCGGGTTCTTTTGTGGCTATACTGCTCGTTACACCTGTGGTCGCCATTTTTTCTCTTCCGGTGACGACAATCGGAACCTTGTATGGCGAGATTTCTTGTAATTTTGCCCCGACGATTCCTTCATTGGATTTCGCTAATTTGGCTCATTACGTTCAACCGGCCTTTACGATCGCTATTTTGGGAGCTATTGAATCGTTGCTTTCGGCCGTGGTTGCCGATGGTATGATCGGAGGACATCATCGATCCAATACGGAATTGATCGCCCAAGGGGCGGCCAATATCGTGGCTCCTTTGTTCGGGGGGATTCCGGCCACGGGTGCTATTGCACGTACGGCTACCAATGTGAAAAACGGGGGGCGGACTCCGGTGGCGGGGATGATACACGCGGTGGTCTTACTATTGATCATGCTTTTTTTCGGGAAGTGGGCCTCCTTGATTCCGATGTCTTGTTTGGCGGGAATATTAATTGTTGTTTCTTATAATATGAGTGAGTGGCGGTCTTTCCGTTCCGTATTGAAAGCCTCCTATTTCGATATAGTCATACTTTTGGTAACCTTCTTTTTAACTGTTTTGGTCGATCTGACCGTTGCCATCGAGATCGGTGTGGTTTTAGCGGCCTTGTTGTTTATGAAGCGTATGGCTGATAATGCCCCGAGGGATATTACCGGAACGGGAAATATGGATCAGGATGTTTTGGAGAATTATAAAGATATTCCTTCTGGCGTAGGGATATACGAGATTAGCGGCCCGTTCTTTTTCGGTTCGGCCAAGACTTATTGTGAGACGATCCGGGTAATGGGAGTCCGTTATCAAGTATTGATTATCCGGATGAGGCATGTACCTTTCGTGGATACGACTGCTTTGAAAAATTTAACGGAAACGATATCTCAACTGACGAAAGAGGGGACACGGATTATATTGTCCGGGGTAAATGAGCAGGTAAGAAAAGATTTACTTAAAAACGGTATCGGACGGCAGATAGGGGAAGAACAAATTTATCCTAAATTTGATCTGGCTCTGAAAGCCGCTCTTGCAATGGTTGAGACAAAATAACGGAAAAGCCGTTCGGGACTAAAGACCAGAACGGCTTTTTCTTTTATCACAATCTTGTTCTCTCTTCGAAAATTATTATAATTTTGTGTACGAATTAATTTATGACGATAATTTATGAGTGGATTTTTTGGGTGCGTTTCTCGCAAAGAGTGTGTTGCTGATGTTTTTTACGGCACGGACTATCATTCTCATTTAGGAACGAAGAGGGCCGGAATGGCTTTTTACAACGGGCAGGAGTTTACCCGTTCAATCCATAGTTTGGAAAGTGCCTATTTCCGGAATAAGTTCGAACCGGAATTGGATAAATTCAAGGGTTCTTCATTGGGGATCGGGGTAATTAGCGATATGGAGTCTCAGCCGATTACGGTGATTTCCCATTTGGGACGTTTTTCCGTTGTAGTTGTGGGGAGGATAGATAATTTGGATGAGATTGAAAAATGTTTTTTAAGTGAAAAGAAGCATTTTGCAGAGCTTTCGAGCTCTACCGTCAACCAAACGGAAGCGGTGGCCATGCTTATTAATACGGGAAACACGTTTAAAGAAGGAATTGAGAACGTATATAGCCGGGTAAAGGGATCCTGTTCTTTTTTGATTTTAACGGAAACCGGAATTTATGCTGCCCGGGATAAGTATGGTCGTACCCCGATTATTTTGGGAAAGAACGATAACGGTTATGTGGTGGCGAGTGAAAGTTCTTCTTTTACCAATTTAGGTTACACGATTGTACGGGATTTAGAACCTAAGGAAGCGATACAAATCAGCCGGGACGGTATTACTCAGGTGACAACACCGGGTTGCAGGAAACAGATTTGTTCTTTTCTTTGGGTATACTACGGTTATCCCTCTTCTTATTACGAGGGAATTAACGTGGAGGATGCCCGTTATCGTTGCGGGGCCGCTATTGCCGCGCATGATAACGTGGAGGTAGATTTTGCGGCAGGTATTCCTGATTCCGGAGTAGGCCATGCCATAGGCTATTCCAATGCCCGGAAGATTCCGTACAAACGCCCTTTCGTGAAGTACACGCCCACGTGGCCGCGTAGTTTTATGCCGCAGAATCAAAGTATGCGGGATTTGGTCGCTAAGATGAAATTGTTGCCGAACGAGGCTTTTACAAAGGGAGCCAGGATTTTGTTTTTGGATGACTCTATTGTTCGCGGTACTCAGTTGAAGGATAATGTCGTCAAATTGCGGGAATGCGGAGTGAAAGAGATACATATGCGGATCGCTTGCCCTCCGTTGGTTTATCCTTGTGTCTTTTTGAATTTTTCATCTTCCCGTTCAAATTTCGATTTATTTACCCGTCGGGTAATCCGCGATCTGGAGGGGACCTCCGATCTGACGGAAGAGATTCTGAAACCTTATACCGATCCTGATTCGGTGCAATATAAAAAGATGCTGGAGGTGATGGCACAACATTTGGGATTGGATTCGTTGAAGTTCCAGCGTTTGGATGATCTGGTAAAAGCCATCGGCATTCCGAAAGAGGATCTTTGCACGCATTGCTGGGACAATTCGTCGTATCTGTAATCTATAATTATTCAGTGATTAAAAGGATTGACGATTTTGGATTGTAAATTGTAGATTGTAAATCGAGTACCAATTTTTTAGATTTACAATCTACAATTTGCAATGATTAATACGCGTGATGATCTTCCTGTATATCTTTCAAATCGATCTGTTTTTTATTCAATGCTCTCCAAGCATAGAAAATGTACGCGATCACGAAAGGCGATATCAAGGAGACATATGACATGGCTTTCAGCGTATAATGGGATGAGGAGGCCTTGTATATGGTTAGGGAAGAGTTTAGGTCGGTATACGACGGATAGAAAGCCGTGTTGTTGAAACCCGCCAGAATGAACAGGGCTATTACAGCCAAAACGATTCCTATGCCGGAGAACCATATCCCTTTATTCCATTTCTCCGAGAACAATGTTTTGATGATACCGAAAAGGACTCCTGCAACTCCGATCAAAAGAATGATCGTGTTGACAGGCATCTCGATCAGATTATGGAAGTATTTATATTGCACGAGAACGATCTCTCCGTTTTCCGCGATGGCATAACCTTTACTTAATAAAATAATGGCAAGAAACGCCAACAAAAGCACGACAAACGGGACCGCGTTATAAAGGACTTGTTTCCGGCTTCTGTTGAAAATGGTCGGATGGTCGATATTATTAATAAAATAGAGGGCTGCTAAAGTGCGAGCCAAGAAAAAAACGGCGAATCCCAAACAGAGATTGGCCATATTGAATAGTACTTCTATGCCTCGCCAAGGACTCATCCAGGTTACGTCATTCATCACTCCCAATGAAAAGGGATTACCCGTGAAGAAGGAACCTACTACCGCCCCGATACAGATGGTCCCGATGACTCCGTTAATGATCAGAAAGACGTTATATGTTTTTTCTCCCAATAAATTACCTGCTTTCCGACGGTATTCGTAAGAGACGGCTTGCATGACGAAACAGAAAAGTACGACCATCCACGCGAGATAAGCTCCGCCGAAACTCGTTGAATAGAAAAGAGGGAAACTGGCAAAAAAAGCACCTCCGAATACGACTAAGGTCGTGAACGTGAATTCCCATTTCCGGCCAAGGCTATTAACGAGTAAATTGCGTTCGTCTTCTGTTTTGGCTATCGTGTATAGTAGGGTTTGTCCTCCTTGGACGAATAACAGGAATACCAGTAATCCGCCGAGTAACGATATTAAAATCCACCAATAATGTTGTAAAAATTCCATATTCATTTACAATTTTAGATTTAATAATTCAGAGATCTAATGATTGGGTGATTCTGTGATTAAAGATTTCGTGATAATTGAATCGCTAAATCGTAAATCACTAAATCATTTAATCTGTTTCCGGCCCTTTTTTAATCTGTTTTCCCATGATTCTCAGCTCGGCGATGAGTAATATCGTGAAGAGTATGGCAAACATCCAGAAAGTCGTTATCACCCAGTTGGACGTAATTTTAGTTACGGCCACGTTGGTAGGTAAAAGATTTTGTACGACCCAAGGTTGGCGTCCGACCTCGGCAACGATCCATCCGCATTGCGAAGCCACGTAAGCCAAGGGAACACAGGCGAGAGCCAGATAGGGTATGATTTTGAATTTATCGAATTTCCTTTTTTTAGCGTACCAAAGTGAAAGAACGAATAAAAGAACGAATAACATGCCCAACCCCACCATGATACGGAAACTGTAAAATACGAGGGGAACAGAAGGGATCGTATCGTACGGGGAATTAAGATAGCCGTATCCGAAGTCCGCATAGTTCGCCCTGAATACCTTTAAAGTACTGTCTGCTGCAATCGGATTGTTTTCTTTAACGGCTTGCTTGTAATCTTTTAAAGCCTGAATGGCCGTGCGCCCGTTAGCCATACGCTGTTCGATCGAAGGATAGGTCTTACCCTCTTCGGAAGTATATCCGTCCAGGATATTCTGAATACCGGGAATGTAGGCATCTCCTTTGTGATATCCCAAAAACGATAGCATTCGGGGGATATGGATTCCGTACGAAACTTTTTTCATGCGGGTCGTCGGTAGAGCCGGATCATCGGTCAGAAGGCCGATAACGGTTAATCCGGCACCTCGTCCTCCTTCGTTTAGGCCTTCCATCGCGGCTAATTTCATGGGTTGTGTTTTTGTCACGTCCTGAGCACTGGAATCACCGGTATAAATGGTAATAAGTATACTGATCAGTCCGAAGACGGAAGCTAATATTATGCTTTTACGGGCAAACTCGAGATGTCTTTTTTTCAATATAAACCAAGCGCTGATCCCCACGACAAAACAGGCCGAGAGAGTATAAGCGGAAGTTACCGTGTGGAAAAACTTGCTTACGGCCGTTGGAGATAAAAGTACGGCCCAGAAATTATCCATTTCGTTTCGGGCTGTCAACGGGTTAAATTCCATGCCGACCGGATTTTGCATCCAGGCATTGGCGACTAATATCCACAGGGCGGAAATATTTGCCCCTACAAAAACCATCCATGTGGAAATGAGGTGGAAACGTTTGCTGACCCGGTTCCATCCAAAGAACATGACGGCAACGAAGGTCGATTCCAAGAAGAAAGCGAGGATCCCCTCAATGGCGAGTGGAGCCCCAAATATATCCCCCACGAACCAGGAGTAGTTCGACCAGTTGGTTCCGAACTGAAATTCTAAGATTAGGCCGGTAGCTACGCCAATGGCAAAGTTGATTCCGAAAAGTTTCATCCAGAACTTAGTTGCGTCTAACCAACGTTGATCCCCTGTACGGACCCAGATGCTTTCCATGACGGCGAGCATTAAGGCTAATCCTAATGTTAACGGAACAAACATATAATGGTAGATCGCTGTCATGGCAAATTGCCAACGTGACCATTCCACTAAAGAAGTTGTTGTTAGGTGAAAGAGCATAATGTTAAGGTTTTGTGGTTAATTCTTCAAATACATGATCACTTTTTTCTTGAAAAGTATCGTAATTAGAATTTAAGTAATTGGGCATAAAAAATAGTTTGAGCACTAAAAACATGATACATAGCTTGATTAAAATGATCAGCCATAGATTTCTTCCCCATCGGGGCATATTTTTAAATCCGTCGTAATATAACCTCCAAACTTTTTTCAGCATAATCGAAAATGAGTTTATAATAACTTAAAAACGTAATAAAGATAAAAATGTTTTCTAATATAATATTCTTATTGTTAATAATATTTATTTATGAGCTGATAGATAGTTTTTATAAGGTGGAGAAGTGTTCGCGATTCGGTCTGTTCTATCTTAACCGCTTGAATTCGACTGTAAATAGATTTTGAAATCAAGTAATTAATTTTTAGATTTACAACGAAGAGGGGGATTTCGGAGGTAATTTGAAGGGTAAGATAACGGCGTTCATTCGTGTGGCTATTCCACGTAAAGGAAACATTATTAATGCTAAATACAAATCCATGGGCTTTATTACTGATAGACAGACATATGATGACCTGAATATATTCGGGAGACATCGGGGAAACAATATTTATAGTTTGTATAACTATACTCAGACGGCCGGGGGATCGGGATATTTGGAAGATATGTTTCTTTCTCCGTTGACGGAAAGGGAGAAAATTGCAGATCGTTCTTCGATTATTCGATTTATGAAGGAGAATAAGATGCGTTTCCCTTTTAACCGGGAAAGAATCGGGAAAGTAGAGGTTTATCTGAAAAATGCTGCAAAAAATAGTCGGTTGGAGAATAAAGATGTGTCGTTGGATGAGAGGTTAAAGCGAAATATGGGATTTAACTTGGAATACGGGATGTATAAAGAGGGGGTGAAGGCCACGATCGAAATGATAAAAGAGGTATATAAATATTTTGAAAAACAGAAGCATTTTTTTGATTCGGTTTCTTTCAAAAATAATGTGGCGGATATTCTGTCAATAATTGCAACGGAGCAATTAAGCTGGATATTGAAAGAAAAAACGGTAAAATCTTATTCTTATGAAAAGATCGTGGGGTGTGATACGATTTTTCGATTTGACGGGAGAGATTTGCTGGGAAGGATAATGACTCATATTTATCGGTTTGATGCTTATATTTCGGTGGGATGGGTTGCGGAAAGTATGGGGTTTGTTTTTCCCGAAGTTTTGCCGGACGGAAGCAACCGGATTTCCATGATCGATTTTTATCATCCTCACGTGAGTGGCCCGGTAGCCAATAGCATTCATGTCGACCAGCAAAGCAACGTGATTTTTTTGACCGGTGCCAATATGGCCGGTAAATCCACCTTTATGAAAGCTTTTGGCTTGGTATTGTTTTTGGCTCATATGGGCTTTCCCGTGCCGGCGAAAAAAGTGGAATTTTCTGTTTGCAGCGGTTTATATACCACGATTAATTTGCCGGATGATATCCATAAAGGGTATAGTCATTTTTACGCGGAAGTTTTGCGGGTAAGAAAGATCGTGGACCAGGTAAGTCGTCGTTCTGGTTTGGTTGTTATTTTCGATGAATTGTTCCGCGGTACGAATGTAAAAGATGCTTATGACGGTACGTTGGTTCTTACGAGGGCATTTGCCCGAAATACCAAAAACGTATTTTTGATATCTACTCATATTATAGAGGCTGGGGAAGATTTAAAAAAGGATTGTGCGAATGTGAATTTTGTTTATTTCCCGACCCGGTGGGAAGGTAATAAGGCTGTGTTTCCTTACAAGTTAGCTCAGGGAATTACGGGAGAACGGCATGGAATGAATATTATTCGCAATGAACAAATCGTCGATATTATTACGGGAAAAGCGGATGTGAAGAGTACGGATTCCGGAGAACCCGGTAAATTCGTTGCGGATTGGCAGACTTTAAAGGATTTGGAACTGTTGGGTAAGTTTAAAAGTACATCTGTGTTTAATTTGTTTAACGATACGAAGACGATGGGAGGGGAGCAATTATTGGAATGCATGTTTGAAAATCCGATTACCGATGAGGAGGAGTTGAAGCGTCGTTATAAAATGATCGATTATTTTCGTCGTGCAAATATAGAATTTCCTTTGGAGCCGGAATTATTCGATAACTTGGATGCCTATTTGTTTGCAACGGAAAGGCGAAAAAAAATCCTTGCCTTTATAGATACCTGGTGGTTGCGCATGAAGCACGGAAGTATTTGCGATCCCGAATACGACATTATTCGTGGAGGTATTGCGGCGACCATTCAAATGTTCGGGGTGTTGGAGCAATTCATCCGGTCGTTTGATCCTCGGGAGACGGCTTATCTCGAGCAACGTAAAACCATAGATGAAATTATTCATTCCGAGAAATTGAAATGGTGGCGTAAGGAAACGAACGTAAAGAAGTTGTCTTTTATGAAAGTGTATCGTTACGATTACATTCTGAGGACGATTTGCAAGGAGCAACTGAAAGCATTGAGAAATTTATTGTATGAGTTGGATGTATATACCGCTGTTGCTCGTGTGGCGAATAAATATGATTTTGCAACTCCTCGTATTTTGCCGAAAGAGGAAGCTGTTATGCAGGTAGAAGAGCTTTTTCATCCGGCAATCAGTAATCCTGTTTCCAACTCGTTTCGGATCGATAAAGAGCGGAATATGTTTTTCCTGACGGGAGCCAATATGGCCGGGAAGTCTACTTTTATGAAGGCTTTCGGTATTGCCGTGTATTTGGCGCATATCGGACTTCCTGTTCCGGCGAAAGGGATGACTTTCTCCGTTCGCGACGGAATGTATACTTCAATTAACGTGTCTGATGATTTGAATTTGGGGTATAGCCATTTTTATGCTGAGATTCTTCGAATAAAAACGATAGCCGAAGAGGTCGGTCGAAATAAAAATCTGGTGCTTATATTTGATGAGTTATTTAAAGGTGTAAACGTAAAGGATGCTTATGATGCCACGGTTGCCGTAACAGAAGCGTTCACCACACGTAGAAATAGTCAGTTCTTGTTTTCGACCCATATCATTGAAACGGGAGAGGTTTTACAGAAAAAATACGATAATCTGCAATGTTGTTATTTCCCGACGAATATGGAGGGAGAAAAAATAATTTATCCTTATAAACTGAAAGAGGGAATTACGGGAGATCGGCATGGAATGTTGATTATTCGTAAACATCACATTATCGAAATGACGGAAAAATGGTAAAAAGAGGAAAAGGACCGATTTATTTATCTAATTTTGTTTCGTGTAAAGATAGAATAAATGGAAAATGAGATATGAATAGTTTAGGGAAATACCTTTTAGGAGGGATTATTTTAGCCATCATCGCATTTCTGTGTTGGTACTTCTCGTCCATTATTGCCTATATTTTGGTGTCTGTAGTGATCTCTTTTCTCGGAAGGCCGATTATAGATTTGTTAGGTCGTATAAAAATACGGGGATATGCTCTTTCCGATTCATTGAAGGCTGCTGTGACCTTAGTGTGTATATGGGTGGTTTTTATTCTTTTCTTTTATACGGTCATTCCTATGGCGAGCCAGGAATTTCAGTCGTTGAGTGATCTGAGCGTTGCCAATATAGTGAATCAGCTTGATGCTCCGTTAGCGGATGCGGAGCGCGGTTTAAAGCATTTTGGTATTATCGATAACGATCAGGATATAAAAGATTATATTGAGAAAAACTTGAGTTCTTTGGTCGATGTTAGCCGGGTTAAAAATTTGTTCGGTTCATTGGCGGGGACGATCAGCGGCATTTTTATCGCGTTGTTTTCAATCTCTTTCATTACTTTCTTCTTTCTGAAAGACAGCAAGCTGTTTTCCAGAATGCTTTTGGCTGTCGTGCCCACTCAATACGAAGAAGGAACGAAAAAAGCGTTGGATTCTATTCAGAAATTGCTCGTTCGTTATTTTGTAGGTATTATCTTCGAAGTGATCATTGTGATGGGATTGAATATTCTTGGGCTTTCCATCGTGGGGCTGAAATTTAATACCGCGGTGGTGATCGGTTTGGTGACGGGAATTACAAACGTGATCCCTTATATCGGTCCTTTGATCGGTGCTGTATTCGGGTTGGTTGTGGGAATAGCCACGCATCTTGATATGGATTTTTATACGGCGCTGTTTCCTTTACTTGTATACATGGCGATCGTGTTCTCTATTACTCAATTGATTGATAATACGGTACTGCAGCCTTTGATATACGGGAACAGTGTCCATGCCCATCCGTTGGAGATCTTTCTTGTGATTTTGGTTGCCGGTAGCATTGCCGGTATTCCGGGTATGATTTTGGCGATTCCGGGCTATACGGTTTTGAGGGTTATTCTTGGTGAATTTTTCAATAAATATAAGTTAGTGAAGACTCTTACGAAGGGATTGAATGACGAGAATGGAGTGCGACATGACGAGGGGTAAAGAGTCGTGAAGAAATAAGAACGGCCTTTCCGGAGGGAAAGGCCGTTTCTATTTTAGAGTAAGGCAATTTGTAAAACTTCCCGTATATGATCGACGAAATGGAATTTAATGCCTTTGATATATTCTTTCTTTATTTCATCGATATCTTTTTTGTTCTCGTGGCACAGGATGACTTCTTTAATACCGGCTCGTTTGGCGGCTAAGATTTTTTCGCGGATTCCTCCGACGGGTAATACTTTGCCGCGAAGAGTAATCTCTCCGGTCATAGCTAATGCTTTTTTTACTTTTCTCCCCGTGAGGGAAGACGCTAAAGAGGTTACCATGGTAATTCCGGCGGAAGGACCATCCTTAGGGACAGCTCCGGCAGGAACATGAATATGGATATTATGCTCTTCGATAGATGCGGTGTCTATGTTTAATTCTTCCGCGTGCGATTTAATATATTCTAAGGCCAAGGTGGCGGATTCTTTCATGACTTCTCCTAAGCTGCCGGTCATGGTTAGCATACCTTTCCCTTTGCTGATGCTGGATTCGATATAAAGGATTTCTCCACCGACAGCTGTCCATGCCAATCCCGTAACGACACCCGGCAGCTCGTTCCCTTGGTACTCTTCTCTCGTGAATATGGGAGTCCCCAGGTACTCTTTTACGCTTTCTTTGGAAAGCTTTATCGAGAAAGTGGGATCAAGGGCGACGTGTTTGGCTACCTGACGCATAATTTTGGCTAATGTTTTATCCAGATTGCGTACTCCGGATTCCCGGGTATACTTATCGATGATATAATTTAAAATAGTATCGCTAAATTCTACCTCTTCTGCTTTTACCCCGTGATTGGTTAACTGTTTCGGGATCAAATGCCGTTTGGCAATTTCAATTTTTTCCTCCATCAGATAACCACTTACCTCGATCATCTCCATTCGGTCGCGTAGAGGCGGAGCTATGGTGGAAATATCATTTGCCGTTGCGATAAACATCACTTTGGACAGATCGTAATCCACGTCTAAGTAGTTGTCGTGGAAAGTTGAATTTTGTTCCGGATCCAATACTTCCAAGAGGGCGGATTGAGGGTCTCCTCTAAAGTCCTGCCCGACCTTGTCGATCTCGTCCAAAATGAACACGGGATTTGAGGTCCCGGCTTTTTTTATTCCCTGAATGATCCGTCCAGGCATGGCTCCGATGTAGGTACGACGGTGCCCGCGGATTTCCGATTCATCGTGCAGTCCTCCTAACGACATCCTGACGAATTCCCGGTTTAAAGCCTTGGCTACGGATTTTCCTAAAGAAGTTTTTCCTACTCCCGGGGGGCCGTATAGACAGATGATCGGAGATTTCATGTCTCCTTTTAATTTCAATACGGCTAAGTATTCGAGGATTCGTTCTTTTACTTTTTCCAGGCCGTAGTGATCGCTGTCTAATATTTCCGAAGCCTTCTGCAAGTCGAAGTTATCTTCCGAATAGTGGTTCCACGGTAACTCGGTTAATTCTTTCAAATAATTCAGTTGCACGGAATAATCCGGCATGGAAGGATTCTGTCTTCTTAATTTCTGTAGTTCTTTTTCAAAGAATTCCTGGATATTTTTTCCCCAGTCTTTCTTTTTGGCTGCTTCTTCCAGTTCCTGAATATCATCATCAACGGAATTTCCGCCCAATTCGTTCTGAATGGTTTTCATTTGTTGATGCAGGAAATATTCCCGTTGCTGCTTATCCAGATCGAATTTTACTTTTTTCTGGATATCATTCTTCAATTCTAAAATGCTGACCTGTTTACTCAGTAGTTCCAACAGTTTTATCGCCCGTTCTTTTATGCTGTCAATCTCCAGCAGTTCCTGTTTATTTCGATAGTCAATGTCCGTATTGGATGAGATAAAATTGATCAGGAACAGCATGCTTTCGATGTTCTTCAACGCGAAGCCGGCTTCATTGGGAATATTGCTGGAATACTTTACGATTTTCATAGCCATCTCTTTCAACGAGTCGGAAATAGCGTTGTATTCTTCATCGTTTTTAGATAGAACTTCTTCCGTTTTTACTATAATTTTCCCCACGTGATAGGGTTCATCGTACAGGATATCTTCCAACTGGAATCTTCTTTTCCCCTGAATGATTGCCGTTGTTGTTCCATCCGGCATCTCTAATATTTTCAAAACGGATGCGGCGGTACCGATAGAATACAGGTCGTTTTGTGCCGGATTCTCCGTGTTGGTGTCTTTTTGGGCGATAACCCCGATCATGGCGCTTTGTTTGTAAGCATATTTGATCAGTTTCAGGGATTTTTCCCTGCCGATATTGATGGGAATAATTACACCCGGGAACAACACGGTGTTCCGAAGCGGTAATATTGGCAGAGTGTCAGGTATATTAATCGATTCGTTCAGCAATTCTTTTTCATCTCCTAATATCTGTAATAAGTCTTGACGTTCTTCCTGTATATTTTCCGATAGCATATCGTCAAAGTTTATTTCGTTCATTATGATCTCCTTATCTTCCTTTTTAGTTGTTTTTTGTAATTACACTCCTCTTCACCTTCTGTCTCGTGTGTGATAAAAACGAATGACTGACATTTTGTCAACGATTCATTTGAGTTGAGACGATTCTATACAGGGCAATTCCTGTGCCAAAGATTTTTTCCTGTAATACGGGAAGTAATGGAAGCAATTGTTATTTTTGTCATAGAATAATTAGATAATACGAATGAATACTATTTTATTTGATGATAAAAGTTGGAGTACGTTAAGGCCTCTTACCTTGACTCGTCCGGTTTCCGAGATACGGGTAGGTATTCTCACGCTCAGAGAGAAGTGGGAAAGAAGGTTGAATAACTCCGTTTCCTATTTAACAAGTGATTATCTTCAGGAGAAATATCCCTTGCGGACGGAGGATGATAATTTGTGGATAAATGCCTCCGTATGTGCGAATGCGGACCTGGTTGCTGCTGTTCGTCGTTTGGAATCGAATGATTTGTTGTTCGGAGAACAGGGAGTCGTGATTGCCGTGCGAGGCGGCAAACAGGTGGCCGATCGGTTAAGAAAAGAGGAGTTCGCCGCGTTCCGTTCCCTGGAATATTCGGGAGAATGCACGAGGATAATTTATCCTTACCATGTTTTTGCTTATAATGCCGGGGAATTACTTCTTGATTTCGATTTGTTGACAAAGGGGAGAAAGAGCGCTGTTTTGGAAGATAGCGTACGGATACGCGGAAAGTATCCTGTCTTCTTGGAAGAGGGGGCTGTTGTCCGGTACGCGACGATTAATACGGATGGCGGACCGGTGTACATAGGTAAAGAAGCGGAAATCATGGAGGGAGTATTGATCCGGGGGCCATTGGCCATGTGTGAGCATGCCGTGTTGAATATGGGAGCGAAGGTCTATGGAGCAACGACTTTGGGGCCTTACTGCAAATGCGGCGGGGAATTGAATAATGTCGTGTTTATCGGGTATTCCAATAAAGCACATGATGGTTTTTTGGGAAATTCGGTTATAGGCGAGTGGTGTAATTTGGGTGCGGATACGAATAATTCCAATTTGAAAAACACGTATGTAGAGGTTAAGCTGTGGGATTACGACACCCGGCATTTTCGGAAAACGGGTTTGCAGTTTTGCGGTTTGATCATGGGAGATCATTCGAAAATGGGAATCAATACGATGATTAATACGGGAACCGTTGTCGGTGTCGGGGCCAATATTTTCGGTTCCGATTTTCCGAGGAATTTTATCCCTTCTTTTTCCTGGGGAGGGGCTTCCGGTTTTGTAGAGCATCAAATGCGTCAATTTACGGTTACGGCAGAAGCTGTCATGAAAAGACGTGGAAAAGTTTTCGATGACGTGGAAAAACGTATTATCGATCGAGTCTTTGAAGATACCCGTGAATTCAGGACGTTTAAATAGTAAAAAAGTCGCTTATTTTTTGATAAGCGACTTTTTTATATCGTATCGAAACGATTATTTTTTTCTGTTTTCCATGTGTGATTTATAACGGTTCATGAATTTATCGACACGTCCTGCAGTGTCGATCAATTTGATTTTACCGGTATAAAACGGGTGTGAAGAGTTGGAAATTTCCATCTTAATCAGAGGATATTCTACTCCATCGATTTCAATAGTCTCTCTTGTTGCGGCTGTTGACTTGGTAATAGTAGTCATTCCGTTAGACATATCTTTAAATGCTACTAATCTGTAATTTTCAGGATGTATGCCCTTTTTCATCTCGTATATAATTTTAAATTTGTTTCTACTTTAACGGCCAGCAAAGATAGTCCATTCATTATAAATCACAAAGAATTTCATTGACTTTTTTTTATCTCTTTGAAAAGTTCCTGAATTCGTTCGGACGAATACGGAATAAAAGTCGGGATACTTGTCGTTGATCCGTTTATAATAATCGAAGGCGGAAAATGGGTTTATCCACTTCCGCCTTCGAACGGTTTTGCTTATCAATATGCACCTCTTTAAGATAATTCCTTTTGTAGAGACTCGAGTAATTCTTTACCAACAAACTCCTCGAAGATTTCGGGTGTAGGTTTGTCTTTTTGCATCTTTAAGGCTGAAAGGTATTTGGCTTTATCCTCTCCCGGAATAATGATAAGCGGTTCGTTAAATAACATTTGGATGTAGTTCATTAACAGCAGGGCCACCTCGATATTTCCCTCTCCAAATGGTTTGATGTGCAGGAAGCGATAATGGAAACGGGCCCCTAATTTTACCGTCATGATATCGTGCACCTGATCCAACTCTTCATTAACTTTCTTGCATAATTTGTCAAGCATATCCGGAATTTGAGTATAATCGGAGAGCACTCCTTCCTCGTAGTACTCTTCTCCCAAACGGAAATCACCCAGTGACGTATCGTATCGGCCGACGGTAGTTGTCTCCTCTTTTCCCGTGTGTTTCATTACCAAGGCGCTGACATCCCGTACAAATTCCGAAGAAAATTTTTTCTGTTGTTTGGAACACCTGACAAGGTACAAAAAAGCGGATTCCAAATCTTTTATTCTGTGAATGTCCCATTCGGTTATTCGTTCAGGGGTATTTTTTTCGTTGAGGACATCCAAAAAATCTTGCTTTTTAACTGTAATTCCTTCTAATCTGGCAATCTCGTAGAGTAATGTTTCCACTAAACGTGAGGGATAGCCTTGAGCTTTAAGGTTATATTTATCGAGGTATTCAGCCCTCATTTTACATAATTCTTGCCACATTTTTCTTTCTTTTTGGTTTGTGATAAGTACGTTCTCCATAATGAAATTGTTATGTTTTCGCGAGTTTTTCTTGGGGTGTTTTTGTAACTTTGCCGCCTAAAAGAGTTATTTATGCTGAAAAGGAGTATTCATAATAATATACCTGTTTATCGGTTTACGGGATTGGGGAGTTGTTCTCATCTTGTGCATTTTATTTCCGGTCGTGAGGGTGGTGTCAGTCGTGGAGGGCAGTCTTCTTTAAATATCGGTTTTACAGAGGAGGATGAGGGAGAGAATGTATTGAAGAATCGACAACTGTTATTGTCGGAAGTAGGAGTGGATTTATCGACGGTGACGACCGGGGAACAAAAACATACGACCCATGTCGAAGTCGTGCTTGAAAATAGTGTCGGGTGCGGGGGAAGAGTGCGGGAAACCCGTTTGCCGGAGACAGATGCCTTGATTACTGCTTTACCGGAGGTTTGTTTGATGGTATTAGCCGCCGATTGCGTGCCTATTTTACTTTACGATACGGAGAGGCACGTGATTGCGGCGATTCATGCTGGATGGCGGGGAACGGTGGGGAAGATTACTTCTCGGGTCGTCGCCCGGATGAAAAAAGAGTTCGGATGTAATCCTAAAGATATAAGAGCCGGCATAGGACCTTCTATCGGGAAGTGTTGTTTTGAAGTGGGCGAAGAGGTTGTCGAGATCGTCCGAAAAAATTTGAATCGCTGGGAAGACTTGGTAGAGTCGGGGAAAAATCATGGGAAATACAATTTCGATTTGTGGGAAGCTAATCGCAGGGAGTTGATGGAGGCCGGTTTATGTTCCGGTTATATTGAAGTGGCCCGTATTTGTACGGTATGTAACCGGGATCGTTTCTTCTCTTACCGGGGAGATCAGGGAGATACCGGGCGCTTCGGGGCTGGAATAATGATGAAGAAAAAGTGTTGACGGGAATTTACGGCATTCATGTTAGATTTTACAGCTATTGATTTTGAAACGGCCAATCGATACCCGACGAGTGCATGCGCTATCGGTTTGGTTCAGGTACGAAACGGAAAGATCGTAAATGAATTTTTCCGTTTGATAAAGCCTGAGCCTTACTTTTTTTACCGGAAGTTTATAGATATACATGGAATTACCCCCGAGCAGGTTGCGGATGCTCCTTTATTTGAAGAGCTTTGGGGAGAGATTGCCTCTTTTTTGGATACGGATGCGTTGGTAGCCCATAACGCGAGCTTCGATATGCGGGTATTGAAAGCCTGTTTGGAAAGAGCTGATATTTATACCCGTTTACCCCAACATTATTGTACCTATCAGTTAACCCGGAGATATATAAAAGAGTTACCGAATTATCGTTTGAACACGGTGTGTGATTATTTTGGAATAGCGTTAAATCACCATGAAGCGTTGAGCGATGCCCGGGGAGCTGCTCAAATCATGTTGCAATTGGAGAATTATAAAAAATGACGGTATTACCGTCATTTTATTATAATTGGTTGATCATTTCCCGGAAAATGGCTGTCATACGGGGTTGTGCATGATTTCCCACGTCTTGGACCTCTTCGTGATTTGTCTTTATCAGCTCTTCGTTAGCTGTACTATTGGTGATTACCGACATACCGAAACATTCCATATTCATATGCCGGGCTACAATAATTTCAGGTACCGTAGACATGCCCACGGCATCTCCTCCGATGACTCTTATCCAGTTATATTCTGCTGGTGTCTCGAAAGAAGGCCCTTGCAAGCCGGCGTATACACCTTTTTGTAGTTTAATATTCAGTTTCTTGCCGATCTCTTCCGCCAAAGAGATTAATCTTTTACTGTAAGCCTCGGTCATACCCGGGAAGCGAGGGCCCAGCTCCTCCATGTTTTTTCCCCGTAACGGATGTTCCGGGAAGAGATTGATATGGTCTTTTATGATCATGAGGTCTCCTACCAGGTAGTTGGTGTTTACTCCGCCTGCCGCGTTGGAAACGAACAATGTTTTCACCCCTAAGGCGTGCATCACTCTCACGGGAAAAGTAACTTCCTTCATGTTGTATCCTTCGTAGAAGTGAAAGCGTCCTTGCATGGCGATCACGTTCTTATTGCCGAATTGGCCGATCAACAGTTTACCTTGATGCCCTTCGACTGTCGATACCGGAAAGTTGGGGATTTCCGCGTAAGGGATAGCCTGTTTTATTTCAATGGATTTTCCGAGTTCTCCTAAGCCCGTACCGAGGATGATACCTGTCGAATATTCTCCGTCTAAAAAAGGATAGATAAAATCTTTACTTTCTTTTATTTTGCTTAGCATAGTTGTGTATATTTTTGATGAGTTGATCTTTGGAAGTTAAAAATTCGGGTTCGATAGGTATATAAAACATACGTTCCCTGATTTCATCGGGAAATTCGTATGAAATCAAGCGGGTTGCGTCTTTTTCCGTTGTGAAAATGTACTTGTCCGGTTGATCAATTTTATTGAATTCCTGAATGATTTTCTGTATGTCGTTGTTCGTGAAACGGTGGTGATCCGGAAAAGTTAAAAAGGAGACCTGGCCGAAAAGTGTTTTCAAATGTTCCTGATAGGGGCCCGGTTGCGCGATCCCCGTAACGCATAAGACGACGCTATTATTATTTTTTAGGCACTTACTTTTACCGTCTAACGGGGTAATGTCCCCGTATTGCATGGTGGTAAACAGCAGTTCCTGGTAAGCCTTTAGCTTCAGATTTTTATAGATGATTCTTTTTTCTATCGGGGTGATATTGGAGGGACATTTGGTAATGATGACATAATTGGCCCGTTCCAAAGCGCTGTGATGTTCGCGTAACCGTCCCAAGGGAAGGAGATGATCCTTATAGATAGGACGGTTGTAATCGATCAGCAGGATATTGATGTCCGCTTTCACGTATCGGTGTTGAAATCCGTCGTCAAGAATAATGATATCCGGAGGGTTGGGTAATTGTTGTAGTTTTTTCACCCCTCTGACACGGTCGGCATCGACGGCAACCGTGATATCCGGAAATTTATTTTTTATTTGCTTGGGTTCGTCTCCGATTTCATCCGCCGTGGAATTTTCTGTCGCCAATATGTATCCGGAAGTTTTGCGTTTGTATCCCCGGCTTAAACAAGCTACGCGATGGTCTTTCTGGAGTACGTTAATGATGGATTCCGTGTGGGGTGTTTTTCCCGTGCCTCCGATCGTGATATTACCGATACAGATGATGGGAACATCGAACTCTTTTGACTCGAGAAGGCCCAGATTAAACAATCGGTTCCTGATATTTACGCCTATTCCGTAAAGTATGCTTAAAGGCCATAAAACAAGATATTTAATCACTATGCAGATTTTTAAAGTTAGTAATTGAACCTTACTGTTTCAGTTGAATGATACGTTGTAAGGGATACGTGCGACGGCTCCTTGTATACTTAACCATGTTTTTTGGGCCGTATACAGTTCATAGTATGCCCCTAATTCGGATTTTATGATTTGGTTCTTTACTGTCTCCGAAAGATTTAAAATCAACTCTTCTATCGGATTTCTACTCGTTGGCAGTTCTACGATTTGGTATTGGGTCGATTTTATCTTGTCGGCCGCGATCCGTATGGCATCGTCCAAACCGCCGAGAAGATCGACTAACCCGATTCTGAGGGCATCGGTACCCGTCCAGACTCTCCCCTGGGCGATTTCATCGACCGCTTCTTTACTCATGCGGCGTCCTTCGCTAACCCGACTTAAAAAGGTATCATATCCCCGGTTGATATAATTTTGCATAACGTTTCTTTCGTAAGAGGTAAGTGGCCTGGAGCTTACGGGAAGAGGAAGGGGATAACCGCCTCCGAAGTCGCTGTGTTCGTTGGTTTTTACGACGTTGGTAGAGATGCCTAATTTATCTTTTATCAGTTCTTCCCCGCTGAATAGAAGTCCGAAGATACCGATGGAGCCGGTTAATGTCATCGGGTCGGCAACGATCGTGTCGGCGGCGCATGAGATGTAATAGCCTCCGGAGGCTGCGACGTTGCCCATGGAAACAATGAATGGTTTGGCGTTGGCGGCTAATTTGACTTCCCTCCAGATGATTTCGGAAGTTAAGGCACTTCCTCCCGGGGAATTTACTCTCAAAACGATGGCTTTGATGCTTTGGTCTTCTCTGGCATTTCGGATCGTTTTGGCTAACTCCGGCCCGATCGTGTTGGAGTTTTGCTCGAAACCGATCTCTCCTTGGGCATAAATGACAGCAATTTTGTCGGCCGTGAAGTTGAGGTTAGGAGCTAAACTTTTGAAATAATCCGGTAATGAGGCTATCTCTACTTTTTGGTTGGGGTCCTGTCCGCAAGCCCTTTTCAGTTTATTCAACATCTCGTCCTCGTATATCGTCCCGTCGAAAAAGCCTTCTTGTTCGAACTCTTGTGTCGTGTATACCCGAAAGTTGTCGGTCAGTCGATTGATTTTCTCCACCGGAATATGCCGGGCTTCGGATATTCCTTGTATTTGAGTATTCCATAACGAGTTCAAATAGGTTTGTATTTGTTCCCGGTTAGCCTCACTCATGTGATCGTCCATAAACGGTTCTACGGCGGCTTTGAACTTACCCACCCGGATGACCTCCGGTTTTACTCCTATTTTTTTCAGCAGATCTTTATAAAATGCGACTTCAGCGCTCATTCCGGTCAGTAAGAGCGGGGCTTCCGGGTTGACAAAAAGGCTATCGGCGACGGATGCCAGGTAATAACTTTTTTGCGAATATCCCAGATTGGAATAGCTATAAATAAATTTTCCGCTTTTTTTGAAATCTATTAAGGCATTACGTATTTCTTCTATACTTCCCAATCCACCGAAGTTCGAATTGATTTCGGTAAGATCCATATAGATACCGGCGATCCGGCTGTCTCCGGCCGCTTGATAAATACTTTTCAATATGTTATTCAGTCCCATCAGTTTGCTGGGGGTCAACGATTTGAAATCGAAATTTTCAATCGGATTATCCGATGCTTTGTCGGGTATGGCATGTTGTAAGGAGAGTTTCAATATCGTGTTGTCTTTGATGGTAACGGTCGTGGTCGACATACTGGCAATGGCACCGATCATCCCGATAAGTATAAAAAAGAAGAAAATGTGTACGATGATGATACCGACGATTGTTGCTAATGTATACTTTAAGAAGCTTTTCATACTGTTTTTTTTAAAGATTAATCTTATTGGTGCAGCAATATGTTTTTTACAAATGTATACATATAATTTTGCTACAGCAAATTTAAAGTTAGGCTTATTTTGTTCACGTTTGTTTTTTTAATAGTTTTACGCATACGTTGTAATTAAAATGAAGTATACGAATGAGCAAGTTTGAAGTTGTCGGAGGAAAACGTTTAAAAGGAGAACTTATTCCTCAGGGAGCAAAAAATGAGGCATTACAGGTGATATGTGCAACTTTGTTGACAAAAGAAAGGGTGACGATCAGTAATGTACCGGAAATATTAGATGTGTTGAAGTTGATAGAATTATTACGAGGAATGGGCGTGTCCGTAGAGAGGATTCGTAAAGGAGAGTATGCTTTTCAGGCCTCGGATATTGATTTCGGCTATTTGGACACCGAGGATTTTTATAATAAAGCGGCAAGTTTGCGGGGATCTATCATGATTCTTGGTCCGCTTTTGGCCATATACGGTTATGGATTGGTGCCGAAACCGGGAGGAGACAAAATCGGACGTCGTCGTTTGGATACCCATTTTTTAGGATTTGAGAACTTGGGGGCTTCTTTTGAGTACGATGCCGTGAAAGGGTGTTTTAAGGCTTCCGCGCAAAAATTGAAAGGGGCCTATATGCTGTTGGATGAGGCTTCGGTGACAGGTACTGCCAATATCGTGATGGCTGCTGTTCTGGCGGAAGGGGTAACCACTATTTACAATGCTGCCTGCGAACCTTATATCCAACAACTGTGCAAGATGTTGAATGCCATGGGTGCTAAAATTTCAGGTATCGCCTCCAATTTGTTGAGGATTGAAGGTGTAGCCTCTTTAAGAGGATGCACTCATCGTTGTTTGCCCGACATGATCGAGGTAGGGAGCTATATCGGGTTGGCGGCGCTGACCCGTTCGGAAATTACGATTAAAGATGTTTGTATCGAACAATTGGGTATTATTCCGGGGGCTTTTCGGCGTTTAGGAATCCGGGTGGAGGAACGAGGCGACGATCTGTATATTCCCCGGCAGGAACATTATTTGATTGAGGATTTTATTGACGGTTCCATATTAACCGTTGCGGATGCTCCTTGGCCGGGGTTGACTCCTGACTTGCTGAGTGTGTTCCTGGTTGTTGCCACTCAGGCGAAAGGTAGTGTGCTGATTCATCAAAAAATGTTCGAAAGTCGGCTTTTCTTTGTCGATAAGTTGATAGATATGGGAGCTAAAATTATTTTGTGTGATCCGCACCGGGCTACGGTGATAGGGCAGAACCATGAGTCTCAGTTGCGGGCAACGAAGATGACGTCTCCGGATATTCGTGCCGGAATCGCGTTGTTGATTGCCGCTCTTTCTGCCCAGGGAACGAGCGTAATTCATAATATCGATCAGATTGATCGCGGTTATGAAAACATTGACGAAAAATTGAACGCGATCGGGGCGGAGATCAGAAGAGTTTAACCTTCCCGCTTTAACACGAGTAAGGAATCCGGACATTCGGCAAAATGTTCGGATATTTTTTTGCCGGTTAACGGATGTATAAAATCCGGTATGATCTCATGTAACGGGGTCAGGACAAAATTTCGTTCTGTTATCCGGGGATGGGGAATAACCAAATCAGGAGTATGTATGATGCATGAATCGTAAAACAAAATGTCGATGTCTATGGTACGGGAACAATATCGGGAGGCGGTGCGTTTTCTGCCGAGTATTTTTTCGGTTTCCATGCATTTTTTCAATACATTTTCTGCTGATAAGCAGGTTGAATATATGGCAGCCTGGTTGTAGAACGTATCGGGAGATTCGAATCCCCACGGGGCCGTTTCATATAAAGAGGAGATCCTGCGAATTTTCCCGATCTCTTCCATCAGTCTCATGGCTTCTTGAATGACAGCCTTTCGGTCGCCCATATTACTTCCGAAAATAAGAGTTACCTCCATTATGAGCTTTGGGTTAGTACGTTCATCTGTATAAATTTCAACCGGAGTGTCCGGATATGATTATTACCTCCGGACAAAGCTTTATTTTTTAGGCAGGGAGTTAATTGTGTTTTTTATAATGAATTTTTTTATTGTTGTTTCCGTTTGTATTCCCGTTTTTGGTTTGGGGTTTGTTGGCTGGTTTGCCTTTTTTTTGCAGGAGGTCTTTAGAGTGGGAGAGAGTCATGCCTTCGGGCATCTCAATATTGCCTCCGTATAACGTGTTGATATCATTGTAGATTTGCTCGTCTTCGACGGAATCTTTATTCCAGGTCAGGAATGATTTTTTCATGTGATTGGCCGTCAATACGGTTAGGACGCGCTTCAGTTCGGGATCGTCGGTTTCTTTTATTTTTTGGATTAATTTTTCGGTTAATAAACCGTAGTGTTTGTATTTGATATGGTGGTTATTGTATTCTAATTTTTCGGGTTTCTCGTGTAATTTCTCTATAGACGGAAGAGGATAGGGAGTATCGATATCCAAACTGAAATTAGACATGATGGCCAGATGATCCCAAAGTTTATGACGGAAATCGGGAACATCCCGAAGGTGGGGATAAAGGTTTCCCATGACGCTGATTACGGTTTTGGCTGCACGGGTCCGTTCTTCCCGGTCCTCGATAGTCGATAAATGATCTATCATTTTTTGAATATTTCTTCCATACTCGGGAAGAAGCAATTTCTTTCTTTGGGTATTATAATTATATGCCATGTATAGGATGTTTAATCTTTAAAATTGATTTTGGAAACTTCGGAATAAGAAAATTTCTACCGAAATAATTTAGTTTTATCTGTTATTGTCTTAGAATATGGGACAAATATAATATAAATTGTTTATAAGTCATTAATATTAATCTTCTTGCACGTATAGTTTTGCAAATTTTAACAATAAAATCTTCTGACCGTGTTTGGAAAAATACACTTTTGCTTTTCTGTTTACTCCCAATCCTTCGAGGGAAATGACTTTTCCCGCCCCGAAATTAGGGTGAAAAATAACCATGTCCGGAACGACGGCATCTGTCGATAGTATTTTCAGTTTGGAAGTATCTATTACAGGTACTTCTACGTTTCTTAAAGGAGTTTGGTTTGTTCTGGCATATCTTTCGGTGTGTGCCGGCGTTTTGAAAACAGGTAGTTCTGATGACGGGCGGGCCGGGGCAAAGTATCCATCCAGATAAAGCGGGTTCATTTCACCGATGAACCGGGATGGTTTCGGGTAGACGATGTTTCCGTTTTTATAGCGAGTCGTCGTGAAACTGATTAAAACCCGCTTTTCGGCCCGCGTGAGAGCCACGTAAAAAAGGCGTCGTTCTTCTTCCAAAGCAGATGGAGAGAATGTACTTTGTTGAGCGGGGAAAAGATCTTCCTCTACACCGACTATAAATACGTTGGGAAACTCGAGGCCTTTTGCCGCGTGAATCGTCATCAGGGTTACTTTTTCCCGGTCTTCCGGTTTTTCACTGTCCTGATCGGTCAGAAGGGCTACACCTTCTAAGAATGCCGGGAGTTTATCTTCTTTTCCTTCTTTGTAAGCCGTTTCGCTGAATTCTTTAACGGCATTCAATAACTCCTGGATATTCTCTTTTCGGGATACCCCCTCCGGAGTATCATCCGTTGCCAGGTCTTCAACTATTCCGGAGGCTTTTGCTATCAGAGAAACTACCTCATAAGCATTTTCTGTTTCTGCCGACCGGGAAAAACCTGTTATCATCTCTCGGAAATGATTCAGTTTGCTGACGCTGCCGGCAGACAGGATGCCGGGAATTTTATTTAGATTGCAAAGTACGGTCCAAATACTGACGTTGTATTTGGTCGCAACTTCTTTCAGTTTGTCGATCGTCGTATCTCCGATACCCCGTCGCGGATAGTTGATGATTCGTTTCAACGCCTCTTCATCGTTTTGGTTTACCGTTAACCGTAAATAGGCTAACAGGTCTTTGATCTCCTTGCGCTGGTAGAAGGAGAGCCCTCCATATATCTTATACGGGATGTTCCTTTTACGAAGAGCCTCTTCCATGATTCTGGATTGGGCGTTGGTTCGATAGAGTATGGCAAAATGGCTGTAATCCGATTGTTCGGTTTGCGCTAACTTGAAAATTTCGTTCGCTACTTGAAATCCCTCTTCTTTATCCGACATCGTTTTCAATACGCGGATCTTCTCTCCCTCTTCGTTTTGAGAAAAGATGGTTTTGGGTATCTGTTCCTTGTTTTTGCAGATAATACTGTTAGCTGCCTCCACGATCGTTGTGGTCGAACGGTAGTTCTGCTCCAATTTACAAAGTTTATATTCCGGGTAATCGTTTCGGAAATTCAGGATATTCTCAATCCTGGCTCCCCGAAATGAATAGATGCTTTGGGCATCGTCTCCCACGACACATATATTTTTGTGTATCTCGGACAGTTTTTTGATGATGAGATATTGGGAGTAGTTCGTGTCCTGATACTCATCCACTAAAATGTAATTGAATTTTTGCTGGTACTTGGCCAAAATCTCGGGAAAATCCCTGAAAAGAATATTGGTTTGCAACAGCAGATCGTCAAAGTCCATGACATCGCTTTGCTTGCAGCGAAGCTGATAGTATTTGTATATTTCACTGACCATCGGCTTTTTGGCAGCCTGGTCTGCAGCTGTAATCTTGGCCGATTGAGCATAAGCCTGAGCTATGATCAGGTTGTTTTTAGCCATGGATATCCTGCCGAGTACGTCGCTCGGTTTATATACCTTATCATCCAGTCGTAAATCTTTGATAATGGATTTGATCAGGTTCTTGGAGTCTTGCGAGTCGTATATGGTAAAATTAGAACTGTAGCCGAGGTGTGAGGCTTCCGTTCTCAATATTTTGGAAAAAACGGAGTGAAATGTCCCCATCCATAAATTGGCTGCCTGCTCTTGCCCGACAAGCGCTGCAATGCGACGTTGCATCTCTCTGGCGGCTTTGTTCGTGAAGGTAAGAGCTAAAATACGGTAAGCCGGAACTCCTTTACTGAGGAGTTGAGCTATCCGGTAGGTCAGGACACGGGTTTTTCCCGAGCCCGCTCCTGCGATGACAAGTGTCGGCCCTTCCGTGTTAAGCACGGCTTCTTTTTGACGCTCATTTAACTCATTCGTAAAATCCACGATAACTTTTTTCAGGGAAGAGATTTTCTTCCGAATTTCTTTTGGAAAAGAGTCCTTAAATCGTTATGGGACTCCTTTTTTACCGATACAAAAATATAAAATCCTTTTTAATTCGGGAGAGATATGTTCCATATTTTTAAAATTGTTGTTTTTCTTTTCGGACTGACGGAATCAGAAATAGGAATGAGGTTGAAAAAGAGCGAATGAATATTCCGATTGTAAATAAAAGTAGTATCTTTAAAACGTAAAAATTGATTTATGCAGGCAAAATACGCTTATAACGGTTTGATCGGAAAATATTATCTTGTTGAAAAGGACGGGAGGTTGGTCCGGTTATGGTTAGGAGACCGGATATCGTTGGCTCCGGCTGAGATTGAAATAAAAGAGACTCCCCTGATTCGAGAAGCTAAAAGTCAGTTAGACGCTTATTTCGCTAAACGTCTTCACGTGTTTGATTTACCTTTAGCCCCGGAAGGGACCCTCTTCCAAATGAAAATATGGGAACTCTTAAGGTCGATACCTTACGGGAGCACGATCACTTATGGCGAATTGGCCGAGAGGGCCGGAGATAAGAATGCTTGTCGTGCGGTCGGGATGGCGAATGGTCGTAATCCGCTTCCTGTTTTTATCCCCTGCCATCGGGTGGTCGGGGCCGGAGGAAAGCTGACCGGTTACACTGGAGGTCTGGAGGTGAAGATGAAATTGTTGCAGATAGAGGGTATCGAGTGGCTGTAATATCATATCCGGTTTATGAAGTTGATGCTATGACAGGCTACTATTCCGGCGGTTTCTGTTCGTAATCGGCTTTCACCTAACGTAATGGGGATGAAATGATGAGAAAAAGCCGAGAGAATTTCTTTTTTTGAGAAATCACCTTCCGGTCCGATTAATATCGTGACATTACTTTCCGGGGAGTATACCTCGTCTAACCTTTTTTTGTCTCCTTCTTCACAGTGGGCGATATATTTTACCCCGTTCCGCTCTTTTGCTATAAAAGTTTGAAATTCTGTCAACGGATTCAATACGGGGCGGTAGGCTTTTAAAGATTGTTTCATGGCGGAAACGATGACTTTTTCCAAACGATCCGGTTTGATTATTTTCCGTTCGGAACGTTCGCATAGGAGAGGGGTAATCTCATCAATCCCGATCTCCGTGCATTTTTCTAAAAACCATTCCATACGTTCTATGTTTTTGGTCGGAGCGATGGCAATGTGAAGATGAAATTTTTTTTCCCCGTAATTCTCTTTTTTCTCGATACAACGAACCTCGCAACGTTTGATGTCAGCTCGGATGATCTCGCATCGGTAAAAACCGCCTCGCCCGTCAATCAGATGTACTTCATGGCCCGTTTCCAGGCGGAGAACTTTAATACAATGTTTGGACTCCTCTTCCGACAAAATGTATTTTTCTCCATCAATATCCGGAGTATAAAACAGGTGCATAACTTTAGAATATTTATTGATGACGCAAAAATAGAAAATCCGAATCAATTTACAATTGATTCGAAGGTGCGTAAAGTCCGAAAGTAATTTTTGATTATGATTATAGTTCTGAATTTTCCCTCTTTAAATCATAAATCTAAAATCCTCCTCCCAATCTCTCAATTTCTTAATCCCTCAAGCCCCTAATCTCTTAATTTTTGTCTTGCATTTGAAATCGGAAAGAGCTATCCCGACATTTGGGGATAGCTCTTCGTATGGTTTGAAAAGGGTGCGTCACTATTCGTCAGTTTCCTCTTCGTGATATGCCTTAAGCAGCTCTTCCTGGATCTCTCCCGGAACTTTTTCATAACCGGAGAAACTCATCGTGAAAGTTGCACGACCACCGGTAATAGAGCTTAAAGCGGTTGAATAGCGTTGCATCTCTTTCAGGGGTACTTTTGCCATTAGCTTCTGAAATCCTGAATCGGCTTCCATTCCCATGATGATAGCCCGACGTGTTTGTAAATCTCCCATTACATCGCCCATGCAATCATCCGGCACGAGGACTTCGACATCATAGATCGGTTCCAATATCTTGGGATTAGCCTGTTTGAAGGCCATGCTGAAAGCGTTACGTCCGGCTAATTTGAACGAGATTTCATTGGAATCCACGGGATGCATCTTTCCGTCGTATACACATACCCGAATATCGCGGGCATAGGATCCGGTTAGCGGACCTTCTTCCATTTTTTCCATAATACCTTTCAATATAGCAGGCATAAAGCGGGCCTCGATAACACCTCCGACAATACAGTTGTAAAATACGAGTTTTCCTCCCCACGGTAAATCTACTTCTTCCTTGTCTTTAATCGACATTTTGGTGTCGACATTATTGATTCTGTAAGTTACCGGATCTGGCATTCCTTCGGTATAGGGTTCAATAACCAGGTGAACCTCTCCGAATTGTCCGGCTCCTCCGGATTGTTTTTTATGCCGATAATCGGCATACGAGTATTTGGTAATGGTCTCCCGGTAAGGTATTTTTGGGGGGATGAATTCAATTTCGATTTTATCGTTATGTTCGATACGCCATTTCATGGTGTTCAGATGGAATTCTCCCTGTCCGGAGATAATCATCTGTTTTAATTCTTTCGAATACTCCACGTTGAAGGTGGGGTCTTCCTGGTGAATCCGTTGTAAAACCTCTGCCAGTTTTTCATCGTCACTGCTATTGACGGCTTTTACTGCCGTTCTGAAGCGCGGGTTCGGGTAAACGATTTGGGCGAATTTGTAATCGCAGTCTTTTGTGTTTAACGTATCCCCGTTTCCTGTATTTTTCAATTTCACGGTTGCCCCGATGTCGCCCGCCATTAGTTCGGTCACCTTTGTCCGGTTCTTTCCGGCGACGACGTAGAGTTGTGATATACGTTCTTTCGTGTCTGTATTTACATTGTAAAGGTCGTCTCCTTCGTGGATGGTACCGGAAGCTACCTTGAAATAGATAACTTCGCCCAAATGCGGCTCGACGGTGGTGTTAAACATGTAAAGAGAGGTCGGACCTTTCTCGTCATAAGGAACTGCGACACCCTCTACCGTAACGGACGGAGGCATTTCGTCGGCTTTCGGAGCGACGTTGATAAGGAATTCCATGAATCGGCGTACACACATGTCTTTTTCAGCAGATACGCAGAATACGGGGAACATGTCGCGGTTTACCAAGCCCTTCCGGATGCCTGAGCGCATCTCGTCTTCTGTCAGGCTGCCCTTCTCGAAAAATAATTCCATCAGGTTTTCGTCATTTTCTGCAGCGGCCTCGATCAGTGCGTTGTGTAATTCATTGGCTTTTTCTTCTTCTTCCGCGGGAATGGGAAGTACGTCCGGTTTTCCTCCTTCAGGTTTCCATTGGTACATCTCCATCTTTAACACATCAATGACTTTATTGAAACCGGTACCTTGGTTTACCGGGTATTGAACCAGAACGACTTTAGAACCGAAAGCGGCTTTGGCTTGTTCGACCGTATGCTCGAAATTAGATTTTTCGTGATCTAATTGATTGATAACAAAAATCAATGGTTTGTTGAGTTTTTTGGCATGACGGCTAATGATTTCCGTTCCGACCTCGACACCTCTTACGGCATTTATGACCATTACCCCGGCGTCGACAACATTTAGCGCAGAGATAACTCCACCGACAAAGTCGTCAGCACCCGGAGTATCTATGAAATTGAGCTTGTGCTCTTTCCATTCCGTGTATAGCACGGCAGGAAATACGGATGAACCGTATTCTTGCTCTACCGGACGATAGTCGGATGAGGTGTTTTTGGCACTAACGCTACCTCTGCGCGGGATGACCCCGCCTTCATACATCATGGCTTCTGCCAACGTGGTCTTGCCCGAACCGGAGCTACCCACTAAGGCAATGTTCTTAATTTCGTTTGGTTTATAGGTTTTCATTGTAATACCTTTAAAGTTAATATTTATATTACAAATAATCTCATAAAGATTCAACGATCACAAAGTAGTAAAGTTTTTATTAAAATACAATAGTTAATGTCATTCTTGGTGAAAATAGTATGTAATATGAGAGGAATGCTATATTTTTGTCAGGAAAATATGACAAAAATAATTTGGCGTGTTTTTTGTATGCCATTAGTAGAATCAAAATTTTAAATGTATATGACAGAAACAGCGATGAGACCCGATATTTGGATTTGGGTAATATTTATTGGATTTACTTTGTTAAGCTGGTTGATTAGCCAGCAATTGAAAAGCAGATTTAAAAAATATTCGAATATTCCCACGGCGAATGGAATGACGGGAAAAGATGTAGTTGAGAAAATGTTACGAGATAATGGGATACAAGGGGTGAAGATCGGGAGTGTTGAAGGACAGCTGACCGATCATTATAATCCCGCGGATAAAACCATTAACCTGAGTAAGGAGGTTTACTATGGAGCCAATATTGCTGCCGCTGCCGTTGCCGCGCATGAATGCGGTCATGCTTTACAGCACGCGAAGGCTTATCAAATGTTGAAATTGCGTTCTTCTTTGGTACCTGTTGTCAGCTTTGCTTCTCATTGGGTACAATGGATTTTGTTGGCCGGTATATTGATGGTAAATACTTTTCCCGGTTTGTTGTTGATTGGTATCTGTTTGTTTGCCACAATCACTCTATTTAGTTTTGTTACCTTACCCGTGGAGATCGATGCCAGTCACAGGGCTTTGGTGTGGTTACGTTCCTCGGGAATTACCGATAACCAAACTCAGGGATATGCTTTCGATGCATTGAAGTGGGCTGCTTATACCTATGTGATAGCTGCTTTATCCTCTTTAGCTACCTTACTCTATTACGTCATGATTTATTTGGGACGTAGAGATTAAAATAAATAAAGTCGGCTAAAATCAGCCGACTTTATTATTTAAAGACTTCAACTCGTCCGGTCTTTGACATTAAAAGGTAATTTGTGACTTACGATCGGATTCCTGATCTTGAATTTTAAAATCTACAATCGTCGATCTTTTTTAATCCCCCAATCTCTCAATCACTAAATTGGCGATTTTATTTAATCTACAATTGAAACGCTTTACGGAGCGTCTCCACGTAATCTAATTTTTCCCACGTGAATAGTTCTACTTCTTTCTCGATCGTCGGCCAATAGCTCGAAGAGTATGTTTTTTTTACCATACGGGGTGTACGTCCCATATGACCGTAGCTTGCGGTTTCCAAGTATATCGGGTTACGGAGTTTCAAACGCTCTTCTATGGCTTTCGGGCGCAGATCGAAAATCTCTTCTATTTTCCGGGCGATGGCGGAATCGTTCAAATTTATTTTTGCTGTTCCGTAAGTATTCACGAAGATACCGACTGGTTTGGCTATGCCGATGGCGTAAGAGATCTGGATCAGAATTTCGTCGGCAATTCCGGCGGCAACCATATTTTTAGCGATATGGCGAGCCGCGTAGGCTGCAGAACGGTCTACCTTGGATGGATCTTTTCCCGAAAAAGCACCTCCCCCGTGTGCGCCTTTACCTCCGTAGGTGTCTACAATGATTTTTCTTCCGGTAACGCCGGTATCTCCATGAGGGCCCCCGATTACGAATTTTCCGGTCGGATTGACATGTAAAATTAGATTTTCATCGAAAAGGGCTTGTACCCGCTCCGGCAATTGAGCTTTCACTCTCGGTAAAAGGACGTGAGTGATATCCTGCCGGATTTGATTAACCATTTCTGTATCTGCGGTTAACTGCGCTTCTCGCGTTTGTTTTTCGGGATGAATAAATTCGTCGTGCTGGGTGGAAATCACGATTGTGTGAATCCGCAACGGTTTGTTATTGTCTCCGTATTCGATGGTTACTTGCGATTTGGAATCGGGGCGAAGGTAGGTCATTTTCTCCTTTTCTTTCCGGATCCGTGCCAACTCGTGTAATAAAAGGTGTGATAATTCTAAAGACAAAGGCATATAGTTGTCTGTTTCATTGCAGGCATACCCGAACATCATGCCCTGATCTCCGGCCCCCTGTTCCATCGGATCTTCTTTTGCTACTCCCCGGTTGATGTCGGGCGATTGTTCGTGAATGGCACTTAGTACGCCACAACTGTTCCCGTCAAACATGTATTCGCTTTTCGTGTAACCGATACGGTTGATCACATCGCGGGCAATTTGTTGGACGTCTACGTAGGTATTGGTTTTTATCTCTCCGGCGATGACGGTTTGTCCTGTTGTGACTAACGTCTCGCAGGCTACTTTCGCATTGGGGTCGAAGGCGATGATCTTGTCGAGAATCGCATCTGAAATCTGATCGGCCACCTTATCCGGATGGCCTTCCGATACGGATTCTGAAGTAAATAAATATCCCATACTAATTATAAGTTAATTTTTGATTAAGCCATTTTTATCAAGAGATTTCGTGATTCGGCGATTCCGAGAGGGTTCATCTCTTAATCACATAATCTTTTCATCTCTAAATCGTCAACGGAAAGTACATGGATGGTTGAATCAGAATCGGTCCGCATTTTAGCACTTTTTTTCCGTGGTTGCAATCAGCCAAATCTTTCCACTTTTTTCGGGAACAAAGATATGGAATTTATTCGGAAGAAATCTTGCTTTACAAGAATAAATAATCAAAATAAATGTATCGTTTGAGTGCAAAATATAAGGATATTCGAATGACGGATCACCCTCTTAAGGTAAACTCGGAAATCCATATCTGTATCGTATGTTACTTTTTGCGTTCTATTTCCCGTAAGTTTTCCATCTTTTTCTTTTGTAAAAAGCCGTGGATATCTTCTAAGTGTTCTTTGACCCGTTTATTTCCGAATTCGTATACTTTTTTCACTAACCCGCTTAAAAAATCCCGGTCGTGTGATACGACAATCAGGGTTCCGTCAAAATCGATCAAGGCGTTTTTTAAAATGTCTTTGGTTTTTAGATCCAAATGGTTGGTCGGCTCATCCAAAATCAACAGATTCACTGGGGATAGAAGGAGTTTAATCATGGCTAAACGGGTTCTTTCTCCTCCTGATAGGACTTTAACCTTTTTATCGATGTCGTCGCCGCTAAACATAAAAGCCCCCAATAAATCTTTGATCTTGCTTTTTAATTCGCTTGGTGTAACGTCGTCTACGGTCTGATAGACCGTCAGGCTTTCATCCAATAACGAGGCTTGATTTTGGGCGAAATAACCGATTTGTACGTTATGTCCGAGGCTTAGCTTTCCCGTGTAGTCGTCAATTTCTCCCATAATACATTTTACCAGCGTGGATTTACCCTCTCCGTTGCGTCCTACAAAAGCGACTTTCTCCCCTCGTTCGATGGTGAAATGCGCCCCCTCGAATACCGCGTGATCTCCGTAACTTTTAGACAATTCCTGAACAATAACCGGATAATTACCGGAACGGGGTGCGGGTGGAAATTTTAATCTTAAGGCTGAGGTATCCTCCTCGTCTACTTCTAAAATCTCTAATTTTTCTAACATCTTCACCCTGGACTGAACCTGTAATGTTTTGGAATAAGTTCCTTTAAAACGCTCGATAAACTCTTTTGTTTCGGCAATCATTTTCTGTTGTTCGTCATAAGCTTTTTGTTGCTGTATACGTCTCTCTTGTCGCAGAGTGAGATATTGCGAGTAATTTACCTTATAATCGTATATCCGCCCCATGGTGACTTCTATGGTTCGGGTGGTGATATTGTCGACAAAAGTCCGGTCGTGTGAAATGACAACGACCGCTTTCCCGTTATTGATAAGAAACTCTTCTAACCATTGGATGGAATCGATGTCCAGGTGGTTGGTAGGTTCATCTAATAAAAGCACGTCCGGATTTTTCAGTAGCATTTTCGCCAATTCGATGCGCATTCTCCATCCTCCGCTGAAATCACCCGTCGGGCGGTCGAAATCTTCCCGCTGGAAGCCCAATCCGAGAAGGATCTTTTCAACATCGGCTTCGTAGTGAGTAGCATCGATACTGTAATATTTTTCACTTAACGTGGAGACCTCTTCTATTAACTTGTAATATTCCGGGGAGTCATAGTCAGTTCTTTCGGTTAGTTGTCGATTAAGCTCTTCTATTCGTTTCTCCATGGCGAAAAGATGAGCGAAAGCCTGAGACGTTTCTTCGAATACGGATCGGCTGTTCTCGGTCATCAGATGCTGAGGCAGATAAGCTATAACCGTGTCTTTGGGTATGGAAATATTGCCCCGGTTGGGCTGCCGTTCTCCCGCGAGAATTTTCAGCAGGGTCGATTTGCCCGCCCCGTTTTTTCCCATTAGGGCAATTCGATCTTTCTCGTTAATGACAAATGATATATCCTTGAATAAAGCTCTGTCTCCAAATTCTACCGTCAATCCGTCTACTGAAATCATACATTAAAGTTAAAAATACCTGAACAGATTAAGCGTCGAATAATTTTCTATTTAACGCTTGTTTTTAATTGCGGTGCGAAGATAGAATAAATTATCTGTTTGGCAAGGTTATCCGTTTGTAGAGTAGTCTAAAGAACGAAGCGGTTTTGTAGTTCCTCTTTTTCGTGATGATGCCGTTTTAAGAAATATTATAGAAATTGAATTGTGATCTTTGGATTATTAACTATTTTTGCTTAAAAGATGCTTTATCCAAAACGATTAAAAATGGGTGTGTTAAAAATTCAGGAACGGGTAGAAATAAGACAATTGTATCGAGATTATTATGAGCCATTGGTGTTGTGGGCGGATACGATTGTGAAAGATATGAGTTTGGCGGAGGATGTCGTGCAGGAATTTTTTATTCGTTTGTGGGAGAAAAGGTTATACGAGCATTTAAAACAGGAATATTTGAAGTCTTACCTGTATACTTCTGTGCGGAATTTAGCTTTGCGAAAATTGCAAAACAAAAAGAAGATAGAGAATTTACCTGATATCGCACTCGTGGAGAGAGTGTGGGAGGAGGTTGATCATACGCATGACGAACTCATCAAACGTGTTATGGATGAAATTCAAAAACTCCCCCCCAGAAGCCGAGAGATACTGGAGAGCGTCCATCTGAAAAATATGAAATACGCCGAGGTAGCGGAAGAGATGGGTGTCTCCGTTTCCACGGTTAAAACGTTATTGGTTCGTTGCGTGAAATCTTTGCGTCAATCTGTAGAAGGAAGTATATTACTGTTTTATGTTTGCATGGTTAACAGGGGCAAATACACTGTCGTTTCCAGAAAATAATCAAAAAATAATTTTTACCGGTCTTAAGACAATTGGTCTTTGCTAAATAATAGCAAGGCTATTTTTATTTTATGATAATTTTTTTCATAAAAAATATAATTCGTTGTCAACCGTTTTAAAGAGTCATGTCTATTATTGATAAAATAATAAAAATAGGATATGAAAGAAGAGGATTGGGATATAAAATTATTGGATTACATCACCGGAGAGATAATTGATGAAAAAGAGAGGCGGAAGATCGAGTTATGGATCGCCGAGAACGATAAAAATCGAGCCTATTTTGAGCAGATACAAATCGATTATCTGAGGCAACGCTGGTTTTTCCGGAGTAAATTGATCTGCCGTAAAGAACCGTTGAAGTTCCGTTCGAGAAGAAGGCATTTGATGTATATTACTTCTGTGGCCGCTTCTCTTTTATTGTTAGCGGGCTTCTTTATGCTGCGGGACGGGGAGGAGAGAGTTCCGGTTATGAATGGCTATGCCGGAGAGATGATTACTCCTGGAACCTTTAAGGCGAAACTGCTTCTCTCTTCCGGGCAGGAGGTGGTGTTGGCGAAAGGGAAAAGCGAGATTAGAGAACAGGCGCAGGTGCGGGTATTGACCAATGAGTCGGGGGAGTTGGTTTATCAACCGAAAGAAGATACTCTTCAAGAGGAGGTGTACAATACGCTCTCGGTGGAACGGGGGTGTGAATATAAAGTAACCTTCTCGGATGGTTCTGTCGCGTGGGTAAACTCGGCCACAGAGATAGAGTATCCTGTTGTTTTCCTGGGGAATAAAAGGGTGGTTAAGCTAAAAGGAGAAGCTTATTTTCAGATTAAATCCGACGCACAAAAGCCGTTCGTAGTTTTGGCCGATGGTGTGGAGGTGAAAGTAACGGGGACGGAGTTCAACGTGAATACCCATTGGCATAACTCGGTGGAAACGGTATTGGTGAAAGGCGAAGTTTACGTGAAAAAGGATAGTATGGAATTACAATTGAGGCCTTCTCAACGGGTGGTATACGATCTATCCAAAAATGAAATGTACAAGGAGGATGTAAATGTTGAGAAGTATATCGCCTGGAAAAACGGGGACTTTATATTCAGTGAAGAGCGGTTGGAGGATATCATGGATAAACTCTCTTTGTGGTATGATTGTCATGTCTTTTTCAAAAATCAGGCATTGAAAGAGGAGCGTCTGTCCGGAGATATGAAAAAATACGGTAAGATAGAAGAGTTGCTCCACTTCTTTGAGAGCAGTATGGATGTGAAATTTACAATAGAAGGAAAAACCATTATAGTTGAAAATAAATAAAAAACGGAAAGATCGGCCAATCCTTCCGTTTGTAGTAACATTATCAATGTTGATAATGCTCATTAATAATCTAAATCACAAATTTATGAAAAAAAATGAAGATCGTAAAGAAAATTTACGGCCCAATCAGAAAATCTTTAAAGTTATGAAGATCACTTTATTTCTGATGTTTGTGCTCATGTTCCAAGTGAAAGGAGAGATTTTTTCTCAAAACCAGCGTGTCAATCTGGATTTGGAGAATTGTAGCGTGGAGGAGTTTTTTAAAGAGATTAGAAAACAGACGGGAGTTCGTTTTATGTACAAGAGCGAATACGTGAAAAAAATGTCTCGTTTCGATGTCAAAGCGAAAAACAAGGAATTGAAAGAATTGTTGGATGACGTGTTCAAGGGGTCCGGGCTGATGTGCTTATTTGAAGAGAATGTTATCGTGTTGGTGAAGCAAAATACAGTGGAACCCCAGCAGAAAGAAGGGAAGAAGATAAAAGGAAGGGTCATCGATAAAAAAGGGGCTCCCATGGTCGGTGCGACCGTCCTTATAAAAGGGACAACGAGAGGGGTGATGGTCGATACTGCCGGTCGTTTTTCGCTTGTGTTGCCGGATATACCCGATATGACGCTGGTATTTCGTTTTATCGGAATGGAAACCAAAGAGGTAAAATTGAAGGATATTAAGGATGAAGAGATTTTAGCCGGAAAGAAAGATTACGTGGTGACCTTGGTTGAATCGGTAGAAAGTCTGGATGACGTGGTGGTTACCGGATATGTTAATGTACGGAAAGAGTCCTACACGGGAACTGCCATTCGGGTTGAAGGCAAGGAGCTACTGAAGGTGGCCAATCGAAATATTATTTCGACTCTTCAGGTTTTCGATCCCTCTTTTCGTATCATGGAAAACAATGTCATGGGGTCCAATCCGAATGCTATTCCCGAGTTCTATATCCGCGGCCAGTCCGGTATCGGTAATTTGAATCTTTCGGATATCAGTGAGACCAGAACGAAGAATAATCCGAACCTGCCTATTTTTATATTGGACGGGTTGGATGTAAGCGTGGAAAAAATTTACGATATGGATCCCAATCGAATTCATAGTATCACGATATTGAAAGATGCGGCGGCAACGGCGGTATACGGATCGCGTGCTTCTAACGGAGTAGTTGTTATTGAGACTATTGCCCCGAAGGCCGGTAAATTTAATATTACCTATAATTTGACAGGAACCATTACGGCTCCGGATCTTTCCAGTTACGATTATTTCGATGCGGCTGAAAAGTTGGAAGTAGAAAAATTAGCCGGCTATTATGAAATCAATCCGCCTAACAAGGGGATTCGTCAAGTCTATTCGGAGCTGATTAAAAAACAAATGGCTTTGGCAAAAGGGGTGAATACCGACTGGCTGGCTCTGCCTTTACGCGTGGGATACAATCATAAACACAGTGTGGCTATAGATGGTGGTAACGATAATATCCGTTACGGGATCAACCTTTTTTATGATCAGCAAAAAGGAGTTATGAAAAAAGACTTACGTCGTCGGCTCGGAACGGAATTACGGATTGACTATCGATTATCTAACCTAAACATTATTAATCGGATATCATTCAATAAGGTACTTGCCAAAAACTCGCCTTACGGGACTTTTTCCGATTATGTAAACCAATTACCGTATAATGAACTGTATGATGAATTTGGAAATTACCTGTATAATTTTAACACGTGGCATTCCGGTTCGATCTATGTTAATCCGATGTACGAGGGAGCCGAAACCAAGAACTTTAGTAAAACGACCACGGAAGAGTTTTCCGACAACCTATTGGTTGACTGGTATTTGAACGAGCATTTGAACATTAAGGCACAAGTCGGTTTTACACGGACGACTACTTCCGGTAAAAACTTTACCGATCCGGCTTCCGGTAAGTATTTTAACGCTTCAGACAATACGCCGAAAGGAAGCTTGTCGACTTCAGAAGGAAAAGCTTTCAACTGGACAACCAATTTGCAGGTGCTTTATAACCGCTCTATCGGAGTTAATCATATCAGCGGTTCTATCGGTGTCAATACGACTGAAAAATACTCCTCTTCTATCGGTGTCAATTACAGGGGATTTCCTTCCGGAAGTTTAAACTCGATCATGTTTGCTCAGGAGATCGTGGGTAAACCTTCGGAATCGGATAATCATACTCGATTGGCCGGAGCTTTTGTTCGTTTGAATTATTCTTATAACGATATCTATTTGTTTGACGGTTCTTTGCGTTTTGACGGATCTTCCGAGTTCGGTTCTGACAAAAAATTTGCTCCCTTCTATTCGGCAGGTTTCGGGGTGAATCTCCACAACTACAAATTTTTAAAGGGAAATCCGGTGTTGACGCAGCTTAAATTGACCGGAACCTTCGGGCAAACGGGTAAATTGGACTTCGAGCCTTATGCTGCAAAGGATATTTATGAAATTTTCTCTGATAACTGGTATGCTACCGGGATGGGAGTGAAGTTGATGGCGTTGGGAAATTCCAATCTGAAATGGGAGAAAAAAAATAGTTACGATCTGAAATTGGAAATTGATCTTTATAATGGGTTGTTTTATGCTCAATTGGGTTACTATAATACCGTTACGAATGACATGATTACAAGAATGTCTGTACCTTCCTCTTTCGGATTTACCTCTTATTATGATAATGTAGGTAAGGTGGAAAATATCGGTTATGAATTGAATATTAAGTCTAATCTCGTTCGGACGAGGGATTGGTTCGTGGGTATATATGGAAATATGGCACATAATGAGAATAAGATCTTGAAGATCGCCAACTCTTTAAAACGCTATAATGACATGGTGGACGATTATTATTCCGATTACAGGGGATATGATGAAAAATACGCGAAATCTTTTACCAAATACGAGGAGGGTGGATCGATGAATTCTATCTACGGAATGAAGTCTTTGGGAATTGATCCCTCCAGTGGTCAGGAGGTTTTCGTGAGAAAAGACGGGACCATTACCTACGAGTGGGAAGCGAATGAACAGCAAATACTGGGCAATGATTTACCGGATGTACAGGGAGCATTTGGGATAAATCTCCAATGGAAAACCTTGAGTCTTTTTGCCAGCTTTATGTATGAATTCGGAGGACAGGCTTATAACGAGACCATCCCGAAGCGTATAGAAAGTGTGGATTTGTATAACTATAACGCGGATAGGCGAGTGCTCACGGATCGGTGGATAACTATCGGAAATATTACACCGCTGAAAGATATTGCCGACCGAACGAACTACTCTCGTCCGACTTCTCGTTTCGTGCAGGATAATAATGTGTTGAAATTTAATTCGTTGAGTGTCGCCTGGACCGTAACGGAAGGATTCGTGAAAAAACTGAGGATGAGTCAGTTTAAGTTGCAGTTCACGATGAACGATGTGGCTTATTGGTCGACCGTAAAGCAGGAACGGGGAACCGGCTATCCTTTTGCCAGGAATTTTGATTTTACCTTAGGTGTAAGTTTCTAACTATAAAATAGAATACGATGAGAAAAGGTTTTATAATATTATGCATACAGATAGGTTTATTCTGTTCTTGTAATAGCTGGCTGGAATTGGAGCCGGCGAACCAAATCAGTAAGGATAAACTCTTTTCGGATGAAGCAGGATTCCAGAATGCCTTGAACGGAATTTATCAGAAGTGTGCGGAGACAAATTTGTATGGAAAGAATTTGAGTTGGGGAACTTTAAGCGTAATCGGACAAAATTACGATTTAGACTTGATCTATGATAATAATGACGCTTACATGGGGGAATATGAATACGAGTCTTCTTACGGATTGACCGTGATCGATAATATCTGGTCCGGGCTCTATAATGCTATCGCTAACTGTAATTTGTTGTTGAACGAGATCTCTTCTGCCTCTCCCTCTTCATTTACCTTGGATACGGTGGCTAAAAATTTAATCATGGGAGAAACCTATGCTTTGCGGGCATTTTGTCATTTGGATTTGATTCGTTTGTTTGCTCCGGCTCCGGCCAAAAACGATCAGGCAGCTTTAGTTCCTTATCATGACACTTATCCTTCTATTATAACGGTACCCTTAAAGACCAAAGATGCAATAGATAAAGTTATTGAAGATTTATTGAAGGCGAAGGATCTGGTAGCTTATCATGATACGGTTTATAACAAGACGGGTATGGCCTATAAAATGGCGGCTCGATTCCAGGGGCAATACGCTAATAAAGGAGGTTCCTTTTATAGCAAAAGGGGATATCGTTTGAATTATTGTGCTATCGTGGGATTGTTGGCCCGAGCTTATCTTTACAGGGGAGATGTCGATAACGCCTTGTATTATGCGAAACATTTTTATGATCGTTTTTATAACGGGAACAAATGGTTTGTCTTCAATTCGTCATACGATTACACGACTTCTTTGAACTATAAACAAAAAAAATATTTGGAAGAGTGTCTGTTTGCTTTCTACAATGGTAATTTACTTCAAACCGTAGAGACTTATTGTGCCGTGGGAAGTTATCCGAGTTCCTTACAGTTAGCTGATTATGACGGTGTGTTTGCCGAAGACATGGATGATTATCGCTCCAATTTGATTAGTAACGATGAGGACCGTAATATTTATAAATATCGTCAGGTGAATAATTACCAGCGAGATGATGTAGAGGGATTGGCTATTCCCGTGTTACGATTAAGTGAGATGTATTACATTTTGATGGAATGTAATTTTTTGAAGGGGAACAAAACGGAATGCTTGCGCTTGTTGAAGGAGTTTCGGGAGAAAAAAGGGTGTAAACGTCAGATCCCTTCTGTTAGCGATATCGGAAATTTATATGATATTTTGATTAACGATGCCCGTCGGGAATTTGTTGGAGAGGGGCAGCTTTTCTTTATGTACAAACGTCTGAATCGGAATATTCTGGTCGAGAACGGAGAGATTACGGCTTCCGAAGAACGAATGACATTCAAGGTGCCCGATAGTCAGAATTTTTATTAATTAAATAGTAATGTTATGAGAAAATATGTATATCTACTATTGATTTTTGTTGGTGTGGCGAGTTGTGATAGGGATGATATAGGAGTATATCATTCGGAGAATTACATCTCTTTTACCAATAAGGAAAAAGATACGGTAATCGTTTCCTTCTTTATGTTAGGAAATTTAAGTGAATGCGAGTGGCCGATAGAGATAAGGCATACCGGTATTCCTAAGGAGGAGGAGCAGGGATTTACGCTTTCTGTGGTCAATGAAAAAACAACCTTGAAAAGCGGCTATTATAGCCTGCCGACGGTAACGACCTTTCAGCCGATGAGTAAATTGGATACTTTTTACGTGAAATTGACCAACTACCCGGAACTGGCAACCACGAATGCTTATCTCTGTTTGGAACTAAAAGAGAATGCCGTGTTTAAATTGGGAGATCGGGATTATCGTCGTATTTATTTAAAAGTGAATGATAATGTGGCACGGCCGGATTGGTGGAACAATCGGGTGGTGAACTATTATCTGGGAACGTATTCCGACACGAAGTTCAGGAAATTAGTGGAAGTTGTTCAGCCGGATCTTTCCGATGCGAGCGAAGATTGGATTCGCTCCTGGGCTCTTGAATTTAAAAATTGGCTGGATGCGAATCCTATCCCGGATGAAAACGGAGATCCGATGACTGTACCTGTAAGGATTTAATTTAAAATAGAATGAATATGAAGAACATAAAAATATTTTGCATGCTCATGGTCAGTATTCTGTTACTCTTTTCCTGTTTTGAAGATGACGGTAATTATGACTATAAGGATTTGGAAATACATAAAATAACCATCCGTTATCCGACGTACGGAATTACGGTGTATCAGGGGGAACCGGTCGTTTTCACTCCGACGTTGTCGTTTGCTAACAAGGAACAGAAAGAATCCGGAGATACCAATATGTACAAATGGTCTTATCATTTTGATTATCTCGGATGTGTGTGTACCGAGCGGAATATGAATATGGTTTTTGAGGATGCGGAGGTAAACAAGAGTTACGAGGGGATCGTAATGGCTGAGGATACGCTGACGGGGGCTATTTATACTCAAAATATTTCGTTTGTTTATAAAAGCCGCTATACGGTCGGTTGGATCATTTTATCCGACGATGGAGGAAAGAGCAAGTTAAATTTGGTGCGGATACAAAATGAGCAATGGTACACGGATAAGGATATTTATCGGGTAATCCATGATAAGGAGTTGGGAACACAACCGGTAGGGTTGATCGGAAATCGTTCCGGAAGAAACGAGGTGCGGGTTTTGCAGAAAGGAACGGAGGGAAATATTATTTTGGAGGGAACTAATTATCAAAAGATCGGGACGATTGCCGATGAGTTTGTGGGAGGAAAATACCCGGATGGTTTTGCTCCGAAATCTATGGCGGTATCAGGAGGAAATGTAGCTGCCATACAGGGAGAAAACGGGGAGGTGTTCACGAAGACTTTCGATAGTTGGTCGGGAACGCCTTATGCGTATGCCTTATTTGCAAATGTTCCGCTTCAATTGAATAAGCAGAAATTGAACGTGCCTTTTCTGTTACGAGCTTCTCAAGGAACTTCGACTTATAATCTTATGCTGTATGACGAAACATTCCATGCTTTCTTTATGCTTTATGGAGCTTCTTTCTACGATGCGGGAAGATTGTATAAATTGAAAGCTCCGGAAGATTGGGACGGAACAAGGGGGCCTTCTCCCGATAACTTAAGCAATTATGAGATGGTATATTGTCAAATGAAAAATGCTTCTTCTTATAATCAGGATATTTGCGCTATTTTGAGACATCAAACGAATGGGAACCTGTATCTCTATACGTTTGAGTATTCATCGTCGAATTCCAATGTAATTGTGAAAAATATTGCTTACACGGAAATCCTTGCCGCTTCTGCCGCATTGATGGGAAAAAACACCAAATTCCATGCATTGAGAGAACGTCCCTATATGTTTTTTGTTTCGGAAACGGATCCTTCCACGCTTTATTACTATGATTTGAAAACCAATAGGCATGCACCGTTTAAAACATTTAGCGGACGTAAGATTGTTGCCATGGAATCTAATTATAGTAACAATACCCATGTCGGAATCGGTCTGGATAACGGGGAGTTCTACTTGTTGAACGTGGAAGACGAAGTGTTGGTGAGCGGAACGGAAGAAGATAAAGTAATTTATAATACTGCAGTTGATGGGAAGGTGGTGGATCTATATTATAAAAATTATTGATGTTCGTCGTTCGCCGGGTTTTGATCATGAAGGTTTTATGGAAGAAATTCTCATCCTTCCGAGTGCTGTGCCTGATTGATCCTGATTCGGGGAAAGATAAATAAGCCAAAAGGTTAATTGTAAAGAGGGGGTTTCTCACGAGAAAAACAGCTACCCCCTGTGCTGCCGGGTAGGTCGAGTCACTACCCGGCAGTTTTATTTTTTTATCGATACGGATGCTGTGTATGGGCAGTCGAACAAAAATGAATAATCCACGTAATATAGAAGGTTATTTAATTAAAATTTATAGGATGACACAAATTTCAGATATCGGGTTGATCGGTTTAGCAGTCATGGGGGAGAATCTGGCGCTAAATTTAGAACATAAAGGGTATACCGTTTCCGTGTATAACCGGATTCATCCCGGACAAAAAAGTGCTGTTTCCCGTTTCTTGGAGGGGCGAGGAAAAGAGAAACGTTTCGTGGGGGCTTATACGATTCAACAATTGGTGGAGTCGTTAAGATTACCCCGGAAGATTATGTTAATGGTAAAAGCCGGAGAACCCGTGGATGAACTGATCGGACAATTAGTGCCCTATCTGAGTCCCGGGGATGTCATTATCGACGGAGGAAACTCTGATTTTAAAGATACGGCAAGGCGGGTTAAAATGTTGGAGGAAAAAGGGTTGTATTTCGTGGGTTGCGGTATCTCCGGGGGAGAAGAGGGTGCTTTGAACGGACCTTCTATTATGCCGGGCGGATCGGAAACGGCCTGGCCTTTGGTGAAGGATATCCTTCAGGCGATTGCGGCTAAATTAGACGACGGTTCTCCCTGTTGCGAGTGGATCGGAAGCGGAGGAGCAGGGCATTTCGTGAAAATGGTACATAACGGTATCGAGTATGCCGATATGCAACTGATAGCGGAAACCTACTCGATCTTAAGAAGACGGACCGATAAAAATAACGATGAGATAGGTCAAATTTTCGAAGAATGGAACCGGGGTGAACTGAACAGTTATCTGATAGAGATTACAGCCAATATACTGCATTTCCGGGATGCGAACGGTCAATATTTATTGGATTCGATATTGGATGTGGCCGGACAAAAGGGAACCGGGAAATGGAGCGTTATGTCGGCTTTGGATGAGGCGAATCCCCTGACATCCGTGGCAGAGGCTGTTTTCACCCGCTTCATGTCCATGAGGCTCGAGGAGCGGGAAAAAGCTTCAATGCTTTATCCCACGGAAGAGACCGGCGATCTGGTGACTTCCGCAACGATCAATGATTCCGGGATCGAGGCGGTAAAAGAGGCTCTTTACGCGGCTAAATTGGTCTCCTATTCGCAGGGTTTTTCTTTGATGAAGCAGGCTTCCGAGCGTTATGGTTGGGATTTGGATTTTGGGACGATAGCTAAAATATGGCGTAAAGGATGTATCATCCGTTCTGCTTTTTTAGAACGGATTACCCGGGCTTATCATCGCGATTCTACCTTGGGAAATCTGTTGTTCGATACTTTTTTTCAGGATAAGATTCAATTGACCCTTCCTGCCTTGAGGGGGGTCGTGGCGGACGGCGTGTTTAACGGAATCGCCTTGCCTTGTTTCTCTTCTGCCTTGAGCTATTTCGACGGATTGAGAACACTCCGTTCTCCGGCCAACCTGATTCAGGCTCAACGGGATTATTTCGGGGCTCATACCTACGAGCGTACGGATACCGAACGGGGACGTTTTTTCCACACGGATTGGACGGGAGGAGGAGGGGAAACGGCTTCCGGAACTTATAATGCATAGTAATCATGATGAAAAAAATAGAGAATCAAATTTTAATCATATTCGGGGCGTCGGGCGACCTGACCAAGCGTATGCTATTGCCCTCTTTGTTCGAACTTTTCGTTCGCGGGTTATTACCGGAACGGTTTCTGATATTGGGGACAGCCCGTTCCTCTTTCACGGACGGGAGTTTCCGTGCGCATATAAAAGAAAAGTTAAGGGAATTCGTAAAGGAGAAAGAGAAGATAGATGATTTTTTACCCCTGTTGTTTTATCAGGTTTTTGATCCGGAGGGCAATACGGACGAATTGAGCGAACGGGTCATGAAATTACGTCAACAATACGATATACCGGAGCATACCATCTATTATTTGGCAACCCCTCCCTCTTCCTATGATTCGATTACCCGCTATCTGCGCGAAAGTCGATTGATGCGTTCGAGGAACGGATGGCGGCGTATTGTGGTAGAGAAACCTTTCGGGGTTAGTTTGCCTTCGGCCCGAGAGTTGAATCGTTGTGTTAATTCCGTTTTTTCTGAAAATGAGATTTACCGGATCGACCATTTTCTGGGAAAAGAGACCGTCCAAAATATATTGGTTTTACGTTTTGCGAATGAGACCTTCGAAGCCCTGTGGAATCGTAATTATATCGATCACGTGGAGATTTCAGCTCTCGAAACCATCGGTATCGAGGGACGGGGCAAATCTTACGAGGGGATCGGGGCTTTACGGGATATGATCCAGAATCATTTGATGCAGTTGTTGGCTTTTGTGGCTATGGAACCTCCTGCCGCGATCGATGCGGAAGCTATACGCGACGAAACGGAAAAGGTGATCCGGGCTCTTCGTCCGATGACGGATAACGAGGTGGCGGAAAATGTTGTCCGGGCTCAATATACGGCCGGGACAGCGCGGGGGGAAGCGGTTGCGGGCTATCGGGAAGAAAAAAACGTGGCTGCCGATTCGGATACGGAAACCTTTGTCGGTATCAAATTTTTTATAGATAACAGACGATGGAGTGATGTCCCGTTCTATTTTTTCACGGGAAAGCGATTAAAAGAGAAAAAATCGGAAGTCGTTATCCATTTCAAATCTGCCCCGCATAAACTTTTTAAGGGTGAGTGTCCCGGAGACTCCTGCAATCAATTGGTTTTACGTATTAGCCCCGATGAGGGAATCAGGATGAAATTCGGATTGAAGATTCCGGGTGCCGGATTTGAGGTCGAGCAGGTGGCTATGGATTTTAGTTATGCTTCTCTTTGCAAGGAGTATATCCCGGGAGCTTACGAACGCCTGCTGTTGGATGCGATGTCGGGTGACTCCATGTTGTATACCCGGAATGATGCTCTCGAAGCCAGCTGGCGGTTTATCGATCCTATCGTGAACTATTGGGAAAAACACCGGAACGAAGATATGTTGTATTATGCCGCGGGAGAAAACGGCCCGGATTTGAGAGAGAAATGGAATGTCTCCTCTCTGGAACCTATTGTAAACCAGAAAAAGTGTACGCGATAGATATGGAAGAATTAACGTTGACGACTCCCTCCATCCTGTTTTCGGCGATATCGTTGATTATGTTGGCTTATACCAACCGTTTTCTGGCTTACGCCCAGGTGATACGAAATCTGAAGGTGGAGCATGAGAAACATCCTACTCCAATGACGCGGCGACAACTGGATAACTTGAAAAAGCGACTTTATATGTCTCGTTCCATGCAGATTTACGGGGTAATCAGTCTTCTCCTTTGCGTGTTGTGCACTTTTTTTATTTATATAGGTCTTCAACTGACAGCGGTATACGTGTTCGGAATAGCCTTGCTGCTGTTGGTTATCTCCCTAAGCATATCGGTACGGGAAATACTGATCTCGGTAAAAGCGTTGGAATTTCATTTGGATAACCTGACTCCCGGTTCCCCCGAAGGAAATTCGTAATTTTCCGAAATGATACGTATGCTGCGTTTATTGTAAAAGAAGTCTTGTCATTTTGGATAAACTTCTTGTTGAAGGTTGAATGTTTTTGTTTTATGCGTTAGAATACAGTTTTTGATTATCGATTAATTTTTTCTTCTTTCCCACCCCAAATGTTTTTTCCGTCGACCGAAATTTCTTGTGGCTTGTAAATTTGCGGTTTGTAGAGAATCTCCTCGTCTTGTATAAACTTGCCGTTGTCATCAATATGGTAGTGGCAATCTATCCGTTGAGCCTTGAAAGGAGGGGTATCCGGACGAAAATACACGGGTGTTTCCGAGAGTGGTTTTAACCAATACACGGTTACCTTGAAGTCGCTGTCCAAACGGTATTGTTTTGTGAATGTGAAACTGTCAAATGAGCCTCCAACGGCTACGTCTAATGTGTCTATGATTTGATAATTATCGTTTAATGTCATAAGTAAATGGCGATAATTTTCTCCCATATCAATCCATAAATCTAATAAGATGAAATTTTTATTTCCCGTTTCAAAACGTTTAAAAATGGAACAAGTCACATCATCATATAGGATCTGTTTTTTTAGCCCTAAATCTGTATAAACATGGAAAGATAGTTTCGAATTAAGTTCGGAATTAACGGCGAATCCCGGTAGTGAACGTCTTGATAAAGTCGTCAATTCAAAAGGTAGTGAAGTTATCTCGGTTTTGTCCACTTTATTTTTTAGTGATGTTGTTTCACCAGAAAATCCTATTAGTAAGGCGATTAAAAATAATATGCTTTTCATATCTGTAGTTTTTGATTGTTTTAGAGTGATATTGTTTCATTTAGATAATGGCCTTGTTGATATATCCCGTGGTTTCGTTTATCACGGGAATGATATAATGCAATCCATACATACTGCCTACCCCGATTTCCGTGTAATCAAACAGAACCTTTTCTTGATGATTAATGGTCATTTCTGATTCTGTTTTGATATTGGATTGTTTTTCCAATTTTTTGACGAGATATTTCCCGACTTTATTAGGCCCGTTATAGATAAGTAAATTTTTCTTCGTGATCTCGTTTTCCCATTTATTGTCTTGACAGGAAAGAAGAAAAATGACACTTAGACAAAAGAAGAGGTGTGATTTTTTCATGGGGCGTATTTTTAGTTTACACAATACCCCTCCTCTCCTCGATTTTACAAAGTTATAATTTATATATTATATTACAAATAATATGTAAAATTTAATTCGATTTTTGATGTTTAAAAGAAGGTTGTTTCTATGCCGTACCATTTCGTCGGATCGAAATCGGGTTTGTACCTTTTCTTCCGAATTTCAACGTTTATTTCGTGAGAATTGTCGTTTCGTATTTTTAAATAATCTAAGATTTGGACGGGGTTTTAACGGTTAAAAACAATCCCGGAAATTACAAATTCGATTTCCGGGATCAGGTCATTTTGAATGATATATAGCCTTATAATTTTCTTCCTTCAAAAGTATTGGATTTTTCCGATGGTACGAGATTGCCGTTTAAGATAAGGGTGTTGGAATGGAAGGAGGGCAGTATGGTGGCAGAAGCTTTGTTGTTGCCGACGAGGGAGATGTTCACGTAAGCCGATATGCCTAATCCCTGCACGTAAAAACTGTATGAAACCCTTCCTTTTTTATCCGTGCTCATTTTTATATCGGAAACTTTTCCTTCCACGGTTACTCCTCCCAAGCCGTTTTGAAGCGGACGTCCGGTAACGAAACTGACCTGTACGGTAGCTCGGTCTCCCGACATAGAGATGAAGTTAGTGGAAGGGGTTACGCTTATTGTTCGTCCTTTTTTAAAGGTTAATGTTTGGGCCTCGAGAACGAAATCCTGTTTCTTCAGTGCATCGATAGCTGTTTGAAATAATTTTTCATCTTCTTTTTGCCGGGCGAGCTTACGTTCTTCCCGCGTCATTTTTCTTTTTTCTTTGGCTGTTGTTCTCTCCTGTGCCGTCAGTGGGGTTACGCTTGCTAATAAGATAGCCATCATAAACCAGGTAAGTATTTTATTCATCTTATCGGAGTTTAAATGTTTGTTACTAATCTCTTGTGATCATTTAACGAAAACTGAAATAAAAAGGTTTTCCTTGTATACAGAATGTCAAAATGACAGGTGTAACGGAAGAGTTCCAGTAAATAGGTTTTCGCTGAAAGTTTGTAAAGAATAGGTTGTGTGATTTTTTTTTATATGTTTGATTGTCTGTGTGTTGTCATTTATCTTTATTTGTCGATTGTGTTATTTTAATAATGGAATTGTATAAAATAAATTAATAATTCTGATGTGATGTATTAATGGTTTATTTTTGGCTTTTTTTATGTAAGAGTGTATGTGAAATGTAAAATAGACAATGTGATTAAAATAGATACTGATAATTAAAAGTAAAAGTTATGATGACAGAAAAATTGCAACGGGCAATAAACGAACAAATTACGGCAGAGATGTGGTCTGCTAATTTGTATCTTTCCATGTCTTTCTATTTGCAGAAAGAGGGTTTTGACGGTTTTGCACATTGGATGAAAAAGCAATCGGGAGAGGAGACCGAACATGCTTGCATGATGGCAGATTATATGATCAAGCGCGGAGGAGTTCCGAAAGTAGACAAAATCGACGTGGTACCTCAAGGTTGGGGCAGCCCGCTGGAGGTGTTCGAGCACGTCTATAAACATGAATGTCACGTTTCCGAGTTGATTGATAATTTGGTCCGGGTCGCTTCCGCCGAGAAAGACAATGCAACCCAGGATTTCTTGTGGGGATTTGTCCGTGAACAGGTGGAAGAAGAGGCAACGGCTCAATCCATTGTCGATAAGATAAAGAAAGCCGGAGAGGCAGGATTATTCTTTATGGACGCGAAATTGGGAGAACGTAAATAAGTATCCGTCGGCCGCTTAAAGAGTGTAAAACATACGGACCTTCATTAACGAGGTTCGTATGTTTTTTTTGTGTGAATGGAATACGTGATAATTCAGGAAAAGTATTGCGATATGTATCATGTTAATTTTATAAATTTTACGAAATAGTATATGCAAATGTGAGTATATAGATATTTTTTATAACTTACACCTTGTTTTTTGATTAAACTAAAGTCCTCGATTAGCATGAAAAGTTGTGGTTACATGTTGATAACTCGAATACAAGCAAAATTATTGCTTCGGTCCGGCTTGGGGCGGTTCTTTTTTTTGACAGTCTCGGTATGTATTCTTTTTTATATGAGTTTTAATTTGAGTGCGCTAAACCCCGCAAGGCAGTCAGGAGAGCTCTACATGGCTTCCCTTTTTCCTTACACGGTCGCTTTCTTGTTCACTTTATTGCAGTACCCGGTCTTGATTTTTCTTTCCGCCGTTTTTTTTCCAGAAAAAAAATCGACACGCTTGATTCTATTTATGCCCGTCCCACCAGTAATTTCGGTTTCTACACGGGGAGTGCTGTCGGTTTTATCCGGGTCTTCATGATGTGGGCAATATTGCTTTTTCTCCTGGTCATGCTTGTTCATGTTTTTGCTAGTAGTGCGCCCCTTAACCCGTGGCTCTATCCCTATTACTTGGTAACCTTGGTGTTCCCGTCCACAGTTTTTATGCTCGGGCTTTCTTTTTTTGTGTTGTCGGCTATGCGGCGTGCGTTTGTTTCTATTATAATCTTGTTCGCCAGTGCCTGGGCTACGGTATCATTGTCGGGGGAGTCTTTGGGAGGAATCCTTAATTTCTCGGGACTCACCTTACCCAACGAGTATTCTGAGATAACGGGTTTTGCGGCTGTCGTTCCCTATCTTTCGCAACGACTGGGATGGTTACTCGTGGGAGTGGGATTGTTTTTTTTCTCGATTCTTTTTTGTAAACGATTGGAGAACAGGTCTGGAGAACGAAGAGTTATTGGAAGAAGGGCTTGTGTTATACTGCTGTTAGGTGTGAGTTGCTTGGTAGCGGTTCAGGGGATTTACACTCAAAAGTATGCACGACGGACTCGTTTCGCTGAAGTATATAATCGTCACGTGAATCACGATAAGTTATACCTCCTGAGCCAGGAGTTGGATGTCACGCCCGATGGCTGTCGGTTAAAGGGCTTGAGCCGGATGAGGCTCCTGAACGACGGGGAGGACACGTTGTCCGATTTTTTACTTTACCTTAACCCGGGGTTAGAGGTTAAATCATTAAAGGTAAGTGGTATTAATACATCTTTTCGTCGGGATAATCAAGTCATAGTTGTTGAAAGATCGGTGTCGGCAGGCGATACGATTCGGGTGGAGATAGAGTACGAGGGCGGTATCGACGAGGAGGTTTTCTATCTTGACGTGCAAGAGAAAGAGCTAAAGGATACCTGGAGTCACCTGCGGGACTTATGCCTTTGTCCCCCGGGAAAACGTTACGCTTATCTGGAAGATAGCCAGGTACTGTTAAATCCTGAAGGCTTGTGGTATCCCGTGACAGTTCCCCCGGTGAATCCTGCTTCCCCGTATATCGTTGAAAAAAATTTCACAGACTATAAGTTAATCGTTCATGGCGTAAAAGACCGTACGGTTATCTCTCAGGGAGAACGTCATTGCCTCGGGGAAAGTGTCGTTTTTCATAATAATTATCCCCTTCCCGGGATTAGCTTGTGTATAGGGGATTACGAGAGGCGTTACCTTCGTGTCGGTTCAATTGATTATGAACTTTTTTTATTCAGGGGGCACGGGATCTTCGTGGAAGGTTACGAGGATGTTTTGGATGCCCTACCTGGATATATTTCTGACGAGTTGGAAACAAGTTTAGAATACGATTTTGGTAAAAAATATCCCTTCAAGCGATTATTGCTTATCGAGACTCCCGGCACTTTCGCGACTTATTACCGGAATCAACGGGGCGCTAGCGAATACGTGCAGCCCGAGATCGTTTATTTTCCTGAACGCTTTTCATTATCGTGGAAAGACCGGTGGACATTGAACAGGGAAAGCAAGGAACAGGCGGGGAATTTTTTGGGCGGGGAAAAGGGGATGAAGCTTTATGAAATCGGTTTTATAGTTCTAAATTACCTTCGTGCTGAAAGTCGTGTGATGCGTCATTCTTCTTTAAGATCCGGGCTGGGGCGCTTGACGTTTTGTCCCCTGGAGTCAAAAAGCGGTAACAATCTTTTCTCTATCGGCTCTCTTTACACTGATTACGTTTATTATTTTCACTCGCTCGATTACCCGGTCATGGAAACAATACTCAATAGCCTGGCAAGAAGTTCTTTTAAACCTGGAGGCACTTATTCATACACAGTAGGTAATTACCGCAAGGGGATTCGTTTCTTGAATACCCGTAGCCTGGAAGAGGCATTCCTGTCCCCGGGGATAGGCTCGGCGTTAATGCGTAGGCTTGTAATACTCAAAACGGACGAGTTGTTTTCACTTTTTAACCTTCAGGGAGTCTCGGCGAACGAACTGACAAAGTTCCTCCGGGAATATACCTCGAGAAAAAACTTTTGCCGGATTGATTTGAAGGAATTGAATCTTGACATGAAGGGAACCCTGGGGACTGATTTTATGGATATCTTGCCTGGCTGGTATTATCAAAATCGATTACCGGTGTTTGTTATTAAAGATATAGAAACAAGAAGAACTTGCACGACAGAGAATATATATGATTTTAAAAACTATATAACACAGTTTATTTTCACGATTTATAATGACAGTGACACGGACGGGATTGTTACATTGTCTTATAATCCGCAATTGGTTACCGGCACTTTTCGAGATTATGTTTATCGTATCCCGGCAAGGGAGGGTAAAAAGATTGTTCGTACGGTTCACGGTCGTTGTTTTGATCCTGTATTGAAATTGGGACTTTCTCAAAATTACCCTTCCGAGTTTCCTCTTGAAGAATTTCTCGTACCTTCCTCTTTGATAGACACGACAAGTCACGATGAAAAGGTCTATAAAGAGGATGTATTTTCTCCTGAAGAGATAGTCGTCGATAATACCGATCCCGGGTTCTCTTATAATATGCCTGAGTTATCGTTTATCAAGCGATGGAAAAGGAAGCGGCAGGAACAAGTTGCGGCAGAGAAGGATATAGTCTTTTTTGATAAATTGAATTTCGACTGGCAAATAAGGATCAATGAAACCGCTTACGGTACTCCCGCGCGCACGGCGATAGCCCGCCAGGTGACTAATTCAGGTGATAAAGTAAGCTGGAGTGCGAAAATCGATCGGGAAGGGTATTATGAAGTTTCAGTCTACTTTCCGCCGGGTTTAATAAAATATACGGGTTCTCACGTGAAAAGCGCTAATACTGCCGGGGCGTCGTTCTCGCAATATTACACGATCGAGCGTAACGGCAAGTTAAAAGAATCCAGTATCGAGATTTCCGGTCAACCGGGTTGGGTATCAATAGGAAGATTTTATTGTACGCCCGGGATGATTCGGGTATCTCTTCTGGATAAAGGGATATTCGGGCAACTTATTTGGGCGGATGCCGTCAAGTGGAGATATCTTGGCGATAAGAACGAGTGAGTTATGGGTATTGGCCTCCATTCATTTATAAACCTTAAACAATAAAATTATGAAAAATCTTTTATTTCTTTTAAGCATGACATTTTGGGTTCTGACGTCATTTGCTCCGGCTCCCGCGAATGTAGATGTGGCGTGGCTTGTTAGTCCACTCAAACTAACGATGGCCCCTGGTAGTGAAAATTTTATCAAGGTGACGGTCTATAAAATTTATGGCGAATTTGCGGATTTAAAAGTTAAACTTACTTGTCGTGATTCGAGCAATCTTATTTTTTCAAAAAGCGATTCTATCAAAAACAATAAAGAGATAGCGTATACGTATAGTGTAGTTGGTAAAAAGGTTGGTACCGATACGCTTGATGTGGAAATTTCCGGTTCATATAGCCGTGATCGTAATAGAATTTTTAAACAAAGTAAAGCTGTTAAAGTGATGATTATTAAACCTTGATCAAATTGTAAAAACTGGTTAATTCTGATGAAAGCTTGGTTTTTCTTTAGTATTTAAGTAGACTTGTAAACGAGATAAATGCGGTATTTCTCTGATGTTATTATAGTTTTTTAATTTATTTTATACGAATTCGAATTGTCTTATTTATGAGACAAAAATGACTTATATTTGTCCTATCGACAAGACAAATATAGCGAATGGACAAAAATATTTTAAAATCAGTCATTATGGATAATCAGGTAGAGGTACCGAAATATCAGGTTATACCTCGAAGTTTTACTTTTGAGGAGTTTGGTAATTATGTTATTCCGGTTTGGAAGTGTTTTTTTTAATCTTTAAAATGGATGTTAATGTCTAAATTATAATGCGGTAGTTTGTTGAATAAAAAGAAAAAATCTATACAAAAGTATTAAAATGAAAGAATTGAAACTATTTGAAACAACAATCATATTCTTTATTGAAAATTAAATTAATATTTGTAATTTTACGAATCGAAATTTTAAAATTAATAACTTAATAATTAAATATGATGAGATTGTTTTTATATGCAGGTCTATTTGTGTTTATTTTTACTTCTTGTGGAGCAAATAAGGAAATTAGTAGTAAAATATTGGATTTGCAATCGAAATTTGCTTCTTTGGAACAAGAAAATTTAAAATTGCGTGGTGAGTATGATCAAATTAAAAATGAGAACCATCTTTTGAAAATAGAGATTGAGAGTCTAAAAAATGGTATGGTTTGTTTTTATACGAAATTGGATAGTGTATTGAATAGAACCGGTATAATAAAACAACTTCCCATTCGTTCGGTGACAAAAACAACTTCTCCGTCTACGCCAAAGAGCCAATCCAAAAAAGTAAATACTATATCTGAATCCGTATATAGTGGTAGGTGTCAAGCCACGACCAGGAAAGGAACTCAATGTAAGAGAAATGCTCAAACAGGAAGTCGATATTGTTGGCAACATCAAAGGTAGTTGTTTTTATATAAGGAATGTCGATAATTTATATTCTTTACTTGCTATATATTTTTAAGGCAGGTGGAGGAGTCTGGAACTTGTTTTGATTTTTGTAATAATAATCTATCCAAATATTTTCGACAAGTTTGTTTAAGGTTGTCTTGTATAGATTATATTCCGGGGCATTGGACGAAATGCTTTGTTTCAGGATGGAATCTACTTGCAGATTGACTTCTCGAACCAAGTTATTATATTCATTAAACCAAAGTGATAATGAATCTTGAGTTGTAATGGAGTCATACCAATCGTATAATTTTTGACAATGCTGTTCCGTTATATTCTGGGTTTGTTGAGTAATTTGATTATAGATATTGATGGATTGAGAATGATGTTTGCTATTTTGCTTTGATCCCCAGTGATATCCGAATAGTAAACCACCCGTGGTTAGAATTGTAATCAAAAGAACGGATAAATAGGGTAAATATTTATTTTTTGAATGGAGTAAATGATTGATTTCATCTATGCTTGTATAACGTTGGGTAGGATGTTCAGAGGTACAACGTTTGATAATCTTGTGGATGTATGGGAGCTTTACACGAGTTGTTTGTATAATTTCTTCTAAGATTACCCCAATAGAATATATATCTGCTTTATTATCTATAGCAGTTTGGGGAACTTGCTGTTCTGGGGAGGCATATTTTAAGGTACCTGCGGGATGTTTTAAAATGGAATAGGAGTCTGTATCTGATAAGCCAAAATCAATTAATTTGACATTGGAACCATTACGCGTGATAAGAATATTTTCCGGTTTTAAATCACGGTGGATGATTTGTAAGGAATGGATATAGCTTAAAGCTTGGCAGAGTTCGTCCAGTATTTTTAGAATTGTATGGTTGTTATAATTTTTAGAATTCAAATATTCACGTAAATTGATTCCATCGATATATTCCATGACAATACTTGCTCCGATACCGGGGATTTCTTCGAATCCGATAGTTTGTATGATATGGGGATGGGACAACGGGTATGAGATCTGAAATTCTTTTTGTAATAATTCTTGATAAAGGGGATTGTCTTTATATATAGGTTTCAGTGTTTTCAGTATGTGGTATTTTCCTAATTTTTGTGCTTTATATAGACAACAATAGCCGTTGTTGGATTCATACCGTAGCGTGATGTTGGTAAAATATGAGGTAGTTTCCGGTTTTATATCGGTAATGATACCTGAATTTGAATTTAGTAAGGTCATATTGTTATTATTCCAGGAGTTGAATAGATGTTAAGCCGGTTTGATAACCGATAGCGTAACTTATCGGTTCGGAGAAAGAAGTAGGTGTAATTCTTCTGCATAAATTTGTTAGGATCAAAGGTTGGTGTAAATAAAAATGTTCAACTTGGAAAGTGTCTCCTTTATTTATTTGTGTGTTAAAAGACTCAATGACAGAGAATGTTGAATTCCCTTGATATTCTATCATACATTGGCGGTCTGGGTTCCATTCTATTTTCAATCTTTTTCCCGGTTGAAGATTTGCGGAATGGATCGTTTCGCTTGTAAAAAAGTAAGATTCGGTTATAATAGGTGAAGATTGGCAAAAGGCGTCCCAATCTGGATAACCGATATAACGAGCCAAGGTGGATAGAGACGAATATCGGGGCATGTGGGAAGAGGATACGTATCCCCAAAGTCGTTTTAGGGTGGAAGGACTGATTTGTTCGCGGATGTTTTCGTGAATCAAATAGGATAACCGATCGAAATCGACGGGAGATCTCATGGTTCGTCCTGCCTTTTTTTCGATTGCCTGCTTCAGTTTTTCTATATCTTTCAAAGTGTCCATAGATATATTGAATTTTGCCCAAAAATACTATAAAAAGAGGTATTGTTCGCAAATGAAACGAATTGAATTGCTTTGAACCAATTTGAACTTTTGAAATGATAAAGTTACCCTGTTATTTTGTCAATGTTTAAAGTTCTTTTGAAGAAGGGAAAGGGGTAGAAGGGAAAAAGTCAGAAAAAGGACAATTAAAAATGATAGATAATTCGTTGATATGATTAAGATTGTATTTTGCTCGTTGATTTGGATTTTCAACATCCCCGATAAATCCCCGGGAAACTCCGAGGCAATATGCCAAAGTAGCTTGGGACATTTTCTGCGCCAATCTTTTTTCTCTGACTTTATCGATTACGTATTGCTCAATAGGAGTCTTCATTTTGTTATGGTTTAAACTTCAAGATTAACAAAATGACAAAACACTTTGCACATATATGTATGTGTATTATATTTGCGAAAAAATAGAAGTAAAATGGACGGTTTGAATTGTTTTAGGCAACTATTCTTGACTGATGGTGAATTAGTTGATTACGTGATCCGAAATACTCTTTTCTTTAAAAAAGATATTGTATTTCAGCAAGCTAGAGAGTATAGGCAGGCTATTCGAATGGGAGAAGCTATTCCGGTTCGTTATAATTCGAATAAAGCTTTTTTTCGGCAGCATGAAGTAAAAATGACAACTCCTCGTTTTCGAAATAAAAAAGAAGCTGTTTTGTTTACGAAAGATCCTGCTAATGCTATTTTTCACAAGGATACGAAGATTCGAGTTGGTTTTGATCCAGATGGTAATTATTATCCGAAAAAAGAAATTTTGAAATATACAGGACACCGTGTTAGTTGGGGAAACATGAGTTCTGTTGTAAATTATAATATCGCTCATATTTGGGGTAAAACGGATAATCCGCTTTTCTTTTCTTTACTTTGGAATTATGCCTTAATTCCTTGTCATTGTACATTTTTGACAGATAAGAAGGATGAGAACGACGTTATAATGAAGAGTATCAAAAATTTACTGAAAGCTATTAGTATAGAATTGTATGATCCTAACCGAATTATGGATTGGAAACAAGATGTATTATCTATTGATGATTATCCGGCTATGGAATACTTACAAAAGGGTAGGAAATGGATAATTAATAAGGATATAAATTTTTTAGAATCAATGATTTGAAATGAAAGATGAGCAGATTGATATTATAGTGAAGATACTGAAAACTGTTTGTAAAGTCATTTGTGAAATTGTGAAAATTTTGTTTCAAGGCATGACATTCGCAATCGAAAAGTTGTGGGAAACATTTAATGAAAAAAAATCTGTTAAAGACGAGAATATTAAGGATATATAGAACAAAGTTGTATTATAATGAAGTCGATTGGAGCTATTTCAAGTTTGTTCACACTTTCTTCGAAAGAGGTTTGGAACATTGAAAATGGATTGAATTGGGCGTATGACCAAACCTTACGGACGGATATGCCTTGCGGATTATGTAATGCATTGGAATTGGCTGATGAGTATCGTATGAATTATTCTTCTATCATGGAAGCAAGCGATAAATTAATAAAAGACCAGTTATTGAAGATCGGAGGAACAGGACTTCTCATTTCATTGGGAACGTTATTTAACCCTGTGGGTATTCCTGTGAGTATGGGTATTTCCTGGATGTTGCAATTACGGTTGATTAACTCTCTTGCTTACTTGGGCGGTTACGATTTAAACAGTGAAAATGTTCGTACCCTTGCTTTTGTTCTTTTATTGGGTAAAAGAGCAGAGGACTTTTTTCTTGAAAAGATTATAGGAGTTGGAGCGCTCGGCGTTATGAAAGAAGGTTCCAAGAGCATTATGAAAAAGCTTATTCCGCAGTTTACTTCTCAAATAACAATAAAAGGAGGGATTAAGGTCGTTCCAATCCTTAGCGGAATTGTCGGGACATCCGTGGATGTGTTGATGACGCATGCTATAGCTAAAGTGGCAAAACAAACCTTTTTAAAAACGACTATAGAATGTGAGAGTTTCGTCAGGATGGAAGAGGAACGGATAAAGCTTCTAATCAATATGGGGATAGTAGATATGTATTTTTGTAACGAAGAGAAGAAATTGATACTTGAGATAATAAAAAATTCAAGCGTTCCGAATAGTAAAAAGGATGTGTTCTACAGGGACATTGAAAACAGTCCTTCGAAACTGTATTCTATCGATTATACACTTTTCAGGAAAGAAAAGTTTTATGGGGTAAATTTAATGACCGGTTTACTCTCTATTGCCTTGGCAGATGGTTTTATTCATCCTGCCGAGAAGATATATTTAGAGGAAATCGCAAAAGAATTGCATATTTCAACGGATGAGTTTTTATCAATCTTGGAGACGTGTCACATAAAACAAGACTGATATAGTTTAATAGATATGCATCGATTTAATGTTTAATTCCTAAGTTTTTAAAATTATGCCGACTTACAAATTGATAGCTTCGCGTAACATGGGAAAAATTACAAAAGGTTATGTATTACAATTAGTTTCACGCTGTTCTTCCAATCCTGCACCAGAGGAAATAAGAAATATTTTGAAAACCTTAGGATTTACGGATAGGACTACATTAAGTTATGCTTCTTCGGGTAATTGGATCGTCGAAAAGATAGGTTGATACCGCTTATAATTTGAATCAAATAAAATGAATGAAAAAACAGAGATAGGCGCAGCGGAAGAATGCGAGAATAAGATTCTACAAGAAGAGCCGGATGTTATAGTTCACGAATTGGAATACACGAAGTCATTGAAATTGAAAGATATAATGGCGAATGATAATGAAAAATTAATTCCTTTATTTTTTCCTTGTTATTTAGTAGCGATTGGCGTTATTACTTTAACTGGAATCAGTTTGATCGATCCCGCTTTGTTAGAGAGTGCCAATTGGAAGCAAAATACCATTTGGAGTGCCTTGCTTTTTTTCGGCTTATTGCCCCCGTATATGCGTTCAACGAAAGGCGTATGGTTGATCATGGGGTATATATTGGCTTTTTTTCTTTTTGGTGGAGGGAATGTTTTCGGAACGGTTCAGTTGATCCTATCCATATTTAAAATCTTTTTGCCTGTATTTATTCTCTTTCAAATGGTCAGACTTTGGGGAGAAGTGAGGAAATATGGAAAATGGGTATTGCTGTTTCCTGTCATTGCTTTGATATTTACATTGTTGCTTGTGTCGATAGAAGACCGCAATATATTCCAAAGTACTTGGACTTCATTGACTAATTGGTCTTGGGATATGTATCGGAGTGACGATGGTTTCCACATTTATTTGGGATGTATAGGGATATTGGCAGGAGTTACGGAATTTTTGATCGTTAGAAAATACATAGAAAATTAATCATATTGCTTATGTTATTAAGACTTGGAATTGTAGTTGTAGCTGTTTTACTTGCTATTTTTTTCCTCAATTCGTTGTTGGAGATAATTATTTCAATCCTAATGATTGGAATTGGTGTATTGGTTTTGGCTGTATTGGGGGGTATTATCTTTTCATCTACTGAGCAACTGGATGACTACCGGAAATATTTTCAGATGAAAATAAAAGAACTTAAACTGAAATTAAGAATAAAATCAATGGAATAATTATGGAACTTCTTAAGAAGATAGTGTATAGCTTGAATTTAAGTTTATATGTTTTAATTGCTTTTATGGTTGGAATATGTCTTAAACAATGGTTGTTGGGAGGTATTATTCTTTTGAGTTCCGGGGTGTTTATTATCGGGTATAAATTGAGTGAATCTATGATGGTTTCTCGCCGGGATCGTTATCGTAATAGCGAGTGGGGGCTGTTTTGTAGAAAATTGGTGTGGGCTAATAATGGGGTTTTGACGACCGCAGCTCTTCTTGTGATTGTTGTAGTATGGTTAGGGAATGAGCAGATTACAGGTCTTTTTATTAGCGAATAGTTCATGTACAAAGAGAATAGATAACTAATTATTATTGATTATGAGAAAAATGCTATTTTTATTCACTATATTAGCTTTTGTTGTGGCTTGTAGTGATGATGACAAAGACAACGAGTTACCAATTAGAGGACTCGAAATTCCTAAGTTTGAAAACCCTGTAAAAACAGGAGAATCTATTACAATTAGGGGAGAAGGTTTTACCGAAGCAAGTGAGATCTGGTTTCGATCAATTGTAACACGAGCAGAAAATGCGGGAGATGTTAAAGCTATTGTTACTGAGGTTAATTCAGCTGGAATAACTTTTACAACTCCTGAAGTATATGGAAATCAATCCGTGTTATTGAAAGAAAATGGTAAAGAATATGAACTTGGTGAAATGACTTTTGAAGAACAATCAGGAGAAAGTAGCGATATTGAAATTTTACCGAAAAGAATTAAGAAAGTAGTTGAATCTTTTGAAGGGGAAGGTGAAACAGGTAAAAATATTTATGAGTATTTTTATGATAGTGAAGGAAAACTTTCATCTTTAAATGTTACTGAAGATGGAGAAATAGAACCTTGGAAATGTATTTATGCTTATTCATCTAACCAGTTGGTTATTAAAGAAATTGGAAGTGATAATCAAACCGAAATATATACTTTAGAAAACGGCAAGGTAACAAATTACAAGAGTACTTATCCTGATGATGATATTTTTGATGAATCTACTTTTATTTATGCTGGGGATTATTTAAATCAAGTGAAAGGTATTAGTGAATGTGAATATCCCTCCACAGAAAACTTTACTTTTGTTGAAGGCAAATTGATTCAATATAAATGGATTGATGATGAACAAGATGATATATACACTTTGCTTGAATTTACATACGGACAACAGTTTAATAACTTGAATTTAGATTTGTTTGGAATAATTATTGCAGATCATTTTGAAAATGTTGAAAACCTTTTTATTTATGGGATAACAGGAAAACGTTCTATTTATTTACCAGAAGAAATGAAAGCGAGTAGAATCGATGATGAAGATGAGGAATATTCAGTTTCATTTAAATATGAGGTAAAAGGTGATTATATAACCAAAATTATTATGGATGCAGACGAATGGAAATGGGTATATGAAATTTACTATGAAGATTAACTAAAGAAAAACCGGTTGAATTCAACCGGTTTTATTTTGTAAAAATGATTGGGTGTAATCTGGTATGTAGATGCCACAAGCGGCTTTTTTAGAGCCGCTTTTTTCGTTTCATAGTTCATAAGTGTTTCACAATTACAAAAAGAAAAAAGAGCTAATTAATTAAAAGCAATTAATTAACTCTTTTGAAAAGTGGTCCCACTTGTACCTCAAATTCACGATTCTATAAAATTTATTTAGTTTATTTATATTCTGAAAATCAGATATTTAATCTGTGAATTTGTCTTTGTTGATAGACTAAAGTTTCACAAAATGCGAAAAATGTTTCACAATTGTTTCACAATTTCTTAACTTTGTAGAAGGACCAAACAATTTCTCTTATGCCCACATTGAAGTATTTTATCGATGTATTAGAGGATAGCGAACACGCATCCATTCGTGCATATTTTTCTGCACGGAGAGGGGTTAAGCGTAATGGTCTGACACCTTATGTCGTTCCAGTAAAATCGTGGGATGCCAGCAAGGGAACCATTGGTCAAAAGGCTAAATATGACAATACTTTTTCTTTTCAGACTGCGCAGAAAATTGTTGATAACTTAAATGAAATTGAACGGCGTGTATTTGCTAAATTTAATGAAAACAACCGTGATTTTCCCCGTAAATGGTTACAAGATATAATAGATCAATACATTGAAGAACAGGCCAAACCCAAAGCCAGGCAATCCAAGTCTGAAACCCTCAACAAATATATAGCCCGTTTTATCCGGGAAATGGAAACGGGGAAACGTAAAGCCACTAAAAAGACAAAATTCGGTCAATACGAGATAGAGTATTCCAAAGGAACGATCAAAAACATAATTTCTTTCCAGACAGAATTTAATAACTTTCAGGAGTTAAAGAGAAAAAAATATGATTTCAATGACATAAACATGGATTTCTACCATGATTTCGTCGGGTACTTCAACAATAAGGAATATTCCCCAAACACAACCGGGAAACACATCAAATCGTTGAAAAAAATCATGACAGCCGCTCGTGGTGAAGGCTTACACGCCAATATTGAAACCTTACAGAGGGCTTTTAAAATCATGAGTTGTGAATCTGATACAATTTACCTTACCCGTAAAGAAATTGAATCCCTTGAAAACCTTGACCTGAGCACACCTAAAGACGCAGAATTGGACATTTGTCGTGATGTCTTTCTGGTAGGAGTATATACCCTTCAAAGATATTCTGACTATCACCGTATCAGTAAAGAAAATGTGATCACCTTAGCCAACAAGAAAAAAGCTATTAGCCTCCGGCAGCAAAAAACAAATGCGAAAGTTGTCATTCCCTGTAATGCCCGGCTTACAGAAATATTGGCAAAATATAATGATACCTTGCCACGCACTTATAGTCAGATGGTCAATGATAACATAAAACTCATTTGTTTGCGGGCAAAAATCACTCATAAGATCGAGCATACATTAATAAAAGGGGCAAAGAGAATTACCGAAATAGTTCCGAAATATACTCTCGTTACAACTCATACTGCACGTCGTACCGGTACAACACTTCTTTATTTAGATGGAATGGATTTATATTCTTTGATGAAATTCACGGGCCATCAAACAGAATCAGAATTTATGAAATATATTCGGGTAACCGCCGAAGAAAATGCAATTCGTTTGAGCAAAATGAAATTTTTTGATGAATCTGTGGAAAAAACTAAAAAGCGATAACTCTGGTTTGTAAACTTCTTCATAGCTTTACATATTAATAACGTGCAATGAAAAATTTCACACTCATTTCTGCACACCCCTCTTTCAGGTGTGCATTATTTTTACACTCCTTTCCCGGGTGCTGATCGTGCCTGGTAATCCTGCATTATTGTATTACCACCTCTCAATCCTGAACAATCATGAAAATCCTGCACAAATCCCTTTGCTTCATTAAATTGGTTGCTTTACTTTCCGACAAACTCAACGAACTCGTTGACTCTCCCCGCGACGTGATCATTGCGTTTGAATATCGGTTCAGCACATTTACCCTGGAACAATTTCTTTATCGTCTCCGGATGTGTTCTGCTGACCTGATTTCAGCGGAAATTATAGAACTGTGCCTGTCAACCACACAAATCACACTTTTCTTTAAACTTTTTGACAGCCAGGTCAAACACACCGCCTCCCAGATCGGGAACATACAACGCCAGTGGAACCGTTACGATTTCAGGCACTACTTCCCGCCCGAACAATACACCCGGCTCGATGGAGCCATCAACACCCTGTCAGCCACCTGCGACAACGTACTCGAAACCACCACCCGTCTTCGTCTTTTCGCCGGAGTTCCTGACAACCTCCCCGATATCCCGCCTTCAAAACCTCACTTCAACCGGTACGCCATAAAAACCGATGAACCCGGACGGCTCCACACGCTGCTTATCCGTCATCAACTCATCCCTTCCAACACCCAACCCGAAACAACCGCCTATATATTTTACGGTATCGGTTCACCTTCTTCCTGGCAACCCGTCACCTGGTTAGAAACTGTCGCTGATCTCTCGTACTTTGTAGACATGTTCTTCGGAATACCCGATCAGCGCAACAAATGGCGCACCGCTCACGATTCATTCCGTGATAAGCGACGTCACAAATTCAATTACAACTCCCTCCGTGGCAAACAATATAATTACCTTTCGAACCGCAGTTCCGAAACCCTCCGCATCATAGACCACATCAGGCGGGAACTCAAATGACATTGCAATCCATTGCAACATATTGCATCCCTCGTTGCAATGGATTGCCATTCGTTTCCCTTTCTTTCTTGTATTCTTTTGTTCCACAACTTTAAAAAATCTGAGTTATGGAACAATCAATCATTATCCCCGTTTCCCTGGATGATTTAAAACAAATCGTTTCCGAGGCTGTCACCCGTGCTTTCACCGGTTCGCTTGACCGTTTTATCCCCGAAGAAAAAAAGTACCTCACCCGTAAAGAAGTCGCCGAAAAATTCCACGTTTCCCTCTCGACCGTCCACGCCTGGATAAACTCCGGAAAAATCCGGGCTGTTAAAATCGGTCGCCGCACCCTGTTCGACCTCTCCGAGGTTGACAACGCCGCCAGTCCCAAATACAAACGTCTCCAACAATCATGAGCCATGAAAACCTATCGTTACAAACTTCAGCCGTACGATGGCATGGCTTCCCGCTTCACCTGCCCGGCATGCGGAGCAGTACATAAATTTGTCCGTTACATCGACACCGTCACAGGGCAGTTCGTGAATGAAAAGGTTGGCCGTTGCGAACGCTCTGAATCCTGCGCTTATCATTACACCCCACGGGAATATTTCCGTGACCTCCGCCGCCTGGGAATCGATCCGCCGTCCTCCCCCGGGCAATCAGCCCCGGTTATCAAATCCGACACCTTTTCAGTCATCCCCCCGGAACTGGTCAGCGGTTCCGCTCTCGCGTCACAACCCGAACAACCCGCCCTCCTGAAATTTCTTGTTTCACACCTTCATCTCACCTCCGCTCAGCTCAAACGACTCGTTGACACCTACCGCCTGCAATCCGCTTCATACGGCCGCATCGTTTTCCCACAAATCGACGCCAGCGGAAACTTCCGGACAGCTAAAATCATGGCTTACAACCCAACAAACGGCCATCGCATAAAGGACCGTCCCGGCTCCTTTAACTGGCTCCACCGTACCCTCGTTTCCCAGGGCAAACTTCCCACTGATTTTCAACTCCGGCAATGCCTGTTTGGTGAACACCTCCTTCCGTCACATCCCCTCAAACCCGTTGGAATAGTGGAAAGTGAAAAAACAGCCCTCGTTTGTGCCCTTACCTATCCCAAACTCCTGTGGTTGGCCACCGGGGGTAAATACAACTTCACCCCTGACCGCTTCATCCCGTTAGCCGGGCGGATCATAAACGCTATTCCGGATGCGGGGAGCTATCGTTTCTGGGCAGTTAAGGCAAAAGCCATCACCCGCCTCGTGCGCTGTCAGCTCTATGTATCCGATTGCGTCGAACGTGTGGCAACCCCCGAACAGCATCAGGCAGGTATCGACATCGCCGATCTCGTTCTGGCAGGGCATCCGCCCCAATTCTTTTGACATCGTAACCTGATTGACGGGGGGAGAGTACCTCCCCTTCATCACTCACTCGCATATTGGTTTATCTAATACTCCCACATCTCAAAAAATCATGATAAAAATACCTTCTATCTCCATCAAACCTTACGGAATTGCCATATATGAACAATACACCACGGCTTTTCACCGCCGGGAAGACGACTTTCCACGATCTTACCGCTGGCAACCGCCACGCCGGAACTCCCCCGAAGGCATCATCTCGGCGAAGGCTGCCCGCCGTATCCAGTCAGCCCTCAAATGGCTGCTTTTCTTTTCCAAAACCAAAAAGGCGTACAACCGGGAAACCCATCGTTGGGTAAGATTCCGGGTATCTCTCGTCACGCTTACCCTGAGCGGTCCCCAACGCCATTCCGACCAGGTCATCAAATCCCGCCTGTTCAATCAGCTTCTCACCGAACTCCGGGAACAAAACAGCATGATCCATTACGTTTGGAGAGCCGAAAAACAGGAAAATGGAAACATCCACTTTCACCTGGTCACCAACGTGTTCATTCATGCCGCCAAGCTCCGGGAAAAGTGGAACCGCATCCAGAACAAACTCGGTTACGTTGATGCCTACGCCAACCGGATGAACGCACAAATTCACTCTTTTGCCGATTATTACAATACCTTTATCGGACAGGCCAACACCGACATACTCCGGCAGCGTTACATCCACGGGATGGCAACCCGTTGGCGGAACCCCAACAGTACCGATATACACAGCGTCCGCCGGGTCCGTGATCTTGTCCGTTACCTGTGTAAATACCTTTGCAAAAACCTGCTCTCTGAATACACCTCCTATGATACAATTCCCCCGCATCTCCTGGTACACGGAAAACTCTGGGGATTATCCCAGACCCTGAGCGCACTTAAAAACGTGACCGCTGTCGTTGATCACTTCCTTTTCGACGATCTTACCACCCTGTGTACTGAATTTGCCGGCCGGATAATCCGGCACGACTACTGTACCTTCATCCCCGTCTCCTTCTCCGAAATTATCCGCTCCCGGTGTTCAGCCATACTCCGCTGCATTTACGAACGCCTCAAAGAAATCGGAATCCACATGTTACAACTCACTTAATCCACAAACCTATTACTATGGCCGCTGTCATTATTTCCTTATCGATCCCAACCAACCCGATCGGGAAAAAGGAAAATGTTATGGCCTCAGACAAACGACCGTCCTGGCAAAACAAAAGGCTTGTAAACACTATCGTCCCAAAAACCTGAAAAATTAATCCCATGCAAACCAATCTCAACACTTTAATTCTCATTCGTGAAGAATTTTACTCCGATCGTACCCTCGGTTCCATCCTTTTCCGGAACACTCTCTATGTCCGCACCCTTGAACCACCGTACTATCCTCCCGGTCACACCCGTCATAATGCCCGTCATACGGCTGTACCATTGGGGCTTTACCGCCTGAAATTTCACGACAGCCCCCGTTTTGGCCCGTCAAAAATCTATCTCTCGGATGTTCCCCACCGTTCCGGCATCCTGATCCATGCCGGTAACACTCCCCCCGACACCACCGGGTGTATCCTCGTGGGCTGCGACTTCCGTTCCGGACGCCTGACGGAATCCCGTACGGCACTCCAACAGCTTGAAACCCTCGCTTGGCAACTCCACACCGCTCACCGGGAAATTTTTCTGTACATCACCCGATAACAACTGACATAACCACCCTGAAAACCATGTTTAAAAAACTCACCCCTCAAAACATCCGCCGCCTCCAAAGAAAAGCCACAAAATTTGGAGGACAGTTATATGTTCGAACTGGAACTTATAGACTAATTCTTCCAGAATATTGTATATTTTCATTTTATTCATTTTCGGTCCTATGGAACTTTATTCATGAATTACAAAAAAACCAAATCACATAAGATAGAGCTTTGGAAAATGGTTATTTTTGTAGCAAAATCAATCATGATGAACGCAAAAAGTGTTTTTATACAATTAAAAGATAATGCTATAAAAAAGAAAAGTAAGTGTATGTTTCCGGGGTGCTCTTGCGAAGCTATTAGCTACTCTCACGTTTTTCAAAAAAATAAAATTTTAAATCAACTTGTTAGCAATGGGCATTTAATGATATTTGATTATAAAAATGATGGTGAATGTATATACAGATCAAAAGGTGTAAATAAGGCTTTTACTTTTAAAGGACTTTGCCAAAAGCATGATAATGATCTTTTTGCATCTATTGAAAAAGAGGAACCTAACTGGTTTGATACGAAGTCCCAGTATTTGCTTGGTTATAAATCAATATGCAGAGAATTTGCTATAAAACAAATTGCCGTGGAAATTAATTCCGAATTTGTAATATCTCTCAATAAGGGAATAGAAACTGATTATATAAAAGTTTTCAATCGTGACGTTGATCCTGAATTTGTAAAATCTTTTAAAGAAAATACTGCTCTTTATCAGATATATAGAAAAAAACTTATGGGGGAGAAGTTAGGGCTTTCAGATTTTCAAACTTATAAAGAACATCTTGAGCATGGTATAATAAATAAAAGTTTTGAGAAATTTGAATTTACAACCATTGAACTGCCTTTCAAATTAGAAGTATGTATTTCATCTCCTATATCAAATTCATATTCAGAAATTCCTAATGAAGATATTGCAAGAGCTGATCTGCCTGAAATGAATGTAATTAATATATTCCCATATCAAAATAAAACGATGGTAATAATAGGTTCTATTAAAGGCTTTCCCAATACATGGGCAAACAAGTTCATTAATAAATTGAAATCAGGAAATCAGGCTACTCAACTTAAAGCAATAAGTGATCTTATTGTTTACAGGTGCGAGTTTCATTGTATGTCTGAATCTTTATTCAGAAAAATAGGAGAAGAAAAATTTCAACAGTATTATAATCTCTTTCGTCGTAATTTATATACTATGCGTGATATAGATATTGATTTTAACCTCTTTGAAAATTGCTTTGAATATTAATAGGCTTAGTTTTGTTTCAGGGGTAATGAAACTTCAATTCTTACTATATAAGAGCTATCATTACATCCAATTCCGGTGACGTTCATACCTCCATCCTTTAGCTATCATCATTTGCCTGTATTTTAACCTGAACCCCGGATTCTTATTTCCATAAAAGCAACCGTAAGGTGTTGAACGTTCGGGCAGACAATCCAATAATTCTGAAAACCTTTTCATCCCCAGTTTATTCGTGGAACAGGATAAAAATTTAAGATTCCCGCACCCTTCCACTTCCACTCCTTCCAGAACATTCTTACTGCATTCCAGTTCATACAATTCTTTACGCTCCCTCAAATTCAGCCAGCTCAACCGGTTACTCCTGCAATCCACGTATTTCAATCCCGTACATCCTTCAACATCCAGTCTCACCAAATCATTCGAATTACAAATCAAAACTTCCAGTTCCGGAACCTCTGATAAATCCAGAACTTCCAAAAAATTATATCCGCACCGTAGCTCCCTTAATTTTCCGCACCTTCCGAAATCCGCATCCGTCACACCGCATGCCGATATATCCAACCTCCGCAAATTCCTCCCAATCAACACCACTTCATACATCCCCTCATTTTGATAAACATGGTGACGCCTGCTGTCATCCGTTCCGTCTCCCCACATCACCGAAAACTTTGTCGCTTCAATTCCCATCCGGACCTTTCCATTCCGCTCGGTCATGATCTTCATACATACATAACAAAATCCCTTTAATTCTTTCGGTAAGTCCTTCGTGTAATCTGGTCCATCCATATAATCTGTGTTTTGTGGGGACACAACTACAAAAAGAAAGAGTGAGCACCCCGAATTGCCCGCTCTAAGGGAACAGCGACGAACCCCACCGATGGAACAAAACGGAGGCTCACGTATCTGCATACGTCGAGCCCTCCGCAAAGTTCTCCATCGGTCAAAAATGTCGCTGTTATTTTAGAACGGAGACTTTAGCGTTAAACTAAAACGTCAATATGTCTTTATTTCTTTGTATTTCTACTGTACAAATATAGTAAAAATTTTGTAAAACAACACTTCATTACACTTTGCCCGACCATTTACATCCCAACATCACGAATCTGCCCTGTTCAGGTTTTCCGGAATCTTCTCACAACGAATCACCAGCAATCCATCCGATACGATAATTTTGGCAAAATCCCCGACTTCAAACCCCGCTTCTTTCAACCACACCCCAGTCAGGGAAATGGAAGGTAACTTTCGCTCGTAGGTAGACCTTGGTGAATTTAGACACCTGATTCTCCGGGTGTCAACTTCATTTGTTTTTTTCTTGGGTGTCAGATCAACGGTCCTCATAACTCATAATATTAAGAGTGAGGGCGGAAATTAAAAGACGGCTCCACCTTTCCCGTTGACTGACACCACAAAGGCCGAGGGCACATTAATGCTCCTCACGGGGGTACAGAGCCGTGTATCAGGTCAGCGGGCATAAAAAAGCCCGCCGAAGATAAGGCAGGTTTCCCGGCCTTTGTGTATGTCAGTCACTCCAAATATACAACTTTATTCTATCATCCCAATACCTTACGGTAGCAAAATTGCAAAACAGGATTGATTATATAAGAAATAGTCCCTATCTTTGTACATATAACACTCAACATCATCTATATGAAAAAAGGAGATAAAGTACTAGTTTCGCCAAATGTCACCGGACTTTCCGAATGGATTGAGGGCGTTATCATTGATATAGAAATGAACCCCATACGTGGTGTCGTCATTACTGTTGAAACTAAAGAAGGACAATTCTTCGACGTGCAGGAATTTTTCAAACCGTGTGCCTGATTTTTCTTAACTTAACTGACATGCCATGTACGCTATAACTTTTGACCTGAGAATAAACGATCTCAAAGAACATTACGACAAACAACCGCCCAACGCCTACGTTGAAATAAAAAACGTGCTCAAAACATACGGCTTCTCATGGATTCAGGGTAGTGTTTACGTGTACACCAATACACAACAGAATGACATCGGACTCGGTTCTGTATTCCTGGCGATGGAAGCTTTGAAAAAAATAGACTGGTTCGTACAATCCGTGAGAGACATCCGGGCTTTCAAAATCGAAGACTGGTCAAACTTCACCCCGATAGTAAAAAACAAATAACACCTCATAGAGCCGCCTGCCCAGACCGGCTCTTTTTTTGCACCTGTCCGCCCGTCTGGCTCTGCCCCTTTGCCGCTCCTCCCGTTCCGCTCGTCGCTGTGCGGGACCCCATCACGCCATCTGCCGCAAAATGTCCCGCAGTCGGGTCGCCTCCCTGCATCCGGCATTCCGTCAAAAGAAGGAGACTGGACCCTGTCAAAAATCACTACCCTTTACTCACCATTCCTCCCGCTTTTAAGTAACATAATCCCATCGGGATTATGGAACAGCCCCACGGATCACCCCACGACCGAAGCCGTCCCACAATCCGGATTATGTTAAATAAAAGCTCCTCGCCATCCCAGCCAAACCCACAAACCCCTGATATCCCACTCCGCCACCCTTGCCATACCCATCTGCCACACCGTCCTATACACACCCCTGATACCCCGCCTCCATCACAACACGCCCTCTGCCGCTTCTGCCAGTCTCTCCGGAAATGCCCGACAGCAACCCGGTCTCTTTTTCCACTGTCCTCTCACGGGCACTCCCCGCCCCCCGCTGAGCCTGCGGCTACGGCTTCCATGTCTCTGACGGACGAAGCCGTCACCGTCCCTCTCTCCCCGCCGCACCTCTTTTGCCATTGTCCTGATTCACGCCCGACAGCAAACAAACCATTCTTCCCATCCTTTTCTCACGGGCGTATCACCCACGGCCACGTACTCTAACCCTCTATTTATTGTGACTATTCCCACAACCCTCCCACGACCAAAAACAGTCACAAAAAATCCCCCTTCACCCCATTTCGCTCCATCGCTGCACTCCATCCACCCGTCCGCAAAAATGGGAGCCTTTGAACCCACATCCCGCTTTTCAAAAGCTCCCATCTATGCGTCCCATGCACCACACCCCGCAATCCGTTCCCGTCCGTCCCGTGCTTGTGCCTGGTGATTCCTCCCCCTTCTGACAATAGAACAGACCGGTTCCCCCGCATCCTCTCACACTTCCGGTCCGTTCTATTGTCCCGTGCTTCGCCTCCCTCCATTAATCACTAGGCACCGCCGCCACCTCACACCCGCAAACACGCCCTTCCCACCGCTTTCCCCGTCGTCCTGCAAAGCGCCGACAGAAACATCATCACATTTGCCATCGTCATCTGCGGCGCCAGTAATCCCCTAAAAAATACACCGATTATTAACGGCATATCTTCGGCATACTGCCGGCATACGTCATACAAAAATTAAAATACACGTTATTCCATCACTCGTGTTAAAGCCTTCATTTGAATATATAATGATCTGCAAATAAGCATATATTGTGATAAATCACCGATCCATCACATAAAAATTACAGTCATGAAAGCAAAAACAAACGAATTATTTGAAGATTTCACCGGCTCAACTGGTAACATTACCGCTGCCCATTCTGCCGGTCATTTGGTTGTACGCAACAAAGTTATTCCAACCTATACGGATACAGAGTATCAGCGGGTTTTACGTCACAATTTCAGCCGCTTTGCAAAGAACTGGCAGGATTTAACGGATATACAACGGGCACTCTGGGCTGAAAAGTCAAAAACCGTTTCAGCTTCCGGTTCTTATTACGGGATATCCGGAAAAATCAGTGGGTTTAACTTGTATGTCCGTTGCAATATGAACCTCGAACTCATTGGTATCACCACGCCATTGACCCAACCCGCAGACGATCTGACCAGTCCATTGCCTGGCTTCGCTTCCTTGACACTGGCAGATTCAGCCCTGAAAATTTCATTTGACGGAAACGTGAGTGAAAATGATGTGTTGCTTATTCGCATTACTCCGTTATCGGTAGGGCAGAGTACTAACATCAACGGACTTAGACAGGTTGGAACTGTTGCAGGAGGAGCCGCCGAAGCAACTATCACCGAAAAATACACCGCACAATTTGGTGTACCGGTAGTTGGTGAAAAGGTACAGGTGCAGATTTATGCCATTAATGCTATCAGTGGTTATGCTTCGGCACGACAGATTTTTGTTTCTAACATAACCGGGGCATCTGCCGGTTAATTAAACTCAGGCATGGCCCTGTAAGAAAGGAGGTAATTATGGCAATGAATTGGAAAAAGACACTTTGGGACATTATTCTCACGATTCTTTCCCTGGGGATTTCCCATATCCAGAAACGTAAAAAAAAATTAGAGGAGGAGAGCAAAAAATCCACAAATACGTCCTCCGAAAACTGATCATTTACCTTTATTGTGTGTATAAGCGGCTCTAAAAAGCCGCTTATTTTTCGTTTCTTGGATTTTATGTCAAAGTATTTTGAGATTTTTCCTGAATAAGGTATTTTTGAATTATATATTATATAAAAAAATTGCTAATGAATAAAAAGTGGTTATGGTTTCTGTTAGGTATTGCGATTCCTTGTCTTCTCAATATGATTTTCTATTTTGAATTAATTCCCTCTTCTTTGTCGAGTAATTCTTGGCTTAGTTTTTGGGGTGGTTATTTGGGGGGAATTGCAACTCTTGCGGCATTTTTCTTAAGTAATAAAGCTACTAAACTTGTTATATTACGACAGTGGGAAGAAAAAAAATTTGTGGAATATAAAAATTCTTTATTGGATAATTTGAAGCTGTTTAATACAGTAGAAATATTGAATGGTATTTCAAATGTATCATTTGATGCACTTGATGAAAAAATAGAAATTATTACTAAAAAAAAGCAGGAGATATATTCTTGTGATATTGCATTTAGGACAATATCTATGGTTGATTCAGGTGATGTAAACAAAGAGGAAAAACTATATTATAATTGTTGGCAGTGTATTATCGCCAATTTATCGCAGTTTTTAGATCAACAATTGGATTTAATATCGTTTTGCAAAAATCATAAGAGTAATGTTGAAATATTACGTTTATATCGAGAGCAGGAACGTGATTTAAAAGAAATGATTAAAAATTCAATGAACGATCAAAAAGAAAAGGATGAGAAAGATTTAAAAGAATTACAAAGAGAAATTGCAGATTTAACCCAGAAGCAGGAAAGTTTTCAGCCACAATTTAAGATAAAATTAGAGGTTATAGAAAAATATAGGCAAGAACAACACCCTATTTGTATTCGGAATTTGTACGAATTAACATTGAAGTTAATACAAACAAAAGAAAAAGCATTAAAGTATTTTGTTATGAGGTAGAGGACTGGTGACTTTGGTGAATACATCCTCCGAAAACTGATCATTTACCTTTATTGTGCATATAAGCGGCTCTAAAAAAGCCGCTTTTTTGTTTCATGTTTCATAAATGTTTCACAATTACTAAAAGCGAAAGAGCTAATTAGTTGATTTTTAACCAATTAGCTCTTCTGAAAAGTGGTCCCACTTGGGCTTGAACCAAGGACCCCCTGATTATGAGTCAGGTGCTCTAACCAGCTGAGCTATAGGACCTACACTTGCGTGTGTTAACTCTGGCATCTTGTTAACGGCTGCAAATATAGGGATAATTTTTGGGTTTTTGCAAGGGGAAACCGAAAAAAATATTACTTTCGCTCGGGTGCACGTGGGAGACAGGATAGAAATACATTGATATGGAGTCCAAATGGAGGGTGAATCGGGTGGGTGAAAGTTATAAATCGAGCCGGAGAGGTGTTTAATAATACATGATTTATGAAAGTATGTCTATTAGTTATCGGTAAAACGGATACGACTTATTTGAAGGCGGGAATTGAGGAGTACGAGAGGCGCTTGAAGTTTTATATTCCTTACGAGATGAAGGTGATTCCGGATATAAAAAATGCGAGGAATTTAACGGAGAATCAGCAGAAGGAGAAGGAGGGTGAGCTCATCTTGGGGCAGTTGGAGTCCTCGGATGTCGTTGTTTTATTGGATGAAAAAGGGCATGAGTACACTTCAAAAGGGTTTTCCGAATTTTTGGCACAAAAGATGCTGGTAGGTACAAAGCGTTTGGTTTTTGTTATCGGGGGGCCTTATGGATTTTCGGAACAGGTATACAAGGAGGCTTACGCGAAGATTTCGCTATCCAGAATGACCTATTCTCATCAGATGGTGAGAATGATCTTTGTGGAGCAGTTATATCGGGCTATGACGATACAAAGGGGTGAACCTTATCATCATGAATAATAAAATACCGAATGGCATGGCTAAAGGAGAATGAAATGAAGAAATTTTGGATCGTTATATTATTGATGTTTGTGTGCCTTTTTTCGGCTTTGTCTTGGGAATACATCATCAGGACACAAACCGAAGAGGAGCAGTTGGCTATTTTTGAAAAGCGGTTGCATCGGGAAGAACGTCATGTCGACGAACAGTTGAGAAAAATTGTTATCTCAAAGGATATCAGTAATATAGAATGGAAGGATGAGAATGTTATTTTAGTCGCCTTTGAACGTGGAGAATTAAGGTATTGGAGTAGCGAGCAGGTCGGAGAACCAGATCTGTATAACAAGTTGAAAAAAGCTGGCAATCTGGTTAAGATCAATAATATTTACTATGACATAAGACGGCACTCGATAGGGGATATCGATTTTTTCGCTTTGATTTTTTTAAAAGATGATTATCCCTACACGAACAATTATATTAAGAATAATTTTAATTCCGTTTTTGGCGTCAACGTGGAAGATGCTGAAAGCGTGATCCTTCATATCCCTCAGGTACAGAACGAACCTACCGTGTATAATCGGGAGGGGGAAAGATTGTTTCAAGTAGAACGTCACGTCGCTTATGAAAATTTCCTGCCCAATTATTTTGTGTTGATTCTCTACCTCGGTTTTTTGTATTTATTGTTTTATGCTTACGAGGTAGTGTTGGATCGAGTCCGGTTTTTTCGTGTTCAGTTGATTGCGGTTTTCAGTTTCTTCGTGTGTCTGGTTGTACTTCGGATATTGATGGTGCAGTATCAGATTCCTTACACCTTGTACCATTTTGCCATTTTTCAGGCGGATAATTCCGAGTGGAACCTGGTTTTGCCGGTGGGGGACCTGTTTTTAACGATGTTTTGTCTGACCCATTTTCTGTATATAACGCTCAATAAATTGCGGATAAAGTATCAGGAGCCCCGGTTAATACGATACAGGTATCTTTTTTTGTTGGGATTTGTTTTCTCTGCTTTTTTGTATACGAATTTTTTGCATTTCTCTATTAACTCTTTGATCGAGAATACGCAGGTCAGTTTAAATATCGCTCGTTTTTTAAATATCGATTTTTCTTCGGTGGTGGCTTTTATCACCCTGATTCTTGGAGGGATGGGATTATTTGTATTGATCAACGGATCAGTACGTTATTTTTACCATATTTTTTCTTTGAGAGAGGTCACTCTCGGAGTCGTTCTCGTGTTAGCGTTCTGTGCGGTTTTGTGTTATTTTTTTGATTTTTCTCTTACTCCTTTAGAATGTCTGTTCACATTATCTTTATATATACTGTTTATTTTAAACGTGTACCTTGTAAAACCTGACGCTCAAAAGAGTATTTTTATGATAGCGTTAGTCGTTGTTTCTGTATATGTTATCTTTTTATCTAAAAGTAGTGAGGTGCACCGGGAGATAACGATCAGGGCTAGGTATGCGACGGAAATTATTGGAGAACGGGATTCGCAGTTCGAAAAGAAGTTGATGGAGATAGATCAGGTGATCAAAAATTCGAGAGAGTTGGATTCTTTGGTTGATCTTCGGGACGAAGAAGGGATTACCCGTAAAATCTTGGATGAGTTAACCGATCTTTCCGGTTTCTATTTCGATTGCAGGGTATTTTTATGTATCGACAAGGATAGTTTGTTGGTGGAACCCGGTTTTACGATAGAAGATTGTAACTCCTATTTCCGTACATTGATCGATAGTACGGGAGTACGAATACAGAATACCTCCTTTTATAATATCGATGACTTCGATGGCGTGATCTCTTATGTGGGACTTTTTGATTTTAATACCTCCGCGGGACCCGATAAATTGTACCTGCGATTCGATTCAAAAGATGAGGGGGAGGCTATCGGTTATTCACAGGTATTGTCGAAAGAGGCGTCGGAGGACAGGAAAGTTGTTTATCCTTATTCGTATGCAAAATATAAAGATGGGGTTTTATTAACTTCCAATGGAGAGTTCAATTATTATAAACGGCTGGAACAATTCGGGGAGACTGATTTCGAACACGTGGAGATTCTGACAAAAGATCACTATTCGCATATGATTATTCCGGTCGGTAAGAGCGGGGTTTTCGTGATCAGTTTAGGAGACGATGTTTTTGCCCTTTACTACCTGAATGTGCTTTATGCTATTTTCGTGTGCGTGTTGTTCTCTTCATATGGTTTGTTTTTCCGTTTCGAGGGACAAGAATGGATTAATTTCAGGCGGGAGACCTTGAAGAGACGGATTAAGAACAATATCATTTCATTGATAAGCGCCCTCTTCATTATTATGACGGTGATGAGTATCGCTGTGAACACGGATAGTGTGGAAAGAAAACAGAGTATGAAGGTAGTTCAGATATCCAAATACATCAGTAAAGAATTGGAAAAATATGATTGTATCGATGTACGGGTCTGTCCTCAGATTCAAGATATTTTATACAAGATTGCCAGTATGTTATGGGTAGATATTAATATATACGATCAGACGGGGACGTTGGTGGCTACTTCTCAACCCGTTATCTTTGAAAAGGGATTCAGGGGAACCTTACTGAACCCTATCGCTTACCGGAAATTGGTGATAGAAAAGGCAACGAGTTTCGTTCAAGAGGAAAAGATTGGAGAGCTGGATTATATGGCGGCCTATGTCCCTATGATGTTGGAGAATGGCGAAGCTTACGTGTTGAACATCCCTTATTTCACCAAGAGTGACGAGTTGAACGTGGATATCATGTTATTCGTGATCATTGCCATAAATATTGCCATGATCGTGATGGTATTGGCGTTCATTTTTTCGGGAATTGTTGCGGAGCGGGTGACCAAACCTTTACAAATGGTAAATGAAAAGTTACGTCTGATGCGGGTAGGGGGGAAGAATGAGAAGATTGTTTATAACCAGCGGGATGAAGTCGGAATGTTGGTGAAGGAATATAACGGGATGGTGGATAAACTGGAAGATAGTGTAAAAAAACTGGCCAAATCGGAACGGGAGACGGCCTGGCGTGAGATGGCTCGCCAGATAGCCCATGAGATTAAAAATCCGTTGACTCCGATGAAATTGAATATCCAGTTTTTACAGCGAACTTTGCAGGGAGGTAATGTGGAAGAGGTAAGGCAACGTTTTAAAGATATATCTTCTATTTTAGTGGAACAAATCGATCATATGGCATCCATCGCTTCTGCTTTTTCTGATTTTGCTAAAATGCCGGTAGCTAACAGCGAGTGGTTTAATTTAAGCGAACTGGTTCAAGGATGTACCACTTTGTTCGAAAATAATGTGGATCGGGTGATTTGCGAGATAGAGCCTGATATTTTAGTATATGGAGACAAGGATCAGGTCAATCGGGTGATTGTAAATCTGTTAAAAAATGCAACACAAAGTATTCCGGAAGGCCGGGAGGGATTGATCACGGTTACTTTGACTCGTGAAGAGCAGGGGGTCGTGCTGGCGGTGAGGGATAATGGTGCGGGAATACCTGAAGGTATACGGAATCACATATCAGAACCGAATTTTACCACGAAATCCGGAGGTATGGGGTTGGGATTGGCCATGTCTTATAAGATCATAGAGAGCATGGGAGGATCCATTACTTTCGAGAGTGAAGAGGGGGTGGGAACCGTGTTCCGGGTCAGCCTGAAAAGTGAGAAGATATAAATTTATTTAAGCATTCGTTCTACTTGTTGTGCTACCCTATCGGGGGTAATGTCGACCATGCATTTTTGCCAAACCGATTGTTTGCATCTGCCGCGTCCGTCTTTTGTGCAAGGGCGACAGGGAAGGGGAACTTCCATTACTTTGATCTCTTTTCCCGTCGGGAATCCGAAAGCAGTGGGCCCCATTAGGGCGATACCCGGTGTATGAAAAAGATCTGCCGCGTGCAAAAATCCGGTATCTCCACTGATAACCAGATTGGATTGCTTAACTAAGTAACAAGATTCCAACAAGGAGGTCTTTCCTGCCATGTTGTTAACTCGTTCCGGGGCGATTGCCCGAATAGTTTCGCAGAAAGAATCTGACGGTCCGGCGAGAATAAGGAAGTTGTGTTCCGGAAGGAGTTGTATGATTTGTTGCCAATAGCCGATGGGCCAGCGTTTCATCTCCCAGTTGGCCGAAGGAACGAGGGTGACGGTTTGCTTGTTGATTAAAGGAGAGAAGCGTTTTTCGAAATCGGTCGGGAAATACCAGTCGGAATAGTTTGAGTCGAAACGGGTAATCCCCCATCGGGCCAAGGGCTTCCGGTAAGAGATAATTCCTTTGAAAGGCTTGTCGAATGTATTGATCCCTAACTTAAATAATAAAAATCGTTTCCAGCGTTCTTTTTTTCTTAGCACGTAATTGGGTTTCCGGCGTAGTAATTTCCGGCCGGGGGGCAATAAAATCATCTTCAATAAATTTGACCGGATATTACTGTGTGCATCGTAGAGGTAGTCGAATTGTTCGGCTTTGAGTTGCCGGGCAATCTTTAAAAGCCCTTTTAAGCCGCTTTTCTTATCGAATTCCCAAACCTTATCGATTCTTTTGTCCATATGAAGAAAAGAGGCCATGTCTTTTCGCGCAATCCAATGTATTTCTGAATCAGGGAAATGATTTTTAATGCCATGGATGATATCCATGCATTGAATGATGTCTCCGATGGAGCTGAATCTAACGATAAGAAATTTAGTCATGCCCGATAATTTTATGACAAAAGTAATAAAAATGTGATTTATTTAGGGTAAAAAGCACTACTTTCGTACTCGTATTAAATACCTTGAGCTTATGAGAAAACAAATTCCGAACCTGATCACCTGCATGAATGTTATTTCCGGAACGATGGCCGTTTTTATGGCGATGTACGATAATTTGTTGGTGGCTGCTTTATTGGTTTTGTTGGCTATGGTTTTTGATTTTTTTGATGGATTTGCCGCAAGATTATTACATGTGAGGTCGGAGATGGGAAAGGAGTTGGATTCGATGGCCGATATGGTAAGTTTCGGCGTGGTGCCGGCTGTTATGGCTCATTTGTTGATCAAACTGTCCTTGTTGTCCGGTGCTCAATATTCTCCGGACTCCTCCTATTCGTGGGTTGAATACGTTTTGATGTATTCTCCTTTGCTTATCCCTGCTTTTTCTGCTTTTCGTTTAGCTAAATTTAATTTGGATGCTCGTCAGACCTACTCGTTTATCGGAATGCCGACCCCTGCAAATGCTTTGTTCTGGGTTTGTCTGGTACTGTCTTATTATTGGAACAATGAGCTTTTCCCTTATCTGTGGGGAAATGTTTGGGTACTTTTCGGGTGTGTTGTCGTTTTGTCCGTATTGCTGGTCGTTGAATTGCCTATGTTCTCTCTGAAAATAACCGATTTTTCATGGAAGTCCAACCGGGTGCGTTATCTTTATTTCGGTACGGCCATACTCTTGGCAATCTTGTTTCAGATCGGCTTTTTAACTTTTCTGATACCTCTTTATATCCTTTTTTCTCTGGTCGGTTATTGGGCCGGATGGACTACAAAGTAGAGAGTGGATCGAATTCTACAAAATCGCAATCGGGTGAAATAATGACGGGGACATGAACGGATTTTGTCTGCGTCTGGATTGTCGTCGGTTGCAGGTTGCTCGTCTCAGCCCGATGGTCCGCTTTGAATATATCTTGTTGCGAAATGATTATGATACCCGTGATCATGGCGGCTGAAAGTCCGTATTTGAATAGGCGAGTAACTATATTTCCGGAGTCCGTGTTAATGTATTCCGCGGGGATGCTTTTTTTACCGGAAGGGAATACCTCTATGTCGTGCATGCCGATCGTATCGGCTAAGAAATTTTGCTTTCCGGGTTCGAATACGATATTAAAACGACGATCCATGTAGAAAGTACCGATAGAACCGAATATTATTTTTTGATTTTGGTTTAATCGAACTTTTAGCTCTTCGCAAAAAAGCGATAGACGACGTTCTGCTTTTTCGTAATCGATTTTTTCTTTCCGGGCGATCCAATGGATTAATAGTCCGTCATTTTGTTTTAAATGCTTGTTGAATACCACCTTTTTGGAAGGGGGCGTTAAAATTCCTGTTTTCGGATGAATGGTGGCCTCGGTGTAATTACCGATAAAACCGCCGAATCCGGGAACTATCACGCAATCATGTAGATAGAGGAGGTCTTCTATGTGTTCAATGCATTTGTACATACGGCAAAGGTAAGAAAAAAGAATACGAACACAAGGTATTTTTGGGCATTTTGAATTATTATTATTTACTTTGTAATGTCTGAAGCAGAGGCTCAGAAAGTTATAAATTGAAAAAAAATAATGTGTTATGAAGGTTTTTGTAACGGGCGGAACGGGATATATCGGGTCGCATACGGTTGTTGAGCTTCAACAAAAGGGATATGAGGTTGTCATTGCGGATAACCTGGTCAATTCTACTCTTCAGGTGTTGGAGGGTATCCAGAAAATCACAGGTATTCGACCGGAGTTCGAACAGATCGAGTTGACAAATCTGGCCGAAACGCGCGATTTCTTTGCCCGTCACAGGGATATCGAGGCCGTTATCCACTTTGCCGCTTTAAAGGCGGTGGGAGAGTCGGTGAATAAGCCTTTGGAATATTATTATAATAATTTGAACTCTTTGATGAATGTTTTGTTTTGTATGCGGGAGTTCGGGGTGAAATACTTCGTGTTTTCTTCCTCGTGTACCGTGTACGGACAGGCTGATGTATTGCCCGTGACGGAGCATACACCTCGAAAGGAGGCGGAATCTCCTTATGGAAATACGAAAGTAATGAGCGAAGATATCATTCGGGATTTTATGCGGGTAGAACCTTCCATGAGTGCATTGTCCCTGCGTTATTTCAATCCGATCGGGGCTCATCCGACGGCATTTATCGGAGAGTTGCCCAATGGTGTCCCTAATAATCTGATCCCTTATTTGACGCAAACAGCAATCGGGATACGGAAAGAATTGAGTGTTTTCGGTGATGATTATAATACTCCTGACGGTTCTCCCTTGAGGGATTATATTGACGTTGTCGATTTGGCCGGGGCACATGTCGTGGCCATCCGGCGATTATTGGAAAAAAAGAATCGAGAGAATTACGAGTATTTTAATATCGGTACGGGAAAGGCTCTTTCCGTGCTGGAAGTCATACATGCTTTCGAGAGTACTACGGGGGTGAAAGTTAATTATAAAATTGTAGGACGCCGTGCCGGCGATGTGGAGAAGGTATGGGCCGATACCGCTTTAGCGAATAAAGAGTTGGGCTGGAAAGCCGGGACTCCGATCGAAGAGACGATGGCGAACGCCTGGAAATGGCAAAAGAGCTTGGAAAAGTAATCGGAATGATAGATCGAGTTGTTGCTGTTTATTTCAGTCCGACAGGTACGACCCGGAGGACGGTGTCTGCTATAGCCGCGGATATGGCCCGGATCTTGGAAGTGACGGTTGAAAGTTACGACTTCACATTACCTTCGGCCAGATCGACGGTTCTTGCTTTTAAAAGAACGGATATGGTGGTGTTGGGTACTCCGGTATATGCCGGACGGGTACCTAATGTTTTGTTGAAGTATCTGGCAACCTTACAAGGAAACGAGGCGATTGGAGTTCCGGTTGTTTTGTTCGGTAACCGGGATTATGACGATGCTTTGATAGAACTCAGGGATATCATGGAAAGAGCGGGTTTCCACGCGATAGCCGCGGCTGCGTTTATAGGAGAGCACTCCTTTTCGCGGGTGTTGGCCAAGGGACGACCGGATGAAAGGGATGCGGAAGCCGTTAACGCGTTTGCTGCCCGGGTTGCGGAAAAATATAAGGAGAGTGACGATAGAAAGATCACGGTAGAGGTAAAAGGAACCCCTTATCCTTATCGCGGTTATTATACTCCCCGGGATCGCGAAGGAAATGCCGTTGACATTCGTAAGGTGATGCCTGTCACGAGCGATAGATGCAATGATTGTAAACTCTGTGTAGAAATTTGTCCGATGGGATCAATTTCTTATGATGATGTGCGGGAGTATACGGGAATCTGCATTAAATGCGGGGCTTGTATAAAAAGATGCCCGATGGGTGCCAAATATTATGAGGATGCCGGTTATCTTTACCATAAACAGGAGTTGGAAGAGGGATTAACGAAGAGACGGGAACCAGAATTATTTCTATGAATATAGAGAGACTAAGAGATTAAAGAGATTTACGATTTTGGATTTTAGATTGACGATTTGAAGAATCAAAAGATTCTGGGATTAAAGGATTAAGAGATTATAAGATTAAAGGATTAAGAGATTACAAGATTAAAGGATTGAGAGATTATAAGATTAAAGGATTAAGAGATTATAAGATTAGGGGATTGAGAGATTAAAAAGATTTACAATTTATGATTAAGATTCTGATCTTACCCTCTTTAAATCGTAAATCTTAAATCAAAAATTAATTTACAATCTACAATTTACAATTAAAGAGATTCTGTGATTCGGAGATTCGAACTTCAAATCGCTGAATCATTGAATCTCCCAATCACTGAATAAATTTATATTCGTTATTCTACCGTTACGGATTTTGCTAAATTGCGTGGCATATCCACGTTGCATCCCCGCATCACGGCGATATGGTAGGAGATCAATTGTAACGGGATTACGTTTAAAAGAGGAGAGAGGTATTCTAAGGTCTCCGGGATTTCGATCACGTGTTCCGCCATATTCTTAACTTGTACATCGTTGTTGTTGACTAATGCGATCACGTGCCCTTTACGGGATTGTACTTCTTTTATATTTGATACGATCTTTTCATAAAAGTTGTCTTTTGTTGCGATGGCAAATACCGGCATGTTTTCGTCAATAAGAGCGATAGGACCATGCTTCATTTCCGCCGCGGGATAACCTTCTGCATGAATGTACGAGATCTCTTTCAGTTTCAGGGCTCCTTCCAGGGCAACGGGGAACTGACAGCCTCTTCCTAAATAGATGGCATTTGTAGAGTCTTTATAGGCTTCTGCAATTTTTTTGATTTGTTCGTTTTGGAGCAGAATTTCTTTTACCTTATCGGGCAGATTATATAGTTCGTGAATGTATTTGTGATAACTTTCAATGGGCAACGTTCCTTTCCGGTAGCCGATTTGCAGGGCCATCATCGTTAAAACGGAGATTTGAGCCGTGAATGCTTTTGTCGAGGCAACTCCGATTTCGGGGCCGGCATGCGTATATACTCCGGCATGAGTTTCTCTGGCTATACTGGAACCGACCACGTTGCATATGCCCATAACGGTGGCTCCCTTTTGTTTGGCGAATTTAATGGCTGCCAGCGTGTCTGCTGTTTCCCCGCTTTGGGAGATGGCGATCACGATGTCGTCCGGGGTGACTACCGGGTTCCGGTAACGGAATTCAGAGGCATATTCTACCTCCACGGGAATCCGGGCAAACTCTTCCAATAGATATTCTCCGACTAATCCGGCATGCCAGGAAGTTCCGCATCCGATGATGATGATACGTTGAGCCCGAATCATCTGCGGGATAATTTCGGAAATACCTCCTAAGTAAATCTCGGAGGCCTCCACGTTAACCCGTCCCCGGATGGTGTCGTAAATAGAATTTACCTGTTCGTAAATCTCTTTCAACATGAAATGAGGGAAACCTCCTTTTTCGATCTTTTCGATATCGATGTCGATTTGTTGGATATTGGGTGTCAGAAGATTGTTCTGTAAATTTTTTAGGAGCATCTCGTCCTTTTTCAATACCGCGATATCATCGTCATTCAGATAAATCACGTTTTTGGTATATTCGACGATGGGTGTCGCATCGGAAGCCACGAAATATTCATTTTGGCCAACTCCTATTACAAGCGGACTGCCTTTTCTTGCTACGATAAGTTTGTCTTTTTCGTTTTTACACATGACGACTAAACCGTAGGCTCCGATGACTTTCGTTAAAGCGAGGCGTACTGCTATTTCTGCCGAAACTTTCCCTTTCAGGTAGATGTATTCGATCAGATTGGCTAATATCTCCGTGTCGGTCTCGCTGGTAAAAGCATATCCCCTTGCTATTAATTTTTCTTTCAATAAAGCGTGGTTTTCAATGATTCCGTTATGGATGACAGAGAAAATACGATTCATGGATGTTTGCGGGTGTGCATTCGCGTCATTCGGTTCGCCATGGGTGGCCCAACGGGTATGTCCCATTCCGATGGTCGCTTTTGGCAGTTGACCCGCGATATGGTTTTCCAGATCGATAACCCGTCCCTTGCATTTGTAAATGTTGATCTGTTCGTCGTTCATTAAGGCTATGCCGGCAGAATCATATCCTCTGTACTCTAATCGTTTTAAGCCGTTAATTAAGATTGGATAGGCCTCTCTCGACCCAATATAACCTACGATACCACACATATATTTATTTTTTTTAGACAAACGAAAGTGACGTTTGCATATAACATTATCCTATAATTTTGTCGAAGAAATCGGAATATTGGTCGACGTACGACTCCTCTCCGGGGTACTCTAAAATCGGTTTCCCGGATGCCTCCGCGAATCTCTTCAATTCGTCTTCGATATCGGGTTGATTGAAAATGATTCCGTCGGAATATTGAAATGCTAATTTATTGATATTCGTGTGAGTCGGCTCCTTCACAAGTGTCAAATCTTTAGGGAATACACCTTCCGTGATCGCTTTTTCTGCAAATTTATGATTTAAACTTCCTTCGAATTTATCATTATACGTCGAGAATACTACTTTTGCTTTTGAGAATACCGGATCATCATGGTATTCTTTCTTTAAATAGAGAGGTACAAGTGATGTCAACCAGCCTTGGCAATAGATTAAATCCGGAGCCCACCTCAATTTTCGGACGGTTTCGAATACCCCGCGTGCGAAAAATATGGCCCTTTCGTCATTATCGTCAAAAAAATTCCCTTCACTATCAGTAATCACGTGTTTTCTTTGGAAATAATCATCGTTATCGATAAAATAAACTTGCATTCTTGCTGCTTGTATGGAGGCAACTTTGATGATGAGGGGGTGATCCGTGTCATTAATGATCAAATTCATACCGGAAAGTCTAATCACTTCATGCAGTTGATTGCGTCGTTCGTTTATGCAACCGTAACGAGGCATAAATGTTCTGATCTCTTTTCCTTTGTCTTGAATCCCTTGAGGTAGATACCTGCCGATATTTGCCATTTCCGATTCCGGAAGATACGGAACTATCTCTTGGGAGATAAATAAAACTCTTTTTTTAGCCATAACTACTACTTTTCCCAAAAATCATACAAAGATAATGATTTAGGGCGAGATTCCAAAACAAATAAACAATCAATCCTTTAAATCAACCTCTTGAATTAGAGATATATTATAAATTAGTAGTAAAAATTTTGTGTTTTCAATGGTTTTATATATCATTGCAAAACTCTTTTTAGCCTGTAAATTGGGAGTGGTATGTATTTATCTGAGAATACGGGCATTAGATGGGACGATTGCTTTTATATCCATATATAGGCCGATGATTCGAGGGGATGGAAACGACGGTTCGGTTTATTGAATTTTTTCAATATGGCACGGCACAACGATTATGGCAAGGTCGGGGAGGAGGAGGTTTATCGCTTTCTTCTCGAACAGGGGTATGTCGTGTTAGAAAGGAACTGGCGTATCGGGCGCAGAGAGTTGGATTTCGTTGCACTCGACGGTGACGTACTCGTGGTGGTAGAAGTAAAATCCCGGATGATGCCGGAATCTTATCCGGAAGAGTTGTTGTCGTTAAAGAAGAAAAAGAATTTATTAGCTGCCGGAGCTGCTTATCTCACGTGTAATAATATTCGACGGGAAATTCGTTTTGATCTGATATTAGTGATCGGCAGGGAGATGAAAATAGAACATATTCCCGATGCCATAGATTTGTTTTAGTCGGAACAGGAAGAGTAGAATGCCGGGTATCTTCTGTTTTTTAGTGTGTGTGATGTAAAGGATAAGTCAGTTCCCCGGCATTCTAAAGTGTCAAAAGGGATACTCATAAATATCAAAAACTATGCTAAAACTGTCTATGGAAGTAAAAAAATCAAACAAATGATATTTGTATAGGATATAAATAATTTGTTATCTTTGAAAATTAAAATTAAAGATAGAGGTTATGACAACGGTAAAAGCAAAATATTTAGGAGATCTTCGATTGGAATGTACTCATTTACAGAGCGGAACAACGATCATTACAGATGCTCCGACGGATAATAACGGTAAGGGAGAGGCTTTTTCTCCTACGGATTTGTGTGCAACCTCCTTGGCGGCTTGCGCTATGACGATCATGGGAATATACGCGAAAAACAATGGAATCGATTTATCGGGGGCGGAAATAGAGATCACGAAAACAATGGCGGCTGAACCGCGTCGTATAGCCGGGATTGATGTTATCTTTCATATGCCGGCTCGTGCGTTTTCTAAAAAAGATAAAACGGTATTGGAGCGGGTTGCTCATACTTGTCCCGTGCATCTGAGTTTGCACCCGGACGTAAAACAGAACTTTGTTTTTGATTGGGCGGAGTAGGTTTCGACCATGGTTTTTGTAACTGGGGCTACAGGCCTGCTGGGAAGTCATTTGTTATGTCATCTGGCGAAAGCTGAAGAAGATATTATAGCTTTAAAAAGGAGAGAGAGTCGAACAGACGAGACGATGGCTCTCTTTTCTCGTTATTCCGATCTGCCCGAATCTGCCGGGAAGCGGGTAAGATGGGTTACGGGCGATATTTTGGATGAAGAGTCGTTGGCTGTTTACGTGAAAGAAGCTGCTATCGTGTATCATTGTGCCGCTGTAGTCTCTTTTCACGGGAGCGATAGGAACAAGTTGCTGGAAACAAATATCAAAGGGACGGAGATCATTTGCCGTTTATGTCTTCGTTTTGGCGTGCGTTTGTGTTTTGTCAGTTCTGTTGCGGCGTTGGGAGATGCCGAGGAGGGGGAGTGTATAGATGAGAAGACGCCGGTTATTCCCGGTTCCGTGCATTCTTTGTATTCGGAAAGTAAGGGAAGGGCGGAAAAGACGGTATGGAATTTTATTCATAAAGGGTTGAATGCCGTCATTGTAAATCCGGCTATTATATTGGGAGGAGGGCTGAAGGGAAGGAGCAGCGCTCTGCTTATGGAACGAGCGTTACGGGGAATGCCCGTCTATACCTTCGGGGTAAATGGCTATGTCGATGTTCGTGACGTATGCGTGGCGATGATTGCTTTGGCAAATCGTCCGGCGGTTCGTTCCGAACGTTTTGTATTATGCGGTGGAAATTACTCTTATAAACATTTGTTTTCAACAATTGCCCGCGTTGCGGGAAAGAGGCCTCCTCGGGTGGCTTTGTATCCTTGGATGACCTCTGCATTGTGGCGGATGATGGCATTTTTTGCTTTATTGCAGGGAACTAAACCCGCTTTTACCCGGGAAACAGCACGTTCCTCTCAGCATCGGGTCTGTTTTTCGAGTGCTAAATTGTTAAGCGTATTACCTGATTTTTGTTTCCATTCTTTAGAAGATACCGCAACATTCTTTAAAGATTAGTTCGGTCGCTGAATCTGCAGGCAGAGAGTCTTGAGATGGGGTGATGGGTCTGTTTTCCTCTTTAACAGGAAAGGAGTAAGAAGCTGTATCGGCACGATACGCGTGAAGTAAAATCAATAAGGTAACACATACGATTAATAGTGTACAAGCCGGGATAACAGGCATCCATTTTTGTATACGCGTGGTCATTTTGCCTCCATTTGATTGGGTATATAATTTAATGCGGTCGAATAGCTTAAAATATTTTTTCCGTCTGTTTTTAATATCAGTCCCATCTCTTTCACGTAAAATGAGATTTCGTCAGGCGCAACCGTTTTATTACTCGATAGGTCGAAACTCTTCCGGTTTACCTGTAAAGCTTTATACGAATATTGTCCGTTTAAGGTTAATTCGACGTATTTGCAGGTGTATTCTGTACGTTTTTTAGATGTTCGGTTGGTCCAACAGTTGTCCCCCTTTTTTCCCGGCAACGCTAAAACGGTTGTTTTGGTTTTTTGATTTATACTTCCGCTGATTCCCGTCATTCGAATGAATTCGGAGGTAATACAATTCTTTTGAAATTGGAGTTTGATTGAAATTGTTCGAATTGTCTGGTGTTTTATCGACAAGGTATAAACCAGATAAACCGTATTTTTATCGTAACGTTGTATCTGGTAGGTTTCTGTCTGATTTTTTCCATCCGTGAGCGTATATATTTGTTTTTCCTGAAAGAAAAAATCCTTTATATTTTGTGAAGAGCTGCGAATGGGAGTAATCATAAATACAGCCACGATCGTAATAATGAGTAGAATAACTTTTTTCATGCTATAACGTTATTGATATAAATCACTTCGTATCATTTATGATACGCATGTTGCAAATATAAAGTAAAAAATTTGCGTATCAAATATGATACGTAATAAAATGGATTACGACGAGGAAATACATCGAATAGCATTGAATATCAAACGAATAAGAATGAGTAAAAATCTTACGATACAAGAACTTGCTTATAAATGTGACATCGAGCGTTCGAATATGAGCCGGATTGAAGCTGGAAAAAGTAATGTCACCGTGAAAACGCTTTGTTTGATTTGTAGTGCTTTGGAAATCGAGTTGAGTGACTTGGTTGGGAAAAGTCTGGAGGAGCCGTCGGGAGAATAGATGTATGTTCGATCTATTGATATTTCTATTATTTTATTAAGATAACGGAAAGTGTGGAGGTGGTTCGAACCGTCTCCGGGGCCTTCTTTGTTTTGCGGATCAGGGAATAAACGGGGGAATTATAATCAAATGGATTGAAAACTGTTTTGTTTTTATTAATTTTGCGGGAATTATAATTAAATGTATATGAGTGATAATGCCCTTTTAGAGAAGTTAGAGACATTTTATATTCGTTTCCATGAGATCGGACAATTGATTACGGATCCCGAAGTGATCCAGGATATCAATCGGTTCGTAAAGTTGAATAAAGAGTATCGGGATTTAGAGCAGATTGTGGAGGCGGCTAACGAGTTGAAAAATGCAGTGAAGTTACGTGAAGAGGCAGAGGAGATACTGGAACACGAGAGCGATAAGGAGTTACGGGAAATGGCCCAATTGGAACTGGACGAGCTATTGGAAAGAATTCCGGAGATGGAAAACCGGGTGAAGATGTTGTTGATCCCGGCAGATCCGGAAGATTCCAAGAACGTTATTTTGGAAATACGCGCGGGAACGGGGGGAGACGAAGCCTGCATTTTTGCGGGAGATTTATTCCGTATGTACACGAAATTTTGCGAGACCAAACGTTGGAAAATGGAGGTGACTAATGTAAGTGAAGGAACTTCGGGAGGATATAAAGAGATTGTGGCCAATATTTCGGGCGAAGGGGTATACGGTATTATGAAATACGAGTCCGGAGTACATCGGGTACAACGCGTGCCGGCTACCGAAACACAGGGACGGGTGCATACTTCTGCCGCAACCGTAGCTGTTTTGCCTGAGGCCGAAGAGGTGGATGTAGAGTTGAACCCGGCGGATATCCGCAAGGATACTTATTGTTCGTCCGGTCCCGGAGGGCAATCGGTGAATACCACTTATTCGGCTATTCGTTTGACGCATATCCCCACGGGAATCGTGGTGACCTGTCAGGATGAAAAGTCTCAGATTAAAAATCTGGCGAAAGCTATGAAAGAGTTACGTTCCCGGATTTATGCCATCGAGCACCAAAAATACATGGACGAGATCGCTTCCAAGCGGAAAACGATGGTTTCTACCGGGGACCGTTCGGCAAAGATTCGTACCTATAATTATCCTCAGGGACGGGTGACGGATCATCGGATTAATTTGACATTGTATAATTTGGCCGCTATCATGGACGGAGATTTACACGAGATTATCGAGAAGTTGCAAATTGAGGAAAATACGGAAAAGTTGAAGGAAAGCGGGTTTTAATTGTAAATTAAGAAACTAATGGATTGAGCGATTGTGAGATTCGATGATTAGGGGATTAAAGGATTAGGAGATTAAGTGATTTGAATCTCTAAATCACAGAATCTCTAAATCACAGAATCTCTAAATCACAGAATCTCTAAATCAATAAATATGTTGTATCAAGAACTGTTCGAACAAATAAAGAGGAAGAAATCCTTCCTTTGCGTGGGGTTGGATTCCGATATAAAGAAAATCCCGGTGCATTTATTGGATGCAGAAGATCCTGTATACGAGTTTAATAAAGCAATAATAGATGCTACGGCGGATATAACGATTGCTTATAAGCCGAATATAGCCTTTTACGAGAGTCGCGGAGTAGAGGGTTGGGAGAGCTTGGGAAAGACGATCGAATATATAAAAACGAATTATCCGGAGGTGCTGACCATAGCCGATGCTAAAAGAGGAGATATCGGGAATACCTCGGAAATGTATGCGCGTGCTTTCTTGGAGAGGATGGATTTCGATTCTATAACAGTGGCTCCGTATATGGGAGAGGATTCTGTAACTCCGTTTTTAAAATACGAGGGGAAATGGGTGATCTTGTTGGCTTTGACTTCGAATAAGGGTGCCTATGATTTTCAGTTTTTCGAGGAAAATGGGGAAAAGTTATACGAGAAGGTGTTACGTAAATCTCAAGAGTGGGGAAACGATCGGAATATGATGTACGTGGTCGGTGCCACCAAAGCCGAGATGTTGGAAGGGATTCGAAAAATCGTGCCGAATCATTTTTTATTGGTTCCGGGTGTAGGAGCGCAAGGCGGTAGTTTGGAAGAGGTGGCTAAATACGGAATGAATGAGCATTGCGGGTTGATCGTCAACTCTTCCCGCGGGATTATCTTTGCCGATAACACGGAAAATTTTGCCGTGCGGGCTCGGGTTGAAGCCATTAAATTGGAACAGCAAATGAAAGACCTTTTGGAAAGAAGAGGAATTATCTGAAAAACGTATTGAATAGAACGAATAGAGGTCGTCCGAAATTTTGGACGACTTTTTTTGTACTTAAAAAAGTGTTGATCGGGTTTGATTATGTTAAAGATGAATTATCGTGGTGTATGGTATATTCTTTATTGTTATGTTTGTATCAAAGATATGTGTATATTGTGCTTTTATGGATTAAAAATGGGGATTTATCAAATCTAAAAACTTAGTGTTATGGAAAGAAAATCAATTATCCGAGTTTTGTTAGGTATGACTTTAATGCTGTGTTTTTGTCATGTCGGTTTTGCACAGAAGAAGGCAGAGTACAATGGAATTCCAATGCGGAATGCTTATCGTTCGTCTTTAACATTTCCTGTTTATTTACATTTATTTGCAGGAGATGAAATAGGTAACCCTATTGCTCATGTTGGAGTGAAAGTTATTTATGAATTGTATTCAAGAATTGATCCGAGTTCACTTCTTGAATATGGCAGGTTGGTAAATGGTACTACTTCATATAATGGAGAATTGTATGGAGTAAAAAAAATAACTTTTTCACAAGCTCTTTATTTCGGATATTTTAAAATTGATATATATTATTTTGGAAGATTTTATACTGGATCTTGTAGTTTGAGGCCTGGACCTACTTACATGGAGATAAAAATAAATTCAAGAACGTTAGAAATGACAGGAGAAGTGACTTATCCTAATAATGAAAAGGAAATAATTAAATTCGAATAACTCGTATTTTACTATATGTCAACTGTTTTGAGATATCAGATAAAATTACTCTGGCGGGAATGGTCGGTGAGGTTATTCCTGTTTGTTTCGTTGCTGATTCCGGTGTTTTTTTATTTCGGTAAGATTTATTTACTTTTTACTCCGGAGGGACTCCCTTCGGCTGACCCGTTTTTGCTCTCTTTTCTTTTTAATAGCGTGCAGCCTTTATTTATTCTCTTGGTAGCTTACGATCTGTTAAAAGGTAAATGGAGATTCACCACGTTGGATGTGATTTATGTCCGTCCGGTGAGCAATTTTGTGTATTTTGGCGGGAAGGCATTCGGGGTGATCGTGGTGACGGTGACGTTAAATGCGATCGTGTTGTCGCTGGGAATGTTTTTGCATTTGTTCGGGAGTGAAAATCCATTTTGCTGCTGGATCTATCTTTTTTACCTGATGACGTTGACATTTCCCACCCTTTGTTTCTGGTTGGGGTTATCGATGCTTGCAGGTAGCCTGTGCAAGGGCAGGGGAGTAACGTTGCTCGTGTTGCTTTCGATCTGGGGAGTCTCCTGTTTTTATCTGCCCGGGGTGCGACATGGGTTATTTGATTACGGGGGACGAGAGATTCCTAATCTTTTTTCGGATATTACGGGTCATCCTTTTCTGTGTCGCTATCTACAGCATCGGTTTGCTTATTTGTTGGCGGGTGCCGGGTCGGGTGTATTAGGCATCGTTTGTAGTAAAAGAAAGTCGAATAGCAGAAAGGGGCCTGTTTGTTTATTGCTGGCAGGAGGTTTATTATGTGTTTGTGCTCTTGCGGTAGGAAATTTTTATGACCGGGAATTTCAGGTGCGGGATGCGAGGCGGGCGGAATACCGTGAGGTATATAGAAAATACGCTACTCCCGCTGTGGTGAGAATGTTGTCTAATGATATCGCCTGTCGGCAGGTCCGTGACAGTTTATACGGGAGTAGTCGTGTGGTGTTGCAAAACCGGACGGACGAGGCGGTTTCGGGCTTCGTCTTGTATTTGAATCCTTATTTATCGGTTATCTCTCTGAAAGAGAAAGGGACCGATATCGAATTCTCCCGGGAAAAACAGGTGATTCGGATAAAACGAATGCTTGTGCCGGGAGACTCTCTCTCTTTGGAGATAAGCTATGCCGGAAAGATCGATGATGCGTTTTGTTATTTGGAGTTGGGGGATACAGAATACGATCATCGGGAATTGGATACTCGTGTTGAAATGTTCGGTGTCGGTTTTCGTTACGGCAATCTTTACTCTTTTCTATCGGATCGATTCACTTTGCTTTACCCCGAGTGTCTTTGGTATCCGGTGGTCGTATCCCCTGAAAACCCGGATAATCCTTTAAGCAGGCAATTCGATTATTCCCGTTACTCGTTGAGCGTGGAAAATAAAGAAGGGCGGTTGGTTGTTTCGCAAGGAAAAAGAGAGGAAGAGAATGGGTGGAGTATTTTTAAAAGCAGAGATAATTTACCGGGCATTGTTTTGTGTATCGGTAATTTTGAACGGCAGCGCATAGAGATCGACTCGTTGGAGTTGGAGTGGTATTACTTTCGGGGCAGGAATTGGGGAGATTGGGAACTACCGCTCTCTTTCGAAAAGAAAAAAGAGATCTTGGAGAGTAGCTTGAATTTTTATGAACGTTGCTATCAAAAGCCTTATCTTTTTAAAGAGTTTAAGGTGGTGGAGGTGCCCGTTACCTTTGCTGCGCATCAACGCAAGTGGAATAACAATAACAACAGCAATCAACCGGGATTGGTATTTTTACCGGAACGTTTTGCGATAATGTCTAAGGTGAACGATCTAATGACGTTTTTGAATGCAGAGAAGATTCAGGAGGACGATGATTTATGCATGCGGGTGAAAGGATATGTTGAGAGTCTGTTTCAAGGGGAAATAAATAATTTAGCTTCTCTTTTTCAGGATTTTACCGGATTTATTTCGGACAGGCGTTATCCCGCTTTGGATATACTTTTAAAATATGCTCAGATGGAAAGTCCTTTTCTGTGTAAATCCTTTTCGGGGACTTTGATCGAATTGAGTGTCGATTATCTCTCCACGAGGAGTTTGGAAGAGGCCTGTCGGGATCGAACACTTTCGGTAGAAGAGATCGATTGTATTCTCTATCTGAGTGCGGGTTATTTGGAGGCTTATCTGGCGGCTTGCACGGGAGAAGATACCTTCTATTCTTTTCTGGAAGATTTTTTACGCCGACATCCTTTCGAAACCGTTGATTTTGAATTGCTTTGTAAAGAGTATAAAGAGAGGTATATGGTAGACTTCGAGGCTATTATTTCCAAAATATATTCTCGGAAGGGGCTACCGCTGTTTAAAGTGAGGGGGGTGGAATGGGAGAGTTTGCCGCGTGAAGAGTGGGAACGAGGTGATCGCCTTTTGAGTTTTAACGTTTTTAACGATAGCCGGACGGAAGGAGTTATTTCTGTTGCGGCAGGGGGGATTCAAAATAGGTATACGGCTAAACAAACGATACGAAGTTTTTTGTTAAAACCCGGGGAGTGTAAAACGATTCGATGTACTGCCGTGGGTGGGCGTTCTTTTCAGAATTTTACAACTCGTCTTTCTCGCAATTTGCCTTTGACCTTCTCTTTGCCAAAGGAGGAGGAAGGCGTTGCGGAGAAGGAAGACAGCTGTGAAATTTCTGATTTTTTCTCGGCTTCCGACGAGATGATCGTGGATGATTTGGATACGAATTTTCACGTAGTTCATCCCCAAAAGAAGTGGCGTTTATCGGGATTGCGCGGGGGAAATTTTAAAGGTAAATATCGATATGTATTAGCGGAAGTGACAAAACGATGGACCCCGGTTCTCGATAAATGTTTTTATGGTGATTCCATACGAAGTGCGTATTGTAAAACGGCGGGCGGTGGAGGTAAGGGGGTGGAATGGCGTGTGTCTATTGATAAGCCCGGTAGGTATGAGGTATTCGTGTATGTTTCTGATAGGGGTGGCATGAGTGTTATTCGTAAGCAGCGTAAGCCCGGTACGACCTATTTTTATACGATTCGGCACGCGAGAGAAGAGACGGAGGTCGCCTTGACCTATCGGGAAGGTATGTTCGGGTGGGTTTCGCTCGGAAAGTTTCAAATGGAGAGAGGAGAATCCAGTGTGATATTAGACGACCGGGTAGCTAAAGATTCCTCTCTGATTATGACGGGGATTCCGGCTTTAATCGTTGCCGATGCAGTGAAATGGAAATACAAGGGTGAATGATTTGTTACAGATCGAGGGTTTGGCGGATAAAGGCGGCGAGACCGTTGTCTGTGTCGGCGGGGACCTTTTCGAATCGCTTGGCAAGGGGAGCCGGAGCGTTGGCCACGACGAAGGATATGCCGCACCGTTCCAAAAAATCCAAGTCGTTGTAGTCGTTTCCTAACCCCGCGCATTCGGGAAAAGAGATCCCGAGTTGATTCAAGAGCAGTTCGCAACTGCTTCCTTTATTCACGTCTTTGGCGAATATTTCGGTCCATATGGCGCGGTTGTCGATGGGAGAGGTTGCCCGGATCACGGAATAGGAAGAGAGTTGCTGTTGTATCTCTTCGTGCAGATCGGTTTGATCCGCTCCTAAAATGGTCAGGAATTGGGTCGCTCCTTCGCTCAGATCCTCCGGTAGGGGCATAGGGGTTCCCAAGCCGGGATAATTTTCTATTCGGCGTCTGAAGTCTTCATGTTGTCGGGCGATATGTCTGTAAAGAAAAAAGTGGTTGTTCGGAATGCGTTTCTGGATCGTAAAGTTGACATTGTATTTCCATAGATAGGAGGCTATCTCCCGGGTCTCTTCTACCGTTAATTCCCGGGATTGCATGATTCGACGGTTGTCCCATTGCATGATTCCGGCGCCGGAGGAAAATACCATATAATCTATGGGTAATCCTTCGGGAAGAACGTGATTGAAAGAGAAAAAGGAACGTCCGGTTGCCAAAATCCGGATGATGCCTTTCTTACCCGCTTTTTCCAAAGCCTCCCGGTTTTCTTTACTCACGGAATGCCATTGGCGGGGTAGGGTTGTACCGTCAAAGTCAATAATAATAGCTTTTATCATGTCCGGTCGGTCGTTTTCGGTTCTTCTATCAGTTGATACCTGTAATAAGGTAGGGGTTCGTTCAGATAGTGCAACACTTTCTCCTGATTCATACCGTCGAGAGGATTATGCGTGTAACCGAATGTGGCTTTGATACCCATGTTGATAAAATGAACGGCACGGTCTACGGCCTCGGGAAGACTGTCTCCGTTTAATAGGCAACCGGTGATAACGCTGGCGAAGGCATCTCCCGTGCCCGGATAAGAGGCGGGGATATGGTCGCAAACCACTTCCCAGTAGCGATTATCCGTTCGGTTGTAGGCTATGGTTACGATGTCTTGCGGGTTATTGCCGGGAGCCGAAGTGATGATTACGTGTTCCGGCCCGAATTGTGATAAGGCTTTACACCAGGCTAACGTTTGTTCCGCCGAGATCCCTTTGATACTGTTTTCCCCGAGTAGAAATGCAGCTTCCGTCAGGTTAGGGGTGATCACTTTAGCTTGGGTACACAGGTGTTTCATCCCTTCTATCATGGCTTGATTCATGTTCGGATAAAGGGAGCCGTGATCCCCGAGTACGGGGTCCACCAATATAAAGTTTTGTTCGTTTTTGAAGTGGTTGAAAAAATCGGATACGATTTCCATCTGTTTTACGGAGGCGAGGTAACCGGAATAAATCGCATCGAAATGCAGGTTTAATGTTTTCCAGTGGGCGATGTACTCCTCCATGAAGTCGGTCAGATCGAGAGAACGAAAGTTCGGGTATTCGCTATGTGCCGATAATATGGCTGTCGGAAGTGGACATACCTGATACCCCATGTGAGAAAGTATAGGTATGGCTACCGTCAGGGAGGCTCTTCCGTAACCGGATAAATCGTGTATGGCCGCAATTTTTTTCATGTTTGAAATTTTAAAGAACAAAGTTACGTGAAAAGAGGAATATTCAGGCATGTACTTTTGAAATTTATAAAAATATTTTTAAGAAGATAGACTTGTTAATGGGGGGTGTTGTGCTTAAAATTATTTTTTTTGTCGGAAGAGTAATAAAAAATTAGGGGGTGTGATTTGAAATAGATGCTTTTTTATATATTTGACCCCTGAAAATATGGGGTGGTATCTAAATAAAATAAATTATGGCAAAAATCAGATTTATGGCTTTGGGAAAATTGGCGGAGCGGAAGCCGGCAACGGGAACATCTTGGCCCAGGTGTTCGGAGATCTTCGGGGAAGATGTTTTTTCTTCGGAAAAAATGAGGCATTATCTTTCTATCGAAGCGTTTAAAAAATTGGAACGAATCATGCTTGATGGAACCAGTATCGACCGCGGGTTAGCGGATCAGGTGGCTGCTGCGATGAAGGCATGGGCGGTAGAGCGCGGTGTTACCCATTACACGCATTGGTTTCATCCGTTGAATGGGGCAACGGCCGAAAAGCATGACTCTTTCGTGGATGTACTGCCTGACGGTAACGTGATCGAGTCCTTTGACGGTCGGGTTCTGGTGCAGCAAGAACCGGATGCCTCGAGTTTTCCGAACGGGGGGATTCGAAACACGTTTGAGGCTCGGGGGTATACGGCATGGGATCCGGGTTCTCCGGCTTTTATTAATAATCGGACTTTGTGTATCCCGACCGTGTTTGTGGCTTATACCGGAGAGGCTTTGGATTTTAAGACTCCGATGTTGAAAGCTTTGGCCTTGATTGATAAGGCCGCCGTGGATATCTGCCAGTATTTTGATAAAGACGTGACTCGAGTGATTGCGACGTTAGGATGGGAGCAGGAATATTTTTTGGTGGATGAAGCTTTGTATAATGCTCGTCCCGACCTGAAGCTGTGCGGGCGGACGTTGATGGGACATTCATCGGCAAAAGATCAGCAGTTGGAGGATCAGTATTTCGGCGCTATTCCGGCAAGGGTGACTTCATTTATGGAAGAGCTGGAATACGAGTGTCATCGTTTGGGAATCCCCATTAAAACCAGACACAATGAGGTGGCTCCGAATCAATTCGAATGTGCTCCGATATTTGAAGAGGCGAATCTGGCGGTTGATCATAACCAGTTGTTGATGTCTACCATGAAAAAGGTGGCGAGGCGACATGATTTTCGGGTTCTTTTACATGAAAAGCCCTATAAGGGGGTGAACGGTTCCGGAAAACATAATAATTGGTCGTTGATGACCAATACGGGGGTGAACTTATTGTCGCCCGGCCGTAATCCGAAGTCCAATATGCAATTCTTGATTTTTTTGGTTTCGACCATAAAGGCGGTACACGAATATTCGGACTTGTTTAAGGCCTGTATCGTGTCGCAGGGAAATGAGGCTCGTTTAGGGGGGGAAGAGGCTCCTCCCGTGATTATGTCCGTATTCTTGGGAGCTTATTTGTCCGGAATGTTGAATGAGTTGGTAGAGAAAGTAAGTTCTAAAAAAATGAGTCCGGATGAAAAAACCGAGTTAAAGTTAAATGTGGGAAAAATTCCGGAGATCATGTTGGATAATACGGACCGGAACAGGACGTCTCCTTTTGCATTTACCGGGAATCGGTTCGAATTTCGGGCTGTCGGTTCTTCCGCGAATTGTGGTGGCCCCATGATTGTTTTGAATACGGCCGTGGCGGAACAGTTGGTGTTGTTTAAAAGAGAGACGGATGCTTTGATCGATAAGGGAGTGAAGAAAGACGAGGCGATTTTTCAGGTATTACGCAAGTACATCATAGAATCGCAATCCATTCGTTTCGAGGGAAATGGCTATGGACAGGAATGGAGAGAGGAGGCTGCCCGGAGAGGTTTGTCTACCGATACGGATTGCATACCCGCCTTGAAAGCCTATCTGTCGGACAAAGCCCGTCGCTTGTTTGTGAATTCGGGAGTGTTGAGTGAACGGGAGCTGAAGGCCCGTTTCGAGATAAAGAATGAGATTTATCTTAAAAAGCTGCAAATCGAATCGAGAGTATTGGGGGACCTGGCTTTGAATCATATTATCCCGATCGCCATAAAATACCAAAATACGCTTTTGGATAACGTGAACGGTTTAAAGGCTGCATTTGCGGATGAAAGGGTAGCTGAAATCCAACTGGAAATGATTCGGACGATCTCTTTGCATATCAGGGAAATACAAACGATGGTCTCTGATATGACCGAAGCCAGGAAACAAGCTAATGCCCTGTCGGATGAGGTGAAACGGGCTGAGGTATATACGGCGGAAGTACGTCCTTATTTGGAGAAGATCCGCTATCATATTGATAAATTGGAGTTGCTGGTAGATGACGAGATATGGCCTCTGCCTAAGTACCGGGAGTTGTTGTTTTCCCGTTAGTGTTATAAACGAATCCTCCCTTTTTAAAGGGAGGATTCGTTTATTATTTTTCGTTCATTTTCAGAATCATTCCGTCGGGAAGTGTGAATTGTATCTCTTTGCCTTTACCGATCAAATCCACTTGATCGTTTTTGTAATGGACTCCGGAAGCTGAGACTTGCTGGGTTAACTCGAAGGTCTGGTCATCGTATTGAACCTTTGCTTTTTCCTGATCGGGAAAATAGGTTACCGTGATTTGGTACAACATTTTATTTTTGCCGTTACCACCCACGTAGGTAATGGTGACAGGTCCGTTCGGGTCTTGAACGAACAGGGTTTCTGTCCGCTTCTCGATGATCCATTTGCCGTCGGTTCTTCTGACATTGTAGGTGTCGTCATCTTCTATGTTCCAGGCACTTCCTCCCTTGGGAAGTGTTCTTTTGTCTAAGATCGGATGAGTCTCCTCTCCGGGTAAAAATAGTTCTACTTTAGAGGAGTCCGGTGCGAAAACGATAAAAGCGGCACTCGAGGCTTCCGGATTTTGTTTGGAAAGCATACGGATACCAGACTCGAATAGACGGATGCACTCTTGGGATACTTCCGACCAAGTATACCCGGCTGCAGCGTTACATCCGTGTTCGTCGTTCGCCACTCCTATCCGTTGTTCCTCTTTTCGCGGAACAAAGATTAAAATCTGTTTTTTCGCTTTGTCCGTTAATTTTAATTCTTTATCCGTGATGGAATAGGAGGTCATTTGGGCAAATACTTTCATAAATTGATTTTCGAATTCTAAATCAGGACAAGCCATCATGGTGCTTCCTCCCGGTTCGATTTTAATGGTATTTCCTTCGGTGGTGTATTTACCGAAGAAACGATTACATCCGGAGAATCCGTACATGGCACTGGAGTCGGTAAAGGTTACAAAAGGTACGCTTGCGGACAAATTCACCTTTTTATTATCTACACTCATCTCTTTCAGTTGCCACTCGTTGGCAGTCAGCTGAGCCATATTTCCCGTGTTGCTCTTGCAGCTAAACAGTGCGAGTACTGTTGCGATAGTCATTAAAATAGTTGTTTTTCTCATTGTTAAAATTTTTTTTACAAGGTTATGCTTATTAACGGTGTCTCCGTTAAAAATGATAGACAAAAAGTTTATAATTGTTCTAAGGAAATACTATTCCTGCCTAATTTTTCGTAATTTAATTTTAAAAGTTCGTCTATATGAGTTCTGTCATTCCACAACCGGGGAACTTTATTCTGGCCTCCTAATTTGCCTTTTTCTTTGAGCCAATCTTTAAATAGATTGGGCCGGGCGACGTGAAGGATCAATCGTTGAAGGGAGATGTTTTTATATCTCTTTGCCTCGTAATCGGAATTGAGTTTTTTTAGTTCGTTATCCAATACCTCGGCAAAAGCTTCCGGGTCGCCGGGAGGAGTTTCGAATTCGACAATCCATTCGTGCGCTCCTTTTTTTCCTTCCTCCATGAAAACCGGGGCAGCAGTGAAATCGATGATATTGCATTGCATTCGACGACAAGCTTCATCTATGGCCTGGGTTGCATTGTCGATGATTAGTTCTTCCCCGAAGGCGTTAATAAATAGCTTGGTACGTCCCGTGATCCGGAATTTGTAGGGTTTCAGGGAAGTAAACTGGATGGTGTCTCCGATCATATAACGCCACAGTCCTCCGTTCGTCGAAATAATCAGGGCATAGTTTACGTCTGTTTCTACCTCTTTCAGCGAAAGACTCCGTGGGTTGGTTTTTCCTAACTCGGCAGTAGGCATGAATTCGTAATATATCCCGTAGTCGAGCATCAATAACATGGATGAATCGTTCGGATTGTCCTGGATCCCGAAAAATCCTTCGGAGGCATTGTAGGTCTCCATGTATTTCATTTTCGGGTTGGGGAGAAGCCGTTTGTATTGTTCCCGGTAAGGGGAGAAACTGACTCCTCCGTGGATAAACAACTCTAAGTTCGGCCATACCTCGTGGAGATTATTTTTACCTGTGCGTTCCAGAATGCGGTTGATCAGGGTTAAAAACCAACTGGGAACACCGGCTAAACATCTTACGTCCTCTTTTATGGTTACATCGCAGATCTTTTCGATTTTCTCTTCCCACTCGCTCATCAGCATGATGGATTGATCGGGGGTTTTCATTAGATTAGCCCAGAACGGGGTGTTTGAAATCAGGATGGCGGAAAGATCTCCGTATTGGCAATTGGAGTTTACGTTAGAAACCTCGCTGCTTCCCCCCAAAGCCAACGTCTTGCCCCCGAAAGCCTGGGCGTCTGGATAATTCCGGTTAAAAAGCGAGATGACATCCTTGCCTCCGCGAAAGTGACAGTTTTCTAAAGCTTCTTTACTGACAGGAATGAACTTGCTTTTGGCGGCTGTGGTACCTGAAGATTTAGCGAACCAGGTAATAGGTTCCGGCCATAGCAAGTTTTGCTCTCCATTCATTAAGCGTTCGGAATAGGGTGCGATTTCTTCATAGTGAATGATCGGAAGCCTTTCCCGGTATTGTTCCGAGGTCCAAATGGAGGCAAAATCGTATTTTTTCCCGTATTCCGTATCTTTTGCCGTTTGTAAAAGATTTTGCAAGGTTTCTTCCTGGACTTGTATGGGATTTGCCTTGAAATAATCGATTTGCGATAATCGTTTGGATGAAAATAGGGATATGATTGAATTAATGAGAGCCATAATGCTTATAGTTAAAAGGAAATTGATACGATATTTTTATCTCTCAATCATTAAAATTCAATTCTAATTGCTGGTCTGTTAAATTGAATGTTTTCCGATGGAAAGGGGTGATCCCGTGTATCCGGATTTGAGCCCTGTGCTCTTTGGTCGGATAACCTTTATTACGTTGCCAATCGTAAACCGGATACTCTTTGTGTAGGTTTTTCATGTATTCGTCCCGGTGGGTCTTGGCTAAAATCGATGCCGCCGCGATAGACATGTATTTCCCGTCACCTTTTACGATACAGTGATATTCGATCTCCTCGTACGGTTTAAAACGATTTCCGTCGATAAGGATATGTTCCGGTCGGATGGAGAGCATTCCTAATGCTTTTTGCATTGCCGTGATAGAAGCGTTTAAGATGTTGATTTTATCGATTTCTTCATTGTCTATACTGGCAACGGCCCAGGCTAAAGCTTCCCGTTCTATAATCAAACGCAGTTCGTCTCTTTTTTTTTCGGAAAGCTGTTTCGAGTCATTCAACATTTCGTTGGAAAAATTGTCCGGGAGTATTACGGCAGCAGCGAAAACGGGCCCCGCCAGGCATCCTCGTCCGGCTTCATCGCAACCGGCTTCAATTTTATCGGAATAATATTTTAATGTCAACATATGCGCGTGGTTGAATCTCCAGCAAATATATAAAAAAATGTTGTTCTTTAATAGGATATTTCTTTTTCGGCTATAAGGAAATGCATAAATTTGTATTCGATAAAAATAAGGTTATGGTAGAAAAAATAACGGTTCCCGGGAGTCGGCTGAAAAATTGTTATCGGATTGATAAGGATGTCTACCGATCGGACCAACCTTCTTATCGTGATTTCCGGGCTCTTGAGCAATTCGGTATCAAGGAGGTCCTGAATTTACGCAACCGTCATAACGATAAGGATGAAGCGAGAGGAACCGACATCAAATTGCATCGTTTGAGAATGAAAGCTTCCAAAATGAATCAGGATGATCTTCTGGAAGCCATGCGTATCCTTCGGGACCGGGAAGGACCGATTTTGATTCATTGTTGGCACGGTTCCGACCGAACGGGAGCCGTTTGTGCCATGTATCAGATTCTTTTTTTAGGAATCAGCAAGGAAGATGCCGTGAATGCGATGGTCGACGGGGAATTCGGATTCCATATGATATTCGATCAATTGATCGACATGTTGCACGGGACGGATGTCGAGCATATGAAACAGGCTTTGGGTATTTCATGAGAACCCTGTATATTTGTCGGTCCGAAAGTAGAATGTGTTATGTATACAAAAGAGGAGGCGAAAGCGATAAGAATCAGTTTTTGGCAAGGCTTTAAATCCTATTGCCGGAGAAAACGTATCGATCGGCGTTGGGTGTTGACCGGGGTAAAGATAAAATCAGTGCAATTGAAATTTTTTGCTGATGACCGAAAAGCGTTGGTTATGTTTCAAATAGATCATAAAAATGATTTACGCCGTTTTGAAATTTATGAATGTTTTCTTGCTTATCGGAAATTGTTCGCCGGGATATGCGGTTCGGAATTGATGTGGGAGGAGGAGTATGAAGGGGTTGAAAAAGACCGCCGGGTGAGCGCGATTTTTTTCGAGCTGCCGGGAGTGAGTTTGTATAACGCGGGGGATTGGGAAAAGATATATGCTTTCTTTGTCGAGAAGATGCCATTACTGGAAGAGCTGTATTTTGAATATCGGGATTTGATCAATGCGCGGTTGAAAGAGTGCTGAAACGAATAAGTATTAGTTATGAAGATAAATAGAAGTGGAGCCGTTCTTTCTAAAATTGTACAAATAGGAGAGAACCTGAAAGAATTAACGCGGGTAAACGGAAAAGAGTATTTACCCCTGAACCGGGGGGTAAATCAGGTTGTCCCGATCGATTTGACGGAAGTTGTAAAAGGGATCGATTTTAACTCCCCGGAGATCCAGGTCTATCCGCACGGTGCGGGTCGCCCGGAGTTGAGGGCGGCGATAAATGAAGAATTTTTTATGGGGGAATCCTCTTCCGATCGTATTTTGATTACGGCAGGGGGAATGCACGCGTTGGATCTGGTCGCCCAAACGGTTTGTATCGGGAAATTGTATTTGCCTGCCTATTATTGGGGATGTTACTATAAGATGTTGACGATCCGGAATGTGAAAAATGCCGAATACAATAGCCAGGCCGATCTCCTCGAGATGCTTGAAGAGTTGAAGGGTAATGCCGTTTTGATCAGTGATCCGAGTAACCCGTTAGGAGATAAGCATGATGATGAACAACAACTTGACATCATCCGGCAGTTGAATGATGCGGGTGTCGTTGTGTATTACGATTGTCCCTACCGTCGTCTTTTTATGGATAGACGAGATGATTATTACGTGAGATTGATGGATATGGAGAATGTGATTATCACCGAGAGTTTTAGTAAATCCGTGGGATTGAGCGGGCAGCGATTGGGTTTTATTTATACCAAAAATAAAGAGTTGCATGACGAGTTGGAAGTTCGGGTCATGTATAATACCAATGGGATCAACGGTTTTGCGCAGGAGTTGGTGCTTCGTTTATTAACGACTCCGGAGGGGAAGAGGGCCGTATCGGATTTTAAGGCAAAGACAACGCGGGATATCGCGTTGAATATCGATTACCTGAAACAAAGGAAACTATTGGCTGATGAATTTTATCGGGGAACGGTTCCCAAGGGAATTTTTGTGATTGTAAATCGGAGTGAAGAGGAGTTATTGCGTCATTATATAGGAGCCGTATCCCTTGATTTCTTTACCAAGACGCGGCAAACGTACGCGAGTGCGTATTCCCGTGTATGCGTGTCGGTTCCTCATGAAAAATTTGTTACTTATTTTAATGACCTCAAGTAACCTGTCGAGAGGTTGTCGATCATAATTAATGTTGTTTAAGGAAATAATTTTAGGAGAAGCATTGTTTTATTGGAATATAGACGTATCTTTGTCGCAAGATTGAGTTGAGTTCGTTGTTTTTAAAGTACTTGCCTTTCATGTATTATGTATCGTTAAGTAGACTTTTTATCAATCCAAAGCACTCAATTGAATGAATATTTATTATTAAAGTTTTACTTAATGAACATTTACATTTCAAATTTAAGTTACAGTATCGATGATGCTGATTTAAGAGAGTTGTTTGCAGATTATGGCGAAATCGTTTCTGCAAAAGTAATTATGGATCGCGAAAGCGGAAGATCCAGAGGTTTCGGATTTGTTGAACTTGCTGACGATACGTTAGGTCAGAAAGCCATCGACGAATTGAATCAGGCTGAATATGATGGAAAGGTAATCAACGTGAACGTGGCTAAACCGAGAACGGATAAACCGAATTTCGGAAACCGCGGTGGAAATCGCGGGGGATTTAATCGCGAACGTCGCGGAGGATATAATTCCGAGAGATCAGAAAGAAGATATTGATTGATTCAATCATAAAAAAAAACGAGGAAATTTCGGTTTCCTCGTTTTTTTTCGTGTTATCTTTGATGTCGATTATTGTGTAAATAAAAGTAGAATATATGACAGCAAATTGGTTTGAATGTAAGATTAAGTATACGAAGGTAACGGAAGACGGAAAAGAGAAGAAAGTTTCAGAAATGTATCTTTTGGATGCAGTCTCTTATACGGAAGCGGAGAGTCGTATCACGGAAGCGTTAGCCTCTATGATTCAGGGAGATTTCTATATTGCCGGATTGAAAAAATCAAATATTACGGAATTGGTGGAGTCGAACGATGGGAACGACGACAAGTGGTATAAGGCAAAGATCGCGATTATCGATGCCGATCAGCTCACCGGTAAGGAAAAGAGAGCTTTCCAGTATTTTTTGGTAGCGGGAGCGAACATTGACCGGGCATTGGAAAATTTGGAAAAGAGCTTGTCCACTTATGTGGTTCCCTTTGAAATTGCGTCTCTTGCGGATACGACTTTTATGGATGTGTTTCCCTATTTTTCGAATGATGAAGGGCAGGCCGTTCCCGATCATTTTAAGCCTCTGGATGATTTAGCATCCGAATCCGGTTCGTTCGAATGATTCCCATCTTTATATCGATGATACAAAAAAGTCCTTCATAGGACTTTTTTTTGTTAAAATTGAGTCTATTTTGTTGACATATAGATGCTTCAATAGTTACATTCTTTTGATAATTTCTACAAAAAAATTCGTTTTGTCGTTTCTCTTTTGTACCTTTGCCGGATTAATTTTTTACGGTTCGTTTTAATGGAAAATCGGGAATACGATTCTATAATAAAAGAGTCCCCATTCATAATGAAACTAAAGTAAGTAATAAACGTATTGGAAATAATTAATTATAACAGGATTATGAAAACAAGAATTGAACATGATTTGTTAGGAAACAAAGAGGTGCCCATGGATGCTTATTATGGGGTACAGACTTTGAGAGCTATTGAAAACTTTGCGGGAATCAGTGGACGTCATATCGGTGATTTTCCGAATTACGTGAAGGCTTTGGCCATGGTAAAATGGGCTGCAGCCAAGGCTAATCTGGAGTTGGATTTGATCCCGAAGGAGATTGCAAATGTGATTACCGCGGCTTGTGAAGAGATCATTGATGGCAAATTGCATGATCAATTCCCGGTTGATATGGTACAAGGCGGTGCCGGAACTTCCACGAACATGAATATTAATGAAGTGGTTGCTAACCGGGCTTTGGAATTGTTAGGACATCAAAAGGGTGAATATCAATATTGCCATCCGAACAATCATGTCAATCTGTCTCAATCGACCAATGATGCTTATCCTACGTCATTCCATTTGGCTATTATTCTGATGAATAAAGAGCTGGTAGCTGAGTTGAAATTGATGGTGGAAGCTTTCCGCGCCAAAGGCAGGGAGTTTGTCGATGTATTGAAAATGGGACGTACTCAGTTGCAAGATGCGGTACCTATGACATTGGGACAGGAGTTCGAAGCTTTCGCCGTTACATTGGAAGAGAATATCGAGAGGTTGAACGATGCTTCCAGATTGTTCCTGGAACAAAATATGGGTGCCACGGCTATCGGTACCGGAATCAATTCAGAGCCGGAATATTCTGAAATTTGTACGCGCGAATTACGTATTATTAGCGGCGAGGAGTTTGTTTTAGCCCCCAATTTAATTGCTGCTACTCCGGATACCGGTGCTTGTGTAAGTTATTCTTCCGAATTGAAACGTTTGGCCGTTCAATTGTCAAAGATTTGTAATGACTTGCGTTTGTTGTCAAGCGGTCCGAGATGCGGTTTGGGCGAAATCAACTTACCGCCTATGCAACCCGGCTCTTCCATTATGCCCGGTAAAGTCAACCCGGTTATTCCTGAGGTGGTAAATCAGGTTTGTTTTAACGTGGTCGGTAGCGATACGACAGTAATGATGGCGGCAGAGGCTGGTCAGTTGCAGTTGAACGTTATGGAGCCGATTATCGTGTTCTCTTTGTTTAACTCTATTCAGATGTTGACCAAGGTTATGGAACGTTTGAGAGTTTTGTGCGTTAACGGTATTACTGCCAATCCAGAACACTGCAAAGAGTTGGTTATGAATAGTATAGGAATCGTTACCGCCTTGAATCCTACGTTGGGTTATGAGAATTCTTCCCGCATTGCCAAACGCGCTTTACAAGAGAGAAGAAGTGTTTACGATCTGGTTTTGGAAGAGGGATTGTTGACGAAAGAGGAGCTGGATAATTTGTTGCGTCCGGAGCTGATGATTAAACCGAAAAAATTCTATAAGAAGAAGTAATAGGGAAATAATTGTTACATTTTTTTATATAATACTTTAACACAGTCTAAATTTAAACAAAAAGTTATGAAGAAGAATTTTACAAGAATGGTGGCTATTCTGATGATTGGAGTGTCTTCAGTTGCCTTTACGGGATGTTTCGGATCATTTGGTTTGACAACAAAATTGCATAGTTGGAATAAACAAGTGTCTCAAAAGAAGTTCGTGAATGAGTTGGTATTTTTGGGATTGTGCATCTTGCCGGCTTACGAATTGGCTTGTTTGGGTGACGTTTTGATCTTTAATTCCATTGAATTCTGGGGTGGTGAAGATCCGTTGGCAATGAATGAGGGAGAGGTAGAGGAGAGTCAGGTTATGTATGCCGGAAATTCTTATACCGTAACTAAATCTTTGAATAAGATGTCTGTTGCCAGCCAAAATACGGATGCCAAAGCTGAATTCCAATATTTCCCGGAAGAAAAAGCTTGGTATTTGATGGATGGTCAAAATAAAGTGAAAGTGATGAAATCTGCGAAAAAAATGTTCAAAGTAGTAGAACAGGCAGACTAAATTTTAATTTCTATCATACAAAACCGCCGTCTGATTTTTCAGACGGCGGTTTTGTCATGTTAAATTGTAAATTAGAGGAATTCCATGATTATGTAATTCAAATTTAATCCCTAAATCTCCCAATCTCCTAATCCCTAAATCTCCCAATCTCCTAATCCCTGAATCTCCCAATCCCCTAATCATCTAATCTCCTAATCTTTCAATCCCCTAAATTTTTTAATCTACAATCAACTTATGTATCTCCAATTGATTTTGGTTTTGAAAAGTCGTTTGACTTGGGAAGCGAAAATCAGGTTTTCCTCTTTTAAAAGATTGGGGTCGGCTTCGAGGAGGGCATTGGCGGCTTGGGCGGCTTCATGGAGTATCATGCCGTCTTTTCCGAGATTGGCTACCCTGAGGTTGCAGCTCAGCCCGCTTTGTTGGGTTCCTTCGATGTCTCCCGGTCCCCGGAGTTTTAAGTCTGCTTCGGCTATTTCAAAGCCATCGTTCGTGGAAGTCATGGTTTCGATGCGTTTTCGAGAGTCGTTGGAGAGTTTATAGGAGGTCATCAGTATGCAATAGGATTGATCGGCTCCTCTACCGACACGTCCCCGGAGTTGGTGTAGTTGGGAGAGTCCGAAACGTTCTGCACTTTCGATAACCATGATGGAAGCATTGGGGACATTTACCCCTACTTCGATTACGGTAGTTGCAACGAGTATTTGAGCTTTCCCGGAAACGAAATAATGCATTTGGGCCTCTTTTTCTGCCGACTTGAGTTTCCCGTGAACGATAACGGATTGGTATCCGCGAGGTGTGAAAAATTGATGAACCTGTTCGTATCCCTCTTCTAAGTTTCTATAGTCCATTTTTTCGGATTCGGAAATCAGCGGATACACGATATAAGCTTGTCTGCCGGCTTCTAATTCTTTTAGAATGAATTTGTAAACGTCGTTTCGTTTACTCTCGAACGTATGGTAGGTAGTAATAGGTTTTCTTCCCGGGGGAAGTTGATCGATGACGGAAACATCCAGGTCCCCGTAGAGGGTCATGGCCAAGGTGCGGGGAATGGGGGTTGCCGTCATCACTAACATATGGGGGGGGGTATTGTTTTTTTGCCATAATTTGGCCCGTTGCGCTACACCGAAACGGTGTTGTTCGTCGATAACGACCAGTCCTACGTTGTTGAAGCATACGACATCCTCCAAAAGGGCGTGCGTACCGACGAGAATCTGCAAACGACCGTCGGCTAATGCTTCATGTATAATGTCCCGTTCTTTCTTTTTGGTGGAGCCTGTTAACAAGGCTACGCTAATAGGGGTGTCTTTCAACATTTGTGTGATGGTTTCGTAATGCTGTGCGGCTAAGATTTCGGTCGGAGCCATGATACAGGCTTGATAGCCGTTATCCAAGGCGATCAACATGCACATGACGGCTACCAGTGTTTTGCCGCTTCCCACGTCTCCTTGCAGGAGGCGATTCATCTGCTTGCCAGAGCCGCAATCCTGCCGGATCTCTTTGATCACTCGCTTTTGGGCGCCCGTCAGGGGGAACGGGAGGAGGTTATGGTAGAAGTTATTGAAGTAATCTCCGACGACATGGAACGGATGTCCCCTGAATGAAACCTTGCGGTTGAATTTCAGTTTAAGAATATTCAGTTGGATATAGAATAATTCTTCGAATTTTAACCGGTATTGTGCTTTTCGAAGTAATTCCGGATTTTCGGGAAAATGTATGTTGAAAAGGGCATCGTGAAGATAGATCAAATTGTATTTTTTGATAAACCAAGCCGGTAAAGTTTCCGCGATGCGTCCGTTCAGGTTTTTGAATATGCCTGCCTGAATTTTGCTGATGACTCTCGACGTGAGGAAACTTTTTTTCATTTTTTCCGTGGTAGGATAAACAGCTTGAAATCCTACCAATTGTTTGGCATTCGCTTCATAGAGATCTATTTCCGGATGAACGATATTTAGCTGTTGGTTGAATACACTCGGCTTCCCGAATATCAGGTATTCTTTATCGGGTAAAATTTGACTATCCAAGTATTTGTATCCTTTAAACCAGACGAGCTCCAGTTCTCCCGTACCGTCGCTTGCCGTCGCCACCATTCGTTTTTGTTTCCCCATTCCGACGGCGGTTAATCGGGATATTTTTGCTTTAATCTGGATGTAGGGTAGTTGAGCGTTCAACTCTCTTATCGTGTATAACCGGGTACGATCGATGTATTTGTAAGGGATATGATAAAGCATATCCTCGTAGCTGCAGATATTTAATTCTTGTTCGAGTAAAGAGGCCCGTTTAGGACCCACTCCAGGTAAAAATTTAATGTTTAATCCGGCTATTTCCAAAACAGAAAAGATGTGTTTATACTTTATTTGTCGAACGAAAATAAAAAAAATAGATGACTTTGTTGAGCAAGTCGGGAATAAATTTTAATTTCGTTGTTCGGAGTTTTGAATGCAAGAGCGACAAGGTCGTATTCGATGACTATGAGGAAAAATTGAGATGTATAATTATTTGAAACAACGAGTGAAACATGCCATACGCTTCAGGCATAAAAGAGGATTCGGTGTCCACTCTCCTTTCGTATTCGATTTGATTACGAATGTGATTAAAGAGAGAAACCTCTACTATGATTTCGAGCGAATAGAAACAAGGGCTAAGTTACGAAGCAGCGAAAAGAAATTGTGCCGTTTGCTTTTCCGCTTGTCGGATTATCTCTCTTATCGGAATGTTTTGTTATTGGGGTTGGAGAATCCGTTTGTGATCTCTTATTTAGAAGCTGTTTCCAGGGATATGCGTCTTTTTTATAAGGGGAAGGAGTTTAAGGGAGAGAGGTATGAAAAAGCAGAACCGGCCTTTATCGGCGAAGTTCCGTTGGACATGATGTTTTTAGGACGAGAGCTCGACGGGGTTTGGAGTTCGGCATGCGAGTCTCTGTTGAAAGAACGAAAGGAAGGACCGCTTTGTGTTATTATCACGGATATTTACAAGAAACCGTTGAATGCTCAATTGTGGAGACAATGGAGGAAAGAGTGTACGGTTTCGATTGATATGATGTGGTACGGGATGTTGTTCTTCGATAAACGGTTGCAAAGAGGGAGATACAATATGATAATTTAAAGGGGGACTGCATGCCGGGTAGGGGTTAGTCTGGAGTTATGAATCTAAAATTTAATATAAGATGAAAGTATACACGAAAACCGGGGACGGGGGAACCACTTCTTTGATCGGAGGCACGAGGGTTCCTAAGAATAACGTGAGATTGGAGGCGTATGGGGGTGTGGATGAACTGAACGCTCATTTGGGAATGATTCGTTCTTATTCTATTCCGGAAGAGAGTATAGAGGAGATCGTTCGCGTTCAGAATGTATTGTTTGTCGTGGGTGCCAATTTGGCAACAGATACGACGGTTTCGGACTTGCAGCAGCAACTTCCTTGCACATCGGAGGATATAGAGTTTTTGGAAAAGGCAATAGACCGGATGGACGAGGTTTTGCCTCCCATGAGATTCTTCGTGCTACCCGGGGGAGATCCGGCGGTGTCGGCCTGTCATATTGCCCGAACTGTTTGTCGACGGGTGGAGCGTCGGATATTAGATATGAGTGAGACGATAGAGGTGGATGAAGTGATTACGCGCTACATGAACCGTTTATCGGATTATCTTTTTGTTTTATCGAGAAAATTGGCACACGATCTTCGTGTCGATGAGATGAAATGGGAGCCGACAAAATAAGAAAAGCGATGAAAGAGGTATTGAGTTTTTTGAGTGATTTGAAAGAGAACAATAATCGGGAATGGTTTCAGGCGAATAAATCCCGTTACTTGAAAATAAAAGCTTTTCATGAAGAGTTTATTCGAGAGTTGATACAGGAGATAGCCGAATTTGATCCGGAGATCGATGGATTGCCGGCAAGGGATTGTATTTTTCGAATATACCGGGATACGCGTTTCGCCACGGATAAAACTCCTTATAAGACGCATATAGGTGCTTTTATGGTGAAAGGGGGAAAAATGAATCCGAGGGGAGGTTATTATGTGCATATTGAGCCGGGAGGATCCCTGTTTGCGGGAGGAATTTGGTGTCCTTCGCCGGCGATGCTGAAAGCGTTAAGGCGGGATGTGTATGATAATGTGGAAGAATTCCTTGCTATTATCCGTAATCCGGAATTCGAGAAGTATTATTATATGGACGGGGAAAAATTAAAGAAAGTGCCTGTCCCTTTTCCTAAAGATTTTCCGGAAGCCGAATTATTGAAATACAAAACCTACACGGTAACGAACCGTATTTCCGACGGATTCTGGGAGGAGGATCGACTCGTGAAAAGGTGTGCGGAACGTTTAAAGCTACTTCTGCCCTTCAATCGGTTCTTGAATTATACCGTAGACGAGTCCATGCAGGGCGGTTATACTCCCCAGGTATATTAGTCGGTTTACGTGTCTCGGAGCGACCTTCGTGTCAGAATCGTACGTGTCTATATAATATGCCGATAATGAGGATTTTGATGATTTTTTTTTGTTTAAATCTTTGGTCGTTAGCAGAAAAATTCGTATATTTGTTACATGGAAAAAGGATTAGAAGAGATGCCTGTTAAAACATTAACTGCCGTGAGAGAAGAGATATTACAAGGCATGATTGCATCCTTTCGTTTGGAAGGAATAAAAATTCAGGAAAAAACAGCCTATACAATATTGGAACAGGTAGATCTGAAACTCATAATGCAGAAGAAATAATTTGTTCCATCCGAGTGTAATCCCGTTTGGCTACCTGCTGAACGGCGATTATGTATTGCTCGAAGTCGACGCGATTGAAATCCAAACCCGGATAGCCTTGTTTGCGAGCCATAAGATTGGCCAATATTCGGGCCGTACGGCCATTGCCTTCTCGGAAAGGATGAATAAAAAGCAACTCCCCGTGTACGATGGCTATATCTTTAATCAGTCTCTTTTTGTTCGGGTAGCGATCCGGAAGTCCGGACAAGACCTCTTGTTCGAAACGGACCATGTTCTCGGCAATAAAGCGGGCAGCCGGGAAGACAAAGCCTCCCTTGGACATGTTGACGCTGCGAAATTTTCCGGCAAACTGGTAGAGGTGCTTTAATGCCATACGATGGATACTTTGTATGTATTTTACGGTAAAGCGAGTCTGGGGTGAGAGTTGTTCCGTGAAAATGATTTCAGCCATTAGAAAACCTTCAAATTCAGCATTGTGAATGGTCTCTTGATCGGTAAGACCAAGCAAATTTTGCAGAATTTCGCTTTCATTACCATCGGTGGTGTATCTGGTCATGGCCGTTGATTTTTAACAAAGGTAGGGAAATGCCGTAATAAACCAAATTTATTTATGATTTATGCTTAACGGTTTCTGATTAAGAACTATCTTTGTGCTAATTTAAAATAGTTTATGTGTTTAACAGCTTTCTATTAAAGGATAAACCGTTAAATAAGACAAAAGATGAAGGTATTACTATTAGGTAGCGGAGGTCGTGAACATGCATTGGCCTGGAAAATAAATCAAAGTCCGAGATTGACCGAATTATATGTAGCCCCTGGGAACGCGGGGACGGATAAGTTGGCTAAAAATGTCGATATTCAAGTGACGGATTTTCCCGCGTTGGCCGAATTCGTATTGGAGAAAGAGATAGAAATGATTGTTGTAGGGCCGGAAGATCCTTTGGTGGAAGGAATTCGGGACTATTTTGAAGCAGACGGACGTTTTGCCGGTTTGATGCTTGTCGGACCGGGTAAAGCCGGGGCGGTACTGGAGGGAAGTAAAGATTTTGCGAAGGAATTTATGATAAAGCACGCCATTCCTACGGCAGCTTATTTTACGGTGACTCGGGATAATCTTCAGGAGGGGATTGCTTTCTTGAAAGGGATGAGGTCTCCTTATGTTTTAAAAGCGGACGGACTGGCTGCCGGTAAGGGGGTATTGATCCTGGAAGATTTGGATGAAGCTGTGCGGGAGTTGAATTTGATATTAGGCGGGAAATTTGGGAAAGCGGGAAACCGGGTGGTTATCGAGGAGTTTTTGAAGGGTATCGAGCTTTCGGTTTTCGTTTTGACTGACGGAAAGGATTATAAAATATTGGGATCCGCTAAGGATTACAAGAGAATAGGAGAGGGTGATACCGGTTTGAACACGGGTGGAATGGGAGCTGTCTCTCCGGTGCCTTTTGCCGACGATGCTTTTAACCGTAAAGTGGAGGAAAGAATAATTCGTCCGACGGTGGAGGGTTTGCAGGCGGACGGAATCGATTATCGCGGGTTTATCTTTTTCGGGCTGATGAATGTCGGGGGTGAGCCCCACGTGATAGAGTATAATGTACGTATGGGAGATCCTGAAACGGAAGTGGTTATGCCCCGGGTAAAAACGGATGTATTGACTCTGTTTGAAGCTACGGCCAAGGGAGGAATACGGGACATCGCTTTAGAATTGGATCCCCGGTTTTGTACCGCGGTGATGTTAGTCTCCGAAGGTTATCCGGGAGCTTATAAAAAAGGTGAGGTAATTACCGGAATAGAGACCGCGGATGATAGTCTGGTTTTTCATGCCGGGACGAAAGTGTCGGAAGGAAACATCGTGACGAACGGAGGGCGGGTAATTGCTGTCAGCTCTTTCGGTCATACGAAAAAGGAGGCATTGGCATTGTCCTATAAGAATGTTGAAAAGATTCGTTTCGCGGGAAAAAGTTTCAGACGGGACATAGGGGCGGATCTTTAAACAGTAAACCATAAAGCATGAGACTGAATGCCATAATAAAGTCGAAAAGTATATATATGCTGTACCTGTTACCGTTTTTAGTGATAGGTATAGCATTTTTTCGTTATTGGTTGGGAGGAGAGTATACGCCGTGTGGCATCGACGGGTTGATATCGTTATCTTTTTTGGAAGCGTACGAGGAGAGTTTCTGGCTTGATAAGGTCGGTTTGTTATTGCTTTTATCTCTTGCTTTTTTGCTCTTTTTCATTGCCGACCGTTATAAATTTTTATCCCATGTTTCCGTCCTGCCTTCTTTTCTCTACTCTTTATTGACCGTTGGCGTTTTATGTCATTACGGGGTAAATGCCTATTTATTTGCGGCATTTTTTGTTGCTTTGGCCGTGGCCTACCTGCAATCGGCTATCGTGCATTTTAAGACGAATGCTCCGGTATTCAATTTCGGTTTTTTTATTGCCCTGTCTGTATTGCTTTGTCCCGATTTGTTCGCTCTCGTCCCGTGGGCCGTGGTCGTATTGCCTTTTTCGGGGAGGGCTACATTGAAAGATATGGTTGCCCTCTTGTTGGGATTTGGAACTATGTTTTTTTTAGTTTGGGGGTATTATTTCTTGTCCGGGGATTCGGATGGATTATTCACCCGTTTTTGGGATAAAATATGGGAAGGAGATTCTTTTGTGCAGATCGTATTGGCAAAACCGATCGTGTTTATTATTATAGGCATATTGATTTTTGCTTCTTTCGGTAACGTGTTGATCAATTATCCCACGGTAATCGTGGCTCAGCGGCGAGGGTTGTTGTCCATGTTGTCCATGCTTTTCTTTTTGGGAGGTTCCATGTTTATTATTCCCTGTTCATGTTACGGGGGAATGTATATATTGGCAATCCCTTTAGTCTATTTGTTTTCACAATACTTTATTTCTCATCGTACCAAGTGGGCGGGAAATATGCTATTCCTTCTGCTGCTGGTTGCCTGTGGATGGTTGATTTTCGGTTAACCCTCGAAGGTTAATAGTTCTCCCCGATGGGTTTCGTCGAATTTTCCTTCTTGGTAGACCGTATGCCCGTTGACGATGGTCGTGTTTACCCGGTAAGAGAGTGTCGTTCCCTCGAGAGGCGACCATCCGCATTTATACAATAGGTTCTCTTTCGTCACGGTCCATGGATTTTTTTCTACGATCACGATATCGGCTTTGTATCCTTCGCGAAGGTATCCGCGTTGTTGTATACGAAAAATATCCGCTGGTGCGTGGCACATTTTATCCACGATATTTTCTATGGTTATTTCTCCGTTTTCCATCAGTTGTAACATAACGGGCAAAGAGTGCTGAACCATCGGGCCTCCGCTGGCGGCTTTCGTATATACTCTGTTTTTTTCTTCCGGAAGGTGAGGTGCGTGGTCGGTAGCAATGATGTCTAACCGATTGGAATTAAGAGCCCGTAACAAAGCCTGTCTATCCGCTTCTGTCTTGATGGCGGGGTTCCATTTTACCCGGTTCCCCTTGCTCGAATAGGCTTCGTCGTTGAACCAGAGATGATGGATGCAAACTTCTCCCGTGACACGTTTTTCTTTTCGTGAGCCTTGATCTAACAGCTCCAATTCTTCTTTCGTGCTTAAGTGAAGGATATGCAGTCTGCTATGGTGTTTCCGGGCCAAACGCGCGGCTAAGGAAGAGCTGATGTAGCAACATTCCCGACTTCTGATCAGCGGATGGCAGGCCGGAGGAATATCTTCCCCGTAACGTTGCTTATAGAGTTCCAGGTTCCGGTTGATCGTGGGGGTATCTTCGCAGTGTGTGGCAATTAGAAGGGGAGATTCTGCAAAAATTTTCTCGAGAATTTCTATGTTGTCCACGAGCATGTTGCCGGTAGAGGAACCCATGAATATTTTTATTCCGCAGGTTGTTTTCGGATCGACTTTTTTAATCTCTTCTATGTTATCTAAGGTCGCTCCTATGTAAAAAGAGTAGTTAACTAATGAATTTTGACGGGCAATATGTTGTTTCTCCTTCAGTAACTCGTTTGTCGTCGTGGGTGGAATAACATTGGGCATGTCCATGAAGGAGGTGACTCCTCCCGCGGCGGCAGCCCGGCTTCCTTCACCGATGTCTCCTTTCCGGGTAAGTCCCGGTTCGCGAAAATGCACCTGATCGTCGATAACTCCCGGAATGACGTATTTCCCTTCTGCATCTATGATTTGAACCTCATCGGAAAGGGACGCGATCCCTTCTTCCTCGATGGTTTCAATGGTATCGTTGTCGATGAGGATATCGGCCCGGAATACTCTTCCTTCATTGACCAATGTTCCGTTTTGAATAAGTGTTTTCATAGATTATGAAGTTACGGAATTTTAGTGTGCTTCGTTTCGATTGGCGTTTTTCTTTTTTCCTAAACTGCGGAGTTTCATGGTGATGACCCCCCAAAAGGCTTCGTTAAAAATTCCACCGTTCATCTTGGATGTTCCCTCTGTACGGTCGGTAAATATAATAGGAACCTCTTTCAGTTTGAACCCCATGGTCCAGGCGGTGAATTTCATTTCAATCTGAAAGGCGTATCCTTTGAAACGGATATTGTCCAGATCGATGGATTCCAATACTTTACGAGTGTAACATACGAAACCGGCCGTGGCATCGTTTATTCTCATGCCGGTAATGAATTTCACGTATTTGGAAGCGAAATAGGACATTAAAACTCGTCCCATGGGCCAGTTGACCACGTTTACTCCGGTAACGTAACGGGAACCGATGGCCATATCCCCTTCTCCGCTTTGACAGGCTTTGTAAAGTTTAATCAGGTCATCGGGATTATGAGAAAAATCGGCATCCATTTCGAAGATATAGTTGTAGTTGTGTTCCAATGCCCATTTGAAACCTGTAATGTAAGCGGTACCCAGACCTAATTTCCCTTTTCTTTCGATCATGAAAAGTTGAGGAAATTCTTTTTGCAGATTTTTGATAATCAGGGCGGTTCCATCCGGAGAGTTATCCTCGATCACCAGGACATCGAACGAAGGTTCGAGTTTAAATACATAACGGAGGATATTTTCAATATTCTCTTTTTCGTTATAGGTGGGTATGATGACAAGTCTGTCGTTCATGTGTTGCTTTTTACAGGTATTCGACAATTTTCTCTAATTTATTTCCTCGGGAGCCCTTAATTAAAATGAATGAAGCGGTGACTTTATTCTTTTTGAGATATTCTATTAATGTTTCCGTGTTGGGGAAATAATTCATAAAAGTATATTTATTTATGAACGGTTCAAAATTTTCGCCGACTATAAATGCATGATGAAGCTGTTTTGCCGCCAATAAATCGAGAACTTCTTCGTGAGCTCCGTCCGACATGTCTCCTAACTCTCTCATTTGTCCGATAATTACCAGTTTATGTTCTCCTGTCATTTCCGCGAAATTGGAAACAGAGACCTTCATGCTGCTGGGGTTGGCGTTGTAAGCATCGAGGATAAGCGTATTGTCTTTAGTTTTTACGAGCTGAGAGCGCATGTTGGATGGTGAATAGTTTTCAATGGCTTCTTTGATCCGTAGCGGATCGATATCGAAATAGAGGCCGACGGCGGAGGCTGCCATGGCATTGTCGAAATTGTATCCGCCGATCAACTTGGTTTTCACGTAGAGATGCCCCTTTCGGGTCTTTAGGGAGTAGACTAAGTAAGGGATGGTTTGTAAAATCTCTCCGTTGGCAAAACAATCGGACGTGCCGTAAGTGATTTTCGATTGGTTAGCGGCCAATCCCATCAGCAGCTTGTCGGAGCCATTCACGAAGAGAGTCCCTTTTCGGGCTCCGATCGCCTCGTATAATTCGTTTTTCGTGCGTATGATATTCTCGTATGATCCGAAGCCTTCCAAATGTGCGTATCCGATATTGGTAATGATACCGTAATCCGGTTCTGCAATGTCGCATAAGGTTTTGATCTCTCCCGGGTGGTTGGCGCCCATTTCGACAATTCCCAATTCCGTGGATGTGTCCATGCTTAACAAGGTTAACGGAACTCCGATGTGATTGTTGAAATTACCTCGTGTGGCCACCGTCTTAAATTTTTTAGAAAGGACGGCATAACAAAGTTCCTTCGTGGTCGTTTTTCCGTTGGTACCGGTAATACCGAGAATCGGTACATGCAGTTTCCGGCGGTGGTGCCGGGCCAATTCCTGAAGAAACAGAAGCGTGTCGGGAACCGATAAACATTTCTCGTCGGTGGCGTACTTTGCTTCATCCGTTACCGCGAAAGCGGCTCCTTGCCTGATCGCCGTTGCTGCAAAGGCATTGCCATTATGATTTTCTCCTTTTAACGCGATAAAAATATCTCCTTCCTTCACTTCCCGGGAGTCGGTAACTATTCGTCCGCCTTTACTGAACGCTTCGTACACAGTTGCAATTGTATCCATGCTTGTTTGTCTTTACCAAAATACAAATTTATAAAAATATAAATCTCTCTGCCGAAAGATGGTTGTTTTTTGATATTGTAATTTCAAAAATCGATTGAAATAAGCGACAAAAAGAAAAATGCAGCCTGGAAAATATAAGACCAGGCTGCATTTGTGTCTTCTTTATCGGACTGTTATCAGAACATATAATCCCAAACCGGCAATTGCGCGGGTTTCTGGTCTAAGCTATTGATTGCTTTGGCACTTAAGTATTTTTTATGGATAACAATACGGAAAATATACTCGTCGAACCATTTGTCCGTGAATGTCAAGTAACCGTTGTGTCCTGTAGAGGGCCCCCAGCTATTTTCAAATTCCCATTTTAACGGTTGGTCGTTGGCATCCGTATCAACTCCCACTAAAGTCATTGCGTGAGAAGAACCGCTTTGGCGGGTAAGAATCCGTGCTTTTTTGTCCATTTTGAAGTCAACACCCATCAACGAGTTGTAGTCATACATATCCGGGTCCATGATTCCTGTTTCCCGGTTGAGAAACTTGCCCACATCACAGGAAGAGTACATGGCTTCATTGTTTTTAATGGAAGCAACGGCTGCTTTTTTAATCTCCTCGTTCGGGAGATTCAGGTATACCCAGTTGATTCCTTCGACGGTGTTCCGGTAGTTTTTAATCTCGTAAAGTTTGTAATATTCCCGAGTCGGATCATTCATGATCATAATGTAATTTTTCGGATCGTAATCTTCCGGGGTGATCTCCTCGTAGAACTGCTTCGGCGTGTAATTGGCCAGTTCTTTGATGTTCCCGTCTTTATCCGTGTACCGCCAGGTAAATTGGGTAGGAGGTTCCCCGAGACAAAGGGCCAGAATACGATATATATCTTTTAAGATAGAGATTTTCTCTGTTTCCAGGGCTTTTGCTTTTTTGCCTTGAGCGGCCATTTCCCGTAAGGTATAGCCCCCTTTGCGAAGTCTTTCATTGATAAGAGACCCCATGGCTGCCGTATTATCGGAATGAGCCGTCTCCGGCATGACGGACTTGGGCACGACCCCGTATTTTTCTCCTAAATTGTAATACAGGTTCCATACGCCACCATCGTTAACGGGTGCCGAGAAAAAGAAGGTCACTTCCCGGTCGTCCATCGGTTTGCCTGCCGTGGCAATGATATTCTCTAAAAAAAGGTTGGATTTCTCAAACATATCCCAGAAATAGAGGTAGTTATGAGAGAAGTCAAAATCATTTAAGTGGTATTTCTTGATGATGTCGGGACGTAATACATTCATGGAGGTAAACATCCAGCAACGTCCTGAACTGTGTTGATCGGTGATCCCTTTGACAGCTACCCGATACTTGAAATAGTGGTCTATTTTGCCCTGAAGTTCCCGGTTAAGGGCATTATCCCGGATATTCTTGTCGTTTGTCAAGATATTTTGAATCGCCTTCGTGGAAGGATCTTTTTTGAAACTTCCTTGAATCTCTTTAAGTTCTTTCTCCGTGATCGTTTGGGCACACAATGAGGCCCCGACCATCAATAAAATTCCTGTTAATAGTGTTATTTTCATCCAACTAATAATTTAATAAAGTCCATAAAGTCATCAGGTCCATAAAGTCTGAAAGTAATTTTTGATTTATGATTTATAATTAGGGTTCTGATCTTGTCCTCTCTAAATCGTTAATCAAAAATCCGAAATCATAAATCTTTTTAATCATCTAATCACCCAATCTCTTAATCGCCTAATCTACAATCCTTTAGATATGTATCACCTCATCATAAGCAGCAGCAGCAGCTTCCATAACGGCCTCGCTCATCGTCGGATGCGGGTGGATCGTTTTGATGATATCGTGTCCGGAGGCTTTTAGTTTCCGGGCCAGTACCATTTCGGCAATCATCTCGGTTACGTTCATTCCTACCATATGAGCTCCTAACAAGGTGTTGTCGGCAGCGTTGAATATTAATTTGATGAATCCTTCATTGGCTCCGGCGGCACTTGCCTTGCCTGAAGCACTGAATGGGAATTTCCCGATTTTGATTTCATACCCCGCTTCAACGGCTTTGGCTTCGTTCAATCCTACCGAGGCAACTTCCGGTGTCGTGTAGGTACAGCCGGGAATATTGGAATAATCGATGGGTTCGGTATGGACTCCCGCTATGTGTTCGACACAGCAAATGGCTTCGGCTGAAGATACGTGAGCCAAGGCGGGTCCCGGTACGATATCGCCGATGGCGTAGATCCCTTCGACATTCGTGCGGTAATATTCGTCTACTTTTATTTTTCCCCGATCCATTTCGATACCGAGTTCTTCCAAACCGATATTTTCCACGTTGGGGGAGATGCCGACAGCCGAAAGTACGATCTCTGCTTCGTGTACCTCTATCTCGCCTTTTTTATTTTTGATGTTCGCTTTTAAAAGTTCGCCGGTTGTGTCGACGCTTTCTACTGAAGATTTTACCATAACTTCAATACCTGCTTTTTTAAACGAACGTCCTACTTGTTTGGATACCTCTTCATCTTCTAACGGGAGAATGTTAGGTAAAAATTCTACTAACGTTACTTTGGTTCCCATGGCGTTGTAGAAGAAGGCTAATTCGGAACCGATCGCTCCGGATCCCACGACGATCATCGATGCCGGTTTGTGGTCGAGAGTCAAAGCTTGACGGTAACCGATGATACGTTTGCCGTCTTGCGGAATGTTGGGAAGCTGACGGGAGCGGGCTCCTGTTGCTAACAGGATGTGGTTTGCCTCCACGATACTTTTTTCTCCTTCGCGGGGAGTTACTTCCACCTTTTTATCCGGAGTCAGTTTACCGTGTCCCTCGATAACGGTAATGTTATTCTTTTTGAATAGGTATTGGATTCCTTTACTCATTTTGTCGGCAACTCCCCGGCTTCTGGCGATGATGGCTTCAAAATCCGGTTCGGCCTGTTCGATCTTTATACCGTAATCGGCGGCATGGCGAGCGTATTCCAATACTTGTGCCGATTTCAATAGGGATTTGGTCGGGATACATCCCCAATTCAAACAGATTCCACCTAATTCGGCACGTTCGACAACGGCCACTTTCATCCCGAGTTGGGAAGCGCGAATGGCAGCCACGTATCCTCCGGGACCGCTGCCTATTACGAGTAAGTCGTATTTCATATTTTAGTTTGTTTATAGTGTAAATAATTTTTGACGCAATCATTTGCGCTACAAATTTAGAGGAATAGTTTAAAATCGGAAAATAAACGACTTCGTTTTCTGAAAAATGCAAAAAAATAGATGAACGCGGAAAGGGAAAATGAGTTTCGGTCGAGGTGTCCGGCGCTCTTGTCTTTGTTTTTATTCTTTGGTAACGGGGACAGGAGGCGAACGAGTTAAAATTTTGTATTTATAACTTGAAATACTATCTTTACGCACTTGAAAGAAATAGTGTTAATACAACTGTATATGGAGTATTCTATCAATAGTATTGGTATGAATTTATTGGTAAAAAGATGATTAGGATATTTCATGTCGCTTTAAACATAAAATTGGATTTATATGAAAGGACTAAAAATTGTTGTTCTTGCTAAGCAGGTTCCCGACACGAGAAATGTGGGAAAAGATGCGATGAAAGCAGACGGAACTGTAAACAGGGCAGCTTTACCTGCCATCTTCAATCCGGAGGATTTGAATGCTTTGGAGCAGGCTTTACGTTTAAAAGATACAATTGAGGGGACTACTGTTCATGTATTGACCATGGGACCGGGACGTGCCGCGGAGATCATTCGCGAGGCGATGTACAGGGGTGCTGATGGTGGATATTTGTTATCGGATCGGGCTTTTGCCGGTTCGGATACGCTGGCTACTTCTTATGCTCTGTCTTGTGCTCTGCACAATTTGGAGTACGATCTGATTATTTGCGGTCGTCAGGCTATCGATGGAGATACGGCTCAGGTTGGCCCTCAGGTTGCGGAAAAATTAGAGTTGCCGCAGGTGACTTACGCGGAGGAAATTCAAAAATGCGATGGCAGGAAATTGACAATCAAACGTCGTTTGGAAAGAGGTATAGAGGTGGTCGAGTGTCCGCTGCCTTGCGTGGTTACGGTGAACGGTTCTGCTGCCCCTTGCCGTCCGAGAAATGCTCGATTCGTGATGAAATATAAATACGCGAAAGCTACTCAGGAGGCCCAGGAGGCCGGAGAGGATTATATCACGTTGGTTAACGAACGTCCTTACTTGAAGTTAACGGAATGGAGCGTTAATGATATTACCAGTAACGCGGAGGATTTGGGATTGAGCGGATCTCCGACGAAAGTAAAGACTATCGAAAATGTTGTGTTCCAGGCAAAAGAAGCTAAGGTACTGGCCGGAAGCGATGCAGAAATCGATGAGATGATGAAGGAATTGATTACCAACCATACAATCGGATAAGTGAAGAGATTGAAAATCTAAAATCTAAGATATGAATAGTGTATTTGTATATTGCGAGATAGAGGAGAGTACGGTTGCCGATGTCAGCTTGGAGTTGCTGACGAAGGGACGGACTCTTGCCAATAAATTAGGTGTAAAGCTGGAAGCTATTGCTTTAGGACACGGGTTAAAAGATATAGAGAAACAGATATTTCCTTATGGAGCAGATGTGGTATGGGTTGGCGATGATGCTCGTTTGGCTCCTTACACGACGTTGCCTCACACGAAGATGTTGGTACGTTTGTTCGAGCAGGAAAAACCGCAGATCGCTTTGATGGGAGCTACCAGCGTGGGGCGCGATTTGGGACCTCGTGTCTCTTCTTTCCTGCATAGCGGATTGACGGCTGACTGTACCAGCTTGGAGATAGGGGAGTACTCGGATGCCAAGAGCGGCAAAAAATACGAGAACCTGTTGTATCAGATTCGGCCGGCTTTTGGTGGTAATATTGTTGCAACGATCGTCAACCCGGAATGTCGCCCGCAAATGGCTACCGTCCGCGAGGGCGTGATGAAAAAGGAGGTCGTCGATGCCGCCTATAAAGGAGAGGTTAAGAAGTTGAACGCGGATGAATTCCTCGATGACACGGATTTGGTAGTGAAAGTGATTGAACGTCAGATGGAGAAATCCAAAGTCAATATTAAGGGAGCTCCGATTATCGTGGCCGGAGGTTATGGAGTAGGTTCGAAAGAGAATTTTAATTTGTTGTATGAACTGGCTTCCGTGCTGGGAGGAGAAGTAGGCGCTTCTCGTGCGGCCGTGGATGCGGGCTTTTGCGAACATGAACGTCAGATCGGTCAAACCGGAACGACTGTTCGTCCTAAGTTGTATATAGCTTGTGGTATTTCCGGACAGATACAGCATACGGCCGGAATGGAAGAGTCCTCCATGGTTATTGCCATTAATACGGATTCGAATGCTCCGATCAATAAATTTGCGGACTATGTGATCACGGGAGACCTGAACGTTGTAATTCCGAAGATGATTCAGTATTACAAGAAGAACAGCAAATAGGTAATTGTAAATTGCGAATTGAATGTTTTCACCTGAATTTGCAATCAGTAATTTTCAATTTACAATCTAAAATTTAAAATTTTAAAAGTATTATGGCGAATTTCTATATAGATAACGAGGATTTGAAGTTCCATCTGGAACATCCTCTCATGAAAAAAATTGTTGCGTTGAAAGAGCGTAATTTTGCGGATGCCGGAAAATGTGATACTGCTCCGAGAGATTTTGAAGATGCGTTGGACAATTACGATAAAGTGTTGGAGATTTTGGGGGAAATTTGCGGCGACGTGTTAGCTGAAAATGCAGAAGGGGTAGACGCCGAAGGACCGGAGGTGATTGACGGGAGAGTAAAATACGCGGCTGGAACTCAACAGAATCACGATGTGTTGACTCAAGCGGGTTTGTATAATATGTCTTTACCGAGAGAGTATGACGGGTTGAATTTCCCGATTGTTCCCTATGTGATGGCGGCAGAGTTGGTTTCTCGTGCAGATGCCGGTTTCGGAAATATCTGGGGCTTGCAGGATTGCGCCGAAACGATTCATGAGTTTGCAAGCGAGGAACAGAAGAAACATTACCTGCCGCGCGGGGCTAAAGGGGAAACTTACGCGATGGATTTGACGGAGCCGGATGCCGGATCGGATTTGCAGGCGGTACAGTTAAAGGCTACTTATTGCGAAAAGAGCGGGAAGTGGTATCTGAACGGGGTGAAGCGTTTTATCACGAACGGGGATGCTCAAATTGCTCTGGTGTTGGCTCGCTCGGAAGAGGGAACGCATGATGGCCGCGGGCTTTCCATGTTTATATATGATAAGGCCAATGGAGGTATGACCGTTCGCCGTATCGAAAATAAGTTGGGTATCAAAGGTTCTCCTACTTGTGAATTGGTATTTAAAGATGCCCCGGCGGAATTGGTCGGAGAACGCAAATTGGGATTGATTAAGTACGTTATGTCGCTGATGAACGGCGCTCGTTTGGGAGTAGGCGCTCAATCGGTAGGTATAGCGGAAGCTGCTTATCGCGAGGGGTTGAAGTATGCTCGGGAGAGACGTCAGTTCGGTAAAGCCATTATTGATTTTCCCGCGGTGTACGAAATGTTGACCAATATGGAAGCCAAACTTCAGGGTGCCCGTGCCATCCTGTACGAGACCAGCCGTTTCGTGGATATGTATAAGGCTTATACCCATATTTCCAATGAACGTACCTTGGATAAAGCCGAACGGGAAGAGATGAAGAAATACCAGAAATTGGCCGATATCTATACTCCCATGTTGAAATTGTTTTCGAGTGAATACGCCAACGAGATCGCTTACGATGCTTTGCAGATTCACGGGGGATCGGGTTATATGAAGGATTACCCTATTCAACGCTTGGTTCGTGATGCCCGTATTACCAATATATACGAAGGAACATCTCAGTTGCAGGTTGTGGCGGCTATACGCGGGGTGACTACCGGACAATATGCCAAGTATATTCGCGAGGAGTATGAGAAAGCGCCTATATGTCCGGAGCAGGAGTATATTCGTGAGATATTGAAGGGTATGACGGCTGCTTTTGAGGCTGCTGTGACGAACGTGACGGCAGTAGGAGATCCCGAATATGTTGATTTTCATGCGCGCCGTTTAGTAGAGATGGCCGGGTATGTGATCATCGGATACTTGTTGTTGTTGGATTCGCAGAGAGACGCACGCTTCTATAAATCTACGGAAGTATTCGTGAAGTACGGACAGGCTAAAGTTGCCGGATATGCAGCTTTTATCAATGATTTCGAACTGAAAGATATGGGGATGTATAAAAAATAACATTCATCTACCGGATAAAAAGAATCGTTTGCTTCCGAAAGCAAACGATTTTTTTATTGTAAATTTTAAATCAAGAAGCTGTTTTTGTAATTTACAATCTACAATCGTCAATCTCTTTAATCCCCTAATCACAGAATCTTTTAATCCCCTAATCACAGAATCTTTTAATCTCCTAATCGCAGAATCTCTTAATCCCCCAATCCCTGAATCCTTTAATCCCAGAATCCCTTGGTTTTTTAAATCATAAATCTAAAATCCGAAATCGTAAATTTACAATTGGAAGGGATAACTCCTCCGGGGCCGAGACGTTCCCGTCGGTCGTGTAAACGCTTTTCGTTCACTAACCTCCGGGACTCACTTCGTTCAAACAAACCGTCGGGTGGCCGTTCCGTAAATCGAACACGACGCTCGCCGTTCTCTATTTATGCCCCTCCGTTTTTCTCCCTTCTCCCTTTAATCAATTGTAAATTTTAAATTGTAGATTGTAAATTAATTTTTGGTTTAAGATTTACGATTTATGATTCAATTCTGATCTTGCCATCTTTAAATCTAAAATCGGCAATCAAAAATCCGAAATCGTAAATCTCTTTAATCCCTTAATCTCTTTAATCCCTTAATCGCAGAATCTCTTAATCCTCTAATCCCTAAATCTTACAATTAGCAGGGTTATATTCGGCTCATTAACATTTTTCATTCGGATAGTTTTATATTACGTGTTTTGTACAATAATGAAATAGATAGTTCTATTGTATTTAAAATAAAATATATTTTCTTGTTGTATGTATATATTTGTTGATATAAAATATGTTAATTGAAAGGTTAAATTTAACTATGCATATAGTGGGATGTTTCCGGATAATTCTTGGTTTTGTGATTACCGATGCGAATGGATAGCGTGGATGGGTTTTGAGTCTGGCGAATTTGTTTATTTATTATATAATACATATATAATCAATGTGTTATATGGGTATTTCGTGAAGGGTTATTTATAAAATGAAGTCATGGGAAAAGTGAAAGATCATATAAAAAAACGATCNTATATGGGTATTTCGTGAAGGGTTATTTATAAAATGAAGTCATGGGAAAAGTGAAAGATCATATAAAAAAACGATCAATAAATGATCGTTTAATTCGAGTGCAAATATAACTAAATAAATAATAACAATAAAATTTAACCAATAAAATAAGTGGTCATTATCAGATATTTTCGTGTAGTTTAAAAATGTTAAATTATAATAATATTTTAATGTTGGATGTACTAAAAAACGATCATTTTCTGATACTATTACTTTGCGTGCGGATATCAGGGTTTTAATTGATCGGCGTGGAAAATGAATGTCGTATGAAGTTGCAAATGGTCGACCTAAAGGGTCAATACAACAAGATTAAAAACGAGATAGATGCCGGGATACGAGGGGTATTGGATCGTGCGGCTTTTATAAACGGGCGGGAGGTTACGGAGTTTAGTGAAGAGCTTGCCCGTTATATCGGAACGGAGTATGTGGTCCCTTGTGCCAACGGTACGGATGCGTTACAGGTCGCTTTGATGTCTTTGGAATTAGAAAAGGGAGACGAGGTGATCGTGCCGGCTTTTACGTATGTGGCAACAGCGGAAGTCATAGGTTTATTAGGGTTTATTCCGGTTATGGTCGATGTCGACCCTGTTTCATTCAATATAGAGGTAAAAGAATTGGAACGAGCCTTCTCTCCCCGAACGAAAGCGATCGTGCCGGTACATCTTTTCGGGCAGAGTTGTGATATGGAGTCTATTCTGACATTTGCCCGGGAGCACGACTTGTATGTAGTAGAGGATAATGCACAGGCGATCGGAGCTGTCTATACTTTTTCCTCCGGAAACTCTTTCAAGACGGGAACCATGGGAGATATCGGGTGTACCTCTTTTTTCCCTTCCAAAAATTTAGGCTGTTACGGGGATGGAGGAGCCTTAATGATTCGGGATAAGGAATTGGCCGAGCGGGCTCGTTGTATTGCAAATCACGGTCAGATGGTGAAATACCACCACGAAATGTTGGGATGTAATTCTCGCTTGGATACGATTCAAGCCGCGATATTGAAAGTGAAGTTAAAACATATAGATGAATATAACCGGGCCAGGCGGGAAGCAGCCCGGTACTACACTTCTCGTTTAAAAGAAGTGGAGGGAATTGTACCGCCGCGCGAGATGCCTTATTCCACTCATGTTTATCATCAATACACGTTGAAAGTGAAGGATGGGCAGCGGGATCGCCTGAAAGCGTTTTTGGCAGAAGGGGAGATCCCTTCCATGGTTTATTACCCGCTTCCCTTGCAGCGGCAAAAGGCTTTCACGGGGATAGCGAAAATTTCGGGGACATTGGAGGTGTCGGAAAAATTAGCGAATTCCGTTCTTTCGTTGCCGATGCACACGGAGCTTACGTGGGAACAACAGGATCGGGTGATATCGAGGATCGAAGCGTTTTTTAAAGGATAAGACGGTATTCACGTACCGTATTTGAAGTGCAGATAAGAAAGTATAAAGTTCGGTATTTGGTTTCTGTTTAAGAAACTGAAATATTGATGCGTGGTTAACGACAGAATAAGCCGGAACAGGGTTTGTGCGCGAAGCGTGTCCGGTGGGTTCGTGAAAATAGATGGGTAAGGAGTAACATCGTTATGGTTAATATGGTAATACGGGACGACGAAAAATACTGGTATGCGGCTTACACGAGGGTGAATCAGGAGATGAGTATAAAAAAGAGATTGGATGCCTTGAATGTAGAGAACTATCTGCCCCTTCAGGAGGTCGTACGACAGGAACCGGAGGGACGGAAAAAGGTTCGTGAGCTTCTTGTCCGAGGGTTGATTTTTCTACGGACGGATCGGCGTACGAGTTTTGTGTTGCTGAATGATTACTCTCTTAACATTGTTTATATCAGGGATCGGGAGACTCGTCGTTCGTTGATTATTCCCGATAAGCAGATGAAAGATTTTATGTTTCTACTCGATTTTTCGGATGAAGTGATAGAGGTCGTGAACAAGGAGTTACGGCGGGGGGATAAGGTGCGTGTGATCAAGGGCCCATTTGTCGGTTTAGAGGGAGAGTTGGTCCGGGTAAAGGGGCATAAGCGGGTGGTGGTCCGGTTGGAAGGGGTAGTTTCTATCGCGACGTCTTATATACCGGGGTCCTATATAGAAAAAATAAACTAAGATTTATTATAAAGTATAATGAAAAATTTTGCATTGATCGGGGCTGCAGGCTATATCGCCCCTCGGCATTTGCGTGCCATAAAAGAGACCGGAAATCGGTTGGTAGCCGCTTACGATGTGTTCGATAGCGTGGGAATCATGGATAGTTTCTTCCCGCAAGCATCGTTTTTTACGGAATTCGAGCTTTTCGACCGTCACCTTTCGAAAAATAAAGGAACGGACAAGGAGGTGGATATGATATCCGTTTGTACGCCGAATTATCTGCATGACGCCCACGTGCGTTACGCTTTACGCTTGGGGGTGGATGTTATCTGCGAGAAACCGTTGGTATTGAATCCCTGGAATATCGATGCCCTGCAAAAAGTGGAAGAGGAAACGGGACACCGGGTATTCACGATCTTGCAATTGAGGCATCATCCGGCGATTCTGGCTTTAAAGAAAAAAATAGAAGAGGGACCGAGAGAGAAGATATACGATGTCGATCTTACCTATATAACCTCCCGGGGCAATTGGTATTATACGAGTTGGAAAGGTGATAGCCGAAAAAGCGGTGGGGTAGCCACCAATATCGGGGTTCATTTTTACGATATGCTCTCTTGGGTATTCGGTCCCGTCCGGGATAATATCGTGTACGTGAGCAGCCACGACCGGGTGGCCGGGTTATTGCGTTTTGACAGGGCTCATGTCCGTTACTTTTTAAGCATCAATTACGATACTCTTCCGCCGGAAGTAAAGGAAGCGGGAAAAAGAACATTTCGTTCGTTTCGCATAGAGGGAGAGGAAGTGGAGTTTAGCGACGGTTTTACCGATTTGCACACGGAGAGTTACCGGCATATTCTTGCCGGCGAAGGATACGGTTTGGAAGACGCCCGTACCTCCATTCAAATCGTGCACGATATCCGTCACGCGAAACCTATCGGACTTTGCGGGGATTATCACCCTTTGGCTGAATTGGCATTGGTAGAACATCCCTTTGGTTGGTAATTTTAATAAATAATACGCTTATGTATACTCGATTGGTTTCTAAGAAGGCGAAGTTAGCCTTGGTGGGTTTGGGGTATGTGGGGTTGCCCATTGCCTTGGCGTTTGCCAAAAAGATCTCCGTGGTCGGTTTTGATATTAAAGAGGATCGTCTGGAGAAAATGCGGAATAGAATCGATCCTTCCGAAGAGTTGTCGCCTGAGGCGTTCGACCATAGCGATATCGAATTTACCTCTTCCGTGGATCAATTACGGGCTGCCTCTTTTTTTATTGTGGCGGTTCCAACTCCCATAGACGAGTACAATCAGCCGGATTTAAAGCCCTTGTTGGCGGCTACACGGACGGTGGCGAAAGTATTGAAAAAGGGTGATTACGTGGTTTTCGAATCCACCGTTTACCCCGGATGCACGGAGGAGGACTGTCTGCCTTTGTTGGAGGAGATTTCCGGTCTGAAAGTAGGTCGGGACTTTAAAATCGGTTACTCTCCCGAGCGGATTAATCCGGGGGATTCGAAACATATACTGAGTAATACGATAAAAATCGTTTCGGGGTGCGATGCCGAGGCATTGGAGACGATTGCCAAGGTATATGAATTGGTGGTGGAACCGGGTGTTCATCCCGCTCCCTGTATTAAGGTGGCGGAAGCGGCGAAGATAATCGAAAATACCCAGCGGGATGTCAACATCGCTTTGATGAATGAACTGTCTATTATCTTTTCCCGGATCGGCATCAATACCTTCGATGTGTTGGAAGCAGCCGGGACAAAGTGGAATTTTCTGAAGTTTTATCCCGGATTAGTCGGGGGACATTGTATAGGTGTCGATCCCTATTACTTGGTACATAAGGCGAAAGAGCTGAAATACCATCCCCAGATCATAAACGCGGGGCGTTTTATCAACGACTCGATGGGGGCCTATATCGCCAAGAAGATGGTAAAGAAATTGATTGCCATGGGTAAAAGTGTATTGGGAGCCCGGGTTTTGGTTATGGGAGTAACCTTCAAAGAGGATGTTTCGGATATTCGGAATTCGAAAGTGGCCGATATCATTCGGGAGTTACGAGATTTCGGCGTGGATGTGGATGTTGTCGACCCTCATGCCGATTCGGAAGCCGTGCAGGAGGAATATGGTTTTAAATTGGTGGAAAAACCCCGCGATAATTACGATGCGGTCGTAGTGGCTGTCTCCCATAAAGAATACGAAATGTTAGACGAGACCTATTTTAAGTCGTTGACTTATGAGAACGCTCTTTTAGTAGATATTAAAGGAATTTTGCGAGAGAAAATACATTCGTTGAAATACTGGAGTTTGTAAGAACAGGTATAGAAGAAAAATTTACGGTTTATTTATCTCTGAATATTAGCATGAAAACGACCCGGCGTTGGGGAATATTAACCCTTTTCGATCTTTTACTGGTTACCTTGGCTTTTGGCGCTTCCGGTTGGGTGGGGAAGCTTCCCGGATGGTGGATATCGGGAAGTGCCGCGTGCCTCTGGGTTTTGTTAGGATTGATTTCGCAAAAACTTAATTTCACGAAATTTCAACGGATCCGTTATGCTTTTATTACGATCGGATTAGTGGATGTATTATCTGCCTTTATAATCTATGCACTTTATGAGTTAGTGGATCTGACCCTTTGTTTCGGTTGGAACTATATCGTTGCTGTCGGGATATTGATTGTGTTGGAGTGTTGTTTTTATCTTGTCGTCCGGCTGTTGGTCATGCGCAAAATTCCTTTCCAACAGGAAGATGAGGCAATAAAACGTTATCATCGGTTGTCGGCAAAATATGCGGCCCGGATGTTGACGGGAGAACAAAGTCCCGATTTAAAAAAATTGTTGGAATTGCTCCGGTGTCATCCCATGAGTAATCCCGTGAGATGGAGGAATACTTACGAGGCTCGTTTTGCCCGGGAGACGAAATTAATGGCCATTAAAGAGCGGGAGGAGTTGGAGGGTTACTCCCGCGGCTGTTTCGATATGTTCGTGAACCTGTCCCGGGTGAATAAGATTCGTCGGGTGAATAAGTTTTTTATTCATGTAAATAAATTACTGAATGTAGGAGATGTTTTTGTTTGCTGTTGTCAGACGAGTGAAATACGCAAATCTCAAATATTAGGTATCTATCCCTGGGGATTAAACTATTTGATCTATACGACGGATTATGTTTGGAACCGGATTTGTCCGAAACTACCTTGTCTTAAAAAAATCTATTTTGCTCTCACGGGAGGTCGTTATCGGGTATTTCCCCGTCCGGAGATATTAGGACGATTGTATTGTTGCGGTTTCGAGGTAAAACAGGAAGAGTATATTCACGGTCTGCTTTACGTGATTGCGGTCAAAACCAAACCGCCTTTCGATGATCCTTCACCCAGCTACGGGCCTTTGGTACGGTTGAAACGGGTAGGAAAAGACGGAAAATTGATCGGGGTATACAAATTCCGGACTATGCATGCCTATGCCGAATACCTCCAACCTTATATCTACCAGCATAACCGTTTACAGGAAGGCGGAAAATTTGCGGATGATTACCGGATTTCCGTTTTCGGCCGGTTCATGCGTAAATGTTGGTTGGATGAATTGCCGATGCTGATCAATATTTTGAAAGGCGACATGAAGCTGATCGGGGTACGTCCGTTGAGCCAGCATTATTACAGTCTTTACTCCCCGGAGTTGCAGCAATTGCGTATCCGTACCAAGCCGGGACTTTTGCCTCCTTTTTACGCGGATATGCCTAAAAATTTGGAAGAGATAGAGGCCAGCGAACGCCGTTATTTGGAAGCCTATTTGCAACACTCTTTTTTGACGGACTGGAACTATTTTTGGAAAATCTGGAACAACATCCTGATCAAACGCCAGCGATCGGCTTAAAAGTTTGAAGTATACTTAAAACTTTGTGGAATTTCACTGAAAGTTTTAATCGTATTTAAAACTTTTCCCACTCGGGTTTGTGTTGTGTCGTAATTTTATATTAAAAAGATATTGTATTGTTTGTTTTGCATTCAAAATGTGTTAATTTTGATAAGAATGGTGAAAATATGGAGTCATGAAAAATGCTCATTGATGAAAATTTCTAAGTAATAATAGTAAATAAATCCTGCATTATGCGATATGATCTGAATGCTATTATTTCAAATGGTGAAGGATTGATGGTGGAATTCAAATCGACTTTCAATGTTGCCGCAATAGAATCTGTTGTAGCTTTTGCAAATACGAAAGGTGGACGTATTTTGCTGGGTATTTCTGATGCCGGAAAGGTAACGGGAGTGGAAGTTGCCCGGGAAAGTATTCAACAATGGGCTAATGAAATAAAGAGTAAGACCGAGCCAGCCGTTGTTCCGGATATGGAAATCGTGACATTTCGAAATAAGAAGATCGTTGTTATACAGGTTTCGGAATATCCTGTAAAGCCGATATCCGTTCAGGGGAGATTTTATAAGCGTGTGGGGAGCTCCAATCATTTGATGGGTGTGGCTGAAATTTCGGATTTGTTTATGCGTTCGATGCAATATTCCTGGGATTCGTATCCTTATCCGAACGGTACATATAAGGATTTGAATTTGCAAAGTGTCAAAAGATTTATTGCTAAGGTCAATAGTATAGGACGTTTTCATCTGTCGACAGATCCTTTTGAAGCATTGACAAAGCTTCATTTGCTGAGGGATGGAGTTCCTGTAAATGCTGCCATGTTGCTATTTTCGAAATCGAATCTTTTATATAATGTTCATATAGGGCGTTTTAAGACCCCCAGTTTGATTATTGCAGATAATATGGTGAACGGAAATTTGTATGATGTCGTAGATGAATCGATGCGGATTATCATTTCACATTTGAAATTTGCTTTTGAAATCACCGGAAAGACAACACAACGGATTGAAATACCGGAATATCCTTTGGATGCAATCCGGGAAATGCTTTTGAATGCGGTTGTTCATAGAAATTATCAGAGCCCCACGGATATACAAATAAAAATTTTTGATCGGAAAATCGTGTTTTTTAACCCGAGTGGATTATACGGAGACATCACTGTCGACGAATTAAAAACCGACAGATACACGGCAAGCACAAGAAATAAACTGATTGCTGAAGCTTTTTACTTGACCAATGACATTGAAAAATACGGTAGCGGTTTTATTCGGATTCGGCAAGCAATAGCATCTTATCCTACTATGAAATATGATTTTTATGTGATGGGAAACGGCTGTTTTTCTGAGTTAAGCTATGAAAGACAGAAAATATCAACGGTCGAAATTGAAGATGGCGGATTAAATGGCGGATTAAATGGCGGATTAAATGGCGGATTAAACGAACGACAGAAATCGGTGTTACAAATGATTAAAGAAACTCCTGGTCTTAATTTGAAAACTGTCGCTGAAAAAACGAATATCCCAGTAGACACGTTAGATAAATACTTGAGATTACTTGTAAAATTGCAAATGGTTGAGAGAAGAGGAAGTAAAAAGACCGGCGGCTATTGGGCAATAGATAAAATAACAGAGTGAAAGAGTTGAGATATTATAAACTTATACTATCCCATTAAGAATAATTTGTTCTTTTCGGGTGATTACCTGTATCTTTTTTATGAATAAACTTGAAAATACGGACCACCCTTACCCGGTGGATAGCAGTCGTGGAACATCGCTTTGGAAAATCAATTACTATCGTTCGAAGATTTTGACCGCTCTTTTGGATGATTTTGTGGAAATGGAATCGGTTGGAATCGATGACGTGAGCTTTGTCGAAATCAGACATTCCCTCGAATGTTTTATCAATGCCATGACGGAAGTTCCCAATACGCTATTGTCCGGTAAACCCTTGTACGAGATGATCGAAGAGTTCTTGGATGAGTGTCAGAAGTGGAGCGAGATAAAAGGAAAAGATCAAAACGACATTCTTCGCCGACGAATAGTCCTCCGAAAGCTTAGGAAAGTCAGGCAACGGATTTCCAATAAAATGCGCAAAGTTCAATATCAATTGGAAACCAATACCGATATGCAATTGCTTTCCGATGCCTATCGGGCCATGGGAGGCATAATGAACCTGCTCCCGGATACATTTAGACATGTAGGGAAGGCGGTAAAAAAATATCTAAAGGTCAATGGAGAAATTAAGAGATAAAAGGATTAAGTGATTAGGAGATATAATGATTAGGAGATTAAAGGATTAAGTGATTAGGAGATTTGAATCACAAAATTACTAAATCATTGAATCACAAAATTTATCAGATCTACAATTTGAAATTTACAATTAGAAAATGCATATGTTAAAAATATTGGTAACCGGGGGTGCGGGCTTTATCGGTTCAAACCTTTGTGAGTATTTTTTACAGCAAGGACATAGGGTTGTTTGCTTAGATAATTTGGCAACCGGGCATGTGGAGAATATGGCGGAGTTTATCGAACATCCGGCTTTTTCCTTTATCGAAGGCGATATCCGGGATTTGGAGACATGCCGGAAAGCGGTCGGGGGTGCCGATTACGTGTTGCATGAAGCCGCTTTAGGAAGTGTTCCCCGTTCTATCAAAGACCCGATTACCACGAATGCTGTGAATATCGGTGGTTTTCTGAATATGCTGGTTGCGGCGAGAGATGCCGGCGTAAAACGATTTATTTATGCGGCCTCTTCTTCTACTTACGGGGATTCCAAAGAGTTGCCCAAAGTGGAAGAACATATCGGCCGTCCGCTTTCGCCCTATGCCATTACCAAATACGTGAATGAACTGTACGCGGATGTTTTCAGTAAGACCTATGGAATCGAATGCATCGGGTTGCGCTATTTCAATGTATTCGGGAAGAGGCAGGATCCCAACGGGGCCTATGCTGCCGTTATCCCACTCTGGGTAAAACAGATGATACAGGGGAACAGTCCCGTTATCAACGGGGACGGAACTTTCTCCCGTGATTTTACCTACATCGCTAATGTGATTGAAGCCAATGAAAAAGCGATGACAACTTCTACCGAATTGATTCGACAACGAGCGAAGTTTTACAATTTGGAGTTATCGGATGATCACGCTATTAACTTGGTATTTAACGTGGCTTTCGGTGGTAATACCACGCTAAAAGCTCTATATAAAACCCTTCGGGACAATTTGACTCGCCATGACTCCCGGATTGCAAACCTCGAACCGATCTATGGTCCTGAACGCACCGGAGATATTCCGCACTCTCAGGCTTCTATTTTGAAGGCTCAACGGATATTGGAGTATGCACCGGAATACGATGCGGCAAAAGGATTTGAAATGGCTTGTGAGTGGTATTGGAATAATTTGAAATGATAAAATGGTAATAAAGAATATCATAGATAGATATTATAGAACACAATTCCAAAAAAATATAATAAGGAGTTCTATTGTTTTTGGAATTAATACATTGTTCATTTTTATTTCTTACCCGGTATATATTCATTATTTGGGTGTTGAATTATTTGCAATATGGTCATTACTTGCTATAATTATTTCATTTGCAGAGTTAGGTAACTTCGGAATAGGTAATGCTATAGTTACTTATGTTGCGGAAGAGAAAGTAAAAGGTAATAGTTGTATGATTTTATCCTATTTCTCTAATTCAGTTTATATAATTCTTTTTTCTTTCATAATTATTGTCCCGGTATTTCTTTTGCTTGGGAAAAATTTATGCCAATTGGTGGGGATACCTGCAAGCTATTTTGATATGGTTATACCAATGTTGCCTTTTTTAATTGTAATTGTATTCCAGTATTTATTAAATGATATTTTAAAGGCTGTTTTGACAGGGATTGGACGCTTGGATCTATCTAATATTTTATTTGTTGGAAGTAATGTGTTAAAATTATTTATTGCTATTATATGTTTTTTATTTGGAATGCAATTATGGGGTATGCTTCTTAGCATTTGTATTGCTAACTTTTGTTTATCGATTATATATACTATGATATTATATAAAAATGGACAGTATCTTGCATATTTTCAATCGTATAGATATGATATTGTAAAGAGATTAATATCTTATGGTGGAAAGATGATAGGTATTCAGATTTTAAACATGTTGATGATGCCTGTATGTAAGATATTTCTCGCTCGTATTAATTTAAGTTCTGTGACTTATTTTGAAATAGCTTCGAAAGTTGTTTATGCGATTCGAGGAGTTTTTGAGAAAGGAATATATGCAATACTTCCGAAGGTATCTGAAATGATTGCAACAAATGTTGATAGTAGGTGTCAGATTCGTTTACTAAACAAAAGAATAGCTATTAGAATGATGTTTTTTGTTATTCCAACCTCTGTGATACTTGGTATCTTCTCTCCTTTTTGGATGAAATGGTGGCTGGTATCAAAATATGATTCCTCTATATCTATTTGTTTTAATATTATACAGGTGGGAATGTTAGTTGGCTTATATGCTTTACCTTATTATTATTCCTATTTAGGGATAGGTAAAGAGAATCTTTGTTTTAAAGAGGCATTGATTCGAGTATTATTAAATGTATCACTCGTTTTCTTGTTGTCGATTTTATCTATTGATAATCCATTATGGGTTTATATTATATTTTCTTTCAGTACGGTCATTTCTAATATATATATATTGTCTAAAGCTAATTCTTAAATGAAAAGATATTTAAGTTTGTTATTTGGAATTGGAATAATTGTATGGCTTCTTCTAAAGATGGCTCTTCCCGATTATTCTGTGATAAATGAATTATATATATTATTGATTTTTTCTTGTGTAGTATTGCCCTTATATATTAGACGCTTTTGGAACCAACTATCTTTGGAAAAGTCTCTGTTTTCTTTGGGGTTTTTATATTTTTTTATCATGTGGGCAATTATGCTTATTGGTAATTTGAATTACTATGTCGTTCAATATATATATCCTTCGTATAGATTAGAAATTATTTCTGCAAATTTGTATTGGATGGCAGCTATGATTCTATTTGCGGAAGGATATTTGAGCTATAAAAAAAAGTTTATAAAGAGAAATAAAATATATGTGATTACAAATAAATCAATATGCTTTCTTTTCATTTTGACTTGTTTGTCATCTATTTTACTTGTCGCTAATATAGGTTATATCCCTTTTTTTACTGATCAAAAGGGTATTGGGGAGGAATTAATTGGAGGAAGTATTTTAATTCGGTTGTGGACATTGAATATTTTGACTGTATTTTGTTGTATGTATATGATATACAAAAAGAAAAGATGGTATTTTATTGTTCCCTTCTTGATAAGTCTTTTTTGGACCATAATCTTAAATCAACGAATGTTGCTTTTTGCCACTTTTGTTGGTTGCTTTCTTATACTTATTTTTTACACAAAGAATATTAAGAGAATAGTTTTATTACTTTTAATAGGAATATTTGCTTATATGTTCGTTAATACCTCTTATTTGCGGAGGAGGGAGAAAGGTCAGGAATATAATGAAGTCCTATCTTCAAAAAAGTTGTCTAAATTTCAATCTCAGAATCTTTATAGGACTTTTAACGAGTATGGTCAATTAGCTAGATTGATAAGTGAATATAATTCTGATTATTTATATGGAACAACCTTGATTAATTTACCGTTAGGGTTTATTCCTGCGTTTGTATTAACTCCATTGGGAATTGTAAAGAGTGAATTACAAAAAAATAATTCTGCTATTATTTCAGCTCAATTATTTAATAGTAAGAGCTCTATAGGGATTAGGACAGGTCTGATGGGTGAATTATATTTAAATTTTTCCTTTTTCGGTGTCGTACTTTTATTCTTATTAGGGCGTTTTGTAGCATTTTTGAATGTTAGAATAAGAACGTATAGTTTTCTAGATTTTAGATCCATAATTTTTTTATCCATCTATGTTATTTTTTTGTATTCATTGATAGGTCAAATAGATGCTATTGGAAGTCTTATCGGTACATTTCTTCTTTTTGGATGTTTTTTAATAATTAGTTGGAAATCTTTGGGTTTTAGAATTGCTAGCATAATTATTTACAATAGATGAAAAAGGTCCTTTATATTTCAGCTGTGAGTGAGGAGAGTCCGGGAGGCTATCGTAAGCGTAGTTTTTGTTCCTATTTGAAGACAAATTCGAATCTTACGATTTTGTATCTATTGGATGAAAAAGAGTCTCGTTACTTGAAACTAGTAAGAAAATTAATCGACAGGACCTCATTTCTTCCTGATTCTCATATGCTTTATTATTTCTCTTATCGGAAAAGGATAAAGACATTATTAAAGTCAAATAAGTTTGATTATGTTTTCATTCAAACATTACCTTTTACTTTGCTTCTATTTTGTGATTTAGTAAAACGAATACAACCTTCGGTGAAGCTTATTGTCGATATGAGTGATCCGATTGTAATTAATGCGAATTTCAAAAGATATGCTTATTTAAAACGTTGGGAACTGAAAGAAATTGAAAAGAAGTGTTTGAATAAGGTGGATTATTTGATTGTTCTTAATAAAGAGATAGAGGAATATTACCTTGCTCGTGTAAACTACGGAACTTCAATTATGATTATAGAGCAGGGTACGGATTATGTGCCATGTATAGAAAGACTTGCGTATACTCCGGTCTTGCAATTTGTTTATGCAGGAGTTTTTTATGAGAAATTACGAGAACCTTATTGTTTATACGATGGTATAAAAATGCATGAAGATCATGTAAAACTGGTTGTGTGTGGGAGTTTCAAGAAGAAGTTTGTTCCTCCTGTTGAAAAATGTTTCAAATACATGGGCTCTATTTCTAGAGAAAATATATTTCAATTGTATGATAGATCACATGTCATTATATTTATCGATAATTATGATAGTTATCAGATTCCGGGAAAACTCTTTGAAGTTCTTGCGTCTAATAAAGCAATTCTATTTATTTATTTCAACGAAAACTCTCCTACTTTGAGATATATAGATGGTGTTGAAGGTGTTTTTTTAGCTCATTATGGAAAATTAGAAATACAAGAGGCCATAGATAAAATTTTTAATAGTTATCATGGTTTATATAATCGAAATATCAATCAGTATCTGTGGGTATATTTGTTAAAAAGATTGGATATTTTATTTGATTAAAATTACAAAGTAATATTTGCATGTCACGAAACTGATAAAAACAAATAAAATAATAAAAATAGGAAATGAATATTACACGATTAACAGATAGATTATCTGGGAAAAAAGTTAATAAATATTATAAGGAATACCTAAAGACTCAATGGTATTCTGTTGAAAAAATAAGAGAATATCAATTTATTAAGTTGAGAAAATTGATTCACCACTGCTATGAGCATGTTCCGTATTATCGGGAATATATGGATGAAAATAATATTAAAATCGAAGATATAAAGAGTATTGAGGATTTAAAACTATTTCCTATTCTTACGAAAGAGATCATACAAGCTAATTATGAAAAGTTTATTCCTGCAAATATTAGAGAAATCAAAGGTGTAAAGACATCACAAACGGGGGGAACAACTGGGAATATTTTGTTTAAAAGAAATGATGCGAACACTCGTAGTTCAATATGGGGAAGTTATAAGCGTTTTCAAAATGATTGGATGAAGGTAAAAGATCGGGATAAAAAATTGATATTAATGGGAGGTCATGTTGTAAAACATGGAATTATAAATAGTTTAAAGTTTCGTTTTATACACTACATTCAAAATGAGAAAGTTTTTGATGTATATAATACGACAGATGAAAACTATTTTAATATAAAAAAAGCTTTACTTAAAAGTAAATTTATATGGATTAGAGGATACCCGCAGTTTATCTTTTTTTTGGCGAAACGATTAAAAAATGAGACATTAAATTTTAACATAAAAGCTATTTCTACAACGGCAGAACCATTAACATTGGAACATCGGACTTTATTTAAAGAGGTATTTCATGCGGAATTGTTTGATCAGTATGGATGTGGTGAAATTGGGGGAATTGCTTACGAATGTGAGAAGCATAATGGGTTACATGTAACGGAAGAAAGAGTGATTTTAGAAGTGAACAGTAATAATGAATTGATTATAACTGACTTAGATAATTACTCCATGCCTTTTATTCGTTACTGGAATGCAGACCAAGTAGTTTTGAGCAAGGAAGAGTGTCCTTGCGGGAGAAAGAGTACGTTAATAAAAGAAATATTGGGACGTACATGTGATTATATTATTGGTGTAAACGGTGAGTTTTTGCATTGGGCTTATTTCTGGCATCTTTTTTTCGATAGCAATGTTGCACAGAAAAGAAATCTTCGGAGATTTCAAGTTGTTCAAATAGCGTCGGATCAATTGTTGTTGCGAATAGTTGCTGATGAATTTTCAGATGAAGAGAAGATTTTTTTCAGAGAAAATATGCAACAACGTTTAGGTAAAATAGAGATTAAATTTTCTTTTGAGGATGATATTGAACTAACTAAGACCGGGAAATATCGTCCGGTAGTTAATAAATTATTGAGTTGATACTTCTTTATTGGTATGGATTTGTGTTTTGAAAAGATGTTATGAAAGTTCTTTTTGTAAGTAGTGGAAATTCAGATCGGGGAATTAGTCCAATTATTAGAAATCAAGGAGATTCTTTAGAAAAAGAGGGATGCCGGATAGAATATTATACAATTGAAGGGAAAGGGTTTTGGGGATATCTAAAGAATGTTTTACCTCTTAGGAGATTTTTGAAACAATACGACTTTGATATTGTACATGCTCATTACTCATTGTCTGTTTTTGTTGCCAGTCTTGCTGGTGCGAAACCACTGATTGCTTCGTTGATGGGGAGCGATGTTCAGGCCGGATGTTACTATAAATACGTTATCCGGGTATTTACTTTTTTGTTTTCTTGGAAGGTAATAATAGTCAAATCGGAAGATATGAAAAAAATGTCGGGTATTAGAAAGGTTTTGGTTATTCCTAATGGAGTCAGCTTGGAGCGTTTCAAGCCTTTAGATAAAACTGAGAGTCGGAAAAGATTAGGATGGGATCTGAATAGGAAACATTTACTTTTTGCTGCTGATCCTGGACGGTATGAAAAAAATTACTCTTTGGTCGAGAGTGCAATTAATGTGATTAATGATGCAAATATACAGATACATTTTTTAAAGAATATCCCTAATGCGGAAACTCTTTTTTGGTATAATGCAGCTGATGTCGTGTTATTGGCAAGTTTATGGGAAGGTAGTCCCAATGCTATAAAAGAAGCTATGGCATGCAATTGTCCAATTGTTGCGACAAGGGTGGGTGATATTGAATGGTTATTGAATAATGAGGAGGGATGTTTCTTAACAAATTTCAATGTTGATGATTGTGTAGAACAAATACAAAATGCACTTTGTTTTTGCCAAGAAAATGATAAAACCAATGGGCGGAAAAGAATTTCGGATTTAGGTTTAGAAAGTAAAAGTATAGCAAAAAGAATTATTGAAATTTATAATAATATTCTGTGATACAAATATTTGATAATATTGATCAAATAAGTATTGATCAATGGGAACTATTGTTGAATAGGTCTAAAACAGCTTCTTTTTTTCAATCAAAAGAATGTTATGATTTTTATGCATCCCTATCATTTATGAAGTCCTTTGTTTTTGCTGCTTTTGAAAATGATATTTTAAAGGGAGTTGTTGTTGGTTATATTCAAAAAGATGGTGGAAAATTGAAACAGTTTTTTTCCAGAAGAGCGATTGTGCCTGGCGGTGCTTTATTGGCCAATGATATTAGTGAGGAAGTTTTGAGGAGTTTATTGTTATTTTGTAAAAAAGGACTTGCCTCAAAAGCGATATATATCGAGTTCCGAAATTATAATGATTACTCTTTATTCCGACCTGTATTTGAAAGTGTAGGATTTGATTATAAAGCTCATCTGAATTTTCATGTGAATTGTGTTTCTGAAGATATTGTGAAAAAAAACTTAGGAAATAGTCGGAAAAGGGATATTCGAACTTCTTTAAGAGATGGGGCAGAAATAGTTGGCGAACCGACCTTACAAGAAGTTGAAACCTATTATGATATCCTTTCAGAGTTGTACAAAACACGCGTAAAAACTCCTTTATTTCCTTTTGAATTTTTCAATAAGCTTTATAGAGAACATTTTGGTAAATTTCTATTGATACGGTTGAAGGGGAAGATTATAGGAGGAACTGTTTGTGTGATAATGGAAAATCGAGTGATGTATGAGTGGTTTGCATGTGGTTTGGATGGAAAATTCAAAAATATATATCCTTCGACATTGGCTACTTGGAGCGGAATAAAATATGCTACTGATCATGATATTCCGTTGTTTGATATGATGGGGGCAGGTAAACCGGATGAAGGATATGGGGTGAGAGACTTTAAGGCAAAATTTGGAGGAGACTTGGTTGAACACGGGAGATTTTTGTTTATTACAAAGCCTTTATTGTATAATATAGGAAGGCTTGGTGTCAAACTTTTAAAGAAAATAAAATGAATATTTTGGTTGATGTTGGGCATCCCGGACATGTACACCTGTTAAAGAATGTGATACACATACTAAAAAAGAAAGGGCATCGTGTATGGGTTACGGTTAAGGATATACCTGTTGCTAAATTTCTATTAGAAAAAGAAGGGATTGATTATATTTCATTAGGCAAAAAAGCGGACTCTTTGTGGGGTAAAGCCTTTAGTCAATTAACTTATAATTATGAAGTCTGGAAACTTGTTAGGAAGAATAAAATCACTTTAGGGATAGGCTCATCAATAACTTTAGCTCATGTATCAAAAATAAGTAGGATGAAATCTATTATTTTGGATGATGATGATGATGAGGTTCAGCCCTTATTTGTGAGATGGGGGCATCCTTTTGCAGATACCATTCTTTCTCCTTCGGCGTTGATAGGGCATCGTAAAAGCCGTAAAACCATTTTTTATGCTGGTTACCATGAATTGGGATATTTGCATCCCCGACGTTTTATTCCTCAATCTGCTATATTGGGAGAAATAGGGATTAAAGAAGGGACTCCTTTTTTTATTATGCGTTTTAATGTTTTTAAAGCACACCATGATGTTGGAGCAGTAGGATTGTCTGTTGATCAGAAAATTAGATTGGTGAATCTTTTGCAAAAATATGGGAAAGTTTTTATTACAACAGAGCGGGATATTGAGCCCGAATTGAAAGATTATCAATTGCTAATTTCTCCAGAGAAAACACATCATTTAATGTATTATGCAACCATGTTTTTGGGAGATAGTCAGACAATGACTTCCGAGGCTGCAGTATTAGGTACTCCAGCATTAAGATATAATTCTTTTGTCGGAAGAATTTCTTATCTAAATGAAGAAGAAGAAAAATATGAATTAACATATGGGTTTAGACCTGGATGTTTTGAAGAAATGTTAAATGAAATAGAGAGTTTGTTGCAAGATTCTAATTTAAAGAAAAAATGGCAGAGCAGGCAGAAAAGAATGTTAAATGATAAAATTGATGTGACTGGTTTTTTAATTTGGTTCATAGAGAATTATCCCAAAAGTGTGCAAGTGATGAAAATGAATCCTCATTATCAATATAGTTTTAAGTAATGAAAAAAATAACTCTTATTGCCGGTGCACGTCCTAATTTTATAAAGATTGCACCGATTATTCATGCTATTTGCCGGTATAATGATTCGTCCGATACGCGAAAGATAGATTACCGTTTAATCCATACCGGGCAGCATTATGACAAAACGATGAGTGAAACTTTTTTTGAAGAATTGAATATCCCTCAACCTGATGTGAATCTTGCTTGTGGAGGTGGTTCTCAGGCGGAGCAAACAGCAGCTATTATGATTGCCTTCGAAAAGGAGTTGTCCGCTAATCCTTGTGATTTGGTCTTGGTGGTAGGTGATGTTACATCGACAATGGCTTGTAGTATTGTTGCTAAAAAGTTACAAGTCCGGGTTGTACACGTGGAGGCAGGTATCCGATCATACGATATGACTATGCCCGAGGAGATAAACCGTATTGTAACCGATTCTTTAAGTGATTTATTTTTTACGACAACTTCATGGGCCAGTGATAATTTGCGGAAAAATGGAGTGATGGATGATAAAATCCACTTGGTAGGAAATGTGATGATAGATACATTATTGGCCAATAAATGCAGATTTGTAAAACCTGAGATTTATGATGATTTGTCTTTGCAGGAAAAGGAATATATAGTATTGACATTGCATCGTCCTGCTAATGTAGATGAAACAACACATTTGAGAGATCTCTTGTCAGAAATATTAAATCATGTTCACGGATTACCGGTTATTTTCCCAATGCATCCACGAACTGCTAAATTATTTGTAAACGTGGGCGTGGAGGCTGGTAATTTGCATATAGTGGAACCATTAGGCTATCTTGAGTTTAATTATTTGGTCGAGAGGTCATTGGTTGTAGTAACGGATTCAGGGGGAATAACTGAAGAGACTACTGTCATGGGCGTTCCTTGTATGACTTTGCGGGATAATACCGAACGTCCGGAGACCTGCAATGTGGGTACAAACGAGTTGATCGGAACGAATCCGGAAGCTGTAGCTCCTGCTATGCAAATTCTTTTTTCCGGGCAATGGAAAAAAGGTTCTATTCCGGATTTGTGGGATGGACATGCTGCAGAACGAATTGTGAAAATATTGGCAGCAATGGAATAAAGATGCTTATCTGTAATTTTTAATCATACCATGTTTAAAGACAAAGTTTTACTTATTACCGGGGGAACAGGTTCTTTCGGTAACGCGGTGTTGCGTCGTTTTTTGGATTCCGATATCCGGGAAGTCCGGATTTTTAGCCGGGATGAAAAGAAACAGGACGATATGCGCCATGCACTTCAGAATTCTAAGGTGAAGTTTTATATCGGGGATGTACGGGATAAGCGGAGTGTGGACGGGGTGATGTCGGGCGTGGATTATATTTTTCATGCGGCGGCTCTGAAACAGGTGCCGTCCTGTGAGTTTTTCCCGACGCAAGCGGTACGTACCAATGTGCTGGGGACGGAAAATGTCCTGGATTCGGCAATAGCCCACGGGGTAAAGAACGTGGTGATCTTGTCGACGGATAAGGCGGCTTACCCGATAAATGCCATGGGGATGTCGAAAGCAATGATGGAAAAGGTGGCTATGGCTAAAGGAAGGCAATTGGGGGCGAGTGGAAAGACGACGATTTGTTGTACGCGTTACGGTAACGTGATGGCCAGCCGGGGATCGGTCATTCCGCTATGGGTAGAGCAGATTAAAAACGGGCAGGAGATTACCGTTACCGATCCGAATATGACTCGTTTTATGATGACTTTGGACGATGCGGTCGATTTGGTCCTTTACGCTTTTCAACATGGACAAAACGGGGATTTGTTTGTACAGAAAGCTCCGGCAGCGACCTTGGAAATTTTGGCGGAGGCTTTGAAAGAGTTGTATCAGGCAGATACTCCGGTACGGATAATCGGTACGCGTCACGGGGAAAAATTGTACGAGACTTTGGTTACCCGGGAGGAGATGGCCAAAGCGGAAGATATGGGGAATTATTACCGGATTCCTTGTGATACCCGGGATTTGAATTATGATAAGTTTTTCGTGGAAGGGAATGAACAGATAGCCCGTGCAGAAGATTATCATTCCCACAATACCTGTCGGTTGGATGTGGGGGGGATGAAACAACTGTTACTGAAGCTCGATTTTATTCGGAAGGATGTAGGGAATACGGATTTATAATTGGCACATATGAAAATTTTAATAACGGGAGCAAACGGTTTTATCGGAAAGAATCTGGTTTGGGAGCTTCGGAACAGGGGATATCTGGATTTGTTTCTCTACGACGTGGATTCGGATCCGGTTTTATTGGATTCCTACGCTCGGGATTGCGATTTCGTGTTCCATCTGGCTGGAGTGAACAGGCCTAAAGAGGTGACGGAATTTATGGAGGGGAACTTCGGTTTTACCTCTGTGCTTTTGGAAAAGTTGAAATACTACTCTAATAAAGCCCCGATCGTGATCACCTCCTCGATTCAGGCAGCATTGAATAATCCTTACGGGGAGAGTAAAAAAGCGGGAGAAGATTTAATCCGACAATATGGCGTGGAAAATCAGGTGCCGACCTATATTTACCGGTTACCGAACGTGTTCGGAAAGTGGTGCAGGCCGAATTACAATAGTGTTGTAGCGACCTTTTGTCATAACATAGCTCGAGGGATACCGATACAGGTAAATGATCCGGCAGCAGGTATGACATTGGTTTATATCGATGATGTGGTGGAGGAATTTTTGTTTGCCTTGGCAGGGAAAGCTTATCGAGAAGGAGACTTTTGTAAGGTAAGAATCGAAAGTAAGATATTGTTAAAGGAGATCGTTAAGCTTTTGGAAGCTTTTCGGGATAGCCGGGAATCTTTGGAAGTGCAGGATATGTCCATCCCCATTGTAAAGAAACTCTATGCTACTTATTTGAGTTATCTTCCGGAGGATTGTTTTTCCTATTATTTAAAAAAGCATGAGGATCACCGGGGTGCATTTATTGAATTTTTAAAATCAGCCGACCGGGGGCAAGTCTCTATTAATGTTTCAAAGCCCGGAATTACCAAGGGTAATCATTGGCACCATACCAAAAACGAGAAGTTCCTGGTAGTTAACGGCAAGGGGGTGATTCGTTTCCGAAAATTGGGCGAAGATAAAGTTATTGAATATTTTGTGAACGGTGAGAGGCCGGAGGTAGTTGATATCCCCGTGGGATACACGCATAATATTGAGAATTTAGGGGATTCGAACATGGTAACCGTCATGTGGGTGAACGAAGTGTTTGACCCCTCCAGGCCGGATACTTATTTCGAGCAAGTATAAACTAAGTATTGTGATGGAAGAGTACGAGATACCTGGCGATTTATTGGTAGCAATTGTGGTTGAAGCTGAAAAACAAATCGAAAGAGGCGAGGTCTATTCAACAGAGGAGGTAATGCAACGTGTTGAACAGGTAATGGGGTGGAAATAGAATGAAAAAATCGGGAATCATGAAAAAATTGAAAGTATTGACGGTCGTGGGAACACGGCCGGAAATTATCCGGCTATCCTGTGTATTGCAAAAATTGGATGCCAGTCCTGTCATCGAACATATTTTGGTGCATACCGGTCAGAATTATGACTACGAATTGAATGAAATATTTTTTGAGGATCTGGGATTACGGAAACCGGATTATTTTCTGGATGCTGCAGGGAATAATGCAACGACAACCGCCGGGCAGATTTTGATACATATAGATCCGATTTTGGAAGAAGTATGTCCGGATGCGTTTTTAGTATTGGGAGATACCAATAGTTGTTTGTGTGCTATCGCGGCTAAAAAACGTCATATTCCCATTTTCCATATGGAGGCTGGAAATCGGTGCTTTGATCAAAGGGTTCCCGAAGAGAGCAACCGGAAGATTGTAGATCATATTAGCGATATCAATCTGACCTATAGTTCTATCGCCCGGGAATATCTCTTGAGGGAAGGTTTACCTGCCGACCGGATCATTAAAACGGGAAGTCCGATGTTTGAAGTATTACACGCCTACCTGCCCAAAATTCAGGCGTCAGGAATACTTCAGGAATTAGGGCTGGAAAAAGGGAAGTATTTTGTAGTTTCTGCTCACCGGGAGGAAAATATCGCCAATGAAAAGCATTTTATGTGTTTGGTTAAGATTTTAAACGATATTGCGGAAACTTATCAGTATCCGGTGATTGTGTCTGCTCATCCCAGAACCCGTAAAATGATTGAAAAGAAGCAGATCGGGTTCCATGAAAATATCCGTTTAATGAAACCGATGTCGTTGAGTGATTATAATGCTTTACAAATTCATGCAAATGCGGTGTTGTCGGATAGCGGTACGATCAGTGAGGAGTCGTCTATATTGAATTTCAGGGCTTTGAATATCCGGGAAGCTCACGAGCGTCCGGAAGCTATGGAGGAGGCCAGTGTGATGATGGTTGGCCTGAATCCGGAAAGGGTGATGCAGGGCTTGGCGGAGTTGCAGAACCAGAATACCGAAACCCGGAATTTCAGGGTGGTTGAAGATTACTCTATGCCGAATGTCAGCGATAAAGTGGTACGGATCATTTTGTCCTATACGGATTACGTGAAAAGGGTAGTCTGGCAAGAAAAATAACTATGGACTTTACACTTAAAACTTATCAGGAATTGCTTGCAGTTCTAAAGAACAGGGGATATCGTTTTTTAAGGTATGAGGATTATTGTGTTGAGGAAAGATCGTTATTATTTGATGGAAAAAGTCAGTTGTGGGTCATTTTGAGGCATGACGTGGATGAATTACCTTCGAATGCATTGAAAATGGCCAAGATTGAAAATGGATTGGGAATTAAGGCTACTTATTATTTTCGTACTGTAAAACATAGTAATAATCCCGAAGTTATTCGTACAATAGCAAGTTTGGGCCATGAAATAGGATATCATTATGAGGATCTTGCTTTGGCTAAGGGAAATGTTGAGTTGGCAAAACAGAGCTTTAAAGAGAATTTGGAATATTTCCGTTCTTTTTATCCCGTAAAAACGGTTTGCATGCACGGTAGTTCGACATCCGAATATGATAATCGATTGTTATGGTGCGATTGTAGTTTTGGCGATTTTGATTTGTTGGGTGAACCTTATCTGACGACCGATTTTGAAAAGATATTTTATTTGACAGATACGGGGTATGCTTGGGATGGTGGAAAATATGCCGTTCGGGATATTGTTGAAAATAAATTTGAGTTGAAATTTCGTTCTACCCGGGATATTATCAATACGATACAAGAAGGGGATTTTCCCGATAGAGTTTTTATATTGGCTCATACTTTGTGGACGGATCGTTTATGGTTATGGGTGAATTTACATATCAGAGAGTTTGTTCGTAATCGGATAAAAAACATTGCCCGGAAGAATATTATAGTGAAACGTTTTTATTCGTTTCTGGTGAAATTGTATTGGAAAAGTTAGGTTTTAAATGATTAGATTTTCATGGATATAGAAAGATATTGTCTGATAACTAATGATGTCGAAACAACTTCTATTTTAAACCATAAATTGCGTGATAAGACAGGCCAATACTTGGTCGATCAGGGGATGCCTCGATTGTTGGAGCTTTATGAACGATATGAAGTGAAAGCGACTTTCTTTTTCACGGGCTATATCGCACGATTATATCCTCAATTGGTGAAAATGGCTTTCGAACGGGGGCATGAGGTCGGGTCCCACGGATTGACACATCGATCGGATTTAGCGATAGATGTATTGAGTGAAGAACAGCAGTTGGAGCATTTACGGGTTTCGAAAGCCATTTTGGAGGATATTACCGGTTCGGAGGTGATTTCGTTTAGAGCTCCGGCTGCACGGGTAAACAAAAAATTTCCTTTGGTATTAGCAGAGGCTGGCTATAAAATAGACAGTTCGGTTGCTTCTCAGCGGATAGATATGTTTATGTCTTTTGGTGCGTTGAAAAAATTGAACTGGCTGGTAGCTCCCCGTAAGCCTTATTATGTCAGAAATGATAATATTTTCAGACGGGGGGAAGGTAAAATTTATGAAATTCCTATATCGGCATTCGGTTTTCCTTATATCGGCACATTTATGCGGTTATCTCCGGCTTTAAGTCGATTCACCCGTCGGCTGCTTTATTGCGAAACTTTAATGACAGGACGACCTTTTAATTTTTTAACGCATCCGAATGAATTTATTGATGAGGATTTTGAGGAAGGAAAATTAGAAAGAAGAGGTTCTAATTTTATATCTTATTATTTGGGTGATGTTTTACGACACCGTTTAAAAGTTAAAAATTTAGGGGAAAAAGCTCTTCCGATTTTTGAACGGGAATTACAATTTTTCCGGAATAAAAAATTTGGTTTTGTAACCTGTAAAAAATATTTTGAATTAAAACAGAATTCTTATGCCGGCAAGTGAAGTTTTAGCATTTTATGGAATGAACAGTTTTTTTGGAAAAATTAGGTATGGATTTAGATTCTTTTTTCGTTTTTTCTTGGATAAGATGATCTTTTTTTGTCCGATAAAACCTTGGAGAACAGTTATGCATCGTTGGCGGGGAGTAAAAATCGGGAAAGGTGTTTACATCGGGCACGAAGTGATGTTCGATCGGGTTTTTACGGATCAGATCAGCATAGGCGATAATACCTCGGTAGGGGATAGAACAATTATAACGGCTCATGCCAATATTCCTTCGGATACGATTTTAAAAAAATTGTATCCACGGAAAATATCAAAAACGATGATAGGTAAAGGGGTATGGATTATGCCTAATGTAACGATTATTCCTGGTGTTGTTATAGGAGATGAGTCTGTTATAGCTACCGGTTCGGTGGTCACTAAAGATGTTCCTCCTAGGACGTTGGTGGGAGGAGTACCTGCTAAAGTTTTGAAAGATTTGAATAAAGATTTATCAGATATTCAAATGGCATAAGTTTAGATTGATAAGGTAATGAGTGGTGTGAAAAATAAAGATTCGAGTAAAGAGGTTCGTGATAAGATAAATATGGATGAATGTAATAAATTTAACTCCAATAATAAACAAATCGTGTTTATATCTTGTTTTTATGATTTAATATTGTAACTTTATAATTCATTATTTATTTGTCTGCCGATTACGGAGAAAGGAGTATAAAGATCGGTCTGAGTGTGATTGTTTTTTGGGAATGTACACGATGATCTATGATGTTTTTCAGGACCGTCAGTAAGAATTTATTCTGTTCGATTTAAATTTACGAGTGATGTCTGAAAATTTTGATTCTATTTTTTCGCAACTCGATGAGGTAGCGGAAAAGGCCGGACTTGCCATGACCGAGAGTGATGAATTAAAAATCAGTGGGGACATTGATTTCGAGATGGATTTAGATGCGCAAGGGAACGGGAGTTATTCCATCAGTAAAAACGGTTGGGGTGCCACGATCAAGGCTACTGCCACGATTCAGGCTCCGCCTAATGCTTTGTTTGACGTATCGGTCAGAAGTTCGAAAGGCGGTGGAGGCGATTGGCACGGGATTCCTTCCGGCGGGAGTGTGAGTTGTAGTTTGAAAACCTATTTCGGCAAGAACACCACGATTTCGGTTCATGTTCACAGTACGGTGCCGAATGCTCGTTTTAGAGCCAGATTGCATTATTCGACCTGATATTTTCATAATAATAGTTTTAAGGTTTAGTAGTGTAGGTACTACCCGAAAATTACACCGGGTAGTACCGTTTTTCACGGGTCAATAGGGATTGCTATTTAGGATGATCGAGTCGAGATAATGAATTCGGGTTCTTTACCTAAAGAAATTGTTTGTACTAACTTGCGACTTCCTCATAAGTCTTTTCCGCGTAATCCTTTGATTGCCAATATTTTTTTTCAGAAGACGTATGGTGGAAAGTTGGGGGCGAGGTCTGGAGTTAATGCATCGAGAATGAAATGTAATGATTAAGTGATTAAAGGATTCAGTGATTTAGTGATTGGGATTAAGAGATTAAAAGATTCAGGGATTGGGGGATTAAGAGATTAAGAGATTCTGTGATTAGGGGATTAAAGAGATTTACGATTTCGGATTTTTGATTGCCGATTTTAGATTTAAAGATGGCAAGATCAGAATTGAATCATAAATCGTAAATCTTAAATCTTAAATCTTAAATCAAAAATTAATTTAATCTACAATTTAAAATTTACAATTAAATGAGTCAATTGCAGATAATTCGAAGTAAAATTTATGAGATACGGGGTCAGAAGGTGATGTTAGATTTTGATTTTGCAGAACTGTATGGAATTGAAACAAAACGTCTGAAAGAAGCTGTTCGGCGCAATTTAGACAGGTTTGAGGGAGATGATTTTATGTTTCAGCTTACGAAAGAAGAAATGACGGAACTTTCAAGGTCGCAATTTGCGACCTTGAAGAAAAGTCGGGGAAGTGTAATGCACAAGTATCCTCCTTTTGTTTTTGGGGAACTTGGCGTTGCTATGCTTAGTAGTGTTCTTAACTCAAAAACGGCTATAGAAATAAATAGAGGGATAATGCGTGCTTTTGTTGCTATTCGACAATCGATAGGTAATTTTTCTGTTGATAAAATAACAGAACTTCAAAATGAGTTAAAAGAGCTCAAAGAATATTTAGAATCGGTATTCGTTGATTACAATGATATTAATGATGATACCCGGATGCAATTGGAGCTTATCAATCAAACGTTGGCAGAATTACAAGTACAAAAGAAATTGGAAAATAAGCCGCGTAATCCTATAGGATTTGTCAAATGACAGAAAAAGATTAAAGGATTATGAGATTGGGTGATATAATGATTAGGAGATTAAAGGATTAAGGGATTAAGTGATTGGGAGATTAAAGGATTAGGGGATTAAGAGATTAAAAAGATTGGCGATTGTAGATTTTAGATTTACGATTTAAAGAGGGTAAGATCTTAATCATAAATCGTAAATCTTAAATCAAAAATTAATTTACAATCAGAATGGATCAACTACAACTAGTTCGAAGTAAGATATACGAAATACGAGGTCAGAAGGTGATGATTGATAAAGATTTGGCTGAATTGTACCAGGTTACAACCGGTAATTTGAATAAGGCTGTTCAACGGAATATTAAACGTTTTCCCGGCGATTTCATGTTTCAACTCACGAAAGAGGAATTTGATCAATTAAAAGTAAACTTGATATTCCATTTTGGAAGATCAAGTTGGGGTGGAGTTCGTAAACTTCCGTATGCTTTTACAGAACAAGGTTTAGCAATGCTTTCAGGAATATTAAATTCCGATATTGCAATTCAGGTAAATATCAATATAATGCGTGCTTTTGTTGCTATTCGACAATTGATAGGTAATTCTTCTGTTGATAAAATAACAGAACTTCAAAATGAGTTAAAAGAGCTCAAAGAATATTTAGAATCGGTATTCGTTGATTACAATGATATTAATGATGATACCCGAATGCAATTGGAGCTTATCAATCAAACGTTGGCAGAATTACAAGTACAAAAGAAATTGGAAAATAAGCGGCGTAATCCTATCGGATTTGTCAAATGACAGAAAAAGATTAAAGGATTATGAGATTGGGTGATATAATGATTAGGAGATTAAAGGATTAGGGGATTAAGAGATTAAAAAGATTGACGATTGTAGATTTTAGATTTACGATTTAAAGAGGGTAAGATCAGAATCTTAATCTTAAATCAAAAATTAATTTACAATCACAATGGATCAACTGCAACTAATTCGAAGTAAGATATACGAAATACGAGGTCAGAAGGTGATGTTGGATTTCGACCTTGCGGAAATGTACGGAACAGAAACAAAGGTATTGAAACAATCTGTAAAACGTAATATAAGACGATTTCCTGTGGACTTTATGTTTAAACTTACTAAAGAAGAATTCGGTACTTTGAGGTCACAATTTGTGACCTCAAACAAGAGAGGTGGTATTAGATACCTTCCTTTTGCTTTTACAGAATCGGGTGTAGCGATGCTTTCTTCTATCTTAAATAGTGAGGTTGCCATCGAAATAAATATTAATATCATGCGTGCTTTCATTGCCGTGCGACAAGTTCTATACAGTCCTTCAGGTGATAAAATCGAAATATTAGAAAACCGAATAAAGGAACTTAAACAGTATATGGAAGAGGTTTTTATGGATCAAAACGACATAAATGAAGATACTAGAATGCAACTCGAATTAATAAATCAGACCTTGTCCGAGTTGCAAGTACAGAAGAAGTTAGAAAATAAGCCGCGTAATTCCATTGGATTTGTCAAATGACAGAAAAGATTAAAGGATTATGAGATTGGGTGATATAATGATTAGGAGATTAAATGATTAAGTGATTGGGAGGTCAGGTGATTTAGTGATTAAAGGATTAAGTGATTGGGAAATTTGAATCGCAAAATCATAAAATCTCTAAATCACAGAATTAATAAATCATTGAATCACTAAGTCGAATACATTGTTTATCAGTAAATTTTAGCATGGTGCTATTCAAGAGCAGATGGATAGCACTGTATTTATAATATAAAAAAGTGTGATTCTTTTCCAATAAAAGGATTAGATGATTATGCGATTAGAGGATTAAGAGATTAAAGGATTGGGAGATTAAGAGATTAAAGAATTGGGAGATTTGAATCGCAAAATCATAAAATCTCTAAATTACAAAATTAATAAATCATTGAATCACAGAATTTATCAGGTCTACAATTTAAAATTTACAATTATTGAAGGCTATTTTATTCGGGATAATGTTGTTATTATCCTTTGTTCTTTGTGCGCAAAAGCGGGGGATGAGATATGCCGGGGAGCTTAGCGGTTATGCCGGAAGAGGGGGTGTTTTGCCTTTTTGGATGGGCAGGGATCGCTGGGGAGCTATGCCGGATCGGGCAGGAGGGGTGTTGAGACTTGGGTTGTTTTCCGATTTCCGGGAGGGAAGAAAGATTCAAACGGCTTATGGTTTTTCGGGTGTGGGGATAGGTGAGAAAGGGAATAACCGGGTGTCGGTGGATGAGTTGTACGCGAGTGCCCGTTGGAGGCGATTGCGTTTGGATATCGGGATGATACATCCGGACACGGAGTATAACGGGGTCTCTTCGACCAACGGGGATTTTGTCCAATCGGCCAATGCCCGGGTGAATCCGGGGTATAATTTGCGTAGCGAGTACATACCTTTACCTTTTATAGGCAAGGTATTGGCTTTCCGTTTTAGTTACGGGGATTACCGGATGATCGGGAAACGGTACGCGGAGAAGGTGCGCCTGCATCATAAGTCGCTATTTCTACGGATTACGCCGCATAGACGGTGGGAGGTCATCGTGGGTTTGGATCATTATGCCCAATGGGGCGGAATTTCACCTGATTTTGGGAAACAGCCCTCCTCTTTGAAAGACTATATCCGTATCGTGGCCGGTAGCGAAGGTGGGAGTGATGCTTCGGGTAGTGCACAGAACAATGCCTTGGGAAATCATTTGGGACGGGAGCATTTGAGGGTTAATTACAAGGGAGACCGCTATACGTTGACATTTTATCATGATATTCCTTTCGAGGATGGCTCGGGGACGGATTTTCGTTCGTTCCCGGACGGAACCTATGCTCTCTATTACGGGGCGAAGGATCAGACGGGATGGTGTACGGACGTGATCTACGAGTTTCTTTATACGAAATACCAATCCGGACCTTTTCACGATCGTCCGGCAACACCGGCGGAGATGGAACATCAGGATCCTGAGGCTCCCGGTTACGGTTGGAAGAAAGTGGGTGGACGGGATGATTATTTTTTACATGGAGAATATAAATCGGGATGGACGACAGACGGGCGGATTATCGGTACGCCTTTTCTACAGGCTAATCCGAAAAATACCGACGGTATCGTAATCGGTATGTACAACAACCGGGTGATTGCCCATTATGTGGGGATCAAAGGAAAAATTGCCCGAAAGATTCCTTACCTGGGAAGGTTTTCTTATTCGTTGAATTACGGGAGATACCGTGTCCCTTTTGAACAAGTAAAGCGACAATGCTCCTGGGGGTTGGAAGTCGGAATCCCCTGGCGAAATTTTCCTCTCCGTATGGAAACCGGGATCTATGGAGATCACGGGAAATTGTTTCGGGAAAACGTGGGAGTGATGCTACGCTTTCAATTGTAAATTGACGATTGTAGATTAAGGGATTCAGTGATTTAAAGATATAATGATTCCGTGATTAAAAAGATTTGTGATTTACGATTTTAGATTGTAAATTAAAAAATAGTATCCAATTTACAATCTACAATTAAAGAATTGGGTGATATAGAGATTAAGAGATTTTAGATTGAATCACATAATCATGGAATCACTAAATCACAGAATCAACTATGTTGTTATCAATAAATTTTAATTATATGGGACTTTTGAAAAATGGAGTATGGATCCTGTTAGGGGGCCTGTTGTGTGCCTCTTGCGGATCGAGTAAAAAGGTAGTTTATTTACAGGATGCCGACGTGAATAAACGTATTAAAGCCGAGTGCGAGTATAAAACGGTGATTCAGCCGGATGATCTGTTGTCGATCATCGTTTCCTGTAACGATGTGGAGGCGGCACTTCCTTTTAATACGCCGATGATCGGCTTGGGGAGGGAGACGGTGAGTTCGTCTAATCAACAGGTTCCCCAGGGGTATCTTGTCGATAAGGAGGGGAGTATCGATTTTCCCGTGTTGGGTAAATTGAGGGTGATGGGAATGACCCGAAACGAGTTGGCCGATTCGTTGAAGGAGCGATTGGGTGAATACTTGAAGAATCCGATCGTGACCATACAATATTTGAATTTCAGGGTGACCGTATTGGGAGAGGTGAAAAATCCCGGTAGCTATAAAGTGTTGGGAGAGCGTGTTTCCATTCTGGATGCTTTGGGAATGGCGGGAGATTTGCAGATTAATGCCAAACGGAAAAACGTGTTGGTCGTGCGGGAAGTGGACGGAAAGAAGCAGTTTGCCCGGATCGATTTGACTTCTACCGAATTCTTGGATTCGCCTTTTTTCTTTTTGCGACAGAATGACGTGATTTACGTGGAGCCGAACCGGGGACGGATAGCCGGAGGTAATGCGGGTGCTTTCCTACCCTATGTATTGTCGAGTGTCTCTACGATGGTGGCGATAATCGCTTTAATTGTCAGGTAATAGTGTGTGTATAATAATATCAGGCTTATGAATGAGTTGAATAATGATCTGTTTTTGGTGGAAGAGGAGGAAAATTTTGATTTCCGCAAGTTTTTTTACAAGATATTGTATCGATGGTGGTGGTTTGCAATCAGTGTTCCGTTGTGTTTAGGTGGAGCTATTTATCACTATATGAGTCAGGTTCCCGTGTATAACGTGGAAACGAAGATAATGATAAACGATTCGAGAAAGGGAGAGCTGGGAACCAATGCCATGATGAAAGAGTTGGGCTTTTTCCAGGGGGATGTGTTCGTGGAAAACGAGATGATCGAATTGCGTTCGAAAAATCTGATGCGGGAGGTGGTGAAGGAGTTGGATTTAAATGTACGTTATTTTGAAAAAGGGAGAATAAGGGAAAAGGAATTTTATAAAAATGCCCCGTTTCGTCTTTTGATCGATTACCCGGAAAATATCCGGGATACCTCGTTTTATGTGAGTATAGGGAAAGATGATCGGGTGGAAGTTTTGACCCCGGAGGGAGAATCTGTTTTTAAGGGAAACTACTCGGAAAGAATAGCGGTAGGGGCGTATTCGATTTCGATCGAGAAAGAACCCGCGAACGTGAGAGTGGGAGAATACCGGGTGAGTATCAATTCTTACCCGGTGGCCGCGGATGTATTTTACGGAAAACTCGATATTAGTAATTTGGAGAAAAACACCAATGCCGTCGGACTTTCCGTGAAGGACGAATTGCCTGTCCGGGCCATCGATCTAATTCATCGGTTGATCGCGGCGTATAATGATAACGGGGTGAGTAATAAGCGGATTGTATCGACGAATACGGTGGATTTTATCAATAGCCGGTTAGAGGTGATCAACCAGGAATTAAGTGAAATCGAGGATAGGGCAGAAAACTTTAAAAAACAGAATCGTCTGACCGATTTGGCTTCGGATGCTACTTTTATTATGGAGCGGAAAAAATCGGCCGGGGCCGAGTTGTTGAAATTAGAGACTGATTTGGACGTGGTGAGGAGCGTACGGGATTTTTTGGATCAGAAAGCTGGGTTTCATTTGCTGCCCGAAAACTTGGGGTTAGCGGATGTCGCGTTGAACAACGGCATCGGGAAGTATAACGAGATGATCCTGCGAAGGAATAAATTGTTGCAGACTGCCCGGGAGAGTAACCCGTTGATAAAAGGAATAGAGAGTCAGTTAAGGGGATTGAAAGAGAATATCCGGATGGCGATAGAGAATGTGGAGAAAGGATTGGAGATCAAGATACAAAGTTTGGAGAAAGAGAGTCGGTTAGTGGATAAGAAACTGACCTCGGTGCCCACGCAGGAGAAGCGATACCGGGAGATCTCCCGGCAACAGGGGTTGAAGGAGAATCTCTTCCTGTTCCTGATGCAAAAGCGGGAAGAGGCGGAGATAGCCAAATTGATGTACGTACCCATGGCGAAAATCATAGAAGACCCGAACACGCAAGGGAGTCCCATATCACCGAAAAAATCCATGATTCTGTTGATCGGGTTGGTGTTGGGAGTTGCATTGCCTTTCGGGGGAATATTTCTATTGGAGGTGTTGGACTCCAAGGTGCGGGATACCGGAGATGTCGAGAAGGCCGTGAACGCTCCTGTATTGGGGAGTACGCTTGAACTGCCGGAAGGAGAGAGGGATGTTTTTCAGAAGAATTCTATGACGTCGGAATCCATGCATCTGATCCGGGAGAACTTGAATTATATGGTACGGCAGGCGGAATGTCCCGTTATCATGGTGACTTCGACCATTCCTCAAGAGGGTAAAACTTTTGTTTCTGCCCATTTGGCCAACGCTTACGCCAAATCCGGTAAAAAGACGATCGCTATCGGTTGCGATTTGCGAAATCCGAAAATGGATCTCTATTTTAAATGCGATCATCATAAAGGATTGTCCGCCTACTTGGTCGGGATGGAAAATGATAAAAAGAACATTATAAATAAGATAGACGATTGCCTTTACGCTATATTCGGGGGAAGCGTACCTCCTAATCCTACCCCGTTGATAGCCAGTCCTCGAATGGAGGAGTTGATAACGGAATTAAAGGAAGAGTTCGATTGCATCGTGTTGGATACTCCTCCCTTGGGTATTTTGGCGGAAGGTTTTACATTAAGTCGGTTGGCCGATGCCTGCGTGTATGTCGTACGGGCTCACCTGTTGGATCGGAAAGATTTGAGATTGGTGGCGGATTTGGATAAGAAGAATAGATTGCCTAACTTGGGGATCGTTGTCAACGGGATAAAAATCAGACGGGGCGGTTACGGCTATGGCTATGGTTATGGTTACGGGGCTAAATACGGTTATGGTTACGGACAAAAAACAAAGAGAGATGAAGAGTGAATTTTTTGTGCACGAGACAGCGGTAGTCGATAAGGAGTGCCGGATCGGGAGCGGCTGTAAAATATGGCATTTTAGCCATATCATGGAGGGTTGTATATTGGGAAAGAATTGTAATATCGGCCAGAACGTGGTGATCTCTCCGGGGGTGGTGTTGGGAGATAACGTGAAGGTACAAAATAATGTATCCGTTTACACGGGTGTAACCTGCGAGGACGATGTGTTTTTAGGGCCTTCCTGTGTTTTTACCAACGTGGTGAACCCGAGGAGTGCGGTGAACCGGAAATCTCAATACGCCAAAACTCTTGTAAAGAGGGGAGCCACGATCGGGGCCAACGCGACGATCGTTTGCGGTCATGATATCGGCAGATATGCTTTTATCGGGGCGGGGGCGGTCGTGACCAAAACGGTGCCCGATTATGCTCTCGTGATAGGGAATCCGGCCCGGCAGACGGGGTGGATGAGCGAGTACGGGCACCGGTTGATTTTTGACGCAGAAGGTGTGGCTGTTTGTCCGGAAAGCGGGGAAAAGTACCGGTTGCAAGAGGGCGTCGTCGTGAAAATTTGAGAGCTTATGTTTTTCGGGAAGCGTTCGGTGAAGCAGTATTTCTTTTACGGGCACGATTTGCATTCGCACATTTTGCCGGGGTTGGATGACGGTGTAAAAACCGTGGAGGAGTCGGTGGAGATCGTGAAGCGTATGTTGGAATTGGGGGTGAAGCGGTTCACGTTTACCCCTCATATCGCTTATCCTTTGCTGATGAACGGTCCCGTGAATGTTGGAAAAAAATTGGAGGCATTGCGAGAGCGGTTACGTCAGGAAGATATTGTTCTGAATGCGGATGCCGGGGCGGAATATCGGGTCGGGAGGTATATGTTCGATTTGATCGGGCAAAAACAAATCATGGCATCCGGGGAAGGACGCGTGTTGCTTGAACATGGCTTTTTAGCTCCTTCTCTTTATTTCGAGGAGTTGTTATTTCAATTGCAAACCGAGGGTTTCGAACCGGTGTTGGCCCATCCGGAACGTTATCGTTTTTACGGTGAGGATATTGAGAAGGCGTGCCGGGAATTGAAAGGTAAAGGATGCCGCGTGCAGGTCAACCTTTTGTCGTTCTCGGGGTATTACGGAAAAGAGGCCCGGAAAGGGGCTTACGTTTTATTGAAAAGAGGTTTGATCGATTATTTGTCGGGCGACATTCACTCCTTGCCACAAGTCGAGTTGTTGGAGGACTTTCTAAAATCAAAAGAGAGTGATGTACTGAATAGATACAGTCCTTATAGACTTTCACGTATTTAGTCGTTCTTTTTAATCTCTATCGGTTTGTAGGTTGCCCGTTCTTTGCGATCGGTCGTGGCTGCACAGCTGATCCCCCGGTCGTTCATGGCTTTGTTACGGCCGATATGAGTTTCCGGGAATTTTCTCTTTTTTGAAAAAAAAGTGGAGATACCCAGGCCGATAACAGCCAATCCGATTAGTACGAGAACGATGAGAAAAACTTTCCAGATCATTTTTATATGGATTTTAAATATAAGTTCAAAATTAGCTTTTTGAAGCATATATCGCTCGAAAAAGGTAAATTTTATTCTGTATAAACGATGTTATTCTTTATTTTTACGTTGCTCGGGGAGAAAGGTTAAAAAAAAAGGATTAAAAAAGTTTATTTTTACTTTGTTTTTCCTACATTTGAGCAGCAAAGTCAAATAAAATTCAAAAGCAATGGAAGGATACGAACAAAATGAAGGAATGGATACGATTGATAGAGAGGAGATCTATTCTAACGCAGTGAAAGCAGGGAAAAGAACCTATTTCTTTGATGTGAAGGCAACCCGTAATAGTGATTATTATCTTACTATTACCGAGAGTAAAAAGAAATTTGATAAAGACGGGAATCCGAGTTACGAGAAGCATAAAGTATTTTTGTATAAAGAAGATTTCGAGAAGTTTGCAGAAGGTTTAGAAGAAGCTATCGGGGTGGTGAAAGCTGCCATCAATGGCGAATTGCCGACAAAAGAAGATTAAAAGCTGTAGTGTGCTGCAATATAGGCGGGTGAGAGGTATCACCCGCTTTTTTTTATTTCGTTGGAAATATTGTGTTATCTTTGTACGGATAAATGACGATTTACAATTGACGATTGTAAATTAAGAGATTTAGCGATTAGGTGATTAGGTGATTGGAGGATTAAGAGATTCAAATTTAATCACAGAAACACGGAATTTCCTTGATTTAAAATCTACGATTTACAATTAAGAAGGATTAGAGATTGAGATGGATAACAAACCGTTAGCAGAGCGAATGCGACCGAAATCTTTAGAAGATTACATCGGTCAGCAACATTTGGTGGGGCCGGGTAAGGTACTTCGGAAGATGATCGATTCCGGGGTTGTCTCTTCTTTTATTTTGTGGGGACCTCCGGGGGTCGGGAAGACTACTTTGGCCATGATTGTCGCGGAGCAGTTGCAACGTCCTTTTTACGTGTTGAGCGCGGTGAGTTCGGGAGTTAAGGATGTACGGGAGGTCATTCAGAAAGCGGAAAGTCAACGGTTCTTCAATACCCCGAATCCTATTTTATTTATCGATGAAATCCATCGGTTTTCCAAAGCACAACAGGATTCGTTGTTAGCTGCCGTGGAGAAGGGCACGGTGACATTGATAGGAGCGACCACGGAAAATCCCTCTTTTGAGGTTATTTCTCCTTTGTTGTCTCGCTGTCAGGTTTACGTGTTGAAAGCGCAGGATAAAGCCGATTTGGAGAAATTGATAGACCGGGCTATCCAAAAAGATTTTTACTTGAGCACCCGCCGTATTGTGGTGAAGGAGAAAGAGGCGATGATCTCGTATAGTGGGGGAGATGCCCGGAAATTGTTGAATATATTGGAGTTGGTGGTCAACGGATTAGGAGACGGGGATATCATTATAGACAATGAAGCCGTACACCGGGAGTTGCACGAGAACCCTTTGATGTATGATAAAGACGGGGAACAGCATTACGATATCGTGTCGGCCATGATAAAGTCTGTCCGGGGAGGGGATCCGGATGCCGCCCTGTATTGGATGGCTCGTATGCTGATGGGAGGAGAGGATCCGAAATTCATTGCCCGCCGGTTGATCATATCCGCTTCGGAGGATGTCGGTTTGGCCAATCCGAATGCCATGTTGATTGCCAATGCCTGTTTTGAGGCGGTTCATAAGATCGGAATGCCGGAAGCTCGTATCCCTTTGGCCGAATGCGTTATCTATTTAGCAACGTCACCGAAAAGTAATTCGGCTTATTTAGCTATCGGTGCGGCAATGGAGGCCGTTCAACATACGGGTAATTCGCCTGTCCCCCTGCATTTGCGTAATGCTCCGACGAAGTTGATGAAAGAGTTGAATTACGGGCAGGACTATAAGTATCCGCATGATTTTCCGGGAAATTTCGTGGAACAAAGTTATCTTCCGGAAGAGTTGAAGGGTAGAAGATTTTATAGACCTCAATCCAACGCCCAGGAACAGAAGATATGGGAAAGGTTGGCGTTGTGGTGGAAAAACAGAAGAGATTAAGTGATTGGAAGATTAAGTGATTAGGAGATTGAGAGATATAATGATTCTGAGATTAGGTGATTAAGAGATTAAGTGATTAAGAGATTAGGGGATTTAGGGATTGGGAGATTAAGAGATTAAGTGATTAGGAGATTAGGTGATTAAGAGATTAGGAGATTGGGGGATTTAGTGATTGCGTGATTAGGAGTTATCAATTGAGAATATAGAAATTAATTAGGATATAGATTATGTATAGGGAATTGATAGATAAAGAGATGTTTTTTTTACTGGCGGGGCCTTGCGTGATCGAGGGCGAGGAGATGGCACTGTATATTGCCGAGCGCGTGAAAAAAGTGACGGAGCGTTTGCATATTCCGTATGTTTTCAAAGGATCGTTCAAGAAAGCCAATCGTTCGCGTCTGGATTCGTTTACGGGTATAGGGGATGAAAAAGCATTGAAAATATTGGCGAAGGTGAGGCGGGAGTTCGGGATTCCGGTGGTGACGGATATTCATAGCGAACGAGATGCCGAGTTGGCCGCGGAATACGTGGATGTATTGCAGATTCCGGCTTTTTTATGCCGTCAGACGGATTTGTTGGTTGCTGCCGCTAAAACCGGAAAAATCGTTAATATTAAGAAGGGACAATTTTTATCTCCGGAAGCCATGCGTTTTGCAGCAGACAAGATCAGGGAGTCGGGGAATAACGAGATTATGGTGACGGAGAGGGGAACCACTTTCGGTTATCAGGATTTAGTGGTCGATTTCAGAGGTGTCCAAATCATGCAAAATGTTTGTAAATGTCCTGTCGTGGTGGATGTTACCCATTCGTTGCAACAGCCTAATCAAACTTCTGGCGTAACGGGAGGACAACCGGCGTTGATAGAAACGATTGCCAAGGCCGGGATTGCCGTGGGTGCGGACGGACTCTTTATCGAAACGCACGCGGACCCGAGCCGGGCCAAATCGGATGGAGCCAATATGTTGCGTTTGGATTTATTGGAAGGGCTATTGGAAAAATTGGTAAGGATCCGAAAAGCCGTTCTTTAATTGTTGGTCAAAAAATGGGGAGATATAATGATTCTGCGATTAGGAGATTAAGTGATTCTGAGATGGGGAGATTACGGAGATTTACGATTATAGATTAAAAGAATTAAAGGATTCTGTGATTAAAAGATTTAGTGATTCTGTGATTGGAGAATTAAGATTTTGACCTTATGAACCAAGGAGGAATCTGTGATTGAAGGATTCAATGATTTCGTGATTAGAAAGCGATTTATTTAACCCTATGGACCCAACGAGACAAGGGGCCGGGGGCGTCGTTTAATTACAAATTGTAGATTGAGAGATTCAGATTTACGATTTCGGATTTTTGATTGCCGATTTTAGATTTAAAGATGGCAAGATCAGAATTGAATCATAAATCTTAGATCTTAAATCAAAAGTTAATTTACAATCTACAATTGTCAGTTTGTGATATAAATTTCTAAGACCTTACAGTATTCGTCGGGGTAGAGGGTCAGATTTTTGAGAGAGGCCGGGATAAGTACCGTTTCTTCCTGTTTTACTTCCACGGGCTCGGATTCTCCTGTCGTGATGGTGAATTTTCCTTGTAGACACATGTAGATGACAAAAGAGTCCAACCGGATGTATTCTTTCTCTATGTTTTTGTCGAACGTGAGCAGGTTAGTCGTAAAGTAAGGACAATCGACTAATTGCACGGATTCGTTATCTTTGGGAGCATAATGGATTTTATGATTCGGGTAATAGTTGTAGTCTATAACATTCGTTGCTAATTCCGTGTGTAATTCCCTCGGTTCTCCGTTTATGTCTTTCCGGTCGTAATCATAAATTCTATAAGTGATATCGGAGGTTTGCTGTATTTCTGCGATAAAACATCCTTTTCCGATGGAGTGAACCAAACCGGAAGGGAGAAAAAAACAATCTCCTTTGCGCGGGTGTTCCACGTTTAGAATCTCCTGCAATTTTTTTTGGTGTAACTTTTGTAAATACTCCGCTCGGTCCAAAGGTTTATTAAAACCTAAAATCAGGGAAGCCTCCTTTTCGACATCCACGATATACCACATTTCGGTTTTCCCGTAGGCGTTATGTCTTTCCTTAGCCGTGGCGTCGTCGGGATGAACCTGAATGGAGAGATCGGCCTGAGAGTCGATGTATTTGATAAGTAACGGGAATTCGATGCCGAATTGTTCGTACACGCGATCTCCTACCAAGTCTCCCATGTATACTTCGATCAGTTCCTGAAGATCATTTCCCGCTAAGAGTCCGTTAGAAACTACGGATACGCGTTCCTGTACGGCTGAGATTTCCCAGCTTTCTCCTATGTGCTCGGTCTCCATGTGATTCTCATTTTTATAGGCTAACCTATGACCTCCCCAAAGTGTTTTTTTTAGAATCGGATGAAATTTTAACGGGTACAACATCTTCTCTGTTTGTATTAGGCATAATTATTGTATAAAGACAAAGATATTAAAAATGCATAATTTTAGCGTGAGTTTCGCTTTAAAATGTAATTTTGATTCTAAGAATAGAAATTAACGTAGTAAAAATGGGAAACATGAGAATTTTAGGTGCTTTTATCACCTTACTTATTTTAGGAGCGTGTAGCGATAGCGACGACAAAGAATTTGTGTTGAATCGGAATGATCTGACGGGTAAGGATTGGTATTATAACGGTTGGATAGGCAATAAGTTGGGTTACCGGACGAATGATGTACTGGAGGTGATTCGTTTTGATAATAACGGAAATTTGATTGGTGTGGAATATAGCGGTTTGAAAGATACGGTTGCCGGAAAATGGAGGGATTTGGAAAATAATGCTTTGAGGATAACGGACAATAACGGAGAAGAGAAGACATGGAATGTATTGGGATGCGGGAAGGGGATATTGTCCTTGCATGACGGATGGGGAGCCCGCGAATACAACGAGGGGCTTTCTTATTTGGAAAACTTGAGCGGAGATGCTTACTGGGTTAATCAATATTTGGGTGGGGAGGGAACTTGGAAAAGAACGTTAGAGTTTAAGATAAGCGGGAACGGTTCGATCCGGGAGGCCTATGCCATCGTGTCGGATGCGGAAGGAGGACAAATTCCCTTGGATAGAGGAAGTTATCTTGGAAATTTGGTATACCGGAAAAATATCGATTTCACCGGAAAATGCGATAGAGTAAGGTTTTATTGTAAGATCGGTTCCAAGTGGAATGTGAAATTCGATGAAAGTTTGTATGATTCGAATGTTCCGGAGCACGCTTTTGATTTAAGGGCAGAATGGAAGCCGACGGCTACTTCTACGGGTATAGACGTGACTTGGACTCCTGTTGAAGAGTCGAATATATATTATCAGGTTGAGGTGTTGGATAAAAATTCGGATGCTAATAATCCGTTCTTCAAAAGTGAAGTGCTGGCAGGAACGGGGGAGCTGAATATAACGGAAGCGACACAAGGAAAGGTCGAGAATCGATTGTCTGCTTTGGTAAAAGGAGAGGTGTATAAAATACGGTTGTCGGCTATCCTGTATGAGCCGGGAATCGGAAGATACGATAATAATGCCGATCGGAACATCCAGGCCATTAGCTATGTGACGAAAGCTTTTGTTTGGGGAGAATAAATGTTTTGATGGCTTGAGCTAATTTTTCCGGCTGTTCGCTATGGATCCAATGCCCGCAATCGGGTATTGGAAGGAAGCGGGCAGCCGGGAATTGTTTGTACAAGGAAGTCTTGTCCGCGGGGATAAGATCGGAATGTTCTCCCTTAATGAAAAGAATCTCTCGATCATATTGTGATAAGGGAAGAAGAGAGGGACAACCGCTGATTTCTTGAAAATGTTTTTGTATGGATTCGTGATTTATTTTCCATTCGAATCCGTTTTTCGTTTTCCGGATGTTTTTTAAGAATAATTGCCGGGATTCGGGTGTTCTGAAACGGGTTTCAATAGCGTTTTTTATCTCTTTTCTCGTTTGATACGAACGAAGGTTGAAAGCAGACATGAAATCGATGATTTTACTATGCCTTCCACCGTCGGAAGAGGTGTAGGCGATGGGAGCGATATCGATGACGACGGCTTTGCGGATAAGTTCAGGTTTTTTCATGAGTATGGCCATGACTATTTTCCCGCCCATGGAATGTCCCGCGATGTAAGGGCATGTCGGTAGTTTTAAGGATTCGATCAATTCTATGATATCGTCACTCATCACGTCGTAATTCATTTCATCCGAGTGCGGCGATTGACCGTGATTACGAACGTCCGGCAGGATTACCCTGAACCTGTCCTCTAATAAATGGGCGATGGGAAGCCAATTTTCCGAGGCACCCCATAATCCGTGAAGAATAATCAAAGGATCTCCCTGTCCGATTTCTCTGTAAAATAATTTCATCGCTTTTTCGTCGTGGCAAATTTACGCGCTATCTACTAAAAAAGAAACTATTTATCTTCAAATTCTTTCAATTCTGCGCATGTTTTATTGATTTGTTTTCATTGTTTGCGATAGAGGATTAGTGCAAGTATTTCCAAGATAATGCAAAACAAAACGATGATGATGATGAAAGAAACGATTTGACTCGGAGTGAATGCTTCTTTTTTCTGGTAAATAGCACTTGGGGACGGGGTTAAAGTGCTATCAATTGCAAATTGACGATTGTAAATAAAAGGAATTGAAGGATTCTGTGATCAAGGGATTGAATTTCGATTTTATGAACTGCTCATGTTATAGATATTCAGAGATTAATTTACAATCTACAATTTAAAATTTACAATCGGGAGATTCAAATTAAATCACTAAATAAAAGAATCTTTAAATCTACTAATAAAGAAAGAGGTCGGAAAAATCTTCCGACCTCTTCTTCGCGAAAAAAATCTTATTTAGTCTTTTAATTTTGCTTTCAGGTATTCTCTGTTCAGACGGGCGATATGCTCGATAGAGATACTCTTGGGGCATTCGGATTCACAGGCTCCTGTATTGGTACAGTTTCCGAATCCGAGTTCATCCATTTTGGCAACCATGGCTTTTGCCCGGCGTGCCGCTTCGATTTTACCTTGAGGCAATAATGCCAATTGTGAGACTTTAGCTGCAACGAAAAGCATGGCTGAAGAGTTTTTACAGGTTGCCGCACAAGCTCCGCATCCGATGCAGGCTGCCGCATCCATGGCTTCTTCTGCTTTTTCGTTAGCGATAGGAATCGCGTTACCATCAGGAACGCCTCCCGTGTTCACGGATACATATCCGCCTGCTTGCAAAATCTTCTCGTATGCTCCGCGGTCAACGATTAAGTCTTTGATTACAGGGAAAGCTCCGCAACGCCAAGGTTCGATCGTGATGGTCGCTCCGTCCTCGAATCGGCGCATGTGCAATTGACAGGTAGTCACGTCATCGTCCGGTCCGTGAGCTCGTCCGTCGATAAACAGACTGCATGTTCCGCAAATACCTTCGCGGCAATCGTGGTCGAATGCAACCGGTTCTTTGTTCTCGCTTACAAGCTGTTCGTTGAGGATATCCAACATTTCAAGGAATGAAGTGCCGGTAGAGATATCATGGATTTTGTATGTTTCAAACCCGCCTTTGGATTTGGCATCTTTTTGACGCCAGATCTTCAGAGTTAGTTCTTTTAATATTTTATCTGCCATAACCAATTTTGTTTTAAATGCTGAATTGCAGGTAATTTTTTCATGTCGATGCCTACAATTTGAGTTGTCATTATTTATAAGAGCGTTGGGTTACTTCTATGTTTTCGAATACAAGGGGTTCCTTGTGTAATTCGGGAGCTGTGGCTTCGCCTTTATATTCCCACGCGGAAACATATTGGTAATGCTCGTCGTCCCGTTTCGCTTCACCTTCTTCCGTAACAGATTCCAAACGGCAGTGTCCGCCGCAGGATTCGTTACGATCCAAGGCATCGTGAGCCATCAGATCGGCGATCTCTAAGAAATCTGCTATACGTCCGGCTTTCTCCAACTCGTTGTTCATAGCGGTGAATTCTCCGGTGATACGAAGATCCTTGTAAAACTCTTCTTTTAGTTCGGCAATTAATTTTATTGCTTTTTGCAAACCCTCCGCGTCACGGGCCATTCCGATATAGTCCCACATGATATGTCCTAATAGTTTGTGGAAATGATCCGGAGACTTACTTCCTTTTATATCGTATAGTTTGCGCAAACGGTCGGTTACCCGTTTTTCTGCTTCATCGAATTCCGGTGTATTGGTTTTAATTTTCGGTGTTTGAATATCTTTTGCCAAATAATCACCGATGGTATACGGCAGTACGAAATAACCGTCGGCCAAGCCTTGCATCAAGGCAGAAGCACCGAGGCGGTTGGCGCCGTGGTCAGAGAAGTTACATTCTCCAATGGCATACAAACCCGGAATGGTAGTCATCAGGTTGTAGTCTACCCAAAGACCTCCCATGGTGTAGTGGATAGCCGGGTAGATCATCATCGGGTTGTTGTAAGGATCGACAGCCGTGATCTTTTCGTACATCTGGAACAAGTTTCCGTAACGTTTTTCGATGGTCTCTTTTCCCAAACGGTCGATGGCGTATTTGAAATCCAGGAACACGGCTTTACCCGTGTTATTTACTCCGAATCCGGCATCGCATCTCTCTTTGGCGGCACGGGAGGCCACGTCGCGAGGAACTAAGTTTCCGAATGCCGGATAACGACGTTCCAAGTAGAAGTCGCGATCTTCATCGGGTATATCGTTCGGGTTCAGAGTTCCGGCCTGTAATTTCTTAGCATCTTCTATTTTTTTCGGAACCCAAACACGACCGTCATTACGTAATGACTCGGACATCAGCGTCAGTTTACTTTGTTGTTCTCCGTGTACCGGAATACAGGTCGGGTGAATTTGTACGAAACAAGGATTGGCGAAAAATGCACCTCGTTTGTAAGCTTGCCATGCGGCACTTCCGTTACATCCCATGGCGTTTGTCGAGAGGAAGAACACGTTACCGTAACCTCCGGTTGCCAGTACAACGGCGTGTGCGCCGAAACGCTCGATTCTACCGGTTACCAAGTCGCGTGCGATGACTCCTCTTGCTTTTCCCTCGATAAGAACTACGTCTAAAACTTCATGGCGGTTATATACTTTAATTTGTCCTTTTTCGATTTGGCGATTCATGGCTCCGTAACAGCCAAGCAATAATTGTTGTCCGGTTTGACCGCGGGCATAGAACGTACGGCTAACCAAAGCACCTCCGAATGAACGGTTAGCCAAAAGGCCGCCGTAATCACGTGCGAAAGGAACTCCTTGAGCCACGCATTGGTCGATGATGGCATTACTTACTTCTGCCAGACGATATACGTTAGCTTCACGGGCCCGATAGTCTCCTCCTTTAATGGTTTCGTAAAACAACCTATAAACGGAGTCGTTATCGTTCGTGTAGTTTTTTGCTGCATTAATACCACCTTGTGCGGCGATGGAGTGAGCCCGGCGGGGGGAATCCTGATAACAGAAAGCGAGAACGTTATAGCCAAGTTCCGCGAGACTGGCAGCCGCGGATCCGCCGGCAAGTCCGGTACCTACGACAATAATATCTAATTTCCTTTTATTAGCAGGACTGACAACACCAATATGAGCTTTATGGTTCGACCATTTTTCTACTAACGGTCCTGCAGGTATTTTTGCGTCTAATTTTGTCATAACGAATAATTTTTAATTTTGATTTTTAGATTCAGATTTCTCATGGGAACTTAGCGGTTATTAGTTACCACCTAAACCCAAAATAAAATAGAGTGGGATAATACTGAATCCTACGGCAATGATAATCGCGAAAATTTTAGCAAGACATTCCAATCGTTTTCTCCAAATCTGGTTACAAAAACCGATGGATTGAAATGCCGACCAAAATCCGTGAGTGAGATGAAGACCTAAGAATACACCGCCTAAAATATAAATCAAACCGTAGATGATACTGGATTTAAACAATCCTGCTACCAAAGCGTAAGTGTTTTCCATGGCCACTCCATCCACGTCGATTTCCGTTAAAAGAGGATCTCCTGCAAACTTAATTTTCCACCAGAAGTTCCAGAGGTGTACAACCAAAAAGATTAAAACCAGTCCTCCCAGGATGTACATATTTCTGGAAGACCAGGTACAGTTGCCTGCTTGGTTCCGCAAATCGTACTTGACTGGACGTGCACTTCTGTTTTGGAGCGTTAAGATGGAGGCTAATACGATGTGAATGATAAATCCCAAAGCCAAAATCGGTTCGATGATTTTGATTAATGGATTGGTTGCCATGAAATGAGCTCCGATGTTAAATAACTCACCACTATTATCCACAATTAAAAGTAGATTTAGTGCCAAGTGAATGCACAAAAACGCAATAAGAAAAAGACCCGATAAACTCAGAATGATCTTTTTCCCGATCGACGATGTTAAGAAATTACTCATAATTAAGTCTATTTATTGATAACTATTTAAATTCTTTTGCGTCAACAAAAGTACCTTTTTTTCCGGCATATGGAACGCTTTCAGCTATTTTAAAATCATTCTAAATATAAAGAATTATTTCCGTAATTAAGGGGTATAAAGGGGAGTTTGTGTCGGTGTTGATAACGCCTTGTAAAGAACCTCTTGGATTTTGGTACGGATGTTTTCTTGAATAAGTTTATCGTTGTATTCATTGGGGAACGTTCTATTCGATAAAAATATGTATATCATTTTATTATCCGGATCATTCCAGGCGATTGTACCTGTAAAACCGCTGTGTCCGTAACTGGATGGGGGAGCCGCCGCGCAAGCGGGGCTGGTTTTGGAGGCATCCTGTTCAGGTTTGTCAAAGCCTAATCCCCGGCGATTTAGTTTTGCGGGTAATTGGGTGCTTGTGAAAAGGGCTACGGTTGCCGAGTCGATAAAGCGTTCTCCCCCGTATTCGCCGTGATTCAGATACATTGCCATGATTTTGGCTAAGTCTCCGGTGTTCGTAAAAAGACCTGCATTTCCGGATATACCGTTTAGTAGGGCTGCAATGGGATCGTGTACATATCCTTTTAGTCGGGATTTCCTAAAAACCTGATCTTCCGCCGAAGGTACGATGCGCTCCGGGTTGAGGGTCCGATAGGCTTGAAAAGCCGTGTTGTTTGCCCCGATGCGTTTAAATAGTTGTTCTTTACAAAAACGATCGAAAGAGGTCGATGTCTGTGATTCCGAAATATCTTTTAAAAGAACGAATCCGATATCGCTGTACGCGTATTTTTTTTGCGGCAATAATTCGCTATTCAGTAGGATCTCATGGATGGAATCCCTAAATTGTTTGTGAATATAGAAATGAGGAGATATTAGGGTGTAATCTTCTCGGGGTTCGTGGCAGAACGTACTGTCCCGGTAACTGAAATGCGGGTTCAGATAGAGGCGCTCTCGTAATTTTTGACAATTTTCTTTCGTTCTGCGCGGAGAAAACAAACGACCGGATAATTTTCCTTTATCTATGGCATGATAAAAAAAAGAAACGGCCGGTTTTAAGGCGGCCATATGCAGGAGAATTTCTCTAATCGTAATATTTGCCTTGTTCGTTTGTATGATTGGTGGATAGTAACGGGAAATCGGTGAATCCAACGCTATTTTTTTTTTATCGTAAAGCATCATTGTGGTAGGGAGTGTCGCCGCAATTTTTGTTACGGAGGCTATGTCGTAAATGTCGTTTGTCCGGTTCGGTTTTTTCTTTTGATAGGTATGATATCCGAAGGCTTTGTTATAGACTATATAGCCGTCTTTTGCCACAAGTACCTCGCAGCCGGGAGTCGCTTCTGCTTGTATGGCAGCCTGGCAGATGCTGTCGATGCGTTGTAATACAAAGCTATCCATTCCGCTTAAAACGGGGAGATGGTATCCTAATCGGATTTTGGGGGTCGTTAAGCCTGTTCCGGCAGGATAGCTGAGGTTGATACTGACCGGTAATTTCCCTTCTACGCGGATTCCCCCGAACAAGGCTTGAGCTGAAAATTCTTGTGCCGGAAGATCGTGGCTATAACTGATAAGTATTGCATCTACGGGGAGATAGCTGTATAGATCTACACCGTAGGGTGTAGCCGGGTGGCATAGAACGAGGCGTTTCCCTTTTAATTTTTTAATGATATTCGATAACTGTAACGAGGCTCCGAATTGCCGGGCTATACTGTTGCGCGCGGCGCTATTGTATATGATAATGCAGTTATATGAAGCTAATTTTTTGAGTAGTTGTTGTATCTTTTCCGGAGAAGCTTCATTGCTTATGGAAAAATGATCACACGGTGCATAGTTGGAAAGCATGTTCTCGAAGGCGGTCGCTTTTCGGTCGCCGAAGTTTAAGGAAGCCATACGCAACGTATCTAATTTTGTGAAGGGTAATAAAAGATCATTGTTTTTTATTAATGTAATTGCTTTGGCGTAAGCCGTTTGCAGGATTCCCGAATCTTGCGGCGTATTCAGGCGTTGGATGAGCCGGTTCGTATCAATCGGATAATAGGAAGGCATGACGTACTTTTCTTTCGCCAACAAGAGCTGCCTGCATCTTTCGTGGATGAGCTCTTCGCTTACTTTACCGTGTTTAATCGCTTCTTTTATTTTCTTGATTGAGGCGGCAATGTTTTCCGGAAACAGGAGAACGTTATTGCCTGCCATCAGGGCTAACAAGTCTGCTTTACCCTTGGCCCTTCCCAGAGTTACCCCTTTCATATTCATCGCATCCGTGAAACACAATCCTTCAAAACGGAGTCGGTTTCTTAAAAGTTCCGTCACGATACGGGGGGACAAGGAGGCGGGAAGATTGGCGGTATCGTAGGCCGGGACGTTCAGGTGGGAAACCATCACCCCCGGAACTCCCGCCTCAATGAGCTCCTTAAAGGGATATAACTCGACAGAATCTAAACGCGTTGCAGGGAATTTTATTAACGGAAGGGCCAAGTGCGAATCGACATCCGTATCTCCATGTCCCGGGAAATGTTTGGCTACAGCCATGACGTTTTGAGAACTCAATCCTTGCATGTAAGCAATGGATTTTTGGCTTACATTTTTTTTCTTTTCTCCGAAAGAGCGTATTCCGATAATCGGGTTTTTGGGATTGGTATTGATATCGACAACCGGAGCAAAATTGACATGAACTCCTAACAGGCGGCAGTCTTCACCGATCGATTGTCCGATGCGATAGATAAGATCGTTGTCGCGTATGGCTCCCAATAGTGTTTGATTCGGAAATTCCATAGCCTGTTTTATTCTCCAGCCGAGACCGCTTTCAGCATCCATCCCTATTAATAGAGGGATGGGAGATAGTTGTTGAAAATGATTGGTCATAAGGGCTTGACGGACAGGAGAACCTTGAAAGAAGATGATTCCTCCGACATGATACCGGGTGATGGTTTCTTCTAATTCTTTTTCATAATCGGCACCTTTGTTGCTGTAAGCGGCAATCATGAACAGTTGTCCGATTTTTTGGTCCAAAGTCATTGTCGAAAGGAGGGAATCTACTTTTCCGATAGTATCTTGTCCCCAGATCGTATGAGAGATAAGCAAACAAATTACAAGATTCAGAAGAATTTTATACATAGAACTTATACTTACCGATTATCGTTACCGGCAGGAACCTTTTTTCTGTTTTCCTGCATGAAACAAAAGTAGCAAAAAAGAAGAGGGTATAAACTTATTTTTACCCTCTTCTTTTTTAATGATTGTTAAAAACAATTATTTTAGCATTTCGGCTATTTTTGCTTTTAATTCGTTGCCTCTTAGGTTTTTGGCTACAATTTTATTGTTTGCATCCAACAATACGGTATGAGGTATTGCTCTTACTCCGTATAATTGCGCTACAGCCGATTGCCAACCTTTCAGATCGGAGCCTTGGTACCAGGTCAAACCGTCGTCTTGGATCGCTTTTTCCCAGTTCGCTTTGTCATTATCCAATGATACGCCTATGATCTCGAGACCTTTCGGATGGAACTCTTTGTAAAGAGCAACCACATGAGGATTCTCTTGCCGGCAGGGTCCGCACCAGGAGGCCCAAAAATCGATTAATTTAACTTTCCCTTTGATGTCGTATAGGGAAATGGTTCCTCCTTCCGGAGTGTCGAGCGTGAAATTCGGGGCTATTTGTCCTATGGCAACGCTCTCTTGTCGGGCAATGTGTTGAGCGATTTTTTGTCCGGGAATCGTTGCTTTGGCGTTTTCTCCCAGTAATGCGTATTTCCCTTTTAGTGCCTCTAACTCCATTTCTCCCATCATGGCGGCAACCATATGTGCCGATACGTAGGAGTCGGGGTTTGCTTTGATCAAAGAATCTTCTTTTGCCATCGCCTTTTCAACCAATTGGTTGTATACGTTGGCAATAGAGTCAGCCTTGGCTTGATTCTGAGCTTGTTGAGCTTGCATGTAGCTTTGATTCAGGACCTGTTGTTGCTTGTATACTCCTAATTGAATGTCGTTGAATTCATTGTTTAGTTTTTGGGCGGCTCCACCTTTTACGCTGGTTTCCATGGGGTTCATCGGATTTATTTTTACCGTGAACTTTTCATTTTCCAGAAAAATGGGTAATCCGCCTCTTTGACCTTGCACCGTTATAAACGCGGCGGTTATCCCTTTGACATTACCTTTGAATGTGAAATTACCATTTTTGATGTCAGAAGAGGCTAATGTATCTACCTTTCCGTTGTCTACGTTTACCATATAGGCCTTACCCTCTTTCAGACCTTCTATGTTTCCGGTTACCGTATAACCGCTTTGGTTATTACATGCTACAAGTGCTAAACCTGCTACTGCAAAAGTGAATAAAATTTTTCTCATGTTTTGGGTTTTTCAATATAAACTTTTTAATTACTAATTAATCTTGCTTTTCATGAACCATATCTCCTTAAAAGCAATATTAATTCTTACTTTAGCATATTTCTCCAGAATTAAATTGTCAGAACGGGTCCCTCTCATACCGAAATCGAAGGCAACGCCTAACATTAACTCTTGTGTCCGAAGTCGAACCGGAATCTGAGATCCGACCGTGATCCCATAAGTATTGATGGAATGATCGTTCAAATCTATATGGGACCTTGTAAAATACGTACCAGCCATATATTTGTTACGTTGCCACCAATAACGTCCGGTTGCATCCGGTTGGAAATATCCCCCTAATGCAGCTTTATGGTAATTTTTATACACTCTTTCTCCGCCAAATTCTTGATATTGAGACATGTTTTGAAACGTGTAGTCTCCGGAAATCAACCATCGTTTTTTATATTCGTAAGTCGTACCGATAATCATTTTGAAAGGATAATGAATATTCCCGTCTTCCCATTTTTCGTCATTGATAGGAGTTTGAACTCCGGTTGCCATACTGATTTTATAGGCTTCAAATGTTTTTTTCCCATGGAAATTGGTTCCGAAATTGAAACTGGTTCCTAAGGTCAGGTTTGAATTCTTGTTTAATTGTAACGGCAGTTGGGCTCCCATCGTGAATAGTGCATCGAAAACATTGGTTTGTGTTCGGGTTTTTAGATAATATCCACTACCGACAGGTAATATTTGTAAGGTCTGACGTTCTTCTAATTTACCGAATATCAGAGAGGAGTTTACTCCGATGGAGAGCTTTCCGAATTGATAAGCCAAACCGAGATAGGCTTCGTTTAAACCTCCTTCTCCCTCGATGTGTTGAAGAAAACGCATGCTCGGATCGCCGATTACTTCGTTGTTATACAAAATATCGTATCCGATATCGCTTTTTTCATTGAAACCGAAAGACATGAATAATTTTTTGTATAGTCTGAAAGCCATGTTTATAGAGGCATTTTGTGCGACTTGATATTTGGAGTGTTCCTTGTTCGTTGAAATATCAACGTATTCTCCGCTGACCCCCAATTGAAAATAGAAACGGAGCGTATCCAAAGCCGTATAAGAAGCCGGATTCATAAAGTTGATATTGTAATTGTCCCGCATGGCAACGGACACGCCGCCCATAGCCGTGTAAGGACCGTAATTATCGGGGAAAAGGCCTATACCATATTTGGAATACGGAGTACCTGAATTGTTTTGACCGAATGCGCTGATTGAACAAAGAAATATGACGATACTAAAAACTATTTTTCTCATAAAATTCATATTTGATAACTGCTTTATCATTTATATTGTGTATAATAGAGCCGTAAAACCGGAACTTCTTCCAGTACTACACGATTAAATGAGCTGCTGATATTTCCTTCCATTAGGTTTATTTTATCTTGCGAACGCAACGTACCGGGTAATCCTAACAATAGATGGATGTTTTGATCGATAGGAGGAACTCCGCTAACCAGACTGTTATAGTAATCCGTGATGTCTATGGTATATTTCCGATCGTTTACGTTCGTCGAATTTTGGTATAAGTATCCGTAAACCTGTTGTCCGCTTCCGTTCAACAGAATCCCTTTTAACCCGTTTTCCCGGTCAGACACGAACACTCCCAATTGTTTGGCATCCGGTACCTTGGAGTAGACGTTGAAATAGGGTTTTAATTCTATTTCGGCCCTGACGATGGTGCGATAGGAATCGATATTTTTGATAAAAGGCAAATTGAGCTTCAGCATGTATCCGTTCAGTCCCTGGACTACCCCCAATCCGCCTTTTACATACTGCAAAGAGTCGGTTTGGGTTACATGGGCCAATTCTTGCGGAGGATCGTTTTTGTAATTGGTAAAATTGTAATAACTGCCGGATGATCCTATTGTCGGAATATCAAACCAGTATTTGGTCTCTCCGAAATGATAGTAGCAACGTAAATACAGGTTGGCCGAAGTGGCGTCAATGGATATCAGGTTGCTGTTGTCTTTATCGGGAACAATGGATAGGCCTTTGAAGTAGCGTAAGAAATCCAGTCCATTGCTAAAGACGGTATCTCTTGCCCGCATAAGGTCAAAAAGTTTTTTCCCCAATTCATCGTCTACCTTAAAATAAGCTCTCGACAGGTACTCCTTTTGCGGATAAATTTTTAAAGTGGAGATGGGCGTGCTTGCCCGGGGAAGCGAATCCGTGTTATAGAAAAAAGGATTAAGGTAATCAAATTCAGGAAATTCTGTCAGTCTATATAGATAATAGGTCTGGTGTTGACTCGTATCTCCGGCAATGACTTGATTGTATCTGAAATGCAGGGTCAAGGAGTCGTAAACATATTCCCTCTCAAAATTCAGGTTTTTTTCATATCCCGTTTTAACCAGATGGAAATAAGGTATCGCTGTCGTTCTGCCCGTGAAATCGTCTTTTATCGATCCCATGATCATGTAGGGAAGACTGGAAGTGGGAAAAGAGTCCAAACGTATGGTGGAAGTTTTGTCTATATTATATTTTCGCACTTCCACGTAGCCGGTATTCGGAATCAGATTTTCCCCGATGGTATTTAAATCATTGTCACAAGCATACAATACAATAAAGAAAAAGCCTATCAGAAAGAATATTCTCATGTTGTAGTTTTATTTTGAATTAACAGAATGCGAAGGTATAACTATTTTCTAAAAAACCGAAAGGAGCGATTGTATTTTATCGGAATAAAGTGTAAAAAAGAATAACAAGATATATTTCACCTGTTTTTTTATTGGATTTGTAGATAAAATGTGTAGTTTTGCCTATCCTTTTTGGGTAGGAAAGATAAAAGTATAATTGAAAAGTTAGAAAATAACAATAAACAAATAGGTAAATAAATAAGTATGAGAACATTTAATTTTTTAGTTCTAGCTATTTTAGGTTTTTTCTTTGCATCCTGTGGATCAGATGACGACCATTTGGGTGACTGGGCGAAGGCTTCTCAGTTCGCGGGTTCCGATCGTTTGGGAGCTGTTTCTTTTGTAATTAACGATGTCGCATACGTGGGATTAGGATACGGTAATAATGATGCGGAGTATCAGGATTTTTGGAAATTCGATTACACGAGTGGTTCATGGACGAGGATTAACGATTTCCCGGGAGAGGCCCGTCATGCTGCCGTTGCTTTTGTTATCGGGAATAAAGCATACGTGGGTTCTGGTTACAGATCGAATACGAATACCACGACACTTAAATATTATGATGATTTTTGGGAGTTTGATCCGGTTGCTGACGGAGGAAAAGGAGCTTGGAGTCAAATAGATAATTTACCTGTTAAATGCCGGGATGCCGTTGCTTTTGCTAATGACAAATACGGTTATGTGGGTACGGGTCGTAATCGTGAAAACAATCAGGATCTCATCTACAAAGATTTTTATAAATTCGATCCGAAGGCCGGAGCCGGACAACAATGGAAAATTTTGGACGGGAAAAGTGGATTTATCGGAGATAAACGCTACGGTGCGTCTGCTTTCGTTGTAGGAGGTTATGCTTATGTTTGTTTAGGTACGGATGGTGCGGGTGTTTTGCGCGATATGAGTAAATTTGATTTCTCTACGGAAACATGGACTCCGATGGGTGCTTTGACAAATAAGCCGGATGTAAAACAGGATAAGGATTATGATCGTATTCCTCGTGCTTATGCTATCACGTTTATTTCCGATAAGGGAAAAGACGGACAGCCTTATGCCTATGTGGCTACAGGAATGGGAGGAACTGCTCCGAGAACTGTTTGGAGATACAATCATAACCGCGATCAATGGCATCAGATGGAAGACCTTTCTTATTATGCGGCTAATGTGACCATGGGAGTGGGATTTGCCGTGGGCGGTTACGGATACTATACGACCGGTGGTAGTGGTACGGATGAATACGGCGTTCGTGTTTATGCTGCTACTTGGAAATTTATTCCCGATGTTAAGGAAGATAAGAGAAACGATTATTAATCGTAGGATTTTGATCATAAAGAAAAGGGAGGCTTTGTGCTTCCCTTTTTTTTATTACCTTTAAGGCATGAAATAATAGACAACAGGAGCAGAAAAATGAAAAAGATTGTCTTCCTTATATTTTTTTGTTGGTGGGGATTGAGTCTGTCCGCTCAATGGAATACGACAAATATGATGCGTATGGGGCAAAGTGCCATTTATTTTGACGATTACGTGAGTGCCATTGAAAATTTCAATAATATTATACGGGTAAAGCCTTATTTGTCCGAGCCTTATTTTTTCCGGGGGTTGGCTAAGCTAAATCTGGAAGATTACGAGGGGGCCATTCAGGATTACACGAAGGCGATAGACCTGAATCCGAATTATTTTCATGCTTTTATGTACAGGGGTATAGCCTGGCATAACCTGAGAAGATACGAGCAAGCGCTGGAGGATTACAATACGGCTGTTTCTATAAATCCAGGAGATGCGTACGTGTATGCCAATAGGGCCATAACAAAGGCTGATATGGGAGATTATAAAGGGGCGGAAAAAGATTATTCGAAAGCTTTGATTATTGACAATAAACTATTGGCCGCTTATTTGAACCGGGCGATCATGCGGGATAAGCTCGAGGATGTGAACGGAGCTATCGCGGATTGTAATGCCGCGATCCGATTGAATATGTTTTCCGATGAAGCGTACGGTTTGAGGGGATATTTGAAATTTCAGCAGAAGAAATATCATGATGCCATAGAAGATTACAATCAGGGATTGAAGATAAATCCCCAAAATAAGAGAATATTGATGAGTCGGGCCTACGCTTGGTATGAAATGAAAAAATACAAAGAGACGTTGGATGATTATACCGCCGTGATACAGGTTGATAGTACTTATGCCTATGCGTACTATAATCGGGCTTTGTTAAGGGCAGAGGTAGGTGATTACAACCGCGCTATTGAAGATTTCGATCAGGTATTGAAAATGAACCCGGATAATATTCTGATCTATTTTAACCGGGGATTGCTGAAAATGGAGATAGAGGATTTAGACGGTGCTTATTATGATTTTACGGAGAGTATTTCGCTTTATCCCGATTTTGTAAAAGCTTATCAAGCTCGTTCCATGGTGAATTCACGGAAACACGATTACGCGGAGGCCGAGAAGGATCAGTACAAGGCGGCAGAGATTTTGGATCGTTATAAAAAGATGAAAGACGGAGATCGGAATGCTTTGGTCGATACGACGGAGAATTTCAGAAGACTGATAGACATCAATTCCCGTACGGACAGGATAAAAGATGTCATTAACGGTCGTTTGCAGGATAAGGAGGTGATTATAAGATTGCAGGATGTATTTTTGGTACAGTACCTGGACATAGATACCTTGAGGAAAGGTAAGGTCCAGTATTTCAATAAGCATATTATGACTTATAATCAATCTCATAATTACAATCCGGCATTGACTATATCCGATAAAAAGTTTCATTTCCCGTTAGAATTTTTAGATAATCAGATACGAGTTTTGTCGGAGAGGATAGGACGGGATAAAGATGATATAGAAGCCCTTTTGTTAAGGGGAGGTTTTTATTTGGAACTCGGAAGATATACCGACGCGATAGAGGATTTCAAGGCGATTTTGGTACGAGATCCGAATCATTTGTTTGCCCGGTTAAATCTGGCCGGAGCCCGGATGAAGATGTATGATTACATCGAGTCCGTTGAAGAGAAAACCTCCCGAGTCGTCGGGGAGGATAAAAAGGTCGTGCGGGTTGTCGATTATTCCACGGTATTAGAAGATTACAACAAATGCTTGGAGATCGATCCCGATTTCGTATTCGCGATGTTTAATATTGCTAACGTTTACGCGAAGAGCGGAAAAGTGGATGAGGCTATCGATCTGTATACCCAATTATTGGAAAAGGATAAAGATATTGCCGAAGCCTATTACAATAGAGGGTTGTTGTATATTTACAAGGGAAATAAAGCTCAGGCCAATGCTGATCTCAGTAAAGCGGGTGAATTGGGAATTACGGACTCTTACAATATTATTAAACGCTATTGTTCCGTGGAGCAGGATCGTTAATCAGAAATTTCGGATTCTCCATTCTTTTGGGTAATAATTATTGATTCGGTTTCCTACTTCTTTTACCCATCCCAAGGGGGTAGAGAGGTAGGATATCAGGATCCATTCTCCTTGAGGAGCCTCGAACCGCAGCTCTTCTTTTTTAAGGTATCGAATCGCTGTCTGTAAATCTACCTCTTGTATCCGTATATTGTTTTTTGCCAGAACCGGAGATAGGGCCAAAGCATGTGTCGGTTTGTTTTTTCCTTTTATGACTTCGCCTAATTCGCACCCTTTGTACAATAGGTCGACTTTTGAGGATAATTGTTGAATAAAATCAGCATGTTCCCGGGGGATGATTCCTATCGTGTCTCCTTTCTGATAGGCATAGTAAAGATCGGGATTCCGTAGGTAGATGTCGAATTCTTTCGGCAGGTCGATCTCTTTGTTTTTATTGTTCCGTTTTTCTTTTTTGATTTGGAATCTTTCTCCGTTGTTTTTTTGCATTACGCCTATGAAAAATCCTTCTCCTCGCGAGTGATGGGGATAAAAACGATATCCGTGAGCGGAAGATTTTGCTTTCGTGATCTCTTCGAAAGGATGTCGTATCTCGATGGAGGTGGCATCGTAATGGGTTAAAAGCCATTCTAATATTTTCTCATTTTCTCCCGGATTATAGGTACATGTGCTGTAAATCAGATATCCTCCGGGAGCTAAGGCGTTCCAGATGTCCGATAGAATCCGTTTTTGCCTTTCTTCGCATAGACGTAAGTTGTTTTCGCTCCACTCTTCAATGGCTTTGGGGTCTTTCCGAAACATACCTTCGCCCGAACAGGGGGCATCTACCAGAATAAGATCGAAGGCTCCGGTGAAAGAGGAAAATTGACGCGGATCGCTTTGGGTAATGACCGTATGGTCGTTCCCCCATTTGATCATATTTTCTTTTAGGATTACGGCTCTGGATTTAATGACTTCATTTGAAACCAATAAGGAACCCTGGGGAAGTCTTGCGGCCAACAGGGTGGATTTTCCTCCGGGGGCGGCACATAAATCCAAAACTCTCAATGGATTATGGCCCGTAATTTGCTGAAGGACTGTTTGGAGAAACATGGAAGAGGCTTCTTGCACGTAGTAAACTCCCCCGTGTAGGAACGGGTCTAAAGTAAACAGGGGTCTCTCTTTCAGGTAAAATGCATTGTTGCACCAGGGAACCGGGGTGTCGAGCAAGTTTTGGAAGGGGGGCAGGGACGTTTGTTTGTGTGGATTCAATCGGATGGAAACAGGAGACGCGTTATGTAATGCTTCGAAGAAATCCGACGCTTCTTGTCCGAGAATTTGACTCATGCGTTCGCTGAAAAGAGTTGGTAATTGCATCATACAGGTGTAGATTAAACGGACAAAATTAATGAATTATTTGTGATATGTTTTACCTTTGCCGTATTGCTGATAATAAATTTAAATGAAAAATAAATGATAAGAGTTCGGGAGAATTATAATTTGAAAGCGCATAATACATTTAGCATGGATGCGACCTGTAAGTATTTCGTGGAAAGTGATCGGGAAAAAGAGCTTTCAGAGTTTGTAACGGATTACGAGTTGAACCCGGAAGAAATTATCATTTTAGGCGGAGGAAGTAATTTTTTGTTTACGACGGATTTTCCGGGAGTTGTTTTTTATCCGCTAATGGAGGGATATACTATTCTGCGGGAAGATGAACATGAGGTACTCGTTCAGGTCGGGAGCGGCGTCGTGTGGGATGATTTTGTGGCTTGGGCGGTTGAACGCGGGTATTACGGTATAGAAAATTTGTCGTTGATCCCCGGACATGTCGGGGCTACTCCGGTTCAGAATATAGGGGCTTATGGAGTCGAGGTGAAAGAGGTTATATCCGGGGTACGGGCAATTGACCTGCAGACGGGGAAGGTTGTTGGCTTCCATGCCGATCAATGTCGTTTCGGATACCGGGATTCGATTTTTAAGCATGAATGGAAAAATCGGTTTATCATTACGTATGTTACTTTTTGTCTCTCCAAGCGGTCTCGTTTTAATTTGAATTACGGGAGCATCCGGGAGGAGGTCGATCGATTGGGCGGGGTATCGTTAGCAAATGTACGACAGGCTGTGATACGCGTTCGTAATACTAAATTACCCGATGTAAAGGTATGGCCCAACGCGGGAAGTTTTTTTAAAAATCCCGTGGTTCCTAAAGAGTTGTCGGATGCTCTTTCGAAAAGTTACCCGCAACTTCCTTTGTATCCCGTAGATGACGAGCGGGTAAAGGTGGCTGCAGGTTGGTTGATTGAGGCTGCCGGATGGAAAGGGAAGGGTATCGGAAACGCCGGGGTTCATGATAAACAAGCGTTGGTATTGATAAATAAAGGAGAGGCCAATGGAGTTGAAGTGGCCCATTTGGCTAACGAGATAAAAAAATCAGTTTTTTTGAAATTCGGTATTTGGTTAGAATCGGAGGTCAATATAATTTGAGCTCCTGAACATGTGTATCTGATTTGTAATTAGTAAACCAAAGTTATATAAAATGTTGAAGCATATTGACAAGATAAAGATTTGCACGCATTACACCGATTTGAGGGAGAGGCTTTTCGTGAAAACGTTATGTGATTTATTTAATGATATTGCTAACGAGCAAACGTTGTCGCTGAAATTCGATGTGGGGACTCTGAATGCTCGGGGGTTGACCTGGATGTTGCATAAATTGCATATCGTGGTGTCGCATATGCCGCGGAAAGATGATACCGTTATTTTGGAGACTTGGCCCTCCGGAATCGATCGTCTGTTTGCTCTTCGGGATTTTCAAATGATGACGACGGAAGGTGAGGTCTTGTTAAGGGCGACCTCGGAATGGATGGTTATCGATCTGGCTCGCCGTCGTCCCGTGCGTTTGCCGGAGGTGGTAATTGAAGCGGCTAAATCTTGTGAAGGCTTTGAAAGAAAACTTGGTTTTGATTTGAATACCAAAGAAGTTCCTTCCGAGTACGAATCGGGACGCCATTTCGTGGCTACTTATGATAACATTGACTTTAATAAGCATGTGACGCAGGCTACTTATGTCGGATGGGTGACCAATTCGTTGTCTTTTGATTTTTTGAAAAATCACGAATTAAGAGAGTTAGAGATCGTGTACGAGCATGAGATTATGCCGGATAGTGAGATATATTCTTGCCAACAACGGGTTGAGGAGAAGGAAGGCGAAATCGTTATTTTTCACCGGGTGATGAATGAAACTTGTGAAAAGACGCATTGTGTGGCCAAAACCGTTTGGTGCGAGATGAAGACAGGGGAGTAAGATATAAGGTATATTTGGGGGATCGACTTGGATTATCGCGTATTTTTTGGGGGGATATCTTTCTTTTTTTGGAGAAAAAAAATATCTTTGCAGCGTTAAATGCCCAAGTGGTGAAATTGGTATACACGCTACTTTGAGGTGGTAGTGGCCGTTCGGCTGTGCAAGTTCGAGTCTTGTCTTGGGCACAAATCCTGCTAACGTGATGTTGGCAGGATTTTTATTTTGGATGGGAAGGTTTTGGATTATGGGCGATTTGCTTTACTTTTGCATTCATACCGGAGAATGAAAAGGATATGCGCTTTGTTGTCGGTTGATGTTTTAATTTTTGGGAGGTATATTATCGGTAAGCGGCGTAACCTGTGTTTGGATTACCGTAGAAGTAAAGCGGGGAGTAATAACGAATAAAGTTTATGGAAGAACAGTTGGAATCTCTTTTTAAATCGTACGCGGGACATGCGGTAAAGAGCGTGGATGCTTTGCCTTTATCCGGTTCTGCAAGAAAATATTATCGTATGCGAGACGAGAGGTTTTCCTGCATCGGCGTGTACCATGAAAACTTGAGGGAAAACCGGTTGTTCGTTGAATTTTCCCGGAATTTTAAAGAAAAGGGATTGCATGTACCTGAAATATATCGGGTGTCGGAAGACGGAAAGTGTTATTTGCAGGAAGATCTCGGAACGGATATGCTGTTGGATATCGTGGAGCGGGAACGGGAGGAAAAGGGATTGAGCGAACACACGATGGAATTGTATAGAAAGTCTTTGTCTGAATTATTGCGTTTTCAATGGATAGGGGGGAAAGGATTGGATTATTCGGCTTGTTTGCCTCGTCCTGTTTTTGATGAGCGTTGTATTCGTTGGGATTTGAATTATTTTAAGTATTGCTTTTTACGGTTGGCCGGAGTGGAGGCGGACGAGGAGAAATTGGAGAATGATTTTGACCGGTTGACAAAGCATTTGGTGGTTGTGGCAGCCGATTGTTTTATGTTCCGAGACTTTCAGTCACGAAATATCATGGTGTCGGATGATGATGTTTATTTTATCGATTACCAGGGAGGACGTCGGGGAGCATTGCATTATGATGTGGCTTCTTTGTTGTATGATGCCGTGGTGAAGATGCCGGAAAAGCAAAAAAATGAATTACTGGATTATTATATCCGGCGACTGTCTATTTATAGTGAAGAGCGGGCGAAGATATTTCGTAAGGCTTATTATCATTTTGTGTTGATACGTCTTTTGCAGGCTATGGGGGCTTTCGGTTTGAGGGGTATACACGAAAGGAAACAACATTTTATTGATTCTATTGTTCCCGGATTACGGGGAATTGCGACGTTGTGCGGTTCAGGACAACTGGGAAAAGAATATCCTGAAATTCTACGGGTCGTAGAGAGCGCTTTAAAAAATACTTCGTACCTTTGCACGCCGAAAGAGAATGAATAATTATTAAATAAAGTATAATATGAATAGTGTAGCTGAGCAGGTAGCTTCTCATTTATTGCAAATAAAAGCTATTAAATTGCAACCTTCTGACCCTTTTACCTGGGCTTCCGGCTGGAAATCGCCGATTTACTGTGATAACCGTAAGACATTATCCTTCCCGGAAGTTCGTACCTATATCAGGGATCAGTTCGTCGAATTAATTCGGAGTAAATATCCTCAAGTGGAGGTCATTGCCGGTGTTGCTACCGGAGCGATAGCGCAAGGAGCATTAGTTGCTCAGGAGTTAGGCTTACCGTTTGTGTATGTCAGGTCTTCGGCTAAAAATCACGGATTGGAGAATTTGATTGAGGGGGACTGTAAGCCCGGACAGAAGGTGGTAGTGGTTGAGGATTTGATTTCAACAGGCGGCTCCAGCTTGCAAGCCGTGGAAGCTTTGCGGAACGCTGGTTGTAACGTGTTGGGATTGACTGCTATTTTTACATACGGTTTTCAGAAAGCGGAAGATAATTTTGCTGCTGCTCATTGTGCTTTGGACACATTGAGTAATTATGGGGCGATGATCGATTTAGCCGTGAGGACGGGTTATGTTCATTCGAATGAGGTTGAAAAATTGAAAGAGTGGAGATTGAGTCCTGAAACCTATAAATAAATATTGTTTATGTCTACAAAGGTTGTAAGCGATGTTCAGAAAATTGAATGTACAATAGATAAGGTTTATAATTTTCTTTCCGACTTCAATCGGATAGGGACCATTATTAATATGGCCCGCCAGATGGGAGGGGAACAGATGGCTTCTATTTCGGATAAAATTGAAGATATTCGTACGACGGAGGATAGCTGTTCTTTCATAATCAAAGGCGTGGGGGAGATGGGAATGAAAATAGTGGAGCGGGAAGAGCCTAAACTCATAAAATTGGGAGGAGACGGACGTGTTCCTTTTGATTTTAGTATGTGGATTCAATTGTTGGAGAATGGACCTTACGACACCCGTATGCGGATCACTTTTGAGGCGGATTTGAATGTCGTGATGAAAATGATGCTGAAAGGAAAACTGGAAAAAGGAATAAATCAACTGGCTGAAGGTTTGGCTAAAATACCGTATGGATTATTACCATAAAAAAAGAGGCTTAAGCCTCTTTTTTTATTTTGATAAATCGTCGAAATCAATGTCATCGAAATCATTGCTTCTGTCTTGATGAGATTCCGGCAACTCGCCGTTCAGAGCCGCTTTAATATATGCTACAGCCTCATCCAGGCCTTCTGCAAATTTTTCAAAATCCTCTTTATACAAGAAAATTTTATGTTTCTCGTAGTTTTGATTACCTTCTTTGTCAAATTTTTTCTTACTCTCGGTAATCGTTAAATAATAATCATTATTACGAGTAGCTTTTACATCGAAAAAATAGGTCCTTTTCCCTGCTCTCACTGGTTTTGAATAGATCTCTTCCCGATCATTCATTTCCATACCTTCATTTTTTTCGTATCCTTCCATGTTAAATTAAAGTTTAAATTTGAGTTTTCGTCTCAAATGTAGGAAAAAACAACATAAGAACATCTTTTTTTTTCAATATTTTTTATTTTGACAATCAGTAAGTTGTATGAAATAAGCTGGTGCATGTGCTGGAAAGGTCAGTATTCAAGCTTAAAATGAAGGATTTGAACGTAACTTTTTCTTCGTTTTTTCGTAGAAAAATAGTTTTGAAATTCGGTATTGGGAGGAAGAGCAACCGATTATATTGTTCTAAAAGGAATAAAAATATATCTTTGTCGTTCGTAAACATTGAAAATTTTTAACGATGGAAACAGTAGTAAGCGGAATTAGACCTACGGGTAATTTGCATTTAGGAAACTATTTCGGTGCGGTAAAGAGTTTTATTCAGATGCAGAATGAATATAATTGTTTCTTTTTTATTGCCGATTGGCATTCGTTGACTACGCATCCTCGTCCGGACGATATCATGGGAAGTGTCCGAAAGATTTTAGCCGAATACTTAGCTTGTGGCATAGATCCGGAAAAATCGGCGATCTATGTTCAGAGTGACGTGAAGGAGATTTTGGAACTATACCTTTTCCTGAATATGAATGCTTATTTGGGTGAATTGGAGCGTACGACAACATTTAAGGAAAAAGCCCGGAAACAGCCTGATAACGTGAATGCCGGATTATTGACGTATCCGACGCTTATGGCCGCTGATATTATTATTCATAAAGCACATAAAGTACCGGTTGGTAAAGATCAGGAGCAGAATATGGAGATGGCTCGTAAATTTGCCCGGAGATTCAATACGATGTATGGCCGGGAGTTTTTTCCGGAACCGGCTTCATTTACCTTTTCCAAGGAAGCGGTGAAGATTCCCGGTTTGGATGGTTCGGGGAAAATGGGTAAATCCGAGGGTAACGCCATATACTTGATCGATGATGCCGCTACAATTCGTAAAAAAGTGATGAAAGCGGTAACCGATAGCGGGCCGACTGAACCTAATAGCATAAAGCCTGAGGTGATACAAAATTTATTTACTTTAATGGAAGTGGTTTCCGACAAAGATACTTATGCTTATTTCAATGATAAGTATAATGCTTGCGAGATTCGTTACGGGGATATGAAAAAGCAGTTAGCCGAAGATATTATTCAATTTTGTACCCCCATCCGAGAGCGGATTCTGGAATACTCGGCCGATCCAGTTTATTTGGATAAGATTGCGGCTATGGGAGCTGAAAAAGCAAGAACGAGTGCGGAGAAGACGATAAAGGAAGTTCGGGAAATCATCGGATTCCGTCCTTAAGGGTATTTTAATTCAGGTTTATTATGTACGAATATATTAAAGGAATACTGATAGAGGCTACCCCTGCCTATGTGGTTGTCGAATGTGGAGGAATCGGATATAATATTCATGTATCGTTGAATACTTATTCTAAGATCGCTTCGGAACGAGAGGTTTTGCTTTATATTCATCAAGTTATACGGGAAGATGTACATCTGTTTTATGGTTTTTTCACCAAAGAGGAGCGGAGTTTGTTTCGTTCTTTGATATCAGTTTCGGGGATTGGGGCGAATACGGCAAATGTCATGTTGAGCTCTATGAGTGTGGAAGAGATTACCGGGGCTATCGTAACCGAAAATGTAAATGCGATTAAGAGTGTGAAGGGAATAGGTATAAAAACGGCTCAAAGGGTAATTATCGAGTTAAAGGATAAAGTAGGTAAGGAGGGTGTGGTATTGGAAAATATGGGAGTATTGTCCAATACGATGAAAGAGGAGGCTTTAGCGGCTTTGATGATGCTCGGTTTTGCACGTGCGCAGGTGGTAAAGACGTTGGATAAAATATATGCTACCGGACATGTAAGCAGTGTGGAGGAGTTGATCAAATTAGCTTTAAAACAATTGTGAAAACCGGGGATAAGAAGATGACGGGAGCGGGAGATTTAGTGGTTAGACGATTTCGTGATTTGAGAATTTGCAATTTACTGTTGTTGTCTTTGCCCGAAAGTCGTTGAGAGATAGACGGGATAGCGATTGCGTTATTTTTTTTTGAAAAAATAAGGCGTAAAAATTTGGAAAGGGATAGATTCATTTTTTATCTTTGCACCCGCTTTCGAGAGAGAAAGAGTTCATGACGTTAGAAAGGAATGGTGGGAGGTGGAGTAGTCATGAGGAGGTGAATGGTGGATGATTTTTCCGGCGGGGAGAGCATGGAGAGTTGAAAAAAAACTTTTAAAAAAGTGGAGGAAAAATTTGGAAGTTGAAAATTAAGCCCTACTTTTGCACCCGCTTTCCGCGGGAAGATCGAGGGGAAGAGAGCTAAATAAGCAGACGAGTTCTTAAAGATATTGAAGTGACAAAAAGCGAGCGTAGCTTTTGATGACGAGAGTTGTCAGGAGCGCGAGAATTAAACCGGGACAGGAAGAA
>NZ_JANSKB010000014.1:0-203 GCF_024741215.1 Gabonibacter chumensis | reverse complement strand
TCGTCAACAAAGGGATGTAAAGGTAAAGGTAAGATTGAACGGCCGTGAACAAACCGCGCATGCCGCTGTAAAGACCGAGGGTCACGTTATAATTACCGTAGCCTAAAGACTCCGAACGAACAAAACCGCTCATCAAGTTGGAAAAGGACATGCTGCATTGAAAGGTAAAGATGATCAGGATCAACCACGCGATCGGCGAGTAG
>NZ_JANSKB010000013.1:0-203 GCF_024741215.1 Gabonibacter chumensis | reverse complement strand
CTACTCGCCGATCGCGTGGTTGATCCTGATCATCTTTACCTTTCAATGCAGCATGGCTTTCTCCGACCTGATGAGCGGCCTGGTACGTCGGGAATCGTTGGGATACGGTAACTATAACGCTACCATGGGTTTATACGCTGGCTGGAGGGGTTTGTTCACGGCCGTTCAATCTTACCTTTACCTTTACATCCCTTTGTTGACGA
>NZ_JANSKB010000012.1:0-230 GCF_024741215.1 Gabonibacter chumensis | reverse complement strand
CGGCGATCGGTTTGTTCATGTCGAGCCTGACCTCTTACCAGATCGTTGCCGCTGTCGGCACGTTGGCGATTTTAGCCGGTTTATCTTACGTGAAAGACTTATGGCAAGATCTTGACTTCGTTCGCGATATCACGTTTTGGCTGGCGATTTCCGGTCGAGCCGGGGAGTTCGTTAACGGTTTGATCTGCTCCGAGGACGTGATCTATTTCCTGATCGTGATCGGCTTGTTC
>NZ_JANSKB010000011.1:0-445 GCF_024741215.1 Gabonibacter chumensis | reverse complement strand
ATTCATTTCCGGCTTCAGGTCGATCTGTTCGCGAATCTGTTCCGGTTTCAATATTCTGTTTGAATCCAACCGGGTAATCTCGATCATTCTTTTCCCCATTTGGTCTAAAGTCATATTAGGGAATCTCTTCTCCAGAGCCTTCATATCTTTTACCGAGTCGTAATAGAAAACGTATTTCATCGACATATCCGGCTTGAAACGAAGATACTGGCGAAAATTACGTCTATCCCAGTTCCGGTACGAGGGCATACCGATCCAGTAATAGCGATCCAAAATATTAACATAAGTCGTCATCTTCAATTTACCGTTCATGCGGGCAACGATATCCTGGCTATTTTGCGTCAACGTGTTCTGCTTCGTCTCCGTGGCGTCGTAAAATGACATCAATGCCGGACGGGAAGAGAGGTAACCGATAAACAGGGCAACGAACCATACCACGGCGTAT
>NZ_JANSKB010000010.1:0-950 GCF_024741215.1 Gabonibacter chumensis | reverse complement strand
CCGTCAAAAAGCCCACCTTCGGCAACTTCATCACGATACGCTTGAAGGCGGCTGAAATCTCCGTCTCCCCGGGGAAGATCATCATGTCATCGAACACACGCAAGAAAGTCTTCTGGCCGTTCTCCCGCTCCAACAAACGAACGAAACGATTGTACTCGCCGGACAAATCAATTCGTGCGCGAATCTGTTCCGGCTTCAATACCTTCGTTGTGTCCAATCCGGTGGATTCTAGCGTCCTCTTCACCATCTGGTCGAAAGTCATGTTCGGGTATCTCTTTTCCAGGTTCTTCATGTTTTTTACCGAGTCGTAATNGTCATGTTCGGGTATCTCTTTTCCAGGTTCTTCATGTTTTTTACCGAGTCGTAATAATAAACGTATTTCATCGTGATATCCGGTTTAAAACGAAGATACTGACGGAAACGACGCAAATCGTAACTTTTTTGCGAGGGCATACCGATCCAATAGTAATCATCCATGATGTTCACGTAGGTCGTGATTGTCAACTTCCCGTCCATGCGGGCAACGATATCCTGGCTGTTCGGGGTCAACGTGTTCTGTTTCGTACGCGTCACATCATAAAACGACATCAAGGAAGGACGGGAAGAGAGGTAGCCGACAAGCATGGCAATAAACCATACCACGGCGTATTTACCGAGATTCACCGCCCACGAACTCTTCTGCCGACAAGCCTGTAAACGAATAACACTCATGAACAGGAACAAGCCGATCACGATCAGGAAATAGATCACGTCCTCCGAGCAGATCAAACCGTTAACGAACTCCCCGGCTCGACCGGAAATCGCCAGCCAGAACGTGATATCGCGAACGAAATCGATCTCCTGCCACAATCCCTTCACGTAACTTAAAGCCGCGAGGATCGCCAAGGTACCCACGGCGGCAACGATCTGGTAAGAGGTCAGGCTCGACATGAACAAACCGATCGCCGCGT